>NZ_JBICUQ010000011.1:0-234737 GCF_043198225.1 Nonomuraea sp. NPDC048826 | reverse complement strand
GGACGGAAGCGTCGAGCCAGGGAGGCCAGAGACTGTAAGACGCGAAAGTCGACTCAGCGCACAAGCCCGTCCTTGGGATGTTCGAACACCCGCACCCTCCCACTGTCAGCTTGCGCGCGCTGCTTCCCTGATACGTCGCCCAGCCCGCCCGGTCGTCCGCTGCTCGTCTGTGCACGCACCCGCCTGACCCGATTGTGCGATCCCGCTCAACCCCGGAGATGCCGTCCGCACGATCTGCGTCCGCACGATCTGCCACTCCGACCGGAGATCTCTCGACACCCGCCCTGCCACACCCGGCCAACCCTGCGGCGTCCTCATTCGACTCCCCGCCCGACTCGCCGCCCGACTCGCCGCCCGACTCGCCGCCCGACTCGCCGCCCGGCTCGCGTCCGGCCAACCAACCCACCGCCCGGCTCGCGTCCGGCCATCCGGCTCGCGCCCTCCCGGCTCGCGCCCTCCCGGCTCCACCCTCCTGGTTTCACCCACCCATCTCCACCCACCCATCTCTACCCACCCATCTCCACCCACCCCGCCACGTGCCCAGCCAACCTCCGGCGAAGTTGCGTGTCGTAAGTAGCCTTGGCGTGTGATCGACTCGACCTACCCGAAGAGCTTCGCCAGCGACAACCACGCCGGCGTCCATCCCGCCGTCCTCGAAGCCATGACCGCCGCCAACCACGGCGACGCGCCCGCGTACGGCGGTGACACCTGGACGGCGACGTTCGAGCAGCGCGTCAAGGACGTGTTCGGCCCGCAGGCCGAGGGGTTCGCCGTGCTCAACGGCGCGGGCGCGAACATGGTCGGCCTGGCGCTCATGCTCGGCCGCTACGACGCGATCATCTGCCCCGACACCGCCCACATCGCCACCCACGAGACCGGCGCGACGGAACGCCTGCTCGGCGTGAAGCTCGTGACCGTGCCGACGCCGGACGGCAAACTCCGCCCCGACGACATCACCTCACGCCTGTCCGTCCTGGGTGAGCACCACCAGCCGCAGCCGCGCGTCGTCTCCATCTCCCAAGTGACGGAACTCGGCACCTGCTACTCCCCCGCCGAGATCGCCGCCCTCGCCGAGACCGCGCACGCCGCCGGATTGCGCCTCCACGTCGACGGTGCCCGGCTGGCCAACGCGGCGGCGTATCTCGGGTGCGGCCTGGACGAGATCACCACGGCGGCAGGCGTGGATGTCTTCAGCTTTGGCGGCACCAAGAACGGCGCGCTGGCCGCCGAGGCGGTCGTCGTCCTGGCCCCTTCCCTCGCCTCGTCCGTTCCGTTCCTGCGCCGACAATCGCTCCAGCTCGCGTCGAAGATGCGGTTCATCTCGGCTCAGCTCACCGCTCTGCTCACCGACGACCTGTGGCATCGGAACGCCGCCCACGCCAACGCGATGGCCCTCCGGCTGGCGGACGGTCTCACCGGCATCCCCGGCATCACGCTTGAGCATCCCGTCGAGTCCAACGCCGTCTTCGCCAGACTCTCCGTCCAAGTCGCCAAGGCGCTCCTGGACCGCTACCTCTTCCACTTCTGGGACGAGTCAGCAGGCGTCGTCCGCTGGATGATGGCCTTCGACACGACGCCGGACCACGTCGACGACTTCCTCAACGACATCCGGAAGGCAGCTACCTGACACCCTCGACGATGTTTCACGTGAAACTCTCCCGCCCGCCGGAGCGCCACGTTTCACGTGAAACATGCGAGGCACCCCCGAGAACAGTGGCGACGGCATGCGTCTGATAGGCGGGCTCCCACCCGGGCTGGCTGGCCCATGGGACAGAGAAATGCTCGACTCTCGGGGGGACGGCAGACACACGCCAGACAGAGCAGACTGAGGCGTGTCTGCGCCGCGTGACTTCACGAGAACGCCGCACCCCGTCACGCGAGCATGGGGAGACCAGCAACCCGCCGTTTCACGTGAAACATGGAGCGGGGAGCACTGACCGCTGTTTCACGTGAAACCACCAGCCAGACGAGACCAGGGAACCAGCGAGGTCCCCGACATCCTCCCGAGTGGATGCCTACTCCTCGGCCTCTCGCATGACGCGGGCCGCCTCGGGAGCCATCGTGCCGATGATGCGCTCAAGGTCGTCGATCGTGGCGAACTCCACCACGATGCGCCCCTTCCGACGCCCGAGGTCCACCTTCACCTTGGTCTCGAAGTGGTCGGAGAGCCGGTCCGCGAGATGGGCGAGACCGGGGGCGGTCGGCTTGGCCGCCTGACGCTCGCGGGCAGGCTTGGCCGGCGCGGCCTGGACGCTCCCGAGCGAGACGATCTCCTCCACCGCGCGCACGGACAGCAGTTCGGCGACGATGCGCTTGGCGAGCTGGATCATCTCTTCCGGCGTGGAGAGGCCGAGCAGGGCACGCGCGTGGCCGGCGGAGATGGACCCGCCCGCGACCTTGAGCTGGACTTCCGGCGGGAGGCTGAGCAGGCGCAGGGTGTTGGTGATGTGGGACCGAGAGCGGCCGACCTTCTGGGCGATCTGATCGTGGGTCGCCTCAAAGTCGTCGAGGAGCTGCCGGTAGGCGGCCGCCTCTTCCAGCGGGTTGAGCTGCTCCCGCTGGAGGTTCTCAATCAGGGCGTCACGGAGCAGGTCGGTCTCACGCGTGTTGCGGACGATCGCCGGGATCTCCTGCAGGCCCGCCATCTTGCAGGCGCGCAGTCGCCGCTCCCCCATGATGAGCTCGTACTGTCCACCACCCACCGGGCGCACCACCACGGGCTGCAGCAGACCGACCTCACGGATCGACGCCTCCAACTCGAGAAGGCGCTCCTCGTCGAACACCTCACGTGGCTGGCGCGGATTCGGCACGATCGCGGCGATGGAGACTTCCTTGAAGTACGCCCCGGCAACAGGCTTGGGACCGGTGTCTTGCGCCACCGACCCGTTGGCAGGAGGCACCGTCCCCGTACCGTCAACAATGGGACCGGTCGGAATGAGCGCTCCCAGCCCCTTGCCCAATCCCCGCCGCTGCTGGCTCACTACGTCTCCTCATCCACACCCGGCCGATTCGGGTCGCTCCAGGAGAGGTTACCGTTGCGCGCCCCGGACAGTGTCTCCTCTCCACACCGTCCCACCGGATTTACGGCACCATGCCCCGAACACCCGATGCCAGAGGCTTTCCGAACCCATTTGATTCCCCACTGCCATCCGGGCGTGGCGAGTCATTGCGCTGTCCGTCCCACGGGCGCGAAGCCGGGAGCCCGAGAACATCACGACGTATGTCGCGGCAACTCATGATGCGTGGCGGTGCCGGGTGATCGCCTCCCGCCGACTCACACGCTCATTCCCGCCCATTGACACCCATGCCGCAATTCCCGGTCGACACAGGCTCTCTACATGGCTCCCCGGCCCACAGGCACGGGATGGCCTCGATCGCCCGCGCCAAGTAGCGCGGCTGACAGCGTCGAGAGGCGCGCCGAGCCCGACAGCCGAGGTGGCAGCGCGACTGCAGTCCCCCTACGGCAGCGCGGGGCGATCCCATTGAAGCCAGCGGGCAGTTGGTGCCTTCCACCCAGCACGCGGTGGTCTCCTACGTCAGCGTCCGGTAGTCCCTACGCCAACGCTCAGCGGCTCCCCTGCACCAGCGCGCCGTGGTCTCCTACGTCAGCGTCCGGTAGTCCCTACGCCAGCGCGCCGTGATCTCCTACGCCAGCGCCCGGTAGTCCCCCACAGCGTCCAGTAGTCCCTACGCCAGCGCTCAGCCAGCTTCCCTATACCAGTGCCCGGTGGGCGATTTCGCGGGCCGCGTCCATGTAGGCCATCGCGCCGCTGGAGCCCGGGTCGTAGGTCATGACCGACTGACCGTAGCTGGGTGCCTCCGAGAGGCGGACGCTCCGCGGGATCACCGTGTTGAGGACCGTGTCGCCGAAGTGGGCGCGAACCTCGTCCGCCACCTGTGACGCCAGCCGGGTGCGGCCGTCGTACATGGTGAGGACGATCGTGGACAGGCGGAGCGTCGGGTTGAGGTGGGCCTTGATGAGGTCGACGTTCCTCAGGAGCTGGCCGAGCCCTTCCAGCGCGTAGTACTCGCACTGGATCGGGATCATGACCTCGTCCGCGGCCACCAGGGCGTTGACCGTGAGCAGGCCGAGCGACGGCGGGCAGTCGATGATCACGTAGTCGAAGTCCACCGACTCGTACGCCCCCAGCGCCCGGCGCAGGCGGGCTTCCCGGGCGACCAGCGAGACGAGCTCGATCTCGGCGCCGGCCAGGTCGATGGTGGCAGGGGCGCAATAGAGGTTGGGCATGTCGGGCACCTGCTTGACGATGTCCGCCATCGGCAGGTCGTCGACCAGCACCTGATAGACGTCCGGAACGTCGCCGCGGTGCTCGGTGGCCAAGGCGGTGGACGCGTTGCCCTGGGGATCAAGGTCGACCACCAGCACGCGCTCGCCCTTCATCGACAGCGCGGCCGCGATGTTGACCGAGGTCGTGGTCTTGCCGACGCCACCCTTCTGATTGGCCACCGCGATCACCCGTGTCTTCGCCGGCTTGGGCCAGGAGTCACCGTCACCGCTCAGGATGTCGTCCGCCTGGGCCGGCAACTGCGTAGCCGGTGTTTCACGTGAAACCACTGAGTTGAGCGCCTCTCGTACCAACGGCGAATCACCTGGGTTCAGGGGGGTCTGGGTCACGATGGCCATCCTTTCAACCCGTGGCGTTCCGGTGACGGGAATTCGCTGTCGCGACACGCCCATTTCGGGCCAGCCAACCCCCGAGCGATTCTCGGACGGAGACATGTCGGGCCAGCCCAGGCCGCTTTGCGCGACTGGCATGCCGTCACCTCCTTCGTCGCGACCTTTTCTGCTCAGGCGCGCGACCCGCTACGACTCGCACCAGTGTTGCAGGCGGCTCGACCTTACCGCGCCCCACGGTCACAAGCTCGGCCGCACGGGCGCCGACGGCCTTGAGTCGCGGCTCTGCCTCGGCGAGTTCCTCCGCGGCCCGCTCCCCCTTCATGGCGATCAGCTCGCCGCCCTCGCGGAGCAGCGGCATCGCCCAGGTGAGCAGCCGGTCGAGCGGCGCCACGGCGCGGGCGCTGGCGACGTCGAACTCCCGCTTGCCCCGCAGCTCTTCGGCGCGGCCGCGCAGCACCTCGACGTTGTCCAGCTTGAGCGCCTCGACGCACTCCTCAAGGAAGACGGTACGACGGAGCAGCGGCTCCAGCAGGGTAACCGTGAGATCCGGCCGGACGATCGCCAGCACCAGCCCCGGCAGACCGGCACCGGAGCCGATGTCCACCAGGCGCACGTCCTGCGGCACGGCCTCGGCCACGACGGCGCAGTTGAGCAGGTGGCGGTCCCAGATCCGGGGCACCTCGCGCGGGCCGAGCAGCCCCCGGACCACGCCGGGGCCGGCGAGCAGGCCGGCGAACTCCCGAGCTCGATCCCAGGCATCGCCGGTGAACACGTCCCGCGCGATGTCCGGCGGAGGCGGCAGCTCGTCGCTCACTGCTGGGTGACCCTTTCTCACGGTGACGGTGTCCAAGCGGTATCCGGGCGGTGTCTAGGCTATGCGGGCGATCAGTACGGGAAGACTATCGGCCCCGGGTGAGCGGAATCTCAGAGCGCGCCGCCGCCCCGATTTCCACAGTGCGGAAGAGACAACCTGTGGACAAGCCTGTGGATAAAGCTGTGCTCGATTGTACGTACGAAAGCCCGGAAAGGGCCCCTGGCAACGCGAACGGCCGCCGGCGCCCGAAGGCGGGCCGGCGGCCGGAGACTGTGGAAAACCTGGGGGCGCGGTCAGGCGGGCATGACCACGACGTAGCGGTTGGGCTCCTCGCCCTCCGACTCGCTGCGCAGGCCGGCGGCCGCCACCGCGTCGTGGACGATCTTCCGCTCGAAGGGGGTCATCGGCTCCAGGGCACGGGCCTCGCCGTGGTCCTTGACCTCGTCGGCCACTTCGGTGCCGAGCTTGGTGAGCTCCGCGCGGCGACGCTCGCGGTAGCCGGCCACGTCGAGCATGAGGCGCGACCGCTCCCCCGTCTGCCTGTGGACAGCCAGGCGGGTGAGCTCCTGAAGCGCCTCCAGCACCTCACCGTCGGGGCCGACCAGCTCCGTGCTCTTGATGCCGACGACGGAGACCAGCGCGCGGTCGCCTTCGACGTCCATGTCGATGTCGCCGTCGATGTCGGCGATGTCGAGAAGCCCTTCGACGTAGTCGGCCGCGATCTCGCCTTCTTGCTCGAGCGCGTTGAGATCAGGAGTCTTCTCCTGCTCGGCCTCGGTCATGGCCGGCCTCTCCTTCGTGTTCACGACTTCTTGCTGCCGGTGCGCTTGCTGCGGCTCTGGCGGCTGGGCTGGTTCCTGACGATCTTAGGCTGGGGCGGCGGCGCAGGGGCCTCTTCCTCCACCGGAGTCGTCTTGCGCAGCCGCTGGGTCAGGCTGGGCTTGGGCGTGACCGGGATGACGTTGCCCTTGGCGTCGAACTTCGGCATCGGGTGCCGGCTGTAGAACCAGTGCTGCTGGCCGAGGGTCCACACGTTGGTGGTCACCCAGTAGAGGATCAGGCCGAGCGGGAAGTTCAGGCTGAAGAACGCGAACAGCGGCGAGATCCACATGAGGATCTTCTGCTGCTGGGCCATGGGGTTGTCGGGCATCTGCGCCATGGAGCGGGTGACGCTCTGCCGGACGGTGAGGAACGTGGTCAGCGAGCTGATGGCGACGAAGATGCCGAGCACGATCCGCGTCTGCAGGGGGACCGCGTCCAGGGCGATCATGTCCTGCTCGGGCATGAAGAAGTAGGCCGGCAGCGGCGCGCCGAAGATGTGGGCCTTGCCCGCGCTGTCGACCAGTTCCTGCGACATGCCGAACTTCGGCTGGCCGCTGGCCATCGCGTTCAGCACGGTGAACATGCCGATGAAGATCGGGAACTGCGCCACGACGGGGAGGCAGCCGCCGAGAGGGTTGGCGCCCGCGCCCTGGTACAGCGTCATGACCTCTTGGTTCATGCGCTGCTTGTCGTTCTTGTAACGCTTGCGTATCTCCGCCACCTTGGGCGCGAGTTCCTGCATCTTCTTCGACGAGCGCATCTGCTTGAGGAAGAGCGGGAAGATGCAGATCCGCATCAGCACGGTCAGCGTGATGATGGTCAGTGCCCACGTCAGGCCGCTGTCCGGATTCAGGAACGTGCTGTATCCCGTATGGATCCAGATGATGACGAAGGCTACGGCTTCATAGAGCCAGCTCAGCCAGGACAGCTCCACCGAGCTATCTCCCTTGCAATTCGTGAGACCGAACCGGGCGTGGGGGCACCGGGTCAATACCTCCGGGATGGAATGGGTGGCACCGCCCGATGCGCCGGACAGTCAACCATGTGCCGCGCAGTGCCCCGTGTACGGCTATCGCCTCGAGCCCGTACGCGCTGCACGAGGGGTAGAAACGGCAGCGCGGACCGAGCAGCGGGCTGATGAACGCCCGATAGAACCGAATGGGGCCGATCAGCACACGAGCGGCGAGGCTCGGCGTCCCTTGCGGCTGCTCCGTCATCTCTGCCCATCCATCGCGGATTCGTGCCGCTTGAGCAGTCGGTCCAGACTGGAGTCGAGCTCTGCGGCAAGGTGCTCGTATCGCGCTGACGCTGCCGGGGGGTTGGCGCGTACCACAAGCAGGCTACCTCTCGGAAGCCGGTCGAGACGCTCGCGCACCAGGTGTCGGAGCCGCCGTTTGACCTTGTTGCGCACCACCGCGCCCCCTACGGCCCGGCTCACGACGAACCCCACCAAAGGCGTCTCCTCCCCGGAAACGGCGAGATGCACCACCAGAGTGGGGCGACCGGCGCGCTTGCCGCGCTTGATCGCCGTCTGGAAGTCGTCGCCCCGCCTCATGCGGGATGGCCGGGAAAGCATGGAATACGCCTATCGCCCGCCGGCGTGGGTCACCGGCGGGCGGATGGTCAGGCGCGGGGCGATCAGGCCGACAGCTTCTCGCGGCCCTTACGGCGGCGGGAGGCGAGGATGGCACGACCGGCCCGGGTGCGCATCCGCAGCCGGAAGCCGTGGGTCTTCGCGCGGCGACGGTTGTTCGGCTGGAAAGTACGCTTGCTCACGAGTGGGCTCCAGGCTTGAAGGTGCGCACGAGGCGCTGAACACACATGGCTGGCCTGTCTTAGGGCGAGGGCACGCGAAATAGCCGACGCGTGACAAGCCGACCGTCGTACGTTACGGGCCAGGAGCGCCCCAGGTCAAACCGGAACCGTCATCCACGGATCCACAGGCGACTTTTCCACCGGCAGGATCACGTCCACATGTTGTGCACTCAGGTACCACTAGGCTGTGGACAACGCCTTGAACACAGCTGTGCACAAAGATACTGTCGGCCCTCCCAGGCCCGCTAGAGGGCTGTGCATAGCTTGTGGATCTCCTGTGGAGACCGCGGGCGTCCCGGCCGGGGGCGACGCTGTGGACGGCGGGGCCGGCCGCGACGCGCCGGCCCTCTGATTGTGGATAACGATCGCGGGGGGCCGCGAAAGGAAGGAGGGGGAGACGCTCGATGAACAATGTCGACCTAAGCGCGGTGTGGGCCAGGGCTCTGGGCAACTTTCTCAACGAGAACGTGCCCATCCAGCAGCGCACCTGGCTCGGGATGGTGCGTCCCATCGCCCTCGCGGACGACACGATCGTGCTGGGCGTCCCCAACGACTTCCTGAAGGACCTCATCGAGGGCAAGCTGCGCCCGCTCGTGGCCCACGCGCTCTCCCAGGAGCTCGGCCGGGCCATGCGACTGGCCGTGATGATCGACACCACGGCCCCCGAGCAGCCGAAGCCGGACCTTCATCCCCAGCCTGGGGGTAACGGTTTTCCCCAGGGGCAGGATCCCCAGCCACGTTTTACACAGGGCGCGACGCCCCAGCATTTCCAGGTTTCCGAGCCTCCGCAGTTCTATTCTCCACAGCCGGATCCGAGCCAGTCATCCACCGAATATCCACAGCCTTCGTTCTCTTTCGACCAGGCCTCGTTCGATCAGGCTCCTTCGTACACACCGCCTGTGGAGAAGGCGCCGGAACCGGCGCCGAACCGGTGGGAAGCCAAGAGCAGCAAGCCCAGTGAGCCGGCCCGGCTCAACCAGAAGTACACCTTTGAGACATTCGTCATCGGGGCCAGCAACCGCTTCGCGCACGCCGCGGCGGTGGCCGTGGCCGAGTCCCCCGCCAAGGCGTACAACCCGCTGTTCATTTACGGCGACTCGGGGCTGGGCAAAACGCACCTTCTTCATGCGATCGGGCATTACGCACAGAGCCTGTATGACGGCGCCCGGGTGCGATATGTGAGCTCCGAGGAGTTCACCAACGACTTCATCAACAGCATCCGCGACCACAAGGCCGACGGTTTCCGCGGGCGCTATCGCGCGATCGACATCCTGCTTGTGGACGACATCCAGTTCCTGGAGGGCAAGGAGCAGACGCAGGAGGAGTTCTTCCACACCTTCAACACGCTCCACAACGCCAACAAGCAGATCGTGATCTCCAGCGACCGGGCGCCGAAGCAGCTGATCACGCTGGAGGATCGGCTGCGCAACCGGTTCGAGTGGGGTCTGATCACCGACGTGCAGCCGCCCGAGCTGGAGACGCGGATCGCGATCCTCAGGAAGAAGGCCATACAGGAGGGCCTGGCGGCGCCGCCCGAGGTGCTGGAGTACATCGCCAGCCGGATCTCCACCAACATCCGCGAGCTGGAGGGGGCCCTGATCAGGGTCACCGCGTTCGCCAGCCTCAACCGGCAGGGGGTGGATCTCCAGCTGGCCGAAGTGGTGCTCAAGGATCTGATCACCTCGGAGTCCGGGCCGGAGATCACGATCGCCACGATCATGGCGAAGACGTCGGAGTACTTCGGCATCAGCATCGACGACCTGTGCGGCAGCTCCCGCAGCAGGGCGCTGGTGAACGCCCGGCAGATCGCGATGTACCTCGCGCGGGAGCTGACGGAGCTGTCACTGCCGAAGATCGGGCAGCAGTTCGGCGGCCGCGACCACACGACCGTGATGCACGCCGAACGCAAGATCCGCTCACTCATCGCGGAGCGCAGGTCGATGTACAACCAGGTCAACGAGCTGACAATGCGGATCAAACAGACGTCCCGCGGGTCCTAACCGTCATGCACACCCTGTGGAAAACACTGTGGATCAGGGAAAACGCGCCAGAGCCCCCTTCGTACGCCCCCCTTTGCCCGAAAATCTTCCGCACAGAGCCTGGGGATAACAGTGGGGACATCCTGAGGAGAACCTGGGGACTACCCGTGGATGACTTGGGGACGGCCTGTGCACAGTCTCTGAGAGGGTCGCGGAAGGGCCGTTTACCCCGTGGACAACCGGTGGAAACCCGGTGGATGACCGGTGGACGAAGGCACCAAGATCTGGGGACGGCCTGTGGGCGAAGCTGCTTCATCCCCAGCCGCCGAAGTTTCCCCCAGGCGTCACCCACACCCTCGGTGGATGAAAACAGGGCCACTGAGCTGGGGATTCGCGGGTTGTCCACAGTATCCACCGCCCCTAGTGTGATGACTTCACTTATCTCTTAAGAAGAAACTCAAGACCCATAGAGGGGTTCTCTCGGTCCGCGCGTGCGGGAGGCGAGACACTTGGAATCAACGACGAAGCAGGAGGCTGATCACCGTGATGTTCCGAATCGAGCGAGACGTCCTCGCTGAGGCGGTGGCATGGACGGCACGCAGCCTCCCGGCCCGGCCGTCCGTCCCCGTACTCGCAGGCATGCGCCTGGAGGTCACCGAGGAGCAACAGCTGAAGCTGTCGGGCTTCGACTACGAGGTCTCGGCCGAGGTGACGCTGGAGCTCCACACCGGTGAGGCCGGCGTCGTGCTGGTCTCCGGCAAGCTGCTGGCCGAGATCACCCGCGCGCTTCCCGCACAGCCTGTGGATTTCGTGGTGGAAGGCGCCAAGGCGGTCGTCACGTGCGGCAGCGCCCGGTTCACCCTCCTCACCATGCCTGTGGAGGACTACCCGACGCTCCCGGCCATGCCGCCGGCGGCGGGCCGGGTCGGCAGCGACGTCTTCGCCTCCGCCGTCAGCCAGGTGGCCGTCGCCGCCGGGCGCGACGACACGCTGCCGATGCTCACCGGCGTGCGCATGGAGATCGAGGGCGAGACCGTCACCCTCGCCGCGACCGACCGCTACCGCCTGGCCGTGCGTGAGCTGAAGTGGCAGCCGGGCCAGCCCGACTTCTCCGCCGTCGCGATGATCCCCGGCAAGAACCTCGCCGACACCGCCAAGGCGCTGGGCGCCACCGGCGCCGAGGTGGAGATCGCGCTCAGCTCCGCCGGCGGCACGGGCGAGGGCATGATCGGCTTCTCCAGCGCCGGCCGCCGCACCACCACGCGCCTGCTCGACCCGGAGTTCCCCAAGTACCGCTCGCTGCTGCCCACCGAGTTCTCCGCGTGCGCCGACCTGTCCACAGGCCCGTTCGTCGAGGCGGTCAAGCGTGTGGCCCTGGTCGCCGAGCGCAACACCCCCGTGCGGCTGGCCTTCAGGAGCGGCGAGGTCGTGCTGGAGGCGGGCAGCGGCGACGAGGCCCAGGCCGTCGAGGCGCTGCCGGTGGAGTACGAGGGCGAGGAGATGAACATCGCCTTCAACCACCAGTTCCTGCTCGAAGGGCTGGGCGCGATCGACTCCGACGTGGCCCGGCTCCAGATGACCACCTCGACCAAGCCCGCCATCCTCACCGGCGGCAAGCCTGTGGATAAAGGCGACACTCCCGACTACCGTTACCTGATCATGCCGATCCGCCTGTCCAGCTGAATAATCGGTCCGGGATGATGGAAGCCGGACGAGGGGGTAGAGGGGCAGCATGCAGATCGGCATGGTTGGACTCGGCAAGATGGGCGGCAACATGGCCGAGCGGCTGCGCCGCGGCGGTCACGACGTGGTCGGGTTCGACCGCGATCCCTCGATCAGCGCCGTGGGGAGCCTGAAGGAGCTGGTCGGGAGGCTGCAGGCGCCCCGCGTGGTCTGGGTGATGGTGCCGGCCGGCGCCCCCACCCAGCAGACGATCGACGACCTCGGCGAGCTGCTGTCCGAGGGCGACGTGGTCGTCGACGGCGGCAACTCCCACTATGTGGACGACCAGAAGCACGCCGCCGAGCTGGCCGGCAAGGGCGTCGGCTTCGTCGACTGCGGCGTGAGCGGCGGCGTCTGGGGCCTGGACAACGGCTACGCCCTCATGTGCGGCGGCGACAAGGAGCACGTCGACCGGCTGATGCCGATCTTCGAGACGCTCAAGCCCGAAGGCGAGGACGGCTTCGTGCACGCCGGCGACGTGGGCGCCGGACACTTCGCCAAGATGGTCCACAACGGCATCGAGTACGGCATGATGCAGGCCTTCGCCGAGGGCTGGGAGCTCCTCGAGGCCGCCGACATCGTCAAGGACGTACGGGGCAGCTTCAGCAGCTGGCGCACCGGCACGGTGATCCGCTCCTGGCTCCTCGACCTCCTGGTGCGGGCGCTCGACGACGACGAGCACCTGGAGGCCCTGCGCGGTTACGCACAGGACTCCGGGGAGGGCCGGTGGACGGTGCAGGCGGCCGTGGACCACGAGGTCCCGCTGCCGGTGATCACCGCCGCGCTGTTCGCCAGGTTCGCCTCGCGCCAGGACGACTCCCCCGCGATGAAGGTCGTGGCCGCGCTGCGCAACCAGTTCGGCGGCCACGCGATCACCGCCACCGAGGGCTCGACGGCCAAGGGCGCCGACGCTCCCGGCGCGGACGTGTCACCGCCGCCGCGTGACGGCGACCGGTGAGTTTTCCACAGGGTGTGCGCCGGTGACCGAAGGTGTCGGCGTGGCGGACTAACCTTCGTGGGGTGCATGTCGCCCACCTCTCGCTGACCGACTTCCGGTCCTACGCGTCCGTGGAGCTCGGCCTGGAGCCGGGCGTCACGGCCTTCGTGGGGCCCAACGGCCAGGGCAAGACCAACCTCGTCGAGGCGCTGGGCTACGTGGCGACCCACTCCAGCCACCGGGTGGCGAGCGACGCCCCGCTGGTCCGCCACGGCGCCTCGCGGGCGGTGGTGCGCTGCGCCGTCCACAGGGACGACCGGCGCGCCCTCGTGGAGCTGGAGATCAATCCCGGCCGGGCCAACCGCGCCCGGCTCAACCGCTCCCCCGTCTCCCGGGCCCGCGACGTCATCGGGCTGCTGCGCACGGTCCTGTTCGCCCCTGAGGACCTCGCCATGGTCAAGGGCGACCCGTCCGAGCGCCGCCGCTTCCTCGACGATCTGCTGGTGTCCAGGGCGCCCCGGTTCGCGGGCGTACGGGCCGACTACGACCGGGTGCTGAAGCAGCGGAGCGCGCTGCTGCGTACGGCCGCGCAGGCCCGCAGAGGGGCCAGAGGCGGCCGCAGGGCCGAGAGTGAGGCCGGGTTCGCGGCGGCGGGCGCCGGCGACCCTCTGAGCACTCTGGAGGTCTGGGACGCCCATCTGGCTCGCCACGGCGCCGAGTTGCTGCGTGCCCGCCTGGAGTTGATCGAGGCGCTGCGCCCGCTGGTCGCGGGGGCCTACGCGGCGCTGGCCCCCACCAGCGCTCCCGCGACGCTGGCCTATCGCAGCACGTTGTCCACAGGTGGGGACGACGTCGAGGGCGAAATCCCCGGTGAGAGGGGATCTTCCGATACGCAGACGTTATCCACAGCCCTGGGGAAAACCCTTGAAGAGCGGCTCAAGGAGCGGCTGGTCGAGGTCCGTACCGCAGAGCTCGAACGCGGGGTCACGCTCGTCGGCCCGCATCGCGACGACCTGATCCTCGGCCTCGGCGAGCTGCCCGCCCGGGGGTACGCGAGCCACGGCGAGTCCTGGTCGTTCGCGCTCGCGCTGCGGCTGGCCGCCTACGACCTGCTGCGCGCCGACGGCGGCGATCCGGTGCTGATCCTCGACGACGTGTTCGCCGAGCTCGACGCGCAGCGCAGACGCCGACTCGCCGAGATCGTCGCCCCCGCCGAGCAGGTGCTCATCACCGCGGCGGTGGCCGACGACGTGCCGCCCGAGTTGTCCGGAGCCAGGTTCGACGTCGCCGAAGGGAGCGCACGACGTGTCCGCTGATCACTCCCCCGATCACTCCGCGGGCCATGACGCCAACGCCAGGGGCGCCGCCCTGGCCAGGGAGAAGCTCGCCCAGGCGAAGGCCGACGCGGCCAAGCGCGGCCAGCTGCCCCGCAGCGAGCCCCGGCGCAGGGCGGCCGGCCCGCGCCGGGAGGGCGGTGACCCGCAGCTGTTCGGCCGGGCCATCGCCGACCTGCTGGCGGCCCGGGGCTGGGAGCAGTCGGCGGCGGTGGGCGGGGTGTTCGGCCGATGGGCCGACATCGTGGGCCCCGACCTGGCCGCGCACACCAAGCCCGAGTCGTTCGCCGACGGCGAGGTGCTCGTCGCGGCCGACTCGACGGCCTGGGCGACCCAGGTGAGGCTGCTCGCCCGCACGCTCGTACGCCGGCTCAACGAGGAGCTGGGCGACAACACCGTCACGAAGGTCAAGGTCAGGGGCCCGATGAACGCGCCGCGGCCTTCGGGTGGTTTGCGGGTGACCGGAAGTCGCGGTCCGGGTGACACCTATGGGTAGCCGTGTCCAGCCGCAGGCCAAGGCCGTCATATCGGGCCGGGGCGGGCGATCGGCCTCCGGCAGGCGCCGCTGCGGTTGCCTGGCGGTGAGAGGGGCCCCAGACGCGCTGACCCCCCGATCGGGAGGGGGGATGCTGATCCGGGGGGAAAACGAGCCAGAGAGCATCACAGGCGCGTTCAATGCCACCTTCGGGCTCCGAACCCGGTAGAATGAAAGAGGATTCCGGACACGTCCGCTTGCGTGTCACCCCGGCAGGCAAGCCGACTCCCCTGGGTGACCGCGCATCGGGGCACTCACGACGGTGACGGGCACGGCAGGGGCAGCTTTTCGCATTCAGGCCTCCCCCGCCGCGTGTCCGCGGCAGGAGGATTACGCAGTTGTCCTACGACGCTAGCTCAATCACCGTACTCGAGGGGCTTGAGGCCGTACGCAAGCGCCCGGGTATGTATATCGGCTCGACCGGCGAGCGCGGCCTGCACCACCTCGTCTACGAGATCGTCGACAACGCGGTCGACGAGGCCCTCGCCGGCTACGCCGACCGGATCGAAGTCACGCTGCTCGCCGACAACGGCGTGCGCGTCGTCGACAACGGCCGCGGCATCCCGACCGGCATACACCCGGTCGAGAAGCGCTCCGCGGTCGAGGTCGTGCTGACCACCCTGCACGCCGGCGGCAAGTTCGACAGCCAGGCGTACGCCGTCTCCGGCGGCCTGCACGGCGTCGGCTCGGCCGTAGTCAACGCGCTGTCCACGGCCATGGACGTCGAGATCAAGCAGAACGGCCACTACTGGCGCATCTTCTTCGACCACGCCAAGCCGACCGCCCCGCTGGCCCAGGGCGAGGAGACCGGCGAGACCGGCACCAGCGTCACGTTCTGGCCAGACCCCGAGGTCTTCGAGACCACCACCTGGAACTACGAGACGCTCTCGCGCCGCTTCCAGGAGACGGCCTTCCTCAACAAGGGCCTGACCATCACGATCACCGACGAGCGCCCCGACCACATCAACGGCGAGGTGCACCGGGCCGAATACCACTACGAGGGCGGCCTGTCCGACTTCGTCAAGCACCTCAACGCCAAGAAGGAGCCGGCCCACGCGTCGATCATCGCCTTCGAGACCGAGGGCGACGGCATAGCGGTCGAGATCGCGATGCAGTGGAACAACTCCTACTCGGAGTCTGTTTACACCTTCGCCAACATGATCAACACGGCCGAGGGCGGCACCCACGAGGAGGGCTTCCGCGCCGCGCTGACGTCCATCGTCAACCGCTACGCGCGCGAGCAGAAGTTCCTCAAGGAGGGCAAGGACGACAACCTCTCCGGCGAGGACGTCCGCGAGGGGCTCACCGCGATCATCTCGGTCAAGCTCTCCGACCCGCAGTTCGAGGGCCAGACCAAGACCAAGCTGGGCAACACCGAGGCCAAGTCGTTCGTCCAGAAGGCCTGCAACGACCACCTGCGCGACTGGTTCGAGCGCAACCCGGGCGAGGCCAAGGACATCATCAACAAGTGCCTGCAGGCCTCACGCGCCCGGATGGCCGCCCGCCAGGCGCGCGACCTGACCCGCCGCAAGTCGCTGCTGGAGTCCGGCAGCGGGCTGCCCGGCAAGCTGGCCGACTGCCAGTGGAACAACCCGGAGAAGTGCGAGCTGTTCATCGTCGAGGGCGACTCGGCCGGCGGCTCGGCCAAGGGCGGCCGCGACTCGCGCTTCCAGGCGATCCTGCCCATCCGCGGCAAGATCCTCAACGTGGAGAAGGCGCGGATCGACAAGGTCCTCAAGAACAACGAGGTCCAGGCGCTCATCACCGCGCTCGGCACCGGCGTGCACGACGACTTCGACATCGCCAAGCTGCGCTACCACAAGGTCATCCTGATGGCCGACGCCGACGTCGACGGCCAGCACATCAACACCCTGCTGCTGACGCTGCTGTTCAGGTTCATGCGGCCGCTCATCGAGGCCGGCCACGTCTACCTGTCCTGCCCGCCCCTCTACAAGATCAAGTGGGACCGGAAGGGCGAGGACGCCTCCTACGCCTACTCCGACGCCGAGCGCGACGCCGTCATCCAGGCGGGCATCGAGGCCGGCAAGCCCGACCCGCGCCCGCGTGACAACGTCCAGCGGTTCAAGGGGCTCGGCGAGATGAACGCCGCCCAGCTCTGGGAGACCACGATGAACCCCGAGACCCGGCTGCTGCGCCTGGTCACGCTCGACGACGCCGCCCAGGCCGACGACCTGTTCAGCGTGCTCATGGGTGAGGACGTGGAAGCGCGCCGCGACTTCATCATCCGCAACGCGCGCGACGTCCGCTTCCTCGACGTCTGAGCGGCCTGGCCGCATCACGAAAAAGGACCACAACCAGTGACGGAAGTGAACACCACTCCCCCGGCTGACCGCATCGAACCGGTGGACATCCAGTCCGAGATGCAGCGCAGCTACATGGACTACGCGATGTCCGTCATCGTGTCCAGGGCGCTGCCGGATGTGCGCGACGGGCTCAAGCCGGTGCACCGCCGGGTGCTGTACGCGATGTACGACGGCGGCTACCGGCCCGACCGCGGCTACTTCAAGTGCGCCCGCATCGTGGGCGACGTGATGGGCACCTACCACCCGCACGGCGACACCTCGATCTACGACGCGCTCGTCCGCCTCGCGCAGCACTGGTCGCTGCGCTACCCGCTGGTCGACGGGCAGGGCAACTTCGGCTCGCCGGGCAACGACCCGGCGGCGGCGATGCGCTACACCGAGTGCAAGCTCGCGCCCATCGCCATGGAGATGCTGCGCGACATCGACAAGGAGACCGTCGACTTCCGGCCCAACTACGACGGCAAGTCGCAGGAGCCGGACGTCCTCCCCGCGCGGTTCCCGCAGCTGCTGGTCAACGGTTCGGGCGGCATCGCGGTCGGCATGGCCACCAACATCCCGCCGCACAACCTGCGCGAGGTGGCCGCCGCGGTCAAATGGTGCCTGGAGAACCCCGAGGCCGACGACGATGAACTGCTCGAAGCCTCGATCAAGCTGGTCAAGGGGCCCGACTTCCCGACCCGCGCGCTGATCGTCGGCCGCCGCGGCATCGAGGACGCCTACCGTACGGGACGCGGCTCGATCACCATGCGGGCCGTGGTCGAGGTCGAGGAGGACGGCAAGGGCCGCCAGGCGCTGGTCGTCACCGAGCTGCCCTACCAGGTCAACCCCGACAACCTCGCCCTCAAGATCGCCGAGCTGGTCCGCGAGGGCAGGCTGACCGGCATCGCCGACGTCCGCGACGAGAGCTCCTCCCGGGTCGGGCAGCGGCTGGTGATCGTGCTCAAGCGCGACGCCGTCGCCAAGGTCGTGCTCAACAACCTCTACAAGCACACCCAGCTGCAGGACACCTTCGGCGCCAACATGCTGGCGCTGGTCGACGGCGTGCCGCGCACGCTCCGGCTCGACCAGTTCATCCGGCACTACGTGGCCCACCAGATCGAGGTCATCGTCCGCCGTACGCGCTATCTGCTGCGCAAGGCGGAGGAGCGCGCCCACATCCTGCGCGCGCTGCTGAAGGCCCTGGACCGGCTCGACGAGGTCATCGCGCTGATCCGGGCGTCGGAGTCCGCCTCTCATGCCCAGCAGGGCCTGATGTCGCTGCTGGAGATCGACGAGGTCCAGGCGCAGGCCATCCTCGACATGCAGCTGCGCAAGCTCGCCGCCCTGGAGCGCCAGGCGATCCAGGACGAGTTCGCCCACCTGATGGAGCAGATCGCCGAGTACAACGCGATCCTGGCCAGCGAGGCCCGGCAGCGCGAGATCGTCGGCGAGGAGCTGGGCGAGGTCGTCGCGCGGTACGGCGACGAGCGCCGTACCGAGATCATCGCGCACGACGGCGACATGTCCATCGAGGACCTCATCGCCGAGGAAGACATCGTCGTCACGATCACCCGCGGCGGCTACGCCAAGCGCACCAAGACCGACCTCTACCGCGCCCAGAAGCGCGGCGGCAAGGGCGTGCGCGGCGCGCAGCTGCGCCAGGACGACATCGTCGACCACTTCTTCGTCACCACGACCCACCACTGGCTGCTGTTCTTCACCAACAAGGGCCGCGTCTACCGGGTCAAGGCGTACGAGCTCCCCGACGCGGGGCGCGACGCCCGGGGCATGCACCTGGCCAACCTCCTGGCCATGCAGCCCGACGAGACGGTCATGGAGGTCCTCTACCTGCGTGACTACGAGGTCGCCCCGTACCTCGTGCTCGCCACGCGGAGCGGCCTGGTGAAGAAGACCCGCCTGTCGGAGTACGACTCCCCCAGGTCCGGCGGTCTGATCGCGATCAACCTGCGCGAGGACGACGAGGTCATCGGCGCCCGCCTGATCTCCGAGGAGGACGACCTGCTGCTCGTCTCCAGGGGCGCGCAGTCGATCAGGTTCACCGCGTCCGACGAGGCACTGCGCCCGATGGGCCGCGCCACCAGCGGCGTCATCGGCATGCGGTTCCTCGACGGTGACGAACTCCTGGCCATGAACCGGATCTCGGACGGTCAAGACGTGCTTATCGCCACGAAGGCTGGGTACGCAAAACGGACACCCGTCGAGCAGTATCCAGTCCAAGGACGTGGCGGAAAGGGCGTGCTCACTGCAAAAATCGTGAGTTCTCGTGGCAAGCTGGTCGGAGCCGTCATGGTCAACCCGGAGGACGAGGTCTTCGCGATCACGTCCGCAGGCGGGGTGATCCGGACGAGCGCCGGCGAAATCAAGCAGTCCGGCCGGCAGACCATGGGAGTCCGATTGATGAACCTCGCCGAAGGTGACAGCGTGGTGGCCCTCGCCCGGAACGCCGAGTCGATGGAGACTTCGGTGGAGAGTGAAGCAGACGGGGGAGGAGAGTAATAGATGAGCGCCCAGGGTGGCGCCGCCAGGACCCAGGCGGCTCGGGACAACGGCCAGCAGCAGCCTGGCAAGGCCCCTGACAGGGAGCCTCGTCAGGCACAGGAGGAGGAAGGCAACCCGACGAAGCCGGCGCTTCAGCCGGACGGGCAGAAACCGCGGCCGCCTGCCGCGGGCCCGGCCCCGTCGGCTCCCCCGCGGGCTCCGGCCCCGCCGGAGCGCGACGGCAACGACACCGCGCGCGTGCGCCCGTCGCTCGCGACCGAGGCTCCCCCGGCCATCGAACTGCCCGGCAAGAAGAAGAAGTCGTCGAGCGGCGGAGGCGCCCGCCTGCCCCGCAAGGCCCACCTGGTGCTGCGCCGCATCGAGCCGTGGTCGGCCATGAAGTTCAGCTTCGTGGTGTCCCTGGTCTGCTTCGTGGTGCTTTTCGTCGCGGTCGCCGTCCTGTACGGGGTGCTGTCGGCCCTGGGCGTGTTCGACTCGATCGTCGACCTGGTCAACCAGTTGAGCCAGGGCGAGCAGGGGGAGGGGTCGCTGCAGATCGACATCGCCTCCTGGTTCGAGCCGGTGCGCATCCTGGGCTACACGGCTCTCATCGGCGCCGTGAACGTCGTTCTCATCACCGCCCTCGCCACCCTCGGCGCGGTCATCTACAACGTCTCCAGCGACCTTGTGGGCGGCGTCGAGGTGACCTTCAGCGAGGCCGAGTAACCGGCCCCCCGCCGCTCGCGCCGCCTGTGTTCTCCGGCGGCGCGAGCAGCGTGCGGGAGGCGGTAAGCTTTCCTCAGCCGAGACAACCGGTTCGCCTCCGCGCGGCGGATGCGATACGGTTTCGGTGCGCGGGGCTATAGCTCAGACGGTTAGAGCGCTTCCCTGATAAGGAAGAGGTCCCAGGTTCAAGTCCTGGTAGCCCCACCAACGAAACGCCCCGAAGCGATAACGCTTCGGGGCGTTTGTCGTGCAACAGGCTTACTCGAACAGCCCGTTGACCATCCTGATCGCATTTCCCCGGTGCGCGCCCGAGCTCTTGAGCAAGGAAATGTCTCAGGTCGTGCACGCGGATAATACGCAGGTTCACCGCCTTGATGATCCAGGCGCGGGAGTAGGTCACAGCCGGTGGACCACGCGAAGCAGTCCTTCCTCTGGCAGTGCGGGCATGCCAAGCTGGTGATCGTGGAGCACCATGAAAATCGCAGATCATCAAGCGTCCGCATGCGCGCGGCCAATGAACGGGGGATGGACCGGCTGGGCGCGTGGGCGAACTGGTCCGGCCTCGTCATGGGTCTCTTCATCGCCCTCCCCCGAGTAGCCGAGATCTTGACCGGCAGCCCAGACGGGTTCGTCACCGCAGGCTGGGGCCCGGCAGCCCGCTGGATAGAGACGATCACCTACATGCTCCTCGGATGCTTGATGGCGGTGATTTCCGTGGAAGCGCTGAAATGCAGGTACCGCCGCCGTCAGGTGAGCGTCGGGTGAAGAATAGCGGGGCTGGAGTAACACCTCAGAGCAGCGAAAAGGCCGCGAGCACAACCGGTGCACTTCTCCCGGTCCTCCCCTGGGGTGATGACGTCTGATTTCCGCCAGTCCGCCGACCCCGCCTCTCCTACTCTCTGCGGGATGACACAGGACAGCCGGGAGATCGTGCTGAACGCTTGGCGGGCCTTCGCCGAACGGGATCTTGAGAAGATCGCGGCCTGCTTCACCGAGGATGCCGAATGGCTGGCTCCGGCCGGGAACGCGACCGCTGTCGCGCTGGACGTGCCGAGCCACATGGTCGGCAGGAATGCGATCGCCCGCTTCATCGCCGACGACTTTCCCCGGCTCTTCACCCGGGATGTCTCCGTCTCCTTCCGCGGCGTCTATGCCGAAGGGGACCGCGTGGTCGTGGAGGAGACGATGAGCGCGACCCTGGCGAACGGGAACTCCTACGTCAACGACTACTGCCTCATCTTCGAGGTGCGGGACGGGCTGATCCATCGCGTACGTGAGTACATGGACACCGCGCGCGGCCACCGCATGGTGTTCGGGTGAGCCGGATTCGAGTTTCAGACGACCGCGCCCGAGCCGCGTCGACGGCCCTGTGGACGCTGCAGAGAGGCCAGGGATTTCGGGATGAGGTAGCAGGTGATGGCGGCCAGCACCCATGCGATTCCCAGGCTGATGCCGATCCATGAGAGCACGAGCGGTGTCAGGAAGGACGCGTCCGCTGCCGACGGCTCGACCACCCGTGCGCGCATCCACTCATTCTGTGTCGCCCAGTGCATGAGGATGCTGGGAACGAGGATCGTCAGCCCGATCCCCATCAACACCCGACTGCATGCCCGTAAAAGCATGTGCTCCCCCGCCCCGAGCTGTTGACGATCATGCGATGGCCGCATTTTAGACTGCGGAAGTGATCGAACTGGGTTCGCGTGAGCGTAAGCAGCCGCCGCCCCCTCGCATCGTGTGGGAGAGCCTGACGGACCCTTGGCGACCTGGTGGGCGGCCGTGGCTGGAGTTGAGACCCGACGAGGTCAAGCCGCGCATTCTGCGGGCGGTGGAGCCGGAACTCGTGGTCTGGTCGTCGCTGTGGCCGGAATGGCCCGATGACGAGATCCGGTTCGACATTCGGCCGGCCGGGAATGGCGGGTGCTCATTGCGCTGGACCCTGCTGACGCCTGGGGAGAATCCGGAACAGGCTGTGGTCGGTCGTCTGCGCTATCGGCTCAATTTCCTCATCAATGCTCAGCTCCGGTTCTCCTTCGGGCAGTGAGGGCGCTCGGCGTGGATGGCGGTCGTTCATCGTCCGGACTACGGTCGGACGCCTGATTCCCGACATCCACATTCCCGACATCCATATCGTGTTCGACTGTGCCGACCCGGACCGGCTCGCACGTTACGACTTCCCGCATGGCCCGCCGGACGGCTTCGCCACCTGGGAGGAATGGGCGGATGCCAACGGGATCCCCGAAGAGGAGCGCAACGCCGGGCGCACCCTGGTCGACGAACAGGGCAACCGCCCGGACATCTTCTTCCTGCGCGTGCCGGAACCGAAGACCACCAAGAACCGGGTCCATCTCGATGTGAAGGTCGGGAGCGGCCTGCCGGACGCGGAGCGCCGGGCACGTATCGAAGAGGTCGCGAACCGGCTGCGGGCCGTGGGCGGATCGGTCTCCCGGCGGATCGACCACGAGGAAGGCTTCTGGCTGGTCATGCAGGACCCTGAGGGCAACGAGTTCTGCGTCAACTGATCGACTGGTGCCCGCGGCGACCGGGCGTTTATGTGTTGGCCGCGTGCGGCGGGGGCCAGGTAGTGTGCCGATCCATGGCTTGTCGCATCTCTGAACTGATCATCCCCTGCCAGGACCCTCAGCGGCTGGCGGCGTTCTGGTGCGAGGTGCTGGGCTTCGTCGTGCTGGATCCCGACGACCACGGCGCGATCGAGATCGGGCCGGAGGAAGGGTTCGGCGGGCTGCAGCCGACGCTGATCTTCAGCCCCACGACCGAGCCCAAGGTGGGCAGGCTGCGGATGCACTTCGACGTCAACGCCACCGACCGCGATCAGGACGCCGAGCTCGACCGCCTGCTGAAGCTCGGGGCGCGCCCGGCCGACGTCGGCCAGTCCGGCGAGGAGCCCTGGCACGTCCTGGAGGATCCCGAAGGCAACGAGTTCTGCCTGCTGCGGGCCCGCCTCAGCTGACCAACCCCCATGTGAGGACTTCGCGCGCATGACGCCGCCTGCTCTCTAGACCTGACACCTTCCCCGCGCATCGGTCGCCGGCGACGCCGCCGGCTCTGTTTTCCGTGCTCTCCGTCAGGTCTTCAGAGAGATCATGTCTTCACATCCTCATATCGTGCTGCCCTGGGTAGTGCGGCGCACCCGCCTGCCTCTGCTCGTTCTCCGGTGCGTGGACTGCCCTTCGGGTCATGCCACCGTCGGTGACGGCAGGTTCCGCGTCAACGCCAACGGCAAGCTGCTCGACGTCTGGCTCCTGGCCGACTGTGTTTCCTGTGGACGGACCAGCAAGCTCACCGTCCACGATCGTGTCCCTGTCCGCTCACTTCCCGCCCGTCTGCTCGACGGTTACACGGCCAACTCGGCCGTGCTCGCCGCCGAGGTCCTGCTCGATCGGCGCCATGGGTTCGCGCTCGACTGGGACGGGCGCTGGGAGCTCCACGCGCCTCCGGTGCCCGACGATCCGTGGCCTGTGAAGATCACGGTCGTCTTCGAGGATCCCGTGCCCGTACGACCCGAGCGGCTGATCGCCCATGGCCTCGGCATCAGCCGGGCCGAGGTCGCTCGCCGGGTCAAGATGGACACCCCGCTGAACCGCCGGAGGACTCGGGATTTCTCGTTCGTCCTGATGGGGTGATCAGCGCATGATGGCCGTGATGGATCTCTTCCGCGACGATCCCATGGCCAGTCCGCTCACCTACCCCGGGCGCGTCCCTGACGCGTCCGGGGTGCTGGTGGACGGCGCGTACCTGCCCTTGGCGGAATCAGGGGAGGCCATGGCCGGGCGGCACCCGGTGGTGGCGGTGGGGTCGAACGCCGCGCCGGGCCAGCTGTGGCGCAAGTTCGCCGGCCACGCGATCCGGCCGGTCGTCCCCATGACGCGGGCGGACGTGGTGGGCGTCGTGCCGGGGGTCTCGGCCCATGTGAGCCGGTGGGGGTACGTGCCGGCGGCGCCGGTGGCGGTGCCGGGGGAGGTCTCCCGGCTCTTCGTGCTCTGGCTGGACGATCGCGCGCTGGCGGCGCTGGACCTGACCGAGCCCAACTACCGGCGCCGCCGCCTGCCCGCCGATCGGCACCCGGTGACGCTGGAGTCGGGGGCCCGATTACCGTGGTGCTTCGCCTACGTGGGGCGGCACGGGTGCCTGACGGACGGGCGCGGGCGGCCCCGTCGCCTGGTCGCTCAGCCGGAGCTGATCCGGAGCCTGCTGGAGGAGTCCCCCGAGCTGCGCCGCCTGTGCGGCGACACTCCGGAGGAGTTCGTCGTACGCGTGCGGGACGAGACGGTCCGAGACGCGGTCCGCCGGCTCTTCCTCGCTCAGCGGCGTGTCCTGCGCGTGGCGGGCGATTCCTGGTAGCCCTTGGCGTGCAGCTCGTAGAGCGTGGCGTAGAGGTCTCCCGCGGCCATCAGCTCCGCGTGGCTGCCCGCCTCCCGGATCCTGCTGCCGTCCAGGACGATGATGAGGTCGGCGTCGCGGACGGTGGCGAACCGGTGGGAGACGAAGACGGTGATCGTGCCCTCGCCCGCCCGCGCCGCGGCCGACCGGAAACGGGTGAAGATCTCGTGCTCCGCCGCGGGGTCCAGGTTGGCCGCCGGCTCGTCCAGCACCCGCAGCAGCGGGGCCGGGCGCATGCCGGCCCTGGCCATGGCCACCTTCTGCCACTGGCCGCCGGACAGGTCGGTGCCGCTGGGGAAGGTGGATCCGAGCTGGGTGCTCAGTCCTTGGGGCAGCAGGCCGGGGATGGCCGAGGCGCCGGCCCGGTCCAGGGCGCCCCCGACCGCGTCCAGGTCGTCGAGCCGGGACAGGTCGCCCAGGCCGACCGACTCGTGCAGCAGGAACTCCGGCCGCAGGTAGTCCTGGAAGCAGGCGGTGGTACGGCTGCGCCAGGCCTGGACGTCATAGCCGGTGACGTCCCTGCCGCCGTAGGTGATGCGGCCGCCGGTCGGTTGATACATCCGGCAGAGCAGCTTGACCAGGGTGGTCTTGCCCGCGCCGTTCTCCCCCACGACGGCCACCGTGCTGCCGGCGGGCAGGCGCAGCGACAGGTCGTCGAGGATCGGCCGGGCGACCCCCGGATAACGGAAGCTGAGGTGTTCCAGCACGAGGTCCTCGCCCGGCGCGGGCGGGACGACCGAGCCGGGGCGCGTCCCGGCGGCGGCCTTGGCGTGATCGTCCAGCCAGAGGTAGTACCCGACCGAGCGGACCGCCTGCTGGAGGAACGAGAGCAGGTCGATCATGGCGGAGACGTTGCCGGTCAGCTGTCCGCCGAGTGCGAGCGTGAGCATGACGTCGCCGGCGGTCGCCTCACCCCGCAGCACGGCGGCCACCACGAGGTAGAGGGCCCCGGCGAAGCCCAGGCCGAAGACCGTCCAGCCGGCGCAGGTCCACAGGGCGGTGCGCGTCTCGGCCCGCCGTCGCGGACCGTCCACCTGCTCCTGCAGGTCGCGGTGCCGATCGGCCAGCTCGCGCTGCAGGCCGTAGACGCGGAGTTCCTTGGCCGACAGCGGGGAGCAGACCAGCGTGAACAGGCTGCGCCTGAGCCGGGCGGCGGCCGTCGTCTCCTCCTCGGCGCGGGCGGTGGCGCGTTCCCCCCGGCGCACCGCGAGCACGGTCGGGAAGGCCAGCACCACCAGGAAGAGGAGCTCGGGGCGGACGCCGGCCAGCAGCACGACCGTGCAGCCGAAGGTGACGAGGGCGCGCAGGTTTCCCACCAGGACGCCGAAGGAGGCGCCCAGCCCGGCGCGGTGGTCGCGCAGCAGGTCGAGCCGGTCCTGGTAGGCGGGGTTCTCGTGGTGATCCAGGTGCGGCAGGTTGCCGCACAGGGTCATGATGCGCTGGTCGAGGACCAGCCCGACGCGCTGCTGCAGCCGGTTGCGCACGTCGGCGACCAGGGTCACGGTGAAGTACGAGACGACCAGCGCGCCCGCCAGCATGGCGGCCGCGACCGCCATCCCGGGCAGGTCGCCGGAGACGGCGGAGTCGACCATCCGCTGCAGGCCGATCGCGGTCACCGCGGTGACCGCGCCGCCCACGGGGGCCGAGCAGAGCACGAGCAGGGCGTGCCGCGGGTCGGCGCGGAAGGCCGTGCTGATCAGCAGGGCGGCGCTGCGCGCCACTGTCCGAGGGGTCACCTGCTTCTGGTCAGACATGGTGGGTCTCCCGGAACGGCGCGCTCTGCAGGGTGAACATGTGGGCGTACCGGCCGCCGAGCGCCATGAGCTCCTCGTGCGAGCCCTGCTCGGCCACCCGGCCGCCGTCGATGACGCAGATCCGGTCCGCGAGCCGTACGGTGGCGAAGCGGTGCGAGACCAGGATCGTGGTGAGCCCCCGGGTGAGGTCCAGGAAGCGCTCGTAGAGCGCGGCCTCCGCGCGCACGTCGAGGTTGGCGGTGGGTTCGTCGAGGACGAGCACGCGGGCGCCGTGCTCGACGGCCAGGAGGGCGCGGGCCAGCGCGACGCGTTGCCACTGGCCGCCCGACAGGTCGGTGCCGCCTTCGAACCTCCGGCTGAGCGGCGTGTCCCAGCCGGAGGCGAGCGTGGGCACGACGTCGTCGAGGCCGGCGATCCCGGCCACCCGCGCCAGCTCCTGGTCCGAGCGGCCCGCGTCCACCCTGCCGAACCCGACGTTGTCACGCAGCGGGAGTTCGTAACGGAGGAAGTCCTGGAAGACGATGGCCAGCCGGCGCCGCCAGGCGGGGGCGTCGAGGTCACGCAGGTCCGTGCCGTCGACGGTGATGCGTCCGGTGTCCGGTTCGTACAGGCGGGAGAGCAGGTTGATGATGGTGCTCTTCCCTGCGCCGTTGACGCCGACGACGGCGAGCGAGGAGCCTGCCGGGATCTCCAGGTCCAGGTCCCGCAGGACAGGGCGGTCCGGATAGCTGAAGGACACCCCTTCGAGACGGATGCCCTGGGCGGGCAGGGCCGTGTCAGGTAGGGAGGCGGCCCGCTCGTGCGCGGTCTCCACGCCCAGCGCGCCGACCGCGAGTGCCGGTGGTACGGCGGCGCTCGCGTTGGCCAGGATCCACTGCACGTCCCCGAGGTATCCCAGCATGGCCATGCCGGTGATGGCCTGCAGCGCGATGACGAGCGACGCCACGCCGAGCCGGCCGCCGGCGACCGCGAAGGCCAGGTAGAGGAAGACGGACGTGTGGGCCGCCGCGAGCAGGAGCAGGCTCGTCACCTTGACCAGGACGCCCGAGGAACTGTGCAGCGCGGCCATTCCCACGTGCCAGTCGCGGGTGAAGCGGCCGAGCAGCCAGTCCTGGAGGCCGAAGACCCGGATCTCCTTGGCGGCGGCGTCGCCGATCGCCAGGTTCCTCGCGTACCCGGCGTGCCTCAGCGCGGGCGCGGTCTCGGCGACGGCCGACACCGCCCGCCGCACGTCGCGCAGCCGCCATCGGGACAGCAGCATCCACACGGCCGCCAGGGGCAGCGGCAGCCACCATTCGACGGTGGCCAGCGTGATCGCCGCGGCCAGGCCGCTCAGCCGGCTGGAGAGCAGGCCGGCGAGCGAGGTCACCGCGGCGCCGGGCGGATGCCCCGTCGTCACGCCCTGCGCGAGCAGGATGCGGTCGGCCACCGCCGGGTCGATGAGATGGCCGATGCCGACCGGCCGCAGCGCGCCCTCCAGGGTGGTCTGGTTGATCATCGCGGTGACGCGGCGGGCCAGCCCGTTGGCGACGGCGTTGGCGACGGGGACGATCGCCAGGCGGGCCACGAACACGGCCATGAGGACGGACAGGTGCACCCCCACGGTGTCCGCCCGCTCGGCCAGGGCGCTCACGACGGCGCCGGTGGACAGGATGAACGCGACGCTCAGCAGCGCCTGCAGCAGCAGGACGGCCAGCAGGGTCACGGTCAGTCCTGCGGAGACCCTGGGCAGGACCCTGATCACCGCCGGTACGGCCCGGTCGGTCATCTGAGGCCCAGTGCGATGAGCCAGCGCCGGTCCCCCCCTTCGACGGTCAGCAGGGCGGCCAGCACGCCGGCGGCCCCGTTCGGCAGGGTCCAGTCCAGGGCGGCGATCTCGTCCGGCCGGTCCAGGAGGTGGTCCTTCAGGTGCGCGGCGAGCGCCGAGGCGCCGGGCAGCGGGGTGAAGCGCGCGAACGCGTCGAAGATGAGCAGGAGCCCGGCCGCCCCGTGGCAGACGGCCAGGTTGCGCAGGTCGAGGTCGTCGTCGTAGGCCGCCACGAAGGACGCGGCCGCCTCCAGCGCGAACGCGGCGAGCTCGGTGTCGCCCAGGACCCGTGCCGCCTCCCACAGCACCCAGGCGTTGCCGGGACATCCGTAGCACCAGGCTTGCAAGGGGTGTCGCGAACGGGTGGCGCCGGCGGCGGTCGGCCAGGAGACGACGCCGCGGTCGTCGGCGTAGGACTCGGCGACCATCCGGCCGGTGAGGCGGCGCAGCATCTCGGCCAGCTCGTCGGTCAGCCCGTCGGCCCCGGCGGCGGCGATCAGCGCGGCCAGGATCCCCGGAAGCCCGTGGGCCACGCCCAGGTTGATCCGGCCGATGTTCCAGGTGCGGCGCCGGTCCGCCGGATACGGCCCCAGCCGGAGCCCGGACAGGTCCGGTTCGGCACAGAGCCGCATCAGGTGGGCGGTGAGCGGCGCCCGCCCCGCGGCGTCGATGCCGGGGTCGGCGGCCATGGCGATCAACACCCCCGCGGGTCCGGAGATGAGGTCGTAGTCGATCCAGTCGACCTGCCGGCCGCGCCAGGCAGCGGCGGCGGTCCGGGCCACGAGCTCGGCTCGGTGCTCGGCCAGCGGCCCGGCGAGCCGTGGCCAGGAGGTCGCGGTGAGGCGCAGCATCAGCAGGCGCTCCGCCTCACCGCCCCCGAAGAGGCCTGAACCTCGGGGAGGCCGCCTCAGGCCGCGCAGCCAGGAGGTCAGCGCCAAGGTGGCGTACGGCCTGGGGAGCGCGGCCGCGAGGATCGCGGCGCCGCCGTCGGGGGCGGCTGCCGGGAGATCCCGGAGCAGCCGTTCGGCGCAGGCCTGGGTGGAAAGTCGTGCGCTTACGTGGGTCATGTGTCGCCTTCCGCCGAGGGCGACGGCGGCGCACGGTGAGTGCGCCGCCGTCGCCTCTGTGGGGTTCCGGCTACGGGACGCAGCCGGCGGTGCGGCAGCCGGTGAGGCCGTGGGCCGCCTCGACCGAGTCCTGCGCGATCGGGATGGCGTGGACCTCGAGCTCCTCGATGAGCTCTTCGGCCTCGTCCTCGCCCGGGCCGGGAGGGAGGAGATCCTCAGGCATGACGATCTTCCTTCCGGCGTCTCCTAGCAGGTGATCGTGCAGGCGCAGGTGTCGTTGGTGCAGTCGTCGGTGATGCCCGGCTGGATGATGCCGCCGTGGACCTCGAGGTCCTCGATGAGTTCCTCGACCTCGTCCTGGCTGGGCTCGGGAGCGGTGTTCTCAGTGTTCTCGGTATTCTTGGGGTTCTCGGACATGTGCGTTCCTTTCGTGGGTCGGCCGGTTCCGCTAGGGCGCGGGAACCGTTTCTCGGGCCGTACGGGCAGCCGGCTCCTGGGGAGGGAGCCCGAACGGCAGGCGGAGGAGGATTTCGGCGGCCACCTGGTCGGCCGCGGCCCTGAGGGGGAACTCGCCGGGTGCGGGCAGCATCTCGGCGAAGGTGAGCGTCCGCGGGCCGTCGCCCAGCCTCTTGCGGGCCCGCTCCAGCACCCGCGGGGCGCGCACGCTCTCCAGGTCGCAGGCGAGCGGCCGCCCGCCGTACGGTCCGGAGACGAAGATCCAGCGGGGGAGTCCGAGTTCGGCGCGCAGCCTGCCGAGCGCGCGCAGCTCGGCGAGGTCTCCGCCGTCCCCGAGGGGCAGGCGGTCGGCGTCGACCGCCCACTGGGCGACGGAGACCACCAGGCAGCCGGCCACCGTGATGCGGGGGACGAACGTCCGCCCGGGATGGGCACTGAGCGAGTGACCCAGCCGGAGGGAGTACGCGCCGCGCTGCGGGGAGTCGGCGCACAGCAGGGCGGTCAGCACGTTCCACGGCACCAGCGGGGTCCTGGTCGCGTGCTGGAGGACGCGCAGCGGACGGCCCTCGTGGGAGATCACGACGCGCCCGTCGTCGGCGCGGTGAACGGTGAGTTCGCTCAGCGGGAGAAAGCCGTCCGCGTCCCAGGAGGCGCCGTAGTAGCCGGCGTGCGGGTCTCCCGTCCACAGCCTGGTGAACCGGGGGCGGCGCACCGCGTTGGCGGCCCGCTCGGCCAGCGGCGGCACCAGCAGCTCCACCGAGGGGACTCCGGTGACCCGGTCCAGCTCGGTGAGGAACGCCCGGTGCTCGTCGGCCGCGGGAACGTCGCCGTGCAGCCAGCGCAGCGCCTCGACGAAGCGCGCGTCCAGCACCCCGGCCGGGCCGGAGTTGTCCAGCACCCAGTCGCCCGACGCCGTCGGCCGCAGGAGAAGGTCCGCCGGCCAGTCGAGCGGGGCCGGCGGCGCGCCGAGGCGGTCGAGCGTCTCGGCGGTGATGGTCACCGGGCCTTCGGCGGAGGCGATCAGGGCGAGCAGCCGGGCGTAGCCGGAGTCCGCCTGCCGGGCCGGCGGCCAGCCGAACCTGCTCGCCTTGCGCGGCGCCGGTTCGTCCTCGCCGAGCCGCGCCGTGGCCTCCTCGGCGAAGACCTCCAGGACGGGCCGGGGCTGTGCGCCCACGCGGGCGGCGAAGGCGGGCTCGGCGGGCGGCTGGTCGGCCCTGATCAGCGCGGAGATGCGGCGGCACTGCTCGTAGGCGTGCCGCAGGGCGCCCAGGTCGGCGGAGAGCGCTCCGCCCGTGCGCCGGTAGACGTCGACGAACCCGGACTCGACGGGGGTGTCCCGGTCCACGGCCGTCCGCCATGGCCGGCGCTGCCGCTTCAGCGGAGCCGAGGCCTCCAGCACCCCGCGGCGGACGAGCTTGGTGAGGAGGTCCGGCGACACGCCGGACAGCTCCGCCACGGTGCGGGTGCGGGAGCCCAGCCGCCGGACTATCTCGTCCAGCCCGAGCGCCAGGCGCACGTTGCTGACCACCGTGCGGGGGGTGGGTGAGGACGGGTCGACGGCCCAGACGGTGAGCCTGCCGTCCTCCAGCCGGTGGAGCGGGGGGAGCGAGATCCGGTGGTCCGGGTCCAGGTGTCCGGCCAGGGCCAGGCCGGCCCGGTGGGCGTGCACGTTCTGCGTCCACTCGGACGCGATCCGGTCGTCCACGGACAGGCCGGCCACGGCATGCGACTCCACCTCGGCCCGCGTGTCGAGCCGGAGCAGCGCGACGTGACCGAGCCAGGCCCGCGGGGTGGTCTTGACCGAGCCCCTGGCGATCATCCGCCACAGGTACTCGCTGCTTCTGCGCAGCCGTTTGGAGCTCCACGGCTCGCCCGCGTCGAGCCTGCGGCGGATGTCGGCGACGACGTCATTGCCCGGGAGGACGGGACCGACCAGGTCCAGGGGCAGGGCCAGCAGCCGCTCGTGCTCGGTCTCGACGCGCAGGCGCGCCGGCTCTTCCAGCGCCCGCACCCGGTCCGCGGACCGGGCCACCTCGTCGACGTCGGCGTACGCGGCCAGCCGGCCGAGGTCGACGCGTTCGCCCCGGTGGAGGCGGCGCCGCAGCGACAGCACCAGGCGGCGGTCCGCGAGGGCGAGCCAGGGCACCAGCCCGCCGAGCCGCTCGGCCAGCGCGGCCGCCTGCTCGCGGTAGGTCTCCTCGGCCTCCTCCAGCTCGCGCAGCAGCGCGAACAGGCCCGGCGCCGATCCGGCCAGCCAGGCGCTGACGGGCAGGCCGGCCATCCGCAGCAGGGCGTTCATCGGCCGTTCGTCGCCGGTCCGATCGGGGCGCCCGCTCATGTGCCACGCACCAGGAGGGCCTCGGTGATCAGCGCCTGACGCGCCGCGGGCAGACGCGCCCGGTTCCAGTGGAAGATGATCAGGAAGGCGGCGACCTCACGGGGGCCGATGACAGCCCGGCCGGATTCGAAGTACTCCTCGAACCACGGGGGACCCTCGGCGGTGACCCGCGCGTGGAACTCCTCCGCCAGCTCGACCGCCTCGGGCGAGAGCTTGGCGGCCAGCCTGTCCCTGGACGGCCAGGCCGCCCGCAGGGCGGCGGCCAGGGCGTCGATGCGCGGATCGGCGGCGGCGCCGGGGAGCGCGCGTCCGTGCCTGCGCACCCGGTCCCAGACGTCGAGGTCCTCCCAGCCCACCACCCGCAAGGTCGCCAGCAGCGACTGGATCAACAGCAGGGACATCGCCCAGGCGGGACCGGGCGCGGGCAGCCGGTGGTAGCCCAGCCAGGCCAGCGAGTCGGCGGTGAAGACGCGGTGCACCCGGCGCATCGAGGCGTCCCCGCCGAAGAGGTAGCTCTCCGGCTCGTAGACGCCGGGCCGCCACCGCTCGATCAGGTTCGCTTCCTGCCAGCCGGACAGCACGGCGCCGGGCTCGATGGACCCCTGGAAGCGGATGCGCAGGCCCGGAGCCTTGTGCATGAAGAAGAAGTCGCTCGCCGTGCCGTCCGCCAGCGCCTGCCTGGCGAGGGTTTCGAGCTCGGCGTACAGGGACGTTCGCGGCTTGACGCCGTACTGCGCCCAGCGCCCGGTTCGGGGTTCGGTCAGTCGCACAGGAGTACTGTCGGACGGGGTCTTCAGAGCCGGTTCACAATCCGCTCATAGCGGCCAGGAAGGGCACCGGGCCGGCCAGCATCCTGAGCGCGGCCCGGGTGATCGTCCGGGTGCCCGCCCCGCGCTCGAACCACCGCCAGTCTCCCGTGGCGTTGGCCTCCAGGAAGACAGGCTCGCCTCCGCTCACCAGGAAATCGAATGCGGCGTACCCGAGCCCGAGGACCTCGGCCAGCCGCTGGACGGCGGCCATGACCTCCCCCGGCACCCGGCGGGACGTCACGCGCACGCCCTCCGGGCCGAGCCAGAGCGCCTGGGGCGAATCCTTGACCACCCGGAAGCCGTGGATCCGGCCCAGCAGGTAGTAGACGCGCAACTCCTCCTCATGCGGCACGTACTCCTGGAGCACCAAGGGAGCCTGGCGGGGCAGGCGCAGCGCGTCCTCACGGGGGAGCACCTGGGCGAAGGCGTTGGCGAGCAGGCCGGGGGCGGCCTCGACGGCGTGGCTGTCCAGCGCCTTGGCCACCACCCGGGGCGAGCGCAGCAGCGCGGCGTCGGCCCCCGGCCGGGTGGTGATCACCGTCTCCGGCGTCCTGATCCCGAGCCGCCGGGCGGCGGCCAGCTGGCGCGGCAGGCCGGGACCGAGGCCGAGCACGGGGGCGCCCAGGACGTCGAGCTGGCTCAGCAAGGCACGCCAGGCGTCCTCGCGATAGCGCCGGACCGCCGCCACCGGGTGGGCGGGCGCGGACCGCGGGGAGAGGCGCCTGACCCACACGACGGTCGGGGTCACCCCGTCGAACCGCGGCCCGTCGGCCGTCACCTGGACGGCGGTGCCCAGGCCGGCCCGCAAGGAGGGGATGCCCAGCCGTCGCAGACCTGCCCGCAGCGCGTCGGTCTCCGGGTCGCGCCCCGGGGTCAGGAAGACCGGACACGGCACGGCAGGCGTCCCCGGGTCCCTCGGTACGGGGGACCCCAGGTCGAGCATCCGGGCCGGATCGTCGAGCTGCCACTCCAACGGCCGGGAGGTCAACGCCCCAACCAGGCCCGCACCCGATCGGCCAGGACGGTGGCGCCGCGCGCCTGGTAGAGCCGGACCGCCCGCTCCGCCAGCTCCCGTCCGAGAGCGAGCTCCCGTCCGGAAGCGGGCTCGGGCCCCCGGCCGTGGACGTGGGCGAGCTCGGCCAGGGCGTCGCCGCGCAGGCACGGGTCGTCGGTACGGTCGAGCATGCCCAGCGCGGCCTCGGCGTCCGCGCGGCTGCCCGCGCGGGCGCGCAGGCAGGTGGCGAGGAGCTCGGCCCGGAACTCCAGCCCTCCGGCGGGCAGCTCCGTCAGGGGCATCCCGGCGTGGTACCGCTCGCGAGCGGCGTACACCCGCAGGGCGCGGGCGGGCGCCGCGAGGCCGATCGTCCTGGCGGCCTCGTCGTAGAGCGCGGCCGCGGCGGCGTGGTCGCCTTCCAGCGAGGCGACCAGTGCCCTGGTCTGGATCACCGCGGTCCCGGCCAGGTGCAGGCCGAGATCACGGGCGTGCTCCCCCGCCTGGTCGAGCAGGGCGCGGGCGGCGTCGAACGCGCCGCCGAGTGCGAGCAGCCGGGCCCGGGTGAACAGCACCATGACCAGGAGCGACCGATCGGCGGCGAAACGGCCGGCAAGGTCGGCGCAGAGGGCCAGCCCTTCGTCGAGGTGGGCGGGTGACCACTGGGCGAGCTCGCAGCTGGCGATGAGCAGCCGTTTCTCCTCGTAGGCGTCGCCCAGCGCACGGGCGTGCCCGACGGCCGCGCGCATGGCTTCCTCGGCCGCGCCGATCCGGCCGGAGGCGAGCGAGGTCAGCGCGCTCAGCTGCCGCATGCGGCACCACCCGAGATGGTCGCCCTCGTCCGGCTCCTGGCCGGTGAAGGGGCCCGCGGTGCCGTCCCGCAGGGCGAGCAGCTGCCGCTCGACGGCCGGCCCCCGCGCGTCGGCGAAGGCGGCCGCGCTCCGGTCCAGGAGCGCGGCGGCGTCCTCGCGCCGGCCGAGCAGCACGTACGCGTCACACAGGCGGATCACCAGCAGCCGGTGCGACGGCGTCAGTCGCAGAGCGCGTTCGAGCAGGTTGACCGCGGCGGAGAGGTCCTTGCGCGCCAGCGCCTGGGTGCCCGCCTCGGCCAGCCGCGCGGACGCCCGCCCGGCCAGCGGGAGGTTGCCGGGGTCGTCCGGGCTGACCTCCCTGGCCAGCAGGCAGGCGGCTTCGAGGTGGTAGGCGACGTCGTGGACGTCGTCGAGCCGGTCGGCGACGCGCAGGTGCCAGTCCCGGCGTTCGGCCTTGGGGGTCATCGCGTAGACCACCTCGCGGGTGAGCGCCTGGGCGAAGCGGTAGTCGCGGTCCGCCCGCTCCACCAGGCGGCGGCGGCACGCCTGCCGGAGTGCGTCAGGCACCTCTTCCGGCGGGTCGTGCAGCACGGCCACGGCTGCGGGGCTGAAGCGGCGGCCGAAGACGGAGGCACGGGCCAGCACCCGGCGCTCGCCGGTGGGCAGGCGGTCGATCCTGGCGGTCAGCAGCGCCTGCACCGTGGGCGGGATGGCGTCCTGGTCCCCGGCGGCCAGCATGTCCATCATGAGCTCGGCGAACAGCGGGTTGCCGCCGCTGGTCTCGGCCACCCGCTCCAGCGCGTCGGTCACGGAATGGGCCCGCACCTCCGCGTCGAGGTGGGCGAGGAACAGGTCGAGCTGATCGGCGGACAGCGGGCCCAGCTCGATCGTGGTCGCGGAGGTCCAGCCCGGTCGCGTCTCCAGGAGTTCCGGCCGGGCCACGCAGATCAGCAGCACCGGCAGCCCCGTCAAGCCGGCCGCCAGCCCCTCCAGGAGGTCCAGCAGGGTGGGCTCGGCCCAGTGCAGGTCCTCGCAGACCACGATCAGCGGCCGCGCCTCGGCCAGCTCCGCCAGCCGGCGGCGCACCACCCAGGCGATCTCCTCCACGCCGCTGTCGACGGCCAGACGCCTGTCCAGCTCCGCGCCGGCGGGCAGGCCCCGGAACAGCTCGGCGACCGGCTGGTAGGTGATGCCCTTCCCGTACGACTGGCAGTGGCCCACCAGGACCCGCGCCTCGTCCCTGGGCAACGACGACAGGAACTCGCGTACCAGCCGGGTCTTGCCCAGCCCCGGCACGCCGAGCACGGTGACGACGCGGCACTCACGGTCGCGCAGCACAGCGCGGAAGACCTCCGCGAGCTCGGCGAGCTCGCGGGCCCTGCCGACGAAGGGCACCCGATCACGCTCGACCGTCGCCTTCGCCCCGGTGACCAGCCACGCGGGCACCGGCCTGGACTTGCCCTTCAGCATCAGCGGCGGCACCGGGCGCAGGTCCATGAGATCCCGTACGGCCTGCGCCACGCTCTTGCCGACGAGGATCTGCCCGGCGCCGGCGGCCGACTGCAGCCGGGCGGCCGTGTTGACCGCGTCGCCCACGACCCGCAGGTCACCGGTGGGCAGCGCGGTGGCGATCACCTCGCCGGAGAAGACCCCCGAGTGCACCTCCAGCCCGCCGCCCAGCTCGCGGACCCCCGCGGTGACCTCCAGGGCCGCCCGCACCGCCCGCGCGGCGTCGTCCTCATGCGCCACCGGCATCCCGAAGACCGCCATGACGGCGTCGCCGATGAACTTCTCGATGACACCGCCGTGCGCGCCGATCGCCTCGGTGCAGACCCGGTAGTACCGGTCCATCAGGGCTCGCAGCGGCTCCGGATCCAGCCCTTCCGCCAGTACGGTCGAGCCGACCAGGTCGATGAAGAGCACCGCCACGCTCTTGCGGCTGCGCAGTTCGGGAAGGGCGTTCAGGCCGGCACCGCAGGAGCGGCAGAAGCGGTCCAGCGGGGTGGTCTCGGCACGGCAGTTCGGGCACATCACAACACCTTGAGCTCGTGGCCTTCCACGTCGTCGTCGTCGGCCTCCTCCAGCCTGGCCTTGATCGAGTTCAGGAGTTCCACCTCGGACTCGGACAGGCCGGCGAAGACGGCGCGCTGCGCGTCGGTGAGGAACTCCAGGGGATGGCCCGCCTCCAGCAAGGCGGTCAGGGCGTCGAACGACATGGTCGGTGTCCTCTCTAGGTACGGCCCGAGCTGGTGAGCACGAACTTGCCGAGCGCGTCGAGCAGCTCGTCCACGGCGGCGCTGGGGGCCTCGGCGCGGTGGAGCGCGTGCTCCAGCCGGTGCAGCGAGGTGACCTCCTGCCTGCGCGTGACCAGCACCAGCGCGAGCGTGATCGCCAACTGGTTGGCCAGCTCGGTGAGCAGGTCGATCGCGGCCAGCTCGCCGAAGCGGCCGAGCGCGGGATCGAGCACCTGCATCACGCCGATGACCCGCTCGTCCAGCTCCAGGGGCGCGGCCATCAGCGTGTCGGGCACGTACCCGGTGCTGCGGGCGAAGTCCCGGTCGAAGCGGGGGTCGTCGCGGACGTCGCACACCACGGTCTCCCCCGTCTGGAAGACCCAGCCCGCGAGCCCGCGCCCGGCGGGGATGGCCTGGCCCACCAGGCGGTCCTCGCCCTCACCCGACGAGGCCTCGAAGACGAGCCGGTCGCGCTGCTCGTCATGGAGGAAGACCGAGGCGGCGCCGGCCGAGAAGGTCAGCCGGGCCAGCCGTACCGTCGACCTCATCAGCTCGGTGTGCGCACGGGGCAGCAGCACCCGCCCCAGCGAGGCGGTCAGGGAGTCGGGTGTCTCCAGACCCATGTCGTCTCCTCAGATCCGGTTGTCGGCGATCGCGGCCAGCACGTACTTGAGCTGGCCGGTGGGCAGGCCGGGATGGCGCCCCAGGACGCGGGCGCACATGCCGGTGACGTGCGGGGTGGCGAAGCTGTTGCCGGACAGGCGCGACCTGCCGCCGCCCGGCTGCGGGACCTCCACCGCCACGCCGCGGGCGAAGAACTCGACGGGGGGGTCGGGGTTGACCTCGACGTACTCGCTCTCCGCCATGCTGTGCGAGCCCACCGAGATGACGCTGGTGAAGTTCCACGGATAGCTGCGCACCGGCCGGTTGTGCGCGGACGCGACGATGGTGACCCCGGCGAAGTAGGCCCGGTCGACCAGGTCGTGCAGGGCTTCCTTGTGCTCGGTACGACGGGTGGACAGGCTCAGGTTGACCAGGTGGAAGCCGTCCTCGACGGCCCACTCCAGCGCGCTCAGCAGCGCCTCGCCGCTGCCCCGCAGGCCGCTGCCGAGCACCCGAACGCTGGTGAGCTCGCAGTCCGGGGCCATGGCGCGGATCACGCCCGCGCAGGCGGTGCCGTGACCGGCCTGGTCCCCGGACTCGTCCGGGACGATCCGGTAGCGCCTGCCGTCGTCGTCCGGCCTGTCGGCGACGGTGAGCGCGGTGACCGGCCCGCCCAGACCCGGATGCGCCGTGTCGACGCCGCTGTCGATCAGGCAGACCCTGACGCGGGCACCTCTGGACGAGCCCCACGCCCACTCGCGGGTGATCGCGCACGGCAGCGCGAGCCGCGAGGAGTCCACACCCGCTCCGCGTGACGCGTGGGCGATCCGGAACGTCTGGGTGGTCGGCGTACCCGTCATGCGGGCATCGTCGTCCCGGGGCTTCAGAGTCGCCTCATAGTCCGGTTACAGTGCACCCCGGCCAGGCCGAGCTTGCGCCGCTCCGGCGGCCTGACCGGTGGGGCGGCGTGCGGTACGAGGTCGTCCCGCCCTTCGAGGCCGGCCACGACGTCGGCGATGGCCCGTCCCGCGGCGAGGTCGGCGGCCGCCAGGCGCAGCGCGGCGGGCAGGTGGTCGCAGAGCTCGGCCAGCCGGGCGGCGACCGCGGCCTCGGCGCGCATCCGCTCCTGGCCGAGCAGCCGCGCCAGCAGGTCGTGGGCCTCGCCGGGGTCCAGCGGCCGCAGGCGCAGCGGCCGGGCGCCGTCCAGGGCGATCAGCCCGCTCAGCCGCCGCCGGCTGGTGGCCAGGGTGAGGCTGCCGCCGGCGCCGGGCAGGAGCGGCCTGACCTGCTCGGAGGTGACGGCGTTGTCGAGCACGACCAGCATCCGCCGGTCGGCCAGCAGGGTGCGATAGAGCGCCGCGGCCTCGTCCGTCGTCATGGACGTGTCGTCGGCCCCGAGGGAACGCAGCAGGCGGGGGAGCGCGCCGCGGGATCCGTACGCGTGCAGGTCGATGTAGAGCTGCCCGTCAGGGAAGCGGTCGCGGACCCGGTGCGCCCAGTGCACCGCCAGGGCGGTCTTGCCGATCCCGGGCGGACCGACGATGGCGACGGCCCCCGGTGGCGGGAGCTCCTCCGCCAGCTCGTCCAGCAGGCGCAGCTCGGCGGAGCGGCCGGTGAAGGGGAGGACGGCAGGGGGGAGCTGCGCGGGCGCCGGCCTGTCGGGCGGCCTGTCGGGCGGGGCCGGCTCGTTGCGGAGGATGAGCATCTCCAGGTCACGGAACTCCGGACACGGGTCGATGCCCAGCTCGTCCGCCAGGCGTCGCCGTGCCCTGCGCGCCACCTCCAGAGCCGCATGGGTCTGCCCGCCGCGGTACAGGGCCGTCATGAGCTGGCAGGTCAGCCGCTCGCGGAAGGGATGCGTGCGCGTCAGCGCGGTCAGCTCCTCCAGCAGGGCGCGATGGCGGCCCAGACGCAGCTCGGTGTCGACGCGGTCCTCCACGGCCGAGAGCCTGGCCTCCTCCAGGCCCTCGCCGAGGCGTTCCTGCACCTCGGGCGGGGCCGCCCCGGCCAGCACAGGGCCGCGCCACAGGCTCAGCGCCGCCTCCAGCAGGCCCAGCCCGGCCCGGTCGTCGGAGGCGGCGCGCGCCCGCCGCAGCAGGTCGCGGAAGCGGTGCACGTCGATGTGCAGCGGGTCGGTACGCAGCACGTAGGCCGGCCCCTGGGAGAGCAGTTCCACCTCGGGGACGCCGCCGAAGGCCGAGCGCAGCCGGGAGACCGCCACGCGGATCGCGTGCTCGGCGGTGCGAGGGGGCGACTCCGGCCAGTTGAGCGCGACCAGGCGGGCCACCGGGACCGGGCGGTTCGCCTCCAGCGCCAGGACGGCCAGGGTCAGGCGCTGCTTGCGCGGCCCCAGCCCGATGCGTCGCCCGTCGTGGAACGCCTCCACGGCGCCGAGCAGTCGGAACTCCATCACGCTGGCCACTGTGCCGCCGGGCGGGTGAGGCGACATGGGGGGCCGCTACCCGATATCTCAGCGTCCGGGTGGGGTGAACGCCCCCAGAAACTTCAGAGGGACAGCTCGGCGGCCAGGTCACACAGGGCGGTGCGGTCGGGGCGGCCCGTCTTGAGGAGCAGACTGGCCACGTGCTTCTCGGCGGTCCGCGGCGAGATGAACAGCCGTTTGGCGAGATCCACGTTGCCCCGCCGTTCCGCCAGGAGGACGAAGACCTCGTACTCCCGCACCGTCACCCCGAGGCGCCGCAGGGACTCCGGGATGCGCTCGTGGCCGTTGCGGCGGTGGGTCACGCCGGCCCCGGTCCGGCGCAGCAGGGTGCGGCAGGCGCCGGTGACCGCGGAGACGCCGGCCCGGTGGAAGTACTCCTCCGCCGTACGCAGCCAGGCGGGCGCGTCGCCCCAGCCGTCGGCCAGCGCCGCCTCGGCGACCAGCCGCAGGCCCAGGTTGGCCGCCATCGCGTACGGCCTGGCCGCCTCACGGGCCCGCTCGACGACGGCTCGCGCCTCGGCCCCCCGCCCGGACCGGCCCAGCGCCACCGCCTCGGCCAGCAGCAGGAAGTGCCGGTTCCACAGCAGCGTGGCGGCCGCGCTCCCGCGCTCGTCCTCTCCTCGCGTACGGCCGGCGAGCGCGTCGAGCAGCACGGCCAGTCCGAACCGGCCGGTCAGCGAGTAGACGCCCGGATGCGCCCGCTCCCATGCCCTGGCCCGGTCCAGGTGTCGCACGGCACGTTCCCGATCCTCCTCCAGCAGGGCGCAGACCGCCTGGCACAGGCCGTGCGAGAGGGCCACGTACTCGCCCTCCTCGCCTCCCCACCGCCGGAACTCGGCCAGCGCCCGGTCCATCTCCTTGCGCCTGCCCCGGTGGGCGGCGGCCGTGGCACGGGTGAGCAGCACGTACTGGGTGTAGTCGGCGTGGCCGAGCCGGATGCCGGTCTCGGCGCAGGACGCGGCCAGGGCCTCGGCCTCGGGGTAGTCACCGCGCAGCGCGAGCAGCATCGCCAGCGTCGCCTGGGCGGTGTGCACCGAGGTGACCGCGCCGGCCGCCACGGCTTGGCGTAACGCCTGCTCCAGACGGGAGGTGCCGCCGTCGCGCAGGCTCCCGTTGACGGCCAGCCGCACCAGCGCCCGGATCTTCCACAGCACCAGCCCGTGCTCCTCGGCGATGGCGGCCACCTTGCCCAGGCACGCGTCGGCCTCGGTCAGGCCACGCGGCCGGACCAGGAAGGACAGCAGCTCCCACGCCTGGCAGGCCACCTCGGGCAGGGGCAGGCGCTCGGCCGTCTCCGCCGCCCGCCGCGCCAGCTTCTCCGGCTCCCTGCCGCTGTCGCGCATGAGCAGCTGGGCCTCGACCACGTCCAGGGCGGTGGAGTGCGCCTGGTCGTGGTGGATCGACAACAGCTCCCGCGCCGCCGACACATGGGCCAGGCCCTCCGCGAGCCGCCCGGTCTCCGCGGCGATCCAGGCCAGCCGGAGGCGCAGGGCGATCCGGTCGCCCGCCGGGGTCACCGGGCCGTCCACCTCGGGCAGCTCGTCGGCCAGGGCGAAGGCCCGTTCTGCCTGGCCGCCCTCGGACAGTGCGTACAGCAGCGACGCCAGGACCTTCGCCCGGAGCTTCGGGCAGTCGGTACGCAGCAGCGCATAGGCGTTCTCCAGCAGGCTGATCGCCGAACCCGCAGCCCCGCTCTCCAGCAGCCGCAGCCCTGCGTCGGCCAGCAGGCGGCCCGCCTCGTTCTGCTCGCCGGCCGCCAGATGGAGCGAGGCCACCACCTGGGTCCACTCGCCGGGCAGGCCGGGCTCCAGCCGGGTGACGGCCGCCACCGCCCGGTGGGCGATCATGGCGCGCTCGGTGGGGATCAGGCCGACGATCAACGCTTCGGCGGTGAGCGCGTGGCGGAAGGCGTACCAGTCGGTCGCGGACTCGTCGGGCGTGATCAACTGGGCGGCCACCCCGGCGCGCAGGAAGGCCAGCATGTCCCGGTCGGACAGGCCGGCGATCTCCCGCAGCGGCAGGACGGGGAAGCGCCGCCCGAAGATCGCCGCGGCGCGGAGGATCTCCAGCCCGTCCGGACCGATCTGCTCGGCGCGTACCGCGATGCTCTCGACCAGCGTGTCGGGCACCTGCTTGGCCGGGTCGCTGGTGAGCCGCCACCGGCCGTCCTCCAGCAGCAGGACGCCGGTGCCCGCCATCGCGCTGAGCAGTTCCTCGATGACGAAGGGATTGCCGTCCGAGGTGCGCTCCAGGTGGCGCAGGAGGCCGGGCGGCAGGTCGGCCGGCGTGCTGTCGAGGCAGGCGGCGGCCAGGTCGCCGAGGTGGTCGCCGGTCAGCGGCCCGAGCTCGACCAGGGTGGCGGCCCGCCGGCGGGCGCAGTCGTCGGCGAGCCTGCGGGCCGGGCTGCTGTGCCCGCGGAGATCGGCCAGCAGCAGGACGGGGAAGCCGCGCAGGTTGTCGGCGAGATACTCCACCACGGCCAGGGTCTCGGTGTCGGCGTCGTGCAGGTCCTCCAGGACCAGCACGCAGCCGCTTTCCCTGCCGATCGCGATCAGCAGGCGGAGCACGGCCTCGGACAGCACGATCAGCGATTCGAGGTGCTCCGTCGTCCCCGGCGTGGTGCGCCACTCCGGGAGCAGGGTGGTCAGGGCGGGCAGGTACGGGGCGAGTGCGGGGTCGTCGGGCGGCCCGTGGGTCCTGGCGAAGGAGAACAGGGCCTCCTTCAGCGGCTTGCAGGAGACGCCCCGGCTGGAGCCGCTTCCTCTGCCGCGCAGCACCACCATGCCGTCGTCCATCGCCTGGTAGGTGCAGTCGGCCACCAGTCTGGACTTGCCGATCCCGGCGTCCCCGATGAGGAAGACGGCTCCGCCGCGCCCCTGCCCCGCGGCCCGCACCAGCGGCCCGAGCAGCGCGCTCTCCTGTTCGCGGCCGATGAGCAGGGGCGACCGGAACCGCATGGCGTCGACCTAGGCTTCCACGGCAGCGGGTCACGCTGCCCAGGTGCAACTGGTGATGATCAGCGGGGCGTGCCCGCAGCCCGGCACCCCCACCAGGGCGGGCGGCGGCTCGGCCGGGGCGTCCGCGACCAGACCGGCCAGGATCCACGGGCGGCTGGCCGTGGTGATCGCGGAGGTCCTGATCACGATCGTGTCTGCGGGGTGACCGTCGTCCCACGAGTGGTCGGTCATGGTTCTCCTTGAGGGTGATGGATGGATGACTAGCGGAGGAGCAGCAGGGCCGGGATCCGGCCGGGGTCGGCGAGGCGCAGCAGGCCGTGGCCGATGCCGGCCAGGCCGGCCAGCAGGCCCGGCGTGGCGACCTGGTCGGGTGTGCCGCACCGGGGGCCGAACCTGTCCAGCGAGGCGAGCAGGAAGCCGGCATGACGGTTCATGAGGACCCTGGCTCTCGGGTCGCCCCGGCCGGCCAGGGTGGTCAGGAGCTCGATCCGGCCCAGCTCGCCGTGGCACAGGTCGTGGGTGACCTGCGGGCGGGCGTCGCCGATCCCGGCCAGGACGTCGTGCCCGCCTTCCTGCCCGGCGTCGGCGTAGGCGAGCAGGGCGCCGGGCACGCCCCGGCACCATGACAGGCCACGCGCTCCGGCCCTGCCTTCGGCGAGCAGCCGCAGGCCGAGATCGTCGTGACCGGCGCGGCACAGCGCCCAGCCGACACCGGAGCTCCCGAAGGCGAACCCGGCGGGCAGCCCTTCTTCCGTCGACCGGGCGGCGAGCACCTCGGCGCAGCGGTCGGCCGACGTCCTGGCCCGCGCCAGCCCGGTCGCCCGGTGCACGGTGAGCAGGGCGGCCAGGCATCCGGCCAGTCCGTCGTGCACGTCGAGCGGAGCCCGGCCGGTGAGGCCGGTGTCCACGAGGTCCAGGGTCTGCGACAGGCAGGTCGTGAGCCCGGGGTCGTCCAGCAGGGCCGACAGCCGGGTGAGCGCGTAGGCGATGCCGCCCAGGCCGCTGAACCCGCCGAGCCCCACCGCCACGGCCAGGTCAGGGTGCGCGGCCAGGGTGTGCAGCAGTTGGGGGAGCCCGGCGACCGCCTTCACCGCCACGTCCCGATATTTCGTGACTCCGGTGGCGTGGCTCGCCTGGGCGAGGAACAGGGCGACCCCGGTGTACCCGGTCGCCAGCCCTCCGCCCAGCGGCATGATCTCCCAGCGGCCCCGGCCGACGGGCTCCAGGCCGAGCCAGTTGACCCGCCTGCCGTCGCTGTGCAGGTCGGCGCAGAGCTGTTCGGCGATGTCGCGGGCGGCGGCCAGCAGCAGCTCCGGATGGGGAGGCGCGGGCGCGGGCGGCGACGGGGCGGCGACGGGCGCCGGATGGTGCTCACCCGTGACGCGCGCGGCCAGGGACGCCCTGATGATCCATTCCTGGTCCGCCAGGTCGGCGGGCCCCATCGCGGCGACCTTCCTGGCCACGGCGTCCAGCCCGCTCTCCGCCAGGGAGATCACCGGCCGGCCCTCGTCGCGGCCGAACAACTCCAGCGAGTCGCCCCGGGTGCGGAACAGGGGGATGTCACCGGCCCAGAGCGCCGAGACCTCGTACGGCACCGCGGCCGTCAGCACCGGATCGCCGTCCGACATGGTGGCCAGCAGGTGGAACACCTCGTCCCTGGCCCGCGCCCGGCGCATCACGTCCGGGTGCGTCGACTCGTCGAGCAGCTCGGCGTAGACCCGGCTCTGCCGCACCACCACGCGGACCTGGTCGCGCGCGAAGCGCCGCAGCGTCCCGAGCAGCTCATCACGGCCCGCGGCGATGGCGCGGTAGGCGCTCTGGAAGCCCTGGACCAGGCTCTGCGCGTACGCGTGGGGATCGGCGTCGGCGCCGGCCAGCACGGGCCGGTTGGCCGCGCCGGCGAAGCGGCGGCTCCGGCGCACCAGGCGCATCGTGTCCGTGCCCGCGTCCTCCCAGGCGACGGCGGAGAAGGGCGCGATCTCCTCCTTGTCGCCGCCCAACCCGGAGACGTCCAGCGCGCCCCGGTCACCCACCACGAACTGGGGCAGCAGCGCCGTCCGCCGCACCGAGTCGCGGAGCACCTCCATCGCCGGGTCCGCGACCGGGGGTCCCGCCAGGCCGCCGGGATGCAGCAAGGTCTCCAGATCCACGATGAGCGGCTGGTCGGCGCGGGCGATCAGGTTCTCGTGGTGGATGTCGGTGCCGTTCAGCACGTTGAGGAGGGCCAGCAGCGCGCCCTGCCGGCGGTAGAACCGGCTGACCTGCTCCTGCCGCGTACAGGGTGCCGGTTCGACGAACTCCGCCCAGCCGTACCCCTCCTTGGCGAGCGCCCGTACGGTGCCGAGCCCGAGTCCTGGCACCCGCTCGTTGAGCCAGTCCACCACCGCGTTGAAGTGCAGGTGCGCCTGGACCGGCCGGGGCCGGTAGACCACCTTCGCGCCGTCCGCGAACGCCAGGACGGAGACCGTACGGCCACGCAGGTGCGGGTCACCCACGGCGGCGAACCCCACCAGCTTCCCCGGGGCCGCGCCCAGCAGCTCGCCCAGCTCCGCCCGGTCGGCGGCGAACCTGCTCAGCAGCTCCGCCCCGGCGTCCACCGCGTGCTCGCACGCCTGCCCCAGCACCCTGCCCAGGACCGGATACTCCCGCAGCAGCGCCGGCAGGTTCCGCCGCGTGTCCGCGACGAACCCGCGGAACCGGTCGGCGGGCGAGTCCCCGGACAGGCGTCCGCGCACCCGCGTGACGTTCAGCTCGAACACCAGCACCCGTGCGGCCAGACCGGCCAACGTGCGCGCGACCTGACCGACGAATCCTGCTCGGATCGCAGCCACGTCTAGTTCTTCGCCGTCGCGTCCTCCGGGGATGAGCCGAATCAGGTCGTCCCCCGCCTGCTCCGCGAGCGGCCGGACCACAGCGGTGAGATCCTCGGCGGGGGACTCGCACTCGCGCGTCGTCCGCACCCTGGCCACCCACGACGGGACTTCTCCGGCCTGCTCGGCCGGGGTCAGGGCCGCCCGCCACCACTGCTCGCTCACGCGGCCAGTATCGAGAGGCCGGATCCGCGGGGGCATGGGGAGGAAACCCCCAGATTTCCCCGCCCGGCGCCCGTCACCCGGTGAACCGGCCGAAAGGACGAGCGGGGATGGCGTGAACCCTGCTTTCGGCCGGGGCCGTCCCCGGGGCTGATCATCAGGATGAGGCCCCATGGCACACGAAGTGGTCCCCCTGACGGAAGACGCGCCCGCCCGGCCGCGCATCATCGCGCTCGACGTGCTGCGCGGGTTCACCCTCTGCGAGATCCTGCTCGCCAACATCCAGTTGATCGCCGGCGGTGACAGCGCCGTGGCGGTGCAGCCTTTAGGCGAGTGGGACCCGTGGCTCGGGGTGCCGATCTTCTCGGTGCTGTTCGGCATCGGGTTCTCGCTGCTGCTCGATGCCGCCGGGAGCCGCGGCGGCCGTCCGTGGCTGGTGCTGCTGCGCCGGTTGGGGGCGCTGCTGGTGATCGGGCTCCTGCACCGGCTGCTGTGGCCGGGCGAGATCCTGGCCGTGTACGCCGTCGTCGGCCTGCTGGTCCTGCTGCCCACGAGCCGGCTGCCGCGGTGGGTCGTGGCCGGGCTCGCCGCCGTTCTCATCCCGGGCGCCCTGGCCTTGGGCATGGGCGGGCCGTTGCTGGTCGCCGGGCTGTTCCTGCTCGGGTCGGCGCTGGTCCGGTACGGGGTGGTCGAGCGGATCGAGCGGTCCACGTGGGTGCCGCTCCTGCTGGGCCTGGCCCTGGCGGCGGGGACGGCGGTCGCGCTGTGGGCGCGGACCGGGACGAGCCCGTCCTTCGCGTCCGGCATGGCCGACCTGCTGGTCGCCGGCGTGGTCGGGTGCGCCCTGCTGGTCCTGCTCAGGACGCCGCTGCGGCCGGTGCTGCGGGTGGCCTTCGCGCCGCTGGGCCGGATGGCGCTGACGAACTACCTGACCTCCACGGTGCTCGTCCTGGGCGCCGCGCACGTGCTCGGCCTGCCGATCGCCTCGTCCTACGAGACGGCATTCGGCACCGCGGGCGTCATCCTGGTGGCCCAGTGGGTGTTCTCCGCCCTCTGGCTGCGGCGTTATCGCCAGGGCCCCCTCGAATGGCTCTGGCGCTGGGTCACCTGGGCGCGCCGGCCCCGGCTCACGATCTCCCCTGCTCCATGACCGCCACGCAGCCGGCGAACGCGCGGGCTGATGACGCCGTCGATGACCTCGCCGCTGGGCAGGGTCATCGACGCGTCGAGGTCGACGTACTTCACAGGACGCGCATCCAGAGGTTGGTGGCCTGGGGGACCTGCGTCACGCCGAGGCGTTCGAGCTTGACGTCGGCGCCGCCCGGGTGGTCGAAGAGGCGGACGCCGTCGCCGAGCATGACCGGGGCGACGCAGGTGAGGATCTCGTCGAGCGCGCCCGCGGCGAGGCACTGGCGGGCCACGTCGGCGCCGATGATGTTGACGTACTTGTCGCCCGCCGCCGCCTTCGCCTCGGTGATGGCCGTGGGCAGGTCCGTCACGAAGACGACGCCCGGCACGGGGACGGCCGGCGGGTTGTGGGTGAGGACGAACTGGGGACCGCTCCAGCCTCCGCCGAACGCCTCGCCCTCCTGCTCGGTGCCCTTGTACGGGTCGTCGCCCCGGAAGGAGCGGTTGCCCACGAGGAGGGCGCCGATGCGGGGGAGCAGGTCGTCGACGGTCGGGTTGGGCCCGAGGTGCTCGGTCAGCCAGGACATGTCGCCGCCCGGGCCGGCGATGAAGCCGTCCAACGACATGGTCACCGAGTAGAGCATCTTCGCCATGGGTTCCTCCCGCGATCGGACCTTACCCCGATGCGGACCAGGCGGCGCGGGCGAAGTCATCGGCGCTACGGGCAGAAGACCGTGCCCAGCGCCTCGGCCAGGGCGCTCCGCGGGATCTCCCCGGTGTACGGGTTCGCCGACAGGACCAGGGTGCGGCCCGAGTCGGACCGGAGCGCGTACGTCAGATAGCCGAACGTGCCGCCGCTGTGGCCGTACACCTTGCCGCCGCACGGCAGCGGGAACGCCTGCAGGCCGAGCCCGTAGCCCATGCCGCCGCCGGCGTCCCGGAGCGTGCGCATCTGCTTGAGCGCCTGCTCGCTGACCAGCTTGCCGCCCAGCAGCGCGTCGAAGAACGTGGCCAGGTCCTTCGTGGTCGAGACCACCTCGCCGGCGCCGTACTCCAGCGACGGGTTCATCCGGGTGGCGTCCACCATCGTGCCGCGGTAGGCGGCGTACCCGCGGGCGTGCGGCCGGGGCAGGTCCTTGCGATGGCCGGGGAACAGGGTGTGACGCAGGCCGAGCGGACGCAGGATGCGCCGGCCGATCTCCTCGGCGTACGGCCTGCCGGTGAGCTTCTCGATCAGCAGGGCGGCGACCACGTAGTTGGTGTTGGAGTAGCGCCAGCCACGGCCGGGCTCGAAGTACGGCTTCTTCGACAGCCCGACGGCCAGCAGCTCCTGCGGCGTCTGGTCGTACAGCGACTCGCGCGGGCGGTAGTCCCTGGCCGACCAGCCGGGGATGCCGGCGCCCGCGTAGTCGAAGATGCCGCTGGTGTGGTCGAGGAGCCGGCGGACGGTGACCTGGCTGCCCTCGGGCAGCGCCCCGGGCAGGTGGCGTTCCACGCGGTCGTCGAGCGCGAGCTTGCCCTCGTCGGCGAGCTGCAGCAGCACCGCGGCCACGAACGTCTTGGTCACGCTGCCGGCCCTGAAGTACCCGCGGGGGTCGGCGGGGGCCTTCGCCCGCACGTCCCGCACCCCGGCGGCCAGGACCCGGTCGCGCCCGTCCTCCCGGACCAGCACCAGCGCGGCCGTCACCGCCTTGGCCTCGACCAGCCGGTCGAGCTGCTTCTTCAGCGCGTCGTTCGCCGGGGTGGCGGCGGTGGTGGTCAGGGCGAGCGTGAGCGCCACGGTCTTCGTCAGGATCATGACGCTCACGCTAGGGAGCGCGGCCCGCCCCGGAGGATGAGGCGGGCCGCACGCTTGCCTGCGGAAAACCTCAGCAGCGGTTGATCCGCGAGTTCACCAGGGTGATGGCACGGATGACGATGTTGTTCCCGCACGGGTTCTCGTTGATCGCCGAGTTCGTCAGCGTCAGGTTCTGCAGCGTGATGTCGGAGGTCACGGGGAACTCGCTGCGGGCCGCGATGCGGATGTCGGAGCCGTTCACGGTGCCGCTCTGGGCGGCGATCGTGACGTTGTAGCAGTTCTCGATGAGGATCGAGTTGCTGCCGGTCTGCGCGATGTCCACGCGGTCGATCACCGCGCCGCCGCTCTCCGACACGCAGAAGACGCCCCGGCCGCCGCCGCGCGCCTTGACGGTGCCGACGCGGATGTTGGTCGGGTAGGAGCTGCCGATGCGGCCGTTGCGGTTGGCCATCCGGAAGGCCGCGTACCCGGTGCCGGTGCCCGCGCCCTCCGCGTCGACGGTGCCGATGCTGGCGTTGATCGTGTCGTTGAGCAGCAGGCCGGACTCGCCGGTGTTGCGCGCGGTGACGGTGCCGATGGTGATGCCGTCGACGCCGTACGTCTCCACGCCGTGGCTGCCGCCGCCGGAGGCGTACACGCTGTCGATGCGGACGTTCCTGGTGCGGACGTTCCTGTTGGCGTGGTTGTCGATGCGCACGCCCAGCCCGTTGGCGCCGAGCCGCAGGTCGAGCTGGCCGAAGGTGATGTTGGTGCCGTTGCGCACGAAGACCGCGAAGTACGGGTTGCCCGTCACGGCGAGCCGGGTGACCTCGACGTCGGTGACGTTCTGGGCCCGCACGACGGCGTTGTTGGCGCTGATCGTGCCGGACACGTTGATCGTGCCGCACACTTCGAGCGTGGTGTAGCTGGGCAGGTCGAGCGACTGGTTGGCGTTCATGCCGCCGGAGCCGCGGACGACCACCTTCTGCTTCGACGTGCGGCCGGCGGTGAGGCTGCCGACGGCGCGGCGCATGGCCTCGATCATGCTGCTGCCGGTGTAGAGGGTGGTGCCGCCGTTCCTGGCCGTCCAGGTGCTGCCGCTGAGCACGGCCTCGGCGTTGTAGCCGCCGCTGCCGCAGTCGGCGGACCCGCCGCCGCCCATTTTGACGAGTCGCCATTGCTGGTTGGCGCCGTTGAGGTCGTCCCACTGGGAGATGCGGGCGCCGTCGGCGGTGGACCATTCCCAGGTCTCCAGGGCTTTGCCGCTGTGGCGGTTGATCAGGCGGACGTGGCCGCCGTCGGAGTCGGCGAGGCGGAACTGCTGGTTCCAGCCGTTGGTGTCGGCCCATTGGACGATCTGGGCGCCGCCGTCGGCGTTCCATGCGTAGAGGTCGAGGACTTTGCCGCTGTGGCGGGACTTGAGCCGGTAGTAGCCGTCGCCTGAGCTGACGAACTGCCATTGCTGCTGGTTGCCGTCGTTGCGGGCCCATTGGACGATGGGGGCGCCGTCGTGGGTGGCCAGCTCGTACAGGTCGAGTGCTTTGCCGCTGTGCCGGTTGACCAGGACGTACCAGGCGCCGGTGTCCACGGTGGCGGCGCTCGCGGGCGGCGGCAGCGCGACGAGGACGCCCGCCAGCGCCATGACCAGGGTGGCCAGGACGGTGAGCAGGCACCGCCGGGCTCGGGCAACGGATCTCACTGTCTGCTCCCATCCGAGAGGAAAGCGCTTTCCTAGAGAACAGATCAGCGAGAACCGGCCCCCGCGTCAAGCGCGCCGAACCGGCCGCCGCGTCTGCCTGGCGAAACCGTTGAAACTTTCATCGGATGTCTTAGGCTGGTCACCCCCGGCAATCCGGCAGAAGGGCACACATGCACCTCGTCAGGTCCGCTCACTCGCCCCGCTGGGTGGTTCGCGCCGAGGACGGCGACCGGGCCCTGCCCGCCGGGTTCTCCCTCGGCGACGCGCTCTCGGCCGACCTCGATCACTTCCGCGACACCCTCACCCGCGCCGCCGAACCGGTCGACCCGGTCACCCCCGCCGCCCCCGTCGACCCGGGCACCGAGGTGTGGGCGGCCGGCGTCACCTACCGCCGCTCCCGCGAGGCCCGGGTCGAGGAGAGCACCGAACCCGACATCTACCAGCGGGTCTACGACGCCGAGCGGCCCGAGCTGTTCTTCAAGTCAGTGGGCTGGCGGGTGCGCGGCGACGGCGAGACGATCGGCGTGCGCGAGGACTCCACCTGGGACGTCCCCGAGCCCGAGCTGGCCGTGGTGGTCACCGCGAGCGGCGAGATCGCCGGCTACACGGTCTGCGACGACGTCAGCAGCCGGTCGATCGAGGGCGACAACCCGCTCTACCTGCCGCAGGCCAAGATGTACGCGGGAGCGACCGCGCTCGGCCCCGGCATCCGCCCCGCCTGGGAGGTGCCCGACCCGTACGCCCTGGCCATGTCCGTAACCATCACCCGCGACGGCCGCGTCGCCTGGTCCGACCGGGCGAGCACCGGCCAGCTCCACCGCCGCCTCGACGAGCTGGTGAGCTACCTGTTCAGGGCCGAGCGCCACCCCCGGGGCGTGGTGCTGTCGACCGGCACCTGCATGGTCCCCGGGCCGGACTTCACGCTGCTGCCCGGTGACCGGGTGGAGATCGTCATCGAGGGCGTCGGCACGCTCGCCAACGAGGTGCGGCCCGCGGGGGAGATCGGCTACGGAGATGTGTCCAGTCCGTCCGGTCCATAATCAGGCCGATCGGCCTACTATTGGGCCATGCGGACGAAGAAGCCCAGGAGCGGTTCGTTCACCGAGGCCGCGCGGCGGGCCCAGATCATCGAGGCCGCCATCCGCACCGTCAACGAGATCGGCTACACGCGCGCCTCGCTCGCCGAGATAGCCCGCCGGGCGGGCACGTCCAAGAGCGTGCTCTCGTACCACTTCGACGGCAAGGAAGAGCTGCTCGAACAGGTCGTCGGGCACGTCTTCGAAGCCGCCGGCCGGCGGGTCGCCGACGCCGTCGACGCCGAGCGGACCGCCGCCGCCAAGCTGGCCGCCTACGTCCGCGCCGAGCTCGCGTACCTGAGAGAGCACCGCGAGCCCATGCTGGCCGCAAGCGAGATCCTCATCTCCCACCGCGACGAGCACGGGGTGCCGCTCTACCTGCGAGGCGGTGACGAGGCGATCGCGCTGCTGGAGTCGGTCATCGACCAGGGCCGCCGCGCGGGCGAGTTCGCCGACACCGACGTGCGGGTGGCGGCGATCACCGTGAGCCACGCGGTCGACGGCGCGCTCACTCGCGTCCAGAGCCATCCGGAGACCGATCTGGTGGCGTACGAGAAGGAGCTGGTCCGGTTGGTGCTGCGCGCGCTGGGGGCGCCGGATGCGTGACTTCACCTGGAAGGGCGTCGGCTACGACGCCGGCGTCGACTACGCGGCGGACTTCCTGTCACGGCCCGTCTGGCGCCCCGACGACGTGCGGCGCGACCTGCGCGCCATCCGCGAGGACCTCGGCGCCAACGCCGTGCTCATCATGGCCACCGACCTCGACCGGCTGGCCGAGGCGGGCGCGATGGCCCGCGAGCTCGGGCTGGAGGTGTGGCTGCAGCCCCGCCTCTTCGAGGCGCGGCCCGACGCCGTGGTCGCCAACCTCGCCGAGGCTGCGGGCCGGGCCGAGGACCTGCGGGCGGCGTACGGAGGAGTGTCGCTCAACGTCGGCTGCGAGCTGACGCTGACGGCGTCGGGGCTCATGCCGGGGCCGAACTTCGCCGTCCGCGGCATGCTGCTGCCGTGGCTGGCGCCGATCCTGCCGCTGGCCAACCTGCGCTTACGGCGGCTGCTCGGGGCACTGGCACGGGTCGCGCGCGAGCGGTTCTCGGGCCGGATCAGCTACGGCGCGGGCGACTGGGAGCGCCCCGACTGGTCGATCTTCGACGTGGTGGGGCTGGACCTCTACCGGACGGCGGCCAACGCCTGGCGGTTCGCCGGCGACGTACGGGCGCGCGTGGCGCGGGGCAAGCCGGTGATCGTGTTCGAGTTCGGCTGCTGCGCCTATCCGGGGGCGGCGGAGAACTCCTCGCAGGCGTACGGGGTGCTGCGGTGGCGCGGCGGTGAAGGGCGGGTGCCCGCCCGGCTGAAACGGGACGAGTCGGTGCAGGCGCGCTACCTGGAAGAGCTGTTCGACATCTTCGCGGAGGCGGGTGTGGACGGAGTGTTCGTCTGGGCGTTCAGCGAGCCGGTGCTCACCCGCTCCGACCAGCCGGGCCGCGATCTGGACCTCGCCGGCTACGGCCTCGTCGCCGTCGAGCCTGGCGACGGCCCCGAGCGATGGACCCCCAAGCAGGCCTTCCACACCGTCGCCGCCCGCTACGGAGCAACCTCGTGAAGGGCGATGTGGCGAAGGTCAGTGTCGTGGGGGGCGTGTGGCGGATCGGCGTGGCGCTCGCCGTGCCGACGGCGGCGTTCCTGCTCGGCCGGGACGCCGGGCTGTGGGGGGCCGCCGCGGCGGTGACCTGGGTGACCGTGACCGTCGCCGCGCTGGCCTGGCCGGCGGATCGGCGACGGCTCGCCGACCTGGGGCTGACCGGCCTGCCACTGCTCGTGGCCGGGGCGCTCGCGTGGCTGCTGCCGGCCGCCGCCGCGCTCGCCGTCGCGGCGGCGTGCGGGGTCCCGGCGGTCGCCACGGCGCCGGTCACCACCGCGCTGGTCGCCGCGGTGCTGTTCGGGTTCGCCGAGGAGCTGGTCTTCCGCGGGTACGTGATCACCGTGCTCGCCGATCGGGTACGCGGCTGGGCGGTCATCCTCGGGCAGGCGGCGCTCTACACCGGGTTCGGCCTGGCCCTGGGGAACGGGGAGCCGTGGCTGATGTTCGGGCTGGGCGTCGGACTCGGCTACCTGCGCATGATCACCGGGAGCGTGTGGGCGGGTGCCGGCTTCCACGCGGCCTTCCTCACGATGACGCAGGTGTTCCCCGCCCACCCGTGGGCCGTGGTCGTGCTCGGGGCGGTGCCGTGCGCCGCCGGGATCGTGTTCATGGAGCGGCTGATGCGCTCGCGCCTCCTGGCCAGGACGCGTCAGCCGGCCGGGCGGTGATGCTCGGCGAGCAGGCGGCCGTTGTAGCGGACCTGGGCTCGCTCGTACGGGCAGAGCGGGCGGGTCACGAAGGACTGGGCGAGGGCGTCGGCGTCCTGGCGGCCGATGCCCCAGCCTATGGTGTGCCACCGTGCGGCCTCACCCGTGGTGTCCAGGACCGTGATCTCGAAGAGCTCGGCCGGTGTGCATCTGGTGTGGTCGTGTCCGGATGTCACCTTCATGGCCAGGATCGTGCTCCGCGGGCGCGGCGGGTAAACCGGACCGGGGCTCAACCAGCGGTTGCCGCCACGACGTCGAAGACGCCCTCGCCGGTGACGCCGGTCAGCCGCAGACCGGCCCGCTCGAACAGCCCGGCGAACTCGCTCACCGTGCGCTGCCTGGCGCCGCCCGCGATGACCAGCATCTCCAGGTCGATCAGGGTCGAGGCGGTCGGCTCGCGCGGCGGGTCCGGGATCACGGCCTCGCACAGCAGCACCCGGCCGCCGTCGTTCATCGCCTTCCGGCAGTTGGCCAGGATTCGCACGGCGTCGTCGTCGCCCCAGTCGTGGATGATGTTGGACATCAGGTAGGCGTCGCCGCCGGGCGGCACCGATGCGAAGAAGTCGCCGCCCACCAGCTCGCACCGGTCGGCCACGCCCGCTTCGGCCAGCGGCCCGCCCGCGCCCTCGATGACGTGCGGCAGGTCGAACAGCACCCCGCGCGCCCCGGGATGCGCCGCCAGGATGGCGGCCAGCAGCGCGCCGTGGCCGCCGCCCACGTCGACGACGGTCGCGTACGGGGTGAAGTCGTGGTCGCGCACCGCCGGCCACACGAACGCGGCGGACGCCGAGGTCATCGCGTCGTTCAGCACCTCGCCGTGTTCGGGATGGTCGCGGAAGTGCTCGAAGGCCGGGCGGCCGAAGGCCCGCTCGAACGCCGGCTCGCCGGTGCGCACGCTGTCGGCGAAACCCGACCAGGCCTGCCGGTGCCACGAGGAGCCCAGCATCACGGCGAACCCGCGCTGCGACTCGGGGTGGTCCCGGCGCAGCCGCTCGCCGGTCTCGGTCAGCTCGAACACGCGGCCGTCGAGCTCGCGGAGCACGCCCAGGTCGGCGAGCGCCCGCAGCAGCCGGTAGAGCGCGTCCGGATGGGCGCCCACGGCCCGCGCCACCTGGCCGGAGTCGCGCGGGCCGCCGGCCAGCGCGTCGGCCAACCCGAGCTCGGCCGCGGCGCAGACCGCCGACGCCACCCAGGCGCCGTTGATGTAGCCCAGCAACCGCTGGGACGGGTCGGGCAGCATGGAAACCCTCCTTCTGGATCGGTCGGGCTCATCGTGTCCGGAGGGTTCTCGCGTCGTCATTGTCCGTCAGGGCAGTGCGCTTTGCCGTGCGCGCACGGGTGCGTGTCGCCGGGAGGTATCGGCCGGGGCGCGCGGCGCGCGTATCGTGTGGGCGTACGTGCGGGCGAGCGCATGGCGGCAGCCGATGACCACGCTGATCAGGGACGATCATCTGCCCGCGGCCGACCGGGCGGCCTTCTGGCGGGAGGCCGCCGAGCAGGCCTGGGTGCCGATGCGGTGCGAGCTGGACGACGAGGCCGGCTACCGCGCCGTGATGCGGGTGAGCGGTCTCGGCGTCATGCGCGTCACGCTGATCGACGGCATGCCCGTCCGGCTGCACCGGACCCCCGCGCACATCCGGCGCGCCGACCCCGACCTGCTCAAGTTGGTGCTCCTGGTACGGGGACCCGGCCCGATCATGGTGAGCCAGGGCGGCAACACGGCGTGCCTCGGCCCGGCGGAGTTCGTCTTCTACGACACCAGACGCCCGTTCGAGGTGCTCTTCGGGGCCGGCGAAGGGGGCCGGGTGCGCGGGCTGACCTTCATGTTCCCGCGCTCGGCGCTCCCCCTGCCCGCCGCGCAGCTCGCCCGGCTGACCGGAGTGCGCATCCCGACGACCGCCGGGCTCGGCTCGCTCACCTCGCGGTTCCTCATGCAGCTCGCCCGTGACATCGATCATTACAGTCCCGCCGAGGCCGCCCGGCTGTCCGCGGCCGCGCTGGAGGTGCTGGCCACCCGGCTCGCCCACGAGGCGGGCGCCGACGGCTGGGCGTCGCCGGAGGCCCGGCGGCAGGCGCTGCTGACCTCCGTGCACGCCTTCATCGGGCAGCACCTGCACGACCCCGGCCTGTCGCCGCCGATGGTCGCGGCGGCCCACCACATCTCCCTGCGCTACCTGCACAAGCTGTTCCAGGGCGAGGGCAGCACGGTGGCCGGGTCGATCAGGCGGCGGCGGCTCGAAGGCTGCCGGCGCGACCTGGCCGACCCGGCGCTGGCCGCCGCCCCGGTGTCGGCGATCGGCCGGCGGTGGGGGTTCGCCAGCCCAAGCGACTTCAGCCGCGCCTTCCGCGCCGCGCACGGGATGTCCCCGCTGGAGTACCGGCGCTGGGCGCGGCTGGCCGGTGTGCACGCGATGTGAAGGGTTGTGCGCGCCTGCCTCACGACGTCCCGCCCCGCCGGGTCCGATGCTGGCCTCACACGTCGAGGAGGTGGGGCATGGAGTACCCGTTCGAGGACCGGCGGGCCGAGGAGGCCCGGTTGGTCGCGCAGGGCAGGCTGTTCGACCCGCTCACCAGGCGGCTGCTCGCCGACGCCGGGCTCACCCCCGGGATGCGGGTGCTCGACCTGGGCAGCGGCGCGGGCAACGTGGCGCTGATCGCCGCCGGGCTGGTCGGGCCCGAGGGCAGGGTGGTGGGCGTGGAGCGCGACCCCGTCGCGGTCGAGCGCGCCCGCCGGCTGGCCGCCGAGGCGGGCGTGGCGAACGTCGAGTTCCGCGAGGGGGACGTGACGACGCTGGAAGGCGTGGAGCCGGGGTTCGACGCCGTCGTGGGCCGGCTCGTCCTCATGTATCTGGCCGACCCGGCAGGGGCGCTGCGCCGGGCGGCCGGGCGGCTGCGCCCCGGCGGGGTGCTCTGCCTGCACGAAGCCGATCTCGACTACCTGTGGGCGTACCCGCGCACCCCGCTGTGGGAGCAGCTGCGCGGGTGGCTCTTCCAGACGCTGGAGAAGGCGGGCGTGCGCCGCCGCATGGGGCTGGAGCTGTACGGGGCGTTCCGGGCCGCCGGGCTGCCCGCGCCGCGGCTGACGTTCGAGGCGGTGGCCGGCGGCGGTCCGGAGGCGCCGGCCTGGGGGTGGGCCTGGTTCGTCGGCGGGCTGGCGCCGCTGATGGCCCGGCTGGGCGTGGCCACCGTCGCCGAGGTGGGTCCTGAGACGCTGGCCGACCGGCTGCTGGCCGAGCTGACGGCGGAGGACGGCTACGTGATCGGCCCGCCGCTCGTCGGCGCCTGGGCGGTCGTGCCGGGCGAGTGAGCAGAAACCGGGCAGGAAGTGGCCTGGTGAACGGCCGGGCGCGCAGGCCATCGTGGTCGGCATCCGCACCCTCCACGCGGGACGGCCGTCCACCGTCGGACGGCCGGGGCGCGGTGGTGGGTCCGTTGATCGCGGGGTCCCGCTCAACGGACCCACCGTGCGTGACGGCTCCGAGCCGGCCATGCCGGTCCTCGGTCCGGGGTCGTGGACCGGCCGGGTCAGACGCCCTGACCTGAGCCGACGCGGGGGAGCGTGGCGGTCATCACCAGGCCGCCGCCCTCCCGGGGCCGGGCCGTCACGTCGCCGCCGTGGGCGCGGGCCACCGACCGGACGATCGACAGGCCCAGGCCCGCGCTCTTGCCCGTGACGGTGCGCTCGCCGTTGAGCCGCCGGAACGGCTTGAACAGCTCGGGCACGTCGTACGGCGGCACGACCGGCCCGGTGTTGGTGACCGTCACCGTGGCCAGCCCGCCGGTGGCCGAGCGGCTGGCGACCCGGACCCAGCCGGTGCCGTCACGCAGGTTGTGCCGGACGCCGTTCTCGACGAGGTTCGTCACCAGCCGTTCGAGCAGCAGCGCGTCGCCGGTCGTGGGCGCGGGGAACGCTTCCTCGTACACGGTGACCCGCTCCTGCTCCGCCTCGGCGGCGGTCTGGGCGACCACGTGCGCCACGATGTCGGCGAGGTCCACCGGCGAGCGGTCGGTCACCTCGTGCTCGGCCCGCGCGAGCAGCAGCAGCCCGGAGATGAGCCGCTCGTGCCGCGCGTTGATCTCCAGCAGGCTCTCCCCGAGCTGTTTGACGTCGGTGGACGCGGAGCGGCGGTGCATGGCCAGCTCGACCAGGGCGCGGTTGAGCGTCAGCGGGGTGCGCAGCTCGTGCGAGGCGTTGGCGACGAACCTGCGCTGCCCGTCGAAGGACCGGTCGAGCCTGGCCACCATGGTGTCGAAGGTGTCGGCCAGCTCCTTGACCTCGTCGACGGGCCCGCTCAGGTCGATCCGCTCGCGCAGGCCGCGGTCGGCGTCGGGGGCGGCGGCGATCCGGCGAGCGGTCGCGGTCACCTTGTGCAGCGGGGCCAGCACCCGCCCGGCCACCACCCAGCCGAGCGCCGTCGCCACGAAGGCGACCACCACCACCGCGATCACCCCCTGGGTCAGCAGGGAGGTGGTGGCGGCGGCCCGCAGGGCGGCCTCCTGCTCCGCCATCAGCTGCAACGACTCCTCGGGGCTGAGCGGCACCCCGTTGTGGATGAGGGAGAAGAACTTGTGCCGATCCCCGCCCGGGTCGCCGTACTTCTCGTCGAACATCCGTACCAGCTCCTGGTTGAACAGCAGGTACGTGACACCGACGAGCACCAGGCCGGCCAGCAGGAACAGCGCGCCGTACACGACCGTGAGCCGCAGGCGCAGCGACAGCCTCATGGGATGCGGTAGCCCGCGCCGGGCACGGTCAGCACCACCGGCGGGTCGCCCAGCTTGCGCCGCAGCTTGAGCACCGTCAGCCGGACCACGCCGGTGAACGGGTCCGCGTGCTCGTCCCACGCCTTCTCCAGCAGGCGCTCCGACGAGACCACGGCGCCGTCGGCGCGCAGCAGCTCGCAGAGCACGGCGAACTCCTTGTTCGACAGCGGCACGTACCGCCCGTTCCGGTACACCTCGCGCCTGGCCGGGTCGAGCGTGATGCCCGCGCGGCGCAGCACCGGCGGCAGCGCCGGCCGGGCGCGCCGGCCGAGCGCCTGCACCCGGGCCGACAGCTCGGCGAACGCGAACGGCTTGGCCAGGTAGTCGTCGGCTCCCAGGGACAGCCCGGCCACCCGGTCGCCGATCTCGCCCGCCGCGGTGAGCATCAGCACCCGCGCCGTCGACTTCGAGTCCACCAGCTCCCTGCACACGTCGTCGCCGTGCACCCGCGGCAGGTCCCGGTCCAGGATGACCACGTCGTAGTCGTTGACCGCGAGCCGTTCCAGCGCGGCCTCGCCGTCGTTGGCGGTGTCCACGGCGTGCGTCTCGTCCCGCAGCCACTCGGCTATCGCGTCGGCCAGGATCCGCTCGTCCTCCACTACCAGCACTCGCATGGCCGAATCGTGACGGACCGCCTGTTTGCTCGCCGTTAGCGTTCATGGAAACCGCCGGGAAACCGGCTGACCGGTTGCATCTCCTCCCGACGGCCGGAACGGGTCCGGCCGCTCGGACGAGGAGAACCCGATGGGCGTACGAATGCTCGGCCTGGCCGCGGCGCTCGCGCTGGCGTTGACCGGATGCGGCGCGAGCAGCGCGGAGTCCCCCGACGTGGCCTCGGCGGGAGGCGAGGCCACCGCCACCGCCAGCGCGGGGCCCAGCCTCAGCGGCGAGGAACGGGGCCTGAAATGGGCGCAGTGCATGCGCGAGAACGGCGTCGACATGGCCGACCCCGAGCCGGGCGGGCGGGTCCGGATGACGATGAAGCCGGGCACCCAGGACCAGATGAAGAAGGCCGAGGAGGCGTGCAAGCAGTGGCAGCCGTCCGGCGGCATGCGGCCCCGCCAGGAAGGCAACGACGAGCTGCGCAAGCTCGCCGCCTGCATGCGCGAGAACGGCGTGGAGAAGTTCCCCGACCCTGACGGCGGGCGGGTCCGCATCACCCAGGAGGTCGGGGAGGATCCCGACTTCAAGGAGGCGGAGAAGAAGTGCCAGATGGGCCGCCCCAGCCCGGGGAGCGACTGATGGGCACGGCCACGCTCGACGGGCAGGCGGTGAAGGCCCCACGCCGCCGGGGGCGCCGGGTGGTCTGGCCTGTTGCGGGGATCCTCCTGGCCGGGGCGGTCGCCGCCGCCGGTCTCGGCCTGCTCGACCGGAGCCCGGCCGGGAAGCCCGCCGCCGCCCTGCCGCCGGCCACCGCGACGATCACCGAGGAGACCTTGCTGGACACGGTCGAGGTCGACGGCGAGCTGGGCTACGGCCCGGCCGCCTCGGCGGTCAACCGCATGCGCGGCACCGTCACCTGGTTGCCGGACAGCGGTGACGTGATCAGCCGCGGCAAGCCGCTCTACAAGGTCGACAACGATCCGGTGGTCCTCCTGTACGGGGGCACGCCCGCGTACCGGGACCTGCGGATCGGCACGGAAGGCCGAGACGTGGCGAACCTGGAACGCAACCTGAGCAAGCTCGGCTACGACGGCTTCACCGTCGACGACGCCTACACCTGGTCCACCGCCCAGGCGGTCCAGGAGTGGCAGGAGGACCTCGGCCTGGCCGAGACCGGCGTGGTCGAGCTGGGCCGGGTGGTGTTCGCCGAAGGTAGGGTGCGGGTGGACACGCTGGCCGCCGAGACCGGCCAGCCGGCCGCGCCCGGCCAGAAGGTGCTCGCCTACACGGGCACCGCGAAGGTCGTCACCGCCCAGCTCGACTCGGCGGACCAGCGGCTGGCCAAGGAGGGCCGCAAGGTGACGGTCACGCTGCCCGGCGGCGACGAGGTCACCGGCAAGATCACCGAGGTCGCCACCGTGATCGTCCCCGGCCAGGGCGACCAGGAGCCGGAGACCAAGATCGAGGCGCTCGTCTCGCTCTCCGGCAAGAAGGCCGCCGCACTCGACCAGGCCGCGGTGGACGTGGCGTTCACCGCCGAGAAGCGCGAGAACGTGCTCACCGTCCCGGTCGCCGCCCTGGTCGCGCTCCGCGAGGGCGGGTTCGGCGTGGAGGTCGTCGAGGGCGGCGCCACCCGGTACGTCCCGGTCGAGACCGGGCTGTTCTCCGGCGGCCGGGTCGAGATCACCGGCGAGGGGCTCGCCGAGGGCACGACGGTGGGGATGGCGAAATGATCGAGCTGTCGCGCGTGAGCAAGGTCTACCCGGGCGGTGTCACCGCGCTGGCGGAGGTGTCGCTGGAGATCCGCCGCGGCGAGATGGTCGCCATCGCGGGGCCTTCCGGGTCCGGCAAGTCCACGATGCTCAACACCATCGGCACGCTCGACCGGCCCACGTCGGGGACCGTCAAGATCGACGGCTACGACATCGCGACGCTGTCGGACAACCGGCTGTCGGCGCTGCGGGGGACCAGGATCGGGTTCGTGTTCCAGCAGTTCCACCTGGCCGCGAACGTGCCGGCGCTCGACAACGTGGCCGACGGGCTGCTCTACAGCGGGCTGCCGCCGGCCGAGCGGCGCCGCCGCGCGCGGGTCGCGCTGGAGCGGGTCGGGCTCGGCCACCGGATGGACCACGAGCCGCACGAGCTGTCCGGCGGCGAGCGGCAGCGGGTGGCCATCGCCAGGGCCGTGGCCGGCGACCCGCCGCTGGTGCTGGCCGACGAGCCGACCGGCGCGCTCGACTCGGTGTCCGGCGCGGGGGTGATGGAGCTGCTGCGCGACCTGCACGCCTCCGGCACGACCGTGCTGATCATCACGCACGACCGGGAGATCGCCGCCGGCCTGCCCCGCCAGGTGCGGATGCGGGACGGCCGGATCGTCTCCGACTCGGCCCTGCACCCGGCCGGGGTCGCGTGATGGCCGGTCACGACCTCACCCCGCCCCGGCTGCGCCCGCGCGACGTGCTCAAGGTCGGCGCGGTGGGGCTGCGCACCCGCCCGCTGCGCGCGTTCCTGTCGGCGCTCGGCATCGCCATCGGCATCGCGGCGATGATCGGCGTGGTGGGCATCTCCTCCTCGTCCGGGGCCGAGCTGGACCGCCAGCTGTCGGCGCTGGGCACGAACCTGCTGACCGTCTCCAACGGGCAGACACTCTCCGGCGAGACGGCCACGATGCCGGTGGAGGCCGAGGCGATGATCAACCGGATAGGCCCGGTGCTGTCGGCGTCGTCGATCGGGAAGGTCGCGGACGCCAAGGTCTACCGGTCCGAGGCGATCCCCGAGGGGCAGACCGGCGGCATCACCACCTACGCCGCCCGGCTCGACCTGCTGGAGGCCGTGGGGGCGACGCTGCGCGGCGGCGTCTGGCTCAACGAGGCCACGCACACCTACCCGGCCGTGGTGCTCGGCTCGACGGCGGCGGAACGGCTCGGCGTCGCCGAGGCCGGCCCCGCCACCCAGGTGCTGATCGGCCGCGAGCGGTTCACCGTCGTCGGCATCCTGGAGCCGGTGGCGCTCGCCGTGGAACTGGACACCGCCGCGCTGGTCGGCTGGCCCGTCGCGGAGGAGAAGCTGGGCTTCGACGGCCATCCCACCGTCCTCTACACGCGGGTGGACGAGCAGCGCATGGACGCGGTACGGGACGTGCTGGCCGGCACCGGCAACCCGGAGGCGCCCAACGAGCTCGACGTCTCCCGCCCGTCGGACGCGCTGGCCGCCAAGCAGGCCACCGACCAGGCGTTCACCGGCCTGCTTCTGGGCGTCGGCGCGGTGGCGCTGATCGTCGGCGGGGTCGGTGTGGCCAACACCATGGTCATCTCGGTGCTGGAGCGCCGGGCCGAGATCGGCCTGCGCCGCTCGCTGGGCGCCACCCGGGGCCAGATCCGCACCCAGTTCCTCGCCGAGTCGCTGCTGCTGTCGGCGATCGGCGGGATCGGCGGCGTCTGCGTCGGCGCCGCCGTCACGGTCGGCTACGCCGCGTACGAGCGGTGGCCGTCGGTGATCCCGGCGGAGGCGACGGTGGGCGGCCTGGCCGCGACGCTGGTCATCGGCGCGGTGGCGGGTCTGTATCCGGCGATCCGGGCCTCCCGTCTCTCTCCGACCGAGGCGCTGGCCGCGCCCTGAGCAGGTTCCAGACCCGCTCCGGGGTCAGCGGCGTGCCGGTGACCAGGTCGGCGATCTCGGGCAGCGCGGCGGCCACCGCGTTGCCGATCGCGGCGGGCGGGCCGATCGTGCCCGCCTCGCCGACGCCCTTCATCCCGCCCGGCGTCACCCCCGACGGCGTCACCAGCGACGCGACGACGATGTCCGGCACCTCCCGAGCGGTCGGCGGGAGGTAGTCGGCGACCGGCTGGCCGTCGTCGGTGTAGACGACCTCCTCGGTCAGCGCCATGCCGATGCCCTGCGCCACCCCGCCCCTGATCTGGCCCTCGACGATCTCCGGGTTCAGCTGCACCCCGGCGTCGTTGACCACCCAGTAGCGCTCGACCTCCACCTCCCCGGTCTCCACGTCCACGGCGACCGCCGCCGCCTGCGCGCCGTAGGCGTAGGTGTAGTCGGACGGGTCGTACACCGCACGCTCCTCCAGCCCCGGCGCCATCCCCTCGGGCAGGTCCCAGCCGCGCCACGCCGACGCGGCCAGCTCGGCCAGCGGCACCGACGCCCGCGGGTCGCCCTTCACCCGCACCAGCCCGCCGGCCACCTCCAGGTCGCCGGGGGCCGCCTCCAGGCGGTGCGCGGCCATCGCCAGCAGCTTGTCGCGCAGCCGGTCGGCCGCCCGCACCAGCGCCGTCCCGCCGACCGCCGCCGCCCGGCTGGCGATGGAGCCGATCGGCGAGTACGGGGTCGACGCCGTGTCGCCCAGCACCACCCGCACCCGGTCGATCGGCACCCCGAGCCGGTCGGCGGCGAGCTGGGCGAGCACGGTCTCGATGCCCTGCCCGATCCCGGCCAGCCCCGAGGCGACCACCACCGACCCGTCCGGTTCCATGCGCAGCCGCGCCGACTCGAACCCGCCGCTCATGATGCCGGCCGCCTTCATCGCCGCCGACGCGCCCATGCCGGTGATCTCCACGTGGCACGAGTAGCCGACGCCGCGGCGGCGGCCGTCGTCCCGCACCGGCGGCGACACCAGGTCGCGCAGCGTGCGCAGCGCCCTCGGGTAGTCGCCCGAGTCGTAGGTCTGCCAGATCCGGTTCCCGCACGGCAGGTCGTCCGGCCCGAGCATGTTGCGCAGCCGCAGCTCGACCGGGTCCGCGCCGAGCCTGCGGGCCGCCTCGTCCACCAGCCGCTCCCGCGTCCAGGCCGCCTCCGGCTGGCCGTAGCCGCGGTAGGAGCCGGTCGGCGTGGTCGTGGTGACCACCCCGCGCACCCGCGCCCCGGCCAGGTCGAACCGGTACGGCCCTGGCAGCATCATCGCCGTCACCGCGAACGGCCCCGCGCCCACGTTCGACGGGTGCGCCCCCAGGTCGCCGGCGATGTCCGCGTGCAGCGCCACGAACCGCCCGCCGGAGTCCAGCGCCAGCCGCCCCCGGTGCACCGCGGCCCGCGACGGCAGCGTGGCCACCAGCCGGTCGCCGGGCGACTCGGTCCAGCACACCGGGCGGCGCAGCCGCAGCGCGGCCAGGCACACCAGCAGCTCGTCCGGGTAGACGTGCTCCTTCCCGCCGAACCCGCCGCCGACGTCCGCGCCGATCACCCGTACCCGGTCGTGAGACAGCCCGAGCGCGCCCGCCGCCTGCTCGCGCGCCTGGTGCGCCGCCTGCGTGGACAGCCGGACGGTCAGCTCCTCGCCGTCGTACGCGGCCACCACGCCGCGCGTCTCCATCGGGTACGGGGAGACGCGGCCGAACGTGAACGTCAGGTCGACCACCAGGTCGGCGGCGGCGATCGCGGCCTCGCAGTCGTCGCCCAGCGCGAAGTCGGCGGCGACGTTGGCGCCCCACTCCGGGTAGAGGAGCGGCGCGCCCGCCGCCAGCGCGCGCTCCACGCCGACCACGGCGGGCAGCTCGTCGAGGTCCAGGTCGACGAGGGCGGCCGCGTCCTCGGCGGCCTCCGGCGTGGCCGCCACCACGAGCGCCACCGGCTGCCCGGCGTAGCGGACCGTCTCGTCCAGCACGGGGTAGGAGTCGACCGGCTGGCCGGGCACCAGCCCCGCGCAGGGGAGCCGGAGCCCGGCCGCGTCCGCCGGGGTGATCACGTCGAGCACCCCGGCCGCGGCCCGCGCCGCCTTGGCGTCGCACCCGGTCAGCCGGGCGTGCGCGACCGGGCTGCGCACCACGGCCGCGTACGCCATGCCGGGCAGCCTGGTCGCCCCGACGTACCGGCCGCGGCCCGCCAGCAGCCGGGCGTCCTCGACTCGGGGTGTCCGGGATCCTACGTACGCGCTGTCAGCCATGCCCTCGATTCTGAGCGGCTCCGCCCGCCCCGTCCACGAGCAGCGTCTCCCCGATCCAGCCCGCCGGGCCGCACCCGGGCGGGATCGCGAACACCGCCGAGCCGATCGCGGTGATCCACGCGTTGAGCAGGTCGCCTTCGGCCAGCCGCCGCTGGACCGGGACGAACTGCTTGTCCACGTCCGCCTGGTAGGAGGCGAAGAGCAGCCCCGAGTCGGGGGTGCCGTCCCCGGCCAGCCCGTCGTCGTAGTTGTACGGGCGGCGCAGGATGCGGGCGCCGGGGTCGGCCACCCGTGCCCGCCTGATGTGCGCGTACTCGGCGATGACGGGGAAGCCCAGCTTGTTCACCCGGTCGAAGTCGGGCTCGTCGTGCTCGGCCGCGCCGGTGAGCGGGGCGCCGTCGGAGAGACGGCGGCCGATCGTGAACTCCCTGCCGGTACGGTCCAGCTCGTCCCACGACTCCAGGTCCATCCGGATCCGGCGCAGCACCAGCGTGGTGCCGCCGCGCAGCGGGCCCTGGCCGACCCAGACCGCGCGGTCCAGGCCGGCCGGGTTGACCGTGCCGTCGAGCTGGCCCATCAGGTTGCGCTGGGTGGCCCCGGCGGGCTGGACGTGCGCGCCGCGCCGGAAGCCGCGCTGGGTCCAGCGCACCGTGGCGAACGCGCGCGCGTCCTTGACCAGCATCCGCAGCGCGTGCGCGACGGTGATCGGGTCGTCGGCGCAGATCTGGGCCAGCAGGTCGCCGCCGGACCAGCGGTCCGCCAGCTTGTCCGTCTCGAACGCGGGCAGCTGCCGGACCGGCGGGTCCACCCCGGCCGCCTCGAACAGGCCGGGCCCGAACCCGAACGTGACCGTCAGCCGGGCAGGGGAGACGGCCAGCTCGGGCTCGGTGTCGGCGAGCGCGCCCCGGCCCTCGGCGAGCCGGCGCGCGTCGTCGGTCAGCAGCCGCATCAGCCGGACGATCGGCTCGCGGCCGACGCCCGGCTTGAGGTCGAACGCGACGAACACGGCGTGCGCCTGCGGGGCCGTGGCGACCCCGGCCTGGTGGACGCCGTGGAACGGCTCGGTCTCCGTCCCGCCGGGTCTGCCGACCGTGGGAGCGTCTTCCGGCGAGGCCCCGGCTGCGATACCGGCCACCGCGCCGGCCGCCGTGCCCACGGCCGTCACCGCCCCGGCCGCGAACAGCCCCCGCCGGGTGATCCTCCGCTCGGCCATCAGTGGTCCATGCCCGGCTGGTAGTCCTCCTTCGCGCCCGCGAAGTCCTTGCCCACGGCGGTGAACTCCAGCGCCGGACCGCCCTCCACGGTCAGCGTGAACGGGATCTCCGCGCCCGGCCGCACCTCCTCCGTGACGCCCATCAGCATGATGTGGTCGCCGCCGGGCTTGAGCTCGTGGCTGCCGCGAGCAGGGACGACGATCCCGCCCTGCTTCGGCCGCATGACCATCTTGTTGTCGGACGCGACCACCTCGTGCAGCTCCATCTCGGGCGACAGCGGCGAGGCGGCGCCGACGACGGTGATCGGGCGGTCGGTGTGGTTGACCAGGGTGCCGAACGCGGCGGTCATCCCCTTCTCCACCGCCTTCACCCAGGGGTCGGTGATGGTCAGCGCCGGCGCCTGGACGCTCGCGGTGGGCGCGGGCGCGGCGGCCGGGGTGGCGGCCGGGGTGGCGGTGGTGCCGCAGCCGGCGAGCAGCACGGCCGTGGTGGTGACGAGCAGGGTGTAGCGGGTGTTCATGGACATGCCTTCCTGCGCCCGCGGCGCAGTCGCCGGGGCGTCGGTCATCGGAAAAGGTCAGCGGGTTCCGATGACCGCGGGCGGCCCGCGCCCGCTGACGGCATGCCGGAGGATCGCCGAGCGCAGCACAGGGGGCTCAGCGTGGGGCGGCGCCGCGAACGGCGTCACCGGCACCGGCACCAGCACGGCGACGAGCCGTACGGCCAGGCGGCGCAGCAGACCCCACAGCGCGGCCTCGCCGCGCGCCAGCCAGAGCGCGGTCAGCCCGACCGCCCAGCCGTGGGCGACGAGCATCCCCAGCCCGGGCACCAGCCCGGATCCGGGGTGCACCACGTGCGCGACCACCTCGGCGGGGGAGCCGCCGTGCGAGAGCGAGAACAGCACGTGCAGCACGAGCTGGAGCCCGCCCAGCAGCGCCAGGATCGTCCCCTGGCCCCGCTCCCGCCCCGCCACCGGATAGGCGCACGCGGCGGCCACGCAGAACCCGGCCACCATGGCCGGCCCCGGCACGCTCCCGCCCCCGAAGACGTGCGCCACCATGCCCAGGCCAAGACACACCGCGGCGAACACCGCGGCGCGGACGAGGCGGAACGGCAGGCTGGAAGGCACGATGCCGCCATGATCCCACGCCACCCCGTCGGTCCCTCGTCCGGCGCGGCCCCGGATCTCGGCGAGACCGCCGGTCCTTTCCTCGGCCCGACCCCGGGATCCACACGTCACCCCCTGGTCCTTTTCCCGGCCCGGCCCCCGATCCGGGCGAGAGGGGCATAATGGCGCGGGATGCTGACGCCCACGGATCCGTACGCGTACGCGGCGGCGATCGCCCCGGTCATCGACGCGGTCCACGTCACCCTGCACGCCGCCACCCGCAGACCCGAAGCACTCGGATTGTTGAACGATCTGCGGTACACCCTCCCCCTGCGCCCTCTCACGAGACGCGACCTCGCCGCCGTCCACCGGTACGGGACCGACCGCGAGGAAGACGTGAGGGAGCACGTCCGGCGCGGCGAGCTGGCCGACGACGGCGACACACTGCGGCTGACGGAGCGCGGCCTGGAGACCGTGCGCGAGCTGTACGCGACACACGCCGCCACGGCCGCGCGGATCTGGCCCGACCACGACGTCGAGACCCTCGCCGAGCTGGCCGGACGGGTGCTCGGCAAGGCCATGGCCGAGCCGGGCCCCGCGCTCGCCGTGATGACCCCGCCCTACGAGCCCGACGAGTCACCGGCGGGGCTGCTGCTGTTCAACCGGCTGGCGGCGCTACGCTACGCCCGCGCCGACGCCCACGCGGCGGCGTGGCAGGCGGCCGGTCTCACCGCGGCGGAGGTCGTCGCGCTGGCGCCCGGCGGCCTGCGCGAGCGCATCGAGGCCGACACCAACCGCCGCGCGGCGCCTCCGTACGCATGCCTTTCGGAACAGGACCGGGAATTCCTCCACAAGGGCTTGCTCGCCCTGGTGTGAGGGTCCGAAACTCATACCTCCCGGTTACTAGCCGAAAGGCGCACTATGGTACGTACCTCGACTAGGGAGGGGCGTGGTGGATCAGGACCTGCCCGGCGGCGCGCGGCTCATCGTGGGCATCGACGAGACCCCGGCCTCGCGCTGGGCACTCGCCTGGGCCATCGGGACCGCCAGGCTGCGCCGCATGGCTCTCGTCGCGGTTCATGTCAGCAGGGCGCCGGTGCACCCGTTCCCCGAGGCGCTGCCCGTGCAGCACGCCATCCGGTCGGGTGAGGAGGCCCGCTGCAACGAGCTCATCGCGGGCGTGTTCGAGGACGTCGCGGGCGGGCTTCCCGAAGACCTGCACACGGTCATGGTGTCCAGGGTCGGCGACCCCGGCTACCACCTCGTCGACCTGGCCCGCGAAGGCGACCTGCTGGTGCTCGGACGCAGCCGCCGCGGCCTGTTCAGCCGCATGTTCCTGCCCTCGACCAGCATGTACTGCGCCCGCCACGCCAAGACGACGGTGGTGATCGTGCAGCAGCCCACCCCGCCCGACGAACCGGAGCTGTCAGAGGACCGCTCGCGCCGCTTCTGGAGCCGCGGGCACGATTGACGCGCGCAGCAGGCGCAGCCCGGCGGGCACGGCCTGCTCGTGGATCATGCCGTAGCCGATCACCAGTCCCGGCTGCGCCGGAGCCTGCCCGCAGTACGCTTCCAGCCGCTCGACGCGCAGCCCTTCGCGCTCCCGTACCGTCAGCCCCGGCGCGAGCCGCGCGCACAGGTGCAGGCCCGCGGACGACGGGACGGGGAGCAGCCGGTCGTCCCCGGCCAGCGCCTCGGCGATCATCGCGTGCCGTGCCGCGTAGACCCGGGTGGCCTTCCTGATGTGCCTGGCCAGCAGGCCCTCGTCGATGAAACGGGCCAGCGCCGCCTGCGTGGGCAGCTCGCCGTGCCAGTCCGCCAGCCGCTTGGCGGCGCGCAACGCGGGCCCCAGCGAGGCCGGCGCGACCAGGAAGCCGAGCCTGAGGATCGGCAGCAGCGTCTTGGAGAACGAGCCGACGTAGATGACCCGGCCGGCCCGGTCCAGGCTCTGCAGCGGCTCCAGCGGGCGGTCGCCGAACCGGAACTCGCTGTCGTAGTCGTCCTCGATCACCACCGCCTGCCGCCGCTCCGCCCAGGCCAGCAGCGCCGCCCTGCGGGCCGGGGACATCGGCGTGCCCAGCGGGAACTGGTGCGACGGCGTCACGTACACCAGCCGCGCCCCGTCCGGGATGGCCGCCACGTCGATGCCCTCCTCGTCCACCGGCACGCCGATCACGCGGGCGCCGAGCGAGCGGAACAGGTCCCTGGCCGGCGGGTAGCCGGGCTCCTCGACCGCCACGCCCGCCCCCGGCTCGATCAGCACCCGGCCGACCAGGTCGAGCGCCTGCTGGGCGCCGCTGGTGACGAGCACGTCCGCGGCGCTCGCCCGTACCGAGCGGCTGATGCCGATGTGCCGGGCGATGGCCTCGCGCAGGCCCTCGTGCCCCGACGGGTCGCCGTACGCGGCGAGTGCGCCCCGCAGCTCCGCCGTGACGAGCCTGCGCCAGGTCGCCATCGGGAAGAGCCGGGGGTCGGGGACGCCCGCGCGGAAGTCGTACGGGACCGGGCCGTCCAGGGGCGGGGGCTCCGGCAGCGAGGACCACACGGGCCTCGGCAGGACCACGCCCGCGGGCGCGGCGCGGCCGCGCACCGGCTCCCCGGAGACGAACGTGCCCGCGCCCGCGCGGCCGATCAGGAACCCGTCGGCGACCAGGCGTTCGTAGGCGACGGCGACCGTGTTCCTGGAGACCTCCAGGCGCCTGGCCAGCTCCCTGGTCGGCGGGAGCCGCTCGCCGGAGCGGAGCCGGCCGTCCAGGATGGCGTCCAGGAGCTGACGGTAGATCTGCGCCGCCAGGTCGCCGCGCCCGGTGAGAGAGACGTGCACGTCCACGTTGGCCCAATCAACTCGCAGTGAATTGGAGCTTATCTTGGGACAAGTCGCGATTTAGCGTTGCCGTCATGACCGAACGCATGGATCTCGGCGCCCTCGCCGCCGACGCCTACAAGGCCATGTCCGGCCTCGACCGGTTCGTACGAGAGAGCACCCTGCCCAAGCCGCTGCTGGAACTCGTCCGGCTGCGGGCCAGTCAGATCAACGGCTGCGTCTACTGCGTGGACATGCACAGCTCCGACGCCAAGGCGGCGGGGGAGAGCGACGCCCGCCTGCACGCGGTGTCCGTCTGGCAGGAGGCGCCGTTCTTCACCGAGCAGGAGCGCGCCGCCCTGGCCTTCACCGAGGCCGCCACCCGGCTGTCCACCCACGACGTGAGCGACGAGATCTGGCGGCAGGCGGCGGACTGCTTCACCGAGCCGGAGCTGGCGGCGCTGGTGGTGGCCGTGGCCACCATCAACGCCTGGAACCGGATGGGCGTCGCCACCCGCATGACGCCCGAGTCGGCCAAGGGCTGATCACTTGAACGCGCGCAGCCGCAGGCTGTTGCTCACCACGAACACGCTGGAGAACGCCATCGCGCCCCCCGCGATCATCGGGTTGAGCAGCCCCATCGCGGCCAGCGGAAGCGCGGCCACGTTGTAGGCGAACGCCCAGAACAGGTTGCCCTTGATGGTGGCGAGCGTCCTGCGCGACAGGCGCAGGGCGTCGGCCGCCACCCGCAGGTCACCGCGGACCAGCGTCAGGTCGGACGCCTCGATGGCCGCGTCGGTGCCCGTGCCCATGGCCAGCCCCAGGTCGGCCTGGGCGAGCGCGGCCGCGTCGTTGACGCCGTCGCCCACCATCGCCACGACCTTGCCCTCGCCCTGCAGGCGCTTGACCACGTCGACCTTCTCCGCCGGCAGCACCCCGGCGATCACCTCGTCGATGCCGACCTCGGCCGCCACCGTGCGGGCCACCTTCTCGTCGTCGCCGGTGAGCAGGATCGGCGTGAGCCCGAGCCGCTTCAGCTCGGCCACCGCCTCGGCGCTGGTGGGCTTCACCACGTCGGACACCACCAGCACGGCGCGCGCCCGGCCGTCCCAGCCGACCGCGACCGCGGTGCGGCCCGCCGCCCGCGCCCGCTCCATGGCCTCCTCCAGCTCGGGCGGGAGGTGCTGCGACCACTCCTCCAGCAGCCTGGGCCGGCCGACCAGCACCGCGTGCCCGTCGACGACGCCCTGCACGCCGAGCCCCTCGACGTTCGCGAAGTCCTCGACCGTCGCGTCGGACTCGGCGGCCCTGGCCACGGCCTGCGCGATCGGGTGCTCGGAGGCGTGCTCCAGGGCCCCGGCCAGGCGCAGCACCTCGGCCTCGTCCTCGCCCTCGGCCACGTGGACCTCGGCGAGCGTCATCCGGCCCTCGGTGACCGTGCCGGTCTTGTCGAGCACGATCGTGTCCGCCTTGCGGGTGGACTCCAGCACCTCGGGACCCTTGATCAGGATGCCGAGCTGGGCGCCCCTGCCCGAGCCGACCAGCAGCGCCGTCGGCGTCGCCAGACCCAGCGCGCACGGGCAGGCGATGATCAGCACCGCCACCGCCGCGGTGAACGCCGCGCCGGCGCCGTTGCCCGTACCGAGCCAGAACCCGAGCGTCCCCACCGCGAGCGCGATCACGATCGGCACGAACACGCCCGAGATGCGGTCGGCGAGCCGCTGCACCTCGGCCTTGCCCGTCTGGGCCTCCTCCACCAGCTTCGCCATCTGCGCGAGCTGGGTGTCGGCGCCGACCCGGGTGGCGCGGACCACCAGCCGGCCGCTCGCGTTCACCGTCGCGCCCGTCACCGCGTCGCCGGGCCGCACCTCGACCGGCACCGACTCACCGGTCAGCATCGAGGCGTCGACGGCCGACACGCCCTCCTCGACCACGCCGTCCGTGGCGATCTTCTCGCCCGGCCGGACCACGAACCGGTCGCCGGCCGCGAGCCCGCTGGTCGGCACGCGACGGCCGTCGACCAGCTCCACGTCCTTGGCGCCCAGCTCCATCAGCGCGCGCAGCGCCGCCCCGGCCCGCCGCTTGGACCGCGTCTCGAAGTAGCGCCCGGCCAGGATGAACGCCGTCACCCCCGCCGCGGCCTCCAGATAGATGTTGCCGGAGCCGTCGGTGCGCTGGATCGTCAGCTCGAACGGGTGGGTCATGCCCGGCATCCCGGCCGTGCCGAAGAACAGCGCCCACAGCGACCAGCCGAACGCCGCGAGCGTGCCCATCGAGATCAGCGTGTCCATGGTGGCGGCGCCGTGGCGCAGGTTGGTCCAGGCCGCCTTGTGGAACGGCCAGCCCGCGTACACCACCACCGGCCCCGCCAGCGCCAGCGAGGCCCACTGCCAGTTGCGGAACTGCAGGGCCGGGATCATGGCCATGGCCACCACCGGGACGCTCAGCACCACCGCGACGATCAACCGGTCGCGCAGGCTGTTGTCCGGCTTCTCCGGCTCCTGCCCCGCCTCGTCCTCGGACTGCTCGCGAGGCAGTTCGGCCGTGTAGCCGGCCTTCTCCACCTCCTGGACCAGCAGGTGCGGGTCCAGGTCGGCGGGGAAGACGACCTTGGCCTTCTCGGTCGCGTAGTTGACCGTCGCCGTCACGCCGTCGAGCTTGTTGAGCTTGCGCTCGATCCGGTTGGCGCAGGAAGCGCAGGTCATGCCGCCGATCGAGAGCTCGACCGCGCTCCCGCGGTCGTCGGTGAGCGATGACATCACCTATCTCCTCTCCGGCGTCTCAGTGGCCGTGCGGCTGGGTCTCGGCCGTGAAGGCCGCGGTGCGGACCTTGCCGTCGTGCTTGAAGTCCAGGAACAGGCGGTACGCGCCGTCACTCGGCACCTCCGCGTAGAACGTGATCTCCGGACCCGCCCGGCCGGTGTCCTCGGGGTGGACGTGCAGGTAGGCGAGATCGCCTGCCCGGAGCGCCACCAGGTGGCCGTAGGCGCCGAGGTAGGGCTGCAGGTCGGTGACCGGCTTGCCGTCCTTGCTCACCCGGAGCGTCAGCTTGCTCGACTCGCCGGGCTTCAGCCGCCCGTCGAGGCTCACAGTGTAGTCGCCGACCTCCGCCTCGTCGGCGGCGTGCGGCAGCTCGCGCGGACGGTAGTCGCCCGGGGTCTGCAGGTCGAGGCCGAGCGTCAGCTTGTCGGCGCCGGTGGGCTTGAAGTCGGCGAAGGCGCGGTACGGGCCGGCCTCCTTGAGCTTCAGCTCGGTGCGCCAGGTGCCGTCGTCGGCCATCTTCGGGTGCAGGTGCTGGAAGCTGTTCAGGTCACGGGAGGCGACGATGAGGTGGAGCTTCTTGTCGTGCTCGACGTCGTACGCGGTCACCGGCTTGCCGTCGGGACCCACGATCGTGAAGCGGAAGTCGTCGGGGTCGTCGGGGTCGTCGGTGTCGACGCGGGTGAAGGTGTAGCCGCTCTCGGACACTTGAAGCCCCCCGGGGGTATCCGCAGCACCTGAGTGTGCGCTGTCATCGCCGTGGTCGTCCTTGTGGGCCGCGGTGCTGGTCGGTTGCGCCTGGTCTGTCGCGTGGTCGCCCTTTGCCTTGGCGTCGGCTCCGTGACCGGCGCCTTCAGGGGAGTCGGTGCCGTGAGGCGCGGCCGTCCCGGCCCGGTCGGCGGCCTGGCCGGTCGGGCCCGGGGTGGGCCCGACCTGGCCGACCGCGTTGCCGGCGCCCAGCGCGGCCGCGAAGACGACCGCGAGCCCGGCCCCGTAGAGGCCCAACCGGCCTACCGTGTTCATGACGAGCCCACCAGCTCGTATCCGGCTTCCTTGACCGCGCCGCTGATCGTGGCCTCGTCGACCGGGCCCTCGCTGACCACGGTCAGCCGGCCGCTCGCGAGGTCGACGTCGACGGAGGTCACGCCGGACACCTCGCCGACCTCCTCCTTGACGGAGCTCACGCAGTGGCCGCAGGTCATGCCCTTGACGGTGTAGATGGAGGTGGTCATCGCCGGCTCCTTCGTATGCTCGTACAGAGTGCTTGCCATCGAGTCTAACACCGTACCCCCCTAGGGTATTCGTCCGCCCTGGCGGTGCCATACCGGGAGGGGGTATGCGAGGACCATATATACCACTAGGGGGTATGTCAATCCTCAGGCCGGCGTGTTCCTTGAACAATCCGTACATCTGGTCCGCGCAAAGACAGGGACCGCAGCCATCCCTTGCTAGGCTGCAAAGCATTCCGTTGGGTCTCGCCCGGCGGGCGAGGCCGTCGAAGAAGTGGGGTCACACAGTGAAGAAGCTGCTTGTTCTGGCGCTGGTCGCCCTTGGGGGGCTGCTCATCTGGCGGAAGCGCCAGGCCGACCGCGCAGAGCTCGATCTCTGGACCGAGGCGACCGGTAGCGAGAACTAACCCGACCGGCGAGGCGATGACTGACATCGTCCCTGTGAAGCTCGTGTGCCTGGACCTGGCAGGCACCACGGTCGGCGACATCGCCACAGTCGAGCGCGCGTTCGCCGAGGCGATCGCCACCCAGGGCATAGTCCCCGGGACCGGAGCGTACGCACGTGCCATGGTGCACGTGCACCGGTCCCGGGGGCAACCCAAGATCGACGTCTTCCGCGGCATCTTCCCCGAGAACGAAGCCCGGGCCCAGGCCGCCAACCTGACCTTCGAGCGTGCCTACGAAGGCGCACTCGAACGGTCCGGCCTCACCCCCGCCCCCGGCGTCGTCGAAGTCCTCGACAAGCTCCGCGGCTCCGACATCAAGCTCGCCCTCGTCACCGGCTTCAGCCGCCCCACGCTCGGCCGCGTCCTCGGCCTCCTCGGCTGGCACGACAAGATCGACCTGGCCATCAGCCCCGAAGACGCGGGCGGCCGCGGCCGCCCCTGGCCCGACATGGTCCTGCACGCCGTCCTCCGCCTCGGCATCCCCGACGTCCGCCAGGTTGCCGTCGCCGGAGACTCCGAGAGCCACATCCTCGCCGGCCGCCGCGCCGGCGCCGCCATCGTCGCCGGCATCCTCACCACCAGCGGCCACAGCCGCGAACGCCTCACCCAAGGCGGCGCCACCCACATCCTGCGATCCCTCGACGAACTCCCCGAACTGATCCTGAGCGGCGACCTGGGAAGCGCGCGGACACCGGCGTCGGCCCGGTAAGCTATCTTCAACCTTCGAAGGGGCCTTAGCTCAGCTGGCAGAGCGCCTGCTTTGCAAGCAGGAAGTCAGGAGTTCGAATCTCCTAGGCTCCACCCCAGGTAAAAGGCCACTTCCCATGATCGGGAAGTGGCCTTTCCATCTTGCAGAGCTGCCACAAGGCGCCTGTGGAATTCACTGGGGGCGAGTGACCGGAACTACCGTAATCAGGTGTTCCAGACCCTTGAAATCCTTAGGGTTGCAGGTGTAGAGGGGGAGCCGGTTCGCGATCGCCACACAGGCAATCATCAGATCTGCAGTGCGGGGGCGTGGTTTGCGTCCTGAGGCGATGACAGCCGTCCACAACTGGCCGTACTCGCGGGCTGCGGTGTCGTCGAAAGGGAGGGGATCGAATTCGGCTTCGGCGGTCTGCAGGATCTTCATTCGCTGGGCGAGTTCCTGCGGCCCTGTCGCCACCAAGACTCCGACCGAGAGCTCCGCGGTGGTGATGGCACTGATCATCATCTCATCAGGGAGCTCGTCGGCATCGATGCCGGCGCGCAGGATGAGGATGTTGGTGTCGAGCAGCCCTAGGGCGTGGGTCATCCCTAGTCCTCCGCGGATTCGCGTCTGCCGTATGCGCGATCGTAAGGATCGTAGAGATCGTCGTTGACGTGGCGGTCCATGTCCTCGCGATATTTACGGTCGTCCAGTCGTGGCATGCCACGCGACACGGCGGCGAACTCGGCACGCGAAACGACCCGGCGCCGGCGGCGGAGCGGGACCAGATCACCGATGTGATGGCCATTACGGGTAACGGCGTACCGCTCCCCACGTTCCAGTCCATCCATGATCTCCGCTGACCGATTGCGCAGGTCGCGCTGAGAGATCTCATGGGAGTGGTCAGACGCAGGAGTGCTCACGTCTGAAGCCTACAGTGTTGTGCCATTCGGTGCTACCTAGTAGCACGACTGGATAATGTCAAGCCCAAAGGGGCCGTGGCTGGTGGGAGAGAGCGGGCGCGAGGGCGAGATCGCTTCCCGGGCCCACGCGGAGGCTCCTGTATGGCAGAGAAGTACAGCAACCGGGCCGCACTGCGGCTCACCCTGACATCCTCCAGCACATGCCTGAGTTGAGTGAGGCGGTGTCCGCCAGGCCGGAGTCGAGCATCCATCCGTGTCGTGGCGGTATCAGGCGTCCACTCTTCCTCCCGCGTCGTGACTCCTTCGCCTCAGATCGAGTCGGCTCGACGCCCTGTATTGGGTGATCTGCCCGGGATCCAGTTCGGCGGACTGGATCACGAAGTAGACCTGCTGCTCGACGATCACGTGGACACGGTAGCGGTTCAATCGTTGGCGGGCGCTTGCACGACTGGGCAGGGGCGGCCGCTTCTGCTGCTCAAGCCTTGATCGCCGTGCCAATAGCGTCTCTGGAATGCCATCAATGGTTCGATAAGTGCGGCCCGCTGCGATGATGGGGTCGCCCGTAGGCCCCAGCCACGTTTCCGAGCCGGCCTTGAAGTAGACCGGCTCGTCCGGCAGCCAGTAATAGAGATCTTGGAAATTGCTTGTTAACGATCGGATCTCTTTGGAGCGGGCTGGTAATCTCTCTAGCTGGTTTGCCCGTCTTAGGGAACGTTCCCGTATCACTCACTTCGGAGTGCCGACGATGGCGTACCAGCAGGGCCCCCAGGATCCACGGCAGTGGCACACTCAACCGAGGCAGCCGCACTTCCAGCAGCCTCAAGGCCAACCGCCGCTCGGATACGGTTACCCGCCCCCGCGGAGGAAGTCCAATGCTGGGCTGATCCTTGTCACTACCGGAGCCGCCGCGCTGCTGCTGTTCGGCGGATGCGCGGCATTGGTCGGCCTTGTCGGCGAGTCGCCGCAGAGCGCTGACACGATCGCCGCTACGGGGACGGATGCGGAACCGGCCGAGAAAGCTGGAGAAGAAGCGGAGAAGCCGACCACGGCGTCGAGCAAGAAAAAGTTCACGGCTGGTGACTACAAGGTTCTCTCGCCCCGCGGGTTCGCCAAACTCGTAAAAAACCCCGACGTGTTCAAGGGTGAGAAATTCATCATCTACGGGGAAGTCACCCAGTTCGACGCCGCTACGGGCAACGACATCTTCCGTGCAAATTCAGGAGGGAAGAAAATGCAGCCAGAGTACGGTCTCACAAGCTACGACCAGAACTCTCTATTCACTGGTTCCAAGGACCAACTCAGTGACGTGGTTGAAGGCGATGTCTTCCAGGCGTACGCGACTGTTCTCGGCAGCTATAGCTATGACACTCAAATCGGCGGAAATACCACGGTCCGAGTTTTCAGGTAGACAAGATCAAAGTCTACGCAAGCACCAAGCAGTAGTGGTCGAGTTCGAATCTCTAGGCTCCACCACACGTCGAAGGCCACATCCCATGATCGGGAAGTGGCCTTTTCGATCTCGTACAGCTGCGAAGTACAAGTCTCGCGACGGCGGGAGCCGAGCGGTCCGGATCAGATGACGCCGCTCTGCCCGACGCAGCTCGTGACACCCTTCCTACCGGCCAGCTTCACGAAGACCCGATGCGCCATCGGCCGGGTCGCCGAGATCGCCCTGCTGCCGGCGTTGCCCGTGATCACGGTCGTCAGGAACTCGGCGTCCGGAAGGCCGCCCCGATCCTGGACGGGACTGACCTTGACCGTGGTGGGGCCTCCGGAGGCCGTCCAGTGGACACGGCTGAAGCGGTGCCCAAACGTCGTGTTGATGTAGGAGACGGTCACCTTCAGCCTGTAGGACCCCTTCGAACAGGTCGCGACGAGGGCCTTGGCTGCCGACGTGGTCACCGACGCCGCCGGCGCGGACGCGGTCACCGACGCCGACGCGGGCGCGCCCATCATGGCCACGGTCCCCGAGGGCCCGACGACGACCGCGCTACGCATGATCTTCATATGGTTCCCTCCGTTGATTTCCGTCGAGGTGAGACCGTACGGAGACGCGGTATGGCGGAGGTATGTCCCAAACCCTTTCGTGATCTTTATCGGCCCCCCCCAATCCAGTGACCAGCGGCGATGCCGGTTGCGGACCGTCTTCCACGCCCCGTAGCAGGGCGGCAGGTCCCGCCACGGGGCGCCCGTCCGCGTCCGGATGATCTACACCCAACCCGCCGAAGATCGCTGGATACGCCCTACTGGTGGGCGCGGCGGACCAGAGCCTGACCGGCGGGCAGGTCGCCGACGAAGTCTCGCAGGAAGCCGAGGATCTGCTCAAGATCGCGGCCCTCGGCTGCGGCGTCGATCGACTGATAGAGCCCTTCCTCGATCTCGGTGATGTGCCGTCCCAGATGGATCCCTTCCTCGGTGAGCGACAAGTCGACGTGACGGCGATCGTGGGCCACCACGTCACGCCTGACCAGGCCTACGGTGACCAGTCGATCGACGAGCCTGCTCGGGCTGTTGCCGCTCTCGCAAACCAGCAGTTCGCCAAGGCCGTTGAGCGTCAGAGGGCCACGCTCCTGTAGGACGCGGATCACCTCGGCCTGGGAGGGGGTGATGCCGAGCGGCCGCAAGGCTTGGCCGAGCAGTCGGTTGCCTTCCCGCTGCGCGGCCAGGATCAGGTATCTGAGTTCCTCAGCGGGCCGCACCGGCCACCTCGCGATCGTCGACCGTTTCGGCTAGGAACGCCTCAACCGCGCGGGCGTAGGTTTCGGGATGCGTGAAGCGGAACATGTGCCCGGTGCGGTCCAGCACGATCTCGCGGGAGTCCGGGATTCCCGCACGCATGATCTCCGCCGCCTGCTCGCCGATCAGCTCGTCATGTGACGGCGTGATGATCAGGGTGGGCACTCGTACCTTATCGAGACGGTCGGTGTAGTCGGCGGCAAGTGCCGCGGTGACGCGTGCTCCGAAGGACGTTGCCGGGGTGTTGTCCAGGAACAGCCGGCGGCTGTCGGCCTCGCTCCAGGGCATCTGGCCCTCACGGTCGTGGGGTGAGGCCAGCCGGTGGGCGTGCGCGCGCAGCACCAGCTGCCGGTAGGGGCCGCCGCGCAGCTTGCCCATGATCCGCATGGCGCTCTTCCAGACCGGGGAGGAGACAGGGTTTGCCGCGAAGCCACCCGACATCACCAGAGCGCGAAGTCCGGCCGGTTGGCGGACGGCCAGCGCCAGCGCGATGTTCGCTCCGAAGGAGTCCCCGACAAGCACATAGTTGTCCAGATCCGCGACATGGGTCGCGGCGGCGTCGGCGTAGACCTCCATGTCGGCCACGCCTTCGAGGAGCCTGAAGGTACGCCGCGGGCGGTGGGCCAGCGGGGGGAACTGCTCCAGGTCCCATGGGGCGCCGGAGAAGCAGGGGATGAAGACCAGAGTCGGTTCGTTCGTCATGCCAATACATTACACGACATGTATGTCGTGTCACCTAATCTCGGGCAAGCGTTGGCGCCTGTCGCATCGGACACGCGCGACACAAAGGGCGCGCTGACGTCGCCTCGATCCGGATCCGGCTTCGTGACCCCGTCACCTCGGAGCTGCCCGGCCCTGTGAGGGCAGCAGCGAGCTTGCGGAGTATGGGCGGCCCTTGAGCTGTGCGTGCGCGCGTTCGCCGCGACCGCGCAGGCGAGCGTGGGCACGATTGGCCTGTTCCTGGAAGTCGGCGTTGCACGTGACAAATCGACCGCAGCACGGTGGAACAGCATCCGAGGCCCCTGGTGTTGGCGGATGGATTGTGGTGATCGGCCCGTCTACCAGGGGTTTTCTATGTGGTCAGGCGAACGCCAGGGTCGCGATCATGATGAGACCCGCAGGCCTCCGACGGAGGATGAAAGGTTCAGCGTCTCCAGACGGTGGCGTCCAAGGTGACGGTCTCCTTGCCGAATTTGATCACCTGGAGCCGAGCGACGGCCCCGTTCGCGGTTCGCACGCAGAGAATGTCGTCTGTCCGTGCAATGACATACGTATCCTTCCCCGCCTGGGCCACGGCCGCGCACTCGGCCCGGGAGTTCACCTGTCCTGGTGCGACCATGAGTTTGGTGTCGTTCATGGCCTTGAAGTCCACGTCGGCGATTTTCCAGAGGATCTGGGCGGCATGGATGTCGATCTCGGCGTCGCCGCCGGCAAGGGTCTCGGAGTCGAAGTTGACGTCCTCGACTGCGAAGGATTCCAGGGTGAGGGGGCCTCGATAGGCGGGAAGGGGCTCGGCGGACGCGGTGACCGTCACGACGGATTGCGGCTCGCTTGCGGTGCACCCTGCCACGCCCAGGAGAGCGGCGACGATCGCGGTCACTCTATGGCCTGTCCTCACCTTCGGCACGATGGAGGCGGCGGAATGCCCGGTACGGCTGAGGCGCCCCCGCATGTTGCTCTCCTTTATTCACGGCGCCCAGCCGTGCGCTGAGGCCGCCAGGTGCGGATCATGCGCCGCAGCTTAACGAGCATCGGTATGAGTCGGGTATGTCGCTGCGGGTGGGCTACTGCATGAGGTTGCGACGGTATAGGGCACTGGCGACCTACGGTTTGATGGGCACGCAGGAAGTCAGGAGTTCGAACCTCCTAGACTCCACCTGGAGAACGTGCCCCCGCTGGGATCATCCAGCGAGGGTGTGTGACTGGCTGAGTGACTACGAGCGTGGGGACACGCAGTGGTCGCGATGCGTGGTGGATCAGCAGGGCGACCTCATATGCGGCTGCCGAGGGGACAGATCCGGGTGCCCTCCGCTCAGCCGTGCAGGGTGGGCCGGTAGATGAGCTCTTGAGTACGGCCGTCGAGTGTCCGGCTTCCGAGCAGTTCGAGGTCGAAGTCGGCCGCGCCCTGGAAGATCGGGGCCGTTCCGGTCTGTCCGGTGATCACTGGGAAGATTGTCACCTGGACCTGGTCGACCAGGCCGGCGGCCATCAGCGCCCGGTTCATGGCCAGGCTGCCGTGCGAGCGCAGCGGCACTTCGGATTCTTCCTTGAGCCGGGCGACGACGTCGACGGCGTCGCCGCTCACGAGGGTCGCGTTCGGCCAGGCGAGGGCGCCTTCGAGCGTGGTCGAGATCACTGTGGTCGGCAGGTTCCTCAGCCGGGTGTTCACCGGATCGCTCACCTCGGGCTCGGTGCTCGGGCCCAGCAGCTGCACGGATTCCCGGTAGGTGTTGGCCCCGAAGACCATCCGCTGCTCCTCGCCGTACAAGGCGAAGCGGTAGTCGAGAAACTCGGGACCTTGCTTGCCCCAGTAGCCGCCCCAGTCGCCGTCGCCGCTGTAGGAGCCGTAGCCGTCGAGGCTGGAATAGACGTCCCAGGTGTAGGTCGCGGTCATGATGTTCTCCTTGCGTGTGGTTGATCGGGTGTGATCGCGGCGGTCAGGCCGATCACGTGATCCTCGGGGTCGGTGAACTGGCCCAACTCGACGTTGGTTCCCGGCACGATGTCCGGGCCGAACAGGCGGCGGCCACCCAGCTCTTCGGCCCTGTCCAGAGCTGTACCGACATCGGGCACCTCGACGTAGATGGTGACGTGCCGGCTGTCACCGCTGTCACCGGAGCCGATGCCGCCGGTGATCCCGTCCGGCCCGCTCGGTTGGACCAGGCCGTAGCCGCCAGGACCGGAGGGTTCGACCTTCCAGCCGAACAATTGGGCATAGAAGGTGTGCAGCGCGGCGGCGTCGCCACCGACGATCTCGAAGTGCACGACGGGTTGGGGCATGGCTTCTCCTCGATCCGGGTCAAATCGATGAGCGCTCATGGCTCTGGGTGGCCGGCGTGGCCGATTCGGCTTCGGGCAGCGGGTCGGCGTCCGTCGTCGTGTCGTCGTCGCCGCGCGAGTTCCGCACGTGTCTGAACGCCCGCGCAGCGAGAACGGCCAGGCCGACGTAGATGACGGCGCTGACGATGCCCACCACGTGCATGCCGGAGGTGAAGGCGTCGCGGGCTGCGGCCAGCAGGTCACCGCTCTGCTCTGCGGGCAGCTGCCCGGCCACGGCGACCGCGCGGTCGATGCTTTCCCGGGCTGCGTCCGCCGCATCAGGACGTGCAGTGCCGAGACCGTCCTCCACGTTGCGCCGATACACCGCGGTCCCGAGCGTCGCGAGCGTGGCGATGCCGAACCCGATCCCGAACTCGGCGGCCGTCTGGACGATCGACGCCCCCGAACCGGCCTTGTCCGGAGGCACGGCCCCCATGGCGAGGAGATTGCAGAGCGCGGCCAGCGGAGCGGTGCCGAGCATGACGACACACATCGCGATGAAGATCGTCATCGGGCCGGACGTCGAGTCAGCCAGCGTGAAGACCAGGTAGCCGACACCCGCGACGATCAGTCCGCACGTGATCAGGTACGCCGGACGGATGTGGTTCGCCACCGGAGGAGTGGCCAGATTGCCGATGATCATCAGCACGTTGGGCACCAGCAGGAGCAAGCCGGCCGCCAGTGGGGTGAGGCCGGCGACGTTCTGCAGGTACTGCGTGACGAGGAGGAGGGTGCCGGCACCCACCACGGCGGTGACGAACATCAAGGTCAGAGCGGAGCTGAACGTACGGTTGCCGAACATGCGCAGATCGAGCAGCGGGTGCTCCAGGCGCCGTTGCCGCTGGACGAACACCAGCCCTACCGCGAAGCCGAACGCCAGCGCCCCGGCGGGGAACCACTCCCAGCCGTTGCGGGCAAGTTCCTTGAGCCCATAGACGAACGGCAAGATCGCTGCGAGGGACAGCACGACGCTGACCGGGTCGAGCTTGCCGACCTGCGGCGCCTTCTGTTCGGGGAGCAGGAAGCGGCCGAACGCCAGCAGCAGCGCGATCCCCGGCACGGACACCAAGAAGACCGAACCCCACCAGAAATACTCGAGCAGGACGCCACCGACGAGCGGGCCGAGCGTCGCCCCGCCCATGAAACAGGCCAGATAGACGGCCAGGGCGCGGCGGCTCTGCTGCGGGTCGGTGAACATGCCGGTGATCAGGGCCAGCACCGACGGCGTCACCGCGGCACCAGCCACGCCGAGCAGCGCACGGCTGGCGATGAGCATCTCCGGGCTGGTGGAGAACGCCGCCGCCACCGAGGCGATGCCGAACGTCGCGGCGCCGATGAACAACAGCTTCCTCCGGCCGATCCGGTCACCGATGGTGCCCATGGTGACCAGGAAACCCGCGATCATGAGGCCGTAGATGTCCACGATCCACAGCTGCTGGATGCCGCTGGCTGCGAGGTCGGCGGTGAGGCGGGGTACGGCCAGGTACAGCACGGAGAAGTCCATCGTGACGAGGAACGTGGGCACGCTGAGCACGGCAAGCCCAACCCATTCCCGCCACCCGGCTCCGGGTCTCGTATTTCCAGTAGTCACGGTCTACTCCAGTCGGTGGTGTTGAGCTCCCGCCGGTCGTGGCGATCGCCGCGGCAGTCCGGCGGCTCCTGCACCGACGATCACCGCCTCGTATCGCTTGGTCATGGCTGTGCGAATGACGCTGATCGGGGTGACCTCGGGATGGCGGCAGTGCTTCGACGCTAGGGCGATCGACCGGTACCCGAATCAGTATCGGTATCAGTGATCGCACGGCCGGTACGGCGGTAGTCTGGCCGTCATGCTTCGCGGCCGGCAGGTTGAGTGTGCTGCCATCGACACCCTGCTCGAGCAGGTCCGGCGCGGGGTGAGTGGCGTGCTGCTGGTCCGCGGGGAGCCCGGGATCGGGAAGACCGCCCTGCTGGAGTACGCCCTCGGCGCGGTGGACGAGAACGTCCGGGTACTGCAGTGCATGGGCTATGAGTCGGAGAGCCAGGTGCCGTTCGCCGGGCTGCACCAGGCGCTCCGCCCGGTCCTTGACCATCTTCCGGCCCTGGCAGAGCCGCAGCGCCGGGCGTTGTCCGGTGCGTTCGGGCTTGGCGAGGCCGCGCGGGACCGGTTCATGATCGGCGCGGCGGTGTTGTCGCTGCTGGCCGAAGCATCCGAAGTGTCGCCGCTGTTGGTTCTGATCGACGACGCGCACTGGATGGACCGGGCATCGCTGGATGCGTGGATCTTCGCGGCGCGCAGACTGGGGCGCGAGGCCGTCGGCGTACTGATCGCCACCCGGAACGAGCCCGGCGCGCCGGATGCGGCCGGACTCCCGGAGATCACGCTCGCCGGCCTACCGGCAGACGAAGCCGCGCTGCTGCTCGATGATCTCGGTTTCGCAGGTGTCTCCCGGACCGAGTTGGTCGCATCGACCGAAGGCAACCCCTTGGCGCTGCGTGAACTCGCAGCCGCAGGCCCGATGCCGTACGAGGGCCCCATACGGTTGACCGACCGCCTGGTGCAGGCGTTCGGTCGCCAGATCGAGGCACTCCCGCCCAGTACGCGCAGGTTTCTGACACTCGCAGCGGCCGACGACACCGGTGATCTCGCAACCATTCACCGGGCGGCTCCGGCGGTCGGTACATCGCTCGCCGATCTGACCGCGGCGGAATCAGCCGGACTGGTTCGGGTGGCACAGGGCGCGTTGATCTTCCGGCACCCGCTGTTGCGGTCTGCCGCGTATCACCATGCGGCACTGGCCGATCGGCTGGAGTCTCATCGCGCCCTGGCAGCGGTCACCGGCAACGAATATCGGCGCGTCTGGCATCTGGCTGCTGCGACGATCGGACGCGACGACGCGATCGCCGACGCGATGGAGCAGGCGGGCAGGCGGGCGATGGCTCGGGGTGCCCACGGTGCGGCATCGTCGGCCTTCGGAAGGGCTGCTGAACTTTCGACCGAGGCGGGCGATGCGGTACGCCGCATGACCGACGCAGCGGAAGCGGCCATCGATGCAGGCAGGATCGAATGGGCCAGGGTGACGGCGCTGCAGACCCTTCCGACGTCCGGCGGACGGTTGCAGCGCGCACGGTTACTCGAGGTCGCCGGTCGGGCCGAATTCGCGGCCCGTATCCTGCACGAGGCCTATGACCACCTCCTGGCGGCCAGCGACGCGATGGCAGCAAGTGACGGCGAGCGTGCGTTCTGGCTGGGGCTGACCGCTGTGCACACCGTCTGGTCGATGCCCACCGATCCGGAGAAACTCGTCGCCGCTGTCGATCACCTTGCTTCGTCGGCGCCCGCGGGCACGTCACTGGATGCTGTCGCCTGGCTCGCCAAATGGGCTGCGGTGGCGGCCCTCGTGACCGACCCGCGCGGCTACCCCGCATTGGATCCGCTGCTCCTCCGCGCAGCTTGCGTCGCCAGGGAGCGTGGACCTGAGGCCCTGGCCGAGGTGATGAGCTTCGCGGCAATACTGAATCGGGACAAAACATCGTCGGAGATCGCCACGGAACTCATCCAGGGTGCCCGCGAGCGGGGCGCGGTCGCGGTGCTCCCATCGGCGCTTGCCCAGCTCAGCCTGAGCCAAGTCTTTCTTGGACGGTATCGGGACGCGCTGATCAGCGGCACCGAAGCGGTCACGCTGGGCCGTGATACCGGTCAACAGCTCTGGGCTGCGTACGCGAGCTCCGCGTTGGCCTACCTGGCGGCGATCCAGGGTGATGAGAAGCGTTGCCACGAGATGGCGGGCACCGACGCGGGTTCGCTGGGTGACGAGCGTGCGACGGGCACCCAGGCCCGCGCGGCCCTCGGCCTTCTCTATCTGGGACTTGGCCGGATCGCTGAGGCGCACGAATGCCTCGCCGGCGTGCAACGGGGACCAACCCGGCACCTGTCCGCCGTCCAGCGCAGCGTCCCCGACTTTATCGAAGCCGCCGTCCGAATCGGCCGTGCCGACGAGGCGTCCGAGGCGATGCGGCGTTGCGAAACCTGGGCGGCCGTCATGGACGAGCCGTGGACCGACGCCTTGGTGCTGCGGTGTCGGGCCCTGCTTGCGGCTGACGATTCGGCGGAGGATCTGTACGTTCAAGCACTGGCACGTCACCCGGCCGACGAACGGCCCTTCGATCGCGCCCGGACGACCCTGCTTTACGGCGAATGGCTACGCCGCGCCCGTCGCAAGAGTGAGGCCCGCGAGCACCTGGACGTCGCACGCCATCTGTTCGACCAGCTGGGCGCCCGGCCTTGGGCAGAGCGTGCAACGGGCGAACTGGCCGCCATCGACGGCTCGAGCCGGCAACGTACGACGCCGGCCGAGGGGAGCCGACTGACACCGCAGGAACTGCAGATCGCCGAACTCGCCGCAGCCGGCCTGTCCAATCGCGACATCGCGGCACAACTCTTCCTCAGCCCGCGCACCGTCGAGTACCACCTGTACAAGGTCTATCCGAAACTTGACATCCGATCCCGCGCCGAGCTCAGCAAGGTGCTTCATTGATCAACTACCGCGCGGACGCACGATGAGGCGGCACGGCCGCACGGTCACCGCGTACGTTGTGGAGTTCGCCCTGGACCGGGCGAGCGCCGACCTCGCCGCCCTGAAACGTGAGGCGGAGCGCCGCGGCGCACCCGAGGGTCTGACGTACCGACGGCTGGAACCGATCTTCCGTGATCTCGGCGTGGTCGGTTGAACGGTCCGGCTGAAGGCTGATCGGGTGCTGTGGTCAGCATGCCGGCTTCGCCGTTCTGTTGATCCTCTTACCCACCATCATCTGGCTCGCCAGGGTGATGTTGCGCCGCCGCAGATAGTGCCCCCAGTAGGGGCTCCGGCTCCGGGATGATCAGGCGGGACCGCGTGGCTCGGGTAGGAATTCGCTGCTCAGCAAGCCGTGGAAGATCGAGATTGGACTGTATTTCGATCGTTCCTCGGTGCCGAGACAAAGGTAGTCCGCGATGACGTGGCCCGAGAAGTCATCGCCGCTCACGGTGAATGTCACGCCCGACGCCCCACTGTCCTCTCCGACAGCGACCATGAATCCGTTCATCCTGGTCGGAAGGTTGATCAGGTGGACGACCTGGAAGAGCACTTCGACATGGGGCAGGTCAGGCTCGAACTCCGACCGCACGACGAGGCCACTGTGCGTAGGAACATAGCTCCAGAGGCGGAAGCGGCGGTTCGGGAAGGCAAGAGGAAGCGCGAGCTCGCCGGGATACCAAACTTCGCTCACGGCAGCACCCCACCACGGCCGGACCCGCATGACAAGCGATCAGCATGCTCGTCCGCGCTGCTCAGCGCGCCCGCTTCGCCGCTGGGTGAATGGGTTGTCCGGTGATCGTTCGCTGCACGGCTCACCTCTCTACTCTCATCATGGGAGGCGTGAAGGTCGCGTGACTGAGTGAGAGCACGAGGGCACGCTTTCGTGCTCAGGGAGGATAGGTTGGTCGGTATGACCGCTCAGCCTGTGGAGCCCGTTGCACCTTACGATCCAGGTGAAGATCCGGCCGCGATCTTCGAGGCGCTTCCGGTGTCGCACCGTGCGCAGTTCCGGGCGGAGTACGACGACGCTCTGGAGGCCGCGCACGACTTGGCCCGCTTCAAGCAGGTGCAGACGCTGTTGCGTCAGTGGCGTCTGCGTGCGATCGCTTACGCTCGCCCGGGCTACGAGGAGGCCGTCCAGGACGCTCTTCAAAACCGTACGGAGATGTTCACTCGCTACACCCCGCCGGAGTGGGAAGGCCGGGTGTGAGCTACAAGTTCGATGGTTTCCACGGACGCGCACTCTACGAGCTGAACGGTCTTCCCGAGGACGTTCGCGACGGCCCCTTGCTGGAGCGTCTTCTCGAACTCCTCCGCGATCCATGGGACGCGGTCGTGGAGCGTCCCGGGCAGTCCGTCGTGAGACACGCCTTCTTCGGAGATAGCAGCCAGGGGATGATGACGTTCATCCTCGATGAAGAAACCCGAGCCTTGCGCATCATCGACCTCCTCTGGGCCGGCTGACCTCTGTTGCGAGGTGGCCGAGCACGGCTCGACCCGCGGGGAGTCGAACGGGAGCGACCGACGGTTTCTGGCTTTTGTTTCGCAGCCCAGGCTCAAGCCAAGGGAGTGAGCTGAGCACTGGAGCACCACGGGCGGCGACCTGCGTGTCCCGCACTTCATCGGCCTGCACTCCATCCAGGTGTTCGTCCTCACGGTGCTGGTTCTCACCGCCCTCGCGTCCCGGATCGGTCCGCTACGCCACGAACGCGTACGCGCCCAGCTCACCGGGGTCGTCATCCTCGGCTACGGCGCGTTGTTCACGATCACCGCCTGGCAGGCGCTGCGCGGCCAGTCGCTGATCCACCCCGACGCGGCCACCTGGGCCGCGCTCGCGGCGACGGCCGTCCTGACCGCCCTGCCGGCGGCCCTGGCCGTCACAGCGGCCCACCGTGACGAGCTGGCCCGCCGCGCCGAGGCGGCGAGTCGGAGCGAACTGGTTCGCCGCAGAAAGGTGACGCACCAGCGTGGTGTCCGGTCCCACTTGTAGATCTTGACCCTTCGGTCGAGCGTGTGGATTCGGCCCCAGGACCTCGGCTGCTGAAGCGTTGTGAGGCGTTACTGTTCCAAGGTGCTTGGTCGCGAAGGGGTTCGGCTGGGCGACGAGGCTGCCCGCCGGCTGTTGCGGTCCGGCTGCTGTCGCATCGAGCCAGGGCTGACCGAAGCCGAATTCGCCCGCGTCGAACGCGAGTACGGATTCGAGTTCGCCGACGACCATCGGGCGTTCCTGGCCGCTGGGCTGCCGGTGAGCCCACCTGCCGAGGCAGGGCATACCCGGGCTCAACCCTGGCCGGACTGGCGAAACGGCGACCCCGACGAGCTGCGACCGTACCTGGATTGGCCGGCGGAAGGCGTCTTGTTCGACGTCCGACACGGTTACTGGCACGACGCCTGGGGCGTGCGCCCACTCCTTCCGGACGATGCGCTGACAGCAGCGAAGCTGCATCTCGCTCAGGCGCCACGCATGATCCCGATCTTCGCCCACCGCTACCTGCCCGCCGGACGCGGGACCTACGGGCACCCGGTGCTCTCGATCTACCAGACCGACATCATCTCTTACGGCAAAGACCTGCCTGACTACATCAACCGAGAGTTCGACCCCTCCGAAGCGGACACCAGCGACAGACGGAACGCACAGGCCACGGTCCCGTTCTGGCGAGACTTCCTCTGATTGGGGGCACCTCCTGGTCAAAGGCCGCATCCCATGATGGGGATGCGGCCTTTGACGTCTCGTACAGAAAGAGGAATCCACCGACGGTGACGAGTCGAGTCGTCAGGCCGGGATCTGCTTCTCGTGCCAGGTGTAGTAGAGGTAGGTGCTGTCAGGCCCGGTGAGTGTGCCGTAGACCTGCCAGAAGCTGTTGGGGCCGAGCGAGTAGCGGAAGATCTTGTCACCGGGGCGGTCGTCCACGAACACGTTCGGTGACCCGTTGGCCCAGCTTCGGACCTCGATCGTGAAGGTCGAGGTGTCCGGGATGTCGAGGCAGATCTCGTACGTGTACGACAGCGGGCCGCCGATGTTGTAGCTGCGGCCGTCTATCGCGGGTCGTTCGACGTTGGTGGGGACGTAGCTGTTGAGGACCCGGGGGTATCCGCCTGCGGCGCAGTCGAGGGTGGAGGTGGCCGCGGAGGCGGGGTTGGTGGCGGTGAGCGTGGCGCCGAGGACGCCGGTCGCGACGAGAATGGGGATGGTGCGCTTCATGCCTCTCCTCATCCGTGCGGTGGCGCTCCAACCGAGTAGTTGAAGACTGAACTTATTCTGATGTGATCGCCCCCGTCTGGACAAGGCCGGGCAAGGATCTGTTCAGCTCGGAGTAAAGCGGGTCATCGTCCTGAGGCACGCGAGGCCGGTCGGGGCTGCTGGAGCTCGGTCATGACGCGCCGCATGTCCGAGACGGCCTGGAGGGTGCCGCGCAGGGTGCCGGTGACCTTGCTGACGCCGGCTCGGGGCAGGTAGTCGACCTGCACCTCGGCGATCCGCCGGCCGGCCGCGGCGGCGCGCAGCACCATCTCCAGGGGGTAGCCGAAGCGGCGGTCGGTCAGGCCGAGGTCCAGGAGCGCCGCGCGTCTGGCCGCGCGCATGGGGCCGAGGTCGTGCAGCGGCGCTCCCGTACGGCGGCGCAGTGTGGCGGCCAGCACGGTGTTGCCCAGCCGCGCGTGCCAGGGCCAGGAACCCGCGGCGGCCGGGATGCGGCGTCCCAGGACCAGGTCGCCGTGCCCGTCGAGCACCGCGGCGGTCACGCGGGGCAGTTGGCCGGGGTCGAGCGAGGCGTCGGCGTCCATGAAGCAGACGAGTTCGGCGGTGGCGGCGAGGAGGCCGGCGTGGCAGGCGGCGCCGAAACCGCGTACCGGTTCATGGACCACCTCGGCCCCGAACTCGCGGGCGATGCGCGCGGAGCGGTCGGTGGAGCCGTTGTCGACCACGATCGGACGGTATCCGTCGGGCATGCGCCCGAGCACCCAGCCGAGCGCCGCCTCCTCGTTCAGGCAGGGCAGGATCACATCGACGGTCATGACCAGGCGAACTCCTTCATACCGGTCGCGAAATCGGTCTCGGCGTGGAAGCCGAGCTCGGCCTCGGCACGTCCGGGGGCGGCCACGATGTGGCGGACGTCGCCCAGCCGGTAGTCCCCGGTGATCACCGGGCCGGGCCCGCCCCGTTCGGCGGCCAGCGCGTCGGCCATCTCGCCCACCGTGCGCGGGGTGCCTGAGGCGATGTTCCAGGCACGCGACTCACCGGGCCGGACGGGCGCCGACATGGCCGCCAGGTTGGCCCGGGCGACGTCGCGTACGTGGACGAAGTCGCGGAGCTGGCGGCCGTCCTCGAACACCTTCGGGGCGCGGCCCGCCTGCAGCTCGGAGCGGAAGATCGCGGCCACCCCGGCGTAGGGGGTGTCGCGCGGCATGTGGGGTCCGTAGACGTTGTGGTAGCGCAGCGCCGCCGCGCTGCCGCCCGTCTCCCTGGCCCAGTTGGCGGCCAGGTGCTCCTGGGCGAGCTTGCTGGTGGCGTAGGCGTTGCGCGGATCGGTGGGGGCGTCCTCGTCGATGACGGTGCAGGCCAGCGGTTCGCCGCACCGGGGGCAGGGCGGGTCGAACCGGCCGCGCTCCAGCTCCGTCGCGGTGCGCGGGCCCGGCCTGACCTCGCCGTGCGCGACGCACTCGTAGCGGCCCTCGCCATAGACCACCATCGAGGACGCCAGGACCAGCCGGCGGATCGTGTGCCTGGCCATGGCGGCCAGCAGGACGGCCGTGCCGTACACGTTGGCCGAGGCGTAGTCGGGCAGGTCGGAGACGTCCACGCCGAGGCCCACCTTGGCGGCCTGGTGCACGACGACGTCCACGCCCGGCAGCAGCGTGTCGAGGAGGCCGGCGTCCCGGACGTCCGCGCCTGACCGCAGGTCGAGGCCGATGACGTCGTGTCCAGCCGCTTCCAGCGCCTCGACCACGTGCCTGCCGATGAAACCGGCCGAGCCGGTGACCATCACTCTCACGCCCCGACCGTAACCCCGCCGGGCGGCGCCGATCGGATGACGTTCGCGATCCGTAAGGGTTCTTACGAAGGTCGAACGGCGGGCGCCGGGACCGCCGGGAAGCGGGTCGCGGGTGTCAGGCTCCGGGCTGTGAGCTGGAACATGTCCGCGGCCGTGGCGGTGCTCGTCGCGCTGGGCGCCGTCGTGGCCAAGATGGTGGCGGGCCCGCCCGTGCTGGGCTGGTACGTGCTGGCCTGGGCGCTGTTCGCCGCGGCTCTGTGGCTGGCCGGACGGGTGCCGGAGCGGCGGCTGACCGCGCTGGTCGTCGCCGGTGGGATCGCGCTGGCCGGGGTCGGGCTGACGACGCCGCCGAGCAGCAGCACCGACTCCTTCCGGTACGCCTGGGACGGCCGCGTGCAGGCCGCCGGCATCTCGCCCTACGACCATCCGCCCGCCGACCCGGCGCTCGCCGGGTTGCGCGACGACTGGCTCTTCCCGGCGGAGTGCGGGGAGCGGTGGCTGTGGCCGTTGCCCGACGGCGGCTGCACCCGGATCAACCGCCCCACCGTGCCGACGATCTACCCGCCGCTCGCGCAGGGGTACTTCCTGCTGGTCCACTGGGTGTCGCCGGAGGGCTCCCGGCACAAGGCGCTGCAGCTCGGCGGCTGGGCGATGGCCGTCCTCGTGCTGCTCGCGCTGGTGCGGTGGACGGGGGCGCGGCGCGCGGCGCTCTGGGCGTGGTGTCCTGCCGTCCCGGTCGAGGCCGTGAACAACGCGCACGTCGACATGCTCGGAGTGCTGCTGGTGGTGGTGGCCTTCTCCGTCACCCGCGGCCGGGGCGCGCTCCTGGGCGCGGCCGTGGCGGCCAAGCTGCTTCCCGCGACGGCGCTGCCCGGCGCCCTGTCCGGTGTGCTCGGGAACCGGGCGGACGGAGTGGCGTGGCGGCGGGTTTTCGGGGTCGTGGCGCCCGCCGCTCTCGTGGTGGCGCTGTCCTATCTGCCGTACGTGCTGCTCTCGGGCATCTCGGTGGCCGGTTACCTGCCGGGTTACCTGCGGGAGGAGCGCTACGACGGCGGAGGGAACCGGTACGCGATCCTGCGGTTGCTCCTGCCGGACTCCTGGGCTCCCGTCGCCGCTGTCCTGCTGCTGGTCCTGATCGCGCTGGCCGTCCTCCGGTACGGCGACGCGGAGCGGCCCTGGCAGGGCGCGCTGCTGGTCAGCGGGTCGCTCCTGCTGCTGTTCACGCCGGGGTACTCCTGGTACGCGCTGCTGGTCGTCGCGCTGGCCGCCATGGACGGCCGGTGGGAATGGCTGGGCGCGGCCTTCGCCGGGGCCGTCGCCTACGCCACCGGACCGGCGGCTCCCGACAGCCCCGCCACCCTCGTCTACGCCCTGGCCGGGCTGGCCGTGCTGGCCGGCTGGGCCGCGCGACGTCCCCAACGAGCGGAAACACGCCAATGATCCTCAGGACGATCTCCGACAGGTTCACCAGCCGGCTGCGCTCCGAGCAGGTGGCGGCCAAGCTGGGCGTCTGGCTCGGCGTGAGCTTCACCGTCGCCTTCGCCACGGGGCTGTTCAGCCACTTCCTGCAACATCCGCCCGCCTGGCTGCTCTGGCCTTCCCGGCCGGTCAGCCTGTACCGGGTCACGCAGGGGTTGCACGTCGTAGGCGGGCTCGCCACGGTCCCGCTGCTGCTGGCCAAGCTGTGGGCGGTGTACCCGAAGCTGTGGCAGTGGCCGCCGTTCCGCTCCGCCGGACACGTCGTCGAGCGGCTGTGCGTGCTGCTCCTGGTGGCGGGCGCGTTGTTCCAGCTCGTCACCGGCGCGCTGAACATCGCCTACGTCTACCCGTGGCCGTTCGGCTTCGTCCAGGCGCACTACTGGACGGCTTACGTCGTCTACGGCGCGCTGCTGATCCACGTCGCGAACGAGTGGGTCAAGGTCAGGCGCAGCCTGTGGACCCGCGTGGCGGACCCGGACCGCCGGCGCTTCCTGGTCACCGTCGCCGCCGCCTGCGGCCTGACCGCGCTGGTCACCGCGGGGGAGGCGGTCACCCCGCTGGAGCGGCTGGCCGTGCTGGCTCCGCGCAATCCCCGCATCGGCGCCCAGGGGGTGCCGGTCAACCGGTCGGCCGCCGCGGCCGGGGTGGTGGTCGGGCCGGGCTACCGGTTGCTGGTCACCGGGGCCGTCCGTACCCCGTTGTCCCTGGACTACGCCGACCTCGTCCGCATGGCGCGGCACACCGTCCGCCTGCCGATCGCGTGCGTGGAGGGGTGGAGCGTGGAGTGCGAGTGGACCGGGATCCGGCTGCGTGACCTGCTCGAGTCCGCCGGCGCGGCGCCGGACGCCTTCGTCACCGTCGCATCGCTCGAACGGACCGGCGCGTACCGGACCAGCGAGATCCGCCCGCCGCACTGGAACGACCCGCTCACCCTGCTTGCCCTGCGGATCAACGGCCGGCCGCTGGACCCCGACCACGGCTATCCGGTGCGCCTGATCGCGCCGAACCGGCCGGGCGTCCAGCAGACCAAGTGGGTCACGGAGGTGAGGGTGGCATGAGGTGGATCGGTCATGTCGCCGGCGGCGCTCTGGTCGTCCTCGGGCTGGGCGGGCTGGTGGCGGAGGGCGTCCTGTTCGGGTGGGCGTTGTGGTTCGGCGGGGTGCTCGTCGTGCACGACGCCCTGCTCGCCCCGGGGGTGGCGGTCGCCGGCACGGTGGCCGGACGGTGGCCGTGGCCCGTGCGGACCGCGCTGATCCTGGCGGGCGCCCTGGTCGTGGCCACCCTGCCGACCGTGTCGGCGCTGGGCCGGCGGGCCGACAACCCCTCGATCCTGCCGCTGGACTACGGCCTCAACCTGGCCGTCGTGCTGGCCGTCATCGCGCTGCTCGCGCTGCTGGGGCACCTGCTGTCCGCACGTCGTAAGGAAGGGTAATGCCGCGTCATCACCACCCGCAGTTACTGATCATCGCCAAGGAGCCGGTGCCGGGGAAGGTCAAGACCCGGCTGACTCCGCCGTTCAGCCCGGCCCAGGCCGCGGCGCTGGCCGAGGCCGCGCTCCGGGACAGCTTGCGTGCCGTCGCCGCGACGCCGGCCGCCCAGCGGGTGCTCGCCCTGGACGGCCTCCCCGGTGACTGGCTGCCGCCGGGGATCGTGGTGATCCCGCAACGCGGCGGCTGCCTGGACGAACGTCTGGCTGCGGCCTTCGCCGACGTCCGGCGGCTGCGGCCTGGACCTGTCGTCCTGATCGGCATGGACACCCCGCAGGTCACCCCCGAGCTGCTGCGCGCCGCGGGCGAGGCGCTGGACAGCCACGACGCGGTGTTCGGCCCGGCCGCCGACGGCGGTTTCTGGCTGCTCGGGATGCGCCGGCCGGACCCGGAGCTGATCCGGGGGGTGCCCATGTCGCACCCGGAGACCGGCAAGCTTCAGCTCGACCGGCTGGAACGCGCCGGGCTGTCCGTCCGGCTGCTGCCCGAGCTGATCGACGTCGACACCGCGGCCGACGCCGTCACCGTGGCGGCCCAGGCACCCGGGTCGCGTTTCGCCGCCGTACTGAAAGGGCTGGGCCGATGATCGGGGAGATCTACGCGGACGCTCTCGCGGGGGAGAGCACGGAGATCGAGTACGTGGACGGCACCCGCGTCGCGCTGGAGACCGCCCGCTGGTTCGAGCCGATCGACGGTGACGAGGAACTGCTGAGCCGGTGCGCCAGCCCCACCCTGGACATCGGCTCCGGCCCCGGACGCCTGACGGCGGCGTTGACCCGTCGCGGGATCCGCGCGCTCGGCATCGACATCACGCCGCGGGCCGTCGCCCTGACCCGCCGGGCCGGCGGGTTCGCCCTGCTCCGGGACGTCTTCGACGACGTCCCGTGGAGCGGGCACTGGGCGACGGCCCTGCTCGCCGACGGCAACATCGGCATCGCCGGGCACCCCGAGGTGCTGCTGCGCCGGGTCAGGCAGCTCATCAGGCCCGGTGGCATCGTGCTGGCCGAGGTCGCCCCGCCCGAGACGCGCAGCCGGGTCGACCGGCTCCGGCTGCGCCGCGGGCGGCTCGCCGGGGAGTGGTTCGGCTGGGCGACCGTGTCGGCGAGCGACATCCGCCGGGTCGCCCTGGCCGGCGGGTTCGCCGACGCCGAGTGCTGGACGGCGCACGACCGCTGGCTGGCGTGCCTGCGCTGATCGTCGGAGGCTGCGGTCATGGTGGTTCCGGAGTCCTGCGATGCCGCCGGCTCATGGGCTATGCTTGCTTGATGCAAGGGCCAAAGGGAGGTGGATGTCTTGTTGGGCAGGACCTATGACACGCAGGTGTGCTCCGCCGCCAGGGCGCTCGAGGTCATCGGCGAGCGGTGGAGCCTGCTGATCGTGCGGGACGCGCTGTTCGCGGGCGCGACCCGCTTCGCCGACTTCCAGCGGCTGGGCATCGCGACCAACGTTCTGGCGAAACGGCTCGACAGCCTCGTCGAGTCGGGCATCCTCGAGCGGCGGTCCGGCGCGGAGCATCCTGATCGGCCGGGCTACGCGGTGACCCAGAAGGGCCTGGACCTGGCACCGGTGATCATCACGCTGTCGCAGTGGGGGGACCGGTGGGCGGCGCCCGACGGGCCGCCCATCTTGTACCGGCACACCGCCTGTGGTGGAGCCATCGCCGAACAGGCCACGTGCGACCACTGCGGACAGGTCACCGACCTGGCCCAGGTCCATGCCGTGCCGGGGCCCGGGATGCCCGGCTCCCCCGCCGAGGAGTGAGATCTCGGTCTACCCGACGAGGGCCTCGGTGATCTGACGGGTGGTCTGCGCGGCGATCCTCGGGTTGACGGCGGCGTAGGCGGTGTAGGCGTTCAGTCCGGTGGCGAGGGCCCAGCCGCGGCCTCGGATCCAGGTGGCGTCGTCCACGTCGAGCGCGGCGCGGAAGGCGGCCCGGCTGCCGGGCGACATCAGCGTGTAGGCGATGGTCAGATCGCAGGCCGGATCGCCGATGCCGAGGCCGCCGAAGTCGATGACCGCGCTGAGCCGGCCGTCGACGGTCAGCAGGTTGCCCGTGTGGAAGTCGCCGTGGAACCAGACCGGAGGGCCATCCCAGGCCGGGGCGGTCAGGGCGGCGTCCCACAGTCCGGTCATGGCCGCGGCGTCGAACACGTCGCCGACCTGGGCGATGGCGGCCCGCGTGGCGCGGTCCCTGGCGGCCAGCGGCTGGTCGGCGAGGTCCGCGCGGGACCGCAGGGCATGTACGTCCTCGGGGCTGAACCGCTGCAGGGCGGCGAGGAACCCCGCCAGCCGGACGGCGGCCTCCGACGAGTCGGCCAGCGCCTCGACGGTCGCCACCTCGCCCTCCAGCCAGCGGGACACCGCCCACCGCCACGGGTAGCCGAAGCCGGGCTCACCCACTCCTACCGGTACCGGGATGGCCAGGGGCAGCCGCGGCGCGAGCCGGGGCAGCCATTCGAGCTCCTTCCGGGCCTGTCCGATGGCGCCTTCGTGGCGGGGCAGCCGGACGGTCAACTGCCCGCCCAGCCGGTAGATCACATGATCCGAGCCGGCCGGGTCGAGCAGTTCGAGAGGCAGCGCCGCCCACTGGGGAAACTGGGTGTCGACCAGCTTCCTGACCAGTTCGGCAGGGATCGCGGGGCGGGTGCCCGCGGTTCTCCCGGTCACCAAAGAGCGACTCCTGTGATCGGCCCGCACCCTCCGGCGGGCGGCCCGGACCATCACAGTGCACTCGGGCTTGCCCTGTCGACCGGATTTCCGGCCGTCAGCCGTCGCGGCGCAGCGTGGTCAGCTCGCTTCGGCGTGCTTGGGGCCGAGCGGGGCGAAGAGGACTCCCGCCTTCCGGCTGATGACCTGGCCCGACCCGTCGTACGCCGTCACCGTCGGGGACGGGGTGTCCAGGTGCTTGCCGTCGGCCTTCTGCCGGGCCGGCACCCGTCCGACGAAGAAGCCGTCGGCCACCGCGGCGTCCGTGGTTCTGCCGTCCGCCCAGTCGATCTCGACGCGGGTCACCTCCTGCGCCACCCGGCCGACCACGACACGGTAGCCGCCGCCGGTCTGGTCGTCGTCGGACATGGCGTGGGAGTCGGTGGTCATCGTGTGCGCGTCCACGGTCAGCGGACCGGAGAGGCCCGCGTCGAGAGCGCCGGGCAGGGCGAGCCCCCACGGGGTGAAGACGGGGGTGCTGGGGAACGCCTCCTCGTACTTCTGCGGGGTGCAGAGGACGAAGCCGGCCTCGCTGCCGACGAGCGCGGTCGAGCCGACGGCGTCGCGGTGCACCACCAGCTCGCGGAAGTCCTCGGCGTCGGCGTCTCGCGGGTATCGCTCGCGGGGGTTCATGCCGTCCACCGGTCCGCCCAGCGGCATGCAGTCCCGTACGGCCTGGAGCTGCTCGGAGGTGTTCTCCGGCAGGGCGGTGGGGCCGCTCGCCGTGGGGTCCGCGGTGTTCCGGGCGGTGGGCACCACGACCAGCGCCCCGACGACGGCGGCGGTGGCGAGCGCGCCGGCGGCCAGCGACCAGCCCAGGCGGCGGCGTCTGGATCTCGCGACGGCGCGGGCCGCCATGGCCTGCGCGTTCACGGGGCGGGAGGCGTCCGCCAGCCGCCGTAGTTCGGCGGCGATCGTCTTCTCGTCGACGCTCATCTCCAGGCCTCCTGCATGACGGGGTCGCTGACCAGCTCGCGGAGCCGGGCGACGGCGTGATGGGTCTGGCTGCGCACGGTTCCCACCGAGCAGCCCATGATCTTGGCGACCTCGGATTCCGGCAGGTCCTCGTAGTAGCGCAGCACCAGCACGGCGCGCTTGCGCGGCGGCAGGGTGCGCAGGGCCTGCTGGAGGGCGAGGCGGTCGTCCACCTCGGCCGTGCGGTCGCCGGTCGTCCGCTCAGGGGGCGACTCCACCGCCTTCTCCCTGCCCCAGCGGGGACTTCGCCAGCGGCTGACCTGTTCGTGGTACATGACCTTCCGGACATACGCCTCGGGGTTGGCGCGGATCTTGCTCCAGCGGCCCGCGGTCTTGGTCAGCGCGGTCTGGAGTAGGTCCTCGGCCGCGTGCTGGTCGCCGGTGAGGACGTAGGCGAGCCTGATCAGGGTGTCCGACCGCGCCGACACGAAATCGGCGAAGTCGCGTCTTTGCTCGTTGTTCAAACGGGTCTCCTCGGGTCGCCTCCTAAGACGCGATCCCGTGCCCGGCCTATGGCGGGCCGGCGATCGCCGTGTTCAGCGCCGGTCGCCGGTGTCGCGGTGGACGTCGCGGCTCAGCCGGCGCGAGGCGGCGACGGCCTCCAGGTAGGCGGCGAGCCGGTCCAGGTCGGCCTCGTCGATGCCCTGGGTGAAGGCCGCCTCATGGGATTCGGCCAGGGGGCGCAGCGCGGCGAGGAGTCGTTCGCCGTCGGCGGTGAGGTGGACCTCGTGGTAGCGGCGGTCGGTGGCGCTGCGGCGGCGCTCGATGTGCCCACGGCGTTCGAGGCGATCCAGGACCGCGACGACCCGGCTCGGCCCGACGCCGAGGTGCTCGCTCGCCGCCTTCTGGCTGAGGCCCGGGTTGCGGCCGATCAGGCGGAGCAAACCCGCCTCGGAAGCGGTGATGCCGAGTGAGGCGACTGCCTGCTCGAAGGCGGCTGAGGCGTCGGAGCCGAGCTGGGCGAGCAGGAAGGCGATGCGGCGGGGGCGGCGAGTGTTCATGCGATCCATTTAGTTCACTTGATGAATGATTCAGCCTATGTATTATAGCGCCTATGAACGAAAGGAGCACGTGATGAGCACCCACACCGCCGCCCCGGCCAGTGCGGTCGGCGGTCCCAACCCCGGCATCCTCGGCCTGGTGTCCCTCGGACTGCTGGTCGGCAGCCTGATCTCGATGGCGGCGCTCTCCGGCGGTGGCGTCATCACGTCCCCGTTCGGCGACACCGACAGCGTCGCCGGGTTCTTCGCCGATCACGGATTCGCCGTCCGGGTGGCGGCGATGCTGCAGCTGGGGTCGTCGATCCCGCTCGGCATCTACGCCGCCACCGTCCACGCGCGGCAGCAGCGGCTCGGCATCCGCGTCCCCGGCCCCGGCATCGGCCTGTTCGGCGGGACCGCCGCGGCGATCCTGCTCGCCGTGTCCGCGATCGTCACCTGGACGCAGAGCCAGGACGTGGTCAGCGCGAACCCGGAGCTCACCCACGCCTTCTCCTACGTGAGCTTCGCCGCCGGCGGGTTCGCGCATGTCCTCGGGCTGGGCCTGCTGGTCGCCGGGATCGCCGTCCCGGCCCTGCTCCTGCGGTTGGTCCCGGCCTGGTTCGCGTGGGCCGGGCTCGTCCTGGCGGTGCTGGCGGAGCTGAGCTTCCTGACGATGGTGTTCGAGCCGCTGCAGATCCTCATCCCGATCGGGCGGTTCGGGTCGCTGATCTGGCTCGTCGCCGCGGGGTTCCTGCTTCCCCGGACGCGTCACGTACCACGAGAAGGATCTTGAACGACCGCATCCATGTCCAGCGGAAATGAGGAACGGTGAAACTGAAGGCCAACATCCAGGTGTCCGTCGACGGCGTCCACCAGTCGAACGGCGGACGCCACCCCGACTTCGACCCGGGCATGGAGCGAGGCGGGTGGGCCAGGCCGCTGTTCGACGAGGAGTCGATGGCGTACCTCGGCGACTACTACCAGCGAGCCGACGCGTTCCTGTTCGGCCGGCGCACCTACGACATGTTCCTCTGGTCGTGGGGGACCGGCACCTGGGGCTCCGGCCAGGGCGACAACCCGATCTCCAACGCACTGAACAACCGGCCGAAGTACGTCGCCTCCACCACGCTCACCGACCCTGCCTGGGCCGGCACGACCGTGCTCACCGGCGACCTCGCGACGGCGGTCGGCGAGCTGAAGGCCCGGTCGGACGGCGAGATCCAGGTGCACGGCAGCGGCAGCCTGATCCGCTGGCTCCTCGCGAACGACCTCCTGGACGAGCTCACCCTGCTCGTGGCACCGGTGATCGTCGGGCAGGGCGACCGGTTGTTCCCCGACAACGGCCCGGACCTGGCGCTCGACCTGGTCGAGTCCCGGGCCTTTCCCAAGGGGATCATCCTGCAGACCTACCGTCCCGCCGGACCTCCCCAGTACGCGTCCGACCCCACCAAGTGACCCCCGGGAAGCCGGATCTCAAGGACGGTCGAGTGCCGCGCGGAGCTCGGTGAGCCACTCGCGGGCCAGGCGGCGTCCGTCGGGGAGCTGGTCGTCCCGGTTCCAGCGCCAGGTGGTGACGATCGCCAGCATGAGGATCCGGCACAGGCGCAGCAGCTCCTGATCGGCCCCCGGGTAGTGGCGGCCGACCTCCTCCGGGGCGTGGGCGAGGTCGAACTCGACGGGGCCGCGGCAACAGGTCTCGAAGTCGATGAACAGCAGCCCGTCCGCCGTGGTGAGCAGGTTGCCGGCGTGGGGCTCGCCGTGCAGGAGTTGTTCGGCGCCGCCGTACGCGCTGATCTTGTGTTTCATGCTCCGTAACGTGTCGCCGAGCAGGATCCGGTCGGCTTCGGACAGGTCCGGGGTGCGGTCGCGGCTCGCCACGAAGTGCTGGGCCTCGGCGGCCCGATCGGTGAAGCGCGGCGTCGGGACGTCGACCGCGCGCATGCCGGCATGCAGCCGCGCGAGCGCCCGGGCGTAGTCGGCCGGTGGGACCTCGTGAGGCGGCACGGGTTCGTAGTAGGTCCACAGCGTGATCGTGAAGCCGTCGCGCTCGTGGACGCGGGGCTTCGCCCGGGGGTCGAGTGCGGCCACCGGGCACCCGGCTTCGGCGAGGGCCCGGGCGACCTCGATCTCGAACGGCAGGCTCCGATCTCCCGCCGGGGCCACCCGGGCGAGGACGTCGCAGGGCAGCAGGCGCAGGGTGAGCTTGCTGGAGTCGTGGAGCACGACCGCGTCGTCGGCTGTCAGGCCGAGCGACGAGGCGGTCGCCCTGGCCGCGGCCACCGCACGCGTGAACTCTGCCGCCTGCATCGTCTCGTGCCCCCTCTGCCGCGGTGCGCCCTGCGGGATGACCGCGATGCCGATGATCGGTCCTGTCCTGCACAGTAGTGTCTTGATCTGCGCGGTGTGGCGAGGGCATCGCCCAGGGCTCCCCGCCGGGCCGCCGACGGAAATAGGGGATTAAATCCGGAATTGTGGCTTCAACTGGACACCGACGGCTGCGATTCGCGGAACCGTCCAGCATCATGGCCGGGTGGCGATGATCCGGTTGGTGGCGGTCGGTTTTCTCTGCGGCGTCCTCTTCGTGCCGTTCGCGTGGCCGCGGCAGGAGACCGGCTTCGAGCACGCGCGGCTCGACGCGCTGACGGCCCTGGTGCTGGGCCAGTTCAGCTCGGTCCTCACCGCGCTGGTGATCGGTTTCGTGGTCATCATGAAGCGATCGCGGACGCGTACGCCCGGCTATGTCCTGGGCGCGGTCACGATCGCCTTCGGGCTGATCGTCCTCGTGCAGGGCGTCCACGCGTCGAACTGGGTCGACACCCGGCCCGCCGTCCTCGGTGACCGGGAAGTTCAGGAACTGGTCATCCTGATGGTCTGGGGCTCCGGAGCGGTCACCATGCTCACCGGCCTGCTCATCGTCCTGCTTCGCTGGGCCGGGTACGACGCGCGGGCCACCCCGGTGCGGCGGAGGGGCCCGCGCGGGTCCGGCCGGACGCGACGGCGGAGAGTCCGGCCGGTTGTCCGATCCGCGCCCCCGCGGCCGACGGGACCCGCGTCGTCACCCGAGGGCGCGGCGGCTCAGTAGTTGACCGTCTTGGTCTTGGTGTTGTTGCACACGATGGTGGACGGGAGGCAGCGCCGGGCCCGGACGCGGACCTTGTCGATGTCGACGCGGCCGGAGGAGTACGAGAAGGTCTTGCTGCCCTTCTTCCTGCCCGCTTCCTTGTAACCGCCGTCGACCGCCTTGCCGTCCGCGTAGAAGTCGACCTCGACCACGGCCGTCCAGACGTCGCTCTTGGTGTCCACCACGCTTCCCCACGCCTTGGTGGAGCTGCCGCACTGGCGGATGTTGTAGCTGACGTAGCCGCCCGACGTGGTGAGCTTTCCCCAGGTGGTGGCGGAGCAGCCGCTCGCGGCGGCGGCGAGCGCGGGAGCGGGGGCCAGCGCGGCGAGGGACGCCGAAACCCCGATGACCGTGGCGAGCTTCTTGAACCGGGAGATGTTCCGCATGGCGGGCCGTCCTTCGGTGTCGAATGGGCGGGGCGCGATGACCGCGCCCCGCCCATCGGTGATCACGTAGTGCCCAGGAGCGTAGGGATCTCCGGTATGGCGGCGGTATGTCCGCTCACGCCGCGGTGAAGCCGCTGGTCAGGACCGGTGGATGACGATGTCGCCGTGGGCGGTGTGCGCCCGCACCTTGACGGCGCCGTCGGACTCGGCGGGGCCGTCGCTGGGGTCGAGGCCGACGTCGACGGTGCCGTACCGCGAGCTGACGTCCAGCCAGGCCGCGCTGCCCTCGCGGACGCCGAGCTCCAGCCCGCCGCCGGTGGTCTCCATGACGATCGAGCCGGAGGCCACCTCGCCGATCCGCAGGCTTCCGTACGCGGTCTTGGCGACGACCCCGGCCAGGGCGCGGTCGACGGTGACGTCGCCGTGGGCCGCGGTCAGCCGCAGCTCGCCGGTGATCTCCTGGAGGTGGGTCTCGCCGTGCGAGTTCCTGATCACCGCGGTGCCGTCGATCTCGCCGACGCGGATGTCGCCGTGGGTGGTCCGGGAAGGGGCGGGGCGGGTGGGGTGGGCGGACTGTCAGTCCCAGCGGAAGAACGCCACCGCGATCACCGTGCCGGCCACCACGGTCACGACCAGGCTCACCAGGTGGGCCGCCGCCACGGGCGCGCCCACCCAAGCCGCCGACAGGGCCTGGAGCCCGGCGCCGAACGGGAGCCACCCCCCGACCGTCGCCACCGCCTCCGGCAGGCCGGCCACCCCGCCGAACATGCCGCCCGCCGCCCCCATGAGGAAGAAGACGGTCAGGCCGATCGCGACGGAGGAGTTCGGGGTCGGCGACAGGGCGGCGACGATCATGCCCACGGCGTACATGGCGGTCACGGTCAGCGCCAGCACGCCGAGCGCGACGCCCACGCGGACCGGTGGGTTGGCCCCGAACGCCAGCGCCGCCAGCCCCCAGGCCGCCGCGACGCCCACGGCGATCTGCAGCATCCCCACGGCGGCCTGGGCGACCAGCACGAGCAAGGGCGAGACGGGCGTGACGCCGAGCCGGCGCAGGATGCCGCTGCGCCGGTAGTAGGCCAGGAAGCTCGGCATGTTGATGACGCCGGTCGTGGCCACGACCATGGTGAACACCAGGGGGAGCACGAACACGTCGAGCGCGGTGCGGCCGTGCGCGACGACCTGGTCGCCGGCCGACGAGGCGTTCACCACCAGGATGAGCATGGGCAGGCCGATCGGCACGATCAGCCCGGCGGTGTCGCGGGCGACCATCTTGAGCTCGCAGACCAGCATCTCGGCGAAGGCCCGCAGGCCTGGGCGGTACACCTGGACGTCCGTCATCGGGTCTCCTCCTCGGGGTCGAGCCGGCGCCCGGTCAGGGCGAGGAACGCGTCGTCCAGGCGGGCCTGCTCGCTGCGGGTCTCCGTGGCGACGACGCCGGCCCGTACGAGCGCGACGCTGACGGCCTGCAGCAGGTCGCCGCGGCCCTCCACGACCACCCGGCCGCCGTCCGCGCGCACGCGCTCCACCTCGCCGAGCCCCTCCAGCAGCCCTTCCGGTACGGGAGTCGCCGCGCGGAACGTGACCCGCTGGACGAACCCGGCCTGCTCGATCAGCCCCTCGGGCGAGTCGAGGGCGACCACCCGGCCCGCGTCGAGCAGCGCGACCCGGTCGCACAGCCGCTCGACCTCCTCCATGGCGTGACTGACGAGCAGGATGGTGACGCCGGTGTCGCGCAGCCGTTCGACGGTGGCCCACATCTGGCGGCGCGCCTCGGGGTCGAGCCCGGTGGTGAGCTCGTCGAGGATCACCACCCGCGGCCGTCCGATGAGGGCCAGTGCGATCGACAGCCGCTGCTGTTGACCGCCGGAAAGGTTCTCGAAGCGGGTGCGGCCGGAGGCGGTCAGGCCGACCGACTCGATCAGCTCGCCGGCCGGCGCCGGGTCGCGGTAGAAGGTCGCGTACAGGCGGACCAGTTCGGTGACGGTCAGCGCGCCGTGCAGGGTGGCGTCCTGGAGCTGGACGCCGAGCACCTGGCGCAGCCGGGCGCGGTCGCGCCGGACGTCCAGGCCGAGCACGCGGACGGTGCCGCGGTCCGGCCGCCGCACCCCGGCGATCAGCTCCACGGTGGTCGTCTTGCCCGCGCCGTTCCGGCCGAGTACGCCGAAGATCTCCCCGGTGCCGACGGTCAGGCTGATGTCGTCCACGGCGACGGTGGCGCGGTAGCGCTTGTGCAGCCGTTCGGCTTCGACGGCAGGTGTGGGTGGCATGCCTCAGACGGTAGGAAGAGGGGCACGCCGGGCGCCTGTGCCGATGGTCAGCATGCGCGCCCATGACTTTCGGCACCCTCGGCGTGCAGGGAAACCTCATTACAGTGGCGGTATGCGGCGAATCGAGCCGGATGTGTGGGCCGGTCTGGCGATGCTGCTGGTGTGCGCGGGGGTCGGCACCCCGACGTTGCTGGGCGTGACCGACACGTGGGTCCCCCGGGTCGTGTGGAGCGCGCTGTTCATCGCCCTGATGATCACGACGGTGGCCGCGGCGGTCTGGGAGGACCACCGGCGGGACGCGGCGCGAGTCTGCTACGGCACGTCGGTCGTGCTGGGCTGGCTGGCGGTGCTGTCGGCGCCCACGGCCGGGTGGCTGCCGATCCTGCTGGTCATCACCGCGACCATGGGCGCCTACGTCGCGCCCGGGTGGGTGAGCCCGGTGGTGATCGCGCTCAACACCGCCGTCATCGCCGTGACCGCCCACCTCGCCGGCACCACCTGGACCGGGATCGGCCTCACCGCGCTGCTCTACCTGCTGATCCAGGCGGCGGCGCTGCTCAGCTCGATGGCGATCATCCGTGAGCAGCGGCTGCGCCGCGAGCTGGCCGAGGCGCACGTGGAGCTGCGGGCGGCGACCGTCATCCTGGCCGACTCGGCCCGCGCGCACGAGCGCCTGCGCATCGCCCGCGAGCTGCACGATCTCATGGGACACCAGCTCACCGCGCTCACCCTGGAGCTGGAGGTCGCCAGGCACCACGACGGCCCCGGCGCCCGCCCGCACGTCGAGCGCGCCGACCAGGTGGCGCGCAACCTGCTGCGCGACGTGCGCACGACCGTCGGGCAGCTCCGCGCCGACGCGCCCGACCTGCGCGCGTCCCTGAGCGCCGTGGTCCGCGACATCCCCGGGCTGGACGTCCACCTGTGGATCGACGACGACGTGCGCCCGCCCGAGGAGGTGTCGCTGGCGCTGATCCGCGCCGTCCAGGAGATCGTCACCAACACGATCCGGCACGCCGGCGCGACCTCGCTGCGCATCAGCATCGAGAACACGCCGGACCGGGCCGTCAAGCTCACCTCTGTCGACGACGGCCGCGGCAGCCCCGAGCTGCGGCTCGGCAACGGCCTGCGCGGCCTGCTCGAACGCATCGACGCCATCGGCGGCGACGTCCGGCTCGACGGCGGCGACGGGTTCCGGGTGACGGCCACGGTGCCCGCCCGATGATCCGGGTGCTCGTGGTCGACGACCAGACCTTGGTACGGCAGGGCATCCGCAGCCTGCTGGACCTGACGGACGACATCGAGGTGGTGGGGGAGGCCGACGACGGCATGTCCGCGCTGGCGGCGATCGAGGCGCACGCCCCCGACGTCGTCCTGCTCGACCTGCGGATGCCGCGCCACGACGGCATCTGGACCCTGGACGCGCTGCGCGAACGGGCGGGCGAGGCGCCGCCGGTGCTCGTGCTGACCACGTTCGACAGCGACACCCTCGTGCTGGACGCGATGCGCGCCGGGGCGGGCGGCTACCTGCTGAAGGACGTGACGCTCGACCGGCTGACCCGGGCCATCCGCGTCCTGGCCGGCGGCGGGACGCTGATCTCGCCGTCGATCACCGATCGGCTGCTGCGCGCGGTGGACCGCCGCCGGCCGCCGGAGGAGGCCGACCTGCCGGAGATCCAGCAGCTCACCGAGCGTGAGCTGGAGGTGCTGCGGCTGGTCGCGGAGGGATACAGCAACCGCGAGATCGCGCGGGCGCTGTTCCTGGCCGAGGGCACGGTCAAGAACCACGTCTCGGCCGTGCTGCTCAAGCTCGGGGCGCGGGACCGGACGAACGCGGTGCTGCGCGCCCTGCACGCGCGCGTCCTGGACTGATCAGAGCTTGATCCGGGCCATCACCGGCAGGTGGTCGCTGCCGGTGGCGGGCAGGGTCCAGGTGGTGACGGGCGCCGCCGCCCGGGTCATGACGTGGTCGATCCTGGCCATGGGGAAGGCGGCGGGCCAGGTGAAGCCGAACCCCTCGTCCGCCGGGGTCAGCCGCGCGGCGACCGGGGCCAGGCCGCGGTCGTCGAGGGTGCTGTTGAGGTCGCCCATCAGGACGATCCGGTCCAGTTTCTCCGCCGCGAGCGCGGCGCCCAGCTTGGCGGCGCTCTCGTCGCGCCAGGCCGAGGCGAAGCCGTCAGGCAGCCGGATCCGGACCGACGGCAGGTGGGCGACGTACGCGGCCAGGTCTCCGTACGGGGTCCGCACGATCGCCCGCAGCCCCCGGTTCCAGTCTCCTTCGACCTCGGCCGGTCTGATGTCCACCGGCCCGGGGTCCGCGAGGGGGTATCTGGACCAGAGCCCGACGCTGCCGACGACCGCGTGGTACGGGTGATCGGGCGCGAGGGCGGCCTGGTAGCCGCGCAGGGCCCCGGGCGTCAGCTCCTCCAGGGCGATCAGGTCGGCTCCGGCCCCGGCGAGGGCGCGGGCGGTGCCTTCCGGGTCGGGGTTCTCGTCGTTCACGTTGTGCTGGAGCACGGTCAGGTCGTGCGCCGCTGCCTGCCCGGCGGGCAACAGCCGGGCGCCGAAGACGCCGGCCCACACCGCCGACGGGAGCACCAGCGCCACCAGCGCGACGGCCGAGCGGCGCAGCAGCGCCAGGACGAGCAGCACCGGCACGGCCAGGCCGGCCCAGGGCAGGAAGGTCTCCAGCATGCTGCCCAGCCGGCCCACCGTGTTGGGCAGCACGCCGGGGAACGCCATCAGCACGGCCACCGTCACGGCGACCACCGCCGGCACCCGCCCGCGCCGCCACGACAACCGGCCCCCGCCGCGCGCCTCCCGATCTTGCGTGGTCATGCCGCAGACCGTACGGGATGTCGCGGATTTTCGTGCACCATCTGCTTTTTCCGGAAATGTCGGTCGATCTGGTTAACGTCTGACCCGCCTAGGCACGGTCATTCCGTTATTCGCTCCCAGAAAGGAATACTGTGGGGTTACCAACGAGAACCGGGCGTCGAATCGTGGGGCTGGCGGCCGCAATACTGTTGTCGTCCGGCGCCTTTGTCCCGGCGGTGCACGCCACCCCGAGAACGGCCGTTTCCGAGTTCGCGGCGGAAACGGTGGAGAAGGTCACCATCTTCTTCGAGCGGACCACCGCGTCGAAGTGCCCGCTGACCTTCAAGGTCCATGGCACCTTCGAAGGGCTTCCCCCCGGCGGGCAGCTCATCCGCTACCGCCTCGCCGGTGCCGGGAAGTGGAAGAGCGTCAAGGTGCCGGGGAGCCATGACGGCACGTACACCACCGTGCTGGAGACGCTCGCCTGGGATGCGGAGACCGGCCGGACCTCGGTCCAGGTCGAGCTCGCGCAGCCCGGCGGACTCACCTCCAACACCCTGTACTACTTTGAGTGCGGTGACCCGCCGGAGGGCGCGACCTTCGGCGAGGCCGCCGAGCCCGTCGGGCTGACCAGGAGCGGCGGACCGGTGGTGGAACTGGTGGCCGACGCCTATCTCGACGCGGTCCAGGCCGTCTCCGGAGCCGAGGCCGCCCTGGTCAACAGGTACGGGTTCTGGACGGGGCTGGATGCGGGGTCGGTCACGTACCAGGAGTTGTTCGACCTACAGCCCGCCGGCCTGCACGTGGACGTCTACACGGTCACCGGCGCGGAGCTCAAGCGGGTGCTGGCGCATCCCAACCCCGTCGGGTGGGTGCTCACGCCCTCGGCCTCGCTCCGTTACACGCTGGAGGGCGGCGCGGTCACCGAGCTCACGCTGAACGGGGCGCCGGTGGCCGACACGCAGGTGCTCAAGATCGCGGCGAACTACGTCCTGGTCGGTGGGGGCCAGGGCTGGCCGAGATGGGAAGGGAGCACCGCCGTCTACCGGGGTGGTCCCGACGACCGGGGAGCGCTGGCTTCCTATATCGCGAAGAACACGCCGGTCCCGGCGCCTCAGGGAGACCGGGTCACCATGCGCTGAGTGAAAGGCGATGACGGCGGTCGCCGGGCGGAAAATGCATGTCCGCCCGGCGATTCTCCGGAATTCGCCGTCAAGCGATGCCCGGGAAAGGTCGCCGCCTGCGGACGGAGGCCGTGGCCCGCAGGCGGACGTGGAAATGCGGTCAGCTGCCGCAGTGTTCGAAGGGGCTGGTGTAGGAACTGCTGCCGATCGAGCCGCCCCACTTGACGCACTGGCCGGGGGCCGAGCGCTTGACCGGGCCGGCGTAGTAGCCGTAGCTGCCGGAGTCGGTCGTCCGGCTCGCCCCTTGCGGCTCCAGGAAGGCCGACATCGACGACGCCGTGCCGACGCCCGACGTCTTCAGGGTCACGACGCAGTTGTAGCCGTTGCCGGAGTTGTAGAGCAGGTAGACGCGGCCGCCGGTGAGCGCGGCGGAGTCGATGACGCCGTACCCGCTGCCGCAGACCTCGGCGGGGGTGTAGGGGTTGCTGCTGCCGCCGCAGGAGTTGGTGCTGGTGACGGCCTTCTTCTGGCCGAGGGAGATGGTGACGCCGTCGACGGTGGGGCTGGTGTCCATGGCGCCGGTGGAGGTGCGCTGCTCGTAGTGCAGGTGCGGGGCGTTGGTGCCGCCCGTGGCGCCGACGGTGCCGATGGCGGTGCCCTGGCTGACGCTCATGGAGCCGCCGGCCGCGCGCACCATGGTGGCGAGGTGGGCGTAGCGGGTCCTGGTGCCGTCGCTGTGCCGGATCTCCACCCACTGGCCGTAGCTGGTGCTGCCGGCGTTGTGGAAGGAGGCGGTGCCGGCGGCGGTGGCGCGCACGGTCTCGCCGTTGACGGCGTCGCCGCCGTAGGTCTGCCAGTCGATGGAGCCCGACGGGTTGTGGGTGGGCGTCCAGTTGTTGGCGTAGAAGGTCTTTCCGCAGTTGAAGGGGCTCTTGTGGGAGGCCATGGCGGTGGTTTCCCGCGCGGAGGCGGCCTGCGGGAACAGGACGGCCGCGAGGCCGACCAGTAAGGCGATGATCATCGGCCGGGGTGCGGACATGCGTACCTCTCCGGAGGTATGAGGGGGGTCGCTTGATCGGAACATAGCGCCGAAGGTTCTCTTCATCAATGCCTAGTGACATGAAAGTTTCCGGCTTTGAAGATCGTTGTCGAGGTGTCAGGGTGGCGGCAAGGGGAAGGCGGTGCTCTGGTACCTGTGGCAGATCTTCCGCCCACGTCCCAGCTCCGACTGACGACGTGACGACGCGACCCCTCGGCCTTGCTCGGGCCGGGGGTTGCTTTGTCGCAAGCTATGACGCATTCTGTTAATACAAAGCTTGCGACAAAAAGGAGTGACCATGTCGACCGACGCGTTCCCCGGAGCCGGGCCGCCCCCGCGGCCGAAGGACCTGCGCCTGGCGGAGGAATGGCTGTCCTGCCACGGGCTGCCCGGCGTCCGGCCGACGCCGCTGCTCGCCGCGCGGCTCGCGGTCCGCCGCCGGGCCCGGCTCGCCGACCAGGTCCTGCTGGCCGGCCTGTTCATCGGGGCCGCGCTCATCCACACCTACAACCGGCTGTCCACGTCCGCGTTCGGCGGGTTCCAGCCGCCCGCCTCGACCCCGCTGCTGATGCTGATCGGCCTGGTGGCGGTGATGCTGCTCGTGCAGGTGCTGCTCGACCAGTGGGTGCGCAGGGTCGACCGGCGGGCCGGCGCCGCCCTGCCCCGCCGGACCGCCCACCTGGCCCGGCCCGGCTGGCGGGCCCTGCTCGGCCGGCCGCGCGCCGCGTTCACCGTCGTCATGTTCGGCGGTGCGACGCTGCTCGCGCTGAGCGCGCTGGCCGTCCAGGACGCCACCGTGCGGCAAGCGGCCCTGATCGTGCTGATCGGCGTCGCCGGAGCAGCCGCCGGTGTCGCCCGGCAGCTGCGCGACCTGCTGGTCCGCCCGATCGTCGCCGAGGACGAGGCCTCGCTGACCGCCGACGTCATCATGCGGGTCGAGGACGCCCGTGAGGTCACCATGCCGAGCGTGCCCTGGTCACTGCCCGTGGTGCTGCTCTTCGGCACCGCGCCGCTCTGGTGGAACGTCGCGTCGATCGCATTCGTGCTCCTCGGGCTGGCCATGCTCGTCGCCATCACCAAGCGGACGCCGCCGAGCGTTACGGTGGCCCGGCGGGTGATGAGCTTCCGATGATCCTCATCGACGCGGCCTCACCCGTCCCCCCGTACGAGCAACTACGCGCCCAGCTCGCCGGGCAGATCCAGGATCGCACCCTGCCCGTCGGCTCCCGGCTGCCGACCATCCGCCACCTCGCGGCCAGCCTCGGCCTGGCCGTCAACACGGTGGGCCGGGCCTACCGAGAGCTGGAGGAGGCCGGGCTGATCGAGACCCGCGGGCGGGCCGGGTCGTTCGTGTCGGCCGCCGGCGAGGAGGGCCGCGAACGCGCCCGCCGCGCCGCCGCCGACTACGCCGCCGTGGTCGCCAGCGTCGGCATCGACCCGACCGAGGCCATCCGCATCGTCGAAGCGGCACTCCGCTCCACCCGGCCCTCCCCGGCCTGACCACTCAGAACGTCCCCGGTCGCCCTGGCTCATGGGTCAGGCGCCGGGAGCTGCGTCGCCACGCCGACGGGCTGCGGTCCGCGCCTTCCGTACGCCTGACGGACGCGCCGGGGGTGTCGCCGACACAGAATGACGGCATGAGGGCAATCGTGCAGGAAGCCTACGGGTCGTTAAATGTCCTGAAATTACGTGATGTACCCCTGCCGGAGGTCAAGGACGACGAGGTCTTGGTCCGCGTCCGCGCCGCCTCCGTGCACCCCGATGTGTGGCACGTCGTCAGCGGGAAGCCCTACGTCCTGCGTCTCATGGGCTCCGGGCTGCGCCGGCCGAAGGTCCGCGTCCCGGGCACGGACATGGCCGGCGTGGTCGAGTCGACGGGCGCGAACGCGACGCGGTTCCGGCCGGGCGACGAGGTGTTCGGCGAGACCCTGCGCGCGATGCAGTGGAAGAACGGCGGCGCCTTCGCCGAGTACGTCTCCGTACCGCAGGACAACCTGTCGCCGAAGCCCGGCAACGTGAGCTTCGAACAGGCCGCGACCGTGCCCACAGCCGGGCTCATCACCCTGATGAACCTGCCGACGGGCCCGCTGCGGAACGTGCTGGTCAACGGCGCGGCCGGCGGCGTGGGCGGGCTCGCCGTGCAGATCGCCAAGGCACGCGGCGCGACGGTGACCGGCGTCGAGCACACGTCCAAGCTCGACCTGGCGCGAGAGCTCGGCGCCGACCACGTGATCGACTACACGAAGGAGGACTTCACCCGGCTCGGCACCCGCTACGACCTCGTCTTCGACATCCCGGGCAACCACTCGTTCGCCGCCTGCCGCCGCGCGCTCACCCCCGACGGCACGTACGTCCTCATCGGCCATGACCACTACGGCGCCACCGGCCACCCGGTGCTGGGCAGCGTCCCGCGCATGGTCAAGCTGATGGCCCAGTCCCTCTTCCTGCGCCAGCTGCCGAAGCCGACCCGGGCCACGCCGCCCAGGAAGGAGTCGATGGCCGTGCTCGCCGAACTGCTGGAGACGGGCCGGATCACCCCGGTCATCGACCGCGCGTTCCCGCTGGCCGAGACCGCTTCCGCGCTCCGCTACCTGACCGAGGGCACGGCCCGGGGCCGCATCGTCGTCACGTTGTAGCGTGGGCGGATGCGGCTTCATGTGGGATGCGCGATGTGGACGCACGGGCCGTGGCAGGGCCGGTTCCTGCCGCACCCGCTCCCGCCCGCCGAGCGGTTGCGCGCCTACGCCACCTGGTGCAACGCGGTCGAGGGCAACACGACGTTCTACGCGACACCGGCCAGGGGCACGGTCGAGTCATGGGCGGCCCAGACGGACCCCGGCTTCCGGTTCGTGGTGAAGCTGCCCAAGACGATCACGCACGAGCGGCGGCTCTCGGGGGCCGAGGAGCCGCTGCGGGAGTTCCTGCACGCGATCGAGCCGCTCGGGCCGAGGGCGCACGCCCTGTGGATCCAATTGCCTGGCTCCTTCGGGCCGGGCGACCTGGGGACGCTGGCCGGGTTCCTGCACGGGCTGCCGCCCGCGTACCGCTATGCCGTGGAGGTGCGGCACCGCGCGTTCTTCGAGGACGCGCGGGCCATCCGGGCGCTGGAGGGCGTGCTGGGGCGGGCCGGCGCCGAATGGGTGCCGTTCGACACGGTCACGCTCTTCGACAGCCCGCCGACCAGCGACGCCGAGCGTGACGCCTGGACGAAGAAGCCGCGGGTGCCGCGCCGGTCGGCGGCGCTCACCGACCGGCCGATCGTGCGCTACCTGGGCCGCGACGACGTCACCCGCACGGTCGAGGGCTGGGCCCACTGGGTCGGCGTGGTGACGGAATGGCTGCGTGAGGGCCGCTCGCCGACGGTGTTCGTGCACACCCCGGACAACGCCGAGGCCCTGACGCTCGCCCGGCGCTTCCACGACGCGGTACGCGCCGAGCTTCCGCAGGTGGAGCCACTGCCGGACCCCGAACCCGTCGAGCCGCTCACGCTCTTCTGATCATCGGCCGTTCTGGAAGTGGCGGGCCGGGACGAACAGCTCGTGCCCGCCCGCGAACCGCACCCGAACCCCCTCGGCCGTCCACTCCGTCTCCTCGACCTCCTTGCCCGGGGCGAGGAAAGGGGTGTGCACGTTCACCCAGTGGCCGTACCCGAGACCCGGATCCCGGCCGACGACCAGCAGGTGCGTCGCGTCCCCGAACACCGACCCCCTGCGGATCAGGCCCAGGTGATGCGTCGAACCGTCGTCGTACGTCACGCTCGGCGGCTGCTCGCTCCGGTACACGACCTCCGTCTGAGGCCAGTGGCCGGCGACCATGATCGCCACCCCGGCGAGAAGCCCGGCCAGCAGCAGGGCTACGTTCTTGACCATCCACTCATGATCCCCCGCCGAGCCTGAGCGCGCGCGGGCTGCCGGGGTCGAGGACGATCTGAAGCCCGGGCGGAAGCTGGGCGAGCAGGTCTTCCCCGGTGGTACGGAACCACGCCCGATGGTCGGTGAACCCTTCGAACGCCGCGAGCGACGTGAAGACGGGCACCAGCCTCCTGCCGTCCACCAGCCTGACGCGGACACCAGGCGTCTCCGGGGCTTCGCAGTAGACGGGGGAGGCCAGGAAGACCTCGTGCAGGCCGGCCGCGTCCAACTCCCCTTCCCCGAAGGCCACGGCCGCGTCAGCCAAGGTCATCGGCCTTTTGGGCCGAATTTCCTCTCGAACGCTGCGATGACCTGCGCCGCTTGGTCCTCGCTGATCTCGACCAGATCCCCGGAGGCTTCCCCCATCTCCCACTCGCGGATCCTGTTCGTGGAGTGCCAGTGGAGATCACGCCACAGCACCTCGTCCACCTCAGTGCCGTCGGCTTGGACGCGCCGCCGCGCCAGCCCGCCCGGGTTGGCCACATCGCGTGGGCCGAGCATGGTGACTATCGCGTAGTACTGAACGCTCTCGTCCATCAGGGTTTGTCGGCCTTTCTGTAGGAAGGGATGTCCTCTGCTCCGGGTGGTACGGGCACCTTCTCGAATACTTCCGCTTGGTGCCGATGCAGGCGTGCTCTGTCCTCCCGGGTGATATCCCGCTCACCGAGATCCTCGTAGGCGCTGTGAGTGACCTGCTTGGCATGCCAGCTTGCCGGTGTGTGGAACTGCACCTCGAAGATCTCGCCACTCACCGGATCTCGCCATCGGGTGTTCACGCCCCGGTAGCCGCCAGGTTTGTCTCCCCAGGACGACTTCTGTACGAGCAACTCGTAGCCTTGGCGCTCCAGCATCTCCCGGCCGCGTGCCACACCGGCTGCGTATCGGTCCTCGGAGAAAGTGAACGTGTAGCGGATACCGTCATGGATGTCATTCACAAGCGCTGAGACAGGAGTGTTCGCTTCGTCCTGGATATCCTTGGCCAGCTTTTCCTTGAGTCGGTCGGCGGATTTCAGGGTGAAAGTCGGGAACCCTTCCATGTCCGCGCCGATCTCACGTCCCGCCGCCCGCATGTCCCGGGAGATGCCCTTCTCCGCCTGCCGCAGCCTGGCGAGGAACTGGTCCGCCACGGCGTTGGCCTCGGGAGACAGTGTCCAGCCCTTGCCGGTCCAACCGCCCTTCGCGGCCACCTTGGCCGCGGTGCTCGTGGTGCGGGTGGCCGCGGTGCCCGCGCCTCCGGATGCCAGGCCGGTGAGGATGTCGGGGATGAGGTGGCCGAAGGCGCGGGCCGGGTTCTCCGCCCAGGTGTCCCAGTCGAGGAGTGCCTTGCCGACTTCCAGCGGCTGGTCGATGACACCGGATACCACGTCCGACACCAGCGCCTCGGTGTCGCGTTGCCAGCCGCTGAAGTCGAACACCAGCCGCACGGTGTTGTGCCGGCCCGCCAGCCCCAGCATCCCGCCCAGTCCTTCGACGGCGCCCTTGGCCATCTCGACCTCCGGCCGGCCGCTGTTCTGGTCGAGGTCGAAGGTGGCCTGGATCTGCTGCTGTACCTGATCCCAGAACCCGCCCATGGTCGGCAGCCGGGCGCCGGGGGCGAACAGTGACGCGTCGACCGTGACCGGACCGCCGCCGGCGAACAGGTCGGGGCGGGCCTGCTCCAGGCGTTCCAGCAGGAGGAGGCGCCGCTTGACGTCGGGGATCCGGCCGCCGGCCCAGGAGGCGACGTGGCGGACCGTGTTCGACGGGCCGGGCGGCAGCCAGGCGCCGCGCAGGAGTCCCCACAGTTCGGCGGCGGCCGATTCCAGGGACGACTCCGCCTGGCGCAGCTCCTCCATCAGCTGCCGGACGCCGTCGGGGACCATGCCCTCAAGTTCGGCCACGGGCTCACCTCGGCGTGCGGGCGAGCTGGGCGCGCAGCTCGCTGACGGCGCTGTCGCAGGCGTGGATCAGGGCCTGTCGCTGGGCCGTGAGATCCTGGCCGAACCGGTCGGCGGCCGGGCCGGTCCACACCCGCTGGCCCATCAGCGCGACGGCCCGGTCGAGGCGGGTGCGCGCGTGCGCGGTCAGCTCCTCTGCCCGGCGTAACGCGTCCTCCAGTTGTTCGCGTGTCATGCGGGCATTGGACTGCGGTACGGGCGGAAGGGGAAGCCGGTCGCATGGATGGGTATGGCGAGTTGCTGAAGGCGGCGCGCGGCGGGGACGCGGGGGCGTTCGGCAGTCTTGTCGGCCCGTTCGTGGACGAGCTGCGCGCCCACTGCTACCGGATGCTCGGCTCGGTGCACGACGCCGAGGACGCGGTGCAGGAGACGCTCGACCGGGCGTGGAGGGGCCTCGGCGGGTTCGAGGACCGGTACGGGTCGTTGCGGCCGTGGCTGTACCGGATCGCGACGAACCGGGCGTTGACCCTGGCCGAGCGGCGCGGCCGCCGGGAGCTGCCGACGGATCTGACCGCGGGGGAGTCCGAGGTGGCGTGGCTGGAGCCGTACCCGGACCGGCTGTTGGGGCCGGAGGCGCGGGCGGTGGAGCTGGAGAGCGTGGAGCTGGCGTTCGTGGCGGCGCTGCAGCACCTGCCTCCGGTGCAGCGGGCGGTCCTGCTGCTGCGGGACGTGCTCGGGTACAGCGCCGCCGAGACGGCGGGCCTGCTGGACCTGACGGTCCCGGCGGCGAACAGCGCGCTGCAGCGCGCCCGCAAGGCGGTCCCGGCGCGGCGGGAGCCGGACGGGGACGGGCACCGCGAGCTGGCCAGGCGGTACGCGGCGGCGTGGGAGGCGGGCGACGTCGAGGCGATCGTGGCGATGCTGGCCGAGGACGTGAAGTACTCGATGCCGCCGCTGCCCGAGTGGTACGCGGGCCGCGACGCCGTCCGCGGGTTCCTGATGGAGGCGGCGCTGCGGGAGCGCTGGCGGTTCGTGCCGGCGCGGGCCAACGGGCAGCTCGCGTTCGGCACGTACCGCTGGGACGAGGCACGGGCTGCTTACGTCCCCTGCGGGCTGGACGTGCTAACCGTGCGGGACGGCCGGGTGGCCGAGGTGGTGTCGTTCCTGGAGGCCGACTTCGCCGCGTTCGGATTGCCGGCCGAGCTGCGATGAGTTTCCGGTCCCTGCCGGGTTGTACGGGTGAGGAGACCATCGAGGAAAGGGCCGGAGCTCATGCGTACCGATGACAAGGAGATCAGGGAGCTCGTCGAGCGGTGGGCGCGCGCCGTGCACGCCGGCGATCTGGACGGGGTGGTCGCGGACCACGCCGAGGACATCGTCATGTTCGACGTGCCGCCGCCGTACGAGGGGGCGCGCGGCATGGACGCCTACCGGCGCACGTGGCCGGAGTTCTTCGCCTGGCAGGCGCAGGGGGCGACGTACGACATCCTCTCGCTGGAGGTGACGGCGGGGGAGGACGTCGCGTACGCGTTCGGGCTGCTGCGCTGCGGCATGCCGGACGACGACCCGAAGGTCCTGCTGCGGCTGACGCTGGGTCTGCGCAGGGAGGACGGCCGGTGGGTGGTGGCGCACGAGCACCACTCCTTCCCCATCAGTGCTTGAATCGACTCAAGAGGTGATCATGGGCTTGTGCGGGCGATGCGCCTCCTGTGAGACGAGGACTTGTCTCCTGGAAGGAAGAACGTTTTAATCCTCCTCGAACCACCACAGGAGGAGGGCCCTTGATCGGCTACGGCGGCGACTGGAATCCGGAGCAGTGGCCCGAGGAGATCTGGAGCCAGGACGTCGCCCTGATGCGCGAGGCCGGGGTCAACCAGGTCAGCGTGGGCATCTTCGCCTGGGCGCAGCTGGAGCCGGTCGAGGGCCGGTTCGAGTTCGGCTGGCTGGACCGGGTGATGGACCTGCTCGCCGGCCACGGCATCGGCGCCTTCCTGGCGACCCCGACCGCGTCGCCGCCGCCGTGGTTCGGCCACGCCTACCCCGAGGCGCTGCCGGTCGACGCCGACGGCCGCCTGCTCCACCACGGCAGCCGCCAGGGCTTCTGTCCCAGCTCGCCCGTCTACCGGGACAAGGCGCTGCGGGTGGTGGAGCGGCTCGGCGAGCGCTACGGGGGACACCCGGCGCTGCGGATGTGGCACGTCCACAACGAGTACGGCTGCCACAACGCCCGCTGCTACTGCGACGTCTCCGCCGCCGCCTTCCGTGCCTGGCTGCGCGAGCGGCACGGCACGCTGGACGCGCTGAACGACGCCTGGGGCACCGCCTTCTGGTCGCAGCGCTACAGCTCCTGGGAGCAGATCCTGCCGCCGCGCGCCACCCCGTCGTTCACCAACCCGGGGCAGCAGCTGGACTTCCGCCGGTTCAGCTCGGACGCGCTGCTCGACCTGTACCGCGCCGAGCGCGACCTGCTCGCCGGGCTGGCCCCGGACGTGCCGGCCACCACGAACCTGATGGCGGGCGCGCACTGGGACATGGACTACTGGTCCTTCGCCAAGGAGGTGGACATCGTCTCCACCGACCACTACCTGATCGGCCAGGACCCGCACGTCGACCTGGCGTTCGCCGCCGACTACGCCCGCTCGCTCGGCGAGGGCCGGCCGTGGCTGCTGATGGAGCACTCCACCAGCGCGGTCAACTGGCAGCCGGTCAACCGCGCCAAGCGGCCCGGCGAGCTGGTCCGCAACTCGGTGCAGCACCTGGCCAGGGGCGCCGACGCGATCATGTTCTTCCAGTGGCGGGCGTCCAGGGCCGGGGCGGAGAAGTGGCACTCGGCGATGCTGCCGCACGCCGGCACCGCCACGAAGGTCTGGCGCGAGGTGACCGGGCTCGGCGCGCTGCTCGGGGCCGTCGCGGAGGTGGCGGGCAGCACGGTCAAGGCCGAGGCGGCGATCCTGCTCGACCACGCGAGCGTGTGGGCACAGGACCACCCCGCCCAGCCCACCGGCGAGCTGAAGCCGGTCGAGGTGATCAAGAGCTGGTACGCCGAACTCTGGAAGCAGGGCGTCACCTGCGACGTCGTCCACCCGGAAACCGACCTGTCCGGCTACCGCCTGGTCCTGGCGCCCTCGCTCTACCTAATCAGCGACCAGGGCGCGGCCGCGCTCGAACGCTTCGTCGCCGGTGGCGGGACCGCCCTGGCCGGCCCGTACAGCGGGATCGTCGACGAGCACGACCGGGTCAGGCTCGGCGGCTACCCCGGCGCGTGGCGTGACCTGCTCGGGGTGACGGTGGAGGAGTTCTTCCCGCTGGAGCCGGGCGAGGGCGTCGCGCTGTCGGGTGGCGGCACCGGGACCGTGTGGAGCGAGGCGGCGCACGCCACCACGGCCAAGGTGCTCGACACGTACGCCACCGGCGAGCCGGCCTGGACCCGCAACGCCTGGGGCGAGGGGGCCGCCCACTACCTGACCACGCTGCTCTCGGGCGACGACCTGGCGGGCGTGCTCCGCGCGGTCTGCGAGGAGGCGGGCGTCGCCGTCCGGGGTACTCCCGGCGTCGAGCTCGTCCGGCGCGCGCACCCGGACGGCCCGGCCTACCTGTTCGCGATCAACCACACCGGCGCCGACGCCGCCGTCGAGGCCGCCGGCACCGACCTCGTCACCGGCGCGGAGGTGCCCGGCGAGCTGGCCGTCCCGGCCGGCGAGGTCCGCGTCGTCCGGCTCCGGAGCACGGATGACGAGTCGTCATGAACCTTCGGCGGGTCACGCGCATCCAACGAGAGCCATGACCTGGGCATCTGGAGGCCTCATGAAGCTCGTGACCGTGCTCGCCGCGGCGGCGCTCGTGACCACCGCCGCACCGGCCGCGCAGGCGGCGGAGCGGCCGCGGCCGGTGAGCGGGGCGGCCGTCTACGCCCACCACGACGGCGCCTACCGCATCGACCGCCACCGCCCGGGCTCCGGCTGGCGTCCGCTGGCCGTGCTGAAGGACAGCGTGCAGTTCGCGGCCTCGCCCGACGGGCGGAAGGTCGCCTACATCACCGGCACCACGCTGCGGGTGCGCGCGGGCGGGAAGGTGACGACCGTGGCGCGCGGCGTGCAGAGCGGCGTGCCGTGCCTGAGCCCCGTGTGGTCGCCCGACTCCGAGCGGATCGCGTACCTGGTCGGGTCGAAGGTGCGGGTGACCGGCGCCGACGGGGGCGGCTCCCGGGTGCTGGGGAAGACGCGGGGCCCGTGCCACCTGGCGTGGTCGCCCGACGGCCGCTACGTCGCCGGGTACGCGGGCACCACCGAGGGCGTCTACCGCCTCGACCTGAAGACGGGACGTTCGGTCAAGGTGAAGGGCGTCAAGCTGGCCAACCACGTGCAGAGCCTGTCGCCGGGCGGCCGCTACGCGGTGGTCGACACGCTGCGGGCCGACGAGCCGGGCGGCGACGGCTCGTGGCCGCGGTGGTTCACGCCGACGGTGGTCGACACCGTCACCGGACGGCGGGTGTCGCTCCCGGTGCGGGGCCGCGCGATCGGCGCCTTCTACCTCGCCGACGGCCGGCTGGTCGTGCGGATCAGCGGGAAGCCCGCCAACACCTGGGCCGTCCTCGACCGCCGAGGCCGCGTCACCCAGCGGCTGACCGAGCCGTCCGCGGCCCGGGAACGATCACTACTCCAGGTGCTCTGACCCCTGCCGGGGAATGATCCGCTTCGCTAAGATCGAGACACGTCTCCGCGCACTCTCCGGGGGGTCGCGTGTCCGTTCGGCGGGGCTCCGTCCTTCTCGCGTACGTCGGCTTCGTCCTGGTCGGGGTGAGCGCCGGGGTCTCCGGCGTGCTGCTGCCCCCGCAGATCGCCGACTACGGCGTCGACATGGCGACGATCGGCATCACGTTCTTCACCTTCTCCGCCGGTTTCCTGCTGTCCGGGTCCAGTTCCGGGGCGCTCGTGCGGCGGTTCGGGACCCGGACGGCGTTGCTGGCGGGCACGGGCACGTACGTGCTGGCGGCGGCGATCATGGGGGTGCGGCCGCCGTTCGTGGTGTTCGTGGCGGTGCAGGTGGTGGCGGGGTACGGGATGGGGCTGCTGGAGGCGGTGCTCAACTCCTACCTGGCCGGGCTGCCGTCGGCGGCCACGCTGCTCAACCGGCTGCACGCGTTCTTCGGTGTGGGCGCGCTGGCCGGGCCGCTGCTGGCGACGTGGATGCTGACGTTCGCGCCGTGGAACGGGGTGTGGCTGGTGCTGGCGGCGGCGTTCGCGCTGCTGGCGGTGGGTTTCGGGGTCACGTACCCGCGTGCGGTCGCCGCGCCGGCCGCCGGGCGGGCGCGCGACAGGATGCTCGGCGCGGCGCTGCGGTCGCCCGCGGTGGTGCTGGCGTGCGTCTTCCTCACCGTGTACGTGGGGCTGGAGACGGTCGTGGGCAACTGGGGCTTCACGTTCCTGGTGGGCGAGCACGCCCAGCCCGCCGCGGTGGCCGGGCCCATGGTGAGCGGCTACTGGCTGGGGCTGACCGCCGGGCGGTTCCTGATCAGTCCGGCCGCCGCCCGGCTCGGGCTGAGCACGCTCGCGATGGCCTACACCTGCCTGGCCGGCTGCGCGGTCGCCGTGGCGCTGGTCTGGGCGGCGCCCGTCGGCGTGGTGGCGGGCGCCGGGCTGGCGCTGCTCGGGTTCTTCCTCGGGCCGGTGTTCCCGACCGCGATGGCGGTGGTGCCCAACCTGACCGAGGCCCGGCTCGTGCCCACCGCCATCGGGGTCATGAACGGCGTGTCGGTCATCGGCGGCGCGGTGTTCCCGTGGGCGGCCGGGGCGGTCGCCGAGGGCGTCGGCGTGTGGACGCTGATGCCCTTCTCGCTCGCGCTGGCCGTGGTCCAGCTGGTGCTCTGGCGTCTGATCGCGGTCCGCACGCGCTGATCCGGGGCGGGAATCGGCGCGCCTCGTCCGGGCAGGGGCACCGTACGCGACCGCAGGAGGTTCCATGTCAGAGCCCGACGAGCGCCCGCTGGCCGACCGGCGGGAGCATCCCGAGGAGTACGTCGAAGGCGACATCGCCGACGAGTTCACCCCGTCGCCCACCGATCCGGCGTCCCTGCCGGAGGAGGAGGGACAGGACGAGGTGTACGGGCAGGACGAGGGCTTCGAGAAGCAGACCGAGACCTGAGCGGGGCTCCCGCCGGTCAGACCGGCCGGCGGGCCTCCTCGGACCCGAACCTCTCGTGGGCCCGGCGGAACATGTCCATCAGGTTGTCGTCCTCGCGGATCTTCGCCCGATACTTCTCCGGCAGCCTGGCCAGCTGCCGCTCCTCCGCCCGCAGCCGTTCGTACAGGTAGGCGCACTCCTCCGGCTCGCACTCCTGGTCCAGGAGCCTGGTCGCGTAGCGGCGGGCCGTGGAGGAGAGGTTCTGGGCCCGGCCCTTGGTGCTGGCCAGCGAGGCGATGACGGTGATCGCCAGCACGGCGACGATCACGGCCAGCGACAGGCCGGTGGAGACCTCGACCACGGGGACGGGCTCGCCGTCGTTGATGAACGGCACGTTGTTCTCGTGCAGGGCGTGCAGGACCAGCTTCACGCCGATGAAGCCGAGGATCACGGCCAGCCCGTACGAGAGGTAGATGAGCCGGTCGAGCAGGCCGTCGATGAGGAAGTAGAGCTGCCGCAGGCCCAGCAGCGAGAACGCGGTGGCCGTGAAGACCAGGTAGACGTGCTGGGTGAGGCCGAAGATGGCCGGGATGGAGTCGAGCGCGAAGAGCAGGTCGGTGCCGCCGATGGCCACCATGACGAGCAGCATCGGCGTGAGCACGCGCTTGCCGTCGACGACCGTGGTGAGCTTGTCGCCGTCGTAGTGCTCGGAGGTCGACAGGTAGCGGCGGGCCAGCCGGACCACGATGTTGTCGCCCTTGTGGCTCTGCGCGCTCTCCTCCTTGAGCAGGTGCCCGGCGGTGAGGAGGAGGATCAGGCCGAAGAGGTAGAACACCCAGGCGAACATGTTGATCAGCGTCGCGCCCAGCAGGATGAACCCGCTCCTGGCCACCAGCGCGAACGTGATGCCCACCAGCAGCACCTTCTGCTGGTCGGCCCGGGGCACCCGGAAGCTCGCGATGATCACCAGGAACACGAAGAGGTTGTCGACCGAGAGCGCCTTCTCGGTGACGTAGCCGGCGAAGTACTCGGTGCCCATGTCGGAGCCGCCGAAGATCCACACCCCGAGCCCGAACACGACGGCGATGCCCACGTAGAGGGCCGACCAGACCGACGCCTCCTTGAGCGTGGGGATGTGCGCCTGGCGTACGTGGAAGAAGAAGTCGAAGAGCAGAAGGCCGGCGATCCCGAGGATCGTCAGCCACCACACCAGCGCCGGCACATCCACGCGCGCCCTCCAGGTCTCGGGACAGTGATCTGTTACCCCGGGCCGGAGGGCTCACGCGCGCCGGGCGGGTGAGGTCAGGCGATGCAGAGTTCGTTGCCCTCGGGGTCGATGATCGTCACCCATCGGGTGGGGCCCTGCCGCCCCTCGTGGAGCACCGTGGCGCCCTTGCCGACCAGCCGTTCCACCTCGGCGTCGATGCTCTCGACCCCGGCCAGGACGTCCAGGTGCACCCGGTTCTTGACCGTCTTCGACTCCGGCACGAGCTGGAACAGCACGCGCGGGGCGCGCTCCAGCCCGCCCGGGTGGCGGATCGCCGCGCCTTCCTTCCACACCAGCGCGCCCTTGTGGAACGCGGTGTCGGCCTCGGTGGCGTGGCCCCGCTCGATGAGGTTGCGGATGAACGCCTCGTCCTGCTGCTCGACCTTCCAGCCCAGAGCGTCGGCCCACCAGTCGGCCAGATTGTGCGGATCCTGTGAGTCGATGACCACCTGGATGTCGTACGCCATGGGCTGATCCTAATAAGGTCTGTTCATCATGACTTCGCTACGGCGCTCCGGGATCGCACGATGAACGAGCCATGGCAGGAAATCGGCGACCGGGTCTACGTCCGTCGCCACGCGTCCTATGACATGAACGTGGGCCTGGTGGTCGGCGACGACCACTGCCTGATCCTCGACACGCGCATGTCGCACCGTGAGGCGGCCGACCTGGTCGAGGCCGTCCGGCGGGTCACGGCCACCCCGTGGACGGTCGTCAACACGCACGCGCACTTCGACCACTACTTCGGCAACGCGATGTTCCGCCCTGCGGAGATCTGGGGGCACGTCCGGTGCGCCGAGGAGATCGAGCTGCGCGGGGCCGCCCACCGGGCCGCGGTGGTGGCGGCGCTCGACGAGGACCGCCGGGCGGAGGTGGAGGAGGTGGAGATCGTGCCTCCGGACCACGTGTTCACCTCGGCCGCCACGCTCGACATCGGCGGCCGGATCGTCCACCTGCGCCACTTCGGGCTGGGCCACACCTCCAACGACGTGGTGGCGCACGTGCCCGACGCGGGCGTGGTCTTCGCGGGCGACCTGGTGGAGGAGGGGGCGCCGCCGGCGTTCGGCGACGCGTACCCGCTCGACTGGCCCGCCACCACGGCCCGGATGCTGAACGACATGCGCGAGCAGGTGTACGTGCCGGGTCACGGCGCGGTCGTCGGCCGCGACTTCGTGATCGGGCAGCACGAGGAGCTGTCGGTGGTGGCCGAGCTGGCCAGGCGCGCGCACGTGGAAGGGCTGCGCGACCTCGTCCACAAGTTCCCCTATGACGAGGACGTCACCCGTACCGCCATCGAGCGGGCGTTCGCGCAGCTCGACGGAGAGCTTTCCTGAGAGGTAGCATCTCGCTATAGTGCATATTGCACTATTCACGGGGAGGCATGATGGCGCGACGCCACGACCTGGTGGGGCTCACGGTCCTCGCCATGCTCTCGGTGCGCCCCAGCCACCCCTACGAGCTGCACCGCTTCATCGTCGACACGCACAAGGACTACGTGACCGGCCTGCCGCGGAGCCTCTACCACGCGGTCGACCGGCTGACCAAGGAAGAGCTGATCATCCCGGCGGAGACCGGGCGCGAGGGCCGCAGGCCGGAGCGGACGGTCTACGAGATCACCGACGAGGGCAGGCAGGAGCTGGCCGTCCGGCTGCGCAGGCTGCTGGAGCAGCCCGAGTCCGACCGGCGCACGCTCGTGGCCGCCGTCTCCATGATCGGGGCGCTGCCCCCGGACGCCGCGCTCAAGGCCCTGCGCACCCGCACGGCCGCGTTGCAGGGCTCCATCGGCGGCATCGACGCGCACCTCGCCACCCTGGCCGAGAACGGGCTGCCGGCGATGCTCATGCTGGAGCTCGAATGCGAGCGGGCGCTCGACGTCGCCGAGCTCGACTGGGTGCGCGCCGTCATCGGCCGCATCGAGCGCGGCGAGCTCGACTGGTCGGGCACGGTCAAACAGTCGTTGCTGGAGCAGCTGCTCGACGAATGAGAAAACGGCCGCCGGAGTGCGCCAACACCCCGGCGGCCGACATCCGAACACGGCGCCTGCCCTGTCCAGACTTCGCAGATCCAGGATAGGCGCCGCCGACCACGGGAGTGTGCCATGTCCGCAGAGATCCGTCAGCTCGTCGACCGTGTCCAGGAAACCTGGAACGCCGGCGACGCCGCCGCCTACGCGGCGCTGTTCACCGAGGACGCCGACTACATCACCTACTTCGGGCTCAACATGAAGGGCCGTCAGGCCATCGAGGACGGCCACCGTCAGCTGTTCACCATGCCGATCAAGCTGGAGAGCCGGGGCGAGCCCGTCATCAGGATGCTCGGCGACGGGGTCGCGCTGGTGATCGCCACTGGCGGCTCCACCGTCGACGGCGAGCGGGTCGACGGCCGCGACTCCGTCCTCACCTACACCGCCGTCCGGACCCCGGAGGGGTGGCGGTTCGCCTCCTTCCAGAACACCCGGGTGGGCCGGCCGTGAAGAAGCTCGTCACCGAGGTGTCCGGCGTCGTCGAGGCGCCCGCCGCGCAGGTGCGCGCGGCCCTGGCCCGGGCGCTGCTGCCCGGCGGCAGGGACGTGCTCGGGAAGTTCACCGTCGAGGACATCCCGGGCCACACGTCCGCCGTCGAGGTCACCGAGGCGGTGATCGCCTTCCAGGGCGGCTGGTGGTACCGCGGCGAGTGGTCGCTCGCCCCGCACCCCGCCGGGACGCTGCTGGTGCACCGCGTCTACAACGTCGCCCGGCGGGCGCGCTGGGGCGTGGGGCTCGCCAACCGGTTCTTCGCCGGCTTCGCCGACGACACCCGCCGATCGTTCACCGAGACCCTCACCCGGCTCGGCGCGGATCTGGGGGTCGGCACCCGGGTGACCTGACCGTCAGGTTGCGGCGCAGCTGTCGTGGGTGGCGTCGATGCCCTTGAGCGCCTCGTCGTCGCCCCGGCCGAGAGGCTTGAGACCGCGCCAGTCGTCGCCCACGACCAGCACCAGCCGGGCCGTGCGGGCCCTCGGCACCGACCGCGGCGCGGCCGCGCGCACGTCGCGGGAGAGCGTCGGCACGCTCGCCGCGCCGCTCGGGCCGTACATGACCAGGGTCTTGCGGTACGGCTTGCGCCGCGTGTCGCCGACCCCGGCGATGTGGTAGCCGCGCTGCTCCAGGGCCGCCGCGACCTCGGTGCCGAGGCCGCGGCGGTCGGTGCCGTTGCGCAGCTCCAGCGCCACCTTGGAGCGGGGCACCTGGGTGCGCCCGCCGCGCACGCCGCCGATCGGCTCGTCCCTGGCGACGGTGCGGAAGAGCCGGTCGGCCTCGGGTTGCACCCACTCGACACGACCCGGCTGGGTCGCCGAGTAGCGCCACGGGGTGGTGATGAAGCGGATCCGCCCGGCGTTGATGCCCTGGAGGCTCTCGGCCAGGTCCTTCATGACGCCGACGGTGAAATCGGGGTCGGTGGTGACGGCCCGCGTGCCGGCGTCGAGGAAGCCGATCAGCCGGGCCGGGTCGGTGAGCGTGTCGCCGCTCATCACCTTCTTCACCATGGAGGCGACGAACATCTGCTGCCGCTGGATCCGCCCGATGTCGGAGCCGTCGCCGAAGGAGTAGCGGGCGCGGACGTAGCCGAGCGCCTGCTCGCCGTCGAGCGTCCGGCGGCCGGCGGGCAGGTGGAGCTTGGCCTTGCTGTCGTCGACCCGGCGCGACAGGCACACCTCGACCCCGCCGATCGCGTCGACCATGCTCTTGAACCCGGAGAAGTCGACCTTGACGAAGTGGTCGACGCGGATGCCGGTGAGCGACTCGACGGTCTTCCAGATGCAGGCGATGCCGCCGTTGTTGAACGATTCGTTGATCATGCCGGTGTGCGGATGCTGGCCGGGGTGGCCCTCGCGGGGGCGGCAGGCGGGCAGGCGGACGACGGAGTCGCGCGGGAAGCTGATCACGACGGCGCCGTCGCGGCGGGACGACAGGTGGGCCAGCATGATCGTGTCGGTGCGCTCGCCGATGATGTGGTGGCCGTAGCGGGCGTTCTTGCCGTCGCGCTGGTCGGAGCCGACGATCAGCACGTTCATGGCGGTCGCGGCGACCTTGGGCGGGCGGGCGGTGCCCAGCTCGCTCGCCACGTCGATGTGGCGGACGTTGCCGGTGAGCTTGAGCACGACGCCCACTCCTGCGGCCGTCACCAGCAGCGCGGTCGCCCCGGCGCCGACGGCCAGCAGCCGCGGCCACCGGCGCCGTCGCGGCGGGTCGCTGGCTTTCGGGGGCGTGTCGATGAGCCCGCTGGTCACGAGACTCCCCAGGGAGACGGGGCCGCGGGCGGCAGCCCTAGGCGCGTGGTGGGTCCGGCCGGTCGATAGTACTGAACCGGGCCGGGCCAGGGGTCCGTATCAGTCGACTACCGGTATACGGAGCGTGACCGTACCGCGCAGATCGAGCCAGGCGGCCCCGGGGCCGCGGACGAGGCGGAGCATCACCTCGTCGCAGCCGGGGCAGCGGGCGACCAGGCCCGGGCCCGGTCCGTACACCTTCAGCGAGGCGACCGGGCCGGTCATCCCGCAGCTCGCGCACCGGCCGGTGGCCGCGGTGACGTCCACGGCGAAGAGCTCGCCGAGCGGTCCCGCCAGCGCGTTCCCGTCGAGGTGGGTCATGTCAGCCTCCGCTGGGTCCGAAGCGTTCCGTCCTGATCCGGTGCGGCGCGTGCCCGAGTGCGAGCAGCAGGTCCGCCGCGGCCTCGACGAACCCCGTCGGGCCGCACACGTACACCTCAGGCTCGAAGTCGGGCGGCCAGCCGCCCACGGCCAGGTCGTCGAGGACGATCCGGCCGGCCTTGCGCGGCCAGTTCTCCGGCGCGCTCCTGGTGTAGAGGTACGTGACGTCCAGGCCGGGGTCGGGGCGGCGCAGCTCGTCGGCGTAGTAGCGGCGGCCGGGGTCGCGCAGCGAGTACAACAACCGGAACGGCGTCCGGCCCGCGGTCCGCCGGCGTTCCCGCACCATGGCCATCAGCGGCACGATCCCCGACCCGCCGGCCACCAGCAGCACCGGCGCGGGGTTCTCCGGCCGCCACACGAACCAGCCGCCCACCGGCCCGCGGAGCTCCACCCGGTCACCGGGTTCGATCACCTCGACCAGGTACGGGGAGACCTCGCCGTCCGGCACCTCCTCCACGGTCAGCTCGACCCGGTCGCCGTCGACGGGGGCGGCGATGGAGTAGCTGCGCTGGGCGCGGTAGCCGTCCTCGGCGGTCAGCCGCACGTCGACGTGCTGACCGGCCAGGTGGCCCGGCCAGCCGGGCACGTCGAACACCAGCGTGCGGGCCGTGGGAGTCTCCGGCCGGATCTCGGCCAGGGTGGCCGCCAGCCAGGTGAGGCGCCGCATCTAGTCGCCCTGGTAGCGCTGCTCGCGCCACGGGTCGCCGTAGTCGTGGTAGCCCGCGGTCTCCCAAAAGCCCGGCCAGTCCTCGTTCAGCAGCCGGATGCCGCGCACCCACTTGGCCGACTTCCAGAAGTACAGGTGCGGCACCAGCAGCCGGGCCGGCCCGCCGTGCCGGGGCTCCAGTTCCTCGCCGTCGTAGCGGTGGACGATCCACGCCTTGCCGTCGAGCAGGTCCTCCACCGGCAGGTTGGTGGTGTAGCCGCCGTAGGAGTGGACCAGGGCGTACTCGGCGGCGCTCTCCACGTCCTCGAACAGCACGTCGAGCGAGACGCCTTCCCAGGTCGTGTCGAGCTTGCTCCACTTGGTGACGCAGTGGATGTCGACCGTCGGCGTCTCGGTGGGCAGCGCCATCAGTTCGTCCCAGGTCCACCGGTGGACCCGCTCGTCCTCGGTGTCGATGGTGAACTCCCACCGGTCGAGCGGGACGCGCGGGGTCGGCCCGGCCGAGAGCACCGGGAAGCCGCGTTCCAGATACTGTCCCGGCGGCAACCGGTCACCGCCCTCGCTCCTGCGGCCCCTGAAGCCGCGCGAGATGATGCTCATGGGGCCACGATCGCACCGCCGAGCCCTGGTGAACAGCCGGTTTCCGATCATTTAACCCGTTTTGGAAGGCACGATTCAGCTGTCCGGCATGCAGGCGGGCGGACGGCCCGAGGGCGGCCACACGTACTCCAGGTCGTCCGGCTCCGCGCCGAAGATCGGCCGGTAGAACGCCGGGTCCTTGCGCAGCAGCGCGGAGCGGTGGCTGCGGTGCAGGGCGGGGTCGCCGAGCCACGGCGGCAGCTCGCCCGCCTCGGCCAGCTCCTCCTGGGTCCGGGCGCCCGGGCTGCCGCAGTGCTCGGCCAGCTCCTGCGTCATGGTGGCGGCGCAGGTGTCGGCCCGGCCCGTCGAACACCACTGGCGGCAGATCTCCAGGCCGTAGCGGACCAGCCCTTCCTCGTACCCGGCCCACATCTTCACCGCCGGGTGGTGCCGCCAGCCGTAGCCGGGCACGGTCAGCGCCCGCAGCACCTGCAGGGTCTCCACCCGCTGCTTGCCCAGCCGGAGCGAATCCAGGACCGCCGCGGTGCGGGCGAAGTCCGGGTAGGGCAGGAACGTCTGCATACCGGGTCTCCTGCCCCGGCCAGGGCGTTCACACGTGCGCCTGCAGCCAGGGGCGGAGCACGGGCAGCACGCTTGCCGGCTGCATGGCCTGCGCGTGGTCGAGCCCGTCGAGCACCCGCACGGTCCAGCCGAGCGCCTCCAGCTCGGCCCGGCGGCGGACGATCGGCCCGGCGACGTCGACGCGGGTGCCGCCCCAGCGCGCGTCGTACGCGATGACGTCGGCCGAGCCGGCGAAGCACAGCCGCGGGCAGGTGACCCGGCCCTGCGCCGCCAGGTCGTCGAAGCCCCGGAGCGCCTCGTACAGGGTGACGAACTGCCTGGCCTGGTCGTCGGACAGGTCGACCTCCACGGTGGACCAGTCGCCCGGGGTGGCTTCCTTGCCGGTGGCGGTGCCCACCAGCTCGACGGTCGCCCTGGTCACGGCCAGCATCTCCGCGTAGGGGCCGTCGACGGGCGGGTAGCCGCCCATGACGAGCCCGTCGAGCCGGTCGGTGCGCAGCGCGAGCTGCAGGCCGCTCAGGGCCAGCCACGAGTAGCCGTAGTAGGCGAACCGGTCGGCGCCCACGGCGTCGGCCACGGCCAGCAGGTCGGCGGCGATGTTGTCCGGGGTGAGGGTCGCCGGCTTGGGGTGCGCGAGCACGTGCCCCTCGTAGTCGAACGCGGCGACCCGGACCAGGTCGCCCAGCCCTTCCATGAGCGAGCGGCCCAGCGCGGGGTCGGCGCCCCAGGCGCGCATCGCCTCGGCCTGCGCCCCTTCGGCGGGGACGGGGTTGACGGGCAGCAGCAGGGTGGGACCGGTGCCGTGCGCCTCGATCGCGATCGTGGCGCCGTCGTGCAGCGTGGCCTTGGGCATGGCATCTCCATACGCTGTAAAGAGTTCTTGGCAAGAGAATAGCTTATGACGTAAGGAGATCTAGCGTGAACGGGCGGCGCGCTGCCACAGAACCGGCCAGCCGCCCTGGTCCAGCCACGCGGCGGGGATCCGCAGACCGTCACGCGCCACCAGCTCCGGGTACGCGCCGAGGTCGGCGCCCAGCTCCCCGGCGCCGGACAGGGCACGCTGCCAGGGGCCGGACGGGTCGTCCAGGGCGGACGCCGGGTAGCCGGGGACCGCCGGGTCGCCGGGCCGGGTGATCGCCACGCCCGGCACGCCCCACGACGTCGCGGCCACCACCAGGGCGCACAGGACGGAGGTGTCCGACCGGCGGGCGATCTGACGGGCGAGCACCGGATCACCCGTACGGGCCAGCCGGCCGACGGCGGCCCTGACCCGGCGGGCCACCAGCTCCATCGAGCGCGCGGCGGCGACCGCCTCGTGGCGGGCCGGCGCGCGCAGCGACCCGGGCAGCGGCTGGTCGGCCAGCAGCAGGCCGAGCCGGTCGTACCGGGCGGTCAGCTGCGGGTCCAGCCCGGCCAGGGCGGCGGCGAGCGGCCGCACGCCGGTGGCCCGCCACAGCACGGCCGGCCCCGTCAGGGGCAGCGCGGCGAGACACGCCGCCGCCATCCGCTCGGCGCTCATCCGCCGCAGCGCCGTCAGCACACCCGCACCCTCGCCGGGGTCGAGGGCGGCGAGGTCGTGCAGGGCCGGCCGCACGTCGGGCGCCGCCAGGATGGCGAGGTCGCGCAAGGCCCGCCGAACCTCCGGTGCCGCCAGGGCGGTGGCGGCCAGCTCGGACAGCGGCCCGGAGACGTCGGGCGCGAGCCGGCTGCGGCGACGGCGCTGGACGGGGCGGTCGGCCGGGACGAGCTCGGCGACGGAATCGGGCGGCGGCGTCTCGGGCGGCAGGGTCGCGGCCCACCGGAGCACCCGCTCGCGCACCTCCTCGTCCACAACCTCGTTGAACCGGGCGAGCAGGTCCACCACCTGCCACCCCTGGTGCCGGCGGCGCAGCTCCAGGTTGGCCTGGATGCGCCCGTCCTCGTCACGCAGCGCCGCGAGCACGCACCTGCCCAGCATCGCGTCCTGCAGGTAGCGGTCGCCGCCGATGCAGTTGCCCATGTAGGAGGCCCACTGCGCGAGCATGCGCGGGTTCCTGGCGCACTCCACGCGCAGCCGGGTGCCGGGGACGAACCCGCCGTCGGCGGCGGCCACCGGCTCGGGCAGCGGGAACCGCTCGACGGTCGCCTGGGCCGCCTCCATGCTCCTGACCAGCCCGGCGGCCAGCTCGTCCCAGGTACGGCCCTGCCGGGGCGGCCGCCCGCCGAGCGAGACGAGCTGGGCGGCGCCGGCCAGCGCGACGGGCGCCGAGTCCAGCCGGGGGACGACCGTGTCGGGCTCGGGCGGCTCCACGATCGCGTACGGCAGCGGCGGGGCCGCGTGGACCTCGGCGGATCCGTACCCGTTGAGCCGCGCCACGGCGTCCGCGAGGTCGGCGAGCCAGAGCAGGTCGGCGACCTCCTCGACCTCCTCCGGCGGCCTGCCCGGGTCGGCGGCGAGCCGGTCGGCGAGCGGCGGGCGCTCTTCCCCGAGCGGCGGCTGTGTCCAGGAGGCGGGCGGGTGCGCCTCGGAGTAGCCGACGGCGGCCCGCCACCGGCGGAACCCGGTGACGAACCCGTCGTCCGCCTCAGGCACCGGGTCTTCCAGCAGGTCGTGCAGCCGGTCCAGCAGCATGACCCCGTAGTCGCGGGCCCTGGAGACCCGCTGCCTGACGTAGTCCTCGGGGAAGTCGCGCCGGCGCGTCAGGTCCCTGACGTAGCAGCCGGGCCGGGCTGGCAGCCCGACGAGGCCGGGGACGCGCCGCGCCGCCTCCCCTGCCTCGTGCGCGTCCATGAGCTGCGCCGCTGCGGCCAGCTCGCCGGCGGCGCGCGCCAGCCCATCCCGGACGCCGTGGTCGGACACGGCGATCGCGGTACGGGCGAGCACGGTGGCGGCCAGGGCGTCGGCCACGGCGCGCAGCATGATCCGGGAGCGCTGTCCGGTGTCCGGGACCCAGCGGGCCGCCTCGGCGAGCGTCGGCTCGTGGCCCAGGTCCTGCGTGACCAGGCTGATCAGGAAGTCGTCGTCGTGCCGGCGGTGGCGCTCGGTCAGCTCCTCCACCTTCACCACCCGCGCCTGCGACCCGCGCAGCCGCTCGGCCCGCCGGGCGCGCTCCTGGTGGCCGGCCACCCGCCGCCACAGGTCGAGCAGCAGGTCGAGCCTTCGCTTGCGCGAGTACGGCCCGAGCACCCGGTCCAGGTGCCCGGCCACGACGGACGGCGGCACGTCACCGGCGGTGTCCACACCGTCCAGGTTCAGCACGCTCTCCACCTGCTCGGGCGTCAGCAGGGCGCTGGCGGCCGAGGCCAGATCCACGGCCGCCCAGCGTTCCTCGGCGATGGCCCGCACCGCCGCCGCGCCCACCGGCTTGGTCGCGTCCGGCCCGAACAGCGCCACCAGGACGCCAGCCCGGCCGCCGACGCGCGTCACCCCGTCGGGGCCCAGGATCCGCAGCGCCGCCAGCACCGCGTCGCGCCGGTCGCCGCGCACCCCGTCCAGCCGGGCCGAGACGAACCCGCGGCCCAGGTCCACGCCCGCGCCCGCCACGGCCACCCCGCCCGCCGCGACCAGACGGGCCAGCTCGGCGGCGGCGGGCCGGGGGTCGCCGCCCGCCGGGCCCACGACGACGGCGGACCCGGGGGCCAGGCCGTCGGCGGGGCCGCCGCGGACGTCCCGGACCTGCTGGTCGCGCCCTGTCATGACCCCGTATGCCAGCCGCACCTGCCTCATGATTCGGGCACGGCACTCGCCCGGCAACCGGAATCACCGGAAATCTGGACTTACTGCACGGTGGCGGGCTCGGTGCGCACCTTTTCCTCCGCGGTCTCCGGCCTGTAGAGGATCGCCCGGGCCGCCACCAGCACGCACACGGTGCCCAGCAGCAGACCCCACCCGACGTCGGTGACGAAGTGCATCCCCCGGTAGAGCCGCGAGGCCGCGACCGCGAGCGCCGCCGCCACGGCCGCCACCCATACCGCCGCCCGCGGCAACGGATGCCTGAACCGGGTGCTCAGCACCAGGGCCAGCCCGCAGTAGAACGCCACCGCGGCGCTGGTGTGCCCGGACGGGAAGCTGGACGTGGGCGGGGCCGGGTCCAGGTGCGGCACGTCCGGCCGGGTCCTGGCGATGACCACGGTCGTCGCCAGGAAGATCAGCGACTGGCTCCACACGGCCGCGATCAGGAAGACGGACTCGCGCCACCGCCCGTAGGCCAGCCGGAAGGCGATCGCCGTGACCGCGGTGAGCGCCACGATGTACGGGGTGTCGGACAGGCTGCTGCCGAAGTCGGTGAGTGTGTTCCACAGGCCGGTGCGCCCGGCGGCCAGCTCCCTGCTGACGGCCTCTTCACCGGTGCGCACGGAGAGCACCAGCTGCCCCGCGCCGAACGTCACTCCCGCCATCAGCACCAGCGGCAACACCAGCGATAACCCGTAATAGCGAAAGTCGTCAACGGTCACGTCCCGCCCTCACCGCCTCCGGTTCGACACCTTCCAATGGCGGCGAGGCGCGCCTGCGCCCTTGCTGCCGCCGCCAGCTCTCGAACGCGGCCACCGTCGCCGCCAGCACGGCCACGCCGAGCATCACCCCGCCGAGCACGTCGCTCACCCAGTGCACGCCCAGCGCCACCCGGGTGTACGCGACGCTCACGATCATGAAGATCGCCCCCGCCCACGCGGCGACCCGCCCCCAGACGGGCAGATGGGGCAGGGCGAGCAGCAGCACGATCCCGGCCCCGAGCGTCACGTGCAGCGCGTGGCCCGACGGGAACGACTCCCCGGGCGCGAGGGCCACCGGATCGGGCAGGCTGGGCCGGGCCCGGTCCACGACGATCTTCAGGAGCCAGCCGAGCACGCCGCCGACGATGATCGTGGTGGCCGCCCACAGCGCCGCCCCCTCGCGCCGGCTGCGCCACAGCCAGAACGCCAGCACCAGCACGACCGCCCGCCACGGCCACGGCCCGAACACGTCCGTCCACACGATCAGCAGGTCCGTCATGACGGGGTTGGCCAGCGCGTACGCGTGCAGTTCGTGCGCCACCCGGCTGTCCAGCCGGTTGAGCGGCAGCTTGGCCACCACGAGCAGCAGCATGAAGGGGATCGTGACGACCACCACCGTGATCGACGCGATCGTCAGTCTGACAGGCAGCCCGCGCTCTTTCTCGAGGCGGGCCGCCACCCATCGCCGCAGCCGCATGCGCCCGTGGCTACCCCCATCCGAGACGCTCATGCGCGGTCAGGGGACCGGCGACCTTGCCGCCGGCGATCAGGAGGGTGTCGTGCGCCCGGGTGCTCGCGGCGCGGTCGCGGGTGACCGTCACCACCGTCTGTCCCAGGTCCTCGACCAGCTCCGCGAGCAGGTCGAGGACCGCCGCGGAGCCGCCGGCGGGCTCGTCCGCGAACACGACCGCGGGCCGGGCGGCGAACGCCCGGATGACGGCGGCCCGCCGCTGCCGCTCCGCGGACAGTTCGGCGGGCCGGTGATGGAGCCGGCCGGTCAGTCCCGCCCGGCCGACCAGTTCGCGCAGCCAGGCCCGGTCCGGCCGGACCATGGCCAGGCGGAGCGGCAGGATGAGGTTCTGCTCGACGGTGAGCGACGGCAGCAGGTTGTGCGACGGGAAGACGAAGCCGACGTGCGCCCGCCGCCACCCGTCGCGCTCGCTCTCGCCGAGCGCGGTGACGTCCACGCCGGCGACGGTCACGGTGCCGGAGGTGGGCAGGTCGAGGCCGGAGGCGCAGTGCAGCAGCGTGCTCTTGCCCGACCCTGGGGGTCCCTGCACGGTGAGGAGCCGCCCGGCAGGGACGGAGATCGACACGTCGTCGAGCACCACCGCCCCGGCGTGGATCTTGGTGACGTGCTCCAGCGTCACGGCACCGGTCACGCGCGGTGCCGGGCCCCGTGGTCCATGACCAGCCCGGCGACGCAGGCCAGCACGATCAGGCCGGTGACGACGCCGACGATCAGGCCCCACCCGCCAATGGTGTTGGCGACGATGTTGGCCGCGGCGCAGACGATCAGCGCGGTCCACAGGGCCATGCGCGGCGCGCTGGACTTCTCGGAGTCGGAAGAACGGTCGGTCGCGATGCTGTACGGATCAGTCATGGCAGAAACGTTAAGAACGGTGCAGATCCAGAAAAATCCCACTTACTACCCTCTGGTAGGTACAGCAGGCTGGAATGACGGGCCGGTCGAACCATCCGTAGATTGACCGGTGATGATGAGAAACGCCGTCGAGGCGCTCGACCGCCTCGCGGGCGGTCTCGGCACCGCCGTCCTCGCCTTCGCCACCGTGGCCTGCTGGGTGATCGCGGGCACGGCCGCGCTGTTCTGGGTCGGCCTGCCCCTCATCCCCTCCGTGCTGTCGGTGACCAGGGCGGTGGCGGACAAGGAACGCGCCAGGCTGGGCCGGTGGGGCGAGCCGGTGCTGACCCCGTACGAGACGTCCATCGAGGACCTGAGCTGGCAGGAGGCGCTGCGCGCCGCCCGGCGCGACCCGGCGACCTGGCGTGACCTGCGCTGGCTGGCCCTGCACGCGACGTCCGGCCTCACCCTGGGGATGCTCGGCATCGCCTTCCCGATCATGGCGGTGCGGGACGTCACGTTCCCCCTGTGGTACGGGTTGCTGCCGGAGACCGAGACCACCAGCACGATGTACCTGCCGCTCGACTCCTGGACGGGCGTCGCCGGCACGGCGCTGATCGGCCTGATCTGGCCCATGCTCAGCCTGACGATCGGCCCGCTCATGGCCAGGTTGCAGGCGCTGCCCGGCCGGCGGCTGCTGGCGCCGCACCCGTCGGTCGACCTGTCGCACCGGATCGCCGAGCTCACCGCCACCCGCGCGGGCGCTCTCCAGGCGCACGCCGCCGAGCTGCGCCGCATCGAGCGCTCCTTGCACGACGGCGCGCAGAACCGGCTGGTGGCCGTGGTCGTGCTGGTCGCCGCCGCCCGGCGGGCGCTGGACCGCGACCCGGCGACGGCGGGCCCGGCCCTCGACCGCGCCCAGGAGGCCGCCGAGACCGCGCTGAGCGAGCTGCGCGGCGTGGTGCGCGGCATCCTGCCGCCGATCCTGCAGGACCGGGGCCTGGCCGGCGCGCTCACCGCGCTGGCCTCCGACTGCCCGGTGCCGTGCAAGGTGTCGGTGGGCGAGCTGGGGGCGCTGCCGCTGTCGGTGGAGACCACCGCGTACTTCACGGTGGCCGAGGCGCTGACCAACGTGGCCAAGCACAGCGGCGCCGCCCACGCCCGGGTGGCGCTGCGCCGGCGCGGCGGGAAGCTGCGCGTCGAGATCGAGGACGACGGGCACGGCGGCGCGGTGGAGCGGACGGGCTCCGGCCTGACGGGCATCCGCCGCCGGGTGGCCGCGCACGACGGCGTCCTCACCCTGACCAGCCCGGCAGGCGGGCCGACCAGAATCGAAGTGGAGCTAGCGTGCGTGTCGTGATCGCCGAGGACGACGCCCTGCTGCGCGAGGGGCTCGCGCTGTTACTGGGCGGCGAGGGGTTCGAGGTCGCGGCCGCCGTGCCGGACCCCGACGCGTTCATGAAGGCGGTGGCCGAGCACCACCCGGACGTCGCCGTGGTGGACGTCCGGATGCCCCCCACCCACACCGACGAGGGCATCAAGGCGGCGGTGGAGGCCAGGCGGCTGCACCCGGAGCTGGCGGTGCTCGTGCTGTCGGCGTACGTGGAGCAGGCGTTCGCCACCGAGCTGCTGGCCGGCGGCGCCTCGGGGATCGGCTACCTGCTCAAGGAGCGGGTGGGCAGGGTCGGGGAGTTCATGACCGCGCTGGAGCGGGTGGCGGCCGGCGGCACCGCCATCGACCCCGAGGTGGTGGCCCAGCTCTTCACCCGCCGCGACGGGCCGCTCGACCGGCTCACCACCAGGGAGCTGGAGGTGCTGGCGCTGATGGCCGAGGGCCTGGGCAACACGGCCATCGCCGAACGGCTGGTGGTCACCGAAGGGGCCGTGCACAAGCACATCCGCAGCATCTTCGCCAAGCTCGACCTGTCCCCGGCCGACCGGGTGGACCGGCGGGTCGCCGCCGTCCTGCACTACCTCGACGCCTGAGCGCCGTCGCCGTCCCGGTGTGATAATCCGTTCGTGGCAGCGGTGTGGTCGAGGCGGGCGGTGCTCCGGCTCGGCGCGGCCACCGCCGCGGGGGCCGCGGTTCCGGCGGTCGGTCCCGGGAGGGCGGCGCGGGGCGACCCGGACGCGGCGTTCCGGCTCGTGCGGCGGCAGTGGCGGGAGATCACGGTCGATCCGGCGCACCCGGTGGCGGCAGCCCGGCGGTGGCTGGTGGCCATGACGCCCACCGGTGACCGCCTCTGGCCCGATCTGCCGTACCCGTCTCTGGACGCCACCCCGGCGCGGCTGCTCGCGATGGCGCGCGCGTACGCGGTCACCGGCGACGCGCGGTTGCGCGCCGGCGTGGCGGCCGGCGTCGACCACTTCCGCGAGCACGTGTACGCGGCGGGTGCGGAGCCGGCGGGCAACTGGTGGCACTGGGAGATCGGCGCGCCGAAGCGGCTGCTCGACGCCGCCGTCCTGGCCGGCCTGTCCGGGCGGCGGGCCGGCGCGCTGGGGGCGGCCGTCGACCATTTCGTCCCGCCTGACCGGTTGCGTGACTACAGCGGCACCAGCACCGCCGCGAACCGGGTGGACCTGTGCCTGGTGACGCTGCTGCGCGCGGTGCTCGGCGCCGACGCGGCGCGGGCGGACCTCGCGGTGCGGGCGCTCACGCCGGTCTTCCGGTACGTCACGGAAGGCGATGGCTTCTACCGGGACGGCTCATTCCTCCAGCACGGCACCGTGCCGTATCAGGGCGGGTACGGCCTGGTCCTGCTGGAAGGGCTGGCGACGCTCTTCGCGGTGCTGCGCGGCACCCCGTGGCAGGTCACCGACCCCGGCAGACAGGTGGTGTACGACAGCGTGGAGCGGTCGTTCGCCCCGTTCGTGCACGCCGGTCACGTCATGGACCTGGTCAGCGGCCGGGGCATCGCCCGGCATCCGGCGGGAGGCGAGATCAGGGCCCGCCGCCTGGCCGGGGCCGTCCGGCGGCTGGCCGTCACCGCCACGCCGGAGGAACGCCGCCGCTGGCGGCCGTTGCTGGCCGGCCGCGCGGTCGAGCCGGTGGGGCACCGGCTGTTCCCGATGAGCGCCCGTGCCGTGCACCGCGCGCCGGGCTGGTGCGCGGCGCTCAGCATGTCCTCCGACCGGATCGCCCACTACGAGCACGGCAACGGCGAGAACCTGCGTGGCTGGCACACCGGCTCGGGGATGCTCTATTGGTGGGGCGAGGGCCACGACGCCCACTACGCCGACGGGTTCTGGGCCACCGTCGACCCCGGCCGGCTGCCCGGCACCACGGTCTCCGCCCGGCGCCCGCCCGACGGCGCGGGCGCGGCGTGGGGCGGCGCGTGCCCGCCGTTCCGCTGGGTCGGCGGCGCGACCGACGGCCGTCACGCGACCGTCGGCCAGCACCTGCGCGGGCTGGAATCCACGGTGGAGGCGTTCAAGTCCTGGTTCTTCCTCGACGACGCCGTGGTCTGCCTCGGCGCGGGCATCACCGGCAGGGACGGCGCCCCGGTGGAGACCGTGGTCGACAACCGGCGCAGCGCCGCGCTCCTCACCGTGGCCGAGGAGGCGGGCTGGGCCCACCTGGCGGGACACGGCGGCTACGTCGTCCGCGACGGCGGCGTGCTGCGCCACCTGCGGGAACACCGGGCGGGCGGTGGCATGACGCGCCCGTACGTCACACTCTGGCTCGGGCACGGCCTCGACCCGGACGACGCCCGCTACGCCTACGTGCTGCTGCCGAACGCCACCCTGGAGGCGACCAGGGCCCGCGCCGCCGACCCCGGGTGGCTGCGGGTGCTCGCCAACACGGCCTCCCAGCAGGGGGTGCACGTCCCGTCGGCGGGGGTGACGGCGGTCAACTTCTGGCAGCCGGGCTCGGTCGGTCCGCTGTCGGCGTCCGGCCCGTGCGCGGTGCTCGTCGTCGAGCACGACGACGGCTCGGCCACGGTCACCGTGTCCGACCCGCGCCGCGACCTGACCGGGCTGACCGTGACCTGGGAGCGTCCGGTCCGTGAGGTCACCCGACGCCCGCCGGCCCTGGCCGGGGCCGTGACGGGGCCCCGGCTCACGCTCGCGTTCGGCCCCCTGCCGGACCCCGCGACGACCACCGTCCGGCCAAGTCCCGGCAAGTGAGGGCGTGTGGCGGCGGATCCGGCCGCCATGGTCGTGCTGTCGTGGGAAACGGCCGTGGCCGGAACGTCACCCTCCGAAGGAGCAAATCTGCGCCACTTTGAGTAACTTCATGCAGATTAGAGAGCCTACCGACCGGATGTGAGCATGCGGCGATGGTCTTGATAGGTTGTCCGGTGGTGCGCCGGGAAGTCTGGTCGGCAGGTCCTCATCCGTACGAGCGAAGGATGTGCCCCCATGCGCGCCAGAGACCTGGTTGCCGAATATCCCGTCGTGGCCCTGGACACCCCGGTGCTCGACGCCTGCCGGCTGATGGCCGAGCAGGATCTGCCCGGTCTGATCGTCAAGGGCGACGACCAGCACACCATCCTCTCGGGCACCGAGGCGCTGCGGCTGGCCGTGCCGCGCTACATCATGGACGACCCGGCGCTGGCCCGGGTGGTCGACGAGGCGCACGCCGACGCGTTCCTGGACGCCCTGGGCGGCCGTACGGTGCGCGAGGCGCTGCCGAAGGACCGGCGCGAGCTGCCGGTCACCGACCCTGACGCGACCGTGCTGGAGCTGGCGGCGCTGATGGCGCGCACCCGCACCCCGCTGGTCGCGATCGTCGAGGAAGGCCGGCTGCTGGGCGCGGTCACGCTGCAGGCGCTGCTCGACCGGATGCTGGGCACGTGACCCCGGTCGCCTGGGCGAGCGTGGCGGTGTTCCTGGCCGCCTACGCGCTGATCGCCACCGAGAAGGTGCCGCGGGTGGCCGCGGCACTGGGCGGGGCCGGGATCATGCTGCTGATCCACGCCACGGACGCCCAGGCGGCTTTCTTCTCCGAGCATTCCGGCATCGACTGGAACGTCATCTTCCTGCTGCTCGGCATGATGATCATCGTCGGGGTGCTGAAACAGACCGGCGTCTTCGAGTATCTGGCGATCTGGGCGGCCAAACGCGCCAAGGGGCGGCCCTTCCGGCTCATGGTCCTGCTGGTGCTGATCACCGCGGTGGCGTCCGCGCTGCTGGACAACGTCACCACGGTGCTGCTGATCGCGCCGGTGACGTTCCTGGTGTGCGAGCGGCTGGCCGTGTCGCCGATCCCCTTCCTGATCGCCGAGGCGCTCGCCTCCAACATCGGCGGCGCGGCGACGCTGGTGGGCGATCCGCCCAACATCATCATCGCCAGCCGGGGCGGGCTGAGCTTCAACGACTTCCTCGTGCACATGGCGCCCATGGTGATCGTGCTGGTCGTGGTGTTCGTGGGGCTCTGCTGGCTGATGTGGGGACGGTCGTTCACCTACGATCCCAGCCGCGCGGCGGAGGTCATGGCGCTGGACGAGAAGGAGGCGATCGCCGACCGGCGGCTGCTGTGGCAGGCGCTGGCCGTGCTGGCCGTGGTGCTGGCGGCGTTCGTGCTGCACCCGGTGCTCCATTACTCGCCGTCGGTGGTCGCGCTGCTGGGCGCGGGCGTGCTGGTGGCGGCCACCCGGGTGACCGCGGAGGAGTCGCTGGCCGAGGTGGAGTGGCCGACACTGGTGTTCTTCGCCGGGCTGTTCGTCATGGTCGGCGCGCTCGTCCACACCGGGGTCATCGGGCAGATCTCCGAGGCCGCGGTGGCGGCCACGGACGGCCGGCTCGACGTGGCGGCGATGGGCCTGCTGGGCGGCTCGGCGGTGCTGTCGGCGATCGTGGACAACATCCCGTTCGTGGCCACGATGAGCCCGATCGTGGCCGACCTCGTGGCGGCGAACGGCGGCGAGTCGGCGCAGGTGCTGTGGTGGGCGCTGGCGTTCGGCGCCGACCTGGGCGGCAACGCCACGGCGGTGGGCGCGGCGGCCAACGTGGTCGTGCTGGGCATCGCGGCGCGCAACGGGGCGCCGATCAGCTTCTGGCAGTTCACCAAGTACGGGTTGATCGTCACGGTCGTGACGGTGGGGCTGGTGGCCCCGTATCTGTGGTTCCGCTACCTGTAGAAACCTGGGCAAAAGTAAAATATTCGCCCGCAAACCCCTATGCCATCGGGGATCCCGCCGCCGGGGGCCGCCCCGCACTTGCCCTCGGCGTTGCGCGCCGATTACCTTCGAGCACATCGATGGCACGCGCTTGAGCAGAGCTTTTCCGTAAGACCCTGCGCGTTGCCGATGTATTGCCGAGACCGCGCCTCCGTGCAGAGCACGGCGCGGCCGCCGAATCCGCTGGCAGGCGGAACCGGGGACCCACTTTTCACCGGGGTGAATCGGTCGCTCTTTACCTGGAGCACACCGTAGGGCACTTCCACGCCCGAACCCGACAGCTAACCCGGTAGGCGGCATGGAAGCAAGGAGCAATCCCCAGCATGGTGAAGCACCTCTTCGACCGCATGCCCACGACCGCCTCCCGCTACGCGGTGGGCGCCACCCTCGCCCTGGGTGTCGCGTTCGCCGGCACCTCCGCCCTCCCCGTCGACGCTGAGACCAAGGCCTCGCCGTCGCAGCCGCACCCCGTCGCCCAGCAGCAGAGCGGCGCCAACCAGGCCAACGCGGTGAGCGCGCAGACCGTCCTGCAGGTGGCCGAGGCGCAGATCGGCGTGTCCGAGGACGCCTCCGGTGGCGGCACCAAGTTCCACCAGTGGTACATGTCCTCCCCGCGTGCGGCCGAGACCCTGGCCCGTGACGGCGGCGGCACGCCCGCGATGTACGCCAACGCCCCCTGGTGCGCGATGTTCGTGTCCTGGGTCGGCGAGCAGGTCGGCGCCCGCTCCACGGTGGGCTGGGACGCCTACACCGTGACCTACGCCCAGTGGTTCGCGAACAACGGCCGCTGGGGCGGCGAGGCCAAGCCGGGCAGCGTCGTCTTCTTCGACTGGGGCGGCAGCAAGAGCATCAGCTCGATCGACCACGTCGGCCTGGTCAAGAAGGACAACGGCGACGGCACGATCACCACGATCGAGGGCAACACCGGCAACGGCAAGGTCGAGGAGCGGGTCCGGCCCAAGGGCCACGTGACCGGCTACGGCTACCCCGAGTACAAGGCCGCCTGAGCGGATTCGCCGCGGTCGCGCGGGGGTACGACGCGGACGGGACTCGCCCTGGATCGGACCGCGATGGCACAGTTCACGTTCTCCCCACTCACCCCCTCCTCGTTCCTCCGGCGATCCGGTCAGGTCTTCCCTGACCGGATCGCCGTCGTCGACGGGCCGGAGCGGTTCACCTACGCGCGGCTCCTCGACCGTTCGCGGCGGCTCACCGGAGCGCTCGCCGGGCTCGGCGTCGAACCCGGCGACCGGGTCGCCGCCCTCTGCGTCAACAGCCACGTCATGCTGGAGCTCCACCACGGCGTGCCGATGCGCGGGGCGGTGCTGGTGCCGCTCAACATCCGGCTGTCGGCCGGCGAGCTGGCGCACATCGTCGACCACTCCGGCGCCCGCGTCCTCGTCGCCTCCGCCGAGCTGGCCGACCGGGCCGGCGAGGTCGCCGCCGCGACCGGGGCCCGGCTCGTCCTGGCCGGCGACGAGTACGAGAAGCTGCTCGACGGCGCCGAGCCGCGCGAGGTCGGGTGCGCCGAGGAGCGCGGGCTGCTGGCGATCAACTACACCAGCGGCACGACCGGCCTGCCCAAGGGCGTGATGTACCACCACCGCGGCGCCTACCTCCAGGCGCTGGCCATGGCGCTGCACGCCGGGCTCGGCCCCGCCAGCGCCTACCTGTGGACGCTGCCCATGTTCCACTGCGACGGCTGGTGCTTCACCTGGGCCGTCACCGCGGCCGGCGGCACCCACATCTGCCTGCGGGCCGTCGACCCCGCCGAGATCTGGCGGCTGCTGCGCGAGGAGGACGTCACCCACTTCAGCGGCGCGCCGACCGTGCTCACCATGATCGCGAACGCGCCGGGCGCGCGGCCGCTGGACCGGCTCGTACGGGTGCAGACGGGCGGCGCCCCGCCCACGCCGACGCTGCTGGCCCGGATGGCCGGGCTGGGCATGGAGGTCACCCACCTGTACGGGCTGACCGAGACGTTCGGCCCGATCGCCGTCAACCAGTGGCAGCCGCAGTGGGACTCCCTGTCCGCCGGGGAGCAGGCCGAGCTCAAGGCCCGCCAGGGCGTGGGCAACGTGATCGCCGACGACCTGCGGGTGGTGGACCCGGAGGGCCGTGACGTGCCCGCCGACGGGCAGACGATCGGCGAGATCGTAGTGCGCGGCAACGACGTCATGCTGGGCTACTACCGCGACGAGCGGGCCACCGGCGAGGCGGCGCTCGGCGACCGGCTGCGCACCGGCGACCTGGCGGTCCGCCACCCCGACGGCTACGTGGAGATCCGCGACCGGTCGAAGGACATCATCATCTCCGGCGGCGAGAACATCGCCTCGGTCGAGGTCGAACGGGTCATCGACAGCCATCCGGCGGTGCTGGAGTCGGCCGTGGTCGGCGTGCCCGACGAGAAGTGGGGCCAGGTGCCGGTGGCGTTCGTGAGCCTGCGGGAGGACGCGGGGCCGGTGACGGCCGAGGCGATCATCGAGCACGTGCGCGAGCGGCTGGCCCACTTCAAGGCCCCGCACCGGGTCACGTTCCAGGAGCTGCCGAAGACCTCGACGGGCAAGATCCAGAAGAACGTGCTGCGCGACGCCGCCCACTAGGGGACATATCGGCCGTTCCACAGGGCACGGGACGTTCATGGTCGTCACCACAGCCTCCCGCCGCTGGATCGCGCTGCCGGTCTTCCTGGTGGCCGTGGCGCTGGTCGCCGTCATCGGGTCACTGGCCGCGTCCGGCTCCGCCCAGGAGTACCTGTCCCTGGAACGTCCTCCGTGGGCGCCGCCGCAGTGGCTGTTCGGGCCCGTCTGGACGGTGCTCTACGTCATGATCGCCGTGGCCGGCTGGCTGGCCTGGCGCGAACGCGGCTGGTCGCGGGCCATGACCCTGTACGCGGTCCAGCTGGTGCTCAACGCCGGGTGGACCCCGCTGTTCTTCGCGGCGGGCCGGTACGGTCTCGCCTTCGCCGAGATCTGCGTGCTGTGGATCGTCATCGTGGCGACCATCGCGGCGATGTGGCCGATCAAACGGGCGGCGGCGCTGCTGATGCTGCCCTACCTGGTGTGGGTCACCTACGCCGGCGCGCTGAACTTCGCCATCTGGCAGCTCAACTGAGCGGTGCCCGTGTAGGCGGGCGAGGACGGGTAGGGGCGGAGGGACCGCGAAAGCGACAAGGGAGGCGGAACCCGACATGCCCGTCCGAGAAATGATCAAGACGTATCCGGCCGAGATCAACCTCGACCGTGAGCGCATCGCCGACGCGATCCTGGCCCTGGTCGACTGCTCCCAGGCGTGCACCGCGTGCGCCGACGCCTGCCTGAGCGAGGAGCGGGTCGACGAGCTGCGCAAGTGCATCCGTACCGACCTCGACTGCGCCGACATCTGCGACGCCACCGCGCGCGTCCTGTCGCGCCACACCGGCTACGACGCCAACATCACCCGCGCCCAGCTCCAGGCGTGCATCCAGGCGTGCACGTCGTGCGAGGAGGAGTGCGCCAAGCACGCCGACATGCACGAGCACTGCCGCGTCTGCGCCGAGCGGTGCCGCACCTGCCGCCAGGCCTGTGAGAACCTGCTCGAAGCCATGAGCTGAGCGAGCGCGCCGGGCCGGGGCCACGCCCCCGGCCCGGCGCCGATCAGACGAACGCGCCGTGGCCGGTGATCGCCCGCCCCACGATCAGGCTGTTGATCTCGCGGGTCCCCTCGTACGAGTAGATGGCCTCGGAGTCGGCCACGAACCGGCCCATGCCGTAGTCGAGCACGATCCCGTTGCCCGCCATGATCTCCCGGCCCCAGCCGACCGCCTCCCGCATCCGCGCGGTGCAGTAGGCCTTCGCCATCGCCGAGTGCTCGTCGCGGTAGACGCCGGCGTCCTGCAACTGGGCCAGCCGGACCACCATGCCGAGCGAGCTGGTGACGTTGCCGAGCATGCGCACCAGCAGATCCTGGACGAGCTGGAACGCCGCGATCGGGCGGCCGAACTGCTCGCGCTCCCCGGCGTACTCCAGCGCCCGCTCGTAGGCGCCCATCATGCAGCCCACCGCCTGCCACGCCACGCCGCCCCGGGTCTGCCGCAGGATGACCGAGGTGTCGCGGAAGCTGCGCGCCCCGGCCAGCCGGTTGGCCTCGGGGACGCGGCATCCGGTCAGCGTGATGTCCGCGTTCTGGACCGTACGGAGCGCGATCTTGTTCTCGATCCTGGTGGCTTCGAAGCCGGGCGTGTCCTTCTCCACGACGAAGCCCTTCACCTGGCCGTCGGCCTCGTCCTTGGCCCAGACCACGATCAGGTCGGCGAAGGTGGCGTTGCCGATCCAGCGCTTGGCGCCGTCGAGCACCCACGTGTCGCCCTCGCGCCTGGCCGTGGTGCGCAGTCCGGCCGCCACGTCCGAGCCGCCCTCCGGCTCGGTCAGCGCGAACGCGCCGATCCGCTCCATCGCCGCCATCCCCGGCAGCCACCGCTCGCGCTGCTCGTCCGAGCCGAGCCGGGCGATGCTGCCCATGGCCAGGCCGCTGTGCACGCCGAAGAACGTGCCCATGGACGGATCCACCCGGTTCATCTCCAGCACGATGAAACCGGTCAGCAGACTGCTCGCGCCCCCGTGCTGCAGGCCCGCCACGTCCAGCTTGGCCATCTCCGGCACGACGTGGTGCGGGAAGCTCGCCTTGGTCCACGCCTCGTCCGCGATCGGCGCGATCTTCTCGACCATGAACTCCCGCACCCGCTGGACGACCCGCTTCTCGTCCTCGTCCAGCAGGTCCGCGTACTCGTAGAAGTCGCCGATCATGCGCCCAGGTCCCTGGCCATGGTGTCCAGCCGGGCGGCGAGCGAGTCCAGCTCGTGCTCGTCGGTCACCTGCCCCACGTCGCGGCGTCGCGCGATCACCAGGGCGCCCTGCCGTTCGGCCTGGTCCTCCGGCATGACGACGCACTCGCCCCGGACGAGGACGAGCGCCGCGTCCTGATCGGGAGCGGCGATGAGTTCACGTACGGCTTGGCGGTCGATGAGTCGCATGGCCCACGACTGCCCTGGTGGGGGCCCGTGAAACGGATCTTCGGGCCGCCCGGGAGATTCTTGGCGTGCCTACGGCGAAGAGTCGTGCAACTGCCGGACGCGCCGCTTCGGCCTGTGACGTCCGCCGGCCTACTGTCCTACCGACCGGCCATGTCGTCGTCGGCGGGGGGATCCATGGACGTTCGCGGGCTGCTCCATCCCTTCCTGCTGCTGCTCATCTGCGAGCGGCCCGGCCACGGGTACGACCTGATCGAGCGGCTGGCCCGGCTGGGCGCGGGCGGCACGGAGCCCGGCCAGGTCTACCGCGCGCTGCGGGCCCTCGAACGTGAAGGCCATCTGGCCTCCGCCTGGGTCGCCTCCGAGGCGGGTCCGGCCCGCAGGCGGTACGAGCTGACCACCGGCGGGATGGCCGAGCTGCAGGCGTGGATGCGCCGGTTGACCGAGGTCCGCCAGGTGCTGGAGACCTGCCTGGGGCGGTGGACCCGGATCGCGGAACCGGGCGGCACACCGGGCGGCACACCGGGCGGCACGTCGGGCGGCGCACCGGGCGGCGCACCGGGCGGCGCACCGGGCGGTCACGAATCCGCGCACGAGTCGCTCGCGGTCCTGCGGGAGAGGCCCGCGGTCGCGCGGGAGGAGGAGGCGTCATGGGTGAGGACCCGGCGATGACCGTCGTGTCCGCCGCGTTCGAACGGCGGATCGGACCGGCCGCCGCCGTCGGCGAGGACGCGGACCGGATCGTCCGCGCCTGCCAGGAGATGGCGGAGCGGTTCCGCAAGGGCGGCAAGCTGCTGGTGTTCGGCACCGGCGGGTCGGTGGCCGACGCCCAGCACGTCGCCGTCGAGTTCGCGCACCCGGTCGTCGTGGGCAAGCCCGCGCTCCCGGCGATCTCGCTGACCACGGACATGGCGGTGGCCACCGGGATCGCGCGGACCGAGGGCCTCGACGGGATCTTCGCGACCCAGCTGCGGCTGCTGGCCTCGCCGCGCGACATCGCGCTCGGGCTGACCGCCGACGGCCGGTGCGCCGGCGTACGGAACGGCCTGGCGGCGGCCCGCGAGCTGGGCCTGCTCACGGTGGCGCTCACCGGAGGGGTGGCGCTCACCGGAGGGGTGCTCACCGGAGAGCGGGAGCCCGAGGCGGACCACGTGCTGACCGCCCGCTCCGACGACCCGATGATCGTCAAGGAGGTGCACGTGACGATCTACCACGTGCTCTGGGAACTGGTGCACGTCTTCTACGAGCTGGAGGCGGTCCGATGACGGAGCCGTGCCACGACGAGGTCTGCGTGACGTGCTCCGACGTCGCGGTGCCGGTGCGCGTCCTGCGGCTGCTGGACGACGGGATGGCCCTGGTGGAGACGGAGTCGGGGCCGGAGGAGGTCAGCGTGGCGCTGGTCGACGCGCGGCCCGGCGACGTCGTGCTGGTGCACGCCAAGGAAGCCATCGCGGTCCGTGGGGACGAGCGCCGGTGAACGGGATCGAGGCCCTTTACCCGTTCCTCGCTCAGGGGCCGGTCGACCGGGAGGCCGTGGTCGCCGACCTGTGCGCGTCCACCCGGAGGAAGGCCGACGAGATCGTCGCGCTGCGCCGGTCGCTGGTCGCGCTGCACGCCGAGCGCCTGGTGGCGTGCGCGCGGGCGATGGCGGCGGCGTTCGGCACGGGAGCGCGGCTGTTCGCCTTCGGCAACGGGGGGAGCAGCACGGACGCCCAGGCGGTCGCGCAGCTGTTCGCCCATCCGCCGAAGCCGGCCCGCGCCGTCGCCGCGGTGCCGCTCGCCCAGGACGTCGCGCTGCTCACCGCGCTGTCGAACGACGTCGGGTACGAGCTTGTGTTCGCCAGGCAGCTGGCCTCGCTCGGCCGTCCCGGTGACGTGGCCGTGGGATTGTCGACCAGCGGCGGCTCGGCCAACGTGCGCAACGCGCTGGCGGAGGCGTCCCGGCGCGGCCTGCTCACCGTCGGGCTGGTCGGCTACGACGGCGGGCCGATGGCGCAGGAGGACCGGGTCGCTTACCTGTTCGTGGTGCCGTCGGCCTCGGTGCACCGCATCCAGGAGGCCCAGATCACGCTCTGCCACGTGCTGTGGGAGCTGACCCAGCGGGCGCTGACCGGCGAGCTGTGACGTGTCCGGTACGGGGGCGCGCCGGATCCGGGTGCGGGTCGAGGGGCTGGTGCAGGGCGTGGGGTTCCGGCCGTTCGTGTGCGGGCTGGCCGGGGCGCACGGGCTGTCGGGGTTCGTCGGCAACGACCCCGGCGGGGTGTTCATCGAGGCGGAGGGCGAGCCGCCGATGCTGGACGCGTTCACGGCCGGGCTGACCGTCCAGGCGCCTCCGCTCGCCCGGGTCGAACGCGTCTCGGTGGTGCCCGCCGCGCCGGTGGGCGAGCCGGGGTTCCGGATCCTGACCAGCCGGCTCGGGTCTCCCGCGGGGGGAGTCGCGCCGGTGTCGCCGGACGCCGGGACGTGCGCCGCCTGTCTGGCCGAGCTGCGCGACCCCGGTGACCGGCGGCACCGGTACCCGTTCGCCAACTGCACCGACTGCGGGCCGCGGTTCACCATCGTCACCGGGGTGCCGTACGACCGGTGCGCCACGACGATGGCCGCGTTCTCGATGTGCGCCGCGTGCGCCCGGGAGTACGGCGACCCGGGCGACCGGCGGTTCCACGCCCAGCCTGTCTGCTGCCCGGCCTGCGGGCCCGAACTGCGCGCGCTCGGCGCGGACGGCCGGCCCGTGCCGGGGGACCCGGTCGAGACGGCGGCCCTGTGGCTGGAGGCGGGCCGGGTCGTGGCGATCAAGGGGCTGGGCGGCTACCACCTCGCCGTCCTGGCCGCCGACGACGCCGCCGTGGCCGCGCTGCGGGCCCGCAAGCGCCGCGAGAGCCGCCCGTTCGCCGTGCTGGCGCCGGACGCGGCGGCGGCCGGGACGCTGGTCCATCTGGAGGCGGCGGCCGAACAGCTGCTCACCGGCGCGCGCCGGCCCATCGTGCTGGCCCCGCGCCGCCGTGACGCGCCGGTGTCCGACGCCGTGGCGCCCGGCGCCCGCGACCTCGGGGTCATGCTGCCGTACACGCCGCTGCACCACCTGCTCGCCGACCGGCTGGCCGCACCGTACGTGCTGACCAGCGGGAACCTGAGCGACGAGCCGATCGCGCACCGCGACGAGGAGGCGCTGCGTCGGCTGGCGGGCGTCGCCGACGGGTTCCTCGTGCACGACCGGCGGATCCACGCGCCCGCCGACGACTCGCTGGTGCGGGTCTTCCGGGGCAGGGAGCTGGTCGTGCGCAGGTCGAGGGGGTACGCGCCGGACCCCGTCGGCGTGCCGTGGCCGTTCCCCCGGCCGGTGCTGGCCTGCGGCGCCCAGCTCAAGAACACCTTCTGCGTGGCCGCGGGCACCCGAGCCTTCCTGTCCCAGCACATCGGCGACCTGGAGAGCTACGAGACCCTGCGCTGCTTCACCGAGGGCGTCGAGCACTTCTGCCGGCTGTTCGGCGTCCGCCCGGCCGTGATCGCTCACGACCTGCACCCGGAGTACCTGTCGACGAAGTACGCCCGGGACCGCGTGGACGCGGACCTGGTCGGGGTGCAGCACCATCACGCGCACATAGCCTCCTGCCTGGCCGAGAACGGTCACGGCGGACGGGTCATCGGGGTGGCGTTCGACGGGCTCGGCCTGGGCGCGGACGGCACGCTGTGGGGCGGCGAGCTGCTCGTGGCCGACCTGGTCTCCTACCGGCGGGCCGGGCACCTGGAGACGGTGCCGATGCCGGGTGGCGCGGCGGCGGTCCGGCAGCCGTGGCGGATGGCGGCGGCCTGGCTCGACCGGGTCTACGGCGACGCGCCGCCGGCCCTGCCGGTGACCCGGGAGGAGCGGTGGCCGGCGGTCGTCGCCCTGGCGCGGACCGGGACGAACGCGCCGCTCACCTCCAGCGCTGGCCGGTTGTTCGACGCGGTCGCCGCGATCGCCGGCGTCCGCGGCACGATCAGCTACGAGGGGCAGGCGGCGGCCGAGCTGGAGGCCCGGGTGGATCCCGGCGAGCGGGGCGGCTACCCGGTCCGGATCGTCGACGGCGATCCCTTGGTCATCGCGGGGAGCGACCTGATCAGGGGCGTGGCGGAGGACGTGCTGGCCGGGGTGGACGCGGGGCGGGTGGCCGCGCGGTTCCATCGCGGGCTGGCCGGGGCGGTCGTCCGCGCGGTGCGGATTCTGGCCGAACGGACCGGCCTGCGGACGGCGGCGCTGTCCGGCGGCGTCTTCCAGAACACCGTCCTGCTGGAGGCCGTGGTGTCCGGCCTGGAGCTGGAGCGGTTCGAGGTGCTGACCCACTCCCGCGTCCCGCCGGGCGACGGCGGCGTCGCGCTCGGCCAGGCGGTCGTGGCCGCCGCGCACGACCGCCTCTAGATCAGCAGATGCGTGGCAGCGGGTCGCCGACCAGCAGGTCCACGATCCTGGTGCCGCCGAAGGCGGTGTTGAGCAGCACCATCCCCGGCGGTCCCGGCTCGATCGAGCCCACCACCGCGGCCTCCTCCGACACCGGGTGCCGGCGCAGCGCCGCGACCGCGGCCTCGGCGTGGTCGCCGTCGACCACGGCCACGAACCTGCCCTCGCACGCCACGTACAGCGGGTCCAGGCCGAGCAGCTCGCACGCGCCGCTGACGACCGGCCGCACCGGGACCGCACGCTCGTCCACCGTGACGGCCACCCCGGCGCCGCGGGCGACCTCGTTCAGGACCGTCGCGACCCCGCCGCGGGTGGCGTCGCGCATCATCCGCACCGGGACGGCGTCGAGCAGCGCGGCCACGGCCTCGTGCACGGGCGCGGTGTCGGAGGTCAGGTCGGCCTCGATGTCCAGGTCACCCCGGGCGATCATGACCGTGATGCCGTGCTCCCCGATCGGCCCGGACACGATCACCGCGTCCCCCGGCCGCACCTGCGACTCGCCCAGCGTGACCGCCCGGTCCAGCGCCCCCACGCCGGCCGTGGTCACGTAGCAGCCGTCGGCCTTGCCGCGCTGGACCACCTTGGTGTCGCCGGTCACCACCCGCACCCCGGCCCGCTCGGCCGCCGCCGCCATCGAGGCCGCGATCCGGCGCAGGTCGGCGATCGGGAACCCCTCCTCCAGGACGAACGCCGCCGACAGGTATCCCGGCCGCGCCCCGCAGACCGCCAGGTCGTTGACCGTCCCGTTGACCGCGAGGTCGCCGATGTCGCCGCCGGGGAAGAACAAGGGCGAGACCACGTACGCGTCGGTGGTGAACACCAGTCGGCCGGTGCCGAGGTCGAGCGTGGCGCCGTCGTCGAGCGGCTGGAGCTCCGGGTTGGCGAAGGCGTCGACGAAGACGGCCTCGATCAGCGTCCGCGACGCCTTGCCGCCCGCGCCGTGCGCCAGCGTCACCCGTTCCTCGGTGACCTTGGGCCGACGGCGGCGGGCCCGTTCGATCCGCTCCAGCACCTGCTCCTCGCGGGACGCCGGCGCGTGCCGCTCCGCCGCCTCGGCCAGGGCCCGCTCGGCCCACTCGGCCGTGGTCATGATCGCTCTCCCAGGGTCAGCGGCACCGGCTCGCGCCGGCGGGTGAAGCGGCCGAAGTTGTAGTAGGCGGCGCAGGCGCCCTCCGAGGAGACCATGCAGGTCCCGATGGGCGTCTCGGGCGTGCAGGCGGTGCCGAAGACCTTGCACTCCCACGGCTTCAGCACGCCTTTCAGCACCTCGCCGCACTGGCAGGCCTTCGGGTCGGCGACCCGTACGCCCGGCACGGGGAAGCGCGTCTCGGCGTCGAAGGCCGCGTACGCCTCGCGCATCCGCAACGCGGAGTTGGCGATGAAGCCCAGCCCGCGCCACTCGAAGTGCGGCCGCAGCTCCATCACCCGCGAGATCGCCGACAGCGCCCTGCCGTTGCCGTCCCACGGCACCACCCGGGTGTACTGGTTCTCCACCTCGGCCCGCCCCTCGGCGAGCTGCCGCATCAGCATGTAGACCGACTGCAGCACGTCCAGCGGCTCGAACCCGGCGCACACCAGCGGCTTGCCGTAGTCGCGGGCGATGAACGCGTACGGCCGGCAGCCGATGACGGTGGACACGTGACCGGGCCCGATGAAGCCGTCGAGCCGCATGTCGGGCGAGTCGAGGATGGCCTTGATCGCCGGGATGATCGTCACGTGGTTGCAGAAGACCGCGAAGTTGCCGATGCCCTCGGCCGCCGCCCGCAGCACGGTCATCGCCGTGGACGGGGCGGTGGTCTCGAAGCCGATGGCCATGAAGACGACCGTGCGGTCCGGGTTCTGCCGGGCGATCTTCAGCGCGTCCAGTGGCGAGTAGACCATGCGGATGTCCGCGCCCGCGGCCTTGGCGTCGAAGAACGAGCCCTGACCGCCCGGCACCCGCATCATGTCGCCGAAGGACGTCATGATCACCCCGGGCTCGCGGGCGATCGCCACGGCGTCGTCCACCCGGCCCATCGGGATGACGCAGACCGGGCAGCCGGGCCCGTGCACCAGCGACACGGACTCGGGCAGGTGGTCCTCCAGCCCGTGTTTGTAGATGGTGTGCGTGTGGCCGCCGCACACCTCCATGAACGTGTAGCGCCGTCCGGGCTCGCACAGGTCCCGGATCCGCGCCGCCAGCTTCCGGGCCTGGCCCGCGTCGCGGTACTCATCGACGAACCGCACTGCCCCCGCCTCTCAGGTGATGTCTGATTCCGCGAGCGCCTCGAGCTCGTCGGTGTACGCCTGTCCCAGGCCGCGCAGGAGTTCGAGCGTCGTCGCCGCCTCCCGTTCGTCGATCTTGGACATGGCGAAGCCGACGTGCACGAGCACCCAGTCGCCCGGACGGATCGCGTCCGCGCCGACCAGCCCGACGTTGATGGCCCGCCGGACGCCCGCGACCTCGACCTTGGCGAGCTCGGGTTGTCCGGGGATGAGTTCGACGATCTCGCCGGGAATGCCCAGGCACATCGGCCGCCTCGCTCCTCTCACATTCTGGTGATCTTGATGTAGCGCTTCATGGCGGGCAGTTCCCGCCAGAACATCGCGATGAGCGCGGCTCCGGCGAACAGGGCCAGGAGCTTGCCTGGGTGCCGCATGTCGGTGTCCACCTCCTCTCGGTCTAGGCCGGGGGGAGATTCGGCATGATCGGCAGGATCGGGTCCTCGTGACCGGGACGCACGCCCGTGGAGCGGCGCGCGTCGGCCGTGTCGTCCTCGTGGTGACCTGCCTGCCGGCTGTAGGAACCCTTCGCGTTGCCCTGGCGCACGCCCTTGACGTGCGAGGGCGTGTCGGGCGCCACGTCGGGTCTGCCCACCCGGATCTGTGCCATGTCGTCCTCCTCATCTCCCGAGTTCGGCGAAGAAAGCCGCGATCCGGTCCCAGAGCCGCTGGCCGCCGGACATGCCCGTCCATTCCTGGCGCACCAGGGCGACGAGCCGGTGACAGTCGTCGATGGGGACGAGCCAGCGCTCGTCCAGGCCGCGCACGATCGCGACCAGGAAGGCCTCCACCACCGGCCGCATCGACCCCAGCTCCGCGTACCGGACGGCGAGCCGTTCCCACGCGGCGGAGTCCACCTCCCAGCGGGTCGCGCCCGCCGGGCTCGGGTAGTGGGCCGTCACCGTGCCGTCGGACCGGCGGACGAAGAACGCCAGGCCCACCGGCACGCCCAGCTCGGACGGCGGCGGGCCGGTGAGGCGGACCCGCCGGTGCGGCACCAGCCGGAAGCGCCCCGGGCCGGTCTCCCCCTGCTCGAACAGCAGCGCGCAGGCGCGGCAGGCGCAGAACACCTGCTCCTTCCGCTCCTCCAGCAGGTGGGCGTGCTCGCCCGGCAGCGGCGCGCCGCACAGCTCGCACGGCTCGGCGGCCCGCCGCCGCCGGGCGACGGGCCTGTTGATCACCCGGCCGAGCGCGCCGGAGGTCACGGCGTCGGTCATGGGGCCGCCCTCGACGTGGCGGGCCGCCGCGCCAGCGTGTCGAGCGGGATGAACGCCGACCCCTGCCCACTCGCCGGGGGCTGGCCCGCGGGCACCCCGTGCAGCACGAACAGGTGCGCCAGCAGGAGGTCCTCCGCCAGCGCGGGGCCGAGCTCCGGGTAGCTGGCGGCGCGGTCCATGACCCGGGCGAGCGCCTCCCCGTACACCCCGGCGAGCGTGGCGACCGCGTCGAGCGCCAGCTCCGCCGTGGGCCCGGAGGTCGTCTCCAGCTCGCTCAGCAGCTCCTCCAGCAGCTCCAGGTGCCCGGCGACGGCGCGCTCGTCCAGCCTCGGCCGGTCAGTCATGGCCGCCGCCGAACATGGGCGAGTGCAGCTTGCGCAGCGTGCGTCCCTTGCCCAGATACATGTGCACGCCGCAGGGCAGGCACGGGTCGAAGCTGCGCACCGCGCGCATGATGTCGACGCCCTTGAAGTTCTCCGGCCCGTTCTCCTCGAAGATGGGCATGTCCTGGACGGCGTCCTCGTACGGGCCCGGGGTGCCGTAGCGGTCGCGCGGGCTGCCGTTCCACGGGGTGGGCGGGTACGGGTGATAGTTGGCGATCTTGCCCTTCTCGATCACCAGATGGTGCGACAGCACGCCGCGCACCGCCTCGTGGAACCCGACGCCGATGGCCTGGTCCGGCACGTCGAAGTCCTGGAACACCTTGGTGTCGCCGGCCCGCACGCGGTTCAGCGCCCGCTCCACGAACCACACCGCCATGGCGGCCGCGTACGCCACGAAGTACACCCGGGCCCGGTTGCGCTCGATCGCGTTGGACCACGGCGGGATGCGCCACTCCAGCGTCATCTCCGGCAGGGCCGTGCCCTTCGGCAGGTTGATCTGCACGCTGGAGCCCGTCGACCGCACGTACGGCGTGTCCACGAGACCGGCCAGCGCCGTGGTGTAGAGACGCGCGAACGGGCCGCCGCCGGTGTCGAGCGCCAGGTGGTCGCCGGTGCGCGGGTCGAGCCAGCGCGGGCTCATCACCCAGCTGTAGTTGCCGTCGAAGTCCCGCTTCTGCGGGGCGGGCAGCGTGGTCTGGTTCCACGGGTGGCGCATGTCGACCGGGTTGCCGAGCGGGTCCTGGGTGACGAACGGCTTCTCGTTCACCCAGTCCTCGTAGTAGGAGCTGCCGAGCAGGATGCGGATGCCGAGGTTGATGTCGACGAGGTCGGTGGTGATCAGCTCGCCGTCGACGACGATGCCGGGGGTGACGTACATCGCCTTGCCCCACTCGTTCATCGTCTCGTAGCGGTAGTCGACCACGTCGGGGTCCTGGAACGCGCCCCAGCAGCCCAGCAGCACCCGGCGCCGGCCGACCTCCTCGTAGCCGGGCAGCGCCTGGTAGAAGAAGTCGAAGACGTCGTCGTTGAGCGCGACGGCCTTCTTGACGAAGTCGATGACGCTCATCAGCCGCGACAGGTAGTCGGTGAAGACCGACGGCGACGGCATCGTGCCGACGCCGCCCGGATAGACCGTCGACGGGTGCACGTGCCGGCCCTCCATCAGGCAGAACATCTCCCGGGTGACGCGGCTGACGGTCAGCGCCTCCTTGTAGATGTCGCCCTCGAACGGGTTGAACGCCCGCATGATGTCGGCGATCGTGCGCTTGCCGTGGATGGCGGCGTTCGGCGCCTGGGTGTTCTCGGCCCGGTGCAGCACGCTCGGGTTGGTGCCCTTGACCATCGCCTCGCAGAAGTCGACGAAGACCAGGTTGTCCTGGAAGAGCGTGTGGTCGAACATGTACTCGGCCGCCTCGCCGAGATTGATGATCCACTCGGCGAGCTTCGGGGTCTTGATGCCGTACGCCATGTTCTGCGCGTAGACCGAGCACGTCGTGTGGTTGTCGCCGCAGATGCCGCAGATGCGGCTGGTGATGAAGCCGGCGTCGCGCGGGTCCTTGCCCTTCATGAACACCGAGTAGCCGCGGAACAGCGAGGACGTGCTGTGGCACTCCACCACGCGCTGGTTGTCAAAGTCGATCTTGGTGTAGATGCCGAGGTTGCCGATGATCCGGGTGATCGGATCCCATGACATCTCGACGAGCTGACCCGGCTTGGGCGTGGCTCTTTCCTGCTGTTCGATGGCCATCCGCCGTGTTCCCCTCTCTCGTGCGAGCCGGCGGCTCTACGGGCGCCAGCGCGGGTCGTAGCCGCTGGTCAACGCCTCACGGTTGTGCCGCCACCGGGGCTCCCTGTTGGCGGTGTGGTTGGTGATGCCGCGCATCCGGCGGATGAACGCGCCGTACGGTTTGATCAGCATCGACGACAGGTTGCCGCCGGGCGGCATGTCCATGAACGGCATGAACTTGTCCGGGAAGCCGGGCATGGTGCAGGCGATGCAGATGCCGCCCACGTTCGGGCAGCCGCCGATGCCGGCCATCCACCCGCGCTTGGGCACGTTGCAGTTCACCACCGGGCCCCAGCAGCCCACCTTCACCTGGCACTTGGGCGAGTTGTAGTCACCGGCGAAGTCGCCCTGCTCGTAGTACGAGCCGCGGTCGCAGCCCTCGTGCACCGTCTTGCCGAACAGCCACTGCGGCCGCAGCATCTCGTCCAGCGGAGGCGGCGGCGCGCTGCCGGCCGCGTGGTAGAGCACCCAGGTCAGGGTCTCCATGAAGTTGTCCGGCTGGACCGGGCAGCCGGGCACGTTCACGATCGGCAGCCCGCCGGCGGAGCGGAAGTCCCAGCCGAGATAGTCGGCCAGGCCCATGCAGCCGGTCGGGTTGCCGGCCATCGCGTGGATGCCGCCGTAGGCCGCGCAGGTGCCGATGGCGACGACCGCCCACGCCCGCGGGGCGAGCTTGTCGATCCAGCTGTTCAAGGTCAGCGGCTCGCCGGTCGCCGGGTCGTTGCCGAACGACGTCCAGTAGCCGTCGCCGTTGATGTTCTCGTTGGGCACCGAGCCCTCGATGACGAGCATGAACGGCTCCAGCTCGCCCCGGGCGGCGGCCCGGAACGGGGCCAGGTAGTCCTCGCCGCCGAGACTGGCCGAGAGCACCTTGTTGTACAGGTGGACCTTGGGCAGGCCGGGAATGGTGCCGCCGACCACGTCCTCGATCGCGGGCTGGGTCGCCGCGGTGATCGAGACGGTGTCCCCGTCGCAGCTCATGCCCTCGGATATCCACAGGATGTGCATCTCGTCGTACCCGGCCGTCCGGCCGTTCTGCTGCTGCGTCTCGGTCATGACCGCACCTCGCTGGTGAGAACGTCCGGCTCGTAGGTGATCGACTCGACGACGACACCGGTGTCGCCGGAGACCTCGACGTCCACGCCGCCGCAGGGCGGGCAGGCGACGAGCGCGAGCGCGTCGGTGGCGGGCGTCCGCGCGCCGCAGTCGCGGCAGCTCACCGCGGGCGGCTCGGTGACCAGCTCCATCCGCGCGTCCTGGGCCGGGGTCCCGGCCGCGGCCACGCGGAAGCCCTGCTCGACGACCGCCGGATCGGCCTCGTGCCCGGCGAACGCGGCGCGGACCCGGACCGCGGCCACCCGCCGTCCCCCCGCCCGGCGCAGGACCGCCTCCACGATCTCGTCGCACATTCCCGTCTCATGCATCGGCGCACTCCCTGTCGGCTCTTCGGTACGTCTCGTCCCGGGCCAGCGCCGTCACCACGGCGACCGCGCCGTCGACGGCGGCGGCCACCGGTTCGGACAGGCCCATGACCTCGTCGATCACCTGCGGCCGGCAGCCCACCAGCAGCACCCGGGGCACCCCGCCGCCCAGCTTGCGCAGCAGGTCGAGGACGGCCTGGGGATGCAGGCCGTGCCCGTCCACGGGCGGCGGGGCGTCCCGCTCCGGCTCCTCGTCGATCTCCAGCACGGCCACCGTGCCCGGCGGGCCGTCCAGCTCGACCGCGTCCACCATGATCAGCGTGTCGTACGCGCCGCCGAGCAGTTCGTAGGCCAGGTGGACGCCCCGGATGCCGTAGTCGGCCACCACCACCGAGGCGGGCACGGCCGACGGGTCCATCCGCCTGACCACCTCGACGCCGAACCCGTCGTCCCCCAGGAACACGTTGCCGATCCCGGCCACCAGCACCCGGTTCATACCGGCTCACCGTCCAGCGGCTCGGTCTCCTCGGGCGCGAAGTAGCGGTACCGGCCGTACCACTGGTTCAGCTCGGCCGCCGGGTCGTCCTCCAGGGTCACCGCCAGGTGGCGGGCGCCGTCGACGTCCAGCAGCACCGCCTCCACCAGGGCCGTCCTGCCGTCGAGGAACATGTCCTGCGGATCCGAGCCGCGCAGCCGGGGCCGCAGCCGCACCCGGCTGCCCTTGCGCACCCGGGTCCCGCCCACGTCCACGCTGTCGGTCGCGGGTGAGACGGAGGCGTCGGCCTCCGGGTGCCACCAGGGCTCGGCGGGCCGGGTGGTCCCGTGCAGGCGCGCCAGGTCCTCCGGGGTCATCGCCTCCACCCGGTCGAGGATGGCGGCGGCCCGCGGGTCGGTGGCGCGCGCCTCGCGCTTCTCGGCGTCGGTGAGGGTCAGCGTGCGCAGCGACAGGATCTCGTCGATCTCCGCCGCGTCGTGCAGGTCCCCGGGGCTCTCCGGGGCGACCCGCGGGTTGTCGTAGAGCAGGATCGGCGACGACAGGACCACCCGGTCCCCGCTCAGCACCGGGTACGTGTGCGCGTTCGCGCAGTCGCTCGCCGCGGTCTCCGCCCAGGCCGGGGGTTCGAGCAGCGAGACGAACCGGCCGCCGGGCACCGTCAGCAGCGTGTGGCAGGCGATCAGGGCGTGCCGGAGCGCCTCTTCCCTGGGCGTCTCCGGTGACGGCTCCTGACCCGCGTTCTCGATCCGTACCCGCAGCTTGAACAGCGCGTTCCCGTCCGGCGCCGAGCCCGCGCAGGGCGTCAGCGACAGCGTCGCCCGCGCGTGCAGCGGCCACTCGCGCCACCGCGTCCGCCCCGCCGCGCCGGGCAGCGGGGCGACCGTCTCGAAGCCGGGAACCCGCAGGTCGAACAGCTTGTCCCCGGCCAGCAGCTCCGCCACGGACGCCCGCACGTCGAGCTCGCGGGGGACCGCCTCGTCGAAGCTCAGCGCCTCGCCGACCCGGTCAGCCTTCCGGTGGCCGCCGTCCGGCAGCCGTTCCTCCGGGGTACGGCGGCGCAGGTGCAGGAAGCGGAGCCGGCCGTGCACGACGGCGTCGCCGGGCGCGGTCAGCAGGCACTCGGTCCGCTGCCACCAGGACTCGGCGGAGCCCGCCACGCCACCGCCGTCCAGTCCGTGCGCCCGTGCCCACGGCTCCGGCAGCAGCACGCCGAACTGCCACCTGACCTGGTTCTTCGGGGAGGATCGGCGGTACGGGTACAGCAGGTAGCCCTCGTACAGGACGGCGTCCGCCACCGCCAGAGCCGCCCGGAAACCGGGCACGGCGTCGATGCCGTTCGCGTCCACGGCGGGTGGCCCCCTTCTGTCCCTCGTCGTACGTGGCTCTTTCGGTATAGCCACGCCGTGCCGGGCCAAGTAGGTGGCGCGCTCCCCTAGGTGCCGTCCTCACTTAGCGGTTCTTGGTGATCCATCCGAGAGGGACCGGGGGCGGCGCGACGTAAGCTCCGCCTCGCCCCAACAGGATTTGCCCGCCGCTTTGCCGGTCTCCGCGACCAGATCTATTCGGGCATCCACGCCGTCCGCCGGGAGTTACGCGCCCTCGGCGTCCACGAGATGGCCTCGTACCGGGGCTGCTACACGGTGCGGGCCGACGCCGCGAACCCGGACCTCGCCCTGTTCGAGGAGTACGCCCGGCAGGCCGGGTCGGGACAGCCGCCCGAGCAGGTGGTCCGGTCGCTGCGCCGGGGGCTCTCGCTCTGGAACGGCCCGGCGCTGAGCGACGCGTCCAGCGCCTACGTCGAGGCGGCCTGCTGGCCACGCACCTGGGGGTGACGGGCGCGCTGGGCGTCGCGGGGGCCGCGGGGCTGACCGCAGGCGTGCCGGCCGCCCTCGCCTGGCGCCGCGCCCGGAGTGAGAGCCGGCCTCACCCCCTGACTTCCTGGTCTTACTTGTCCCGCGCCGGCTGGAAGTGCAGTCCGGTGATCCCGCAGGCGAACGGCGTCGCGGAGACGAGCCGGAGCCGCTGGTAGGCCCCCGTGGGGAAGACCGGCATCCCGCCCCCGGTCGCGGTCGGGTTGACGAACAGGTGGAGGTCGTCGATGAGTTCGGCGGCGATCAGGCTCGACACCAGGGTGCCGCCCCCGTACACGATGAGGTCGCCGCCCGGCTCGGCCTTGAGCCGGTTCACGAGCTCGGTCAGGTCGCCGCCGGCCACGGTGGCGTTCTCCCAGGGCGACTCGGTGAGGCTGTTGGAGATGACGGTCTTGGGCGTGTCGTTCATCCAGTCGATCGACTCCTGGTCCTCGCCCTCGGGGCCGGACGCCCAGGCCGGGATGAAGCCCTCGGCGAGCCTGCGGCCCAGGACGATGCGGTCGACCGACTTGGTCAGCCCGTCGACGTAGCCGCTGAGGTCGTCGCTCCACGGGCCCGTCAGCCAGTCCATCGCCCCGTCCGGACCGGCCATGTAGCCGTCGACGGTGGTCTGAACCTGGAGCTTGAGCTTGCGCATGAGATGTCCTTTCCGCAGTGCGTCACCGTAAGACTCCCGGAGCGCTCTTACGGCCTGCTTACGGTCTTCTTCCGGTGCTCGCGGCAGGTGAAAGTTTCAGGGACCGTCGCAGGTCATCCGAGGGTACGGGGCCTTCCGGTTGACGGCGGGGCCGGGGCATGGGATCAATCGCCGGAAAGCGCTTACCCGAAGGGAGACGGTCGTGTCACAGCACCCCCGAAGAACGGGCCGGCGGCGCCTGCCGCTGAGCCTGGTCGCCCTCCTGATGGCGCTGGCGGGCGTCCTCGTCGCGCTGCCGCCGCCCGCGAGCGCCGCCACCGTCGACACCGGCGCCTGGTACGTCCTGGTCAACCGGCACAGCGGCAAAGCACTCGACGTGTACGAGTTCGCCACCCACGACGGCGCCCCCATCGTCCAATGGGCCCGCAACGACGGCAACCAGCAGCAATGGCAGTTCGTCAGCTCAGGCGACGGCTACTACCGGCTCAAGTCCCGCCACAGCGGCAAAGTCCTCGACCTCTACGCATGGAACGCCGACGGCGGCGCCCAGATCGTCCAATGGGCCGACACCAACGGCTGGAACCAGCAGTTCCGCCTCGCCGACTCCGACGGCGGCCACGTCCGCCTGATCAACCGCCACAGCGGCAAAGCCCTGGAGACCTGGGAATGGTCCACCGCCGACGGCGCCCGCATCTCCCAGTGGGACGACCTCAACGGCGCCAACCAGCAATGGCGACTCGTCAAAATGGGCAGCGGCGGCGGCGGTGGCGGCGGCGGTGACGGCAGCGGCTCCTGGCCGTCCGACACCGGCAGCGTCCACCAGACCTCCACCCGCAACGTCGGCTCGTTCTTCGACGGCGGAATGAAGCGCTACTACGGCATCGGTGACGGCGGCCAGAGCGAGAGCCAGGACCCGATGTTCGTGGTGGCCAACGGCGGCACCATCCAGAACCTGTTCATCGACGCGCCGGCCGGTGACGGCATCCACTGCGAAGGCTCCTGCACCATCAAGAACGTGTGGTGGAACGACGTGGGCGAGGACGCCGCCACCTTCCGCAGCTCCAGCTCCTCGGCCGCCTACCTGGTCGACGGCGGCGGCGCCAAGTCCGCCTCCGACAAGGTGTTCCAGCACAACGGCGCCGGCACCCTGACCATCCGCAACTTCCAGGTGCACAGCGCCGGCAAGCTCTACCGGGCCTGCGGCAACTGCTCCAGCTCCTACCAGCGGCACGTGGTCATGGACGGCATCACCGCCCGCTCCACCAAGGTGCTGGCCGGCATCAACACCAACTGGGGCGACACCGCCCGGTTCAGCCGGATCACCCTCTACGGCAGCGCCACCATCTGCGAGAAGTACCGGGGCGTGCCCAAGGGCAGCGAACCCACCAAGATCGGCGAAGGCGCCGACGGCGTGAACTGCCTGTACTCCTCGTCCGACATCACCTACCGGTAAGGCCCCCGCGCGCCGGGGAGCGCCTTCCCCGGCGCGCGGATGGTAGCGATAACACAAGGAGACCCATGAGACTCCTGGCGATCCTCCTCGCCCTCTTCCTGCTCCCGGCCGTCCCTGCCCAGGCCGCCGCCGTCAACCTGGCGCCCGCCGCCACCCCCGCCGCCTCCTACACCTCGCCCTGGGAACGGGTCACCGCCATCAACGACGGCGTCGACCCGCCCCGGTCCGACGACACCGCCAACGCCCGCTGGGGCACCTGGCCCCAGACCGGCACCCAATGGGCCGAACTGATCTGGCCCGCCGCCCAGACGATCACCTCGGCCGAGGTCTACTTCTTCGACGACGGCGGCGGCGTGCGCGTCCCCGCCTCCTGGAAACTCCAGCGCTGGGACGGCGGCTCGTACATCGACATCCCCGGCGCCTACCCCACCGCCGCCGACACCTACAACCGCGTCACCTTCTCCCAGATCAGCACCGTACGGCTGCGCGTCGTCCTGCAGAGCGGCGCCGCCTCCGTCGGCCTCCTGGAGGTCAAGGCGTACGGCGTCGACGGCGGCCCCTCGACCCCCTGGAACCCCCCGGCCAACCTCGTCACCCCGCTCAACGAGGTCTGGCAGCACGTCGAGAGCACGTACCCGAACCTGTACGGGTTCCGCAACTACGGCTGGGACCAGGTCATGGCCAACGGCGGATCCATCAACTACTGCGTCCGCTGGGACTCCTCCGCCTCCGTGACGGCCGCCCAGCGTGACCGCATCCACGCCGCGCTGGCCCGCCAGTTCAAGAAGTGGATGGACGTGATGGCCGGTCAGGAAGGCTGGCCGTACGGGAACGTCCCGGTCAAGGTCGTCGGCTGGGCCGTACGCGACCGCAACCAGCTCCAGTGGACGGACAACTCGGTCGACATCTACGTCGGCGACATCCGGGAGAACGCCCCGCAGTGCGCCGCCGCCTGTGGACGCTTCTTCAACCAGAACGGCGCCTACCCGAACTGCCCGGGCGGCGCCGCGCGCCACTACGACATGTCTCTCTGGCTCACCGCCGGCATGGGCGGCGGCGCGGGCGGCGACTGGGGCCAGCGCATCGGCAGCGAGTACTACGTGTCCAACCTGGACGCCGACAACATCCACATCCTGCTGCACGAGATAGGCCACTCGTTCGGGCTGGACGACTTCTACGACTGGACCCCGACAGGCGTGTGCTGCTTCCTGATGAAGGCGGGCAGCGCGTCGTCGATCACGGAGTTCGACGCGTGGATGTTCCGCGACTGGTGGCGCCACCTGAAGAGCCGCTACGGCCGCTGAACCGCGCCGTCCTGGGGCCTCAGCTCTTGACGGCCTCCGCGATCCGCTCGGCGGCCTGTACGGGCGTGAGGTGCGTGGTGTCGACCACCTCGGCCTCGGCATGCAGCCACGTACGGGCCGCCTCGGCGTACGGCTCGAGGTACTTCAGCCGGAACGGGGAAGGGCCGAGAAACGTGTCCCCCTCGATGCGCTCGCGGAGGGTGTCCTGGTCGGCGTGGAGCACGAAGTGCCGCACCGGAATGCCATGCTCGGCCAGCCCCCCGCTGATCTCCCGCCAGTACTCCTCGACCAGCACGGTCATGGGCACCACCAGCGTCCCCCCGGCGTAGTCGAGCACCCGCCGCGCCGTCTCCACCACGAGCGGCCGCCACGGCGGCCAGTGCTGGAAGTTGTCCGTCGCGGGCAGCCCCGGCCTGATGTCCATGAGCGTCTCACCGACCTTCTCGGCATCGAACACCCGCGAACCGGGGATCAACGGCTGCACCAGCCCACTGGTCGTCGTCTTACCCGCGCCGTGGGTGCCGTTGAGCCATACGATCACAAACCCGATGGTAGTGCTGTGGCGGACCACGGACCGGCCGCCCAGCCCGGGCGTCCGCGCAGACAGGCCTGCTCATCCCTTCGGTCCTCCGCTGATCAGGCAGCGAAGAACCATCTCCTCAACTAGCACCGCACAGCTATAGTTGAGGAGATGCCTGAGGACTGGCTGACCAATCATGAGGCGGCGGACCTGCTCGGGGTAACGGCCGGGCGTGTCAATGCCATGGCCAGGTCAGGCAATCTGGCTCATCGGATGGCAGGCCGTACCCGGCTCATCGATCCTGCCTCCGTCCAGCGGCTTCTGACGACCAACTGGCGACGGCCGGGCCGCCCGTTGGCACCCTCGTCCGCATGGGCGGCACTGCTCAGCGACCTGGGGACGGCCGGCTGGAGCGAGCTCACCAGGGCTCTGGGGATGTCTCCTCAGCAGCGCTACAAGTTGAAGCGACTGATCGCCCGGAGCCCGGCGGGGAACTGGGACGGGCTGGCGAAGGCTCGTGCCGTCGTGCATCGGGTCCGCGTCCGGCCCGCCTACCTGGGTGAGATCCTGCAGTGGGACGGGGTCGTCCCTTCCGGAGTCTCCGCCACCGCCCGGCATGGGCTCGACCTGATCGCGGCGGAGCAGGCGGAGGCGTATCTCGGTGACCACACCCGGCGGCTGCTTGAGAAGGAGTTTCACCTCGTCTCCAGCCCATCGGGGAATCTGGTGCTACGGTTGCCGTCGGTAACGGAACCGCATCTCTGTGTAGTCCTCGATCGTGAGGTCATGCCGGCTGCGGTGGTCGCCGTGGATCTTCTCGACAGCGGTGATCCGCGCTCCCGCCGAACCGCCCTTCAGATCATCACCCGACTTCTGGAAGCCACCCTCCGTGACTGAAACCCAGCTGCCTCGTCTCAGAAACCAACCTGTGGATCCCTGTCACGTTCGGCTCCGCGTATGGCCAGGTCCCGATGCCCGACCTGGGAGGTGCCCTCGTCATCAAGGCTCGCGCTGCCGCCGCCGACTCGCGGATCCACAACGTCACCTGTCCGATCTGGCCTTCCTGCTCAGCCTGGTGGACAATCCCCGGCAGCTGCGTGAGCGTCTGAGCGCGCGAGACCGTAGTCACCTGCGTCGCCTCGCCCTGGTCGGAGATCCGCGCCACGCACCGTGGGTCGTGCTACCTGACCAGGACGACCGCGGCAATGCCGCCGAGGCATATCTTTCCCTCACTCGACATTGGCACCCGTCCAACTGTTGGAAAGGCCAGTGGTGCCTTCTGAGGGCTGCTACGGGCGTTGGGCGTTCGAGTGGGCCGCGCTTGTGAGGTGGTGGAGGCCGGCGCGTATGCGTTTCTCTCCCAGCTCCGGCAGGAGGGCGGATACGTGTTCGGCCGACAGGGCGGCCAGGACGGCGTGGGCGGTGTAGTCGGGGTCGGGGGTGCCGTCGAGGAGGATCGCCACGTGCCGGTGCCAGAACCGGTAGGCCCCGATGCGGTAGCGGGCGCCGGGTGTCGCGGTTTCCGACATCCGGATGAGGTCGAGGTGTTCCAGCAGGTAGTCGAGGTACGCGTCGACGAACGCGGTGAGTCGCTCGCCGGCTGCCGCGCCGGTGCCGAGGGGTGGCGGTCCGTGCAGGATCGCCTCCTGCAGCACGCGCTCGCGGGCGTCCAGCAGGGCGGCGGCCAGGCCTGACTTGTCGCCGAACCGGCGGAACAGCGTGCCCTTGCCGACGCCGGCCGCCGCGGCCACCTGGTCCATGGTCACCGCGTCGACGCCGTGTTCGGTGAAGAGGCGGGCCGCCGCCTCCAGTACCGCCGCCCGGTTGCGGGCCGCGTCCGCGCGTTCCGCGGGGGGTGGTTTGAGGAGCAGTTCCAGCGGGGTTGCAGAAACGGACTGCGGTCCGTTATCGTCTCGAGACACAAACCGGACTATAGTCCATTTCCCTTGGAGGTGGCGGCATGACCGCACTCATCACCCGGGACGAGCTGAAGGCGGCGATCGACGCCGGAGCCGTGACCGTCGTCGACGCCCTGGGCGGCGCGTACTACGCCCAGCAGCACCTGCCGGGCGCCATCGCCCTCGTCAGGGAGGACGTCGACAGGCTGGCGCCCGTCCTCCTGCCCGACCTCGACGCCCCGATCGTCACCTACTGCACCAACCCCGCCTGCCCCAACAGCGGCCAGGTCGCCGACCGGCTCACCGCCCTCGGCTACACCCACGTCCGCAAGTATCGCGACGGCATCGAGGACTGGATCGGCGCCGGCCTGCCCACCGAATCCGCCGAGACCGCCGGATCCGCCACCTGACCGAAGCCCGGGAAGACGGCGGGCCGATGGGCTACAGTCGTCCGCCGTGGCTGAATCCTCCCCCTATCTCAATGTGATCGCGGGTGCCTACGACGCGCTCGCCGACCTGTACGCCGACTTCGTGCGGGGCTCGCTCGACCGGTTGCCGCTGGATCGGTCGGTGGTCGGCGCGTTCGCCGACCTGGTCCGGGCCGGTGGGGTGCGGCGGGTCGTCGAGGCGGGGTGCGGGCCCGGGTACATGACGGCGCATCTGCGTGATCTGGGGCTGGACCCCTTCGGGGTCGATCTGTCTCCGGCGCTGATCGAGATCGCCCGGGCGGACTATCCTGACCTGCGGTTCGAGGTCGGTTCGATGGGGGCGATCGACGTGGCCGACGGGGAGCTGGGCGGGCTGCTCTCCTGGTACTCGATGATCCACATCCCGCCGCCGGAGCTGCCGCCGTATTTCGCCGAGTTCCGCCGGGTGCTGGCGCCGGGGGGTCATCTTCTGGTCGGGTTCGTCGAGTCCGAGGGTGGCCCGGTGGTGGAGTTCGACCACCGGGTCACCCCGGCCTACCGGTGGCCGATCGACGAGTTGGCCGGGCTGGCGCGCGAGGAGAGGTTCGTCGAGGTGGCGCGGATGCTGCGGGAGCCTCTGGAGGACGAACGGTTCCGCCGGGGCCACCTGCTGATGCGCCGCGACCCGGCGGCCTGAGAAGCCACGACCCGGCTGCCTGGTGCGCCGCGACCCGGTAGATCGGCGGGGTGCGGGTCGGTCCGGCGGCGGACGACGGGGAGGGTCCGGCGTTCCTAGCCTTCGTTGCCATCGAAGGCCAGTAAGGGGACCACCATGTCGTTGTCGGATCCGATCAGATTTCGCAGGCTCGCCGCCGGAACGAGCCTCATCGTCGCGCCCGTCCTGTATCTCACGGCCATGGTCGTGGACCCCGCCCTGCGGCAGGGCGGCGGGGACACGGTCGGCGTCTACGGGCGCTACCTGGAGCAGGTGTCGGTCAGCGCGGCGATCCTGCACTGGAGCTGGGTGCTGCTGGTCCCGGGCATCGTCGGCATGATCCACCTGGTGCGCCGCCGCGCCGTGCTCCTCGGTCACGTCACGGGCGGGCTCGCCCTGCTCGGCGTGGTGAACTTCTCCGCGCTGATGCTGGGCGACTACTTCTACGCGCGGCTGGAGCGCTCGCTGCCACCTGCCGAGGGGGCCGCGCTCGGCGACCAGGCGTTCGGCGATCCGGGGGTGGTGTTCGGATTCCAGATCCCGGGTTTCGCCGGGATCCTCGGGCTGTTCGGGCTCGGGCTCGTGCTGGCGTACTGCCGGCGGGCGCCCTGGTGGGCCCCGTTCGCGATCCTCGCGGGCATCTTCACGGCGCCGATCTTCCCGATCGGCACGATCGTGGGCGGGCTGCTGTACGTGGCGGGGGCCGGGATCATCGGTCTGCGCATCGTACGGATGAGCGACGCCGAGTGGGCCGGCGAGCAGGATCAGCCGGTCGGGAACCTGGCGCGCACGCGGTAGCCGCGGCCCGGCAGGGGCCCGGCCGACAGGTCGCCGCCGTGCATGGAGACGCGTTCGCGCATCCCGATCAGGCCGTGCCCGCTGCCGCCGCCCTCTCCGCCGCCCGGGCCGTCGTCGGTGACCTCCACGGTGAGGTCTGCGGCGGAGTAGGTGACGGTGACGGCGATCCGGGTCGCCCGCGCGTGCTTCAGCGCGTTGGTCAGCGCCTCCTGGGCCACCCGGTACGCCGACAGGTCCAGCCCCGGGGGCAACGGCCTGGGCTCACCATCGACCCGCAGGTCCACGGCCGGACCGGCCTCCTCGACCTGGGCGGCCAGGGCGTCGAGCCGGTCCAGCCCGGCGGCGTGCGGTTCGGCGCCGGTGCCGCCGGGGCTGCGCAGCATGCCCAGCATGAGCCGCAGTTCCTCGATCGCCTCGCGGCCCGCCCGTTCGACGCCGGTCAGCAGCGCGCGTTCGCGCTCGCGGTCCGGGTCGTCGCGGAGCATCATCCGTACGCCGCCCGTGTGCAGGGTCATGAGGCTGACGTTGTGGGAGACGATGTCATGCAGCTCGCGGGCGATCCGCGCCCGCTCGCCGGCGAGTGCCTGCCGGGCGCGCTCCTCGCGCTCGACCTCCAGCCGGGTGGCCTGCCGGGTGACGCGCAGCGTCTGGTCGATCTGGCGGCGCAACAGGATGCCGCTGGTGTACGCGACGCCGACGAAGATGGCGCTGATCAGCACTTCCGCCAGGTCGTTATGCTGAAATGTCTGCAAATAGGCGTACGCGACCAGCACGCACGCCAACCCCGCCAGCCCCCGCCGGGAACGCAGCTCCGCCGCGCTGGCCACGGTGTGCACCAGGATGAGCGTCGAGTAGAAGTGCCACGCGGCGTAGTACTCCGCTTCCGTGGCCTCCCGCACGCCGATGCCCACGGCCACCAGCGCGAGCAGCATGCTCATCGGGAACCGCTGCCTGAACAGCAGCAGCACCCCGGCCGTGGCCGCGCCGACGGCCAGCGGCACCGGCCGGCTGATCTGCCCAGGCTCGAACCCCTGCCGCCCGAACGACTCGACCTGCCCTGCGACCACCACGGCGAGCGCCAGCAGCACGTCGAGTCGGCTCGGCCGCCAGCCTCCGCCGCGCGTCATGGCCGGCCCGGGCGGACGAAACCGGACTCGTAGGCGAACACCACCGCCTGGAGACGGTCACGCACCCCCAGCTTGCGCAGGACCTGGGCGACATGGCCGCGGATCGTCGACTCGCCGATCCCGGCCCGCGCCGCGATCTCCCGGTTGGACAGGCCGCGGGTCAGCAGCCGCAGCACGTCCAGCTCGCGCGGGGTGAGGGTGTCCAGCTCGGGAGGCGGTGAGAGCGGCTGCGCGGCGAAGGACGCGATGACCCGCAGGGTGACCGCCGGATCGATCATCCCGTCGCCGGCCGCCGCGACCCGCACCGCCTCCACGAGGTGCTCGGGCGGCGAGCTCTTCAGCAGGAAGCCGCTGACCCCGGTGCGCAGGGCGGCGTGCAGGTTCTCGTCGCTGCCGAAGGTCGTCAGCATCACGATCCGCGGCGGCGCGGGGTCGGCGAGCAACGTCGTGGCGGCGGCCAGGCCGTCCAGGCGCGGCATGGCGATGTCGAGCAGCAGCACGTCCGGCCGTTCCCGCCGCGTCACCGCGACGGCCTCCACGCCGTCGGCCGCCTCGCCGACCACGTCCACGCCGGGGGCGTTCTCCGCCACCAGCCGCAGGCCCGCCCTGATCATGGCGTGGTCGTCGGCGATGACCAGCCTGATCGTCATGTCTCACCCGGCATGGCACCGAGCATATGGACGCCTCCGTCCTTCCTGCCATCGCCCTCGGGCGGAGCCGGGTGACCGCCGCCTCCACCGTGCGGTGGACCGTCCCTCCGCTGATCGGCGGGGGAACGCCCAATCGTTTAGGCCCAAACATATTGACAGTTCGTTTCGGTCCGAACATTCTGTGTGACACGCACCCGAGGGAGTCGTCCCCGGACTCCGGCCGGGTCGAGCCCCCGAAGGAACCCCCCATGAATGCGAACCGCCGCGGCGTTCCCGGGAACGCGGCTCTGGTGTCAGCCGTCGCCGACCAGATCGCGAGCCATCCGTTCCACGGCCGAGCGGACGCGCAGAGAGGTCTTTGATGGAGAACAGAACACTCCCCGCCGACTCCGGCGAAACCCGCCTCGCCAGGAACAAACTCGGCATCGCCGGCATCGTCTTCTTCGTCGTCGCGGCGGCCGCGCCCCTGGTCGGCATGACGGGCGCCGTCCCGATCGCGATCGTCCTGGGCAACGGCTCGGGAGCCCCCGGCGCGTACCTGGCGGTCGGCCTGGTCCTGCTGCTCTTCAGCGTCGGCTACTCCGCCATGAGCCACCGCGTCACCAACACCGGCGCCTTCTTCGCGTACGTGGGACGCGGGCTCGGCGTCACGCCGGGCGTCGGATCGGCCTTCGTGTCGCTGCTCGCCTACCTGACGATCCAGCTGGCCATCTACGGGTTCTTCGGCGCCGTCATCTCCGGCCAGATGAACGCCCAGCTGGGCCTCGACCTCCCCTGGTGGGCCTGGGCCCTGATCGCGTGGGCGCTGGTGACGGGCCTGTCGGTGCTGAGCGTGGACGTCGGCGCCAAGGTCCTCGGCGTGCTCATGATCCTGGAGGTGCTCTCCCTCGCCGTGGTGGCGGCCGCCGTGCTGTTGAGCGGCGGCGGCCCCGACGGCCTGGCGTTCGGCTCGTCCTTCTCGCCGGACGTGGTGTTCGCCGGCGGGTTCGCGGGCTCGGCGGGCATCGCGCTCACCTTCGCCTTCGCCTCGTACATCGGCTTCGAGGCGACCGCCATCTACGGCGAGGAGACGCGGGACCCCAAGCGCGCCGTCCCGCTCGCGACCTACATCTCGGTCGGCCTGATCGCGCTGCTGTTCGCCTTCACCTCGTGGGCCGTGGTCAGCGGGCTCGGGTCCGCCTCGGTCGTCGACCGGGTGGTGGAGATCTCCACGGTCGACGGCACGCCGCTGGCCGACCCGGCCGCCGTCCTGTTCGCGGTCGCCGAGGAGTACGTCGGCGGCTGGCTGGCGACGGTGATGAGCTGGCTGGTCCTGTCCAGCCTGTTCGCCGGCCTGCTCGCCTTCCAGAACAGCGCGGCCCGGTACGTCTTCTCGCTGGCGCGGGCCGGAGTGCTGCCGGCCCGGCTCGGCAGGGTGAACGGGCGCGGCGCCCCGGCGCTGGGCACGGCCGCTGTCTCCGTGCTGACGCTGGTCGTCATCGTGCTGTTCTTCGTGACCGGCAGGGACCCCGTGGTGCACCTGTTCACCTGGTTCAGCGCCCTGGCGGTGCTGGCGATCGTGCTGGTGGAGGTCCTGGTCTCCGTCGCGGTGATCGTCTACTTCCGCAAGGAGGGCGGCGGGAACGTGTGGAACACCCTCGTCGCCCCGATCGCCGCCGTCGCGGGTCTGGTGCTGGGCAGCTACCTGCTCGTGTCGCGGTTCGGCCTCCTGTCGGGCACCGCGGCCGAGGGCGTCGACCCCGCCGCCCAGGCGTGGGGCCTGTCGGCGCTCGGCTGGTTCCTGGTCGCCCTGCCCTTCATCGTCTTCGCCATCGGGACGGTGGTGCACCTGGTCCGGCGTGACAAGGAGAACGCCCAGGCCGTGTCCGACCTGGTGACCTGACGCGAACGACAAGGGGGCGGCTCCACCGGAGCCGCCCCCTTCTTCGTGTGCCGGTCAGGCGAGGGTGACCTCGACCGGCAGCTTCTTGATGCCGTTGACGAAGTTGGAACGCACCCGGGGCACCTCACCGGTGAGGCGGATGTCCGCGATGCGCGGGATCAGCTCCTCGAACATGATGCGGATCTCGGTCCTGGCCAGCAGGTTGCCCAGGCACAGGTGCGGGCTGCCCTTGCCGAAGGTGAGGTGGTCGACGTGGGTGCGGGTGACGTCGAACGTGTACGGACGGTCGAAGACCTCCTCGTCACGGTTGCCCGCGGCGTACCACATGACGACCTTGTCGCCCTCCTTGATCTGCTTGCCGCCGAGTTCCACGTCGCGGGTGGCGGTGCGGCGGAAGTGGTAGACCGGCGAGGCCCAGCGCAGGAACTCCTCGACCGCGCCCGGGATCAGCGACGGGTCGCGGCGCAGCAGGTCGAGCTGGTCGGGGTGGTTGATCAGGGCCAGCATGGAGTGGGAGATGGCGTGCCGGGTGGTCTCGTTGCCGGCCACCACGAGCAGCAGGAAGTAGTTGTCGAAGTCCCGGTCCGACAGGGGGACGCCGTCGCGCGGGGTCTCGTTGACCAGCCGCGAGATCAGGTCGGTGCCGGTGCCGCCGCGGCGCTGCCTGGCCAGTTCGCGGCCGTACGCGAAGACCTCCAGGGAGGCGGGCGAGCGGAACGGCAGGTCGCGGTACTGTTCGCTCTCCTCGCTGTCCAGGAGCACGTCGGCGTAGTCGGGGTCGGTGTTGCCGATGATGCGGTTGCCCCAGTCGATGAGCTGCTTGGTGTCGCCTTCGGGGACGTCGAGCAGCCGGGCGAGCACGTTGATGGGGAAGTCGGCGGAGACGTCGGCCACGAAGTCGAACGAGCCCTTGGCGAAGGCGGCGTCGAGGGTGGTGGCGGTCAGGCCGCGCAGGAAGTCGGCGTACTGACTGATGATCTTCGCGCCGAACTGGCGCTGCATCAGGCCGCGCAGGGCCCGGTGGCGCACGCCGTCCATCTCCAGGATGGAGGCGCGGATCTTGATCTGGTCGTCGTCCACCTCCTCCAGGTTCACGAACTTGGCTGAGGTGAAGGTCTCGGGGTCGCGGTCGACGCGGGCGATGTCGGCGTGCCGGGTGACGGCCCAGAATCCGGCGTTGGGCGCGGGCTCCGGCTGCCAGTGGACGGGGTCCTCCCGGTGCAGGGTGTGGAACATCCGCCACGGGGTGACGCCGTCGGTGAAGTTGGCCGTGTCGGCGAGGTCGACCTGGTCGAGGGGGAGGGGTTCGGGGATCATGGGGCTCCTCGGCGTCACAGGTGGTGGGCGTACTCGACGAACTCCCAGTCGGTGACGTGCCGATGGAAGCGTTCGATCTCGTTGCGCTTGTAGGCCAGGTAGGAGGCGGTGAAGCCCTTGCCGAGCAGCTCGGTCAGCTCGCTGTCGGCTTCGAGCGCGTCGAGCGCGTCGGCGAGCGTCATCGGCAGGACGGCGGCCCTGGAGGTGTCGTAGCCGTAGCCCTCCAGCGGGGCGGACGGCTCCTGCCCGGCGCGCAGGCCCAGCAGCATGGCGGCGAGGGTGCCGGCGAGCAGCAGGTACGGGTTGGCGCTGGCGTCGCCGAGCCGGAGCTCGAACCGCGCCCCCGGACCGCGCTCGGGCGGGACGCGCAGCATGGCGCTGCGGTTGTCGAGTCCCCAGTCGATCAGCCACGGCGCGAGGGTGTCGGGGCCGAACCGCTTGTAGGAGTTGATGGTGGGGTTGGCCAGCGCGGCCAGCGCCGGGGCGTGCGCCAGGACGCCGGCGAGGGCGTGGCGGGCGGTCGCCGACAGCCCGTACGGCGCCGAGGGGTCGTCGAAGGCGTTGGAGTCGTCGTCCGCCAGACAGGAGAGGTGCAGGTGGAAGCCGGATCCGCCCTCGTCGTTGAACGGTTTGGCCATGAAGGTCGCCAGGCGTCCCTCACCGCGGGCGAGCTCCTTGACGGCCGACTTGAAGAGGAACGTCCGGTCGGCGGCGTCCAGGGCTCCGGAGTGCACGAGGTTGATCTCGAACTGGCCGCTGCTGAACTCGTGGTTGCCCATGCTCACGTCCAGGCCGAGATCGCGCAGCCGGCGCAGCGTGCTCAGCAGGTGGCCGTCCGGGTCGCCGCGCCGTCCGGCGGTGTAGACGAGCCCTGGGGCGTCGGCGTAGCGCCGCCAGCCGTTCGGCGCGGCGGGGTCGGGCTCGCACAGGAAGTACTCCAGCTCGGGCCCGGCCACCGGGCGCAGCCCGTGTTCGGCGTACCGCTCCAGCACACCGCGGAGCAGGTCGCGCGGCGACTCGGCGACCCGGCTCCCGTCCGCGGGGTCGCGGACGTCGGCGAGGCACCAGGCCACGCCGGGCTCCCAGGGCAGCGGCCTGAGCGTGCTCAGGTCGGGCCACACGGTGACGTCGGGCAGCCCGCGGTCCAGCCCGCCCTCGACCGGCACCACGTCTCCTTGCGGGGTGGTGTGGTAGACGGCGCGGCAGAAGGCGAGGCCGTGCTCGCAGGCCGCCGCCAGGTGGTCCACCAGCACGTCCCTGGCCCGGTCGGTGCCGATCAGGTCGGGATAGACCACCCGGACCACGTCGATGCCTTGCTCGGCGAGGCGAGCGAGGTGCTCGCGAACTGCGGGGGGTGGGTGGGCGCTCACCGTGATCTCCCTAAGTGCAGGGCTGCTATGCTCTTTGTTTGAGGTCAAACGATATGCAGGCGCTCCCTCGCTGGCAAGGGTGCGAACCCGCCTTTTCCCGCATTGACCCGTCGCGCTCCCCGGCTCTATTTTGTTTGAAGTCAAACGATCCATGAGGGAGCGGCTATGAGGGTCGTCGTCGATATGAACAAGTGCCAGGACCACGGCCAGTGCGTCTTCTCGGCCCCCGAGGTGTTCCGGATGGACGACGACGGGCGGCTGGTCTACGTCGACGAACCCGACGAGAGCCTCCGCGCGGACGTCGAGGACGCCGCCGACGTGTGCCCGCTCCAGGCGATCTCCATCGAGGGCTGACCGCGATGACCGGACGGGTGGTGGTCGCCGGAGCCTCGCTCGGCGGCCTGCGCGCCGCCGAGCAGCTGCGCGCCGCCGGCTGGCGCGGCGAGATCACGGTGATCGGGGACGAGCCGCACATGCCGTACAACCGGCCGCCGCTCTCCAAGGAGGTGCTGGCGGGCAAGGCGTCCTTCGACACGCTGGCCTTCCGCCCGCGCACCGGCGCCGACGTCGACTGGCGGCTCGGCACGGCGGTCACCGCGGCCCGGCTCGCGGAGCGGGTGGTCGTCCTGGACGACGGCACCGAGCTGCCCTTCGACGGCCTGGTCGCGGCGACCGGGACGCGCCCGCGCCGCCTGCGGTGCCCCGGCCCAGCCCTGGGCCGGCACACCGTCCGCACGCTCGACGACGCCCGGCGGCTGCAGGACTCGCTGGCCACGCCGGGCACCCGCCTCGTGGTGATCGGCGCCGGGTTCATCGGGTGCGAGGTCGCCGCCACGGCGACCGGCCTCGGGGTGACGGACGTGACCGTGGTCGACCCGCTCCCCCTGCCCATGGTCGGCGCGCTGGGCGAGCTGCTGGCAGGCGAGCTGCTGCGCCGCCACGAGGAGCGGGGCGTACGGTTCGCGCTCGGCAGGAGCGTGACCCGGTTCGCGGGTGACGAGCACGTGACCGGCGTCGTGCTCGACGACGGCACCCTGCTCCCCGCCGACGTGGTCGTCGAGGCGGTCGGCTCGGTCCCCGGCACCGGCTGGCTCGACGGCAACGGGCTCGACCTGGCCGACGGCGTGCTCACCGACGCGTCCCTGCGCATGGGAGGTCTGCCGTACGCGGTCGGGGTCGGCGACGTCGCCCGGTTCCCCAACGCCCGCTACGACGAGGTGGCCCGCAGGGTCGAGCACTGGTCGCTGCCGACCGCCATGGCCAAGCACGCCGCCCCGGTCCTCGCCGCCCATCTCGCGGGCGACGTGGCCGACCCGGAGCCCTTCGCGCCCCTGCCCACGTTCTGGAGCGACCAGCACGACTTCCGCCTGCAGTCCTTCGGCGCCCCGGCTCTCGGCCTGGACGACGTGCGCGTCCTCGACGGCGGCACCGGCGGAGACCTGCTGGCCGGCTACCACCGCGCCGGACGGCTCGTGGCCGTGGTCGCGCTCGGCGGCCAGGCCGTCGTGGCCCGGGCCGCCCGCTATCGCGCGGACCTGCTGAAGCAGCCCGCTCTCACCGGATAAGGAGCACCGAACCCATGCGCGGCTACTTCTACCCCAAGACGGCGACCGGGGCGTCCTCCCTGATCCCCGCACCGCCCTGGCACTATTCCGGCGACCTGCTCACCGTCGAGTACCGCACCGACCCGGCCCGGGTCAGGGAACTGCTGCCGCCACCCCTCGAACTCGCCCCCGAGGACCCCGGCGCGGTCGCCCTGATCTGGGCCGACTGGCAGTCCTGCTCGACCTCCCGCGAGGAGCTCCTCGACCCGGTGCGCTCCCAGTACAAGGAGGCGTTCGCGGTGGTGCGCTGCTCCTACCGGGGTCGCACGTACTCCCGCTGCGTCTACATCTGGGTCGACAAGGACTTCGCCATCGCGCGGGGGCTGCACCAGGGCTATCCGAAGAAGCTCGGCTCCATCCACCTGACCCGCCCGCACCCGTACGGACCGGCGCCGCGGATCGAGGCCGGGGCCCGGTTCGGCGCCACGCTCGCCGCCGCCGACCGCAGGCTCGCGGAGGCCGTGGTCACCCTGCGGGGAGAGTCGGAGACGAACGGGTTCGTCAACGGTCACCCGATGGCGCACCACCGCTGGATGCCCGCCATCGAGCAGGGCAAGGGCCTGGCGCTGGACGAGCTGATCGAGTCCGGGGCGAAGGCGTTCGAGGCCGGCCCCGCCTGGCGCGGCGACGCGGACCTGGAGCTGTTCGAGGCGCCGACCGAGGAACTGGCCCGGCTGGAGATCCACGAGCCGATCGCCGCGTACTACCGCCAGGTCGGCGTGACCTGGGACGGCGGGACCCTCCTCGAATCCGGCACGTCCGGCTCCGAGTAAGTCACCACGTCACCGAATGGAGTCCACCATGTCTTCGCACACGCTGACCGTCGCCGGGGTAGCCGTCGACACCCGGCACTGGATCGGCGGCGCCCGCGTGGCCTCCGCCGGCACCTTCACCGACGAGTCGCCCATCGACGGCCGCCCGCTGGGCGAGATCGCCCGGGGCGGGCAGGCCGAGGCCGACGCGGCGGTCGCCGCCGCCCGGCAGGCCTTCCCCGGCTGGGCGGCCACGCCTCCGGCCGAGCGCGCCCGCCTGCTGCGCGCCGTCGCCGACGGCGTGGAGAAGCGCCTGGAGGACCTGGCGATCGTCGAGACCACCGACAACGGCGCGCTGCTGCGCTCGCACCGCCGCGGCGTGATGCCGCGCGTCGCGCACAACTTCCGCTTCTTCGCCGACTGGCTGGAGAACCTCGGGCACGAGGACTTCGACACCCGCGGCCACACCAACCACGTCTCCTGGGACCCGGCCGGGCCGTGTGTGCTGATCACCCCGTGGAACGCGCCCCTGATGCTGGCCACCTGGAAGATCGCCCCCGCGCTGGCGGCCGGCAACACGGTCGTGCTCAAGCCCGCCGAGTGGTCGCCGCTCACCGCCTCGCTGCTGGCCGACCTCGCGGCCGAGGCCGGGCTGCCCGCCGGGGTGCTCAACGTGGTCCAGGGGTACGGCGCCGAGGCGGGGGCCGCGCTGGTGGCCCATCCGGACGTGCGCCGGATCAGCTTCACCGGTTCGGTGCCCACCGCCAGGCGGATCGCCGCGGCGGCCGCTGCCAACCTGGTGCCCACCAGCTTCGAGCTGGGCGGCAAGTCGCCGCTGCTGGTCTTCGCCGACGCCGACCTCGACCTGGCCGTGAACCTGGCGGTCGAGCAGTACGACAACGCCGGCCAGGTGTGCCTGGCCGCCACCCGGCTGCTGGTGGAGGCCCCGGTCGCCGAGGAGTTCACCCGCCGCTTCGTGGCCCGGGCCTCGGCGCTCAAGCAGGGCGATCCGCGCGACGAGAGCACCGACATCGGCCCCAACATCCACCCCCGCCAGCTCGACAAGATCGACGGGTTCGTGCGGCGGGCACTGGCCGCGGGGGCGCGCGCCGTCATCGGCGGCGAGCGCGGCGAGGGCCTGTACTACCGGCCGACCCTGCTCACCGACGTGGCCCAGGACAGTGAGATCGTCCAGGAGGAGGTCTTCGGCCCGGTGCTGACCCTGCAGACCTTCGACACCGAGGACGAGGCCGTCACGCTGGCCAACGACACCCGCTTCGGCCTGGCTGCCACCGTCGCCACCGGCGACCGGGCCCGCGCCGAGCGCGTCACCGCCCGGCTCGTCGCCGGGACGGTCTGGGTGAACTGCTTCTTCGTCCGCGACCTGCGGGCGCCCTTCGGCGGCTCCCGCGACTCCGGTGTCGGCCGCGAGGGCGGCGACTGGAGCTTCGACTTCTACTGCGACCTGAAGAACACCGTGACCGCACCGGAGGGATGGCAGAACCATGGGTGAGATCGTCGGGGCGGGCCTGCTCGCGCACGTCCCCACCATCGTGCTCCCCGAGCAGGATCGGCTGGAGCTGAACGAGGGCAAGGAGATCACCCTCGTCACCGGCCTGCGCGAGCTGCGCGAGGAGGTCTTCGAGACCGCCGACTACGACACCGTCGTGGTGCTCGACTCGCACTGGGCCACCACCGTGGAGTTCGTCATCACCGCGCAGGACCGGCGGGCCGGGCTGTTCACCTCCGAGGAACTGCCGCGCGGCATGTGCCGCATGCCGTACGACTTCCCCGGCGACCCGGAGCTGGCCCACAACGTGGCCTCCTTCGCCGACAAGCACGGGACCTGGATCACCCCGATCGACGACCCGTACCTGCCGATCTTCTACGCCACGGTCAACCTGTGGAAGTTCCTCGGCGAGGGGCTGCCCGACAAGCGCTGGATGACAATCGGCGTCTGCCAGACCGGCGACATGGAGGACCACCTGCGGCTGGGCCGAGCCCTGGCCGACGGCATCGCCGCCACCCCCGGCCGCAAGGTGCTGGTGATCGCCTCCGGCGCCCTGTCGCACACCTTCTGGCCGCTGCGCGAGCTGCGCGACCACGAGGCCAGCGACCCCCGGCACATCTTCACCCCGCAGGCGCGGGAGGCCGACCACGAGCGGATCGCCTGGTTCAAGGAGGGCCGTCACGACCGGGTGCTCGACACCATGCCGGAGTTCTGGGAGTACAAGCCGGAGGCCCGGTTCTTCCACTACCTGATGATGGCCGGCGCGCTCGGCGAGCGGGCGTGCACCGCGACCGCGCGCCAGTACGGCGAGTACGAGAACTCGATCGGCACCGGCCAGGTCCACCTCTGGTTCGACCGCCCCGAAGGCGGCTGGACCGCTCCCCGTCAGGAGAACGCCCATGCCTGAGTACCGTCGCATCCTCCTCGACGGGGCCGTCGTCGAGGCCGTGCCCGAGGGGGACGAGCTCGTCGCGGGCGACGGCCGCCGGGTCAAGATCGACGACGCCGTCCACCTGCCCCCGGTCGTGCCCTCGAAGATCATCGCGGTGCACCTCAACCACCGCAGCCGGGTCGAGGAGTTCCAGATCAAGCTGGCGGCCACGCCGACCTACTTCCACAAGCCCACCTCCTCGCTCAACGCCCACCGGGGCGACGTCGTGCGCCCCGAGGGCTGCAAGTGGCTCAACTACGAGGGCGAGGTGGCCATCGTCATCGGCCGGACCTGCCGCAACGTCTCCCCGGCCGAGGCCGGTGACTACATCGCCGGGTACACCGTCGCCAACGACTTCGGGCTGCACGACTTCCGCGACACCGACGCCGGCTCGATGCTCCGGGTCAAGGGCTCCGACACCCTGTGCCCGCTCGGGCCCGGCCTGGTCACCGGGTGGGACTTCCGCGGCAAGTACCTGCGTACGTACGTCAACGGGGAGATCGCGCAGAACGGCTCCACCGACGAGATGGCCTGGGACATGCACTATCTCGTCGCCGACATCGCCCGCACGATCACCCTCCACCCCGGCGACGTCCTGCTGTCCGGCACGCCCGCCAACTCCCGCCCGGTCCAGCCGGGCGACCTCGTCGAGGTCGAGGTGGAGGGCCTGGGGCGGCTGTCCAACCGGGTCGTCACCGGTCCGGTCGCGATCCGCGCCGACGTCGGCGCCCAGCCCACGGAGTCGGAGGAGGTGCTCTCCACGGCGCTCGGCGGCGACTGGGAGTTCCGCGGCATCCGGCCGCCGAAGCGGTGATCCCGGGCCGTGCGGCCTCTCCTACACTCGTGGGAGCGAACAAGCCGAGTCCGGAGGAGTGAGCCTTGCCCGGCGGGGAGCGATCCATCACCGAGACCGAGAAGCTGGTCCGGGCGAAGCTCGGCGACACGCCGATCCAGCACCGCCAGATGGCGGTGGTGGCCAACATCTACCGCGCCGCGTCGGCGATCCGCCAGCACGTCGAGAACTCGGTGCTGCGCGGCAGCGACCTGACGTGGACCGCATTCGTGGTGCTGTGGGTGGTGTGGATCTGGGGTGAGCAGGAGCCCCGGTTCGTCGCCGAGGAGTCGGGCATCTCCAAGGGCACGCTCACGGGTGTCTCCCGCACGCTGGAGTCCCGCGGCCTGCTCCAGCGGGCCGATCATCCGTACGACGGGCGCCGGGTGCTGCTCCGCCTCACCGACGAGGGCGAGGCCCTGATGGAGCGGCTGTTCCCGGCGTTCAACGCCGAGGAGGTGTTCGTCACCGCCGGGCTCGCGCCCGAGCAGTACGAGAGCGTCTCCGACGCGCTGCGCGCCATCGTGCTGCAGGTCGAGACGCACGGCGAGGAGCGGCGGCTGGAGCTGCTGGGCGGCGCGGAGCCCGCCCGCCGCCGCAGCGGCCGCAGACCCAAAACCTGAACCGACCCCAGACCCGCGACCTGAGCCGGGTGCGGGTGGGGCACTAGAACCGGGTGCAGGCTCGCGACCTGAGCCAGGCTCGGGTGGGGGACTAGAACCGACCCCAGGCCCGCGACCTGAGCCGGGCGCGGGCCCTGGGTGGTCAGGGGCGGGAGGCTTGGACGAGGGCGTCGAAGAGGCTCTGGTTGGCCGGGTCACGTTCGGCGGTGTCCTCCGGGTGCCACTGGACGGCGGCGAACCAGCCCGTGGCGGTGGTGAGGCCGAGCCCTTCCGGTGTGCCGTCGGCGGCTGTCGCGGTCACGGAGAGCCCGGCGCCGAGCGCGTCCACCCGCTGGTGGTGGTAGCAGGACGCCTCCACCTTCCCGGCCCCCGTGGCCCCGGCCAGCACCGAGCCGGCCGCCACGGAGACGGGGTGCACGACGTGGCGGTGCTCGTGTGCCGGGCCGCCCATGTCCTGCAGCAGGGTCCCGCCGAGCGCGACGTTGACGACCTGCATGCCGCGGCAGATCGCGAGCAGCGGCCACCCGTGCGCCAGGGCGACGCGGGCGACCGCCAGGTCGAAGAAGTCCTGGTCCTCGTCGACGTCGTAGACGCTGCCGTGGGTGTGCCGGGCGCCGTAGCGGTGCGGCGCCAGGTCGCCGCCGCCCGGCAGCAGGATGCCGTCGAACCTGGCCAGCCGGTCGGCGACCGCCGCGTCCGGTGCGGCGTGCGGATGGACGGTGACCGGCTCGCCCCCGGCCCGCCAGACGGCCTCGACCACGGCGCGGGCGTTGACCTCGGCGGCGTACCGGAGCGCGGAGGCGGAGGCGGAGAAGCGGGCGGGGATCGCGATCAGGGGGCGCGCGCTGGTCAAAGCTGGATCCAGGTCGTCTTGAGCTCGGTGTACTTGTCGATGGCGTGTATGGATTTGTCCCTGCCGTTGCCTGACTGCTTCATCCCGCCGAAGGGCACGGTCAGGTCGCCCTCCTCGTAGCAGTTCACCCAGACGGTCCCGGCCCGCAGCGCGCGGGAGACCCGGTGGGCGGTGCTGAGATCGGACGTCCACAGACCGGCGGCCAGACCGTACTCGGTGGCGTTGGCCAGGCTGATCGCCTCGTCCAGCTCGTCGAAGGCCAGCACCGACAGGACCGGCCCGAAGATCTCCTCCCGGGCCAGCCGGGAGTCCGGCGCGACCCGGTCGAACACGGTCGGCTCCAGGTAGCTGCCGCCCGTGCCGGTCAGGGTGCGCGCGCCGCCGGTCCGCAGCCGGGCGCCCTGGTCGCTACCGGCGTCGATGTGGCCGAGGACCTTGTCGAGGTGGCTCTCGCGGACGAGGGCGCCCATCTCGGTGCCCGGGTCGAGCGGGTCGCCCACGCGCAGCGTACGGGCGCGTTCGATCACCGCGTCGGTCACCCGTTCCGCGATCGAACGGTGGACCAGGAGCCGTGAGGGCGCGGTGCACATCTCGCCCTGGTTGAAGAAGATGCCCCAGGCGGCGGTGGCGGCGGCCTGGTCCAGGTCGGGGGCGTCGGGGAGGATGATGTTCGGCGACTTGCCGCCGAGTTCGAGCCAGACGCGCTTGAGGTTGGAGTCGGCCGAGTAGCGCAGGAAGTGGCGGCCGACCGCGGTGGAGCCGGTGAAGGCCAGCACGTCGACGTCCGGGTGCAGGCCGAGGGCCCGTCCGGCGCCTGGCCCGTCGCCCGCGACGACGTTGAGCACCCCCGGTGGCAGCCCGGCCTCGGCGGCCAGGCGGCCGAGCGTCAGCGCCGACAGGGGGGACAGCTCGGAGGGCTTGAGCACGACCGTGCAGCCGGCGGCGAGCGCCGGGGCGATCTTCCAGGAGGCCAGGGTGAGCGGGAAGTTCCACGGGACGACCGCGCCCACCACGCCCGACGGCTCGCGGGTGATCAGGGCGAAGGCGTCGGGAGCCACGTGCGGGGCCTCGTCGGCGAGCTTGTCGGCCAGCTGGCCGTACCAGCGGAAGGTGGTGATCGCGGCGCGCAGCTCGATCTCGTACGCTTCCGTGATCGGTTTGCCCATCTCCAGGCTGATGGTCAGCGCGAGCTCGGCCCGGTGCTCCTCGATGAGGTCCGCCAGGCGCATCAGGGCCCGGCCGCGGTCGGCGGGCGCCAGGCGCGGCCAGGGGCCGGCGTCGAAGGCCCGGCGGGCGGCGGCGACGGCGAGCCCGACCTCGGCCGCGCCGCCGTCGGCGACCTCGGCGATCGTCCGGCCGTCGCGGGGCGACACGACCGCGAAGGAGGGACCGCCGCCGGGCTCGTCGGCCCCGTCGATGTGGTGGCCGGTCGGCGGCCGCAGCCGCGCGGCCCGGTCCAGCCAGTCCTGATGCGTGTGGTGCGCCATGAGCCCCTCGCGAGATACGTTTGAGGCCAAACGATATGGAATCCCCTGCTCCGGCACAAGACCCGGCGCCGGGCGAGAGGTGCCCGACCTCCGAGCCCCTCGGCGTCCGTAAGCTAGGGCCGTGGCTCCGGTGCTGACCTTGCTCGACGGCGTCCGCTGGCGGGGGGAGCGCGTGATCGGAGATCGCGCGCGGACGTTGCTGGCGGTGCTCGTCCTGCACGGGCGGGCGGGTGCCGGCCACGAGCGCCTGGTCGAGGAGCTGTGGCCGGACGAGCCCCCGGCGAACCCCATGAAGGCGCTGCAGGTGGTCGTGTCGCGGACCAGGGCGGCGACCGCCGCCGACGCCGTGGTGCGCACCGAGCGCGGCTACCGGCTGGGCGTGCCCGCCGAGCAGGTGGACGCGCTGCTGCTGGGCGCGCTGGTCGAGCGGGCCCGCGCCGCGCTGGCCGACGACGACGTGGCCGGGGCCCGGCGGCTCGCGGACGAGGCGACCGGCCTCGCGACGGGTGATGAGACGGTCGACGGTCCCTTGGGCGAGGTCAGGGCCGTCGCCGCCGGACGGCTGGCGGAGGCGCGCCGGCTGGCGGCCGTCGCGCGGTCCCGCTCCGGCGACCACGAAGGGGCGCTGCCCCTGCTGGAGGAGGCGGCGGCCGACCGGCCCAGCGACGAGGAGCTGCTCGCCTGCCTGCTGCGCAGCGAGGCCGCGGTACGGGGCGCCGCCGCCGCGCTGGAGCGTTACGAACGCCATCGCGCCGACCTGGCCGAGAGCCTCGGCGTGGATCCGGGGCCCGGCCTGGCGCGCGTCCACGCCGAACTCCTCGCGGCGGACCGGCCCGTACGGGAAGGCGTGCTGTTCGACGGTTCGCCGTTGCTCGGGCGTGACGGTGACATCCGCGCGGTGCACGCCCTGCTGCAGGCCCACCGGGTGGTCTCCGTCGTCGGGCCGGGCGGGCTGGGCAAGACGCGGCTGGCCCACGTCGCCGGCCGGAACGCCGCCCAGCCCGTGGTGCACTTCGTCGGGCTCGTCGGCGTGTCCTCGCCCGAGGGCGTGGTGGGCGAGGTGGGTTCGGCGCTCGGGGTGCGCGACTCGGTCAGCGGGCGCCGTACGCCCACGTCCGAGCAGCGGGCCGATGTCCGGAGCCGCATCGCCGGGCGGCTCGGCCAGGCTCCTGCGCTGCTGATCCTGGACAACTGCGAGCACGTGATCGAGGCCGTGGCCGACCTGACGGCCTTCCTGATCGCCGCCACGCGCGATCTGCGGGTGCTCACCACGTCGAGGGCCCCGCTGTCGATCGCGGCCGAGCGCGTCTACCCGCTCGGCGAGCTCGCGGCCGATGACGCGGTGGAGTTGTTCCGCCAGCGTGCCACGGCCGCCCGTCCGGCCGCGCGGGTCGACGAGGACACGGTACGGGAGATCGTCACCCGGCTCGACGGGCTGCCGCTCGCGATCGAGCTGGCGGCGGCCAAGGTCCGGGTGATGTCCGTGGAGGAGATCGCGCGGCGGCTGGCGGACCGCTTCGCGCTGCTGCGCGGCGGCGACCGCAGCGCTCCCGACCGGCACCGCACGCTGCTCGCGGTCATCGACTGGTCGTGGAACCTGCTGGGTGAGCCCGAACGGCGGGCCCTGCGGTGGCTGTCGCTGTTCGCCGACGGCTGCACGCCGGAGGCCGCGGAGCACGTGCTCGGCGCCGACGCGCTGCCGGCCGTGCACGCCCTGGCCGAGCAGTCGCTGCTGAGCGTGCACGAGACGGCCGGCGGCGTCCGCTACCGGATGCTGGAGACGGTCAGGGAGTTCGGCCGGATGCGGCTGGAGGAAGCCGGCGAGGCGGAGGCGGCGCGGGCGGCGCTGCGGTCCTGGGCGACGGACTACGCCGGCGGGCACGGCGCCGCGTTGTTCGGGCCCGGCCAGTTCGAGGCGGTCGACGGGCTGCGGGCCGAGGAGCTCAACCTGACCGACCTGCTCCGCCGGGCGCTCGCCGAGCCCGATCCCGCCACGGCGGTCCAGCTGCTGGCGGGCCTGGGCACGATGTGGTCCATCCGCGGCGACCACGCCAAGATCATCGCGCTCGGCCAGGCGATCATGCAGACCATCGCCGGATGGTTCCCGCCGCCAGGGCTCGTCGAGATCACCCGGGCGGCCCTGGTGGTCACGATCGTCAACGTCATCATCACCCTGGACGGTCGCAGCGAACCGCTGTCCGACCTGCTCCACAGGCTGCCCGTCGAGGACACGACGGATCCGCGCCTCGCGGCCATGGCCGAGGCGACGCTCGCCTTCAGCGCGCCGGACGTCGCCGACCGGCGCGAACGGCTGGCGGCGCTGCGCCGCAGCCCCGACCGCGACGTGGCGCTGGCGGCGGCGCAGATGAGCGCCCACGTGCTGGAGAGCGCGGGTTTCCTGACCGAGGCGATCGCGGCCACCGAGCAGGCCCTGGCCCTGCTCCACGACGAGGAGAACCCGTGGCTGTTCGCGATCCTGCACTCCACGATGGCCCACCTGCTCATGCGGCACGGCGACCGGCGGCGGGCGGTCGGCCACGCGCGGCTCGCCCTGCCGGCCATCAGCCGGGTCGGCGCCGCGGACGACGAGACGCAGCTGCGTTCGGTGCTGCTGATGGCCGCGCTGGCCGACGGCGACCACGACGCCGCCGAGGCCGAACTCGCCGAGATGAACCTGGTCAACGACCGTGAGCCGGTCCCCGGCGGGGTGGCGATCGCCTCAGTGTGCGCCGCCGAGATCGCGCTCGCCCGCGGCCAGACGGTCGCCGCGCTCGCGGAGTACCGGCTGGCCGTCCAGAAGGCCCGCGACCTGCGGCTGCCGGGGGTGCCGCCCTGGGTGCTCGACCCGTGGGCGGTCGTGGCCGAGGCGCTCGCCCTGACGGCGTACGCCTACCACGCCGAGCCGGCCGATCTCCCGTACGGCGAGGAGCTGTTCCTGGCCTGCCTCACCGGCCGGGCGCCCGACGTGCTGAGCGGGGAGAGCCGGCTGCTCGACTACCCGGTCTGCGGCTCGATGCTCTTCGCGCTCGGCGCGTGGGGGCTGCTCCGGGCGGGGCTGGCCCCCCTCGACGCGGTCAGGCTGCTGGTGCTGGCCGAGCGGTTCTCCTACAACGACATGATGGCCGACATGACCTTCGACCGGATCGAGCCGCACGCCGAGCGGACCGCCCCCGGGGCCCTGGCCCGCGTCCGCGCCGAGTACGGCGACCGCCGGGGCGGCGACCTCCTCGGCGAGGCGCGGGCGTTCGTCGCGGGGCTGTCCGGCCGCGGGTCACAGGTGCCGCTTGTAGCCGCGGACCGACAGCGGGGCGAAGACCACCACGACGATCACGCAGGCCAGCAGCGTCCAGGCCACCTCCGCGCTGACGACCCCGCCGTTGGCCAGGTCACGCGTGGCCGTGACCAGGTGTGAGACCGGGTTGGCGCGGACGAACGCGGCGAGCCAGCCGGGCAGCGTGTCGACGGGGACGAACGCGTTCGACAGGAAGGTCAGCGGGAAAAGGATCATCAGCGAGATGCCGTGCACGGCCTGGGTGCTGCGGGCGACCGTGCCGAGCCAGGTGAAGATCCACGCCAGCGACCAGCCGGTGACGATGGCCAGCACGATCCCGGCGAGCACGCCGAGCACCCCGCCCCCGGGGCGATAGCCGATCAGCACGCCCACGGCGAAGGTGAGGGTGGCCGCGATCGTGTACCGCACCAGGTCGGCCACCATCGGGCCGGCCAGCGGCGCGATCCGGGCGATCGGCAGCGACTTGAACCGGTCGAAGACGCCCTTCTCCATGTCCTCGCGCAACTGCACCCCGGTGACCATGCAGGTCGTCAGGACGGTCTGGGCGAGGATGCCCGGCACCATCAGCGGGAGATAGCTCTGCACGTCGCCGCTGATCGCGCCGCCGAAGATGTACGCGAACATCGCGGTGAACAGGATGGGCTGCAACGCCACGTCGAAGAACTGCTCGGGGTTGCGGAGCATCTTCTTGACGGCCCGCCACGCCATCGCCAGCGTCTGGTCGAGCGTCTCCCGCACGGTGACGCGCCGCCGCGCGGCCGAGACCCGGGCGACCGGGTCGATCGTGATGCTCATCGGCTCTCCTCCGTGCCCGCCCCGTGCCCCGTGAGGGCCAGGAACACCTCGTCCAGGCTCGGCTTGGCCACACTCACCGACGAGATCGACAGCCCGGCCGCACGCAGCGCGATCAGCACGTCGGCGGCCAGGTCGGCCCGGTCGAGCGCGACGTTCAGCCGGCCCTTCTCCGGGCTGAGCACCGGGTCCGCGCCGAGTTCCCGGCGAACCACCTCGACGGCGGCCGGGACCTCGGCGGGCTCGGCCAGCACCAGTTGCAGGGTGGCGTTCCCGACCGCGGTCTTCAGCTCGTCGGGCGTGCCCTCGGCCACCTTGCGGCCGTGGTCGATCACAGTGATCCGGTCGGCGAGCTGGTCGGCCTCGTCGAGATACTGCGTGGTCAGCAGGATCGTGCAGCCGTCGGCGACCAGGTCGCGGATCGTGTCCCACATCTGCCCGCGGGTACGCGGGTCGAGGCCGGTGGTCGGCTCGTCCAGGAAGATCAGCGGCGGGGTCGCGATCAGGCTGGCGGCCAGGTCGAGCCGGCGCCGCATGCCGCCGGAGTACTGCGCGATCGGCTTGTCGGCGGAGTCCTCCAGACCGAACCGGCCGAGCAGCCCGTCGGCGGTCCGCCTGGCCCGCGGGGAGGGGATCCCCTGCAGACGGGCGAAGAGCCAGAGGTTCTCGCGCGCGGTCAGGTTCTCGTCCACCGACGCGTACTGCCCGGTGACGCCCACGAGCTGCCGGACCACGTGCGGCTCCGCGGCCACGTCGACGCCGAAGACCCGGGCGCGGCCCGCGTCGATCGCCAGCAAGGTGGACAGCATCCGCAGCATCGTGGTCTTGCCGGCGCCGTTCGGCCCGAGGATGCCGAAGATCTCGCCGGTCCGCACCTCCAGGTCGACCCCGTCCACCGCGCGCTGCTCGCCGAACGCCTTGACCAGCCCTTCCGCGAGCACGGCCGGTTCCGCGCCGCCGGGGGACGCGGCGCGGTCCCCGGTACGGCGGAGTTCTGTGATGTTCATGGCCCCACCATCGGCGCCGCCGGTTTCACGGCCCCCTCGCGCCGGTTTCACCGCGACGGCGAGGGCCGCGTTCGATGAAACGTCAGACGTGACGTCCTGGTAGGTCCGTTGGCGTCCGCGATTTCATGTGATCACCAGAAGGGAGGCGGATCGACGATGGAAGGGACACGTATGCGCACGGGGGCGAGCTTGGCCGAAGCGCTCAAGGGGCTCCTGGCCGAGTGGTCGGAACGCACCGGGATAACCGTGGAGGTGTGGGCTCTGCCGACCGCCGACGTGCCGTCCCGGGTCGCGAAAGGGGTGCTGACGGTCATGGCCGAAGGGCTCGACAACGTGGCGCGCCACAGCCAGGCGTCCACGGTGTCGATCGCTGTCACGGTGGCCCCCAGCGGGTTGCGGCTGACGATCAGCGACGACGGCAAGGGCTTCCAGCCGCCGCCGACCGGCCCTGGCATCGCCCGCATGCGGGCGGCCTTCGCCGAGCTCGGCGGCTCCGTGTCGGTCACCGGAGTGCCCGAACAGGGCGCCACGGTGACGGGAGTCGTGCCCGGAGCCGGCCACATCACGTGACCGGCCCTCCGGACGCCCGGCTCCGCAAGTACTCGCGAGCTGATGCCGGCCCGCTCGGCGAGCTCCTCCTGAGTGAGCCGGAGCCGGAGCCGATGCCGCCGGAGCAGCGCCGCGAACCCGCCCCGAGCGGAGTGATCGACGATCATGCTATGAGGTTAGTGCAGGGCTGTCGTACGGGTCCGGCTCAAGGGACGGGGCCGTCGAGTGCGGGGTCGTCGAGGTCGGCGCCGTCGGGCACGACCCTGACGTAGAGGCCGGTCAGCTGACCCGCGAGCTGCGCGTTGAGCCCGCCCCGCCCGATGCCGCCCCGGTACTGGAGCGGCCGCACGGAGACCACGGCGTTGGTGCCCCGGATCCGGCAGTCGATGACCTCCACCGGGCGCATGGCGTTCATGAGATAGGTCCGCAGGTCGGCGGAGTAGGCGATGATCTCCAGCCGCTCCCACGTGTCGGGGGGCTCGTTCAGCCTGTGCCTGTTGAGCAGGCGGTGCGCGGCGTGGAGGTGGTAGTGGTTGTCGCGCTTGCCGAGCGCCGCGCCCACCGCGTTCAGCCGCTCCTCCGTGGGGGCCACCGCCAGCTTGGTGCGGCTGTTCATCATCCGGGCGACCGCCACGACGGTCGCGGCGCCGTCGATGATCTCCGGGACCTGCGAGGCCAGGGCGCGCGCCGCCAGCGCGGGCGAGGTGATGGAGAGATGGCACGCGCCCGATTCCGGGACTTCCGTGACCAGGGCGGTGACGGTGTCGCCCGGCTTCAGCACGACCGGTGCGACGTCCGGGGGCAGGTTGGCCGTGTCGGGGCGCCAGATGATCGCCTCTCGCGGGTATCCGATGCCCGCGTCGTAGATCACGCAGTCGAACCTGTCGGGACGGTCGGCGGAGACGTAGGCGGTGACCAGGGTTCCGGGGACCGGCGGGGAGACCAGCTCCGGCCGGCGGTAGTCGGGCACCGGGCGGTCGATGACGCAGTCCGGCCGGAGGATGAGCGCGGCCGCCTCGTCCGGGGTGATGTCCAGCGTCCGGGCCACGAGTTCGACCGGGGTGAGGTACGCGGTGTCGCAGCCGGTGCACATGGCCCGGTTGCTCCGGATCCGCAGTGAGGGCTTCGGGTTGGCGAGGTGCCGGCTGGCGACGCGCGGGCACGTCCACACGACGGGCTCGTCGCCGGTCGAGGACGATCCCAGCCGGCCCAGGAGCGGCTCGATCGGGGCGGCGTTCGCCTCGGCCAGGGTCCGGTAACGCTTCCGGCCCTTGCCGGGCGGGACGAGGTCGTACGTGGTCGGCGGATTGACCTTTCGGCGCGGGATGACGCTCATCCGGAGGTGTTCGAGGTCGACGCCCTGGTCGGGGGCCTGCTTGTGCAGCGGTTCGAGTTCGCGGCCGGTGGAGAGGAAGGGGAGCCGTCTCTGCCGGGCCAGGCGGATCCCCGCGACCCGGGCCAGGCAGACGAACGCGGCCTTCGTCCGGGCCGGCGGGACCATGCGCAGCCGGGACGCGTAGCGGATCAGCGACACCGTCTCCGGCGTGAGGTCCGCCTCGGTCTCGACGACCACGTGCGGCAGGTAGCCGGGATCCTCCCCGCCGACCTGCGCCCAGGTGGTGAAGGGCGACGGCTTGCCGGCGTCGGGCAGGCGGCGGCTCTCCTCGTAGATCCGCTGGAAGTCCACGGGCACCTGGTTGACGTCGACGGCGACCCATCGGTTGACCAGCTCGGACAGCACCACGTAGTAGATGAGGGCGTCCGGGATGCCGCCCGCCTCGAACCGCATCGAGAAGCGCCGGTCGGAGATCGAGAGCCCCTGCCCTGTCCAGGCGTCCAGGACCGCGGCGACGTGGTCCTCGGGTTCGGGAGGCAGGTGGAGCGTGATGGGCCGCGGTGCGGAGGACGATATCGGTTCGGTGACGACCACGCGGCTGCCGGAGATTCCCAAGATGCCCACCCTGACCGTATCGATCAACTTACGGTTTATTCGGCATAATTCCACGAAACCCTTTCTCTGGAGGCACGGTGCTGGAACTGTCCACGGTCGTCAGGGAACTCCGCGGCGAGCTGAACCGGGCGGCTCGATCGGCCCAGGGGGAGGCGATCCAGTTCGCCGTGGGGGCCATCGAGCTGGAGATCACGGTCATGATGACCGAGGAGGCGGCGGCCAACGGCAAGGTCAAGTTCTGGGTGGTGGAGGCCGGGGCCGACGTCAAGGAGATCGAGGCCAGGACCCACCGGGTCAAGCTCACCCTGCAGCCCACGCGCGCGGGTGGCTCACTCAGCATCGGCGGCCGGGCGAGGGAGGGCGAAGACTGAGACTCGAGCGAGCCGCGCAGATCGTCGTCTGCCTGCCCGAGGGCGAGAAGACCTACGGTTCCGGTTATCGGGTGACGTCGGACGTGGTCCTGACGGCCGCACACGTGGTCAAGGGGCGCGTGGCCGGCGACGAGGCCATCTCGGTGCGCTTTCTCGCCCCCGAGCGCAGGGTGACCGCGCGGTTCCTCTGGAGCGTGGGCGATCTCGCCGCGCTCCACGTCGATCTCGATGACGAGGTGAAGCCGGTCCGTTACGGCCTGGTGGAGCCGCGCGGCGGCAAGCTGGCCTGCGAGGCGCTCGGGTTCCCGTCGTTCAAGTTCCGGGACGCCAAGCGGGACAGCGATCACCTGATCGGTTCGATCTACCCGCTGTCGAACCTCCGGACCGGGACCTTGCAGATCGCGATCGACAACCCGCCCCTCGAGAACCCGTACGACTCGCCCTGGCGCGGCATGTCGGGCGCAGCTCTCTTCGCGCGCAACCGGCTCGTCGGCGTCATCAACGAGGTCCACCTGGAAGAGGGCGCGCGGCATCTCACGGCTCTGCGGGCCGACTGGGACCTGGATCCCGAACAGCGCAGGCAGATCGGCTACCACCGGCCCGAGAGCGTCAACAAGCCGCCCGGCCGGGACCTCGGCGCGTACGCGGCGCAGGTCCGGGACCTGGCGCCGGACGGCGGGTTACGCGACCGCGACCGCGAACTCGACGAGCTGACCTCCTTCTGCACGGGCGACGAGACGTACCTGCGCCTGCAGGGCGAGCCGTGGTCGGGCAAGACCGCGCTGACGTCCGCGTTCGTGCTCGACCCGCCGCCCGGCGTGCGGGTGGCCGCGTACTTCGCGGCCAACCGCCTGGGCCGTCAGGACGAGTTCCTCCAGGTCGCGGGCGAGCAACTCGCGGCCATCGCCGAGGAGCCGCACACCCCGGGAGCCTTCCACCACCTGCTGGAAAGCGCCGCCGAACGCTGCCAGGACAACGGGGAACGCCTGGTGCTGGTCGTGGACGGGCTGGACGAGGACCCCGCCATCGCCCTCCAACTCCCGCGCAGCCTCCCCGCGAACGTGGGCGTGCTCGTCACCGGCCGCCCGAACCCCGGACTCCACCTCAGGCTCCGGGCCGACCATCCCCTGCACCGGTGCCGGGTCAGGACGCTGCGCTCGACCCCGTACGCGCAGAATCTCGAACTGGAAGCCAGGAACGAGCTCGGCTGGTGGCTGAGCGTCCACCGGGACGACGCCCTCCTCGGACTCCTCGCCGTCGCCCGGGGCGGGCTCACCCCGGAAGACCTCGCCGCGCTGACGGGCCAGGACCGCTACGAGATCAAGGACCGCCTCGACAGCAACATCTTCCGCTTCGCGATGGGCACCGAGAGCTACGCGTTCGCCCACGAGACGCTGCTCCGGATCGCCGAGGAGAGGCTCGCCGGGGACCTCGACGGCTACCGGTCGCGCATCCACGCATGGGCGGACTCCTACCGGGCGCGGGGGTGGCCGGAGGACACGCCGGCCTACCTGCTCACCTCGTACCGCAGGCTCCTGACCGGTGCGCGGCTGGTGGAGCACGCGCTCGACCCGGCCCGCCAGGCCCGGATGAGCCGGCTCATAGGCGGTCAGGCGGCGGCGCTCCGCGAGATCGCCGCCGCGCAGGACGCCGTCCGCGACCAGCCGGAGCCCGACCTGGCGGATCTCGTCCGGCTGACCGTCGCACGCGACCGGCTGGGCGCCGCCGCCCCGCTCTGGCCGGATGAGCTGCTCGTCCTGTGGGTCAGGCTCGGTCAGGACACCCGCGCCGAATCGCTGGCCCGGTCGATCGCCGACCCGGGCAAGCAGGCCGGCGCGCTGGCGGAGGTGACGCGGGCCCTGGCCCAGGAGGGCGGGCTGGTCAAGGCGGAGGCGCTCGCCCTTACCATCCATGACCGGGACCGGCGGGCGTGGGCGACTGCCGGGGTCGCGCGTGAGCTGGCCGACCAGGGGGAGCCGGGCGTGGCGGAGGCGCTCGCGGACACGATCGGCGAGCCGGAGCGGCGGGCGTGGGCGTTAGGGATGATCGCGCGAGCGTGCCGGCCCGATGCGTCCCGGCTGCTCGACCGGGCCGAGGAGGTGACCCGGGCGGTGCTGGATCCGCGCCTCCAGGCCAAGCCGCTGGCCGCCCTGGTCGAGTCGGCCGCCGCGTGCGGCGACCTGGCGCGGGCCGAGCGCCTGGTCGACCGGATCCCGCTCGCGGACCAGCGGGTGGGGGCGCTGAGCGCGCTCGCCCGGCAGGTCGTGGCCGACGACCCCGACCTGGCGCGGGCCGTCCTGCGGCGGGCGGAGGCCACGGCGGAGGTGATCGTCGGCGACGGCACGCAGAGCTGGGCGCTGGCCGCGCTGGTGGAGGTCATGACCCGGTGCGGCGAGCTGCCCCGGGCGAGGGACCTGGCGGACAGGCTGCCGACGGTGTACGAGCGGTTCCAGGTGCTGAAGGCGCTGGCCGGCGGCCTGGTCCGCGAGGGCGAGGTGGAGCGCGCGGTGGAGGTGGCCACGTCCGTCCCGTCGCCGTCCCTGCGCGCCCAGGCGCTGGCGGCCGTCGCGGAGGGCATCGCCCGCCGGGGTGACCGGGAGTGGGCGGTGGAGGTGGCCGAGCAGGCGGAGGTCCTCGCCCGGCAGGAGGCCGCGCGGCAGGAGGCGGCACGGAAGCGGGCCGCAGGGAACCGGGCCAAGCGGAAGCATCCCCCGCAGAACCGGACCGAGCGGGCGCTGGTCGCCGTCGTCCAGGTCTTCGCGCTCTGCGGGGACCCCCGGGCCGAGGAGGTGGCCCGCTCGATCGGCAGCCGCCACCACCGGGTCCGGGCGCTGGTCGCCGCGGCCGGGGCGGCGCTGGACTGCGGTGACGCCGAACGGGCGCGCGAGCTGGCCGAGGAGGCGGAGGAACTGGCCCGCTCCGCCACGTCCGGCGAGCAGCGGACGCGGCCGCTGGTGGCGCTCGCGGAGGCGGTCGAGGATCCCGCGCTCGCCGAGACCCTGGCCTGCGCGATCCCCGAGCCGGCCACCCGGGCGCGGGTGCTGGTCGACCTGGTCAGGACGCTCGCCAGGCAGGACCCGGGCCAGGCCGAGGCCCTGACCAGGAGGGTCAGGCTGCCCGGCCGCGCCGAGCGGGACAGGGCGCTGGTAGCCGTGGCCGAGTCGCTGGCCGGTCAGGGAGAGTTCGACCGGGCCGAGCGGCTGGCCCTGTCGCTGCGCGGGGACAGCCGGGCCCAGGCGCTCGCCGCGCTGGTGGTCAGGCTTCCCGACAGCGGCCGGGCCAGGGCCCTGGCGCGGAAGATCGCCGACCCCGACCGGCGGGCCCAGGCGTGGGTCGCCCGGGTCGAGACCGTGGCCGCCAAGAGGTCGCTCAAGCAGGGCAGAGCCCTGCTGCGCGAGATCCGTTCCGGCGACAAGCGCGCGCAGGCGCTGCTCGGCCTCGCCAGGGTGGCCGCCGACCAGGGCAAGCCCGGTCTGGCGCACGAGCTGGCAGGGGAGGCCGAGAGGCTGGTCCGCCGGCTTCCCGGCTCCGCCCGGAGCACCACCCTCCTCGTGGCGCTGGTGAAGCTCCTCGTCCGGCTCGGTCACCCCGGCCAGGCCCGGCGGCTGATCGGCGAGCTCCCGCCGGGACAGGACCGGGCCGGCGCGCTGGGAGACCTGGCGGCCGCCTTCGCCCTGCGCGGGCAGGTGACACGCGCCCTGCGCCTGCTGGACGAGATCAGGGCGACGGGCGACCGGGCGCGCGCGTACGTCACGCTGGTGAAGGCGCTGGCGGACGGCGGCCGGCCGGCCGAGGCCGCCCTGATCGCCCGCAAGCACATTCCCCTGGCCGATCACCTGGCTCGCGCGTACAGCGCCGTGACCAGGGCCGACCCGGGCGGGGTCGTCGTGCCGGACGTGGCCGAGCGGGCGGGGAGCCTGCTGCCCGGCCGCGTCACCAACCCGGACCAGCAGCTCCTGGCCTTCACCGAGCTGGTGAAGGCGATCGCGGACGTCCGGGGTTCCGGCGCGGCGGCGGCGCTGGCCGGCAAGGTCGCCGACCTGGCGTCGGCGGTCGAGGACCCGGAACGCCGCGCCCAGCTCCTGATCGCGCTGTCGAAGGGCGTCGACCCCGGCCACTCCCGCCGCCTGCTCGCGCACGTGCTGGCCGGGCCCGCCTGGACCGCCGCGCTGGCGCCGCTGCGCGAGGCCGACCCGCGGGCGTTCGCGGTGGCCGTCGAGGCGCTCACCTCCTGACGGGGGTCACCAGCCCAGCTCGTCGCAGCCGCTGTGGTCGGCCGGCTCGACCTGCAAGGTGGCGTGGGCCACGCCGTGCCGGCTGCGCAGCAGGTCGCGGGCCTGGTCGAGGACCGCGTGGTTGTCGCTCTGGTCGGCGGTGACCAGGTGGGCGGTGGCGACGTTCATGCCGGAGGTCAGCGTCCACAGGTGCAGGTCGTGCACGTCACGGACGCCGTCGATGGCGGCCAGGTCGCCGGCCACGGCGGTGGCGTCGATGCCCTCGGGGACGTGCTGGCCGAGCACGGCGAAGACCTGGCGGCCGAGCGCGACGGCCCGGACGGCGACGAAGACGCCGATGGCCAGCGCGATGAGGGTGTCCCAGAAGGGCCGGCCGGTGGTGGCCACCAGCCAGCCGGCCAGGATGACGCCGACGGAGCCGGCGGTGTCGGCCACGACCTCCAGGTAGGCGCCCTTGACGTTGAGGCTCTCGGCGGCCCCGGCGCGCAGCAGCAGCAGGGCGACCAGGTTGACGGCCAGGCCGATGGCGCCGACGATCAGCATCGGGCCGGAGGCGACCTGGGCGGGGGTCCCGATGCGGCCGATCGCCTCGGCCGCCACGTAGACGGCGACGCCGAGCATCAGCATCACGGCCAGCAAGGAGGCGAACACCTCGGCGCGGTAGGAGCCGTAGCTGCGGCGGCCGGTGGTGTCGGGGCGGGTCGCGATCCTGGTGGCGATCAGCGCCGCGCCGAGGGTGACCACGTCGGCGGCCATGTGGCCGGCGTCCGACAGCAGCGCGAGCGAGCCGGAGATGAGCCCGTAGGCGAGCTCGACCACGAAGAAGGCCCCGATCAGGGCGAAGGAGACCGCCAGGCGCCAGCGGTGCCGCCCTCCCGCGTGCCCGTGCCCATGTCCGTGCCCGTGGCCCATCACTCGCTCCCGTCGCGTTCCGGGTGGATGGCCTCGGTGTGCTGGATGTGCGTGAGCGCCAGGTCCAGCAGCATCCGCACGTGCGGGTCCTCCAGGCGGTAGTAGGCCATCCGTCCGGAACGGCGGGCGGCCACGATGCGGTGCGCGCGCAGCAGGCGCAGGGCGTGCGAGACGGCGGACTCGCTCTGGCCGGTCACCGCCGCCAGATCGCACACGCACAGCTCGCCGTCCAGCAGCGCGACCAGCAGGCGCAGCCGGTTGGGGTCCGACAGCAGGCCGAAGACGTCGGCGGTGTCGGTCAGGTCTTCAGCGCTGGGCATCCGTTCGCACACGGTGGCCACGCGCTCGGCGTCGACCACCTTGATGCTGCACCCGTCGATGGACAACGCATTTTCATGTGAAGACCTATTCATATGTACAAGATAGGTGAGGGCATGGAGCACCTGTCAAGAGACCGGAGTCCCCGGCACCCTCAGTGGTGCTGCGTCGTCTCGATCTGCCCGCCCAGCCGGATGCGCAGGCTCTCCAGCACCGCCGGCTCCGAGACGACCACCCAGCGCTCGCCCACCAGGTACGAGCCCCCGTACGGCTGCGCGGCGTCCAGCCAGTCACGCTGGCCCTTGCCCGTCTTGAAGGTGACCAGGGTGGCCCGGTTGCTGGACGTCTGGCAGGCGGCCTGCCGCAGCTCGTCGGCGTCGATCTGCATGTTGGGCCGCGGGCAGCCGAGAGCGGCGCCGAGCTGGTCGATGCTCTGCTCGGCCGCCTTCGGCGCCGGCGGGACGCTCGCGGCCGGCGGTGCCGCATGGGCGCTGTGACCGGCGCTGTGCTCGGAGCTGTGAGGAGCGCCGTGATGGGCCGCCGGACGCGTCCCGGCCTCCGACGACGCTCCGCAGGCGGTGAGCGACGCGCCCAGGACCACGGCGCACGCGACGCCGGACAGCTTGCCGGGATGAATCGTCATGGTGCCTCTTCGGTGCGCGGGGGGCTCTTCTCTTCGAGATACGCACCACGCGCCCCGAGGTTCGATCCGATCTCACTTGAGCGGGTCGTGGCCCCAGTTCATCAGCGAGTGACGCCACCGGGTGTCCCGGACGTCGCCGGACGGCCGCTGCGCCAGGTGCCGGTGCACGTAGCCGACGACCTTGCGCATGTGCGCGTAGTCCTGCTCGGTCAGGGACGACCGCTTCGCGTGCAGCAGCTCGACGATCCTGCGTCCGGACTCGTGCCCGGTGGACTCGCCGCCGCCGTCCTTCTGGCCCACGGCCTTGGACTCGTCCGTGGCGAGCCAGCCTTCCAGCTCCTTGGCGGTCATGTTCACCGCCTCGTCGAACTCGGCGGCGACCGTCCGCTCCTCCTCCTCGGTCATGAGCCCTTCCCCTTGCGCAGCGCCGACGGCTTGTGCACGGCCTTCTTGCCGCTCTTCTCGCTGCGCACCACGTACTGGGGATCCTCGGGCGAGGCGGCCACCGTGCGGCCGGCCTCCTGCCGCCTGTCGGTGACCTTCTTCTCGACCTTGCCGTGGGCGGTGGACCCGTGGCTGCGCCAGGTGACCTCGTCGCCCACCGACGGCTCTTCCTTCCGCTTCTTCGTCATGTGCGCCGCCCTACCCGGGCCCGCGCCCGCACGCCCCGGATCTGCCCATCTTCGCGTCAAGACGCCTCTACCCCGAGGTGGCGTGCCGCCGCAGCCGGTCGGCCAGCCCGGCGCAGTCGGCGACGGTGACGGTGAGCCCGGGATGGCGCATCAGCCCCAGCGGGTCGCTGCCGCGCACCGGCTCACGGAACCGCACGCACACGCCCTCCCGGGTGCCCGACCCGAAGGTGAGCCCCCGGTCGGCCAGCGACATGCGCACCCCGATCGCCTTGATCGCGGTGTACGGGCCGGTCACCCGCACGTCGGTCACGTTGGACAGCGGGGTGGCCACCTCCCACCGCCCGAACCGCACCCGCAGCGCGTCGTCTGTCACGAGCACGTAGCTGGTGTCGGGCCGGATGCCCAGCAGGCCCAGCAGCCGGGCGTAGCGGTGGTCGAAGGCGAAGTCGTACCGGTTCTCCATCGTCACCGCGCTGCCCCGGCGCCGGGCCGCCAAACCGTCAGACGACGTGGTTGCGCAGCCCCAGCTCGTCCGGGTACGGCGAGAAGAAGGTCTGCTCGTGGACGTAGGTCGCGGCCTCACCGCGGGCGTGGTGGCGCAGTAGGGCGAGCGGCACGCTGAGCGCCACCCGGCGCGCCTGGTACGAGTCGATCACCTCGGCCAGGTCGGCGCGGCGGACCGGGTCGAGCTCGTCGCCGAGCATGCCCAGGCAGTGCTGCAGCACGTTGACGTTGCGCCCGACCGACGCCTTGGCCGCCATCGCGGTGCGGAACGCCGTGCCGTACGCCTCGGCCAGCTCCGCGCGTGGCCGGGTGCCCGCCTCGGCGACCAGGCGGCCGGTCTCCCGGTAACCGACGGGCGAGTGCGCGAGCAGCTGCATCTTGTGCCGGGACTGGAAGATCACCAGGTCGCGGGGCCGCCAGTCGCCCTCCAGCAGCTCGCGCAGCCGCGCGTGGGCGAAGATCCGCTCGGTGAACGCCTCACGCAGCACCGCGTCGTTCAGCCGGCCCTCGTCCTCCACGGGCAGCAGCGGATGCGCCTCGATCACCGCGTCGGCGAACAGCCCGCGGTTCTGCCGGGTCACCGCCGTGTCCCCGGCGTAGAGCGGGATGCCGTGGATGCCGCAGCTCGGGCTCTTGGCCTTGAACACGTAGCCGTCGGCGTCCAGCCCGGCGGACCGCTTCGCCGCCAGCTCCGTCATGGCGGGGGTGAGGTCGCGGCGGCTGGTGCGGGTCATGAGCCGGGGGCCGTCGGGCGACCGTTCGAGCCGCATCGACTCGCGGGGCGCGCCGAGGCCGAGCTCCATCTCCGGGCAGATCGGCGCCCAGTCGACGAACGGCGCCAGCTCGTCGGTGAGGTAGCGGGCGCGGCTGTGGTTGCCGTTGTGCCGTACGGGCTCGCCGAGCAGGCAGCTCGACACCGCCACCCGCGGCCTGCCGCAACCCTGGTCCTCAGCCATGCTCCACAGATGCCCACAACGGATCGCCGCACGCCATCCGGCGCGGGACGCCGTGCCTGGTCACGGCGGCGGGACGCGAATCTTGCCCCGATGCTCGGACTGCCGTGACGCTCGTTTGGGACGCCACCGGGCACGTGCATCCGTGATCGCGGCGGCTTCGAAAGACAGTGTGTGGAACAGGCGAGAAGCGAACAGACGGGACGCGTGACCCTCGGGCCGGCACGCGCGCTGGGAGTGCTGACCCTGGCGGCCATGGTGGCGCTGCAGGTGGCCTCCGGCCTGGCCGTGCGGCCGGAGCGGTTCACCGCGCTGATCGTGACGCTGCTCGCCGCGTCCGCCGTCGCCTTCGCCGCCGCCGCGTGGGGCCCGCGCAGGGCGCTGGCCGCGTTCGGCGGGGCCGTGCTGACCGGGTACGCGGCCGAGGTCGTCGGCGTGCTGACCGGGTTCCCGTTCGGCGACTACGCCTACAGTGACGTGCTCTGGCCCCAGGTGGGCGGCGTCCCCGTCGTGGTGGCGGTGGCCTGGGGCGGCATGGGGCTGGCGGCGTACGCGGTGGCCGTCGGGATCGCGCCGGCCGGTTGGGCGCGGGTCTGCGTGGGCGCCGCCGCGCTGACCGCCTGGGACCTGTTCCTGGACCCGCAGATGGTCCGGCTCGGGCTGTGGACGTGGGCGGAGGACGGCTTCTACCGCGGCATCCCGCTGAGCAACTTCGCCGGATGGCTGCTGGTGTCGGCCGTGGTCATGCTTGTCATCGGGTGGATCGGCGGTGACGTCCGGCCGGGGCGTGGGCTGCTCGCGGTGTACACGGTCATGGCGGTCATGGAGACGATCGCCTTCGCGGCGGTGTTCGACCCGACCGACCCGCTGGTGGCGGCGGCCGGCGGGATCACGATGGGCGCGTTCGCCGCGTCGGCTTGGAGGCGGTCATGGCAGCGGTGACGGTGATCGGCGGCGGCGTGGGCGGCATGGTGTCCGCCCTGCTGCTGGCCCGGCGGGGGCACGAGGTCCGGCTGTACGAGCAGTTGCCCCGGCTGGGCGGCAAGCTGGCCGAGCACCGCCGCGACGGGTTCGCCTTCTCCCTGGGTCCGTCGCTGCTCACCATGCCCGGGCTCTTCCGCGACCTGGGGCTGGACCGCGAGCTGGTCGAGCCGGACCCGCTGTGCCGCTACCGGTTCGCCGACGGCACGGTGCTGGCCGCCCGGCGCGACCCCGAGCTGATGGCGGCCGAGGTGGAGCGGCTGGCGCCGGGTGAAGGACGGGCCTGGCGCGCCTTCCACGGCTGGGCGCGCGGCGCCCTGGAGTCGGCGAACCGGACCGTGTTCGCCGGCCCGCTGATCCGGCCGCCGGGCGAGGCCAGGCTCTCCGACCTGCTGGCTGTGGCGCCCGCGCGGACGCTCGACGGGCTCGCCCGCCGGTACTTCCGCGACGCCCGACTGCGGCAGTACGTCGGCCGCTACGCCACCTACGCCGGGTCCAGCCCCTACCGCGCGCCCGCCGCACTCGGCTGCGTCCCCGCGCTGGAGCACGGGCAGGGCGTCTGGTACGCGCCGGGCGGCCTGGCCAGGCTGGCCGACGACCTGGCCCTGCTGCTGAAGGCCGCCGGGGTGCAGGTGTTCCTGTCCGAGCCGGTCGACGCGGTCGAGGCCGACGGCGGCGCGGTCACCGGGGTGCGGCTGGCGAGCGGCGCACGGGTGCGGGCGGACGTGGTGGTGGCCAACACCGACGCCGCCGCGCTGTACGGCCGCCTGCTGCCGGACCGCCGGCGGCTGCGCCGGATCGCCCGGCTGGGGCGCTCGTCGTCGGCGCTGCTGGTGCTGGCCGGGGTCGAGGGACGCACCCCCGGGCTGCCGCATCATTCGGTGCTGTTTTCGGCCGACTACGCGCGGGAGTTCGCCGACATCTTCGACCGCGGCAGCCCGCCGCTCGACCCGACGATCTACGTCGGCTGCTCGGCCGTGGACGACCCGTCCCAGGCCCCGGCGGGGGCGGAGAACTGGACGATGCTGGTCAACGTCCCCGCCAGGGACCCCGGCCGATGGCCGATCCGGCTGGAGGCGTACCGGGATCTGGTGCTGGAGCGGCTCGCCGAGCACGGCCACGACCTGGCGGGCCGGCTGCGCTTCGCCGACGTCTTCACCCCGGCGGACCTGCGCGACCGCTACGGGTCCTGGGGCGGCGCCATCTACGGCACCGCCTACCGGGGCAGGACCTCCGCCTTCCTCCGCCCCGGCAACCGCGGCCCCCGCCGCGGCCTCTACCTGGTCGGCGGCTCGGCCCACCCGGGCGGCGGCCTCCCCATGGTGACCCTCGGCGCCCGCATCGTCGCCGACCTGGTGACCCAGGACTTCCAGGACGCACGGCGCCCGCGAGGGGGGTCGGGATGAGGTTGCTCACGGCTGCGCAGGGGGTCGCCGCCGGTGTGGTGCTGGCGCGGCTGGCGCGGGGGCGGCGGCGGTTGCCGGCCCTGCGGGCGCGGCGGGAGGCGGGCGTGACGATCTCCGTGGTGATCCCCGCCCGCGACGAGGCGGCCAGGATCGGCCCGTGCCTGCGCGCCGCGCTCTCGGCCCCCGCCGTCGGCGAGGTGATCGTGGTCGACGACGGCTCCCGCGACGGCACGGCGGAGGCGGCGGCCGCGGCGGGGGCCAAGGTCGTCACCGCCGAGCCGTTGCCCGATGGGTGGGTGGGCAAGCAGTGGGCGCTGCGCCAGGGGGTGGCAGTGGCAGTCGGCGAGGTCGTGGTCACGCTGGACGCCGACGCCCGGCCGGAGCCCGGCCTGTTCGGCGCGCTGGCGGCCGCCCTGGAGGAGTACGACCTGGTGAGCGCGGCCCCGAGGTTCGTCTGTGACGGCGTGCTGGAGCAGGCCCTGCACGCCTCCATGCTGGCGACGCTGGTCTACCGGTTCGGGCCGGTCGGCCCGGCGAGTCCGCCGCCGCCGCACCGTACCGTCGCCAACGGCCAGTGCATGGCCTTCCGCCGCGACCGGATGACCGGGGTGGACGGGTTCGCGCTCGTCCGCGGCCACATGACGGACGACGTGGCGCTGGCCAGGTGCCTGGCGGCGCGGGGCTGGACGGTCGGCTTCCTGGACGCGGGCGGCCTGCTGGAGGTCGACATGCACGACTCGGTAGGCGAGCTGTGGCGGGAGTGGGGGCGTTCGCTGCCGCTGCGCGACGTCACCGGGCCCGGGTGGCGGGCGGCCGACCTGGCCGTCGTCTGGCTGACCGGGGCGCTGCCGGTGCTCCGGCTGGCGACCGGCCGCCCGACCCGCCTGGACGCGGCGCTGCTGGCGGTGCGGCTGCTGCTCACGGGCGCGCTGCGCGGCAGCTACCGACGTCCCGGCCTGGGCCTGCTGCTGTCGCCGCTGCTGGACCCGGCGTCCGCGGTCCGGCTGACCCAGGCCACGCTGCGTCCGGTGCGGACCTGGCGCGGTCGCACGTACCCGGACGTCAGCGGCGGCGCGCGGTACGAGCCGCCTGACCGAAGCGCAGCCCGATGAGGCACATCAGCCCCCCGGTGGCCGCCACCAGCTCCACGGGCGCGAACAGCAGCTGCAGCACCGGCACGCCGAACACCGCCAGGCGCGCCCCCACCGCGAACGAGCGCAGAGCCAGGGCCGTCACCACCAGCGCGGCCACCGCCAGCACGAACGCCGGAGGGCAGATGACCGCGATGCCGCCCGCGAAGGTCAGGATGGACCGGCCGCCACGGAAGCCGGCGAAGACCGGCCACGCGTGCCCTGCCATGGCCGCCGCCACCGCCAGGTACACCGGCAGCACGCTCGCCCCGGTGACCACGCCGAACGCGGTGGTGTGCGCGCCGCTGACCAGGAGAGCCGTCAGGGCGGCCAGCGCGCCCTTCAGCGTGTCGCCGGCGAACACCGGCACCGCCGCCCGCCCGCCGAGCTGCTCCTTGACGTTCCAGTACCCGGGGTTGCGGTCGCCGACGTCGCGCGGGTCGACGCCGTGCGCGCGCGCCACCAGGACCGCGACCGGCACCGAGCCGAGCAGGTAGCCGGCGATGACCGGGACCAGTACCTCAACCATGGCGTCGTTCCACCTCATCCGGTACGACAGCGCCCGCGCGATGCGGCACATGGCCTTCGACCGGCCGTTGCTGCGGCGGGCCGGCGGGCTGCTGTTCTGGCGGCTGCTCGGCACCGGCCGGGGCCGGGCCATGTCCCTGGGGGCGGATCTGCGCCGGTGGGCGCTGTTCGCGGTCTGGCGCGGCGAGGACGACCTGGACGCCTTCCTGCGCACCTCGCCGATCGCGGCCCGGTGGCGGGCGGAGGCGGCCGAGCACTGGCAGGTCCGGCTGGCCCCGACGGCCTCGCGCGGCGCCTGGTCGGGCCGCGACCCGTTCGCCGGCTCCCTCGGCGGCGGACGGGCCGCGGCGGCCCTGGGCGCGGGACCGGTGGCGGTGCTCACCAGGGCGTCGATCCGGCCGAGCCGCCTGGTCGCCTTCTACCGGTCGGTGCCGCGGGTCGACGAGCTGCTGCGGCGGCAGGACGGCTGCCTGGCCTCGATCGGCGTCGGCGAGTGGCCGCTGGCCCGGCAGGCGACCTTCTCGCTCTGGCGCGACCGGGAGGCGGTGCGCTCCTTCGCCTACCGGGGCGAGGCGCACCGCCAGGTCATCGAGCGGGTGCGGGCGCACGACTGGTACGCCGAGGAGCTGTTCGCCCGGTTCACCCCGTACGCCAGCGAGGGCGCCTGGGACGGGGCCGACCCGCTGCGCTGAGCCGGTGGTCATGCCACCGGCTCCGCCGCCGCGGCCTCGATGCCGGCCGCCGGGTCCTGCTCCGCCAGGGCGTGCGCCACCACGCAGGCGCGGGCGATCGTGGCCGCCGGGGAGGAGCCGTGCGCGACCACGACGGTGCCGCGCAGGCCGAGCAGGGCGGCGCCGCCGTGGGTCTCCGGGTCGTAGTGGCGGGCGACCTCGGTGAGCCGGTCGGGGGAGGCGATGCCGGCTCGGGCGACCATGGTCAGCGCCGTGCGGACGCAGCCCTCGACGTTCTTCAGCACGACGTTGCCGGTGAAGCCGTCGGTGACGATCACGTCCACGGTGCCGGCCAGCACGTCGTGGCCCTCGATGTTGCCGTGGAAGCGCACCGGCAGGCCGGCGAGCAGGTCACCGGCCCGGCGGGTCAGCCGGTTGCCCTTGCCCGGCTCCGAGCCGATCGACAGCAGCCCCACCACCGGGTCGTCGCGGCCCAGCACGGTCCGCGCGTACCCCGCGCCCAGCAGGGCGAACTGGGCCACCATGGCCGGGCTCGGATCGGCCGTCGCACCCGCGTCCACCAGCACACTGGCCCCGCCCGTCAGCGCGGGCAGGGCCACGGCCAGCGCGGGCCGCAACACCCCGCCGGCCCGGCCGATGCCGCGCACCGCGCACGAGACCACCGCGCCGGTGGAGCCGGCGGACACGAACGCCCCGCCCTCGCCCCGGCGGACCAGCTCGCAGCCCACGGCGAGGCTCGACGTCGTCCGTGCCGCGGCGGCGGCGCCGGGCGCGGCCATCGGCACGGCGTCCTCGGCGTGCACCACGGCGATCTCTCCCAGGGCCCCGTGCCCGCGCAGCTCACGTTCCACCCGGTCCCGTGCGCCGACCAGCACCACGGGCATCCCGTGCGCCCGCCACGCCGCCACCGCCCCGGCGACCGTCTCGACCGGCCCGTGGTCGCCGCCCATCGCGTCCAGGACCACGGGCGGGCCGCCGGTCACGGAAGCTCCACGCGGACGCGCCGCTCGGCCCTGCCCGCCTCGGCGGAGGCCAGCAGGTGGCGGGCGAACACGGCCGCCTTGCGCCGGCGCGGCACCCGTACCCGGCCCGCCAGGACCTCGAAGCCGCGGCGCTCGATCTCGTCCAGGATGCCGCCGTACAGGTCGACGGCGGCGCGGATGCACGGCCGGGACGAGGGGGCGAGCAGGCCGACGCCCTCGGCGGCGGCCCGGTAGTGGTCGCGGGCCCGTCCCGCCTGGAAGGCGAGCAGGTCCCGCAGGGCGGACCCGGTGCGGCGGGCGCCCAGCTCGCTTGGGTCCACCCCGAACTTGTCCAGGTCCTCCATCGGCAGGTAGACCCGGCCGCGGGCGTGGTCCTCGGCCACGTCGCGCAGGAAGTTGGTGAGCTGGAAGGCCAGGCCGAGCTGGCGCGCGGGCTCGCGGGCCGCCACCTCCCGGCCGGGCACCGGCTCCAGCACCGGCAGCATCATGGTGCCGATGGCGGCGGCCGACCCGGCCATGTAGCCGAGCAGGTCGTCGTAGGTCGCGTACCGGGTCACCGACAGGTCCGCGCGCATGGACGCCAGGAACGCGCCGATGTCGTCGTGGCCGATGCCGAAGGAGTGCACGGTGTGCAGGAACGCGGGCAGCACCGGGTCGTCCGCCTTCGCCCCGGCGAGCCCGGCCTCGACCCTGGCGGTGAGGGCGTCCAGCGCGCGGGCCCGGCCGGCGGTCATGGTGAAGGAGTCGACGATCTCGTCCGCGTACCGGGCGAAACCGTACAGGGCGTGCACGTGCCGCCGCTTCCACTGCGGCAGCAGCCGGGTGGCGAGGTAGTAGGAGCGGCCGTAGCGGGCGTGGAGCCGCCGGCAGCGTTCGTAGCTGGCGGTGAGCGTCAACGGGTCTCCTCGAGGATGCGTGCGGCGGCGAGCCGGCCGGAGATGAGCACGGGCGGCACCCCGACCCCCGGCGCGGTGTACATGCCGGCGAAGTGCAGTCCGGGCACCCGCCGGGCCACGGCGGAGGGGCGCAGCCACGCCGTCTGGGTGAAGCGGTGGTCCAGCGCGAACGGGGTGCCCGCGCTGTGCCCGCGCGCGGCCCACGCGGGCGGGTCCAGCACCAGCCGGGGCGCGTCCGAGAGGTCGCCGTAGCCGAGGCCGGCCATCCGGCCGAGCAGCCTCGACTCCAGCTGCGGGCGCAGCCGGTCCCAGTCGGCGTGCCGCAGGTTGGGCGCGGGCTCCAGGACGCTGAGCGTGGCGTGCCCGTCGGGCGCCGCCTCGCCGTCCGGCTCCGGGCAGGTGACCAGCAGGCTCGGGTCGGGCTGCGGGCGGCCCGCCGCCAGCTCGGTGAACGTCTCGCCCCAGGTCCGGCCGAAGTGCAGCGTGTGGTGCGCCTGGCCGGCCGGCGGGCGGTCCAGGCCGACGTGCATCACCAGGCACGACGGGGAGTGGTGCGGGCGGCGCAGCCGCCAGTCGCCCGCGTGCGCGGGAAGCAGCCGCCGGGCCGCCAGCCGGTCGCAGGCGACGACGACCTGCCGGGCGGGCAGCCGCTCGCCGTCGCGCAGCAGCACGCCGGTGACGCCGTCGCCGTCCGTCTCGATCCGGCTCGCGGGCGCGCCGTAGCGGATGCCCGCGCCCAGCTTCTCCAGCAACGCCGCCATGGCCGCCGGGATCGCGTGCATGCCGCCCTGCTCGGGGAAGTACACGCCGCCGACGGTGTCCATGTGCGCGATGACGGCGTAGATGCCCAGCGCGCGCTGCGGCGACAGCCCCACGTACAGCGACTGGAACGTGTGCGCCTTGATCAGCCGCGGGTCCGTCAGGTAGCGCGCCGCCAGACGGTCCAGCCGGCGGAAGCCGCCCATCCTGGCCAGCCGCAACAGCGCCGCCGGCCGGGCCAGGCCGCGCAGCCGGGTCATGTCCGCGTCGATGAACGCCGGCCACTCGACCCGGAACAGCTCGTCGAGCAGGCTCCGGTAGCGCTCGTACCGGGCCGCCTCCGCCGGCCCGCACACCGCGCGCACCTGCTCGATCATCGCCTCGCGCGCCGGCAGCACGTCCAGCCGCGACCCGTCGTCGAAGACCATCCGGTACGAGGGATCCAACCGGCGCAGCGGCAACCAGTGCCGCAACTCCTGCCCGGCGGCCCCGAAGACCTCCGCCAGCACGCCGGGCATGGTGAGCACGGACGGTCCGGTGTCGAAGCGGTACGCCCCGACGCGGGCGGTGCCGCAGCAGCCCCCGGGCTCGCCGAGCGCCTCCACCACGGTGACCTCCCGGCCGGCCGCGGCCAGATGGATGGCGGCCGACAACCCGCCGAGCCCCGCCCCGACGACGACCACGGGACTCATCGGCGATCCTTCCCGGCGCACCTCGGCGGTCCTGTCCGGCTGTGCGGGGTGCTGGGTCCGACGCTCATCGGCTGTCCCTTCCGGTGCACAGGGCGGCCAGGTCGACCAGGGCCTGTCTGGCGTCCGGCGGGATGCCGGGGGACTGGTCGAGCGCCGTGACCGCCTCGTCGGCCAGGGCGGCGATGCGCCGTTCCGCCGCGTCCAGCGCCCCGCACGCGACGATCAGCTCGCGCGCTGCGGCCACGCCGCGCTGGTCGGTGATGTCGTCCAGGAGCGGGCTGCCCGTCTCGCGCCGGGCGTAGGCGAGCAGGTAGGTCGCCTTGCCCTGGAGCAGGTCGGCCCCGGCGGGCTTGCCGGTGCGCGCCGGGTCACCGAACACGCCGTTGACGTCGTCCCTGAGCTGGAACGCCTCGCCCAGCGGCAGCGCGTACGCGCTCAGCGTCCGGCGCGTCTCCGGGTCGCCGTCCGCGACCGCGTGACCGAGGTGCAGGGGACGCTCCACGGTGTACTTGCCCGACTTGTAGAGCGAGATCACCCGCGACGGCTCGTCGCCGGTCACGGCCCCGGCGGTGCGGGCCAGGTCGAGATACTGCCCGCCGATCGCCTCCACCCGCATCCGGGTGAGGATGTCGAGCGTGGCCGCCAGGTGCGGCCCCGTCTCCAGCAGTGCCGCGTCGGCCCAGCTCAGGGCCAGCAGCGCGAGCAGGGTCGCGGCCGACTCGCCGAACCGTCCGGCCTCGCCCCGCCAGCCGGCCCGGCGGTGCAGGGCCGCCAGCGCCACGTGCGCCGTCGGCCGGCCGCGCCGCGATCCCGCCTCGTCCATCACGTCGTCCAGCAGCAGCGCCGCCGCGTGGACCAGCTCCACGGCGCACGCCGCGGGCAGCACCGCCTCCATCCGCTCGCCGCCGGCCGCCCGGTAGCCCCAGTAGACGAACGAGGGCCGCAGCCTCTTCCCGCCGCCGAGGACGAACTCCGCCAGGTACTCGCGCACCAGGTCCAGCTCCGTCGCATCGAGGAAGCCGAGCCGGCGGACCTGCTGGTCCAGCAATCGCGCCAAGTGCCGGTCGACCTGCTCGCGCACGTGGGTGGTTCGCGCGATCACCGTGTCCATGCACGCAGCCCCTTCTGTCGCTATGGGAAGTCTTCGCATGAGGGGCTGACCCGGTTGCACGCGATCTCGAATCGCCTCATCACGGTAACCACCGGATGTCGGGTTTCCGTGGGGGACACGCCTGCTCATGCGTCCAAGCAACCCCGGAACCGCGAAAAGATGGTCGGACACGTCGGGACGTCGGCGGGACAACCATGGTCGAGGAGACACCGGACAACGTGGAGGACGCGGGCTACGGCATCGGAGCCGCCTCCCGTCGGCTCGGCGTGCCCGCGCCCACGTTGCGCACCTGGAACCTGCGGTACGGCCTGGGCCCCAGCCGCCGCACCGCGGGTGGCCACCGCCGCTACGACGCCGCCGACCTGCGGCGGCTGACCGAGATGAAACGCCTGATCGCCACCGGTCTGGCGCCCGCGGAGGCCGCCAGGCTGGCCCTGGCGCTCCCGGCCACGGCTCCCGCCCCGGCGGCGGAGCCCGCCCCGGCCCCCCCTGAGAGGGAGCCGGCCGCCGGGCGCCCGGCCACCGCCGCGCTGGGCCGCGCCGCGCTCATGCTCGACAGCCACCTGGTCTCCTCCCTGGTGGAGGAGGCGCTGGCCGAGCACGGCGTGGTGTGGACGTGGGAGCGGCTCGTGCTGCCCGTCTTCGACGCCATCTGCCGGCGCCAGGACGACACCGGCGCGGGCATCGACGTGGAGCATCTGCTGTCCGACCGGGTCCAGGCGGCGCTGCACCGCCTCATCCGCGACGTCCCGCCGCACCCGGGCCGTCCGGTGCTGCTGGCCTGCGCCGAGGACGAGCAGCACAGCCTGCCGGTGCACGCCCTGGCCGCCGCGCTCGGCGAACGCGGCGTGCACACCCGCGTCCTGGGCGCGCGCACCCCCTACGCGGCGCTGGCCCACGCGATGCGGCGGCTCGGCCCGGTGGTCGTGTTCGTCTGGTCGCAGCAGGCGGCCACCGGCGACACCGCCCCGCTCGCCGCGCTGCCGAAGCTCCGTCCCGCCTGCGAGATCGTCGTCGGCGGGCTCGGCTGGCAGGGCGAGCCGCCTCCCGGCGTGACCCGCGTGTCGACGCTGCCCGAGGCCGTCGCGCGCATCGCCGCCACGCTCGACTGACGCGGTCCTTCCCCATGGAGCTCTTGTGGCGATCCCGCATGCCGGACTATGAATAAGTTTTGAATAGGTTTTTCTGGTGAGGGACAGGCCCATGCAGACCAGTGACGAGGACGCGCTCGGCGCGTGCTACCGAGCGCACGGCCCCGCCGTGCGTTCCTACCTGCGCAGGTTCGTGCCCGCTCAGGACGTGGAGGACCTGGTGCAGGTCGTCTTCGCCGACGTCTGGCGGTCCCGCGCGCGGTACGACCCGGCCAGAAGTCAGGCGGCCTGGGTCTTCGCCATCGCCCACCGCCGCGCCGTCGACCACCTGCGCAGCCGGCGGCCCGCCACCGTGCCGCTGGAGGAGGCCGGCGACCCGCCCGGCGGGGGGCGTTCCCCGGTGGACGACCTCGCGGACCGTGACCGGCTCGCCAGGGCGCTCGCGGAGCTATCGGACGCCCAGCGGCAGGCCATCGAGCTGGCCTACTTCGGTGACCTGAGCCAGCGCGAGATCGCCGACCGGCTGCGCGTGCCGCTCGGCACGGTCAAGGCCCGCACGTCACGCGGCCTGCGCAAGCTGTCGACCCTGCTGGCCGCGTCCTGAGACGTTCTCTACCCGCGCCGGAGCGCGGTCCGGTAGACCTCGACCGTCTCCCGTGCCGCCCTGGCCCAGCTCAGCCGCTCCCTGACGAACCGTTCCCCGCTCTCGGCGAGCGCGCGGCGGGCCGCCGGGTCGTTCACGAGGTCGATCACCGCGTCGGCGATGGCGTCGGGCCCGGCGTCCCGCGCGTACCGCACGGCGGGGTCGGCCGGGTCGCCGAGGAAGATCCGCGAGAACCCGGGCCCGAGGACCGTCGGCCTGGACAGCGCCATGGCCTCGGTCGCCACCAGGCCGAACGGCTCGAACAGCGAGGGGAAGACGCAGACGTCGGCGAGCTCGTAGTACTCCAGCAGCGCCGGGCCGTCGACGAACCCGCCGGAGGTGAGGACGCGCCCGTCCAGCCCCGCCTCCGCCACGATCCGCGCCACCCCGGCCTCGTCACCCTCGCCGACGATCACCAGCCGGAGCCGGGGGAGCGCGACGGCGATCTTCTCCATCGCCTCCAGCAGCTGGTAGACGCCCTTCTGCCGTTCGAGGCGGCCGACGAAGAGCAGCACCGGATCGCCCTCCGCGAGGCCGAGCCGGGCCCGCAGCGCGGCGGCGCCGGAGCGGAGCGCGGCCCGGTCGACCCCGGCGAGCCGCCGCTCGAACGTGCCGCCCAGGCAGACCACGTCGATCGTGTCCCCGTTCCACCCGGCGGCGACGAGCTGCTCGCGCACCTCCGGGGTGGCGACCACGACCCGGCGGGCGATCCTGGCCAGCCACCGTTCCAGGGCGGCGAAGACGCCGATCGGGTCGGTGATGCTGCGCTGCGGCGCGACCCCGTACTCGGTGGTGTGCACGTGGAAGACGACCGGCAGCCGCAGCACGTAGTGGCACAGCAGGGCGGCCAGGAAGTTCGTCGAGTCGTGCACGGCGACCAGGTCGGGCCGCTCTCCCGGGGCCAGCCGGCGCAGCCGCAGGAAGTACCGCCAGTTGTTCACCACGACGTTCACCGCGAGCAGGAGGAACTCGGCCCGGCGCGTACGGTTGAGCCGGCGCCGGCCGGTCGCGCCTCGCGGCCGGTAGACGGTGACGCCGGCCCGCCGCTCGTGCACCGGCAGGCTCCCGTCGTTCAGCGTGAACACGGCCTGCCGCAGGTCGGCGGCGAGATGCGGGGTGATCTCCTCGATGTAGCGGCCGAGTCCCGCCGTGATGTTGGGCGGGAACTGGTTGATGACGTGCACGACCCTCACCGTTCGACCTCCGTTGGACGCGCTCGGTACACCCGGGCCGCGGCGACGGCCACCACGGCGACCAGGACGACATTGGTCAGGGCGAACGCCACCAGGCCGCCGGTCAGGCCCTGCCAGGAGATGAACCCCGCCTGCAGGGCGAGCGCGGCGGGCGACCCGACGGCCAGGCAGGCGATGAGCACCTTCGCGCCCCGCACCCCGTCCATCGACAGGGCGAAGAGATACAGGTTGAACACCGTGTGGACGCCGATCCCCACCGCCGACAACGCCATCAGGCCGGGCTCGTACGGATACTCCGCGCGCAGCACCAGGAAGAACACCGCGCTCGCGGCGAAGGAGAAGACGGCGGTGGCGGCGGCGAGCGCCGGCGCGAGACGGCCGATCCGCCGCAGCGCGGCGACCTTGTCGGCGGTCGCCAGCACGGGCAGCAGCACCAGGCCGACGCCTTCGGTGAACACCACGCCGAGCAGCCGCTTCGGGAAGCCGTTGTAGACGGAGTACACGCCGACGTCGCCGCCGGTGGCCCAGTGGTTCAGGAAGATCATGTCCGCCCCGAACAGCACGGCGGTGAAGGCGGCGATGACGCTCATGTAGGCGCCGTGCCGCAGCAGCGAGCGCGCCAGCGCCGCCGACCAGGAGCGCGGGACGACGTCGAAGCCCGCCACGGCCACCAGGGCGAAGACGACGTTCGTGACGATCAGCGCGACCAGGTAGACCTCGGCGTCCCGGATGCCGGCCACCAGCAGGCACCAGGCCGCCGCGGCCAGGTAGACGGCGGCGACGGCGAGCTTGAGCCCCGCCACGAACCCGAACCTCTTCAGGCCGCGCAGGAAGCTCTCGGTCAGCTGGTTCACCGTCATCGACAGGGCCAGCGCCAGCGCGAAGCAGAGCGTACGGACGTCGACGCCGAGCAGGCGGGTCAGCAGCGGGGAGGCCAGCAGGCCGGCGACGACCAGGCCGCCGCCCAGCGCCAGCGTCGTGAACAGCGCCGTCGTCACCAGGGCCGGCCGGTCCCGCGGGTCCGCCCTCGGCAGCTCCTGGAACATGACGTAGTTCAGGTTGAGCAGCATGCCGACGGTGACGATCAGCGCGATCGTCAGCACCAGCGTGAACCGGCCGAACGCGGCGGCGCCGATGCCCCAGGCGATGACGAGCGTGGTCCCCGCCGCCGTGCCGCTGGCGGCGATGCTCACCAGCGTGGGCCACACGGCCCAGCCCCGCCCGCCGACCAGCCTGGCCACCCACCCGCCGACCCCGCGTGAGCCGCCGACCCCGCCTGGGCCGATCCCGCCGTCGCCCGGGGCCGACGTCACCGCGCCACCTCCGCGTACGCTGCGAGCGTGGCCTCGGCCGTACGCGTCCACGAGTACCGCGCGCGGACGTGCGCGGCGCCGCGCCGGGCGAGCCCGGCCGCGTGCTCCGGGTCGTCCAGGCAGCGCGCCAGGGCCGCCGCCAGCTCTCCCGGCGATCCGGTACGGCAGCGGACCGCCCCGTCCCCGGCCACCTCCGGCGAGTAGCCCGGCCCCACCACGACCGGCCGCCCCAGCGCCATCGCCTCCACGGCGACCAGCCCGAACGGCTCGTACGTCGAGGGGAACGCGCACACGTCGGCGGCCAGGAAGTGCGCGAACACCTCGGGCGCGGCCAGGAACCGGTACCCGGCGACCACGTGCCGGCCGACGCCCTCCCGCTCGATCAGCCGGGCCGTCTCCGCGTCGTCGCCGCTGCCGATGAGCACGATCCGCAGGTCGTCGCGCCCACGGAGCAGCTCCGGCGCCGCCTTGACCAGGGTGTGCGCGCCCTTGTGCGGTGACAGGCGACCGGCGAAGACGACCAGCCGCCCGGCCCCGCCGGGCAGATAGCGGGCCCTGACCTCGGCACGGATCCGGTCACGGTCGTCGACGGACAGCCCGGCCAGCCGCACCAGCTCGGGATCCTCGAAGCCGTGCGGCACGACCCGCAGCCGGTCCCGCGGCCAGCCCCTGGCCACGAGCTCGTCGCGCATGCCCGCGCCGGGCACCACGATCAGGTCCGCCAGCCGGGCCTGCGCGTTCTCCAGCGCGGTGATGCCCGCCGTCACGAGTGTCCGGCGGGCCCCCGGGGCGGTGTTGTGCTCACAGGTGTGCACGTGGAACACCACCGGCACCCGGCCGAGCAGCCGGCACAGGATCCCGGCGAGGCAGCCCATCCAGTCGTGCACCGCCACGACCGCGCCGGACCGCGCCCGCAGGATCCGGGCCGCGACCCGCACGTTGAAGGCCACCAGCCCGGCGATCCTCACCAGCGCCCCGACAGCCCCCTGAGGCGGCCCTGACTGCCCGGCCGTGCGCAGCCGGTGCAGCGTGACGCCGCCGGTCCGTTCGGTCCGCGCCGGCGCGTCCCGTCCGACCGCGCCGAACACCTCGATCGGCACGTCGCGGTCGCGCAGGGCGGGGAACAGCCGCTCGGCGTACCGTCCCAGGCCGCCGACGACGCCCGGCGGGATCTCGGTGCAGACGACGTGGCAGCGGCGCGGCCGGGCTAGTCCGGGCACCGCTGGAACGCCCGGCGGGCGAAGTCGAGGTCGTCCGCGGTGTTGATGCCCCGGGCCTCGACGGGGTCGGCGACCGGCACCACGGTCACCGGCAGGCCGCGGACCCGCGACAGGTACGGCAGGAACGGCAGGAAGTTGACCTCGCCGGTGGCCGCGCCGGGCGGGGCGTCGATCAGGTAACCCGCCCACGCGTCCGGCAGCCCGTCGGCGCCGAGGCAGAACACGCCGACGTCGCTGAGCCCGCCGGGCCGGCACTCGTCCCCCTCGCGGGACATCCGCACCCTGACCAGGGCCGGTCCGTCCAGCTCGTACTCGACGTACGGCTCTGGCATCGGCACCAGCGGCAGGGTGAGGCCCTCGTGGGCTGCCGCCACCACGTCCCGCACGGTCGCCGAGGACAGGTTCACCTGGTCGCCCCAGACCACCAGGATCCGGTCGTATCCCTCCCAGTGCGCGACGGCTCCGAAGATCGCGTCGCCCATGCCGGTCGGCCGCGCCTGGACGCTCACCGAGACCGCGCCGCGCTCGATCTCGCCGGCGGCGAGGCGGCGGAACGGGACCTCCCCCGCCGGGGAGACGATCACGTGCACGTGCTCCACCCAGGGGCTCAGCCGCCGGTGCAGCAGGTGCCACACGGTGACGCCGTCGGCGATCTCCAGCATGATCTTCGGGACGCCGAGGCCGAGCCTGGTCCCGCTCCCGGCCGCCGGGATCACCGCGCAGACGCGCTGGTCACTCACTTCCGCTCACGCCCCCGTCGAGGAAGTCCACGATCTCGTCCAGATCCCGCACCTGAGTCGCGCCCGGCGCCGGTTCCGCCGCGTTGACCTGCAACGTCACCAGTCCGGCGCCGACGGCGGAGGCCACACCGTGCCCGGAGTCCTCCAAAGCCACGGCGTCGCCGGGGTCGACGGCCCACCGCTCGCAGGCGTGCCGGTAGAACGCCGGGTCCGGCTTGCCCGACGGGACGTCGTCCCCGGTGAGCACGCCGCCGAAGTAGCCCGCCAGCGAGCAGGCGGCCAGCACCCGCTCCACCGATCCCCTGCTGCCGCTGGTCACCAGGTAGGCCGTGCGCCCGTCGGTGGTCAGGCGGTCGAGCAGCCGCCGGGCGCCGGGGAACACCGGCACCCGGCCCGCCGCCACGTACTCCCGGTAGAGCCGTTGCTTGCGGTGAACCAGCCGTTCGGCGAGGTCCCCGTCCGCGCCCAGACCGGCGATCACCTCGCGGGTGGTCGCCCCGGCGTGCGCGTCGTACCGGAAGCCGCCGAGCAGCGACGGCGCGTGCTCCGCCAGCGCGGCGCGGAACGCGGCCGCGTGCACGGAAGCGCTGTCCACGAGCGTTCCGTCAAGGTCGCAGAGCCACACCCGCCGCCCCCCGACCACCGCCGCCACGCTCATCGGGCCCTCGCGAGGGCTGCCTCGTCGGCGATCCCGGTCAGGGTGCGCACGGTGCGCGGCCCGCAGTGGACGCCGGGCCGTTCGGCGTCCGCCAGGTCGGCGGTCACCCACCGGGCTCCGGCCCAGACGCCGCCGTCGAGGATCTCGGACGGCACTCGGGGCGCCTCGGGGGAGCGGTGGCTGAGCACGTGGGTGACGGTGCCGCGCTCGTTGCCCGGGTCGCCGAGATAGGACAAGGTGCGGCTGACCAGGTCGGGCGCGCTCAGCCCTTGGACGTCGTGGTCGTCGCGGGTGTTGACGACGAACACCTTGGCCGCGGCCCGGCTCTCCGCGATCGCGTCCGCGATCCCCGGGGTCAGGTAGCTGGGCAGCAGCGACGAGTGCGGCGTGCCCGGCCCGTACAGGATGAGGTCGGCGTCCCTGATCGCGTTCGCGGCCTCCGGGTTCAGCGAGACCTCGGCCCGCAGGCCCGCCAGGACCCGCCGCGCCTCCTCGGCCGGTCCGCCCGCCAGCTGGGCCCGCAGCTCCGGGGTGACCGGCTCGCGCAGCAGGAACAGGTCGGTGATCGCGGCGGCGTCCTGCGGCGCGACGATGTCGGCCTCGTCGGCGAGGAGCCGTCCGTCCTGCTTGAGCGCGACCAGGAAGGCGTTCTCGCCGTTGGTCACGTTCACCAGCGCGGCGGGTGACCCGAACGTCCGGGCGCAGGCGCGTACGGCGGCGTTGAAGTCCTCGCCCAGCCGGAGGTACGCGCCGGCGAACACGAGGTTGCCCAGCGCGCAGTCGGTCAGGTCGAACCCGCAGGAACGGCTGTCGAACCGGCGCAGGAAGACGTCCAGGTCCCGGGCGACCGCGGCGCGCACCCCCGGGGGCAGCCCGGCCAGGTCGGTCAGCTCCGCGGGGGTGGTCCCGGCGGCGAGCCGGCGTTCCAGGACCGAGCGGAGCGGGTCGCGGTCGTCGAGGTGGATCAGGAGGTTCTTGCGGAAGTCCGAGGGGCCGAGCATCCCGGGGAGGTAGCGGCGGAGCGCCCCGGTGGACCGCCCGTTGTCGTAGCCGTTGATCACCAGCGTGAGGTCGACGCCGGGGGTGCGCAGCAGGCCGCGCGCGATGCTGGCCCCGCCACGCCCGCCGCTGAAGAGGGTGACGGCGGTGCGGCCGCTCACCGGACCCGCTCCGGTTCCGCGCTGGTCGCGGGCACCTCCGGGAGGCGGAGCACGCCCCGGCGTAACAGCCAGCGGCGATAGGCGAGGTAGCCCACGAACAGGGCCCGGTCACGCGCGCCGCGCCAGAACCGCCACCCGCGGGCCCCGCCGCCGCGTTCCCGGTGCTCGATCGGGATCTCCACCCAGGTGCGGCCGAGCTCCGCGATCCTGGCGGTGATCTCGGTCGAGCAGTTCATCCCGCCGGACTCCAGGGGCAGGGAGCGCAGCAGCGGGCCGCGTACCACCTTGAAGATCGAGTTGTAGTCGCGGTACCGGGTGCCGTGGGTGAGGTTGCTGACCGCGCCGCTGGCGGCCGAGCCCCACCGGTACGCGAGGCCGTCGGCCTTCCTGATCCGGGCGCCGGAGAAGGCGTCCGACTCCCCGGCCCGTACGCGCTCCAGGAACGCGTCGAGGTTGGCGATCGGGAACTGGCCGTCGGAGTCGAGCAGCACGACCCAGTCCAGCCGGGTGCGCGCGATGGCCTCGGCGATGGCGGCCCCGGCGCCGCGGTTGCGTCCGAAGCCGACGACGACCAGCTCGGGGCAGGTTTCCCGGAGTCCGGCGAGGATCGCGCCGGTGCCGTCGGTGCTGCCGTCGTCGCACACGACGATCTCCCAGGCGTCGATCGCCGGGTGCCCTGCCAGGTAGTCCCGCCATTCGGTCACCGCCGCGGCGATGTTCGCCGCCTCGTTGTAGGCGGGCGCCGCCACGGAGATGCGGACGGCCGGCGGCACGTCGTGGGTGTCCAGCTTCGCCTCCTCAGTGACGGCCCGCCGGGGTGCCCAGCAGGCGGGAGATCCAGCGGTCCAGCGGGAGCAGGTTGATCCCGACCACGATCGGCACGTGGGCCAGCGTGAACAGGACGGCCCCGCCGAACGGGATCGGCCCGCCGGTGATCACGTTGATGTGCGGCGCGTCGATCAGGTCGGGGATCTCGACCGGGTTGACGAGCTGCCACATGATGTCGAGGAGCCCGGAGAACACGATGACGATGCCGCTGATCGCGATCTTCAGGCAGCGCCCCGGGCTGCCGCCGCCGATCCGGTAGGCGGCGGCGACGGTGAGCACGAGCCCGGGATAGAGCAGCAGGTAAAGATGGGTGTAGAAGCTGTCACCCTGAAGGCGTTCGACGTCCCCGTAGTAGAAATAGCTGATACGCGGGATGACGTATCCGGTGAAGAACACGAACGGGATGTACAACAGCCAGTGCATCCTCGGTGACACCCAGGGGAAGAACGCGATCGCGCAGCACAGGAAGGCGTAGGCGACCAGTTTCGCGCCGAGTTCCCAGGCGGCGCCGATCTCCCGCCCGTGCGGGGTGACGAGCCAGACGAACGCGAAGCCGAGCGCCCCGGCGAGCAGGGCCATCCACCACACGTGCGCGGCCCATTTCGAGGCCGCGGCCGTCAGCGGTAACGGAGACTGCGGTGCGTCACCACGGGCCGTCATGAGGCTCGGGATCTCCCATCGGACGTCGCCACTCGAAAGCGTTGACCTCAGGGAAACGCCGGAGCTACGACACGTATGGCGTTACAAGGCCGATTCTCATGCATTCCCCGTCGGCATTCCGAAATGGGACCCTATCTGTTCTCTTGCATAGATGGCGAGATATCTGTGGATCTATCGGGCAGGATGGGCGACCAAAATCCGAACAATACTCATGTACGGTGCGCCAAGGGTGCGGTCAGCGGCGCATTCCGAGCCGGTCCGGGACGTCGGCCCGCAGACAGGCGTCGCACTCCCCGGCCGGAGCGGCGCCCCCGCGGTAGTCGTCGGGCAGCAGGAAGGCCAGCACGCGGTGATTGTCTCCGGCGCGCACCGGGGCGAGCGTGGTGATGGTCAACCGGACGTGATGGTCCGCCTCGTCGGGCCGGCCCGGGTCGGTGAAGCCCGGCTCACGGAAGAGCATCGGCCTGGACGGTCCCTGCACGAGCAGATCGGTGCCGCCCGCCCAGAGGCGTTCGGCGTCCGGGCTCCGGTCGCGCAGATCGTCCACCACGGCCAGGAGCTCGGGGCCGCGCGGCGACCGCATCGCCCGGCCGCGGACCAGCGACAGCAGCGCCGCCGCCTCGCGCTCCCAGTCGACCATGACGTGTCTGGAGTGCTCGTGCAGGAAGAACCAGTGCAGGATCGTGCGCTCGCCGCCGGGCATCGCGGTGAAGTCGCAGATCCACCGGGCGAAGGCGGAGTTCTGGCTCTGGACGTTCCACAGCCCGTCGGTCACGTAGGCCGGATGCGGTTCGAGGGCCCGCACCAGGCGGTGCAGGGCCGGGTCGGGCCCGGCGGCGCCGTCGGGCTCCGGCGGCGGGGTGCCGTTCGCGAGATACCACAGGATGCTGCGCTCGTCCTGGCTCAGCTGGAGCGCCGACGCGATGGCCTCCAGCAGCTCCGGGGTGGGGCGATGGTCGGCACCCTGCTCCAGCGCACTGATCGTGCGGATCGAGTAGCCCGTGAGGTAGGCCACGTCCTCCTGCGTGAGGGTCGGGCCGCGGCGTGACCGTCGCGGAGGGAGCCCCGCCTGGCCGAGGGTGATCCTGGCGCGGCGTTCGCGGAGGAACTGGCCCAGCAGCTCACGGCTCTCGTTCAGTGCGATCCCCCTCGCCGGATCAAGCAGGCAACGGCGTTGCCGGTAACGGTATCGCCGGTAACGCCGTGCCGGGAACCCAGTTTGCTCTGGTGCCGGGGCGACGCCGTTCCGAAGATGGAGGAGGCCGGGGCGGGCCGCACGTTCCATGATCGGCAAGGAGAACCCCATGTCTTTTCAGGCGTACTTGGACAACATCGAGGACAAGACCGGGCTGACGCCTCGTGCGTTCATCGAGCTCGCCAAGGAACGCGGGTACGACGACCCGTCCGTCAAGACGGGCACGATCGTCGAATGGCTCAAGCAGGACTACGATCTCGGTCGCGGGCACGCGATGGCGCTGGTCCACGTGATCAAGAAGGGCCCGGGGATCGGCTCGAAGCACGTCGGCACCACCGGCACTCACCGGGACGAGTCCGACACACTGTGGCTCGACGGCAAGAACAACCGGCCCTGACACCGGGAGGAACGCGCCCGCCGTGGATCTGGGCGTCGCCGGGCAGGCGGCGGGGTTGTCCGCGAGAAGGCCGAGCCGCCTGCCCGGGTTCCGCCGCTAGGCAACGCCCCGTGCCGGTGCGACGCTTGGGGCGGAGGCGGATATGGCGGATCTCTCACGGCTCCCCCTGGACCCCGGCGAGGTGCTGGGCGCCGAGGTCGCGAAGGGGCTCGCGACGTTGCTGGGCACGGCGCACCCCCTGCACCTCACCCGGGAACTGCAGAGGGGCGGCGTCAGCGGAGCCACGGTCGTGGCGGCGACCATCGACGACCTGGTGACGAGGACGGGCACGCAGCAGCTCATCGTCAAGTTCGATCCCGACCCCGGCATCCGGGCCGGTGGAAAGCAGGGAAAGAACGACGCCCGGCGTGAGGCGGGCGAGTTCCGCCGTCATCTGGCGGAGCATGCGACCAGCTTCGTGCTGGAGAGCCTCGGCACCCTCTCCTTCCACAAGATCGTAAAAGATGATCTCGAACGCTGGGGGCCGCTTTCGCGAGACCTTCCTCCCCACCGCCGCGCCGCACTGCTGGAAGAGATCACCAGGCGCATCACCGTCCCCTGGAACCAGACTCAGCCGGATCATCAGCGAGTGACGCCGCGTGAAGCCATGGAAGCCGACCTCGGGGTCCGCATCCAGCCGGGCGGGAAGATCCATCAATGGGCCACCCGCCGCAAACTGCTCGACCCGGCCCGGCGCTGGATCACCGTCGGGCCCGGGGGCGGCAAGCTGCCCAACCCCTTCCAGCTGATGACGCTGACCGGCCCGCCCGTCAGCACGTGGTACGGCCCGGCCCACGGAGACCTGCACCCGGGCAACGTCCTCGTCCAGCTCGCCGGCGAGTCCGTGGACTTCGTGCTGATCGACCTCGACCGGTACAGCAGCGAGGCGCCGCTGTCCCGCGACCCCCTGCACCTGTTGCTGACGATGCTCGACTGGGACCTGCCGGACCTGGGAGCCGCCGAGAAGCACGCGCTCATCGACCTTCTCGTCGGCGAGGAAGGCGCCGGAAAGCCGGTCCACCCCGATCGCCGGCACCTGGTGGAGGCCTACGAGAACGCGGCCGCCGGCGGGGGCGGTGGGGGGAGGGGCGATCTCTGGCGGATGCGGCGCAGGCTCTCCCTGGTGGCGTGCGCGCTGATGTTCCCCGTGCGCCTGCACACGCTGAAGCGCGACACCTGGTGGTGGTACGTCCAACTCGCGGGGAAGGCCACGGAAGCGGTCCTGCGCTCCATGGACATCCGCCTGCCGGACGGGGAGGCCGTCGAGGTGAAGCCGCACCAGGTGGTGGCCGAGCGCGCGGAGTTCTCAGCCGGGACAGATTGGGACGATCTGTCGACCGTACTCAAAAGGACCTTTTTCGATCCGCGGTCGTGGCGCACCTTCGCGGTAAGCGCGGAAGAGCTCGCGGCCCTTCTGGAGGGGCCGCCGCCCCCCGTCGACGGACACTCGAAGGCGATCACGTCGTACTTCAGGAAGCTCCGCATCCTGGTGCAAGAAGGCGGTGATCCGGAAGCCTCTCCCCAACGGGTAGCCATGATCGCGAAGGACGCGGACATGTATCGCAATGTGCTGATCAAACTGATCGAGCGCCAGTGAGGTGTCCGACAAGCGACCCTTGGACGAGCTCATCGAGCTGATGGACCGACCGGACACCATGTTCCATGAGAAGAACCGGGCCGGGATCATCACGCTCGCCACGTCCCTCTGCGACGAGATCCAGGAGCAGAAGCAGCATGATCCACCGAACAGGATCGCCCTGGATCAATGCTTGACAGATCTCAAGGAGGAGATAGGAACGCTCGAACTAATGGTGCGGCATGTGGACCCGGGCACCTCCGAGGGCATCAAAGCTATCCGCAACTACTGGAGAACCTTCAATGAGGTGCTGCAGCAGATCAAGACCCTCATGCCGGGCCTGTCCGATGAAAAAGCCTCCGGCGGGGGAGCGTGCACGTCGCCGCCGCCCCGGTTGTCCATCCATGTCACCGTCGACGACTCCGAACGAGCGGTCAGCCGCGGTTGAGCACGCGTCCGATGCCCGCGATCACGGCCGTGGCCAGGAGCCACCCGGAAAGGATCAACCCCACGGCCACCGCCCGGTCGACGCCGCACGGGTCCCAGGCGTTGCGTTGTCCGAGGTTGGCGAACGGGACGATCAGGTCGAGCGCGTAGAGGACGGCGTCCCAGTTCGGCCCGTCCTTCCTGGCTGGTCGGGGTGGCCGGGCGCCGAACCAGAGCGACCCGGCCGTGACCAGGAGCAGCAGCCAGGCGAGCGCCCGCCCGGGAGCGTAGCCGTAGCCGAAGAGGACGTTCTGGATCACCCCCCAGGCCTTGGCCGGGAGCTTGTCGTGGGCCCGTATGTGCCGCTGCCTGGCCCGCCGCACCAGACGGGCCGCGCCTTCGTCGCCGATGCGCCCGTAGAAGAGCGCGAGCTGCTCGAACGCTCCCGGCCCCAGGTGCGGGTCGAGCGCCAGCCATTTCAGTCTTTCCCGGACCCCGAGCCGGCTGATCCTCCGGTACGTGAACCCCTCCAGGTCCAGCCTGACCGGCCACGACTCCTGGGCGTCCACCAGGGAGTCGACCTCGACGTCTCGTAACATGATCCGGCCCGGCAGCGGCTGACGGAAGTCCAGCCGCAGCCGCGGCGCGCGCAGCCCGGCGAGGTGCAGTCCGCCTGGGCCGAGTACGGCGTCGTGGAAGGTCACGGTGCCGTTGGCGACGGTGCCGCGCAGCCGGACCTGGCCCGGGGAGGTGAACCCCCAGTCGGCGTGGACGCTGCCGTTGATCCGGGCGCCGGTCGCGTCCAGACCGCCGATCTGCGCGCCCGACAGGTCCACCGCGCCGTCCACCCGTATCTCCCGCAGGTAGAGCGCGCCGGAGGCGACCATCCGGGTGCCTCTGACCGACCCGCCCACCCGCAGGTTGGCGGCGAACAGCGACCATTGGTCCGCGGCGGCGATCCGCGCCTCGCGCAGGTCCAGGTCGCCCGCGACGTCGGCGCCGCTCAGGTCGAGCAGGGCCGGCGCGGCGCCGTGGTGTGTCACCCGGTGCGGCGCCACGGCCTCGTCCACGCCCTCGCCCCACAGCCCGGGGAGCGGCTTCGTGACGCCGTTCACGGAGCCGATCCGGGTTTCCGCCAGGCTGAGACCTCCGAAGAGCTTGACCCGCGACGCCCGGACGGTCCGCGCCCGGGTCCGTACCACCTCGACGCTCTTGCCGGTGAGGCCGTCGAGGATCAGCGCCCCGTCGATCAGGCACTCCCTGAGCTCGACGTCGAAGTCGACGTCGAGCCTGGCCAGGTCGAGGTCACCGGTGATCCGGGCACCGGCCAGCCGGAACGGACCACGGGTGTGTTTGCGGAGCAGGCGGGCGAACGCGGACGGCGATAATCGGCGCGGCCTCATCATCACGATTCTAGATTCGGCCCCCCGGCCACGCACGGGTGATCAGCCGCGGGCCCCCGGGGCGATCCAGTCGTCGATGGCGAAGTCCTTCCTGACGAAGCTCTGCCGCATCAGGCGGGGTCATAGGAAATATGGAACGCCCGTATGAGTTCGGGCCTAGGCGACACCCCTCTGTGACATTACGTTCCTTGCAGCACCATCCCGGGGGATTGTCCCGTCCCGTCGATCCGATGGAGGCGCCTCGCGCGGCACCGACCTGCCGCACGCTCTCACCCTGCTCCTCACGACCCCAGAGGAATGGCATGAGATCACGTCTGCTCGCCGTACTCACCACCGTGACCCTTGCCGTGGCCTGCGCACTCACCGGCGCGTCGGCGCAGGCCGCCACCACGGCGCTCGCCGCGCCCGACCTCCCGCTGGCCAACGTCAAGGCCCACCTGGCCCAGTTCCAGTCCATCGCGAGCGCCAACGGCGGCAACCGCGCCCACGGCCGGCCCGGCTACCTCGCGTCCGCGAACTACGTGCGCGGCCGGCTCGACGCCGCCGGCTTCACCACGACCCTGCAGTCGTTCACCTACAACGGCGCGACCGGCTACAACGTGATCGCCGACTGGCCGGGCGGCAACCCCGACGACATCCTCATGATCGGCGCCCACCTCGACAGCGTGACGGCGGGCCCCGGGATCAACGACAACGGCTCGGGCAGCGCCGCGATCCTGGAGACCGCGCTCGAGGTCTCCCGCCAGGCCCTCCAGCCCACCAAGCACCTGCGCTTCGCCTGGTGGGGCGCGGAGGAGCTGGGGCTGCGCGGCTCGCAGTTCTACGTCACCAACCTGTCCGCGACCGAGCGGGCGAGGATCAAGGGCTATCTCAACTTCGACATGGTGGGCTCGCCCAACGCCGGTTACTTCGTCTACGACGGCGACAACTCCGACGGCGTCGGCTCCGGTCCGGGCCCCGCCGGGTCCGCCGAGCTGGAAAGGGTGCTCCAGGACTACTTCACCTCGATCGGCGTGCCCACGCGCGGCACCGACTTCGACGGCCGCTCGGACTACGGCCCGTTCATCTCCCGCGGCATCCCGGCGGGCGGCACCTTCACCGGCGCGGAGGGCGTCAAGTCCAGCGCCCAGGCGCAGCTCTGGGGAGGCACCGCCGGACAGGCCTTCGACGTCTGCTACCACCGCTCGTGCGACACGACGGCCAACATCAACGACACGGCGCTCGACCGCAACGCCGACGCGGTGGCCCACGCGGTCTGGACGATCAGCACCGCCGTGCCGCCCGTCGTGGTCTGGTCGGACGACTTCGAGACCGACCGGGGGTGGACCCGGGTGACGGGCACCGCCACCAGCGGCCTGTGGGAGCGGGGCGACCCCGAGTCCACCACCTCCAGCGGCGCCAAGCAGCTCGGCACCACGGTCAGCGGCGTCAACGACCTGGTCACCGGGCGGCTGGCCGGTTCGTCGGCCGGCGTGCACGACATCGACGGGGGCGTGACGTCCATCCAGTCACCGCCGATCACGCTGCCCGCCGGGTCGCCGAAGCTGTCGTTCTCCTGGTATCTCGCGCACGGCAGCAACTCCTCCAGCGCCGACTACCTGCGGGTCAGGGTGGTCGGGACCACGACGAGCACCGTGTTCCAGCAGCTCGGTGCGGCCGTCGACCGTGACGGGGCCTGGGCGTCGGCGACCGTCGACGTGTCCGCCTTCGCGGGTCAGAGCGTGCGCGTGCTGGTCGAGGCGGCGGACCTGTCGACCGCGAGCCTGGTGGAAGCGGGCGTGGACGACGTCAAGATCCTCCAGTGACGCCCGAGTGAGCGGCACCGCCTCGGCGGTGCCGCTCACGTCTGTCCTGGAGCCTTCTGGTACGTGAAGCGTCGGAAATCCTTGACATGTCGGAGAAGTCCGACATATTGTCTGGTGGTGTCCGAAGACGTCTTCTCCGCCCTGGCGAACCCCGCGCGCCGCCGGCTCCTGGAGCTGCTGCGCGACGGGCCGAGGACCGCCGGCGACCTGGCCGCCCAGTTCGACCTGAGCAGGCCGGCCGTCGCCGAACATCTCCAGCTCCTCCGCCGGGCGGGGCTCGTCCGGGACGAGGCGGTGGGCCGGCAGCGGCTCTACCACCTCGCGCCCGCCCCCTTGGCGCAGGTCGACGCATGGCTGCATCCGTTCGAACGCTACTGGCGCGACCGCCTGCGCACCCTGGCCGACCTGCTCGAAACCCACGACAGTGAGGACGAACCATGACCACCAGCACGCGCGGAACCAGCTCGATCTCGGTGGACCAGTTCATCGCCGCCCCACCGGCGAAGGTGTGGCGCGCCCTTACCGAGCCCGACCTGCACGCCCAGTGGTGGGCGCCGGGCGACGTCGCCGCGGAGCCGGGGCACGAGTTCCACCTGGAGATGCCGGGCTTCGGGTCCGTGCCCTGCAAGGTGATCGACTCCAAGCCGGCGGAACGGCTCGTCTACACCTTCAACGGCAACTGGACCCTGGCCTGGCAGCTCGTGCCCGAGGGCGCAGGCACCCGCCTCCTGCTCGAACACTCCGGCTTCGATCTGGACGACAAGCGCGACCGCGACGCCCACGACCGCATGGGGCCGGGGTGGCGCGAGGTCGTCGTCCCCAGGCTCGCCGAGCTCGCCCCCCGGATCGCCTGACGGGCACTCTTCCGGTCAGCGGTGGTCGTTCTCCTTCAGCTCGACGACCCAGGCCCGCCGCTCGGCGATCCTGCCGTCGCGCATGACGAACACCTCGGCCATGGACAAGCGCATCTCGCCGCCCGCCGCCCGCCGCACCGTCCCGGTGAGCTCCGCCATGACGACGTCGTCCTGCTCGACCATGCGCACCACCTCCAGACGAGGAGGGTCGAGGAACTCGGGCGGGCCGTCGATGGCCTGGTCGTAGGCGTCCTTGCCGGTCAGGTGGAAGGCGCCGAAGACGGTCCACTCGATGTCGTCGGTCAGGCAGGACAGGATCTGCTCGTGATCGTTCTTGCGGAAACCGTCCAGGTAGGTGGTGACGGTCTCGATGTTCCGTGACATGTCCGCTCCTTCGCGTCGGGGTGCCTCCCGTGAGTACGTCGGAGCGGGCGGAGCATCCTTGACACCCCCGTACCCTCCTGGTGTGCCGCGAGCGCGGCCACGGCCTTGGCATGCCAGGCGGGGGCGCTGGCCGTGGCGAAGATCCCGGCCGCCGTCTCAAGATGTTCGCGGTGCCGGCGTGGATCCAGACCCACCGTGGCTGGGGAGCCGTCCTGAGCATCGGGCACACTCGTCCCATGCACAACGGACGGCTCCCCACCCTCGTCGGCGGCATCTTCGCGCTCGCCGGCCTGGTCCTGCTCTGCGTCACCATCGTCCTGGCCGTCTCCACGGCGAGTTTCCTGGCCTCGGCCGAGCGCACCGACGGGACCGTGGTCGAGCTGACCGCCCGCACCAGCACGACCCGCAACTCCGACGGCTACCTCCGCCGCAGCACCACCTGGTATCCGACCGTCGAGTTCACCGCCGGCGGCAGGCAGTACTCGTTCGAGAGCTCCACCGGCAACAACCCACCGGCCTACGCCAAGGGCGAGAGCGTCCCCGTCGCCTACGACCCGGCCGACCCGTCCGACGCGCAGATCGCCTCGTTCTGGTCCGCATACCTCGGCCCGGTGATCACCGGCGCCCTGGGCCTGGTGTTCACCCCGGTCGGCACACTCCTGTTCCTCAAGGGCCGCCGCCGGACCTGACCATCGCCTCACTCGGGTGGGAGAACATGCCGGCGGGGATGATCGTCACTCCGATCGTTCATTAGCTGTCAGGGTGTGGGGGATACACCCGCTCCAGACGGTCGTGTGGACAGCGCGGATGAAGGGGCCTGGATCGTCCGCTGCGGCGAAAATCGTCTGTTGGTTGGTAATGAAGCGCGCCGCGTAGGCGGCGGAAGTGAGATCGCCGCGGGTGCTGACGAAGCAGCGGGCGTGGTGCTCGACGACGGCGTCGATCTCCGCTTGCCGGTAGCGGATGCGTTTGTCCTTCATGAGAACGGCCCAGCCCAGCTTGGCGCTGTCCTCTATCCAGCGGGTGTCTTCGATGGTCTCGTCCTGGTGGACGCCGTAGTGTTCGGCCAGGGTGATCAGGTCCCACCCGGCTTCGCGTAGCAGTTGGGGACGGCGACCCGGCCGAGACTGCGATCGACGAAGAACCTACGCGGCTGTTCGGGTGGCGACACGCAGGACATCCTCGATCTCGTCGCGGGTGAGCCCGTACTCCTCTGCTACGACGTCGACGGGCTCTCCGGCCCGGCCCAGGTCGATCGCGTCCTCGATCTTGGCGCCCCCGCGGGCGAATCGGGGCCGGCCGAAGGCGTGGCGGCATCTATCGTGACCTCGGCCACGCGGTATTGCGGAAGGGTGATCACTTCGGCGTATCCGTCGACCGATGAACGGCACGGACGCCTCGTTCGGCCGCTCCGCCCGGATGGCAGTGATGACCGGCTTGGCACGGACAGCACGGCCGTCGGGCTGACGGCGTTGGCAGCCGAAGGCCCAAGTGGTGAAGGTCGAGGAGGGGATCGCGAGGTAGCCGGCAGCTTCGGCGATGCCGTACAGCGGCTGGGTCCAGCACAAGGTCATCAGCCCGCGCGTTTCTCCAGTCAGGCCGCCTGGAGAAACGCGCGGGCGGGCCGATGTCACAGGCGGCGCGGCCGTCTCGTCTCGGGTCGCAGGAGAGATCACCGGCAAGCCCAGGAGAACCCGTGACCCTGCTCGAAACCGACCCCGCCGACACCGTCGTCCCGATGGACCACCTCTGCGACTTCGCCATCAGGTTCACGTCGATGCGGATGCTCACCACCCCGGCGGCCACCCGGTTCATCGCGACCATCAGCCACGGGACCGTCGAGGGTCTCCGTCTGCGCGGCGAGTTCCTGCCCGGGGGCGGCGACTGGATCACCGTCGGCACGGACGGGGTCGCCCGGCTGGACGTCCGGGCGACGATCCTCACGCACGACGGCGAGCTGGTGTATCTGACCTCCACCGGCCGTGCCGCCCTCCCGGCCGCGACGGTCGACCGGTTCATGAACGGCGGGACGATCGCCTGGGACCAGATGCACGCCCGCTCGGCGCCGCTGTTCGAGACCGGCGCGGACAGCTACGCCTGGCTGAACTCCACGGTCACCGTGGCGGTGAACGAGCTGTCACTCGAACACGTCGACTACCGGATCTACAGCGTCCGATGACCGGCCCGCTGAAGCGCCTGCACGACGCGGGCCTCTTCCTGCCCGAGGCGCCCGCGCCGCTGGGCTCGTACGTGCCGGTCATCCACGCGCACGGCCTGCTCTACCTCAGCGGCATGCTCCCGCTCCGCCAGGGGACACCCATCGCGACGGGCCGGGTCGGAGAGGAGCTCGACCTCGTCGCGGGTCACTCCGCCGCAGTGGTGGCCGCGCTCAACGCGCTGGCCGTCATCCACGAGGGGTTCGGCCTGGAGGCGGTGGCGGGCGTGGTCCGGCTGACCGTGCACATCGCCTGCCCGCCCGCGTTCCGGCGGCACGCCGTGATCGCCGACGGCGCGTCGCAGGTGTTCGACATCGCGTTCGCGCCGGCCCGGCACAGCCGGCTCGCCCTGGGCGCCGTCGCGCTGCCCGCAGGCGCACCGGTCGAGCTGGAGGTCGTCGCGGCCCTGCGCTGACCCCTGGCCGTTCAGGTGCGGGTGAGGTCACCGCGGGCGTTCCTGACACCGGGCTGACGCGTGAGCCGCGCCTGTCTGATGCTGTCCGCGGTGAAGACCACCAGCGCGAGCCACACGATGGAGAACCCCAGCCAGCGACTCGGCGGCATGGCCTCCTTGGCGATCAGCACCCCGCACAGGAACTGCAGAACCGGAGCGATGTACTGCAGCATGCCCAGCGTGCTGAGCGGCACCCTGATCGCGCCCGCGGTGAAGCTGAGCAGCGGTGCGGCGGTGACCAGGCCGGCGCCCGCCAGCAGTGCCGCGTGTGCCGGCCCGTGCAGGCCGAACGTCGCCGACCCCTCCTGGTGGAGGAAGAAGACGTAGGCCAAGGCGGGCGCGAAGAGGACCAGCGTCTCCACCGCCAGGCTCTCCGCCGCGCCCACCTTGGCCCGCTTCTTGACCAGCGCGTAGAAGGCGAAGCTGAAGGCCAGGCAGAGGGCGATCCACGGCGGGCGGCCGTAGTCGACGGTCAGCAGGACCACGGCGATCCCGCCGAGCCCGACGGCGGCCCACTGGGCCCGGCGCAGCCGTTCCTTCAGCAGGAGCACCCCGAAGGACACGCTGACCAGCGGGTTGATGAAGTAGCCGAGCGCGCCTTCCACCACCCGCCCGGTGTTGACCGCGTAGATGTAGGTCCCCCAGTTCACCGAGATGATCACGGCGGCCAGGCCGAGCAGCAGCAGCTTCCCCGGCTGCCTGATCAGCTCGGCGGCCCACGACCAGCCGTGCCGGCGGAGCGCCAGGATCGCGGCGACGACCAGCAGCGACCAGACGACCCGGTGCGCCAGGATCTCCGTCGGATCCGAGGGCTTCAGCAACGGCCAGTAGAGGGGATACAGGCCCCACATGGTGTAGGCGGCGGCCCCGTACAGGGTGCCGCGCCGCAGGTCGGTCACGTGACTTCTCCCGTCGAGGGGCGGCCGGCGCGCTCGCGCGGGCCGGAAAGGTCGCCGAGCATCGCGGCGCGCAGGACGTCCAGGCCGACGCTGCCGAGATCCAACGCCTCACGGTGGAAGGACGCGAGGTCGAACGCGGCGCCGGCGCGGGCCCGCACCGCCTCGCGCAGATCCAGCCAGGCCCGCTCGCCCATCTTGTACGAGGAAGCCTGCGCGGGCAGGCCCAGATAGCGATCGATCTCGAACCGCACCCGCTCCGCGCTCTTGGTGGAGTGGGCGGTCAGCAGCCGCCGGGCTCGCTCGTACGTCCATGATCCGCCCCCGGCCTCGTCCGGAGCCGGGAGCCCGCAGTGGAAGCCGACGTCGATGACCACGCGGGCGGCGCGGAACGCCTGGCTGGCGAGCATGCCCAGGCGGTCGCCGGGGTCGTCGAGGAAGCCCAGCTCGGCCATCAGCCGTTCGGCGTACAGCCCCCAGCCCTCCCCGTGGCCGTCCACCCAGGCCGCGAGCCGCCGCCAGGTGTTGAGCGAGTCGCGGCGCAGGGCGGTCTGGGCGACCTGGAGATGGTGCCCCGGCACGCCCTCGTGGTAGACGGTGCTCACCTCCCGCCACGTCGAGAACGCGCTCGCCTCCGGCGACACCCCCCACCAGACGCGTCCCGGCCGGGAAAGATCGTCGCTGGGGCCGGTGTAGTAGATGCCGCCACCGGTCGGGACGACGACGCAGTCGATCTCCCGTACCGGCTCGGGGATGTCGAAGTGCTTGTCCGCCAGCGCGGCGACGGCCTCGTCACAGGTGCGCCGCAGCCACTTCAGCAGGGCGCCGGTCCCGTCGAGCCGGCGCGCCGGGTCGGCGTCCAGGGCCGCCATCGCCTCCTGGACCGAGCCGCCCGGCACGATCCGCCCGGCGACCTCGGCCATCTCCGCGCCGATCCGGCGCAGCTCGGCCAGGCCCCAGGCGTACGTCTCCTCGACGTCGATCGGCATGCCGAGACTCAGCCGCGCGTACCGGGCGTACCTGTCCCAGCCCACGCCGTCCAGGTCGACGGCCCTGCCGTCCAGGTCGCGGGCCAGGAAGTCCGCCACCCCGGCGTAGGCGTTCCGCGCCGCGCGGGCGCGCCGCTCGACCTCGTCCAGGATGCCGCGCGGGAGGCCGTCCGCCTCGTGCGCCCGGCGTGCCTGGAGCGCCAGGGTGGCGAAGGTCCCGTCGTCGGCGGCGATGGCCGAGCACTGGGTGACGCCCACCGCGATCTGGCGCCGCGCGATCGGGTCGCCGCGCCGGGCGGCGTGCCACAGGGCCGCCGTGTAACCGTCCAGCGCCGCCGGCACCGCGGCGAGCCGGGTGGCCACGGCGGCCCAGTCCTCGTCCGTCCCGGTCGCCATGAGGTCGAAAGCCAGCCGGATCCGCTGGAGCGGGCTGTTGAGGTTGTTGAGATGGGACTCCTCGGCCCCGGTCTCCCGCAGATCCTCGGCTGCCTGGAGCCGCTCGCGCAGCGCCGCCGCGGTGACCTGATCGGTCGCGTCCTGCGGCAGGGTCTCGCCGAGCGCCGCCAGCGTGCGGCGGCGCAGCGCGGAGATCTCGCTCAGCCCGTCCGGGGAGAAGTCCGGGAGCCGTGTCCGGTGCCCGGGCACGCCGAGCTCGGTGGCCAGGATCGGGTCGAGCGCCAGGTGCTCCGCGAGATACTTCTCCGCCAGGTCGTCCATGGGAGTGGCCCCCCGTACGCCACTGTCCGTCATTCACTGCCCTTCGCTTGTCCGGGCCGGTCGGGCCGGCCGGAACGCCAGGTGACGGCGTCACGCTAGGTCAGCGGACAAGCTCTAAGGAAGACGGCAATTGATTGGAAGGGCCATAATGAACTCTTATGGGTGCCGATCTGGATGTCGTGCTGCTCAGGGCTTTCGTCACCACGATCCGGGCCGGCAGCATCAGCCGCGCGGCCTCGGCTCTCGGTCACACCCAGCCCGGGGTCAGCCAGCAACTGCGCCGCCTCGAACGCGCGGTGGGCCAGCAACTGCTCCACCGCGCCTCCTCCGGAGTATCGCCGACCAGGGCCGGTGAAGCCCTGATGCCGTACGCCGAGCGCATCATCGCCCTGTCCGCGCAGGCCCTCGCCAGCACCTCGGAGGCGCTCACCGGACACTGCGGGATCGGGATACTCGAAGACCTGGCGGTCGCCCGCATTCCCCAGTTGCTCGCGGACTTCGCCCGCCTGCATCCCGAGGTCACCCTCGAAGTCATGATCCTCTCCGGGCCCCGGATCCGCGACGCGCTGGACGAACGCCGCATCCAGCTCGCCTTGACCGACGTCGGCTACCTGAGCGAATCCCCTCGCTGGTCGGTACGGCACCCACTCGTCTGGGTGTCCGGCCCGGACATCGACCTGCAGGCCGACCCGCTGCCCCTGGTGTTGTTCTCCCAGCCCTGCCGCTGGCGGACCGCGCTCCTGGAAGCCCTGGACCAGGCCGGCCGCCACTGGCGGGTGACCTTTGAGAGCACCGGACTGGCCGGCGTGCACGCCGCGGTCCGGGCCGGGCTCGGAGTGAGCGCCTTCCTCCCGGCGAATGTCAGCACCGACCTGATGGTGGTGCCCGCACCCATCCTCCCGCCGCTGCCGGACATCGAACTCGGCCTCGTACGCCGCCCCGGCACCCAGGGCGACCCCCTGGTCGACGCCGTCGAGTTGGCCTTGCAGGCGATGATGCGCTGAGGCGTTGCGACGATGCCGGGGCTTTCGCCGGGACCCGCACGCTCCTCGGCATCGATGTGACGCCCGCACAGACCATCCGGCCGGTGCAGCTCCTTTCTCCGGAGCGCCCGGATGTTGTGTGCGGCTTTGCGCCCGCATGGTTGCCTCACCGGGGGTGCTCGATAGATTTGTCATGAATACGCATGGCCGTCGCCCGGACATCTTTCTTCATGCGGCCTGGGAAACCTGCGGGAATTCACCTTCAGTACCACCTTCGAAATCGCCGATCCATCGTGCATGCTGCCGAAGGCGGCGACGAGTGCAGGGGGGAACATGACCGCGACCGCGAGAATCCAGCAGGTGTGGTGCCTGCGTCATGCGACGGGAACGGATACCGGCGTCGTCGAGGGCCTGGCCGACCTGGCTCCGGTGAAATTGCTGAGCGAATTGGACGGGGGCGCGCTGGCGGACTTCATCAAAGGGCTGCCCCATGTGGTGAGCGCCATCGACTCCGCACGCTCGGATCCGGACGACTTCTTCATCACGACCACCACGTCGGGACACCTGGACGAGTCCATCTGGCCGCCGGACCACACCACCGTGGAGATGCAGGCGGACCAGACCCAGACTCCGAACGTCGACGTGCCGGTGCAGTTCTCGCAGAACATCTCGCTCTGGGACTTCGACGACATCTCCGACAACGATCTGCTGGGTTCGATCACCGTCCTCGAGTCGGAGGCGGGCGCCGGGTCGATCGCCAAGCTCGCCAAGTCGGAGATCGAGTCCTCCTACTACTACGTCACGTACGAGGTCCAGCAGACCGCCTGAGGGCGTGCCGGGCCGACGCCGGCACGCCCTGGCGATCACATGGGGCGGTTCCTCCCGCCGAACCGCGGCACGCCGCTGGGGTTGAGGTGGTGGGGCGCGGAACGTCCTTCTGGTGAGGGACACCGGGTCCGGCTCGGTGAGAGGAGGCGTCAGCACAGCCGGGTTGAAGGGGTTCGGTACGGCGATCTCTCTCGTGGAGAGCTTGGCCGCGTACTCGGTGACGGCGTCGATCAGCCGGCCGTAGCCGTTGATCGACTCCGTCAGCGCGCGCCGCACAACAAATCGCCCGGCTCGGCGGGTACATCGACGTCAACCCGATCCTGACCCCCGCGTTCGGACACCCCAGCGCGGTCCCGGTGGCCGAGGCGATCGTCCGGACGCTGGAGGCCGGGGCCGACTCCGACCTGGTGACCATGACCAGCGACGGAAACGCGAGCGTCCCGATGACCCTGCCGGATGGGACCCGCGGTGCCTACGAGAAGAGCCTCACCTGGCTGTGGGACGCCGTGGTGGAACTCGTCCGGTCATACGGGCTGCCCCTGCCCCAGGCTCTGTCGTTCGTCACCACCAACCCCGCACGGGCCCTGGGGCTCCAGGCACGCAAGGGCCGCATCCGCAGGGCGGCGACGCGCACCTCCTGCTGATCGGCCCGGACCTGGAGATCGCCCACGTGATCGCCCGGGCAGGCGGCCCGACGGTCAGGTCGCTGTACGAGCCGGGCCGGGTTCCCGGTTCACCGCATTTCCCGGCATGACACGACAGCCGGCAAGACGGTGATCCGGAAGGGTCACCGCATTTCCGGGGTCACCGCTCGAAGGCGCAAGCCCGCCCAGCCGCGCCGAGCAACAGGCACGCCTTGCTGGGCGCGGCCGACGTGGTCCGTAACCCCAAGATCTACAGGGTTCCGGGTCTGAGGCTGACCTACCACCCCGGCAAGCAAAAAGCCCTGGCCACCGCTATCAGCGACCAGGACCTCATGGGTTATCCGTTGGTGTCCGAGGGGTGAGCGCCACCGGCCGCACATGGCCCACCATTATCCCCAGCCCCATACACCGCATCCACGTGACCTGATGCGCCATCGCTGTTTCGTCGTGCTCGCCCTGCCGGTCGAACGCGTCTGTACCGGCGAGCCGCTCGGTTGGTCGTGGGCCCCTAACCTGCGGCTTTCACGGCGGATTTGAGCCGACCTGATCGTTCACATAAGAAAAGTGCCCTGAACTGGGAGGATCGGACTTGTCTAGGCCGTGTTTCGAAAGATCATGTGTGGGGCGTGTCGGTGATCGTTGAACGAAGAGGTCTCCGGTAGTTGGTTCAACGACCAAGAAGAACGA
>NZ_JBICUQ010000010.1:0-398482 GCF_043198225.1 Nonomuraea sp. NPDC048826 | reverse complement strand
GTGTTAAGCACGCCGCCAGCGTTCGTCCTGAGCCAGGATCAAACTCTCCAAACAATGAATGGTTTGATTCCCAACCAAAAAGGAATCCGTCAAAAATGACGGGGTTTGTGCATCATGCACTGGCTTTTAACACACTGTTGAGTTCTCAAGAAACGGACGCGTCCATCCCGGCAAGATCCAACCCGTGGCCCCTGCCGCAGAGGCGTTCATTTCGTCTTGTGTCACTTATTTTTCCGGCTCTCCGAGCCCCTGTCAAATTGACGCGGACCCTTCCGAGCTGCGGAAATCAGCAACCGCCCCGTCTCCGGGGCAACCCCTCTAACTTACCAGCCGATCCGGATAGATGCGAACCAACCGGACATTCGGTGAGGAAGTGGGGCTTGCCGGGCTTCTCCGTGACTCTCGCGAGCCCCGCGTTGCCCTTGCCTGAGCAACTCTAGCAGCCTCCAAGACCATCTCGGCCCCACAGAGGTAATCATCAGGTCCTTCCCTCCCCAGAGAACACCCAAACCTCAGGACTTGCGGAGCCCAGGCAAGCGAACAGCAAGTGGTCCGCAACACCCCGGCGGTACGAAGTACTCACGAGCAGACTGCGCTCTCCGGAGGTGCCCCCATGACCCGCTCGGAATTCGACGACATCCGTGCTTTCCTCGCCGACCCGGCGACCGAGGCGGGCGACCTGCTGGCCGTGGCCAGGATGCTGGTGGACGACCTTGAGCAGTCCCGGATGCGTGAGGCGGTGCTGCGCACCCACTATCTGCGCTTGCTGACCGCCGCCCGGGCGACCGTCGCGGCCGAGTACGCCGGTGCGCCCGACCCCATGACGTTCGTGAAGCACGAGCTCGACGAGCGGGGCCAGCTGCCGGAGCAGGGCGAGGCCGTACAACGCATCTTGTCGGACGCGCAGACGGCGGCCGCGCTGCTCGCCTGCCTGGCGGAGCAGCAGGCCAAGCCGCGTCCGCGCGGCGGCGTCCGGCTGCGCCGCTGCGTCGGCCCGGTCCGCACCCTCCGCCGCTGACCTTCGGCCTCCCTCCCCGCCGGACACCGCACTTCACAGCAGCCGGCTGACGACCGCGCCGTACGAGGGCGCCGGCCGTCACTCGCCTCGGCGCTCCCTCGCGCAGCGTCGGTACGACCGGAAGCTCCGGCAAGCCCGGCACGCAAACGACGCACCGGTGACCCACGGCATACCCCGGCTTGGGGATGCGACTGTAAGACTGCGCATATGTGGCAGAGAGGGAAGAATTGGGCGGCCATCACCTTGGTAGCCGTATTCAACCTGATGTGGCTCGGCGTGGTCGTCTACGCGGACGTGACCGCCGCCTTCTGGTCACGTGTCACTCAGGCACTGGTCGCCCTCTTCCTGCTCGGCTGGGCTGCCAGGAAGACGGTCCAGATGATCGGCAAGGCGTGAGTTCGATGAGCGAGCAACGATACGAGATCGGCAAGGACCTGGGGGACGACCCGCAGCTGTCGTGGGCCTCGATGTACGAGGACGTGTTCCCGCAGCGGCACCGGATTGTGGAGATCGACGACGAGATCCCGCGCGGCATCACCCGATGGGTGCGTGAGGAGGATCCCCGCGAGTCCGACACCTTCGTCGACCCGCTGGAAGAGCCGCCGAACATCGACTTCGAGTTCTAGGCCTCATACCGGCAGTGCCACGGAAGGTTCTAGGGCTGGTACGGCGGAGCGACGCCCCACCCCCACCGCGGCACCGGCGCCTGCCGGGGCGGCGTGGCGCCGGGCTGCGAGTTGGCGCGCGCGAGCCGGGTGCCCCATTCGATGTAGCCGGAGAACGCGGCCCTGAACTCCGGGTCGTCCGGCAGCCCCGCCTCGTCGGCGGCGTCCATGAGCAGGCTGACCCACCGGCGCCGCTGCGGTTCGGTGATGCCCCTGTCGAGGTGGTGGGCGAGCATGTGCGGGTATCCGCCGCGCTCACCGGTGTAGCGGGCGGGCCCGCCGAACACCTCGCCCAGCCACATGGCCACATATCGAGGATGATCGGGGTCCATGCCGGCGAACAGCGGCCCGATCAGCTCGTCCTTGACGACCTGGCGGTAGAAGACCTCGGTCAGCCGCTCGAGCGCCTCGGAGCCGCCGGCCCACGCGTAGAGCGTCGGGACATTCTCTTCGGTCATGTAATGATGTAATCATCGCCTTGGCCGTCGGGCAATACCCCGATACTCGACGCCATGGCCTTCGACCACAACGATCACTATCACCCCCTGCTGCTCCGCCAGGTCCCGCCCGGAGCCGCCCTGGCGCTCGACGTCGGCTGCGGCACCGGGCTGTTCGCCCGCCGGCTGGCCGCCCGGGGCATGACGGTGGACGCGGTCGATCCCGCCGAAGAGGTCATCGAGGCGGCGCCGCGCACGACGGGCGTCCGTTACGTGCACGACGACATCACCACCATGGACCTGCCCGAGGCCCACTACGACTTCATCTCGTGCCTGGCCAGCCTGCATCACGTGCCGTTCGGGACGGTGAGCAGGCTGCGTGCCGCGCTCGCGCCCGGCGGTGTGCTGGCGGTGCTCGGCTGCTACCGGGAGAGCACCGCGGGCGATCACCTCACGACCCTGGCCGCCTCCCCGGTCAACGCCGTCGCGCGCCTGGCGCTGAGCGGGCGGCGCAGCTCGTCACCGGTGCGGGCGCCGGTCAAGCAGCCCGTCATGACGCTCGATGAGGTCAGGGAACAGGCAGCGGCTCTCCTGCCCGGCGCCCGGATCCGGCGCCTCCTCTTCTGGCGCTATCTGCTCGTGAGCCGTACGGACTAGAAATCCTCGCACGTCGCGTACCAGCTCTCGGAGAGCCGGTCGACGGAGGAGAAGCGGTAGGTCCTGAGCCGTTCGCCGTCCACGTACGTCAGCCCGCAGAACTCCAGCCATCCTCCCGAGCCGATCACGCCCAGGTCGGCCCGGTCGAGGTGGCGCACGGCGCGGCCGACCGGGAAGAGACCCACCCATTCGACGCCGAGCCCGCTCTCGGCGTCGGCCACCGTGACGTGGTCGGGGTGGAGCGGCAGCGAGCGCACGTACGCGGTCAGCGCGGGCTCGGAGACCGCGAACGCCGCGCGCATCGGCAGGTCGGCCGCGACCGTCGCGTACGTGAGAGCGGCCAGGAGCGGCGCGACCGCGATGCCGGCGTTCTTGCGGTAGCGGGGGACGCAGAGCAGGACGGTCCACACGGCCGCGGCGAGGATCCAGAACAGGACGGCGTAAGACAGGACATAAAGGCTGCCGCCGGGAAAGACCATCCCGATGAGGGTGAGTAGGGCCGCGAGCGTGGCCGGCACCACGAGCCAGAGCCACCGCACCCTGCCGGTAGAACCCGTCACGGGGACACGCACACACGGGACCATAGCAAGAGCGGGCCCGTTGACCGGCAGGATCGCGACCAGTCGTAACCCTGGGTGAAAGTTTCAGCCGATGCCGGGCCTCCCGCCTGTGCCTTTGCGTTCCGGTGGGCCGAACGCGCTTCTGGCCGGGGGCGGCTGCTCCCTACCATGCGTGGGAGCGCTCCCATACCAGGACGGAGTATCCATGTCTCGCAGCAGACCCGTGCTCGCCACCCTCCTCACCGCGGTCGCCACCGCCGCGGCGGGGGCGGCGATCTTCTCCTCGTCCGCCGTCCAGGCCGCCGACTCGGCGTTCTACGTGGACCCGGAGACGAACGCCGCCAAGTGGGTGGCCGCCAACCCCGGTGACAGCCGCGCCCCCGTGATCAGGGACCGGATCGCCGCCGTCCCGCAGGGGCGCTGGTTCGCCACGTACAACCCCTCGACCGTCCGCGCCCAGGTCGACGCCTACGTGGGCGCCGCCGCGGCGGCGGGGAAGATCCCGATCATGTCCGTGTACGCGATGCCGAACCGCGACTGCGGCGGCCCGAGCGCGGGCGGGGCGCCGGACCACACGGCCTACCGGGCCTGGATCGACCAGATCGCGGCCGGGCTCGGCGGCCGGCCGGCCACGATCGTGCTGGAGCCGGACGCCCTGGCCATCATGTCGAACTGCATGAACTCCGGCGAGCAGGCCCAGGTGCAGGCGTCGATGGCGTACGCGGGCCAGCGGTTCAAGGCGACGTCGTCGCAGGTGAAGGTGTACTACGACATCGGCCACGACGCCTGGCTGTCGGCCGGGGAGGCGGCGAACCGGCTGCGCGGCGCGAACGTGTCCACCAGCGCCGACGGCATCGCGGTCAACACCTCCAACTACCGCTCCACCCCCGGCCTGGTCTCGTACGCCAAGAGCGTGATCTCGGCGACCGGCGACTCCAGCCTGCGCGCGGTGATCGACACCAGTCGTAACGGCAACGGCCCGTCGGGCAGCGAGTGGTGCGACCCGGCCGGCCGTGCCACGGGCACCTGGAGCACGACCGAGACGGGCGACTCGATGATCGACGCGTTCCTGTGGGTGAAGCCGCCGGGTGAGGCCGACGGCTGCATCGCGTCGGCGGGGCAGTTCGTGCCGCAGCGCGCCTACGACCTGGCCATCGCGGCCGGCGAGCCGACCCAGACGCCCACGGTGACTCCCACGGTGACGCCCACCGTGACGCCCACCGTGACCCCGACCGTCACGCCCACCGTCGGTGAGGGTTGCGCGGCCGAGTACAAGATCATCAACAGCTGGCAGGGCGGCTTCCAGGCCGAGGTCACCGTGCGCAACACCGGCGCGGCGGCCATCGGCGGCTGGCAGGTCGGCTGGTCCTTCGGCGGCGGTCAGTCGATCTCCCAGCTCTGGAACGGCGACCTGAACTCCTCCGGCTCGTCCGTGACCGTCGGCAACCTCAGCTGGAACGGCAACGTGGCCGGCGGGGCCAGCACCACGTTCGGCTTCCTGGCCAACGGGCAGGCGGCCTCGCCGACACCGATCACCTGCACCACTCGCTAGCGGGTCTCCATCGCATGCGTGACGAGCGTGGTCAGCACGTCCTTGACCGAGGACCGGTTGCGCGCGTCGCACATGACGACAGGAGTCTTCTCGTCCAACCCGACGGCCCGCCGCACCTTCCCAGGATCGTGCCGGCGGGCCCCGTCGAAGCAGTTCACCGCGACCACGAAGGGCAGCTTGAGCTGTTCGAAGTAGTCGACGGCGGGGAAGCAGTCGGCCAGTCTCCGGGTGTCGGCGAGCACGACGGCGCCCAGCGCGCCGAGCGCGAGTTCGTCCCACATGAACCAGAACCGGTCCTGGCCGGGCGTGCCGAACAGGTAGAGCCACAGGTCCTGGCGGATGGTGATGCGGCCGAAGTCGAGCGCCACCGTGGTGGCGACCTTGCGTTCCACCCCGGACACGTCGTCCACGCCCACGCCGCGGTCGCTGAGGAGCTCCTCGGTGTGCAGGGGGCGGATCTCGCTGATCGTGCCGACCATGGTCGTCTTGCCCACGCCGAAGCCGCCGGCCACCAGGATCTTCAGGGCGGTCGCGGTGAGCGTCCCTCCGGATGGCCGGGGGCGATCAAAGCCTGCGAATTCCATGCAGTACATCCCTGTAAGTACGTTCGTCGATCGACTGGTTGGCGGGCTTCGGCGGGGTGATGCTCACGAGTCCCTCGCGGCGGAGGTCTCCGAGCAGCACGCGGGTGACGTTGAGCGGCAGGCCGAGGCCGGCCGCGACGTCGGCCACGGGGGTCGGTCTGCGGCAGACGTGCAGGATCGTGTGATGCTCCGGGTTGAGCACGGACGGTTCCTGGGGCAGGCGGACCGTGGCGACGATGGCCACCAGGTCGAACGCCTCGCCCTGGGGCCGCGCCCGGCCGCCCGTGAGCCCGTACAGCCTGATCAGAGGCCCTGGATCGTCTTCTGTCACGGTGTCATCCCGTTCCACACCGGCGCGGGGGCCGCGCCTCTCGGCAGCGCGGTCAGGTGCTCGCCCACGCGCCGGACGAGCAGGGCCATCTCGTACGTGATCAGACCCAGTTCGGCGTCGCCGGCGGCCAGCACCGCCAGCCGGGCGCCCTGACCTGCGGCGGTGACGAACAGGAAGCCGCCTTCCAGCTCGATGATCGTCTGGCGGACGCCGCCCATCCCGAAGTGCCGGCCCGCGCCCATCGCCAGGCTGTGGCTGCCTGCCGCGATCGCCGCGAGGTGCTCGGTGTCCTCCCTGGTCAGCCCCTGGGAGCCGCCCATGGTGAGGCCGTCGGCGGACAGCAGGACCGCGTGCCGCACGCCCGCGACCCGGTTGGCCAGGTCGTCGAGCAGCCAGCTCAGCTCAGATCTCGCGTCAGCCATGGGAATCCCTTTCGTCGCGCACGTCACGGTCGCCGTCCGTCTCCCTGCGTGCCTGCCGCCAGCCTTCCTGCATGGAGGTCATCAGGCTGAACAGTTCCTCGGGGGCGCGGGTGGAGACGTCCGTCTCCTGCTCTGTGCGTGTTTTCCGTAGTTGTGGTGCGAGATGTGCCTGGCGTACCCGGACCGGCAGACCGTCGAGGTCGTCGTCCGGCTCGGCTGCCTTGGCCTGTTGCGGGATCGGGCCGGCGGGCGGGGTGAGCGTCCGCGACGGGGTGGGCGGGCGCACCTCCCGCGGCGGCGGGGGCGGCACCGGGCGGCCGGGCTCGAACAGCGAGTAGCCGAGCGGCGGCGGCTGGACGGGCGCGCGTTCGGCGAGCACGCTCACCGGCAGCATCACGATCGCGGTCGTGCCGTCGTACGGGGACGGGCGGAGCGTGACCTTGATGCCGTGCCGCGCGGCCAGCCGGGACACCACGAAGACGCCCATCCGGTCGCTGCGGGCCAGGTCGAACTCGGGCGGGGTGGCGAGCTGCGCGTTCAGCTCATCCATGGTGGCGGGGTTCACGCCGAGGCCCCGGTCCTCGATCTCCAGGGCGAAGCCGTTGGCGGCGGTGAGCCCGCGGACCTGCACGCCGGTGTTGGGCGGCGAGAAGGCGGTGGCGTTCTCCAGCAGCTCGGCGACCAGGTGGATGACGTCGGTCACCGCGCTGCCCGTGAGCAGCGGGCCGTCCGACATCGGCTGGATGGTGACGCGCGTGTAGTCCTCGACCTCCAGCGCCGCGCTGCGCACCACGTCGAAGACGGGCACCGGGTCCCGCCACCGGCGGGCGGGCGCGGCGTCCGACAGGATGATGAGGTTCTCCGCGTGGCGGCGCATGCGAGTGGTGAAGTGGTCGAGCTTGAACAGGCCTTCGAGGGTGTCCGGGTCCTCGGCCTTGCGCTCCATCGCGTCCAGCAGCGAGAGCTGGCGGTGCAGCAGGGCCTGGTTGCGCCGGGCCAGGTTGAGGAAGACCTGGCCGACGCCCTTGCGCAGGGTGGCCTGGCCGACGGCGGCCTCGACGGCGGTGCGCTGCACGGCCGAGAACGCCTGCACCACGCCCTCCACCTCCGCGGTGCGGGCGCGCTCCAGCTCCGGCGTCTCGTCCGGGTCGACGTCCTCGCCGCGGCGCAGCCGTTCGACCAGCCGGGGCAGCCGCACCTCGGCCAGCTCGACGGCCGAGCCGCGCAGCTTCTTCAGCTCGTTCACCAGCGAGCGGCCGAACCGGTACGACAGCACGATCGACAGGATGACGGCCAGCAGACCCAGGCCGACGACCAGCACGATGCGCAGCAGGCCGGCGAGGACCAGGTCCTCGCCCTTGGCGGTGGCGCGGGCCAGCTCCTTGGTGTAGTTACCGCTCAGCGTGGCGTGCACCGCGCCGATGTCGCGCCGCCAGGACTCGGCGAGGATCGGCGGCTTGCCGGTCTTGTTCCAGTGGAAGACGGCGTCCTCCGCGGTGACGAACCGCTGGTACGCGGGCGACGACAGCAGATCCTCGTGCCAGACCCGCAGTTCGGGGCCCATGTCCCGGTCGGCGTTGGCGAGCTGGATGCGGCGGCCCGCCATCGCGGCGACGAACGCGCTGTGCTCGGACCTGGTCATCTCGCCGCGCTGCAGCGCCGGCGTGAGGATGGCGTTCTCCCGCGCCAGGTACTCGTCGACGGCGCCGTAGTAGCCGAGGCCGCGCAGCACCCGGTACGACGACACCGCGGTGATGTTCTCCGCGCCGGTGAACTGGCGGTTGGCGGCGGTGATGATCGTGCCGAACTTCTCCGTCGTGGCGAGCGGGGGCACCTGCTCCAGGTCGGCGCCGGCCCGGAGGCTGGGCAGTCCGTCGAGCTCGTCGAGCAGCGCGCGCACGGACGCGGGCGGGGTGCTGACGTCCCCGGTCACCGTGGCGGCCACGTCGCGGATGCGGGCGACGGCCTGGTCGGTGTGCTGGCGCTGGGTGCCGAGCTGGGCGTCGCCGGCCGTGTTGCCGGCCGCCTCGGCGGTCAGCTGCCGCTCCTGCTGCAACTCGGCGATCAGGTCGCGGGCCGGGATGCCGATGGCGTCCCACTCACTGCGGCTGTTCGCGAAGCCGGAGGTCTCGCTGACCATGGTGTACGCGATGTACCCCCATAAGCCGATCAGCGAGACCAGCGGCACGATGAGGATGCGCAGGATCTTGGCACGGATCGGCGGGGCGGCTCTCATACGCTTCATCCAATCCGCGCGTTGCCTGCGCATAGTCGATGCCGGAGGGGCGGCAAGTGCCTGCAGAGCACTCCCGCGACGAATGCGCGCTGTGATTTGCCCCACTATGCCGCTGAGCATCATGCGCTACAACCCGGCATCACGAAAGTTGAGATTTTGATATCTAATTCGCCACATACTGAGGTTTACAACCGTTTGTCATGATCGCGGCACCAGGCGACACGCCGGGCGGGGACTACCGCTCGCCCTCCAGCCGATGTTTGATCGAGGCAACTCGACATCTGGAGGCGTCATGGCGTACCAGCTCCTCGCGCTGTACCACCACCCGGAGAGCACCGCCGCGTTCGACAAGCACTACGACGAGGTGCACGCCCCTCTCGCCGCCCGGCTGCCCGGCCTGCGTTCCTACACCGCCATCCGGCCCGGGGGCAAGGACCCGGCCTACTACCTGGTCGCGGTGCTGACGTTCGAGGACGAGGCCGCCTTCAACGCGGCCATGGGCAGCGACGTCGGCCAGCAGGCGGTGGCCGACCTGGCCAACTTCGCCGGCGGCGGCGTCACGATGCTCACCGGCCCGGCGGACCTGGTGGTCTGACCGTCCGCAGGAGGCCGTCCGGTCACAGCACCGGGGCGGCCTCCGGCCGGTCTACCGGTCGTCCCGGGCGCTCATGATCCGGTCGCCTCGCCCCCGCGGTAGCGGTCGGGGTGGGCGCGGGCGATCCGGGTGGCCGCCTCGACCTCTCCGCGCAGCGCGTCGGGATAGCCGGCCGGGTCGAGCGTGAAGTGGAAGGAGAAGTAGAGGCTGTCTGCCGGGTCGTCCGACGCGACGAACGCGCGCAGGCAGGCGTGGCGGTACCTCGTCTCGTACGCGGCCCGCGCCTCCTCGCCCGGTGGGTCGTGCCGGGACATGGAGGACCAGTAGTAGGCCATCGCGGCCCCCAGCCGTTCGACGGCCGGACCCCTCTCCAGACGGTCGAGGACGCGTTCGGTCACCTCCTGGCCGCCCAGCACCGCGGCGAGCGGCTCGACGAGCTGGCGGTCACCGCTGGGGCAGTGGTCGTGGACGATCGCGCGCAGGAGGGCGTCCGCGTGCCGCCCGACACCCTCGGGGTCCGCCTCACAGGCCCGGCCGAGCCGCAGCCGCTTGACCTCGCACCGGCGGTAGGCGGCGGAGACCGGGTCGTCGTCGTCCTCCAACCCGGGGTCCGGGTCCACCCCGAACGTGCTCATCAGGTCGTCGAGCATCGGCTCGAACAGCCGCAGCCGATCAGCCAGGCTCATCCGGCGCTCACCTCCGACGCCAGTCAACCCCACCCGCGGCCGGGCCGCGCGGCCGCGCGATCTCGGGTGAACTTGACCGCCCGCTCCCCCGTACCTCTTCACGAACCGGGACTTCCGAGAGACACCCTCGACAGCGGCAGGAGGTGCTGATGGCGTAAGGACCCCCAATGCCCTGATCGGCGCCCTCCACGGGAGAAGCCCTGGAGGGCGTCGGCTTGTCTGGACACGGGGTCGGCCCGGCGGCGACCATGATGCGCATGGCCCGATTGGAAGCCCAGGCCGTCGTCGAGGCGATCCCCCGCGACTGGCTGGAGGCTTACGTACGCGCCCTGCTCGACCAGGCGGAGGAACTCACCCTGGACGACGAGGGATGGATCCAGGGCGACGAGGACCTCGCCGACGTCACGCTCGTCGCAGGCGACCATCTGACCGCCGGCGCCCGCTACCAGCGCCACACCGACCCGGCGCAGGACGAGGGCGGCAACGGCACCACCACCGAGCTGGTCATCACCTCATGGGACCGTACGAGCGAGGTGAGCGCGGCCGTCACCACCTGGCACGCCGACGACGAGAAGACCGCCTGGACGGTGAAGCTGTCCGGCCCCGACGCGCTGCGGTCGGTCACGACCGGCGGCGCGCACCACGCCGCCGGCCGCCTGCACCGGTGGTCGTGGGCGGCCAAGCTCGACTGCCGGCAGTGGTGGGACCAGGTGGCCGGCGGCCGGCGGCAGACGCCGGCGACGGTGCTGATCCGCCATCACTACGGGCAGGCGAAGCTGCGCATCAGCCCGGCGGCCGAAGGCGGGAAGTGGCGGCTCGGGCTGACGGTGGTCGTGCGGGGACGCGGTTGGGTGCGGCCGTTCGCGGCGGTCGGCCTGCTGTTCGTGCGGCGCAAGCTGGAGGTCAAGTTTCGCGAGATGGTCGCCGAGATGGCCGACGGCTGGAACAAGGACGTCCCGGGCCTGCTGGCGCTCGACCCCCGCGAGGCCGGGCTGTGGATGCCGGAGCTGAGCGGCGACCGCGAGGAGTACGCCCGCTGGGCCGAGGAGAACGGGTAGCGGCGGTCAGCGCGGCTCCTGGCTGGTGTCGGCGATTAGCGGCTCCAGGGTCAGGCCGGGCTGGTCGCGGGCGATGGTGCGCATCCGCCACTGGTCGGTGAACAACGCCAGCAGCGCCTGGTCGCCGGCGCGGGTGAGCACCTCGCAGCCGCGTTCCCGGTCGAGAGCCGGCGCGGAGGCGGCGTCGGTGCGCCGGGCCAGCGTGTAGTCGAGCCGGTCGAGGCCGATCTCGGCGCCGAACTCGGCGGCCATGCGGTGCTGCACCACCTCGAACTGCATCGGCCCGACCGCCGCCAGCACCGGCGCCTGGTCGCCGCGCAGGTCGGAGCGGAGCACCTGGATGACGCCCTCGGCGTCGAGCTGGTCGATGCCGCGACGGAACTGCTTGGCCTTGCCGGAGTCGCGGACCCGGGCGACCGCGAAGTGCTCGGGGGCGAAGCTCGGGATCGGCGGGAAGGTCACCGCCCGGCCTTCGAAGAGCGTGTCGCCCGGCCGCAGCGCCCCGGCGTTGACCAGGCCCACCACGTCGCCGGGGAAGGCCTCGTCCAGGGTGGTGCGGTCCTGGCCGAAGACGCTCTGCGCGTACTTGGTGGCGAACGGCCGCCCGGTGGCGGCGTGGGTGAGCACCATGCCGCGCTCGAACCGCCCGGAGCAGACCCGGACGAACGCGATCCGGTCGCGGTGCGCGCGGTCCATGTTGGCCTGCACCTTGAACACCAGCCCGGAGAAGGGCGCGTCCAGCGGGCGGTCGGCGCCTGCCACGTCAGGGCGGGGGCCCGGCGGCGGCGCCAGCTCGACCATCGCGTCGAGCAGCCGCGCCACCCCGAAGTTGGACAGCGCCGCGCCGAACAGCACCGGCGTCGACTCGTGGGCCTCGAAGGTCTTCTGGTCGTGGTCGGCGCCGATGGCCGACAGCAGCGCGACCTCCTCGCCGGCCTGCCGCCAGTCGTCGCCCAGCTCGGCCTCGGCCTGCTCGGCGGTCAGCTCGCGGGTCAGCGCCTTGGTGGCGCCGCCGGGCGTGCGCTCGTAGCGGACCGCCCGCTCGGCCGGCCGGTCGACCACGCCCAGGAAGTGACCGGCCGCGCCGATCGGCCAGGTGACCGGGGTGGGGCGCAGGCCGGTACGCTCCTCGATCTCGTCGAGCAGCTCCAGCGCGTCGCGGCCGGGACGGTCCCACTTGTTGACGAACGTGATCACCGGGATGCGGCGGTGGCGGCAGACCTGGAACAGCTTCATGGTCTGCGGCTCCATGCCCTTGGCCGCGTCGATGAGCATGACCGCGCAGTCGACGGCGGCCAGCACCCGGTAGGTGTCTTCGGAGAAGTCGGCGTGGCCCGGGGTGTCGACGAGGTTGAACACGTGGCCCCGGTAGTCGAAGCGGAGCGCGGCGGAGGTGATGGAGATGCCGCGCGAGCGTTCGATCTCCATCCAGTCGGAGGTGACGCCGCGCCGGCCGGCCTTGCCGTGCACCGCCCCGGCCTGGGTGATCGCCGAGGCGTGCAGGGCGAGCGCCTCGGTCATCGTGGACTTGCCCGCGTCGGGATGGCTGATGACGGCGAACGTCCTGCGGCGCGCGCCTTCCCCCGTGATGTCGATCATCGCTCTGCCTCTGCCCTTCCCACCCGTGTCACTACGAGAGGGTAGCCGGAAATCAGCTTGGTACCGCTGGCTGTACTCCGCCTTGGGGCGTACGCGGGAGCGACTGACGAGGCCATGACTGGTGTGCTGATCGCCGTCAGTCAAACACTCCCCAAGGAGACCTCGTCATGGCAGTCAACAGCCGGCTGGACGCCCCCCGGCGGGAACCGGGCCAGTCCGGGATCCGGGGCCTCATCAGCCGCCGCCCGCTGCTCAGTTTCTTCGTCCTGGCCAACCTGATGAGCTGGATCGCCTGGTTGCCCTACATCCTGTCGGCGACCGGCCTGGGGGTGCTGGACTTCGCCTACCCCTCACTGCTCGGCGGCACGCAGTTGCTCGGGGTCCTCCCCGGCGCCTATCTCGGTCCCATCCTGTCCGCGTTCATCGTGACGGCGGTGACGGAAGGCAGGGACGGCATCCGCCGCTGGGTCCGGCGGATGACGAACTGGCGGGTCAACTGGGGCTGGTACGCCCTGGCGGGCCTCGGCGTGCCCGCGGCGATCATCGCCGCCGGTCTGGCGCTGTCCGACGGGGACGTCCGCATGCCGTCGGCCGCCCTGCTGGTGGGCTACCTGCCGGCCCTGGTGATCCAGATGGTGACCACCGGCCTGGCGGAGGAGCCCGGGTGGCGTGACTTCGCCCTGCCCCGCATGCAGCGCAAGTACGGGCCGCTGGGCGGCACGCTCGTCCTCGGCCCGCTGTGGGCCCTCTGGCACCTGCCGCTCTACCTGAGCGAGTGGGGCGGCTGGCCGGACGTCACCTGGACGCGGATCGGCGAGTTCGTCGTCTTCTGCTGCGCCTTCAGCGTGGTCGTCACCTGGGTGTTCAACCGGACCAACCAGAGCCTGCCGCTGATCATGCTGCTGCACGTCAGCGTCAACAACTTCATGTCGGTCCTGTACGAGGACATGTTCCCGTCGATCGCCTCCATCGAGCACGCGTCCCGGGTGACCCTGCTCGCGGGCGCCACGGCCGCGCTCGTGGTGCTCGTCGCGACCCGCGGGCGGCTCGGCTACCGGCCGGCCGACGACCCCGCGCCGGAGGCCGCCGACCACCGGGGCTGACCCGTGGGGGGCGCGGCGCCCTTCAGGCAGCTCTGGAGGGCGCCGGCGCCATGTCCGGCCGGTCGGCCCCGGCTCCGGTGGTCACCATCGGGAGGTCGCGGCCGAGCTGGTCGGCCAGGTCGTCGTCGCGGACGTGGTCGTTCAGGTCGGAATTCGCGCGCAGATGCGGAAACATGCACATACGACTCACGGTACGAAGACCCCGTGCCCGGCGCTTCTTCATTCGTGACCGGTCGGCGTCTGAGGCCCGACATACGAAACGCCCTCCGGGATGATCCCGGAGGGCGTTTCCTCTTTGTAGCGGGGGCAGGATTTGAACCTGCGACCTCTGGGTTATGAGCCCAGCGAGCTACCGAACTGCTCCACCCCGCGTCGGTGTGTGTCTAAAGACTATCCCTGACACGGGGCTTGCGCAAATCGACGGGCTAAGACCCTCCCGCCGGTGACTGGCTCGGCGACGGCGCCGGTGACCCGGTCGGGCTGGGTGACCCGCTGGGGCTCGGTGCCGGGGACCCGGTCGGGGCGGGGGTGGGCGAGACCGACGGGGTGACCCCGGCGGTGCGGAGCTTCTCCAGGGCCTCGTCCAGGCGCTGCTGGGCCTTGCCGAACTCCTCCCAGTTGGGCGGGTCGCTCTGCAGGGCCTTGGTGGCGTCGTCGTAGGCCTTCTGGGCCTCGCCGATCGCCGCCTGCAGGGCAGAGGTGCCCTGTTGCTGCTGCTGTTGGTTTTCCTGGTTGGGCTGCTGTTGCTGCTGGTCGTTCTGTGTGTCCTCGGTGCCGAAGACCTGGCCCAGCGCCTCGTTGAGGGTCCGGGCGACGCCGATCTCACTGCCGAAGGAGACCAGGACGCGCTGCAGGATCGGGTACGGCTCCTGGCCGCCGCCCGCCGCGACCTGGATGTAGACGGGCTCGACGTAGACGAGCCCGCCCGCGTACGGCAGCGTCAGCAGGTTGCCGTAGCGGACCGAGGAGGCGCCGACGCCCAGCAGGTTGAGCTCACCCGCGAACCGGCTCTGGAAGGCGTTCTGCGCCTGGCCGGGGCCGGGGATCGGGGTGTTGGACGGCATGCGCAGGATGCGCAGCTTGCCGTAGCCGTCGCCCGCCGTGGAGTCGACGGCCATGAACGCCGCCAGGTTGGGGCCCTGCCTCGGCACGAACGTGGTGGTGAGCGAGAACGTCGGCTCGCCGCCCGGCATCGTCGTGGTCAGGTAGTAGGGCGGCTGCTTGACGTTCTGGTCGCCCTGCGACGGGTCGTTCGGGACGTTCCAGAAGTCCTGGCCGCTGTAGAAGGCCGCGGCGTCGGTGATGTGGTAGCGCGACAGGGTGTAGCGCTGCACCTTGAACAGGTCTTCGGGGTAGCGCACGTGCGCGAGCAGGCTCTCGCTCATCGCGGTCTTCGGCTGGATGATCCCGGGGAACGCGCTGCTCCAGGTCTTGAGCACCGGGTCGTTGGGGTCCCAGGCGTAGAGCGTGACGGTGCCGTCGTAGGCGTCGACCGTGGCCTTGACCGAGTTGCGGATGTAGTTGATCTTGTCCTGCGGCTGCTGGGCGATCACCCGGGACCGGTCGGTGGCCGTGTCGCGGGTCATGTCCTGCAGGCTCTCGCTCTGCGAGTACGGGTAGGCGTTGGACGTGGTGTAGCCGTCGACGATCCAGGTGACCCGCCCGTCGATGATCGCGGGATAGGGGTCGGAGTCGAGCGTCAGGAACGGGGCCACCTTGGCGATCCGGTCACGGGGGCTGCGCTCGTACAGGATCTTGGAGTTGTCGTTGACGTCGCCGGACAGCAGGATGTTCACCTCGCTGTACTTGGCGGCGTAGAACAACCTGTTGAGGAACGAGCCGACCGGGACTCCGCCCTTGCCGGTGTAGGTGGTGTTCTTCTGGCCGGTGCCGCCGGTCTCCGGGTAGTCGAGCTCCTGCGGGCGCTCGGGGTTGCCGCCGGCGATCACGTAGTCGGAGCCGGTGGTCTCGCCGAAGTAGATGCGCGACTCCTTGAGGCCGGTGCGCTCCGCCAGGGAGCCGGTGACCGGCATGTCCTTGGCGTCGTAGGCCGGCAGACCGCTGGAGTCGACCTGGTTGCCCGGCGCGGCGACGAAGCCGTAGCCGTGGGTGTAGACCAGGTGGCGGTTGATCCAGTTGTTCTGGCCCTCCGGCGGGCCGCTCAGCTCGCGCACGGCCACGATGTGGTCGGTGAGCTTGCCGTCGGCGTCGGGGTAGCGGTCGACGTCGAGCTGGTCGGCGAACTCGTAGAAGCCCCTGATGCGCTGGGTCTGCTCGTAGGTCGCGGACACCAGGCCGGGGTCGAGCAGCCGGACGCCGGTCACCGAGGCGTCGCCCGCGGCGTTGGCCTGGACCTTGGTGGGGTCGGCCTCGGCGCTGTAGGGCTCGACCTTCGCATCGGCCACGTTGTAGGCCAGCCGGGTGGCCTCGATGTTGCGGGCGATGTAGGGCGACTCCTTGCCCTGCTGGTTGGGCCTGACCTGGAACTGCTCGACGAGCATCGGGTAGACGCCGCCGATCAGCACCGCCGAGAGCGCGAGCAGGCCGAACGAGACACCGGGCAGCATGCCGCCGGGCCGGATGACTCCGGCGAAGAACAGCACGGCGCAGATCAGGGCGATGATCGCGAGGATGTTCTTGGCGGGCAGCACCGCGTTGATGTCGGTGTAGGAGGCGCCGTGCACGAAGCCCCGCTCGGAGAAGACCAGGTCGAACCGGTCGTACCAGTAGGCGATGGCCTTGAGCAGGACGAAGACGCCGAGCAGCACCGACAGGTGGACGCGCGCGGCCTTGGAGGCGTGCACGCCGGGCGACTGGAGCCGGAACCCGCCGTACAGGTAGTGAGTGATCGCCGCCAGGATGATCGAGATGATCACGGCGGTGAACAGGAAGTTGAGCACCATCCTGATGAACGGGAGCTCGAACATGAAGAACGAGACGTCGAGCTTGAACTCGGCGTCGGTCGTGCCGAACGGCTGGCCGTTGGCGAACTCGATCCAGGTCGGCCACTGGCCGGCGGTCGAGGAGCCCGCGAAGAGCGCGAGCAGCGCCATGCCGACGATGAAGATCAGCTTGCGGTGCGGGTCGAGTGCCTGGCGGTAGCGGTCGGCGCCGCTGCCCCCGCCGCCGAAGACCGCGGGCCCGAACAGCGGCCGGGTCCGGAAGGCGAGCAGCATGTTGCCGCCGACGATGCCGGCCATGAGGGCCGCCCCGATGATGAACAGGACGATCTGGGTCAGCAGCACACTGGAGAAGACCCGCGTGTAGTCGACCGCGTCAAACCATAGATAGTCGGTATAAATCCCGGAAAATAGGAAGAAAAGCGCCACAATCGCCACGAGTGCGATCGCGACAGGCAGAAGCAGTCGCGGTCGGCGGGGCAAGCGCATCGCCCTGCCGCCGGCTCCTGGGGTCCGGAAGCTCAAGGCCAACCCCTCGTCGTGATGAAGAAACGGTCCGTGTCTGGCAACCTACACCGCAGTGTCACCACTACGGCTAACGCGCGGCGATTGCGGGAAGTTTCATCCGGAGCAAGCCGGGACCTCGCCTTTACCTGAGACGAGCGCCTCCAGCGCCAGCTTCGCTCCGTGCAGCGTCTCGGCCTTGACCAGCCGCAACCCGTCGGGCACGGCCTTCATTGCCTCGGCGCAGTTGTTCGCCGGAGTGAGGAAGATCGTGGCGCCGGCGTTGCGCGCGCCCACCATCTTCTGGGCGATGCCGCCGATCGGGCCCACCTTGCCGTCGGGCTTGATGGTGCCCGTGCCGGCGACCTGCTTGCCCCCGGTCAACTGGCCCTCGGTGAGCTTGTCCACGATGCCGAGCGAGAACATCAGCCCCGCGCTCGGCCCGCCGACCTCCCCCACGTTGATGTCGACCTCGAACGGGAACTTGTAGCCCGGCTGCATGTTGATGCCGACGATCGGCTCTCCCCCGGCGGCCACGGTCGACAGGGTGACGTCGAGCTCCTGCCCGCCCCTGGTGACGCCGAACGTCACCTGATCGCCCGGCTTGCGCGCCCGCACCGCCTCGCCGACCTCGTCGGTCTTGGTGACCGGCTTGCCGTCGACGGAGATGATCCGGTCGCCCTTCTGGATCTTGCCGTCGGCGGGCTTGCCCTTCATGGTGGAGGCGACCGTGATGACGGTCTCGTACGGGATCTTCAGCTCGTTCAGCGCGGCTGCCGTGGCGTCGTCCTGCGAGTTGGTCATCTCGATCGTGTTCTCCTCCTCGACCTCCTTCTGGCTGCGGTCGGGGGCGAAGATGGTCTCCTGCGGCACCACGGCGATGGTGGGGTCGATCCAGCCGCGCAGCGCGGTGAGCAGGTCGATCTGTGAGGTGGGGCCGCCTTGATAGGCCACGGTGACGAGCCGGAGCGCGCCGCTGGTCGGATAGGTCTGGCGCCCGGTTATCTTGATCACCGGCTGCTTGTCGATCTCGCCGATGGTGTTCTCCGTGGGGCCGGGACTCAGCACGACGTACGGGACGTCCACGACCGCGCCGACGATGCCGAGCGCGAGCACGAGGAAGCCCGAAACCAGCAGGGTCAAGGCACGTCGCGACATGGATCCGAGCTTATTCGCAGGCGCCGACCCACTCGGTCGACCCGTCGGCGAACTCCTGGTGTTTCCAGATCGGCACCTGGGACTTGAGGTCGTCGATCAGCCGGCGCGCGGCCTTGAACGCCTCGTCGCGGTGGGGGCAGGCCACGGCCACGATCACCGCCGTGTCGCCGAGCGCCAGGTCGCCGACCCGGTGGACGGCGGCGAGCGCGGTCACTGGGAAGTCGGAGGCCACCTTCTCGGCCACGGCGCGGAGTTCGCGCTCGGCGGACGGGTGGGCGGAGTAGGAAAGCTTGGTCACGGGCTTGCCATGATCTTGCTCCCGGACGGTGCCCACGAACACGGTCGTGCCGCCGGCGGCATGGTCGCCCACCGCGGCCAGCACCTCGTCGACGGAGAGCGAGGTGTCACGAATGGCGAGCAACCGGATGACGTCCACGTAAAGAGCCTACAGATTTCTCACTGGCGGCGCTTCTTGCGCACCTGACGGACGATCGCGGCGGTGCCGATGACGGCGACGGTGGCGCCGGCCGCGGTGAGCGTGGCCTCCTTGACGGGCAGCCGCCTGCCGACCACGGTGGTGCGGTTCTCGCGCAGCTCCAGGAGCTGCTTGAAGGCCGCCTCGTTGGTCCACGACGGATTCCACCCGGCCTCGCGCAGGCCGGCGCAGTCGACCACCCACGGGTAGACGACGTAGTGGAGGTCGGTGGCCGGCGCGGGCGTGACGCCCAGCCGGTGAAGCCGCTGGGCGGTGCCGAACGTCAGACCGGCAGGCAGCTCGAACCGCCTGATCCCGGACAACTCCTCGACCTGCTCCAGCTCCAGCCAGCCGTCGCAGCCGACGGCCGCCACGCCGGTGACGGCGCCCTTGGCGGCCAGCTCCAGCGCGGAGAGCAGGTCGTCGAGATGGCAGAACTGCCAGCGCTGCGCGCAGCCCTTGACCATCAGCAGCCGCGGCGACTCGAAGTGGCGGGTGATCACCGTGTCGACGCCCGGCCCGACGACCGCGGCCGGGCGCAGCACCGTGACCTCCAGGCCGGGATGGCTGCGCAGCGACCTGCGCACCAGCGCCTCGATCTCCAGATAGTCGCCGACCACGCCGGTGTCGGGCTCGGCCGCCACCGGGGCGTCCTCGGCGAGGGGCACGTCGTTGTCGGCCGCGGCTCCGTACACCATCGCGCTCGTGACGAGCACCACGCGCCGGACGCGCGCGGCCGCGCTGGCGGTGAGCACGGTCTGGGCGGCTCTCAGGTTGTACGCGCGACGCTCGCCGGGGTCGGAGTCGACGGCGTAGTCACCGGCCAGATGGACCACCACGTCGATGTCGGAGATCCGGTTCGCCAAGAGCGGATCGCGTACGTCGATCACTCGCCAGGTGGCTTCCTGGACGTCGCCGCGCTCCTCGTCGATGGCCACCACTCTGCGGAAATCCGCCGAGGTGACGAGCCTGGCGAGCAGCTCGCGGCCCAGGCCGGATGCGGCACCGGTGACGGCTACGACGGGTCGGCGCGGGCGTTTCGAGGTAGGCACCAGGTCCTCACTTTGCACTGATCCGCCACAGGACGACTAACGTGGCGGATGTGGACTCCTCCATCCTGCACGAGGTAGAGCGGTGACTGACCTGCCAGGTCGCGAAAACGACCCCAACGAAAACCCGTTCGCCATGTTCGGCGACCCTGAGCAGATGGCTCAGGCGATGCGCCAGTTCGCCGACATGCTGTCGGCGCCGCAGGGCTCCGGCCCTGTCAACTGGGACATGGCCAAGAACATCGCCCGTCACGCCGTCGTAGCGCAGGGTGATCCAAGCGTCATGGAAGGTGAGCGCCGCCAGATCGTCGAGGCGCTCCGCCTGGCCGACCTGTGGCTCAACGAGGCGACCACGCTGCCCAGCGGTGTGTCCAACCCGCAGGCGTGGAGCCGGTCGGAGTGGATCGAGAACACGATCCCGGTCTGGCGCAAGCTGGCCGAGCCGATCGCCGAACGCATGGTCGAGACCATGGGCGGCGCCCTCGGCGGGTCCGGCCTGCCGCCCGAGGCCCAGCAGATGGCCGGGCCGCTGATGGGCATGCTCAAGCAGATGGGCGGCATGATGGTCGGCCAGCAGATCGGCCAGGCCATCGGCTCGCTGGCGCGGGAGGTCATCGGCACCACCGACATCGGCCTGCCGCTGTCCGACACGGCCGCGCTGCTGCCCGGCGGCGTCGCCTCCTTCAGCTCCGGCCTCGAACACCCCGCCGACGAGATCAGGCTCTATCTGGCGCTGCGCGAGGCGGCTCACCACCGGCTGTTCCAGCACGTGCCGTGGCTGCGCGGCCACCTGCTCGGGGCCGTCGAGGAGTACGCCAAGGGCATCACGGTCGACACCTCCGCCCTTGAGGAGCAGATCCGCGGGCTCGACATCAACAACCCCCAGGCGCTCCAGGAGGCGCTGAGCGGCGGCGCGCTGCTCAAGCCGGAGGAGACGGAGCGGCAGAAGGCCGCGCTGGCCCGCCTGGAGACGATGCTGGCCCTGGTCGAAGGCTGGGTGGCCACGGTGGTCGACGCCGCCGCCGAGGGCAAGCTGCCGTCCGCGGTCGCGCTGGCGGAGAACGTCCGGCGCCGCCGCGCGACGGGCGGGCCCGCCGAGCTGACCTTCGGCACGCTCGTCGGCCTGGAGCTGCGCCCGCGCAGGCTGCGCGAGGCGGCCAAGCTGTGGCAGGTGGTCAAGGAGGCGCGCGGCGTCGACGGCCGTGACGCGCTCTGGTCCCACCCCGACCTCATGCCGACGGCCGACGACCTGGACGATCCCGAGGCGTTCGTCCGCGGCGAGAGCGAGTGGGACATCTCTCAGCTGGAGCCCAAGCCGGACGACGGGGACGACCGGAGTTGAGCCTGCACGACGACGCGGTGGCCGTGCTCACCGCGTGGACCGCCCCGACCGCCGGGGAGGAGCGGCTGCGCGCCGAGTTCCTCGACCATCTGGCGGCCCACGACGACGCGATGCTGCGCGCGTGCGTTCCCGGCCACCTGACGGCCACCACGGCCGTGCTGTCGCACGACGGCGCCCGGGTGCTGCTCACCCTGCACCCCAAGGCGGGGATGTGGCTGCCGATGGGCGGCCACTGCGAGCCCTCCGACACCACGCTGGCCGGGGTGGCGCTGCGCGAGGCCGTGGAGGAGTCCGGCATCGCGGGCTTGCAGCTCCTGCCCGGCCCGCTGGCGCTGGACCGCCACCGGGTGTGGTGCCATCCGCCGCACAGCTGGCATCTCGACGTCGAGTACGCGGCCGTGGCGCCCGAGGGGGCCGAGGCGGTGATCAGCGAGGAGTCGCTGGATCTGCGCTGGTTCCCGGTGGAGGAGATCCCGGAGCTGTCCGACGAGGCCACCCGGCGCCTCGCGGCCCGGGGGCGCGCGGCGCTGGCCGACGCCCTCACACCGCACGACCGCGGCGCCGCGGGCCGATGAGCGGGTCACCGTCGTAGGGCTTCCGTCCGTGGTCGCCGTCCGCCGGTGAGCGGGGCTTCCTCACGCGGTCGCCGCTGAAGGTTCGTACGGTTTCGAAGGAGGTACCGGTGGGCGTGTCCGCCGAGAGTCCCGTCGGAGGGACGATCGTCACGCCCGCGCGCCGCAGGCGCAGCGGGCGCACCGGGACCGCGCTGACGTGGCTGGCCGTGACGCCGTTCGCGGCGTGGGCGGTGACGAGGCTGGCGGGGCTCGAACGGGGAGCGATCCCCACCCAGATCATGACCGCGACCCCGTACGCGGCCGCGGGCTCGCTGATCCCGCTGATGATCGCCGCACTCGGCCGGCGGCGGGCCGCCGCCGCGGTCGCGCTGCTGACCAGCACCATGCTCGGGTTCAGCGTCCTGCCGCGGACGCTCGGCGTGGCGGAGGCGACGGAGGGCAGGCCGTTCCGGGTGCTGACCGTCAACCTGCTGTTCGGCAGGGCTGACGCGCGGGCGGTCATGGACCTCGTACGGGAGCTGCGTCCGGACGTGCTCAACACGCAGGAGCTGACGCCCGGGGCGGTCGACGAGCTGGACTCGGCCGGGCTGAAGGAACTCATGCCGCACCGCGTGCTGATGGCCGAATGGAACGCGAGCGGCAGCGGCATCTTCTCCCGCCATCCCATGGAGCCGCTGCCCGACGCGCTACCCGAGCTGGAGGGCCACAACATGCCGGTGGCCAGGCTGGCGCTGCCCGGCGGGGCGCCGGTGGAGTTCTACGACGTGCACCCGGTGCCGCCGATCGGGCGGCACGCCGGGGCCTGGCAGACCGCCCTGGAGGCGCTGCCCGGCACGTCCGACGGGCCGGTGCGCATCCTGGCCGGCGACTTCAACGCCTCGCTCGACCACACGCCGATGCGCCGGCTGCTGGCCCGCGGCTACAAGGACGCCGCCGACCAGGTGGGCGCGGGCCTGATCCCGACCTGGCCGGCCAACAGGCGGATCCCGCCGATCATCACGATCGACCACGTGCTGGTCGACGGACGGGCCGGGGTCAAGGCGGTCAGCGTCCACGACGTCCCGGGCACCGACCACCGGGCGGTGTTCGCGGAGCTCAGCGTGCCGTGAGCAGGGCGCGGGTGCTTGGGCGGTGTTCGCGGAGCTCAGCGTGCCGTGAGCAGGGCGCGGGTGCTCTCCCAGCCTTCGAGGCCGTGGTCGAGGCGCTCGGCGTCCTCGGGGTGACGCAGGCGGTGCCAGCCCGGCGTGGTCGCCACCATCCGGCGGCCGGGCGCCTGCGCGCGCAGCGTCGCCACCAGGTCGGGTTCGTCCAGGTCGGGGTCGGCCCAGCCGGGCGGCGGCAGGTGACAGGCGAGCGCGACGGCGCCGCCCCCTTCGGCGGGGCTGACGGTGATCTGCGCGCGTCCCAGCTCGCGGAAGAGCTTGCCGATCAGCAGCGGAGGCAGGTCGGGCGCGTCGGCGGCGACGAGCGCGGCCTGCTCGCCCTTCAACCGTTTGAGCACGTCCTTGACCGGTTCGTCCTCGCCGATCTCGATGATCTCGGTGCCGGGCCAGACGATCTCGTCCAGGCCGGTGACGCTCGTCGCGAGAACGGGGGTGACCAGCTCCAGACCGGCGACCATCTCGTACGTGTCTTCCGCGATCGCCTCCAGCCAGCGGCCCGGGTCGACGCCTCGGGGCGCGGACCGCGCCATGCTCTCCCGTACGAGAACCGCGACAGTGCGCGTCAACACTCCTCCGGGGCGCTCTGGGCGGCGGCGGAGAAGCCCTCCAAGTAGCCGCGGGCGCGCTCGGCCTTGGGATAACGCTCCACCAGGCCCCAGAACCGCGGGCCGTGGCTGGGCACGAGCAGGTGGACCAGCTCGTGCACGATGACGTAGTTGATCACCCATTCGGGCAGGCCCTTGAGCCGGGTCGAGATCCGGATGGTGCCGGTCTCGGGTGTGCACGACCCCCACCGGTGCTGCTGGTTGTCCACCCACCGCACGCTCGCGGGCCGGGCTTTGCCGTCGAGGTACTTCGCGGACAGCTCTTTCGCCCGCTCCAGCAGCGCCTCGTCGGTCGGCCGCCGTTTGCGCTCCTTGGCCGCGAGCCGATCGAGCATCCGGCTCACCCATTCATCCGCGTCCTCGCCGCTGAGCCAGGCGGGCAGGAGCACGATCGTTTTGTCGCCGTCGCGGTAAGCGGAGACCGTACGCCGGCGACGAGAACTGCGACGGACCTCGACTGTCTCGGGGGGCACATATGCACGGTAGCCGACACGAACGGAATTCCCCAGAGGGCGAGACATGTTTCTGCTGGTCAGATGATTAAGAGCCGGTGAATTTGGGCACGCGCGGTTTCCTGATCGCGATGACGGCGGCACGCCGGAAGGCCCGTTCTGAGCGTTGCTTCAAGAAGATGGTGACTCCTGGTCAAGAGCTTTGGGGATGATCGTTCTCAGGGTCCTGGTTTACCCAATCTTTAAGGTTTAACGGGTGTTTCCGTCCATCCACAAGAGGGGCTGGGACCTGGCAGGTTATCCACAGGGGCGGGCTTTGGGGTGCGGGATCTTGAATGCCCGTGCAAATCTTCGGGCCATGAGGCCACGTCTGCATCCCGCCCTCCCCCTCGTCGACCGCGACGAGCAGACCGTCCAGCTCGGCGCCCATCCGCGGCGGGCCGTCGTCCTGACCGGGCTCAGCCGGGCCGCCCGCCGGTGGCTCGGCGGCCTCGACGGCAGCCGTGACCTGGCCGGGGCGTTGCGCGAGGCACGCTCGGCGGGGGTGCCGGAGTCCTCCGCCCGCGCCCTGCTCGACCGGCTGGCCCGGTCCGGCGTGCTCGACGACGCGGGCGGTCCGGCGGTCCCGCTGCCCCTGGCGGCGCTCGACCGGATGCGGCCCGACCTCGACGCGATGGACCTCGCCGGGTCCGCCGCCGGCGCCGGGCGCGAGACGCTGCGGCGGCGTGCGGGCTCGCGTGTGCGGGTGTACGGGGCGGGGCGCGTGGGGGCTCAGGTGGTGGCGCTGCTGGCAGCGGCGGGCGTGGGCCGCATCCGGGTGTTCGACCCCGAGCCCACCCGGCCGCGCGACCTGACGCCGGGCGGTCTGACGTGGGCCGAGGTCGGGATGACTCGGGAGGAGGGCGCGGCTGTGGTGGCGGGGCGGCTGTCCCCTCCGGGGGGTGTTGTGTCGGGGCCGCTGCCTCAGCCTGGCAGGGATGTGGTCGGACGGGCGACCCGGCCCGGCGGTGATGCGGCGGGGCGGCCGGATCAACCCGACGGCAGTGTGGCGGGGCAGCAAGGGCGCCCCGGCAGCGCTGCCTCGGGGCAGGCTCCATCCGGCAGCGCTGCCGCGGGGCGGCGAGCGCACTCCGGCGGTCGTACAACGGGACGGCAGGCTCAGTCCGGTGGGGGTGCCGCAGGGCGGCAGGCCCAGTTCGGCGACGGCGATACGGCGGAGCGGACAGGGCAGGCAGGGCGGGCAGGACTGGCGCGACCGGCGGAAGGAGCGAGGCGGGCAGGAACGACTGGGCGGACAGGGCAGGCGCGACCGGCGGAAGAGGCGAGGCGGGCAGAAGCGGCGGGACGGGTGGGGAGACGGGGTCGCGCCGGGGGCGAACGGGTGACGGTGGAAGTGCTGGCGGGTGGGCCGTACTTGGGCGACGGGACCGACCGGCCCGACCTGGTGATCCTCACCCCCGTACGGCCGCTCGACATGGTGTTGGTCAACGAGTTGACGGCGCTGGGGATCCCGCATCTGCTCGGATCCGCGTTCGAAGGGCATGGATTCACGGGTCCGCTCGTTATACCTGGACAAACCGCCTGTTTGCACTGCCTAGACTTGACCCGACGAGATCACGATCCGGCCTGGCCGATCGTCACCGCCAGACTCGGCGGCTATCCCCCAGGGGAGATCGCCTGCGACGCCGCCCTGGCGGCCTCGGTCGCCGCCTCGGTGACCGGTCATGCCCTCGACTACCTCGACGGACACGCCTCTGCTGTGATGAACGGCACAACCGACATATCGCCTGATCGACACTGGAAGTACCGGTCTTGGGCAATCCACGCGCAATGTCGTTGTATACGAACCAATCCATATCCGCTAACAATGGTCATGTCAGCTACCTGCGAGTGACCTGCACAGGTAACGACCGCCGAAGGGGGGAAGCGGCATCTCGGCAGAGATTCCGCAGATCAGGATGAGCGATCTTCCTCGCCGCGCTGTGACGCGCTCCGCCAAGCTGGCCACCCTGCCCCTCGGATTCGCCGGACGCACCGCGCTCGGGCTGGGCAAGCGCATCGGCGGCAAGTCCGCGGAGATGGTGGCCGAGGAGATCCAGCAGCGCACCGCCGAACAGATCTTCAAGGTGCTGGGCGAGCTCAAGGGCGGGGCGATGAAGCTCGGCCAGGCGTTGTCCATCTTCGAGGCCGCCCTGCCTCCCGAGATCGTCGCCCCCTACCGCGCGACGCTGACCAAGCTGCAGGACGCGGCGCCCCCGCTGCCCGTCGCCACGGTCCACAAGGTGCTGGCCGACCAGCTCGGCGACGACTGGCGCGATCACTTCCAGTCGTTCGACGACGAGCCGACCGCCGCCGCCTCCATCGGCCAGGTCCACCGCGCCGTGTGGCACGACGGCCGCGAGGCCGCGGTCAAGATCCAGTACCCCGGCGCCGGGAAGGCCCTGCTCGGCGACTTCACCCAGCTCGCCAGGCTCGGCAAGCTGTTCGGGGTGCTCATGCCTGGCCTCGACATCAAGTCGGTGCTCGCCGAGTTGCGTGAGCGGATCGCCGAGGAGCTCGACTATCTCCGCGAGGCCGAGGCGCAGCACGCGTTCGCGCTGGAGTTCCACGACGACCCCGACTTCCACGTGCCCGACGTCATCGCCGCCAACGAGACCGTGCTGGTCACCGAGTGGATGGACGGCGTCCCGCTGTCGCGCGTCATCACCGAGGGCTCGAAGGAGGAGCGCGACCGGGCCGGGCTGCTGTTCGTGCGCTTCCTGTTCTGCTCCCCCGCCAGGGTCGCCATGCTGCACGCCGACCCCCACCCGGGCAACTTCCGCATGCTGCCCAACGGCAAACTCGGCGTCCTCGACTTCGGCGCGGTCAACCGGGGCGGCTACCCCGTGGCGTTCGGCCAGCTCACCCGCATCTTCAACCAGGGTGACATGGACACCGTGATCGCCGGGTTGCGCGAGGAGGGGTTCATCCGGCCCGGCATCGAGGTCGACCCCGACGCCCTGCGCGCCTTCCTCGCTCCCTACGTGGAGCCGACGGCCGTGGAGGAGTTCACCTTCAGCCGCGAATGGCTGCAGGCGCAGGCCGCCTCGGTGACCGACCTGCGGCCGGGCAACGTGGTCCGCCAGCTCAACCTGCCACCCTCGTACGTGCTCATCCACCGGGTCCACATCGCGGGCATCGGCGTTCTCTGCCAGCTCGGCACGACGGCGCGCTTCCGCGACGAGGTGATCCGCTGGGTCCCCGGCTTCTCCGACGACACCATCGACCCGGAAGACAAGGCCCTCGCCACCACCTGACGGGGGTTGGCGTTGAGGCCTTCCGGGTTGCCCGGCTCCTTGGCGGCACCTGGTCCCGCCTGACGGCGGTCGTCATCGAGTCCTTTCGGGTTGCCCAGCCCCGACACCACCTTGCCGCCATCTGATGGGTTGCCGCTCCCCGGTGTCAGCATGGGTATCGACGCCTGCCTGGGTGCGCCTGCCCTGGTCCTTGTGGGTGAACGCGTGGGGAGGGCCCTGGTCGAGAGGGAGTTCTTCGCGGTCCTGTTGATCTAGTGCCCCGCGTCTTGGGTCTCCACCGATCGAGTGTCTCGCGTCTCAGGTGACCGCTAACCCGAGGGCCCCGGCGTCCCCGGTTGCCACCGGCGATCGAATGTTCAGGAGCTTGGTTCCCGATTGGATGTGGGGTTCTCGGGTTCTGGGCGTACGGTGCGCGTACTCCACATCGTCCCCCGGGCGGGCTTCCGCTCAGGGGTGTCTGCTGCATCCTGGGTGCGTGCGGGGCCTGGATGCGGGGCGGTCCTGGATGCGGGGCGGGTCCTGGCGGGTCCTGGATGCGGAGCCCCGCGCGCGGGGGTCCTGGGTGCGAGAGGCCCTGGGTGCGAGAGGCCCTGGGTGCGAGAGGTCCTGGGTGCGAAGGGTCCTGGGCGCGAAGGGTCCTGGGCGCGAAGGGTCCTGGGCGCGAAGGGTCCTGGGTGGGCAGGCGGTGATTTTCTGATTGTGCTGGAGTCTTTCGTGGTTCTTACGGAAGCCTTCGGGGGCTCTGCTTGGCGGGTCAGCAAGCCGATGATGGCGGCAATCGCTCATCGACGCCGAGGAGAGGTGGGATCCGGATGGGTCTCTATCGGATGGCCGGGATCGCCGGTTATGCGTGCGCCGTGCTGCTGGTCTTCAATGTGTTCCGGCGGGGCGGGCTGGTGCCCGAGACGGCGGTCACGCACGCGGTCGCGCCGTTCGCGGCGTTGTCCGGGTTGTTCGCGATCACGGGGCTCTATCTGCTCATCCGGAGCCGGGCGGGCGGGCTCGGGCTGGCTGGATACGTGCTCAACGCCGCCGGGCTGGCCGGGGCGTTCGCCGTCGAGTACGCGCTGCACTTCGTCTTCCCGGCGCTTCCCGGTGCGACGGTGAAGAGCCTGCTGGCCGGTGGGACGGGGATGGCGTTCCTGGTGACCTCGGTGGTGTTGATGTCGGGGGTGCTGCTGTTCGGCGTGGCGGCCATCCGGTCGGGGGCGCTTCCGGTCGTCGCGGTGGTGTTCTATGCCGTGGGGATGGTGCCCGGGTCGTTGCGTGGGGTCGTGCCTGAGTGGGCCTACCTCGGCGGGCTGGTCGTCGCGGCGGCGGGGGTCGCCTGGATGGCCGCCCGTCTTTGCGCGGCCGACAGCCCAGGTGATCCTCTGGGCAGGCCGGCCGGTCAGCCCGCGTAGAAGACGTCGGCGCCCTTCCACGTCAAGACCTCGTGGGAAACGTACGAAATGATGACCTGCGGAACAGTTGTACGCCGGGACACGACAGTCTGCGGACCGTACCTCCGGGCGTGCGAGCCCGCGGGAGCCGTACGGAAATGCGGAGACCCGCGCGGAACCGTCGTTCCGCGCGGGTCGGGGATTCTCGGGTGGGAGATCCTGCGCCGGCGGCAGGATCTCCCCGGTCATAGCACCAGGCTCAACGCTCTGTTGAGGCGTTCGTTGGCGCGCCGTACGCCGCGTCGGGCCTTGCGGACGCGGGCGATGCGGGTGGCCACGCGGTGCTCCTCCGCCTCGCGGTGGAGGGTCCGTATTCGGTCGTTGACCAGTTCATGGTAGAGATACGGGGCCGAGAAGTCGCCGCTCGTCGGGACCAGGTTCATCGGATTTCCTCTTTCTGGTGGTTACTGCTGGATCGGTGGTTCAGGCCGCGACGGGGTGCTTACGCGGGCGGCCACGCGGACGCTTGCGGGGCACGATGGTCCCGCGGAGGATGAGCTCGCCACCCCAGACGCCCCACGGCTCCTCGCGCTCGAGCGCGCGGTCGAGGCAGGCCTTCTGGATCGGGCACCCGGTGCAGAGCGCCTTGGCGAACTCGACGTCCTCCGGCGACTCGGCGAACCACAGGTCAGGGTCGGTACGACAGGGGATCTCGGCTTCGTCGATCAGGTCCATGATCGTCTTCGCCCCCATCAGCTTTCTCCTTTGATCGAACCTTGTTTGGGTCTGACACACCTCGTGGGTGATCGGGATCACGGACAAACAAAGAGGCCGCGGATCCTGATTGCGGATCCGCGGCCTGGGGGCTGCTGTGTGCCGGTCAGGTTATGACCGGAGCATCCCTCCAGGGTTGCGGACCCACTCCACGCTTGGCAATCGGCTGGGTCGGCACTTCGGCGCCTGCGGCGTAGGCAGGAACGCCCAGAGAGGCGGCACCGAAGACGGGAGCGCTCGGGACGACGCCGCCGCGGTGGGCGCGCGCGTACATCGGGGACTCCTGGCGACGGGCAGACTCGTCCTGCCGCAGCTTGGCCGGCCCATCGACGAGCCTCACCGAGTCACGGCATGCGAAAGCGAGCCACTTCGTGGCCTGCGTCGTGTTGATGCTGATCACCGGGACTCACCTCCGCTCTGGGATCGTCGGGCAGGGACGCCCGACTCGCTTGTCCAAGACCCTAAACCGGGATCCGGGGATTGGGCAACGTATTTTCTACCTGCGATTTTGTGACAATCTCGTGCGGATCATGGCCTCCTGAACCACGGACACCACGAGTTCACCGGAGGCGTTGTACATTTCCCCGCGCGCCAGCCCCCTGGCGCCGCCGGCCCACGGCGACTGCTGCGCGTAGAGCAGCCACTCGTCGGCCCTGAACGGCCGGTGGAACCAGATGGCGTGGTCGAGCGAGGCGCCCATGATGTCGCTGGTGCCCCAGGCCAGCCCGTGGGCGAGCAGGATCGTGTCGACCAGCGTGTAGTCGGAGGCGTAGGCGCCCAGCACGACGTGCAGCAGCGGGTCGTCGGGCAGCTCGGCGTCGTAGCGGAACCACACGTTGGTCTCGGCGCTGCGCAGGTCGGGGTCGAGGTGCGCCTCCCAGACCAGCGGCGAGACGTAGCGGGCGTCGACCGGGCGCGGCCGGGACAGCCACTCGCGCATCTCGTGCTCCTCGCCGACGAGCGCGAGCATCTGCTCCTGGAAGGTGGGCAGGCTCTCGGGAGCGGGCACGGCGGGCATGATCGACGCCTGGTGCTCGATGCCGGGCTCGTCGACGTGGAACGAGGCCGACATCGTGAAGATCGCCTTGCCGTGCTGGATCGCCACCACCCGCCGGGTGGTGAACGACCGGCCGTCGCGGACGCGCTCCACGTCGTAGACGATCGGGATGGCGGGGTCACCCGGCCGGATGAAGTAGGCGTGCAGCGAGTGGACGTTCTTGCCGGGCGGCACGGTGCGGCCGGCGGCGACGAGGGCCTGCGCGGCGACCTGCCCGCCGAAGACGCGCTGGATGCGCTCCTCGGGGCTCCGGCCGCGGAACATGTCTTGCTCGAGCTGCTCCAGGTCGAGCAGGTCGAGCACTTCCTTCAGGGCCTCGTTCACCCTTCCCCCTTCACACCGGCACGCGCGAGCAGCTCCCCGGGCCCGCCCCGCACATAGTGGCACCCCGCGCACATAGTGGCACCCCGCGGTTTCGCGGTGGTTACGACGATCTCGTCCTGGGCCGGAGACGACAGCACAGAATATGCGGGGTCAAGGCGCGGAGCCGCCGCGGCACAGGCCGAGCACCGCCTCCCCGTAGCGGTCGAGCTTGACCCTGCCGATGCCCGCGATCGACAGGAGCTCCTGCTCGGTCGTCGGCACCCGTTCGGCGATGGCCTGCAGCGTCACGTCCGTGAACACGACGTACGGCGGGATCTTGGACTCCTTGGCCGTGGCGGTCCGCCACGCCTTCAGGCTCTCCAGCAGCGCCTCGTCGTAGTCGGCCGGGCAGGTCGCGCACCGGCCCAGCTTCTGCTCGGCGGCCGCCACCAGGGTCTTGGCGCAGATCCGGCAGCTGACCGGGGCCGCCATCTCCCGGCGCTCGCGTACGGGCGAGGCGGCCCGCGCGGGCGTGGACGGGCGCCCCGTCAGCCCGTCGAGGAACCGGGACGGGCGGCGGCTCTTGCGCCCGCCCGGCGCCCTGGCCAGCGCCCACGACAGCGACAGGTGGTGACGGGCGCGGGTGACGCCGACGTACAGCAGGCGGCGCTCCTCCTCGATCTGCTCCGGCGTCTCCGCGTAGATGATCGGCACCATGCCGTCGGTGAGCCCGACGAGGAAGACGGCGTCCCACTCCAGACCCTTGGCGGCGTGCAGGGAGGCCAGCGTGACGCCCTCGACGGGCGGCGCGTGCTGCTCGGCGGCGCGCCGCTCCAGCTCGGCCACGAACGCGGGCAGGTCGGCGCCCTCGGCCGCCAGGTCCTCGGCGAGGTCGGCCAGCGCCTTGAGCGACTCCCACTTCTCGCGCGCCTTGCCGCCGCCGGGCGGCGACGGGGTCAGCCCGACCCCGGCCAGGATGTGGTGGACCTCGGAGGCGAGCGGCTCACCGGAGTGGGATCGGGCCGCGCCGCGCAGCAGCACGACGGACTGCCGCACCTCGGCCCGCTCGAAGAAGCGCTCGGCGCCGCGCACCACGTACGGGATCTCCGCCTTCGACAGCGCCTCCTCGTAGGCCTCGGACTGCGAGTTGGTACGGAAGAGGACCGCGATCTCGCGGGACGGGACGCCTTGGTCGATCAGCTTGCGGATGCCGCGGGCGACTCCGGCGGCCTCGGCGGGCTCGTCGTCGTAGTCGGCGAACACGGGCCTGGGACCGTCGGGGCGCTGCGCGACGAGCTCCAGGCGGTGCGGCGACTTGCTCTTGGCGATGACGAGGTTGGCGAGGTTGACCACCTGGGGGGTGGAGCGGTAGTCGCGCACCAGCTTGATGACCGCGGCGTCAGGGAACTCGACCGCGAAGCCGGTCAGGTAGCGGGGGGTGGCGCCGGTGAAGGAGTAGATCGTCTGGTTGGGGTCGCCGACCACGCAGAGGTCGTCGCGGCCGCCGAGCCAGGTGTCGAGCAGCAGTTTCTGCAGCGGGTTGACGTCTTGGTACTCGTCGACGACGAAGTAACGGTATTGCTGACGGATCTGGGCGGCGACCTCGGCGTGCTCGGTCATCACCGCCGCGGTCAGCTCCAGGATCGTCTCGAAGTCGACGAGGTGGCGCTCGCGCCGGATCCGCTCGTACTCCTCGTACAGGCGCGTCACCTCCTCGGCGGGGACCGGAGGAGTGCGGTGGTGCTTGGCGGCGGCGGCGACGTAGTCTTCCGGCCCGACCTGGGTGACCTTGGCCCATTCGACCTCGGCGGCGATGTCGCGCAGCTCGGAGCGCTCGGGGCTCTTGCGGATCGCGCGGCAGGCCTCGATCAGCACCGGCAGCTTCGACTCGATCACCGACGGGGCGGAGCCGCCGATCACCCGCGGCCAGAAGTAGGTGAGCTGCCGCAGCGCGGCGGCGTGGAACGTGCGCGCCTGCACCCCCGGCGCGCCCAGCTGCCGCAGCCGCTGGCGCAGCTCGCCCGCGGCGCGTGTGGTGAATGTCACGGCGAGCACGCTCTGCGCGTCGACCACCCCGCTGCGCACCGCGTGAGCGATCCTGCGCGTGATGGCCCTGGTCTTGCCCGTGCCGGCGCCGGCCAGCACGCACACCGGCCCGCGCACGGTCTCGGCCACCTCGCGCTGCTCGGGGTCGAGCCCGGACAGCACGTCGTCCACGCTGCTCACCTGTCTATCCTCCCAGCCGGTGGCGGTCCGGACGCCATTGTGTCAACCGGCGGTGTCACCCGTTTCACAGCCAACAAGATGCAAACAACTAGTTTCTTCCATCACAATGGGCCCCGTCACTTGGATGGGGAGGAAGGAAAGCCGTGCGCACAGCGGTTGCCGTGAGCGTCCTCGCGCTCGCTTGTGTCGCGCTCGCCCCGGCGAGCGCGCAGGCGGCGCAGGATCCGACACCCGGCCCTGCGGCGACCATGACGACCGACCCCGACGGCATCGGCGGCCTGGCCAAGGAGACCATCGCCTACGGCAAGCACCACCGCCAGCAGATGGACGTGTGGTGGACCCCCGACGGCATGGAACGGCCGGGCGTCTTCATCATCCACGGCGGCTGGTGGTCCAGCGGCGACAAGCGTGGCATGACCCAGATCACCCGGTCGTTCGCCGACCTGGGCTACACCGTCTTCAACATCAACTACCGGTTGTCGACCCACGCCGCCTGGCCGGCGCAGCGCACCGACGCGCTGGCCGCGATCGCCGCCGCCCGTCGCCACGCCGACCGGTGGGCGTTCGACGCGAGCAAGTACGCGGTGGTCGGGTTCTCGGCGGGCGGTCACATCGCCGCCGCCGTCGGCACCTTCGGCAACGGCATGCAGGGGCTGAAGGGCGTGGTCGGGCTCTCCCCCATCACCTCGCCGCTGCGCGCCTACACCGACGGGGCCGCGGCCGTCGACATCAACAAGATCCGGCTGCGCAAGGCGGCGATCCGGCTGGCCGGCGGCTGCCACCCCAAGGGCAAGTGCTCGCGGGTGTGGGCCAGCATGGAGGTCGCCTGGCACGCCAGCCGCAAGGACGCCCCCATGCTGACCGTGCACGCGCAGGACGAGTTCGTGCCGCCGGCTCAGAGCGAGCTGCTCAAGCAGGCGCTCGGCAAGGTCGGCGTGACCGTCGACACGATCACCATGCCGGGCCTGTCGCACAGCTCCGCCCTCTACCGCGAGCCGGGCGTGGCCGAGCGCGTCCAGGCGTGGATCGCCGAGCGCATCGGGTGAGGGATTAACCGGGCGGTCCGTGGTGTTGCACGGATCGCCTGATATTTCCCCTGACCTGGGAGGGATTCCTCAGAGATGGCGCTCACGGTCTACAGCACCACGTGGTGCGGCCCCTGCAAGCGGCTCAAGTCCCAGCTGGCCCGCGAGGGCATCAGCTTCAACGAGGTCGACATCGAACGCGACCCGGACGCGGCCGCCTTCGTCATGAGCGTCAACGGCGGCAACCAGGTGGTGCCGACGGTGGTCATCGAGACCCCCAAGGGACGCGTCGTCCGCACCAACCCGTCCGCCCGTGAGGTCAAGGCCCTCATGGAAGCGGCCTGAGAGATTTCGTGAGACCCGGGTGACCGATCACCCGGGTCTTTCGTGTGTGCGGGCTACCAGTCGCCCGTCAGCGGGCTGCCGTACCAGGTCTCGATGAGGCGGCGGGCGATGGAGACCGCCGGCGGGAGGCGGACCTCGCCGGTTTCGAGCGCGTGGGCCAGCTCCTCGCGGGAGAACCAGCGGGCGTCGACGATCTCCTCGGAGTCGGGGGTGAGCTCGGTGGAAAGCGCATTGGCGAAGAAGCCGAGCATGAGGCTGCGCGGGAACGGCCACGGCTGGCTGCCGAGGTAGCGCGGGCTGGTGACGATGATGCCCACCTCCTCGGCCACCTCGCGGATGACGGCGGCTTCCAGCGACTCGCCGGGCTCGACGAACCCGGCCAGGATCGACAGGCGGCCCTCCGGCCACTGCGGGCCTCGGGCCAGCAGGCAGCGGTCGTCGGCGTCGCGAATCAGCATGATGACCGCCGGGTCGACGCGGGGGAAGTGCTGGCTGCCGTCGTGCGGGCAGACCCGGATGTGGCCGCCCGCCTCGACGGTCGTGCGGGTGCCGCAGCGCGGGCAGAACTGGTGGGTGCTGTGCCAGGCCTCCAGGGCCACGGCGTAGACCAGCAGACCGGCGTCGCGGTCGCCGAGCAGCCCGCCCGCCTGGCGCAGCCCTGCGGGCACCGGACGGCCCTCGGGGGCCTCGTGCGGGTGCATCGGCACGGTGACGCGGCCGTTGACGTCGCCCCCGGGGCCGGTGGGCAGCGGAGCGGACACGGCGAAGTAGGCGACGCCGTCGGCCACGCCCAGCAGGAAGCGCTCGCCCGGCGGGGCGTCGGCGGGTGGGTAGAGCACCGCCCGCACCTCGTCTCCGACGCGTTCGACGAGGGTGCGGCCGTTGTCGATGACGAGGACCCGGCTCGTGGGATCGTGCCAGGCACGTTCCAACCACGCGGGGTTGGATCTCAGCACCGCCGATCTGTCGATGGTGCCCCGTGCCAGGAGCAGCGGTCCGATCAGTTGCTCATCCGCTCGCGTTTCCACGGGTCCACCCTTCCAAATCCGCTGTCATCCTATGGCGGCTTCGGGAAGATCTTCGAACGGGCTAGGATCTTGGGGTTTGTCAGGCAGACCTTACTTGCAGGGGTGGGGGCCGCGCGTGCGGGAGTCTTACCTGGCCGCCCGGGTGCTGGACACGTTGCTGCGGGAGAACTACGGCGACCTGTCGGCCCAGGTCGCCAGGGGCCGGGGCGGCGTCGGGCTGACGCTGGCCGACGGGAGGCTGGTGCGGCTGGCGCCGGGGGTGCCGTTCCAGGACTTCGTGGTCGCGCCCGGACAGGTGCTGGGCCTGGAACAGGTGCTGGACACCCTGGCCGAGATCGCCCCCGAGGAGGACGCCGAGGGGGTCAAGGCGTTCTTCGACGAGTGCGTGGCGGCGCTGGCCGCGCTGGAGCTGCACGACGCGCATCGGGCCGGGCCGCCGTCGCCGGATCTCCCGTACGAGACGCTGGCGGCGTTCGCCGACCATCCCGGCTATCCGACGGCGCGGGCCCGGCCGGGGGTGCCCGACCCGGCGGCGTACGCGCCGGAGTTCGGCCCCGCCTTCGAGCTGCGCTGGGCCTCGGTGCCGCGGCGCATGCTGGATCCTGGCTCGGCCGGTGGGCTGCCGCCCGACGTGCTCGAGCGGCTCGGGCCCGCGGATCCCGGGCCGGACGAGGTGCTGTTCCCGGTGCATCCGCTGGCGGTGGACGAGGCGCGGCGGGCCGGGGCGCGGGTGCTCGGCGAGGGGCGCGGCACCGTACGGCCGACCGCGTCCATGCGGGCCGTCACGGTCGGGACGGACACGCACCTGGTGCTGCCGCTGCCCGTCAGCGTGCTCGGCACCCGCGACCGGCTCGGGATCGCGCCGGACAGGCTGGGCGCCGGCGCCCGCGCGGAGCGGCTGCTGCGCGCGCTGTCAGGGCCGGAGGTGGTGGTCGCGGACGAGCGGGAGTACGCGCGCGCCGGGCACGACCAGCTGGCCTGGATGGTGCGCAGGCTCCCGGAGAGCGGGCGGATCCCGGTGGCGGCGCTGACCGTGCCGGGGTCCCCGCCGGGCTCGCCGCCGGACGGGCTGGTGCGGGCCTATGTGCGCGGGCTGCTGCGGTGGAGTGTGCGGTCGCTGGTGGAGTACGGGGTCGTGCCGCTGGTCGGCTGGCACGACCTGGCGCTGGCGCCCGCGGCCGACGGGGTGCGGGTGCTGGTGCAGGGGTACGACGGGCTGCTGGTCTCGCCGGCGAGGCTGGCCGCGGCGGGGATCGCGGAGCCGGGGCTGCCCGAGCGGATGCTGACCGACGACCCGCACGCGCTGACTGACGCGTTCGTGACGGGCGTGCTGCACCTGGGCGCGGCAGCGGTGGCGTTCGCGGTGCTGCCGCGCGCCGAGGCGGTCGCGCTGCTGCGCCGCACGCTGGAGGAGGCGCTGCGCCCGTACGGCGGCCATCCGGCGGCCAGGCTGCTGCGGGCCAGGACGCTCGACGCGGCCCGGCTCACCGGCAGGCCGTGGCTGACGGCGGGGACGCTGGCGTCGCGGGAGCGGCCGACCGCCGGGCCGCCCCGGGTGAGCGGCCCGAACTACCTGCGCCTGCCCTGACCCTCAGCCGTGGACGGGCACCGACTCCACGAGGGCGACCAGGCCGTCGGCGTCGAGCAGGTCCACCGGCCGGACCGTCAGGTTGGCCCGCACGTAGTGGAAGGCCGCGCCGACCCGGTCCAGCGGGACGCCGGCCAGGTGGGACCAGGCCAGCCGGTACGCGGCGAGCTGCACCGACGCGGCCTTGGCCGCCTTGCCCTTCGGCGGCCGGCCGGTCTTCCAGTCGACGACCTCGAAGCGTCCGTCGGGCAGCTCGAACACCGCGTCCATGCGGCCACGCACCAGCCGGTCGGCGATCATGGTCTCGAACGGCACCTCCATGTCGACCGGCCGCCGATCGGCCCACTCGCTCTCCTCGAACCGCTCCCGCAGCTCCGCCAGCCGCACGTCGGCCTCCTCCGGCTCGGCGTCGAGGTCGAGCTCGAAGTCGTCGATGAGCCGCTGCTGGTCCCACCGGGTCTCCAGCCACCGGTGGAAGGAAGTGCCGCGGCGGGCCAGCGGGGCGGGCTTGATCGGGACCGGGCGGCGGATCCTGCGGGCCAGCTCGCGCGGGTCGGCCGCCAGGGTGACCAGGGAGGAGACGGTGAGCCTGCCGGGCAGCTCGACGGTGGTGGAGTCGGGCCTCCGGTGCAGCTCGCGCTCGCGCAGCAGCAGCTCGGTGTCGCGCTCCCAGGCCCGCACCCGCTCCTCCTCGAAGGCGCGGAGCGTCTCCTCCTCGTCGGTCTCCAGGCCGCCCGCCAGCGCGTCCTCCACCAGCCGGGCGCCGTCGAGCACGGACTCGTACCGCAGACCGGCGGGCTCGACCGGCCAGATGGCCTGGGGCGGCTCGGCCAGCAGCGGGTTGGTGGCGCCGGGTTCCAGGTCGGGGGCCCAGACGGCGACCCGGTCGGCGGTGTCGGCGATCTCCAGCAGGAAGTCCGACGGCGCGAGCGGCTTCGACGCGGTGCCCCACCGGTAGCCGGAGGCGATCAGGTGGTAGTGGGCCCGGGTGACCGCCACGTACGCCAGCCGCCGCTCCTCCATGAGGTCCCTGGCGCGGCAGAGCTCGTCGAAGGCGGCCAGGTCCTCCTTGCCGAGCCCGGTCAGCCTGGGCAGGTCCGCGGCGTCGCCGCGCAGCGGGTAGGGCAGTTTGCGCGGGTTCTCCGTCCAGCGGCCGTTGACCACCGGGTTGGCCGGGAAGACGCTGCCCGTGGTGATCGAACCCGTGGAGTTGACCAGCTGCGACAGTCCGGGCACGACCACGATCGGCCACTCCAGGCCCTTGGAGGCGTGCACCGTCATCAGCTTGACGCTGTTGCTCTCGCCGACCCGGCCGCCCTCCAGCCCGAACTCCTCGCTCTCGGCGGCCTCCAGGTAGGCCAGGAACGCGCCGAGCGTCGGGTCCTCGGCGTCGCCCGCGAACCGGGACGCCGCGTCCAGGAACGCGTCCAGGTCGGCCCTGGCGGCGAACGCGCTCGCCGTGCCGCTGCGCGCGGCCACCTCGATGTCCAGGCCGAGCCGCCGCTCCACCTCGCTGATCAGGTCGGGCAGCGGCTGCGCGGTGTGCGCGCGCAGCTGGCGCAGCTCGTGCGCGAGCGCGACCAGCCGGGTGGCGGCCAGCGGCGAGAACGACGCCAGCCACTCCTCCCTGTCGGGCAGCTCGTCCAGCGCGTCGATCAGGCTGCCCTGCTCGTCGGCCAGGTCGGCGACCGCCTGCTCCAGCGGGTCGTCCTCGTGGCGGCTCTCGCGGGACTGGCGGACCAGCTCGCGGGCGCGGTCGCCGAGCGCCCGCAGGTCGGCGGGGCCGATCCGCCAGCGCGGCCCGGCGAGCAACCGGGCCAGCGCGTCGCCCGCGGTCGCGTCGTACAGCACCCGCAACGTGGCCACGATGTCGCTCACCTCGGGCACGGTGAGCAGGCCGCCGAGGCCGACCACCTCGACCGGGATGTCGCGGTCCTCCAGCGCCCTGCGCAGGGCGGGGAACTGCGAGCGCCTGCGGGCCAGGATGGCCACGTCCTGCGGCTGGATGGCGAGGGTCTTCTTGCGCTCCCTCTCGCCCCAGGGCAGCCCGTCGGGCGCGACCTCCTCGCCGAGCAGCTTGTGGACCAGGCCGGCGATCCACGCGGCCTCGTCCTCGGCGGTCTCGTGGAAGGCGCAGGTGACCCGGCCCCGGTCCACCCGGTTGGGTCCGGGCACGAGCACCGGCACCTCGCGCGCCTCCATGCGCAGCGGCAGCTGGATCCGGGCGGCGACGTCGAGCACCCGGTCGCCGTTGCGGAAGCTGACGCTGAGCCGGCGCGTCGGGGCCGGGTCGCCGGTGGGGGTGCGGAAGTCGGTGGGGAAGCGGCGCAGGTTGCCGGCCGAGGCGCCGCGCCAGCCGTAGATCGACTGGCAGGGGTCGCCGACGGCGGTGACCGGGTGGCCGCCGCCGAACAGCGAGCGCAGCAGCACGAGCTGGGCGTGGCTGGTGTCCTGGTACTCGTCGAGCAGCACCACCGCGAAGCGGGAGCGCTCGATCTCGCCGACCTCCTTGTGGTTGGCGGCGATCCTGGCCGCCAGCGCCATCTGGTCGCCGTAGTCGATGACCTCACGCCTGCGCTTGAGCCGCTCGTACGCCTCCACGAGCGGGAGGAGTTGCTCCCTGGCCGCGTGCACGACGAGCGGCCGGCCCTGCGCCTTGGTGACGCGGCCGGGCAGCGCGCCGTGCCGGTCGTGCAGCCACTCGCCGATCCTGCGCACGTCATCACTGCCGCGCAGGTGCTCCGACAGCTCACCGGCGAGCTCCAGCACGGCCGCGGTGACCGAGGCGGGGCCCAGCTCGATCTTGTCCATCGGCCCGTCGTACATGGCGACGACCCGCGAGGCGAGCTGCCAGGAGACGGCCGGGGTGACCAGCCGCATGGTGGGCTCCAGCGCCTCGCGCAGCGCGTGGTCGGTGACCAGGCGCGAGGCGTAGGCGTGGTAGGTGGAGACGGTCGGCTCGTCGTGCAGCAGCTCGGGCTCGACCAGGCCGGCCTCGACCAGCCCGGCGAGCCGATCCCTGACGCGGGTGGCCAGCTCGGCGGCGGCCTTGCGGGTGAACGTCAGGCCGAGCACGTTCGCGGGCTTGACCAGGCCGTTGGCGACCAGCCAGACCACGCGGCCGGCCATGGTCTCGCTCTTGCCCGAGCCCGCGCCGGCCATGACCACCATCGGCTCCAGCGGGGCCTCGATGACCGTGGCCTGTTCGGGGGTGGGCGGGAGGATGCCGAGCTTGTCGGCCAGTTCGACCGGGTTCAGCACACCTGTCCCCCGCTGTCGTTCACCGGGCAGCTCGACCTGGCCGCGCAGGTGCGGCAGCCGTCGTTCGCCTTGGCCTGGAAGAGCGGGCCGGACATGCCGATCGCGACGGTGTCGACCAGGTCACTGGCCCAGCCGGGGTTCTGGTCGTCGGCGAGCGCCCCCTGCGTCTGCTCGATCGCGTCGTTCTTGCCGCCGGCCTTGCCGAGCTGGACGAGTGCGGCGCCGCCAGGCTCGTCCATGCCGTGCCTGGCGAACGCGCCGAGCAGCGCGGCGAGCTGGTAGACGCCGAGCTGGGGGTGGCGGTCGAGCTCGCCGGGCCTGGGTTTGGAGCTGCCGGTCTTGAGGTCGATGATCACCGCGCGGCCGTCCTCGTCGCGCTCCAGCCGGTCGACCCGGCCCTTGATCTGGACGCCTTCGGCGATGGTGGCCACGAACGACTCCTCCAGGGCGACCAGGTCGCGGCCGTTGTCCTCCTGCCAGCGCAGGAACTTGCCGATCATCTGCTCGGCCACCTGCCGCTGTTTGCGGTTGAACCAGACGCCGCCGAAGTCGAGCTCGTTCCAGACGTCGTCGAGTCGCTTGCCCAGCATGTCCTCGTCGGGCAGGCCGCTGGCGGCGAGCACCGCCAGCGCGTGGATGACGTTGCCGAGGCCCTGCGCGGTGCTGGTGCCCGCGGCGCCGACGGCCGTCTCCAGCAGCCAGCGCAGGCCGCACTTGGTGAAGCTCTCGACGGCGGACGGGGAGATGGTGACGACGTCGTCGGGCCAGCTCAGCGGCCGGTCGTCGGAGATCGGGGTGAGCGCGTACCACTCGTTGGGGTGGGCGCCCGAGACCCCGGCGGCGGCGAGCCTGGCGAGCTGCCTGGCCGCGTTCCTGCGCATCTTGGCCGGTTTGGTGGGGTCGGTGACCGCGCTGCGCAGGTCGGCCACGAGCGCGGGCATGCTGAGCCAGCGGGACCGGTCGTCGACGCCGGCCTCCTGCACCGCGCCCGGCATCAGCTCGGACAGGAACCTGGACGGCCGTTCGTCGGTGTCCTCGCCGCCGACGGCGGTGACGACGAGCCGGCGGCGGGCGCGGGTGGCGGCCACGTAGAACAGCCGCCGCTCCTCGGCCAGCAGCTTGGACGCGAGCGAGGCCGCGTTCGGGCGGCCGCCCTCGACCACCTCGACCAGGTCCTCCACGCCCAGCAGGGTGCCGCGCAGCCGCAGGTCTGGCCAGACGGCCTCCTGCACGCCCGTCACCACCACCACGTCCCACTCCAGGCCCTTGGCCCGGTGGGCGGTCAGCACCCGCACCGCGTCGCCGTCGGGGGCCCGCTCGGACAGCGTGTCGCCGGGGATCTCCTGGGAGGCCAGGTCGTCCAGGAACACCTCGGGCCCGGCCTTGGGCATCCGGTCGACGAACCGGGCGGCCTGGTCGAACAGCGCCACCACCGCGTCGAGATCCCGGTCGGCCTGGGCGCCTCTGGTGCCGCCGTGCAGGCTCGTGTCGGTCCACCGGGTGGCCAGCCCGCTGGCCTGCCAGACGGCCCAGAGCACCTCCTCGGCGCTGCCCTGCTCGTCGAGCGCGGCGCGGGCGGTGGCCAGCAGCTTGGCGACGCGTTCGGCGGGCACGGCGACGTGCGGCTCGATCCGTACGAGCTCGCGCGGATCCCTGATCGCGGCGACCAGCAGCTCGCCCGACGAGCGGGGCACGTACGGCAGCTCGGGGGGATCGGCGGCCACCTCGTTCTCGGCGATCTTGAGAGCCCGGCGGAGGCGGCGCACGCCGATCATGTCCGTGCCGCCGAGCGGGCCGGTCAGCAGCTCCTCGGCGACGTTCTCGTCCAGCTCCGCGGGGTCGACCGCGACCTTGAGCAGGGTCAGCAGCGGCCGGACGCCGGGCTCCTGGGCGAGCGGCACCTCGTCGCCGGCGATCATGGTGGGCACCCCGGCGTTGACCAGTGCCCGGCGCAGCAGCGGCACCTGGCGCTTGGCGGAGCGCACCAGCACCGCCATCCGGTGCCAGGGCACGCCCTCGACCAGGTGGGCGCGGCGCAGCGTGTCGGCCACCACCGCGGCCTCCTGGCTGGTGCTGTCGGCCAGCAGCACGCGCACCTCGCCGGCCGGCGTCTCGGGCAGCGGCACCAGGTCGCGGTGCCCGCCCGCGCCGCGCTCGTCGGGCATCGGCGCGGCCGGCAGCCTGGCGGCCACCCGCCGGGACGCGGTCAGCAGGTCGGCGCCGCTGCGGCGGCACACGCGCAGCGCCAGGACCGGCGCGTCGCGGCCGTCGAGGGTACGGAAGCGTTCGGGGAACTTGAGTATGCCGTGCACGTCGGCGCCCCGGAAGCCGTAGATCGACTGGTCGGGGTCGCCCACCGCGACCAGGTCGCGCCCGTCGCCGGCGAGCTGCTGGAGCAGGAACTCCTGGGCCGGGTCGGTGTCTTGGTACTCGTCCACGAACACGGCGTCGACCGCGGCCCGCTCCCGCGCCCGCACGTCGGGCTCCGCCAGCAGCCTGCCCGCCTCGGCGATCAGCTCGGCGTAGTCGAGCGTCCGCTCGGGGTCGAGGTCGAAGCGGGTCTCGTAGCGGTCGGCGAAGGCGCCCACGGCCACCCAGTCGGGGCGCCCGTGCTGCCTGCCGAGCTCACGCAGCCGCTCCCCGTCGAGCCCGCGCTCGGCCGCCCGGGACAGGAAGTCGCGCAGCTCCTCGGCGAACCCGCGGGTCCTGAGCGGCTCGCGCAGGTCGTCCGGCCAGTCGAGCGCGCCGTCCTCCAGCTCGCCGTGGAGCAGCCGCCGCACCTCCAGCAGCTGCTCGGGGCCGGTGAGAAGCCGGGGCGGCGGCTCGCCGGCCAGCACCGCCTCACGGCGCAGCAGCGCGTAGGCGTAGGAGTGGAAGGTCATCGCCACCGGTGTGCGGGTGGTGCGGCGCAGCCGCGCGGTGACCCGCCGGCGCAGCTCCTCGGCGGCCTTGCGGCTGAAGGTGAGGATCAGCACCCGCTCGGGGTCGGCCCCTCGCCGCTCGATCCGGTCGACCACGCTCTCGACGATCGTGGTGGTCTTGCCCGTGCCCGGCCCGGCCAGGACCAGCAGCGGGCCGCCCAGGTGGCCCACCACGGCACGCTGATGTTCGTCCAGCACTGGGGGCTCAGCAGGCCCCCCACTGCCACGGCGCACCAGTCGCCAGGTCTGACCACTCACAACCCTAGATTCCACCAGACCACAGGGGTAGATCGTGCCGGATTGACCGGTCTCCCGAGCGATCGACCAGGGTATCGGGGCAAATCTGGGTTTTCCCGCCCGACACGCCGGGCGGGAAACCAGCGTCAGGAGAAGATGTGGTCCACGACGCGAGCGGTGGCCTTGCCGTCGTCGCGGGGCGCGAACGTGGCGCGGAAGGCGTCGTAGCGGTCGGCGTGCGCCGCCGCCACCTCGTCGATCGACCGCAGCGCGTCGATCACCTCGGCCGACGTCGACAGCACCGGCCCCGGCGCGATCTCCGGCAGGTCGAAGTAGATGCCGCGCTTGGTGGCGTACTTGGCCAGGTCGTAGCCGTACAGCACGATCGGCCTGCCGGTCACGGCGAAGTCGGCCATGACGGACGAGTAGTCGGTCACCAGGACGTCCGTCACCAGCAGCAGATCCGCGATATCCGGATAAGTCGTGACGTCGCGGGCGATGTCGGGGACGGCGGGCGCCGCCTGCATCGGGTGGCCGCGCACCAGCAGCTCGTGGTCGGCGCCCAGCGCCTCCCTGGCCTTCGCCAGGTCGAGCTTGACCATGGCGTTCTTGCGGTCGTAGTCACGCCAGGTCGGCGCGTACAGGATGACCCGCTTGCCCTCGGCCAGCCCGAGGCGGGCGCGCACCTTGGCCGCCAGCTCCTCGCGGTCGGGCGAGGTCAGCACGTCGTTGCGGGGCAGCCCGCTCTCCAGCACCTCGCCCTGGTAGCCGAACGCCTTGCGCAGCACGGGCGTGGCCCACGGCGACTGCGACAGCAGCACGTCCCAGCCGCGCACCTCGGCGGCCTGCCGGTGCCAGACCGGCGGCCTCGGGTCGCGCCGCATGTGCGGCTGGTCGTTGCCGATGTGCTTGACCGGGGTGCCGTGCCAGGTCTGGAGCACGACCTGGCCCTCGCGGGAGCGGAACCAGACGGGCAGGAACGAGTTCGTCACGATGTAGCGGGACCTGGCCAGCGCCGCCTTGTGCTCGCGGCTGCCGGTCCGCACGACGGTGGCGGGGCCGGGCGGGGTGAACGCGCCGTCCTTGACGATCCAGATGTGCTCGCGGTCGTCGCCGCGGCGCAGCCGCTCCTCGTAGATGGCGCGGACGCTGTCGGCGTACAGGCGGCCCTCGTTGACCACGTAGACGGTGGCGTCGTTCAGCGGCTCGGTGCGCTGCTGCGGATAGAAGACCTTGCGCAGCACGTGGGTGCCGGCCAGGCCCTTCTCGTTGGCGGGCCGGTCCTCCTCCGACAGCACCACCGGCACGTCGAAGCGGGTGGAGACGATGCGGAAGCAGTGGCCGCCCGCCGTGCGCGGGCTCTCGTCCAGGCCCTCCAGCGCGGCGTGGTCCATGCGCACCGGGACGATCTCGCCCGACGGGTGCCGCATGGACATGTTCCAGGTGCCGGAGGCCAGCGGCACGGGCTCGCCGAAGCGGTCCATCGCGCCGGGCTCGAACCGCACCTCGAACCGCTCGCCGGTGCGCGTCATCGGCAGCTGGTAGGACAGCCCGGAACGGTGGCGCAGCGAGACGGCGCGCGGCCCGGCCGCGTCGGGGTAGCTGCCGCGCAGCACCAGCGTGGTGCCCTCCCACACGGCCGAGGAGATGACCGGCCGGATGCGGTGGGCGGAGACGATCACGCGGTCGCGCCGGTCGCCCAGCACGGTGATCTCGCGGTCGCCGCTGGTGAACCGGGTCTCCCCCAGGTCGCCGAGCATGACGGTGGCGGCCGGGTCGCCCTTGGGCTCGACCCACAGGCGGCGGCCGTCCTTCTCCTGCAGCAGCGCGGGCACGGCCAGGTCGAGCGTGACCTCGGTGCCGGAGCTCCCGGGGGAGAAGTCGGCGGCGATGCGGTGACCGCCGAGCCGGGCGTGGCCCTTGGTGACCACCCGGCCGGGCAGGGTGATCTTCAGCTTGAGGTGTTCGTCGTCCACGCTGACGCCGGCGAGCTCGGCCCGGTTGGGCTGGAAGGCCACCTGGAGGGCGCGGTCGGAGGTCCACACCGGCCTGACCCACCAGCCGGGCCGGAGCTGGCGGCCTGCGGGCCGCTCGCTGCGCCCGACGCCGTAGCCGCGCAGCAGACCGGTGGCCCGGGCGCCGCGGCTCCAGAAGACGATCTCGGCCCGCCACGTCGTGGTGTCGGCCACGGCCGGACGGCTGCGCAGCCTGCGGCGCACGGCGGAGACCACGCCTCTGGCGGCCCCGCGCCAGCGCAGCGCGAACGGGTTCAGCTCGGCCGTGAAGCCGGACCAGTCGTAGTTGCAGCCGACCTCGCGGGCGCCGTGGGTGGCCTCGGGCGCGAGCACGCGCTTGGTGCGCAGCCGGACCGGCGGCAGCCAGCGCGGGCCGCGCAGGACCACGGTCGCCCGGTTGAACCGGCGGCTGCGGACGGACAGCCCGGCGAGGTAGGCGTAGCCGGAGATGCGCAGCCTGCCGCCGTCCCAGACGATGTCGTCGATGTGCGTGACGGGCACCAGGTCGGCCTTGCGCAGCCGGTAGAGATCGGCGGGCAGCTCGTCCTTGAACGGCAGGTCGGCGTACCAGCGCAGGCCCTTGCGGATGCGCCTGGACGGCTCGGCCGCGGCGGCCACGACCTCGGCCAGGGTCTCGCCCTCGGCCAGTTCCTCGTCGGAGCGGGTCTCGATGAGGTGGCACATGAGGCGGCGCGCCACCGGCAGCTCGCGCTTGACCTTCTGGTCCACCCCGGCGAGGTACGGACGCACGAGGGTGAGAAGCTCGCGCCGCGTCGCGGGACCGCGCTTGACCGCCAGGTCCATCCGCGCGCCCAGCGGTCCGCCGAGCACCTCGGCGTCGAACGCCGAGTCGCGTCCGCCGGGCCCGACCAGGCTCATGATCTCGTCGAGCGGCTCGCCGCGGTCGCAGAGGTCCTGGACAGCCTTGAGGCGGTCGGGGACCGCTTCGCCGCCCGGGCTCTGGGCTGTTACGCCGTTAGCCATCGGGTAGGCACCGCCTTTCAGGCCGCCGTCTATGTTCTGCCCATGGTAATAGGAGTCACATGTCGCCAATTCGCACAGTTCGCGAAGAGGCTGGTCAATGGGCTTCCTGTGAATCCGCTGAACGCCCGTCCCAGCGCGCCCGGCGCATGTCGGCCCGTTCGCCGCGCAGCGGGGTGCTCTCCTCGCGCCAGTGCGCCAGGCATCGGGCCTCGTGACCGGGCGCGCCGGTGCCGTCGGCGTGCACCACGCGCCACCAGGGCACGCCGCCTCCCCAGGTGGACATCACCCGGCCGACCTGGCGCGGGCCGCCCTCGCCGAGATACTCGGCCACGTCGCCGTAGGACATCACCCGGCCGGGCGGGATCCGCTCGACGAGGTCGAGCACCCGCTCGGCGTACGGGGTCAGGGAGTCCACGCCGCCGGGCCCGCGCCCAGCATCTCGTCGAACTTGCCGATCTCCGTCGCGGTGCCGTCGGCCAGGACCTCGACCACGCCGTCGCGCAGCGTGTAGACCTCGCCGTCCTCGCCCACGAGCCGGGCGCCGAGCGCGGCGGACAGTCTCAGCAGCTGGGCCACCTGCCAGTCGGAGCCGGGCTCGCCGACCACCTGGCCGCGCCACGCGCCCACGGCGTGGGCGCCGTCGCCGTACCTGGCGACGATCTCGTCGGACCCGCGCAGCTCGAACCCCGTCGCCTCCACGGCCTTCGCGAGGTCCGCGAGGACAATCGGCGACTCACGAACCACGCGCAGTTCGTATCCCATGAGGCGCGACCTTAGCGGATCTTCACTCTTTCCGTTGGTTGAGAACCACGATTCCACCACAGAACATGACAAGCGCTACCAGAACCCCGAACCCGTACAGCCAGAGCCGCCACGGATCCGGTCCGGGCGCCGACGGCGGCGGCGAGTCCTCGCCCTGCCCGAAGTGCTGATCACTCGGTACGGGGATGCTGCGGCGCTGCCCGGCGAGCCCGGCCGCGGCGTTCAGCGCGGCCCCCGCGTCGACCACGCCGAAGCCGGTCTCCTCGTCGTAACCGGTCGCGGGCCTGCCCCTGGCGCCCGCCGCCAGCGCCTGGGCCACCTGGTCGGGCCGCAGGCCCGGGTGGCGCGCCTTGATGAGCGCGGCGACCCCCGAGACCAGCGCCGCGGCCGAGCTGGTGCCCTCCGACAGCTCGTAGCCGCTGCCCAGCTTCACCACCGGAACCTCCGAGCCCGGCGCGGCCACCAGCACCGACAGGTTGTCACTGCTGTACGGGGCCACCCTGCTCCGCTTGTCCACGGCCGCGACGCCGATCACGCCGGGATATCCGGCGGGGAAGCTCCAGTAGGAGGTGCCGTGCTCCTTGGTGTACTGCGTCTGCCCGTCGTTGCCGACGGCCGCGACCAGCACCACGCCCTTGCCGAGCGCGTACGAGACCGCCTCCCGTTCCGACCGGTGCGCCCCGTAGGTGCCGATGGACATGCTGACCACCTGGGCGCCCTGGTTGGTCGCGTACCGCAGGGCGCGCGCCAGCGGGCTCTCGATCACCGCGCGGTCGTCCTCCAGCGGCGGGTCCACCCGGTCCGGGTCCTCCGACACCGCCAGCGGCAGGGACAGCACCCGGGACTCTGGCGCGACGCCGACGTAGCCGCCGTCCGCCCCGGAGGCGGCGATCAGCCCGGCCATCGCGGTGCCGTGACGGCCCGGGGCCACCTCTCGGCGCACCGCGCCCGAGCTCATGTCGGGGCCGACGGTGACCCGGCCGCGCAGCTCCGCGACGTCCGGGTCCACCGCGCTGTCGATGACGGCGACGGTGACGCCCGCGCCCTTGGTGGTCTGCCACGCCTGCTCGACGTTGAGCGCGTCGAGCACCCACTGCTGCTGGTCGCGGATGGGGGCGGCGGCCTGGGCCGGCCCCTGCAGCACGAGGAGGGCGGCGGTCAGCGCGCGCACCGCGCCTAGCACACGTTCCCCTGGGTGCACGGCGGGACCTTGGGCGGGTCGGCCAGGAAGTAGGCGACCTGGTTGCCGATCGACCTGGCGGCCGGCCACAGCTCGCTGTGCAGGCTCTCCTCGGGCGCGATCGCCGCCCGGGTGCGGCCGTCGGCGTAGCCGCCGGTGGTGAAGACGAGGTAGGGCCCGGCGCCGACCCAGCCGGTGCGCTGGCGCTGCTGGACGCCGAACCGCTCGGTCACGGTGCCGGGGAAGGCGACGGGCAGCACGCCGACCCGGTCGTCCTGGGTGAGCTCGCCGCCGGCCGAGACGCGGGCTTCCTCGTCCTTCAGCACGGCCACGCCGATGGTGAAGACGAAGGTGGAGGTCTGGTCGACGTACGTGGCGCGGAGCATGCTCACGCACCCGTGCTCGGACAGGATCGCGCCGACCGCCGGGTCGACGGCGTCGCGGCACTTGGCCTCGGGGGCGATGCCGACCCGCCTGGCGTACTGCTGCGCGCGGTCGAGCCCGAGGTACTTCAGCTCCTCGGGGAAGATGCCCGTGGTGGGCCACGCCTGCCAGCGGCGGGCGATCTCCTCCCGCTTGTAGCGGTCCTGTTCCTCGGCGGTCAGCGGCCTGGAGCGGGTCTCCCTGAACAGGCCCACGGTGCCGAGCAGCACGACGACGGCCGAGAGTGCGACGATCACGCCGACCAGCGCCACGAACACGCGCCGGTAGCGGACGCCCTGCTGCAGCTCGTCGGTCTCGGCCCGGTTGCCCGCCCTCCCCGGCCTCAGCCCGGGTGCGGCCCGGCCGCGGGAGGTCGCGGGGGGCCAGTCGCGCACGCGCGACCTGCGGCCGGTGCTGGCGCCGAGCGGGTTCCTCCGTCCCGGCGTGGCGTCTCCCCCGGCGCGCGGCAGGCCTGTCGTGGACCTACGTGCCTTCACCACCGCCTCGTTCCCAAGCTCGGCTTTCTGTGTAATTCGTCCCCTTAAAGGGACGGATCATGCGTCCTGGTCATTGTGCGCACGGCGTACGCGTCTCACCAAGGTCAGGATGACCATCAGCGAGCCCACCGCGCCACCGGCCGAAGCCGCCGCGATCGAGGCGTGCAGCACGATGCGCCGCTCGTCGCGGTGGATCACCTTCACCGGGCCCGCGGCGCCGCCGCCGAGCGGCCGGGCGGGGTCGTGGGCCTGCCCGGCGGGCGCGGTCTCGGTGTGCCGGGCCAGCTTGGCCGCCTCGGTCAGCGCCTTGGCGGCGTTGACGACGCCGAAGCCGGTGCCGGTGTCGTAGCCGCCGGGCGGTCGGTCGGTGGCGCCGGCGGCGAGGGCGCGGGCCACGAGCGGCGGCGACATTTCCGGATATTTCGCTTTTATGAGGGCGGCGACGCCGGAGACCAGAGCGGTCGCCTGCGAGGTCCCCCGGCCCACCCAGTACTCGTCGCCGGGGCCCGCGCCCATGATGTCGACGCCCGGCGCGGCCACCAGCACCGAGGAGTTCCAGTTGGAGAACGTCGCCCGCCGCAGGCTCGCATCCGTCGCGCCGACCGCGACCACGCCGGGGAACGCCGCCGGATAGGAGTAGGGCGCCGCCCCCGCGACCTCGCGGGTGCCCTCGTTGCCTGCCGCGGCGACCAGCACGACACCCTTGCCGATCGCGTACCGCACCGCCGCCCGGTCCTCCTTGCTGGCCAGCTCCTTCGAGATGGACAGGTTGATGACGTCGGCCCCCCGGTCGACCGCATAACGGATGCCCCTGGCCACCACGTCCTCGAACCGGTGGTCGACGTTGAACGTGCGGAACCCCGGCTCCTCGTCCTCCAGGATCACCCGTACCGACAGCACCTCGGCCTCCGGGGCCACGCCGATGATCCCGTTCTCGCCGCGGGGGCCGTGACCGTGACCGGCGATCAGCGACGCCATGTACGTGCCGTGCAGGCGCCGCGGCGGCACCCCCGGCGGGTTGGCGCCCTTGGTGAAGTCCTTGCCCACGATGACGGAGCCGGCCAGGTCGCGGTGGCCGGGGTCGACGCCGGAGTCCAGCACGGCCACGGTGACGCCCGCGCCCCTGCTCACCTGCCAGGCCGCGGGCAGGTCGAGCGTCCTGATGACCCGCTCCTGCCCGCCCCGGACCTCGTCGGCCGACGCCGGCGCCGCGTCGAACACCAGCACCCCGGCCACGGCCAGCGCCCCGGTTCGCCGCGCCCACGCCGGGGACCGGCGGGCCCGGCTCCCGTCGCGGGTCAGCACTGCCACTCCTCGGCGGCGCAGTCGGGCATCCGGTGAGCGCTCAGGTCGGCCAGGACGCGCTCGGAGATCTCGGTCGCGAAGGCGAAGACGGCCGGTCGCTGCTCGGCCGCGCGGGCGGGCCGCCCGTCCACCTGACCGGCCGTGGTCAGCACGAGGTACGGGCCGGACTGCCGTACGGAACCCTGCTGCCGCACCGCGGGCGTGAACCGGTCGGCCACGGTGCCGCGGAAGGCCAGCGGGCGCAGGCCGGGGACCGGCGCGCCACCGGCGGGGAACGCGGCCTTGGCCCGGACGGCGCGGCGTTCGTCGGGCAGGGCGACGACGCCGACGGTGACGAGCACGCCGCGCAGGGCGTCGATGTACGTGGCGCGCAGCACCGCACGGCACCCCGAGGCGGCCAGCACGGGCGCGGCCTCGGCGTCGACCGCGCCGGTGCACCCGGTGCGCGGCGAGATGCCCAGCCTGCGGGCCCGCTCCCGGCCGCCCTGCTCGGCGGAGTAGGGCAGCGTGGCGGGGAAGATGCGCCCGGCCTCCCAGGTGCGCCAGCGCTCGGCGACCTCACGCTTGGCCGCCGCCTTGAGCTCGGCGGCCGTCGGGCCGCGGGTCAGCTCGGAGCTCGCCGAGCTCGCCGCGACCCCGGCGGCCACCGCGCAGACCAAGGTCAGCGCGGAGGCCACCACCAGGATGGGCCAGAGGCGAGCGTTGTCCACAGGATCGACCTTAATGCGGCCGACCCGCCGCCATCCCCAGAAACCGGACCCTTGGTCTAGTACTCGGGAAGGCTGGGGTCGACGGTCTTGATCCAGCTCAGCACGCCACCGCCGACGTGGACGGCGTCGGCGAACCCGGCGTTCTTGACGACCGCCAGCGCCTCGGCGGAGCGGGCGCCCGACTTGCAGTGGAGCACGATCCGCTTGTCCTGCGGCAGCTTCTCCAGGGCGGAGCCGTTGAGGAACTCGCCCTTGGGGATCAGCGTGGCGCCGGGGATGCTGACGATCTCGTACTCGTTGGGCTCGCGGACGTCGACGAGGAAGATGTCGTCGCCGTTGTCCTGCATCGTCTTGAGCTCACGGGCGGTGATGGTGGAGCCGCTGACCGCCTCGCTGGCCTCGTCGGACAGCGCGCCGCAGAAGGCCTCGTAGTCTTCCAGCAGCTCGGTGACCGTCGGGTTCTTGCCGCACAGGACGCACTCGGGGTCCTTGCGGACCTTGACGTCGCGGTACTTCATCTCCAGGGCGTCGTAGATCATCAGCCGGCCCACCAGCGGCTCGCCGATGCCGGTGATCAGCTTGATGGCCTCGTTCACCTGGATGGAGCCGATCGACGCGCAGAGCACGCCGAGCACGCCGCCCTCGGCGCAGGAGGGGACCATGCCGGGAGGCGGGGGCTCGGGGTAGAGGCACCGGTAGCACGGGCCCTGCTCGGCCCAGAACACGCTGGCCTGGCCGTCGAAGCGGTAGATCGAGCCCCACACGTACGGCTTGCCCAGCAGCACCGCGGCGTCGTTCACCATGTAGCGGGTGGCGAAGTTGTCGGTGCCGTCGAGGATGAGGTCGTACTGGGAGAAGATCTCCATGACGTTCTCGGTGGTCAGCGAGGTGTTGTGGACCACCACGTCGATCAGCGGGTTGATCTCGCGCACGGACTCGGCCGCGCTCTCGGCCTTCGGCCGGCCCACGTCCGACTGGCCGTGGATGACCTGGCGCTGCAGGTTGGAATCGTCGACGACGTCGAAGTCGATGACGCCGAGCGTGCCGACGCCCGCCGCGGCGAGGTACAGCAGCGCGGGCGAACCGAGGCCGCCGGCGCCCACACACAGCACCTTGGCGTTCTTCAGCCGCTTCTGCCCGGCCATCCCCACGTCGGGGATGATCAGGTGGCGCGAGTAGCGGCGCACTTCGTCAACGGTCAGCTCGTCAGCCGGCTCGACCAGCGGTGGCAACGACACTTTCTACGCTCCCGTTTCAGGGGTCTTATCTCCCAGTGAAACCTAGCCGGGCAGTGGGGCATTCCCCAATCGCGTCTCACCGATCAGACGGCGTGCCTCCAGGGCGACCAGCCGGGGCTGCTCCATCATCGCCACGTGCCCGGCTCCGGGCAGCAGGACCAGCCTCACCTGGCGGAACGCCCGCACGGCCCGCGCGGCCGTGGCGGGCCTGACGAGCCGGTCGTGCTTGCCGTGGACGATCAGCGTGGGCGCCTGGACCCGGGCGGCCAGCGCCCACAGGGAGTCGGGGCCGCGGCGCAGGTATTCGGCCACGATGCCGCGGGCCGAGCCGATCATGGCGGCGACCGTGTGCGGCAGGTCGTCGCGTCGGCGCAGCTCCTCGACCGCCTCGCTCAGCCGTACCGGATGGACGGCCCGCGCGTTCGCCCACACCATGGCGAACGTGGCGTTGACCCGCTGCTCGGCCGGGAGCAGCTTGAGCCGGCCGGCCACCCACTCCCCCAGCCAGGGCGTGGCGGCCGCGGCGACCCGCACCGGGCCGTACCGGGGGACCAGGTCGGGCAGCGCGGGCGAGACGAGCGTGAGCGAGCGCACCAGGTCGGGGCGGGTGGCGGCGACCCGCACGGAGATCGCGCCGCCGAGCGAGTTGCCGAACAGGTGGGCCGGGCCGGTCTCCTCCAGCAGGCCGAGGACGGCGCGGGTGTGCGCGGGCACGCTGTAGTCGCCGTCGGGGGCGGCGGGCGAGCACCCGGCGCCGGGCAGGTCGATGGCGTGGCCGGTGACGACGTCCTTGAGCTCGTCCATCAGATCGGTCCAGTTGGTCGCCGAACCGGCCAGGCCGTGCACGAAGACCGCCGGCTCGGCCGGGCCGTCGGGGGTGGACCTGACGTGCACGGACCCGAGCATCCGCCCCGGCCAGTGCGGGACCGGCTCTGCCATGCGCCCTCCTCGATCTCTGCGCGGCTCTTCCCGTTCCCTCCACGATAGGTAGCCCGGGAAGCGGCTCTCAACGACCCCGCGGCGGTGCCCGTCAGGCCAAGGGCATGGCAAAAGGGCTTCGGAGCCGGTTTGTGGTGGCCATCACCGGAAACCATCACATCAGCGACACTCAGCGTCATTGATCCACTACGGACAGTTCCATCACCTCAGGGCCGTGGACGCCTCCGCGATGAATGCGCGCACCGGGTCGCCATTCTGATACGAGCACGACAGAATTGTCGTGCTCGTATTCATTCGCAGGTTCTCGCCTTTTTCGAAGGCGCTCCGGCCTGCCTTTTTTCGCGAGAGTCCAGTACGGGAGAGCGGGACGGAGGAGGGCCGTACAACGCCCTGTCGCCGCATCCATTTCCGTTGAATCGGACATATCGGGCCATTCTGCGCGATAGATCTACAAGCCTAGCAATAAGACTCTTAATGCATCGCAAAATGGGACGATTCCCGTTAATGGATCATCAGCTCGGAAATGACATTCAGCGGATGACTCACGGTACCGCTCATCAGCAGTCCGGAATCGTCGAAAACGGGGCAATCGAACCTTCAGGGGGAAAACGCAATGCCCAAGCTCAAGAGTGTTATCGCAGGCCTCGCCGCCGGCTCCGCGCTGGCCGGCGCCCTGGTCGTCGGCGGTGCGACCGCCGCCGTCGCCATGCCGACCACCGCGCCCGTCGTCACCAACGACGACTTCGACGACGGCTTCTTCGGTGGCCACCACCACCTCTGGCTCGGACACCACCACGGCAACAAGTGCGGCCGTCACCACTGGGGTCGTCACCGCAACAAGAAGCTGTGCATCGTCGTGAGGAACTTCAACTTCAACGACAACCAGGACCGTCACCACCACCGTCGCTGGGACCGCGACTAGTCGGTCGGGCGACAACAGCATGAGTGCTCGTTTTCATTGATGGTCGTCCGAGTTCCTCTTATAGGGATACGGTTTCCGGTCTGTAGTGAAATTCCGGGCTCTCGGGGGACGGGCCGCGTCGAAAGGCGCGGCCCGTTCTAGTTCCACCAGGTCCTCTGTGCACGTGAAAGGGGGGTCCGCCGGCACTGGCGCCGGTGGACCCCTTTCGTCATGCGCGGCCCGGCCCTCAGGTGACAGCGGGACGGCGCCGCAGACCTCGGGTGGCCTGGGGGATCCGCGCCTGAAAGCCCAGGTCGCGGGAGCACCCCGAATGCCCTGCCCGGCGGGTGCGGCTCGCACGTGCGTGGGGGGCACACGGGGAGGCGCACGGCGAAGGGGCTCCGCCGGCGTGGTGCCGACGGAGCCCCTTCGGATTGCCGAACGGATATGACAGAAAAGCAGGACGGGCCGCGCCGACTTCGACGCGACCCGTCCCCGAGAGCCCGGGATTTCATCACAGACCGTAAACCGTATCCCCAAGAAAAGGAGCCCGGACGACCGTCAATGAGAACGAGCACTCATGCTGTTGTCGCCCGACCGATCAGTCGCGGTCCCAGCGACGGTGGTGGTGCTCGTCCGGGTTCCGGTTGAAGTTGAAGTTCTCGACGATGATCCGGACTTGCTTGCGCTTGCAGCGCCTGCCGCAGTGCCCGCCGGTCAGGACCGACGTGCCCGCGCTGATCTGGGTGGCGGCGTTGGCGCTGGCGGTGGTCATGGTCGCGCCCGCGACCACGACACCACCGGTGACGGCGGTGCTGAGGGCAAGGCCCGCGATAACACTCTTGAGCTTGGGCATTGCGTTTTCCCCCTAAAGGTTCGATTGCCCCGTACTCGACCTTTCCTGTTAACCAGAAAAGGTCTCGGATGATTACTGATGAGTCATCCGGTAAGCGTCATTCCCGTCACTGTGGGTGAACAAACAGACGTCTCTCCATTTTGCTATGCATTAGCAATGAAGTTGCTGATAATCCACGTTTATGAAGTACAATAGCCCGAATTATCCCGGTATGTCCTATTCGCTGATCGGCGCAGTTCAGCGCTCCCTCTCCGCCCGCGGGACGTCGCCGGACAGCGAAAAGGCCGGCGACGATGACACGTCGCCGGCCCTGCTTCGAGAGAAGGCGTCAGGCCGACTTGCGGGTCTTCCGCTTGGCGGGGGCCTTCTCGCCTTCCTGGGCCTTGTCGTCCTTGGCCTTCGCCTTCCCGGACGAGCTCCTGGAGGAGCTCCCCGACGAGCTTCTGGACGAGCCGCCGGACGCGGCCCGCTTCGGCTTGGCGGGAGCGCCTTCCCTCTCCCGCTTGGCCGCCTCGACGCTGGCCCGCAGGGCGGCCATGAGGTCGACGGCGGGTCCGCCCTCCTCCTCGACCTCGGGAGGCGCGATGACCTCCTTGCCCGCCACCTTCGCCTCGATGACCTCCTGGAGCGCCTCACGGTAGGTGTCGTGGTACTCCGTGGGGTCGAAGTCGGCCTCCATCGTGGAGATCAGCGACTCGGCCATCTTGAGCTCCTGCGCCCGCACGTCGATGTCCTCGTCCAGGAACTCGAAGTCCGGCTTGCGGATCTCGTCCGGCCACAGCATGGTCTCCAGCACGAACACCCCGTCACGCACCCGCAGGGTCGCCAGCGACTCGCGCTGGCGCAGCGCCACCTTGACCACGGCCACCTGGCCGGAGCTCTCCAGGGCGTTGCGCAGCAGCACGTACGGCTTGGCCCCCTGGGCGTCGGGCTCCAGGTAGTAGGACTTGGCGAAGTAGATGGGGTCGATCTGCTCGGCGGGGGCGAACTGCAGCACGTCGATGCGGCGCGAGGTGCTGAGGGGCAGGCCCTCGAAGTCCTCGTCGGTGAGCACGACCATCTCGCCCGTGGCCAGTTCGTAGCCCTTGGCGATGTCGGCGTAGGCGACCTCCTCGCCGTCCAGCGTGCACACCCGCTTGTAGCGGATGCGGCCGCCGTCGTCGCGGTGCACCTGGTGGAAGCTGACGTCCTTCTGCTCGGTGGCCGAGTAGAGCTTCACCGGGATCGTGACCAGCCCGAAGGAGATCGCACCTTTCCAGATGCTGCGCATGGGCAACTCCTCAGCAGTAGCGGGCGGTTCACCAATGGGCACATACCCGTCATGGTGCAACCAATGCCATACCCCATCGAACCCATGCTTGCCGTACCTGGGGTATTACCGTCCGATCCCGAACGGTATGCCTTGGAGGTCAAATGGGATGGCATCCGGGCCATCGTGCACGGGGACGGTGAGCCGAGAGTCACGGGAAGGCACGGCGCCGACTACACCCGCCGCTATCCCGAGGTGCTCGCGTACGCGGTGCGGGGAGCCGTCATCGACGGCGAGGTCGTCGCGCTCGGCCCCAACGGCCGCCCCAGCTTCGTCCGCCTGCAGCGGCGCATGCACATGACCGACCCCGAACCGCTCATCCTGGACCACTACCCCGTCGCGTACCTGCCGTTCGACCTGCTCTGCCTGGACGGCACCCCGCTGTTCGACCTGCCGTACCGGGACCGGCGCGCGCTGCTGGACGAGCTGGACATCGGCGCTCCCCCGTCCTTCCCCGGCGAGTCCGGACTGCTGGCGGCCACCCACGAGCAGGGGCTCGAAGGGGTGGTCGCCAAGCTGCTCGACTCGCCGTACGAGCCGGGCGTGCGCTCCCGGTCCTGGATCAAGGTCAAGCACCTGAGCACCACCGAGGTCGTGATCGGCGGCTGGAAGCCGGGCAAGGGCCGCCGCGCGGGCGGGATCGGCTCACTGATCATGGGCGCGTTCACCCCCGAGGGCCTGACGTACGTGGGACACGTCGGCACCGGCTTCACCGACGAGGCCCTGGAGAAGCTGTACGCGCTGCTCGGGCCCATGGAGATCCCGAGAAGCCCGTTCCGCAACCCGGTCCCGTGGCGCAATCGTTGGGTTAGACCCGATCTCGTCGGGGAGGTGGCGTACACGATGTGGACCGACGAGCTGAGACTGCGCCATCCCGTCTGGCGCGGCCTGCGGCCGGACAAGCTGCCCGCGGAGGTGACGGCCCGATGAGTGCGGCGAGCAAGGTCCCGGTGCGGGTGGGCGGACGCGAGCTGACGCTGAGCAACCTGGACAAGGTGCTCTATCCCGAGTTCGGCTTCACCAAGGCCGAGGTCATCGACTACTACAGCCGGATCGCCCCCGTGCTGCTGCCGCATCTGGCGGGCCGGCCGCTGACGGTCAAGCGCTACCCGAACGGCGTCGACGGCATGTCGTTCTTCGAGAAGAACGCCCCCGAGCACACCCCCGGCTGGGTGCGCAGGGCGCGGCTGCCCGTGCCCGGCAGCACCAAGGACCGCGAGACCATCGACTTCGCCGTGCTCGACGACCTGCCGGGCCTGGTCTACTACGCGAACCTCGCCGCCCTGGAGCTGCACGTGCCGCAGTGGCGGGTGGACGACGACGGGCGGGCGCTGCCGCCGGACACGCTGGTGTTCGACCTGGACCCGGGGCCGCCCGCGACGATCGTGGAGTGCTGCGCGGTGGCCCTGAGGCTGCGCGAGGTGCTCGCGGACGACGGCCTGGAGGCCAGGCCGAAGACCAGCGGGAGCAAGGGCATGCAGCTGTACGCCGCCTGGGACTGCCGGGAGGAGCCGTCCGCGTACGCCAAGCGGCTGGCCCAGGTCCTGGCCAAGGAGCATCCCGGGCAGGTGGTCAGTGTGATGGCGAAGAAGCTGCGTCCCGGCAAGGTCTTCATCGACTGGAGCCAGAACAACCCCGCCAAGACCACGGTGGCTCCTTACTCGCTGCGCGCCAGGGCGCGCCCCACGGTCTCCACGCCGCTGCTGTGGGAGGAGGTGGAGAGCTGCGGGAGCCCGGAGGACCTGGTGTTCACCTCGTCCGACGTGCTGGCGAGAGTGGAGGAGCACGGAGACCTTTTCCATGAGGCGTAATCTGATGCAGTCCACACGAAGAGGGGGACCGAGATGTCGGAGATGGACGTACGCGGCGATGACGACAACTTCGCCGACGACGAAGAACTGCCGATCGAGGCGCCCGCGGCCGACGCCGCCGAGCAGCAGCGCCCGCTCCGGGAGAACGACGACCGGCTGCGCCGCGAGCTTCCCCTCGAGGTCAACCCGGCCGACGCCGTGGAGCAGGACCGCGTGGTCGAGTACGACGACGACGACTACCGCTGAGGCGATGGCCGCCCGCACGTAGGATGTCGGCAGACCCGGCACGAAACCCATGGAGACCCGCGTGACCGCTACCCCGGACGCCAAGCCCCGGGGCACCCGGCTGCCCCGACTCGCCCGCCGCAGGCAGCTGCTGAGCGCGGCGCAGGAAGTGTTCGTCGAGAACGGCTATCACGCGGCCGCCATGGACGAGATCGCCGACCGCGCGGGGGTCAGCAAGCCGGTGCTCTACCAGCACTTCCCCGGCAAGCTGGAGCTCTACCTCGCGCTGCTCGACCTGCACGTCGACGACATGGTCAACCGGTGCCGGGAGGCGCTCGCCTCCACGACCGAGAACAAACTCCGGGTGCAGGCGACGTTCAGCGCCTTCTACGACTTCGTCTCCACCCAGGGCGAGGCGTTCCGGCTGGTCTTCGAGTCCGACCTGCGCAACGTCGCGCCGGTGCGGCAGCGCGTGGAGCGCTCGCTCAACGAGTGCGCCGAGATGGTCAGCGCGGTGATCCAGGAAGACACCGGCTGCACCAGTGACGAAGCTCACCTGCTGGGCGTGGGGCTGGTGGGCATGGCCGAGGTGAGCGCCCGCTACTGGGTCACCAAGCACGGCTCCATCCCCAAGGACGCGGCCGAGCAGCTCATGGCGCGACTCGCCTGGCGGGGCATCAGCGGTTTTCCGCGTACGGCTTAACCCGTTCGCTGCGCGCGATCAGCTGCGTTTTTCCGCCGCTGAGCGGCGACCATGAGGGGAGCCCGGCCCCGTTGAAAGGGAGCATGATGGAAATCAAGATCGGCGTGCGTTCGGTGCACCGTGAGCTCGTTGTGGAGACCGACCTGTCGGCCGAGCAGGTCGAGGAGGAGATCAGGCAGGCCCTCGCGGCCGATCGTGGCGTGTTCGCCATCACCGACGTGAAGGGCAGGCGGGTGGTGGTGCCGGTGGCATCGCTGGGCTTCCTGGAGATCGGCGAAGACGAGTCGCGTCCCGTGGGCTTCGGAGGGACTCTGTAGGTCGCCACCCGCCCGCGAGCCGCGCCTGCTCGGGCGCGGCCCCGGGCGTCGCCGTTCAGATGCCGAGGGCCGCCATCCGCTTGCCGTGCTCCTCGGTCAGCCTGGCGAACAGGCGGGAGATCTCCGCCTGGTCGTTCTCGCCCGACTCCACCAGCATGGTGGCCAGCTCGGGTCGGGCCGCCGCGACCCGCTGGCCCTGGCTGAGCGCCTCGCCGACGAGCCGCCTGGCCCACAGCGCCAGCCGCCCGCCCGCCACCGGATCCGCCGCCAGACCGGCCCGTACGCGCTCGACCGCGAACTCCGCGCGCCCCTCGTCCGCCAGCACCTCGTCGACCAGTTCCGCGATCGACGGGTCCAGCCGGCGGGCCGCCTCACGATAGAAGTCGAGCGCGATGCCGACCCCCACGTAAGCCTTGACCAGAGCCTGCAGCCAGTCGGCCGGGGTGGTCTGGGTGTGCCAGGCGTCCAGCGCCTCGGCGAACGGCTGCATCGCCCGCTCCGGGTCGGCGCCCAGCTCCCGCAGCCGGTCGTACAAGAGCCTGAAGTGCTCATATTCGGCGACGGCCAGCTCGCACAGCGCCGTCCGGTCGGCGAGCGTCGGCGCCAGAGTGGCGGCGTCCTCGGTCATCCTCGTGAAGGCGCTCAGCTCGGCATAGGCCAGGACGCCGAGCAGGTCGACGACCCCAGGAGACTCGTTCATGCATGGCAGCGTACTTGCGGGAATCTTCGGGAACATACGTAAGCCTGGTCAGCGTTGTGCTATCGAGTACACTGCTCTGAGAAAGTGCGACCGCACTGTGTACATTCGGGGGTCTCTCCCCCGAATCCCCCGATCCCCGGGTGCGCGGTCGTAATGACGCGAGAGGGCTGGCTCTACCGCGAGGACCCAAGCACGGAGTCGGATTTCCGCCCGTCGGTCCCGGCAGGCCCGCCTTCATTTGAGACTGAGGCAGGCCACGCTGACGACTTTCCGAGACCTCGGAGTCACACCAGAAATCGCCGATGCCCTCGAGACCGAGGGCATCACCACACCGTTCCCGATCCAGGAGATGGCCCTTCCGCTCGCGCTGAACGGTCAAGACCTGATCGGCCAGGCCCGCACGGGCACCGGTAAGACCTACGCGTTCGGCATCGCGATGCTGCAGAGCATCGGCAAGCCGCGCAAGAACCGCAAGAAGCCCCGCGGGCTGGTCGTCGTGCCGACCCGCGAGCTCGCCACCCAGGTGAGCGAGGACCTCGTCACCGCCGCCGGCAAGCTCGGCTCGCGGGTGCTCACCGTCTACGGCGGGCGCGCGTACGAGCCGCAGGTCGAGGCGCTCAAGGCGGGCGTCGACGTCATCGTCGGCACCCCCGGACGACTCCTCGACCTGGTCAAGCAGAAGCACCTCGACCTCAGCCAGGTCACCACCCTGGTTCTGGACGAGGCCGACCGGATGCTCGACCTGGGCTTCCTGCCCGACATCGAGCGGATCTTCAAGCTGATCCCGGCGGAGCGGCAGACGATGCTGTTCTCGGCGACCATGCCGGGCGAGATCGTCTCGCTCTCCCGCAAGTACCTCAGCCGCCCCACCCACGTGCGCGCGGAGATCGAGAGCGGCGAGGCCGAGGCCACCCCGCAGGTGCGCCAGATCGTGTGGCGCGCCCACCGGATGGACAAGATCGAAATCCTCGCCCGGCTGCTGCAGGCCGACGGCCGCGGGCTCACGATGGTCTTCTGCGAGACCAAGCGAGCCTGCGACATGGTCTCCGAGCAGCTCGACACGCGCGGGTTCGCGGTCGCGGCCGTCCACGGAGACCTCGGCCAGGGCCAGCGCGAGCAGGCCCTGCGGGCGTTCCGCAACGGCAAGATCGACGTGCTGGTGGCCACCGACGTGGCCGCCCGCGGCATCGACATCGACGACGTCACCCACGTGGTCAACTACGACTGCCCCGCCGACGACAAGGCGTACGTGCACCGCATCGGCCGCACCGGCCGGGCCGGGCGCACCGGCATCGCGGTCACGTTCGTGGAGTGGGAAGAGCTGACGCGCTGGAAGATGATCAACCAGATGCTCGGCCTCGACTTCCCGGAGCCCGAGGAGACCTACTCCACCTCGCCGCACGTCTACACCGAGCTCGCCATCCCCGAAGGCACGAAGGGCGTGCTGCCGCACGCCAGCCGTTCCCGCGCCGGCCTGTCGGCGGAGCGCATCGAGGACCTCGGCGAGACGGGACGGCCTCGCGGGCGCGGTCGTCGCCGCGAAGAGCGTGAGGAGCGGGAGCGTCCCCCCCGCAACACCCGCCAGCGCCGCCGCACCCGTGGCGGCAAGCCCGCGGAAGAGACTGCGGCCGGTCCGGCCGTCGAGACGCCGGAGGTCGAGCACGTGACCGGTCGCTCCAGCAAGCAGCAGGAGGAGACTCCCGCGATCATCAGCGCGGAGGAGGTGGCGGCCGTGGCCGAGCCGCGCCGCCGCACCCGCCGGTCCGCCGTCGCGGAACCGGTCGCCGAGCAGGTGGTCGAGCCGGTCGCGAGCGTCGTCGCGCCTCAGGAGCAGGCCGTCGCGGCCCCGCCGCGGGAAGACACTCCCGTGCGGGTTCGGCGGGAGGCTCCGGTCGGCGAGGAGCGCCCGACGCGGTCGCGCCGGGTGTCCTCGGCCCCGGCGCACGAGGTTCCGTCCCGTGAGGTTCCGTCCCGTGAGGTTCCGTCGCGTGAGGTTCCCTCGCGTGAGGCTTCCTCGCACGAGGCTTCGTCGCGTGAGGCCGAGTTCACGCCGCCGGCGCGCGGCGGGTTCTCCGCCCCGTCGAGCGAGCCGCAGTTCTCGGCCCCGCCGCGGCAGGAGCCTGAGCGGATCATCCCGGCGAGCCCGTTCACGGTGATCTTCCAGTCACCTGACCTGGCGACGGACGACGACGACATCGCGCCGTCGGCCGCCACGGAGCGCAAGCAGGCACGCCGCAACAACGGCGGCAACCGCGGCGGCGGCAACCGCCGTCGCGCCGGCTGACGACTCATCTGAGAAGGCGCGCACCCTGCTGAGGGTGCGCGCCTTTTCCGTGCCCCAGGTGTCCGGGCATCGGGGGGACGCACCTTTCGTGCGCGCCCCGTGCGGGCAACCAGGGTGCGCGCCTCTTCCGCGCCTCAGGTGGACGGGCATCGGGGGGACGTACCTTCGTGCACGCTCCGTACGGGCATCCGGGGAACGCATTCTCGTGCGCGCTCCGTACGGGCGTCAGGGTGCTCGTCCCTTCCCGCGTCCTCCCGTACAGGGATCAGGAGACGCTCTCCCGTACGAGCATCAGGGGATGCGCCTTTCGCACGGCACCAAGGGGCGCGCCTTCGCATGGCCTCCCCACAGGCCATCAGGGCGCGTGCCCCTTCCCTACGGGGGCATGCCCGCTTCCTTCGTGTTCGGGCATGTCGTGGGGCTTTTGGGTGGGTTTGGGAGGGGCTGAGGCGGCGGTTCCCCTGCTTGCACCGGCGTAACGCGTTCGCCGGTGTTGACCTGGTGAGCTCTGGGTATTGTTGCCCCACGTGAGTACGCCGCGATTCCTGCACCTGCCTCCTGGCGTCACCCCACGCAAGGTCGAGACCGCCCGGGGGACGTTCGCGGCCCTCGAGGCGCTGCCGGCCACCGGCGTGGTCGAACGCTGGCCCGCACTGCTGCTCCCGGGCCTGACGGGCAGCAAGGAAGACTTCATCGCGGTCCTGCAGACCCTGGCCCTGTCCGGGCGCCGCGTGCTCGCCGCCGACCTGCGCGGCCAGTACGAGACGCCGGGCTCCGACGACCCCGGCGCCTACACCTGCGCGGAGCTCGGCGCCGACGCCGACGCGCTCGCCCAGCAGATCGGCGACGGGGAGCCGGTCCATCTGGTGGGCCACTCCTTCGGCGGCCTGGTGGCACGCGAGGCGGTGATCGACGGCCGCACCAAGTTCGCCTCGTTCACGCTGCTCGGCTCGGGCCCGGCGGGCATCACCGGCAGGCGTGCCGAGCACGCGGGTTGGCTGGTGCGCACGATCCCCGTCTCAGGGCTGGAGCACGTGTGGCACGCCGGCTTCGAGCCGGAGGCGCTCGCGGCGGGGGTGCCCGACGACATCCTGGCGTTCCTGCGCAAGCGGCTGCTGTCCAACTCGCCGACGGGCCTGGCGACCATGTCCGACGAGGTGGTGTCCATGCGCGACCGCACCGACGAGCTGCGCGAGGTCGAGATCCCCACGCTGGTCCTGTACGGGGAGCACGACGACGGCTGGCCGGCCGAGACCCAGCAGGAGATGGCGGCACTCCTGGGCGCCGACTGCGTGGTGGTGCCGGGCGCGGCCCACTCTCCTGCGGTGGAGGCGCCGGAGACCACGGCGGCGGCGCTCATCAGGTTCTGGAACACGGCGGAGAGCCGCCATCCTTGACCGCTCGTCCTCATCGTCTCGGGCTCGGAAGCGCAGAGAAGCGGGGGAAGTCGCGTGACGGAGGGGCGAGCCGGTGCCGGTCCACTGACCGGGCCGCTCGTTCGATGCGTCACTCGGCCAGGGCGTCCCAGGGGCGGTGTTCGGGGGCGGCGGTCATGCCTTCGGGGCAGTGGCGGCGGAAGTCGCACCAGCCGCAGATGGGGCCGGGGTTCGGCGCGAACACCGCGTCCAGTTCGGCGGGCACGCGCGGCGGGCTCACGAAGGGCCTGTCACGCCGCTCGGGAGCGGGCCCAGCGGCCGCGCTCCCCTGCGCGCCTAACGCCCCTTCCTGCACGGCCCCGGACGTGCCCGATCCGGTTTCCTGCGCGGCCGCGTACGTGCCCGATCCGCTTTTCTGCGCGGCCCCGTACGTGCCCGGTCCGGTTGCCTGCGCGCCCGGTGCGGGGCTCTGAGGGCTCTGAGCGGCGTTGTCCCGGGGCTTTCCCCGGGGGCGCTTGGGCTGGGTGGGTTCGCCCATGACCGCCCGGTAGCGCTCGTCGGCGTCGGCCGCCTCCAGGCCGATCTCCTCGGCCCGCCGCAGATGACGGCCGAGGGACTCGTCCGTGTGGCGCCACTGCACGATCTCGCCCGTCGGCAGGTGGTGCAGCTCGACGGCGCGGGCCGGGGTGCGCATCATGCGGGACGCCGCGACCGCGTAGATCGCCAGCGCGAGCGAGGAGCGCGCGTCGTCCTGGGAGAGCGGCCGCCGCCCCGTCTTGTAGTCGACCACGACCAACTCGTCGCCGCGCCGGTCGAGCCGGTCGATGCGGCCCGAGACGGCGATGACCGAGGTGCGGGTGGCCACCGTGCGCTCGACGCCGACCGGGTCGTCCGACGGGTCGAGCGTGGCCACGTACCCCGAGACCAGGTCGCGGGAGCGGCCGAGCCAGTGGGCCGACTGGGCCTCGTCCCTGAACCCCTCGGTGATCCAGCCCTTGGTGAGCAGGACGGCCGCCGTCAGCGGCGTGCGCCGTTCGTACGGCTCCCGCCACCACGCCGCCAGCGCGTTGTGGACGCTCGCTCCCACGCTGTTGTGGGCCCAGGCGGGACCCTTCGACGGCTGCGGCCGGTCCAGGTAGGTGAACCGGTAGCGGCGGCGGCAGTCGAGCCACGCGTTCAACCGCGACGGCGTGCAGGAGTAGAGCCGCCGCGGCATCCCATCCAGCGGGAGCTGGTCGTACACCCTATTCGTCGCCGGAGTCGAGCCTGATGCGGGCGGCCTTGGTGCCGTCGGTCAGCGGGCCCTCCTCCGCGGGCTCGGTCTCGACGCGGGTCAGCGAACCGCCGATCCAGTCGTCGAAGTGCGGCTCCAGGTCTCCGATGGTGACCTCCTCGCCGTGGGCCGGCAGCACCCGGGTCTCGCCCGCCAGCGTGAACAGCCGCCCGCCGATGGCGGTGAGCTGGTCGGCCAGGCGCGGGTATTCGCCGCCGAGCTTGCCGGGGCCGTCGGCCTGCAACGTCTTGCCGGAGAAGACCACGCCGAGGCCCTCGCAGTAGAGCGAGACCCCGCCGGGCGTGACGCCGGGCGTCTCCATGACGTCGAGCTGGACGTCGGCGACCTGGAAGATGCCGTCGTCCTCCATGTCGATGTCGGGCCAGGTCTCGGTCCAGGTCTCCCGCCAGAGCGGCTTGTCCTTGGGGTGGAGGGCGACGATCGCCTCGTCTCTGGCCGCCACCTCGATGGCGGCGCCGACGTGGTCGGGAAGGCCGTGGGTGCAGATGACCGCGAGCACCTCGCGGTCGCCCACCTGCTCCAGGATCTTCTCGGCGTCCCTGGCCGGGTCGATGACGATGGCCTCCTCGTCGTCGCCGATGATCCAGGTGTTGTTCTCGACCTTGTGCTCGGTGCCGTCGATGTCGACGAGGCCCTCGGTCACCACTCGCTCGATACGCGCTGTCACGCCTCCGAACTCTAGCCCGTCCGCACCGGTGAGCGAATCCCGTTGGGCATCAGTCTTCGAGCCGGGGCGAGAACGCGCCGAAGGGAATGTCGAGGTCGTGGTCGCGCAGGTCGAGCAGGCTCAGCTCGGAGAGTGCGATGAGGCAGCCCGCCTCGGCGGGCCAGGCGATGGTCCACAGCCAGTTGCCGAGCGCCTCGCCGGCGTAGACGGCCCGGTCGGAGGCGCCGTTGACGCACCAGAGCGGAGCGGGGTGACCCATCACCTCGATCTTGGCGTTGGGCGGCCCGGCGTCGAACCCCTCACCGGGGTCGGCCCCCGCCAGGCCCGCGTACGCGGCGCCGATCCCCACGCCGGGCTCTTCCGCGATGACGACGATGTCGGCGGGACCCTCCAGGAAGGACGGCCCGGACAGCGCGACCAGGCTCGCCCGTACTCCCTTGCGCTCGTCGCCCACCTCGCCGAACCCGGTCACCAGCCATCCGGACGGCAGGGGCCAGGGCAGCCACACCGGCACCAGCGACGTCTTGCGCATCGCCTCCGCGGCCGTCTCCGAAGGCGGCCTGGGCGGCTGGAAGGGCAGGACGTCACCGTGCGCGTCGCAACGCCAGGCGCTCGACCACACGCTCGGCGCGTGCAGTTGGCCGAAACACCGTGGGCAGGTCGGAGCCGCTCTCACAGCTACCCACGGTGCTTCTTCGGGCACCGCCCCGTCAAGGCCGCAGTCCGTTGTCACGTCGTAATCTTGGTCAGGTGCGCGTAAATTGTGTCGGCGCGATCGTTCTGGACGACGCGCGCCGCCTTCTGCTGATCAGGCGAGGGCGTCCTCCGGGCGCCGGGCGCTGGTCGATTCCCGGTGGCCGGGTGGAGCCCGGCGAGTCCGATGCCGCGGCGGTGCGCCGCGAGGTGCTGGAGGAGACAGGGTTGGAGGTCGCCGTCGGGCCGTTGGCGGGCACGGTGGACCTCCCCGCTCCCGGCGGCGTCACGTACGCGGTGCGCGACTATCGCGCCACCGTGGTCGGCGGCGCGCTGGTGGCGGGCGACGACGCCACCGACGCCCGCTGGTACGCGGCGGACGAGCTCGCGGGCCTGCCCCTCACCGCCGGCCTGCTCGACAACCTGCGGTCCTGGCAGATCCTTCCGGGGTGAAGGGCCGCGCCGGGTCAGCGGCCGGCGGTGAGTGATGAGGTCCAGAGGATGAGGTGGTCGGCGCTGTAGGTCGTGGAGCGGCCCAGTGCCACCACCTCCTCGCCGGAGATGGTGACCGCGGCCAGCCACTGCGCGCCCGGTCCCGCCAGGCGGTCCTCCTTCAGGTCCAGCCGGCTCCACGACAGGCCGTCCTGCGAGGTCCAGGCCGCGCTGTCGCCCTCGCCCCGCGCGCCGTGCCAGCCGACCGCCACCAGCCCCTGCGGGGCCGCCGCCAGGTCGTGCACGCCCGCCGCCTGATCCGCGGGCAGCCAGGACGTCTCCCAGGTGACGCCGTCGTCCTCGGAGACCGCGGAGAAGGCCCGGGACGTGCCCGACATGCTCTGGGCCGTGCCGATGACGACCAGCTTGTCCTCGTACGCCGCCACCTGGCGCAGCCCGGCCGACGACGCGTCCGGCGGGGAGACCCGCTCCCTGGCCGTCCAGTTGAGCCCGTCCTCCGACACCCAGACGACGCCGCTCTCGTTCCCGCCCGCGCCCGCGCCGCCGACCGCGACGTACCCGGTGGGAGTGGCCGCCACGTCATGCAGGCGCACGCCGGAGCCGCCCTGCGGCAGCCGCGCCGAGCGGGTGTAGGCGCGCAGGTCAGGGGTGAACCAGACGGCCGCCACGGTGCCCGCGGGCCCGCGGTCCTCGCCCGCGAGCAGGTAACCCCCGGGGCCCGCCGCGACCGCCCGCACGTCCAGGTACGGGTGATCGCCCGGCCTCGCGAGGTCGTCCGACAGCGGCACCTTCTTCCAGGCGCGACCGTCGCCTGAGCTCACCAGGAACGGCTCGGTGACCTGGAGGTCGGCCTGGGTGGCGCCCACGGCGAGCCAGCCGCGGCGGCCGTAGGCCACGTCGTTCAGCTGCTGCCGCCTGGGCCCGCCGAGCCCGATGGACGTCCAGTCCTTCCAGTCCTGAGTGGTCCAGACGCCCGCCTCCCCGGCGGCCGAGCCGACGGCCACGTACCGGCCGTCGTGACCGGCCAGGCCGCTCGTCTCGCGGGCCATCCTGGTCAGGCCCTCGACCTGGTCGAGCCGTACGCGGACGGGCTTGCCGCGCTGGGGCGCCGCCATCAGCACCGGCTCGTTGTGCACGTCCGAGACGGCGCGGTCGCCGCCCGCGTACAGGGTGCCGCCCGTCGTGAGGGCGAACCCGCGCAGCGTCGCCCCGCCCAGGTCGCCGATGCCGGTCCGCTCGCTCCAGGAACGGCCGTCCGTGCTCGTCAGCACCGCGTACGAGCCGATCCCGGCCTGGCTGACCGCGGCCACGCCGCCGTCGTACGAGACCAGGCGCTCCACGCCTGGGCTGGCCGCGGGCAGGCCGTCGATCGTGCCGCACTGCGACCACTCCGCCCCGGTGGGCGAGCAGTAGACCCGCACATCACCAGTGATCGTGCGCTGCCTGCCGGGCACCAGCACGAACCGCTTCGACGCCACCGCCAGCGAACCCGGCTTGGGCGTCGCCTCGGGGAGCTGGAAGCCGGTCGCCTGCCAGGTGCGGCCGCCGTCGGCGGACCTGATGACGCGGGAGCCGTCGCCCTGCGCGGGCCTGGCCATGGCCACCACCGAGTCGCCCCTGGCCGCCACCGCCCGGATCTCGCCCGCTTCCAGGCCGCGGGTCTCCACCCGCTCCCAGGTGCGGCCGTCGGCGGAGTGCCAGGCGGCCGGGCCCGCGCCGCCGTCGCGCAGCGCCGCCTTCCCCACCGCGACGAACCCGGAGCCGGTCCTGGCGATGTCGTGGATCAGGTCGCCGTCCCTGAACGCCGCGCCGCCGCCGACCGCCTGCCAGTTGAGCCCGTCGGCGCTGGCCCACAGGCCGTTCTCGCGCACGCCGTCGCCGCCGGCGGCCAGCCAGCGGCCGTCGCCGCCGACCACCCGCTGCACGATGGGCGTGCTCGCGCCGGTGACACGCCCGAGCTGCCACTTCTTGCCATCGGCCGAGTAGAGGAACAGCGGCCTGGGCGTCGGGCTCGTGGTGTCGCTCCCCACGACCACCACGGCGCGGCCGTCGGCGGCCAGGTCGTTGAGCTTCTGGTCGGTGCCCTGCGCCGCGGCCGGGACCGTGAACAGGTCGTCGCCGTCCCTGCCGGTGCCGGTGGCGAGCCTGAGCTGGACCTCGTCGGGGCCGCGCCACTGCCACACCAGCACCCCGGCGGCCACCAGCAGCGCGATCGCCACCGCCACGGCCATCGGCACGGCGGGGCTGCGCCGCCGCCGCACGGGACTCGCCCGCCGCACCGCCGCCGGCGCGGGACCCCGCTGGTGTCGCCCGCCGCTCCCTGCGGCCCGCTCGGGGCCTGAGGCGACCAGCAGGTCCGGCCGGGTCGGCCTCCCTCCCGGAGGCCTCCCGACGCGCCGCACGGGCTCGTCAGCGCCCGGTACGGGCTCGTCGGCGTCCCGTACGGGCTCGCCGATGTCGCGTACGGGCTCTTTTTCAAGGCGTACGTGCTCGTCCTCGTGCCGTACGGGCTCGTCCTCGGGTCGTACGCGCCCGTCCTCATCGCGTACGCGCTCGTCCTCGTGGCGCGCGGCCTCGTCAGCGTCGCGTCCGGGCTCGTCCCCGTCGCGTACGGGCTCGTCCGGGTCGTCGGCGACCGGCTTTCCCGTACGGTCCCCGCCCGCAGCCCCGGCACCCGCCGCGGCACCGTGGACGGCGGCGTGCTCCCCGGAGAACTCCTCGCTCGGCCGTTCGGGCCGGGTGAACCATCCGGAATCGGCCAGCTTTCTCACGTAGGGCCGGTCACGCCGGGGAGGCGGGTCGCCCGCGTTCTCGTCGACCTCCTCACCGGCCGGGGCCCGGTCCGGCGGGTCGGCGGGGCGTGAGGGCTGGTGGGTGATGCCGTACGGGGCCGTACGGGCGTCTCTGCGGCCGCGGACGTCGGAAGGGTCCTCGACCGGGCCCGGGACGTCGTCGGCGGGCTGGACGGCGGTGTCGCCGGTCGGCGGGACGGTGTCCTGGGGAGGACCGAGGTCCTTCCCCGCCCCCTCGCCGGGCGGGGAAGGCTCGGAGTCTCTGGACGCCGGTGCGGGGACGGGACGCGGGGGGCCGCTGGCCACGAGCTTGTCGGGGCGGTCGACGATGCGCCGGCGCGGCCGGGGTTCGACCTCGGGCTCGGCGGTGGGGGAGCTGTAGGGGCGGCGGCCCCGGGGAACCTCCTGGGTGTCGTCCTCCGGGGTGGGCGCGGCGAACGGCGGCATCCCCCAGGGCGAGGTCAGCGGTAAACCACGCGCCCGGTCGTCCGTCGGCCCTGGCGGGTTGTGCCGGATGCGCGGCTCGCGGACGGGGTCGGCCCGGTGCGCGCCCGCGGGGGAACCTCCGGCCGGGCCTTCGGTGGACGGGTCTGTGCGGCCGGGGGCCGGGGTGGGGTCGTCGGCGGGGGGTGAGTCCGGGGCTGTGGCGTCGCCGGGACGAGGATCGTCCGGCGGCTGCCGTTGCTGGTCACTGGCGCCGGAGGCCACGCGCCGTACCTCCTAGTCGGACAGGTCGAGCGGGACGGAAGCGGCCGGTCCGCTCGACGGGGGCGAGATCGGGTCTGGGCGGCTGCGCTCAACGGAACCGATGGAAACGGAGGGACCGTTCCAAGCGTGACTCGGCCGCAAATGTGCAGTAAATGGGCTTATTTCGACCTTCGCGCCCCTTCCCCTGGCACCCGCCACAGGATCGCTCGCACAACGTCTACTCCTACCCCGCCGGTCCGAAACGATCACCCCTCACCTCGTACCGCCAACTCCACAGAACCAGACCAGCACGCCGGAGCCGGAATGGCGAGACCTCTCTAGCGAGATTCCTGACACCCTGCGGGCGATTTATCCGGCGTTAGTACTGATTGACCGCTTTTTGGCTAGATAGAGCACCAAAACAATGAACACCCCGAGCTGCACGACCGTTCCCACGAGCGACTGCCACGGCACCGGCACCGACGCCTGGTCCAGAGCCTCGTCCAGTTGCCCGGCCGCCGCGCTGATGCCGAACGCCACCATGTTGTTCATCACGTGCAGCGCGATGGCCGCCTCCAGCCCGCCGGTCCACACCGTGAGGAACGCCATGGCCAGGCCGAACGTGAACACGTCGAGCAGGCCCGCCCACTGGTATCCGTGCAGCGACGCGAACAGCACCGAGCTGATCACGATGCCCCACCACGGGTTCCTCAGGTGCGCGCCGAACGCCTGCAGCAGCCACCCGCGGAAGATGTACTCCTCGGTGGCCGCCTGGAAGGGCACCAGCAGGATGATGACGATCAGCGCCGGCAGGAACCGCTCCCACCCCGTCCAGCCGAAGATGTCGTCCGTCTGCTCCCCCGTACCGACCAGCAGGGCCACCTGGGCGATCTGGGCCAGCACCATCGAGAGCACGGCCACGCCCACGCAGATCAGCAGCCACGACCAGCGCAGCCGCCCGGCCACCGACGACAGCGTGCCCGGCCGCCGCCGCTGCACCAGCGCGGCCACGCCGAACACCAGCGGCAGCACGGCCGCGATCGACAGCAGCAGCTCGACCATCCCGTACACCGGATCGCCGGAGATCTGGCCGGGACCCGGCGCGGGGATGCCCAGGACCACCCCCAGGATCGTCCCGGCCAGCAGCACGATCGTGCCGATGACGAAGAACCCGGCGGCGACGATCAGGGTGCCGACGATCTGGCGCCAGATCCGGTTGACCGGGGTCCTGGCGAGGTGGTCGTACCGTGCGTCCTGCGGCACGGGCACGAACCAGGACTGCGGCGGCGGATACGGCACATACGCGGGCGGCCCCTGCGGTGGGCCGTACGGGCCGATGGAAGGCTCAGGATTCTCCTGCATCTCCATATTCTGTCCGTCCGGTGCGCAATAGTTCACAGACGGCCCGCCCTTTTCGGCGGATGCTCGAAGGCGTACGCATGTCGACCCTGGGAGCAAGCCATGTCAAGGCTGGGACCTATCGTCACCCTGGCGGCGGGCGCCGTGCTCGCCGCGGGACTTGGCGTCGCCAGCATCACCGCCTTACCGGCGGCCGATCAGACCGTCGCCACCGCCGACGAGGCGACGGAAGCACCCGAATCCGCCGACGCGACGGAAGCACCTGAAGCCAGCGAGGCGACGGCCGCGGCCGAGCCCTCGCCCAGTGAGACGCCGACGTTCGAGGAGACGGCACCTCCCGTGCCGGAGAAGGCCGACTACGCCGGCCGGGTGAAGGGCAACGGCGGCCTCATCGCCATCTCGATCCGTGACGGCAGGGCCATCGGATACTTCTGCGACGGCAGGACCGAGGCCTGGTTCAAGGGAGACGCGAGCAGTGCCGACCTGGCGCTGAAGGGCGTCAACGGGAAGGCCACGGTCAAGGCCGAGCTCGGTGGCGGCAAGGCCGAGGGCCAGGTCGCCGTGGGCGGCAAGAAGTGGAGCTTCGTCGCGAGCACCGCGAAGAAGCCCTCGGGCCTCTACCGCGCCAGCGCCCTCGTCAGGGGCGCCAAGTTCCAGGCGGGCTGGATCGTGGTCGAGGACCCGAACGGCGGCTACACGCAGGTGGGCGCCGCCTCTCGCGACGGCGAGCCGGTCGAGGTCCCGCGCATCGACGGCGACGACCCGACCAGCCCCGTCACCGTGAACGGAACCGCCGTCACGCCCGAGGACGTCGACGGCTTCATCGAGGAGATGCGATGACCGCCATCCACCGCACCCCGCCGCGCAGTTCCGTCTCGCTGCTGGTGCCGCTGCTGGCCGGCGCCGTGATCATGATCGCGCTCGGCGTGTACGGGCGCGCGCACACCCCCACCGGCTTCGCCGTCGGCGTGGCGGGCTTCTCGGCCGCGCTGCCGATGAAGGTCTGGCTGACCACGGGCGCGGCGGCGCTGGCCGTGGTGCAGGTCGTCTCCGCCCTGTCCATGTGGGGCAAGCTCGGGGTGCGGATCCCCGACGGGGTCCACCGGTGGTCGGGCAGGCTGGCGTTCCTGCTCACCATCCCGGTGGCCTTCCACTGCCTGTACGCGCTCGGCCTGCAGTACGACGTGCCGCGGGTGATGATCCACTCGCTGCTGGGCTGCTTCTTCTACGGCGTGTTCGTCACCAAGATGCTGGCCCTGCGCAAGGAGAACACCCCCGGCTGGACCCTGCCGGTGATCGGCGGGCTGGCGTTCACCGCGCTGGTCGGCCTCTGGCTGACCTCGTCGTTCTGGTTCTTCACCGCGGTCGGGCTGAAGGTCTAGCTCCCCGGGCTGAAGCTCGTGGTGCGCTTCAGCCCGGCGGCCCGTCCCTTGGCCGCCACGACCAGCGCCATCTTCCTGGACGCCTCGTCGATCATCTCGTCGCCGAGCATGACCGCGCCGCGCTTCTCGACCGTCGTGTAGTGCTCGTACGCGTCGAGGATGAGCTCGGCGCGGTCGTAGTCGTCCTGGGGCGGCGAGAACACCTCGTTGGCCGCGTCGACCTGCAGCGGGTGGAGCACCCACTTGCCGTCGTAGCCGAGCGCGGCCGAGCGCCGGGCGGCCCTGCGGAACCCGTCGAGGTCCTTGATCTGCAGGTAGGGGCCGTCGATGACCTGCAGGTCGTGGGTGCGGGCGGCCATGAGCAGGCGCATCAGGATGTAGTGGTAGGCGTCGCCCTCCTCGTAACCGGGCGGCTGCTCGCCCACGACGAGGGTGCGCATGTTGATCGAGGCCATGAAGTCGGCCGGCCCGAAGATCAGCGTCTCCAGCCGCCCGGACGAGCCCGCGATGGCGTCGGCGTTCACCAGCCCGCGGGCGTTCTCGATCTGCGCCTCGATGCCGATCCGGCCCGGCTCGTAGCCCATGGCCTTCTCGATCTGGGTGAGCAGCGTGTCGAGCCACACGACCTCGGTCGGGTCCTGCACCTTGGGCAGAATCAGGCAGTCGAGCCTGTCTCCGGCGCCCTCGACGACCTCGATGACATCCCGGTACGCCCACTGCGTCGCCAGGTCGTTGACCCGCACCGCGACGGTCTTGCCGTCCCAGCCGCCCTCGCGCAGCGCGCCCACCACGTTGCGCCGCGCCTCCTCCTTCGCCAGCGGCGCGACCGCGTCCTCCAGGTCCAGGAACACCTCGTCGACGGGCAGGCCGCGGGCCTTCTCCAGGAACCGGGGGTTGCTGCCGGGCACGGCCAGAACGGATCTACGCGAACGCAACATGAGCCACACCGTAACGGCACCGCGGCCGGTTACATTCGTGCTGTGACCGACAACACCCTGGCAATCGAGGAGGGCGCCAAGAAGTCCGGCATCCTCTGGCTCGACCTGGACCGGCCGCGGCTGGCCTGGCACGCGTGGCACGACGGCGCGATCTACCTGGTGACCGGCGGCGAGGAGCAGGCGCTGCCGGGCCTGACCGGGCTGGAGAGCGTACGGGTCACGCTGCGCAGCAAGGACAACGGGGCCCGGCTGGTGGTGTTCGACGCCGCCGTGTCGGTCGTCGAGCAGGCGGCCGAGCCCGAGGTGGTGGCCGTGCTGGCCAAGGAGCGGCTCAACGCCCGCGACAGCGAGCGCCTGCCCGGGCGCTGGGCTCAGGAGTCGACGGTGGTGCGGCTCACGCCCGTGGCCGCGGCCGGATCGGCGGGCGCCGCCTGACGGCTGATGGTGGCGGTCTGCGCCAGCAGCGCGCCCGACAGCACGATCAGGCCGCCGACGATCTGGTACGCGCCGAGCGTCTGCCCGAGCAGCACCCAGGCGATGATCGAGCCGAAGATGACCTCCAGCGTGGCGACGGTCGCGCCCACGGCCGCCGAGAGCCTGCGCACCGCGTTCACCCCGAGGATGTAGGCGAGGACGGTGGCGACGACCACCATCCACAGGTACGCGCCGAGCACCGGGAGCGGGGTGGCGCCGCCGGGCGCGGCGGTCAGGGTGAAGGCGTCCCACGAGATGTCCCACGGCCGGGCGATGGGCGCGAGCACGACGGCGGCGCCGGTCATGCCCCAGGCGATCAGGCCGAGCGGGTCGACGTCGTCCGCGAAGCTATCGCTCATCAGGAAATATCCGGCGGCGCACGCGCCGGCCAGCAGCGCCAGGATCAGCCCGAGCGCGTCCAGCCGCATGCCCTGCCACGCCTCGACCACGATCGCCAGCCCGGCCACCGCCACGACGGCGCCGATGTAGGCGGCCCTGGCCAGGCGGACCTTGCGCACGATCCGCACCCACGCCACCACCATCACCGGCGCCATGAACTCCAGCAGCAGGGCGATCCCGACGGGCAACCGGGTGATGGCCGCGAAGTACAGTGACTGCACACCGGCGACGGCGACGACCGCGTACACCCCGAAGAACGGCAGCCGTGAGCGGGCGATCCGCAGCGCCGACGGCTTGACCACGGCGAGGACAGCGAGCAGCAGCACCCCCGCGCCCGCCATCCGCACCCACACCGCCTCCAGCGGCGCCAGGCCGACCTCGTTGAGGTACTTGGCCATGTTGCCGGAGAAGGCGAAGCAGAGCGAGGACACGAAGGCCATCGCGAGTCCCACGTAGCGCACGCGAACCCCCGTCAATCCGTAATCACCGTTGCGCAGGTTTGATACTGACATGTCCGGGGTCCGCGGCGCAACGCGACGGCGCTGTTAGCCTGCTGACGTGCAGATCTTCGTCGCCCGGCTGGCGGGCACCCCGGTCTTCGACCCGGCGGGCGACCAGATCGGCCGCATCAGGGACGTGGTGGTGGGCCTGCGCGGCGCCCGCCCGCCCCGGGTGCACGGCATGGTGGTCGAGGTCCGCCCGCGCCGCCGGGTGTTCCTGCCCATCACCCGGGTGCGCGGCATCGAGGCGGGCGCGGTGATCTTCACGGGCAAGCTCAACGTCCGCCGGTTCGAGCAGCGGCCCCTGGAGACCCTGGTGATCGGCGAGATGCTCGACCTGACCGTGCGGGTCGACGGCGAGCAGATGACCGTCTACGACGTGGCCATCGCCGAGATCAAGCCCGCCGAGTGGCAGGTCACCCAGATCGCGGTCCACCGGGGCAGGCGGCGGCGCGACGCGCGGGTGGTCGACTGGGGCGAGGTGGCCGGCTTCGACATCCTCCAGGCCGACCAGGGCGCCGCCGGGCTGATCGCCTCGTTCGAGTCGCTGCGCGCCGCCGACCTGGCCAGCGCCCTGCACGAGCTGTCCGGCAAGCGGCGCGAGGAGGTCGCCCGCGCGCTCGACGACAACCGGCTCGCCGACGTGCTGGAGGAGCTGCCGCCCGGCGACCAGATCGGCATCCTGGGCGCCCTGGAGCCGGAGCGCGCCGCCGACGTGCTGGAGGAGATGGGCCCGGACGACGCCGCCGACCTGCTCCACGACCTGCCCTCGGAGCAGGCGTCCGCGCTGCTGGCGCTGATGGAGCCGGAGGAGGCCGCCCCGGTGCGGCGGCTGCTCACCTACCCGAACGACACCGCCGGCGGCCTGATGACCACCGACCCGGTCATCCTCCCCCCGACCAGCACGGTCGCCGAGGCGCTCGCGCACATCCGGCAGAAGGAGCTGACCCCCGCCGTGGCGGCCCAGGTGTTCATCACCCGGCCGCCCAACGAGACCCCGACCGGCCGCTACCTCGGCGTGAGCCACTTCCAGCGGCTGCTCCGCGACCCGCCCTCCACCCTGCTCGGCAACGTCATCGACCCGTCGATCGACCCGATCCGGCCCGAACTGCCGCTCCCCGACGTCGCCGCCTACCTGGCGGTCTACAACCTCGTCGCGGCCCCGGTCGTCGACGAGCACAACCGGCTCGTCGGCGCGGTGACCGTCGACGACGTCCTGGACCACCTGCTCCCCCATGACTGGCGCGAGAGGCTCTGACTTGACCACCGAACGCCTGGACCAACCCCGTGACCTGCGCCGCTCGCTGCGCCCGCACTACGACCCCGAGGCCTTCGGCCGCCTGTCGGAGCGCATCGCCCGGTTCCTCGGCACCGCGCGCTTCCTGGTCTACATGAGCGTGTTCGTGGCGGTCTGGGTGAGCTGGAACGTCGCCGTCCCGGCCCGGCTCCAGTTCGACCCGTACCCGTTCATCTTCCTGACGCTCATGCTGTCGCTGCAGGCCTCCTACGCGGCCCCGCTCATCCTGCTCGCGCAGAACCGGCAGGACGACCGCGACCGCGTCCAGTACGAGCAGGACCGGCAGACGGCCGAGCGCAACCGCGCCGACATCGAGTACCTCACCCGCGAGATCGCCGGGCTGCGGCTGGCGGTCGGCGAGGTGACGACCCGCGACTACCTGCGCTCGGAGCTGCAACGACTGGGCGAGGAGCTCAAGCAGCGAGGCTGACGGCCGACGGGCCCTCGTCCACCGGGAGAACCACGCAGTAACCTTGGAACGTTGCTCGGATCCCGATGAACCCTGCTGGATTAACCGGACCGCCCCCCGGGTTCATACCATGGAGGGGCATCCTCAACTGGCGTCCAGCGCCTGTCACACATATACCGGCAAAGGAGGGACGGCACCCCCTCACCGGGCGTGCCGAGACTTCGATGGCACCAACCCAGGACCAGGTGACGGCCGCTCTCGCCACCGTCATCGACCCCGAGATCCGCCGCCCGATCACCGACCTAGGCATGGTCAAGGGCGTCGACATCGCCGCAGACGGCACGGTGCGCGTCGGCGTCTACCTCACGGTGGCCGGCTGCCCGATGAAGGACACCATCCGGCGCGACGTCACGACCGCGGTCGCCAAGCTCGACGGCGTCAGCGCCGTGGAGCTCGAGCTCGACGTGATGAGCCAGGAGCAGCGCAAGGAGCTGCAGACCAAGCTGCGCGGCGACCGGGGCCCCGAGAAGGAGGTCCCGTTCAACAAGCCCGGCTCGCTGACCCGCGTCTTCGCGGTCGCGAGCGGCAAGGGCGGCGTCGGCAAGTCGTCCGTGACGGTCAACCTCGCCGCCGCGATGGCCGCCAACGGGATGAAGGTCGGCATCGTCGACGCCGACATCTACGGCCACAGCGTCCCCCGCATGCTGGGCGCGGCCGAGCGGCCCACCAAGGTCGAAGACATGATCATGCCGCCGGTGGCCCATGACATCAAGGTCATCTCGGTCGGCATGTTCAAGCCCGAGGGCAACACCCCCGTCGTGTGGCGCGGGCCGATGCTCGACCGGGCGCTCCACCAGTTCCTCACCGACGTCTACTGGGGCGACCTGGACGTCCTGCTGCTCGACCTGCCGCCCGGCACCGGCGACATCGCCATCTCGGTGGCCCAGCGGCTGCCGGGGGCCGAGATCCTGGTCGTCACCACCCCGCAGATGGCCGCCGCCGAGGTGGCCGAGCGGGCCGGCTCCATCGCGGCGCAGACCCACCAGCAGATCGCCGGCGTCATCGAGAACATGGCCTGGCTGCCCTGTCCCCACTGCGACGAGCGCATCGCCGTCTTCGGCGAGGGCGGTGGTCAGACGGTCGCCGACGCGCTCACCCGCATCCTCGGCACGCGGGTGCCGCTGCTCGGTCAGGTCCCGATCGACCTGCGGCTGCGTGAGGGCGGCGACGAGGGCAAGCCCCTGGTCCTCACCGACCCCGACTCCCCCGCGGCCACGGAGCTGCGCACCATCGCGGCCTCGCTGAGCAAGCGCTCCTCCAGCCTCAAGGGCATGCAGCTCGGCCTCGCGCCCAACCGGTCCTGACGCCTCGGGCGTGGGTCAGGTCGCCTCGTTGTCGTACGGGGGGATCTCGCCCACGCCCAGCTCGCCGCCCACCGGGACGGGGGCCGGAACGGGCTCCAGCTCGGCGGCGGCCGGCTTGTCCTTCCAGTCGTCGTCCTCTTCGAGCAGATGCTTGCGTACGAAGTTGCGCGGGTTGAGGTCGGCCGGGTCGAAGTCGGAGAACTCCGGGCCCAGCCCGGCCCGCAGGTCGTCACGCGCGTTGTTGGCCATGCGGCGCAGGTTGCGCAGGGTCTTGCCGGCCTGGGCGGCCGCCTGCGGCAGCTTCTCCGGACCGAAGACCAGCAGCGCGATAATGATCAGCGCACCGACTTCCAGCCAGCCAAGTCCGAACACCGTCAGCTCCAAGCAGTCAACCGCCCCGGGGGACAACCCCGGCTATCCCACAGACTAAGGGCTCTACCGGGTAGCTCGGTCTCCTCCCCAGGGACAATTCCCCACCCCCACCCCCCGGCCCCGCGTCCCACCCCCTACGGCGGGCTGAGCAGGCCGAAGGCATGCATCACGGCGCCGCGCCCGAGGGGGTTCCCCAAAAGTCTTCACTACCCCACGGGACCGGAGAAGCTCCGCACCGGACCTGGCTTCCCCCGCGTCCCACCCCCCCTACGGCGGGCTGAGCAGGCCGAAGGCATGCATCACGGCGCCGCACCCGAGGGGGTTCCCCAAAAGTCTTCACTACCCCACGGGACCGGAGAAGCTCCGCACCGGACCTGGCTTCCCCCGCGTCCCACCCCCCCTACGGCGGGCTGAGCAGGCCGAAGGCATGCATCACGGCGCCGCACCCGAGGGGGTTCCCCAAGAAGTCTTTACCGCCCTCACGGACGAGCAGGTCGCGACGGCGGCCCGCACGAACGCAGGGACATCATGACGGCGTCGGGGTGGGGGCGTCGGCGCTCACCACCAGGGTGGCGGTGTGTTCCTGCTTGTCGCGCTCGTACTTGATGGCGATCTTCGCGCCCGGCGCCTTGCTCCGGATGAGCGCGATGAGCTCGTTGCCGTCCTGCAGGCGCAGCCCGTCGACTTCCAGGATGACGTCGCCGGGCTTGAGCCCGGCCTTCTCCGCCGGACCGCCCTTGTCGATCGGCGGGCGGCCGTTCTGGTTGCCGGAGGCGATGCGGACGCCCTCGCCGCGGTATTCAGTGTCGAGCACGATGCCGATCTTGGGCCGCTTGGCCTTGCCCGTGGTGATGAGTTCTTCGGCGACGCGGCGGGTCTGGTTGACCGGGATGGCGAAGCCGAGGCCGATGCTGCCGCTCTGGCTGGCCATGGACCTGCTGAGGGTGGCGATCGCCGAGTTGACGCCGACGACCTCGCCGCGCCCGTTGACGAGCGGGCCGCCCGAGTTGCCGGGGTTGATGGCGGCGTCGGTCTGGATGGCGCTGATGTAGGCGGTCTCCTCGCCGCTCCCGCCGCTCTCGTCGCCGGCGATGACCGGCCGGTTGAGCGAGCTGACGATGCCGGTGGTGACGGTGCCGGTGAGGCCCAGCGGCGAGCCGATCGCGATGACCGGGTCGCCCACGACCACCTGGTCGGAGTTGCCGAGCGTGATCTCGGGGGTGCCGAACGTCTCTTCCGGCTTGAGCACCGCGAGGTCGGATCCGGGGTCGCGGCCGACGATCTGGGCCGTGGTGGTCTTGCGGTTGTTGAAGATGACCCGGATCTCGCCGCCCTTGGCGGCCAGGGCGACCACGTGGTTGTTCGTCACCACGTACCCGTTCTTGATCAGGAACCCGGAGCCGGAGGCGCCCTCGGTGTTGCTGCCGTTGCCGACCTCCAGCGAGACCACGCTGGGCAGCACCCGGGAGGCCACGCCGGCGACCGAGCCGGGGGCGCGCTGCACGTTGCCGGAGGGGACCGGGCCGAGGCTGTAGGACGGGTCGGTGGTGTCGCCGCTCGGCCGGGTGAGCAGGTAGGTGCCGACGCTGCCGAGTCCGGACGCGATCAGCGCGATGGCCAGCGCGACCACGAGCATCACGGGCGTGCTGGGGCCTCGCCTGGGCGGTGCGACTCTGGTGGCGCCGGGCGGCGGCGCCCAGTTGGCGCCCATGGGCAGGGCGTTCGGTGGCGGCGGCGGGCCGCCGGGGCCGAACGGGCCTTCGCCGCTGGGGTTGGTGGCGGAGCCGGGGCGCCGCTCGCCGCCGGGGTTGCCGAAGAACGGCCACTCGGCGGTCCCGTAGGTGCGCTCGCCGCCGGGGGCGCGGAACTGCGGGTTCTCGCCACCCGGAGGGGCGAACCTGGACGGCTCGCCGTACGCCGGACCTTCAGCGCCGAAACGGGACTGCTCGCCGTACGACGGACCTTCACCACCGAAACGAGGCTCGCCGTACGACGGACCTTCACCACCGAAACGAGGCTCGCCGTACGACGGGCTTTCGCCGCCGAATCGGGGCTGCTCGCCGGCGCCGCCGTACTGCGGGCCTTCTCCACCAGGGGGACCGAACCGGGGCGGCTCCCCTTGAACCGGGCCCTCACCGCCGAAACGGGAGGGCTCACCGTATGACGGACCTTCAGGGCCGGGTCGGGACGGCTCGCCGTAGGACGGGCCTTCACCGCCCGGGGGGCCGAACCGGGGCTGCTCGCCGTGAGCCGGGCCCTCTGCGCCCGGGTAGCCGAAGGGCGGGGGCGGGACGGACGGGTCGTAGGGACGCGGGTCGTCGTGGGACTGGGAGCCGCCGAACACGGAAGTGTCACCGGAGTCTTCCCAGCCGTTGGGCGGCGGCCGCTCGGCCGGCTGTTCACCGGCGGGCAGGAACTCCGGCCGGCCCTGTGGCTCAGGGTTTCCCGACGGCGTGCGTCCTTCGCGGCGCGTCTCGTCGGTCATCTACTCTCACCACTCCTTGCTCACGACACCGCAATCATGGCCTGATCGGCATACGGGTGCTGTAAAGCAACTGTCAGCCGGATTCTCCTGACATATCCCGATCCCAGATCGTATGCCCCTCACGCCATGGACTACGCCATCACCAGTATCCCAGTCGGGATCGCTATCAAGGAGTGGCAGTGGAAGGAGCGCCCGTCGGCGTCGGCTGGACCCGCTTGACGAGCTCGACCGGCGGGGCCTGAGTGTTCTGTCCGGCGCCGGAGACGGCGAAGAAGGTGCCGAGCGCCACGGCCGCCGACACGAAGCCGACCGCCACGTACGTGCTGCGCCGCCTAGTCCCGCGGCCCGGGCCCGAGGCGGCGCCACCAGTGGCGTTCCTGCGGGGCCTGTTGTCCAAAGGGGCGATGCTGTGCGGCCCCGGGATGGGCACCCCTTCGAACGTGCGGGTAGGGAAAGGCCGCTCCCTGGGCGGCAGCGGGCCGCCGGGTTCGGCCATGCGCAGCAGCGACATGGTGAGGTCCGCCGGCAGGGCGGGATGTTCGAGCGAGCGCAGGCGCGACTTGAGCGCCCGCACCGACTCCACCTCTCGTCTGCAGTCCGCGCAGAAGGTCAGATGGGCCAGCGCCCTGTCTCGCTCGGCGTGATTGAGTTCGCCGTCGACGAGCGCTGAAACGCGTTCTCCAAGGTGAGCCATGTCAGACTTCCTCCCCACGAGTTACGGGCGGGGGGAGTTGGGAATTGCGGGGTGCTCGATGGTCGAGCGCCTCGCGCAACTGTGCCCGGCCACGGTGAATCCGGCTTCTGACCGTTCCCAGCTTGACGCCGAGCGTGGCCGCGATCTCTTCGTAAGACAGCCCCTCGATGTCACACAGCACGATCGCGGCCCGGAACTCCGGGGCGAGCGCGTCGAGCGCGGCCTGGATGTCCGGCTCGAGGTGGGCGTCGTGCAGGGCCTGCGCGGGCGACGGCTCGCGACCTCGCAGCCGCTCGGCGGCGTCGTCGGCGAGCCCCTCGAACCTGATGCGCTGCTTGCGCCGCGCCATGTCGAGGAACAGGTTGGTCGTGATCCGGTGCAGCCAGCCCTCGAACGTGCCGGGGGTGTAGCTGGACAGCGAGCGGAAGACCCGGACGAAGACCTCCTGGGTGAGGTCCTCCGCGTCGTGGACGTTGCCGGTGAGGCGGTACGCCAGGCGATAGACCCGCGCGGAGTGGGTCCGCACCACTTCCTCCCAGCTGGGAGGGGTCCATTCGGGTTCGCGCGCCGCGTTGGAGACATGGGACATGGGAGTATCGGCCTGGTGGTCACTTTCGTCCACCAGAACTCCTCTCTCTGGGACCACCGCTACCGCCATAGTGCCTGGTTTTGTCCCTTCATGCGCACTGGCTGCCATCCGGACCGGCAAAGCCCGTTTAAACCTGCAACGCCTCGGGGCCCTCCTGAGTTCCCGTCCCGCCGCTACTCCCCTAGGCTGCGATCGGTGACCAATCGCACGAAAGTGGGGGGAGGAGGCCGATGACCAGTCCGTTGGAGGCCACTCTGGCCTATGCGGAGCAGTTTCATCACGAGGATGAAATCCTGCACGCGGCGCGGCAGCGCGGGCTGGAGATGGGCGCCACGCCCATCCTCCCGGGGGGTGGGGCCGCGCTCTGCTTCCTCGCCACCGTGATCAACGCCAAGTCGGTGGTCGAGATCGGCACCGGCTGCGGCGTCTCGGGGCTGTGGCTGCTGCGCGGCATGCGCGCCGACGGCACGCTGACGAGCGTGGACGTCGAGCCGGAGCACCAGCGGCTGGCCCGCCAGGCGTTCGCGGAGGCGGGCTTCTCTGGCGGCAGGGTGCGGCTGATCGCCGGCCGCGCGCTCGACGTGCTGCCGCGGCTCTCCGACGGCGGCTACGACCTCGTCTTCGCCGACGGGGCCAAGCAGGAGTACGCCGACTATCTCGCCGAGGCGGTCCGCCTGCTGCGCGTCGGCGGCATCGTGGCCTTCGACAACGTGCTCTGGCACCACCGGGTGGCCGACCCCGCGCAGCGCGACCCCGACACCGTGTCGCTGCGCGAGCTGGGCAAGCTCGTCCAGGGCGACGACCGGCTCCGGTCGGTGCTCATGCCGCTCGGCGACGGCCTCCTGGCCGCCGTCAAGGTGTCTGGCTAGAGGCAGGCAAACCGCTCCAGCCGAGGCGCCGGGTTAGAGACAGGCAACCACTCCGGACAAGACGCCGGGCTAGAGGCGGGCCAGCCACTCCAGCAGCACCCGGACGCCGAACCCGGTGGCGCCCTTGGTGAGCACCCCCTCGTCGACCGTGCTGCGCCCGACGCCGGCGATGTCGAGGTGGGCCCACGGCCGCTCGCCGGCGAACTCGCGCAGGAACAGCGCCGCCGTGATCGACCCGGCGCCGAAGCGGGAGCCGATCTCGACGTTGGCCAGGTCGGCGATCGGCGACTCCAGGGCGCCGGCGTAGTCGTCGATCAGCGGCAACCGCCACAGCCGGTCGCCGCTGGCCTCCCCCGCCTCCAGCAGCCGCGCGGCGAGCTCGTCGTCGGAGGCGTAGAGGCCGCCGACGTGACGGCCGAGCGCCACGGTGACGGCCCCGGTGAGCGTGGCGACGTCGACGACCACGTCGGGGTCGAGCTGGGCGTCGGCGTAGGCGAGCGCGTCGGCCAGCACCAGGCGGCCCTCGGCGTCGGTGTTGAGCACCTCGACGGTGTGGCGTCCCCCGTACGGCTTGATCACGTCGCTGGGGCGCTGGGCCGTGCCGGACGGCATGTTCTCGGCGGCGGCCACGAGGCCCGTCACCCGGATCGGGAGGCCGAGCCGGGCCAGCGCGCCGATCACGGCGATCACCACGGCCCCGCCGGCCATGTCGGTCTTCTGGGTCTTCATGTTCTCGGTGGGCTTGAGCGACAGCCCGCCCGAGTCGAACGTGATGCCCTTGCCGACCAGCACCACGTGGCGGGCCGCGGGCTGGTCGGGGGTGTAGGAGAGCTGGATGAGGCGCGGCGGGCGGACCGAGCCGCGGCCGACGGCCAGCAGGCCGCCGAACCCCTCGGCCTGGAGGTGTTCCTCGTCCCAGACCCGGACCGGGACGCCCTGCTCGGCGGCCTGCTCGGCCAGCCAGGCCGGGCTCTTGACCGACGAGGGCGTGTTGGCCAGGTCGCGGGCCAGCGCCACGGCCTGCGCCACGCTCTCGCCCTGGCGCACCCCCTCCTCGTCGGCGGTGACGAAGGTGAGCGCGGCGACCGGCCGCTTGCCCGGCGACCCGATCTTGAAGGTGTAGGCGGCGAGCAGCGCGGCCTCGGCGAAGGCCCGCGTGTCGCCCTCGGGCAGGACCACGGCCAGCGACTCCTTGCCGCGGACGCGGCGGGTCAGCGTGGCCGCGGCCTTGCGCAGGCTTCGCGGCGAGCCGTCACCCACGCCGTAGAGCAGCACCCGGCCGACGTCGTCGCCCCGGGCCACCGGCACCTCGACGACCTCGCCCGCCTCCCCTTTGGCCTCGTAATGCGCGAGCAACCCGGCGACCGGCACGTGCAGGTCCAGCGGGAGCGCCGGGTGGAGCTCGGCATCGTACGGGACGGCCAGCAGCGCGGCGTCATCGGGAACCTGGGCGGCCACCGACGCGGCGGTCTCGATCGGCACTGTCTCTCCTCATACGTCGGCGACCCTGGCACGCCGGTGCACGCCAGGGCCGGGGTGAAGATCGTCCGGGGAGCTCTTAGCCGACGACGTTCTTCAACGCTTCGCCGAGCGCCTTCGCCTCATCCGCTGAGATCTCCACGACGAGCCGTCCGCCACCCTCCAGGGGGACCCGCATGACAATGCCGCGCCCTTCCTTGGTGACCTCGAGCGGACCATCGCCGGTCCGCGGCTTCATCGCCGCCATGCGTGCATCCCTTCCTGCCTTGGGCTCCCGCGGCCCGCGATTTCCGACCTCCGACCTCCCGAAAGGGGCGGTCGGCGTATTCACGTCTTCTGTGATGTCCTATTCTCCCGCATCGAGAGCCCTCATGGGTAACGATCTCCTCCCAGAATGCGTTGTCGAGCGGGTCGAAGGCATCCAAACTGGACTTCGTGCACGCACGCGCCGCCCTGTTCGACCTCTACGGAGACCACCTGCGCTCACGCGGTGGGCAGGCGTCCGTGGCCGCTCTCGTCCGATTGATGAAACCCCTGGAGATCGCCGCTCCGGCCGTGCGTACAGCCGTTTCGCGCATGGTCAGGCAGGGCTGGCTGGAGCCGGTCCGGCTGCCGCCCGGGCCCGGCTACGGGGTCACGCCGAAGTGCGTCAGGCGGCTGGACGAGGCGGCCCTGAGAATTTACCGAGCCGGAACCTTGAGCTGGAACAGGTGCTGGCACGTGATCGTGTTCCCGCCGGTCAAGGAGCGGCCGCGGCGCGAGCGGGTCAGGGCCACGCTGACCTTCCTGGGCTACGCGGCGCTGTCCGAGAGCACCTGGATCGGCCCGCGTTCCTCCGCCGAGCTGGACAACCTGCTGGAGAGCGAGGGAGTGCGGGCCGATAGGTTCGAGTCGGCACTGGAGGGCGACCCGCGCGAGCTGGTGGCGCGGGCCTGGGATCTGCACGCCATCGGCGAGGCTTACGAGCAGTGGCACGCCGAGGCTGACACGCTGATCACCGCCCTGCCCGCCCAGGCCGCGCCCGACCAGGTCTTCGCGACGAGGAGCAAGCTCGTGCACGGATGGCGGAACTTCCTGTTCCGTGATCCCGGCCTGCCGCCCGAGCTGCTGCCCGCGGGCTGGCCGGGCGAGAAGGCCAGGGCGTTCTTCGAGCAGGAGGCAGCCCGGCTGCTGCCCGCAGCCGCCGCGTTCGTCGACAGGGAGTTGCATTGATCCGCTATGACGTGGCCGACGCCGTCGCCACCATCACGCTCGACCGGCCCGACGCGATGAACTCGCTGACGGCGGAGGTCAAGACCGCCCTGCTGGAGGCGCTGCGCCGGGCGGCGGCCGACCCCGGCGTGCGCGCCGTCCTGCTGACCGGCTCCGGCCGGGCCTTCTGCGCGGGGCAGGACCTGCGCGAGCACGCGGCCAATCTGGAGGCCGGCCGCGGCCTGGACAACACCGTGCGCGCGCACTACAACCCGATCATCGAGCTGATCACCACCATGGACCAGCCGGTCGTGGCGGCGGTCAACGGGGTGGCCGCGGGCGCGGGCGCCGCGCTGGCCTTCGCCTGCGACCTGCGGGTCGCCGCGGAGAAGGCCAAGTTCGCGCTGGCGTTCGGCGGCATCGGGCTGGCGCCCGACTCGGGCGCCTCGTGGACGCTGCAGCGCCTGGTCGGGCTGGGCCGGGCGACGGAGCTGCTGCTGCTGGGCGAGCCCGTCGACGCCGCCCGGGCGCTGGAGCTGGGTCTGGTCACCCGCGTGGTGCCCGCCGACGAGGTGCTCAAGACCGCGCACGAGCTGGCCGTACGGCTCGCGCAGGGCCCGACGAAGGCCTTCGGGGCCACCAAGCGGGCGCTGGCCCACGCGGCCGGTCACTCGCTGCCGGAGACGCTGGCGCTGGAGGCCGACCTGCAGGACGCGTGCGCGGCCACCGACGACCACGTGCGGGCCACGGCGGCGTTCCTGGCCAAGGAGCGGCCGGTGTTCGAGGGCCGCTGAGCTCTCAGGACCGCGCGAGACAGCCTTCGACGTGGTCGTTGACCAGCCCGATCGCCTGCATCAGCGCGTACGCGGTGGTCGGGCCGACGAACCTGAACCCGTGCCTCTTCAGCTCCTTGGCCAGAGCCGTCGAGGCGGGGGTGACGGCGGGCACGTCGGCCATGCTCCTGGGCACCGGAGCCGACGGGTCAGCATATTTCCACACCAGGTCGGACAGGCCGTCGGGCAACTCCATCGCCGCCCTGGCGTTGGCCACGGCCGCCTCGATCTTGGCCCGGTTGCGCACGATCCCCGCGTCGCCGAGCAGCCGCTCGACGTCCTTCTCGGTGTACGCGGCCACCTTGGGGATCGCGAAGCCGTCGAAGGCCGCGCGGAAGTTGTCTCGCTTGCGCAGGATCGTCAGCCACGACAGGCCCGACTGGAACGCCTCCAGCGTCACCCGCTCGAAGACCAGGTCGTCGCCCCGCACCGGACGGCCCCACTCCTCGTCGTGGTAGGCGAGGTAGAGCGGGTCCGTCATGCCCGCCCAGGAGCAGCGGATCACCTCGGTCACGCCCGGCCGCCCTCACCCTTGCCGATCACCCGCACGGACTCCTGGGCCTCATCCGGATCATCGGTGTCCTGACCGGTGGGGTCCGCGGCCACGTCCTCGTCCGGCTTGTCCACCTCACCGGACTCGTCCGGCTTGCCGGTCTCGTCCGGCTTGCCGGTCTCCGTGGCATCCGTGGCATCCGTGGCATCCGTGGCGTCCGTGGCATCCGCGGGCTCGGCCCAGGTCACCGGCTCGTGCTCGGCGCTGGCCGGCTCCTCCTGCGCGGCCGCGGGCACGTGGCCGTTGGACAGCGGGTCGCTCTCCACGGGCAGCGTCAGGGGCGCGGCGGGCGGCTCGTGCTCGGTGCGCGGCCCGTTGCCCGGCGCGGCGTAGACCTCCTGGCGGGCGTGCAGCCGGCTCGACAGCAGCTCCGACACCCGCTGCTCCAGGATCGCGATCCTGGTGTCACGCGCGCTGATGGCGTTGGCCGCCCTGCGCAGCGTCTCGTCGACGCTCTGCGTGTGATAACCCACCAGGTTGACCGGCAGTTGGAGCGCCATGAAGTCGACCGCCGCGAGGTTGCCCGCCTCGGGGAGGTTGAGCGGCGGCACGTCCGGCGGGAACTCGGTCAGCTCACCGCCCTTGCCCAGGGACACCAGGACCACGCTGGCCAGGATGGCGAGCGCGGCGATGGCGAGGATGACCAGCAGCACATTGGCATCGTACTCATACCACCGGTGCACGAGTCCCGCACTTGCCGCACGCGGTGCGCAGCCGGGCGCTCAGTCGGCGGCCTCGCTCAGCTCCTCCACGCTCGGCCGGACGGGCTGCGCGCGGGCCTCCAGCCGGGCGAACGCCTCCTCGACCGTGGTGGTCCAGGAGATGGCGTCGAAGACGTCGGCCCGGCAGAAACCGGCGTCGTACATCCCCGTGACGAGGTCCCTGAGCGGCTGGTAGAGCCCCCACGGGTCGAGGATCACCAGCGGGCGGTCGTGGATGCCGAGCACCCTGGCCGTCCACATCTCGAACAGCTCCTCCAGCGTGCCGATGCCGCCGGGCAGCACGAGGAAGGCGTCGGACCTGGCGTCCATGTGGCCCTTGCGCTCGCGCATGTCGGCCGTGACGATCAGCTCGTCGGAGTCCTCGTCGGCGACCTCGATGTCGACGAGGACCTGGGGGATGACGCCGATCGTGCGGCCGCCGGCGGCGCGGGCCGCCCTGGTGATCTCGCCCATGCACGACACGGTCGCGCCGCCGCTCACCAGGGTGTGGCCGCGCCGGGCCAGCTCGCCGCCCACCTCCGCCGCCAGGCGGAGATACTTGTCGTCGATGTGCCGGCTGGAGGCGCAGAAAACGCAGATGTTCACGGGGAGCCAGCCTATTGCGGCTCGCTCACCTGCGCCCTGGCAGCCGCCTTCTCCTCCTGCCGCAGCCGCGACCGGTTCAGCTCGGAGTCAGTGATGATCTTCACCGCTTCGGCCACGTCGTCGGTCACCTTGATCAGGTCGAGGTCCTGGGCGGCGATCTTGCCGGTGCCGGCCAGCTGGCTCTTGACCCAGTCGAGCAGCCCGCCCCAGAACTCCGAGCCCATCAGCACCACGGGGAAGCTGGTGACCTTGTGGGTCTGGACCAGGGTGAGCGCCTCGAACAGCTCGTCGAGCGTGCCGAACCCGCCGGGCAGCGCGATGAACCCGCAGGAGTACTTCACGAACATGGTCTTGCGTACGAAGAAGTAGCGGAACTCGATGCCGAGGTCCACGTAGTCGTTCATGCGCTGCTCGAACGGCAGCTCGATGCCGAGCCCCACCGACACGCCGCCGTCGATCTCGGTGGCGCCTCGGTTGGCCGCCTCCATGACGCCGGGCCCGCCGCCGGTGATGACGGCGAAGCCGGCCTGCGCCAGCTCCTTGCCGAGGGCCCGGCCCATCGCGTATTCAGGAGAGTCGCCGGGGGTCCTGGCCGAGCCGAACACGGTGACCGCCCGGGGCAGCTCGGCGAGCTGGCCGAAGCCCTCGACGAACTCCGCCTGGATGCGCAGCACGCGCCACGGGTCCATGTGCACCCAGTCGGAAGGCCCCTGGCGAGCCAGCAGCCTTTCGTCATGGGTCGATTCGGGCACCATGCTGCCACGCACCACAGCCTGACCCTGGCGCCGTTCGCGGCGATTCGCTCTCATACGTTGCACGCTATCCCCAATGATTCCCAACATGTTCGATGCCTGGATACCCTGCGCCGACGGGCGTGGGACGTCGTCCGGAAGGCGCCCGGAAGAATCTTGAAAAACTTCCCGGGAAACCGGGAACCAGATTTCGCGAAGCCTGCGTCTAACCGGCGAGGGTGCTGCTCGGGACTGAAAGTGGCTCTCCCCGTCAAATGGCCGGCGAGGAGAGCCACTTTCACTTTGTCCGGCCCCCGGTGAGCCAGGCGCGCAGCGCCCGCTCGCTTTCCACGATCTTCTCCAGCGTCACGTACTCGCCCTGCTGGTGGGCCAGGTTCGGATCCCCGGGACCGTAGTTGACCGCCGGGACCCCCAGCGCCGAGAACCGCGCCACGTCGGTCCAGCCCAGCTTGGCCCGCGGCGTCCCGCCGACGGCGGCGGCGAAGGCGGCCGCGACCGGATGCGTCAGGCCCGGCCGCGCCCCGGGGGCCGCGTCGACGAACGCGACCTCGTACCCGTCGAAGACCTCCCGCACGTGCGCCTGGGCCTGCTCGATCGTCAGGTCGGGGGCGAACCGGTAGTTGACGGTCACCACGCACTCGTCGGGGATGACGTTGCCCGCCACGCCGCCGCGCACGCCGACCGCGTTCAGCCCTTCGTGGTACTCCAGCCCGTCGACCACCGGCCGTCGCGCCTCGTAGGCGTTGAGCCGGGCGAGCACCGGCTCGATGCCGTGGATGGCGTTGACCCCGAACCACGACCTGGCGCTGTGGGCGCGCTTGCCGGTGACCCGGACGTCGGCGCGGAGCGTGCCCTGGCAGCCGCCCTCGATCTCGCCGTCGGTGGGCTCCATCAGGACCGCGAAGTCGGCGGCCAGCCAGCCGGGCTGCTCGCGGGCGATCCGGTTGAGCCCGTTGCGCTCGGCCTCGACCTCCTCGCAGTCGTAGAAGACGTACGTGACGTCGCGGTCGGGGTCGGGCACCGTGGCGGCCAGCTTCAGCGCGACGGCCACCCCGGCCTTCATGTCGGAGGTGCCGCAGCCGTAGAGGAGGCCGTCCTCGACCCGGCTGGGCAGGTTGCCGGCGACCGGCACCGTGTCGAGGTGGCCGGCGATCAGCACCCGCTCGGCGCGGCCCAGCCCGGTGCGGGCCACCACGGTCTGCCCCGACCTGTCGACCTTCAGGTGCGGCAGCCCGCGCAGGGCCTGCTCGACCAGCCCGGCCAGCACCTGTTCGGCGCCGCTCACCGACTGGATGTCGACGACGGCCGCGGTCAGCGTCCGCACGTCCTGCGTCAGGTCAAGCATCAGGTGTTCACTCCGTGTTCGCGCAGCACGTCGTTGAGCGCTGCCTTGTCATGGCGCCGCCCCGGCTCCAGGCGCTTGAGCACCAGCACGCAGGGCAGCCCGAAGGTCCCGCCGGGGAACTCCTTCTGACGGGTGCCGCCCACCGCCACGCACCAGTCGGGGACGCGCCCGCGGGCCAGTTCCTCGCCGGTCTGGACGTCGATGACGGGCATGGACGCCGACAGGATGGTGCCGGCGCCGACCACGGCGCCGCGGCCCACCCGGGCGCCCTCGACGATCATCGCCCGGCTGCCGATCAGCGCACCGTCCTCCACCACCACGGGCACGGCGCCCGGCGGCTCCAGCACGCCGCCGATGCCGACGCCGCCGGACAGGTGGACGTCCGCGCCGATCTGGGCGCACGAGCCGACCGTGGCCCAGGTGTCGACCATCGTGCCGGCTCCCACGTACGCGCCGGTGTTGACGAAGGAGGGCATCAGGACCACGCCGGGGGCCACGTAGGCGCCCCAGCGGACGATCGCGCCGGGCACCACCCTGACCCCGTCGAAGGTGGACTTGAGCGGCACCCTGTCGTGGTGGCGGAAGTCACCGACCTGCGACCTGGCCATGCCGAGCACCTTGAACGCCAGCAGGATGGCCCGTCTGGCCCGCTCGTCCACGACCACCTCGTCACCCACCACCCGGGCCACCCGGGCCAGGCCGCGGTCGAGCAGGTCGACGGCGGCCACCACCGCGGCGCGGGCCTCCGTGTCGGCCGGCGACAGGTCGGCGCGCCGCTTCCACAGCTCGTCGACGGCCGGTGACAGGGTGCTCACTTCGGTCATGGCCACGGAGCCTATCCCGCCGGGTAGGTTCTTCAGCGTGCACCTGCGCTTCTCACGGGGAGTCATCACCATCGCGGCCATCGTGCTGGTCCTGGCGGTGGCCATCTCCTTCGGCGTCTACCAGTTGCTCAAGCGCGCCCCCACGCCGCTGGCCGTGCCGGAGGCGCGCTGCGTCGTGCGCACGCCCGACGACGAGCGGGAGATGGACGTCGAGCAGGCCCAGATCGCGGCCACCATCGCGGCCGTGGCGGCCCGGCGCAAGCTGCCGGAGCAGGCCGTGGTGATCGCGTACGCGACGGCGCTGCAGGAGTCCAAGCTCTACAACCTCGACTACGGCGACCGCGACTCGGTCGGCGTGTTCCAGCAGCGCGAGTCGCAGGGCTGGGGCAGCAAGAAGCAGATCATGGACCCTGTCTACGCCACCAACCGGTTCTTCGCCGCGCTGGAGAAGGTCAAGGGTTACCGCAAGATGCCGGTGGCGGAGGCGGCCCAGGAGGTGCAGCGCTCCGCGGCCGGCTACGCCTACGGCCCGCACGAGGACGAGGCCAGGCTCCTGGCGGCGGCGTTCACCGGGCGTGTCCCGCGCGCCGTCCACTGCTGGTACCCGCCGGAAGGCGCCAACGGGGGCGGCGAGCAGGCCGCCGCGCCGCGGCCCAAGACGGCCCAGGCGCGCCGCCAGCTCAAGCGGGCACTCGGCAGCACCGCCGTCACCAACGGCAGGCGCGGCTGGCTGATCGCCGCCTGGTCGGTGGCGCACGCGCAGAAGTACAAGCTGAGCCGGGTGGAGTACGCCGGCGCCCGGTGGTCCAACGACCTGCGCGTCGAAGGCTGGCAGAACGCGGGCGCGGCCAAGGGCAGGACCGTCGAGCTGGCCTGAGCGGCCCCGGCTAGGACGAGGCGCGGCTGATGATGCCGATCGAGCCGGGCGGCAGCGGCTGGGCGTAGGAGGCGGTCCACGGCTGGCCCTGGACACGCTGGAACGACAGCAGCCGCCCGTCGGTCGCGCGGTAGTCGGCGAAGTCGAGCAGCCCCCGGTCGGGCATGCTCGTGCTGCCCTCGGACCGGAAGGCGGCGGTGCCGCGTTCCAGAGGGTGGAACTCGACGTCGTCCATGATCAGGCTGCTCCGCGCGGGGATCATGCCCTGGGTGGGCACGTCGGTCCAGAGCAGCACCTCCAGGTGCGGCGGCTGGTCGGGGGCCCTGCCCTGGCGCATCTCGACCGTCAGCCACTGGATGCGGCGGGCGCTGTCACGCAGGCGGTACTCGACCCACTGCTGGCCCTGCCATGACACGTACAGGGCGCCGACCACGCGCACCGGCGACCCCAGCACGTCGATCTTGTCGCCCACCCTGAGCGTGCGCGGATCCGTGTAGTCGGTGCCGGCATGCCCGGCCGCCGCGACCGGCGCCGGGAGCGGCGGCTCGACGGGAGCGACCTCGACCGGCATCTCGGTCGCCGTGCGGTCCTTCCTGTCCTGGCGCAGGGTGGCCAGGAACGCCCCAAGCAGGAGGAGGACGGTGGCGATGCTCAGCCCGAGAACGACCATGGAGGTCATGCTCATCGTACGGCTCGCTCCACTCGCGGTTCGCCTCGGCGAACGCCCGGTATCTACTTGTGCTGCGGTATATGCGGCTCGCCCCTTCCGTCCAAGGGAGAGGCGTTTGAGGGGCGATCCTACTGGAGGCGGCGCACTGCCGCATCGATGCGTTCGTCAGTGGCCGTGAGCGCCACCCGGACGTGCCGCCCACCTGCCGCTCCGTAGAACTCCCCGGGCGCGACCAGAATGCCGTTTTCGGAAAGCGCGCCCACCTGATCCCAGCAGCTCCGCCCGTCGGAGGCCCACAGGTAGAGGCCCGCCTCGGAGTGGTCGACCCGCCAGCCCGCCCGCTCCAGCGCGGGCCGCAGCAGGGCGCGGCGCGCGGCGTAGCGCTCGCGCTGCTCGTCGGCGTGGCGGTCGTCGCCGAGCGCGGCGGTCATCGCCGCCTGCGCGGGCTGCGGCATCAGCATGCCGGCGTGCTTGCGGATCTCCAGCAGCCGCTTGATCAGCGCGGGGTCGCCGGTGACGAAGCCGGTGCGGTAGCCGGCCAGGTTGGACCGTTTGGACAGGGAATGGACGGCGAGCAGGCCCTCGTGAGACCCCTCGCACACGTCCGGGTGCAGGATCGACACCGGACGCTCCTCCCAGCCGAGCTCGATGTAGCACTCGTCGGAGGCGACGATCGTGCCGCGTTCGCGCGCCCAGGCCACCACCTTGCGGAGGTGCTCCACGGGCAGCACGCGGCCGGTCGGGTTGCCCGGCGAGTTGATCCAGACGAGATCGGCGTGCTGCGGGCCGAGCGCGAGCAGGCCGTCGGCGGCCGTGCCCGCCGCGCCGGCCAGCCGGGCGCCCACGTCGTAGGTGGGATAGGCCAGCTCGGGGAAGACCACCCGCCGGGCGCCGAGATAGGTCGGCAGCCAGGCGACGAACTCCTTGGAGCCGATCACCGGCAGCACGTCGCGCTGGTCGACGCGGACGCCGTGGCGGCGCGCCAGCCAGCCCGCCGCCGCTTCCCGCAGCGCCCGCGTGCCGTGGGTGACGGGATAGCCGGGGCTGTCGGCGGCCTGGATCAGCGCGTCCTGGACCAGCCCGGGCACCGGGTCCACGGGGGTGCCGACCGAGAGGTCGACGATCCCGCCGGGGTGCGCGCGGGCCCGCTCCTTGTACGGCTCCAGCCGGTCCCAGGGAAAGTCAGGCAGGTTGTTCACGGTTCTCCAGGCTCGTACGAACGGCTGAGGACCGCGTACCGCTGACGGCACGCGGCACATGCGGCACGGCCCGCCGCCCCTGCCGGTTGCGCGGCCCGCGTACGGGCCGCGCCGGTTACTCGCTCTGCGGCGGGAGCGCCGCCACGACCGGGTGGTCCTTCTCGATCTTGCCGACCTTGGACGCGCCGCCGGGCGATCCGAGGTCCTCGAAGAAGTCCACGTTGGCCTTGTAGAAGTCCTTCCACTGCTCGGGAAGGTCGTCCTCGTAGAAAATGGCCTCGACCGGGCACACAGGCTCGCACGCTCCGCAGTCGACGCACTCGTCGGGGTGGATGTAAAGCATGCGCTCGCCCTCGTAGATGCAATCGACGGGGCATTCCTCGATGCACGCCTTGTCCAGGACGTCCACGCAAGGCTGCGCGATGACGTAGGTCACCTCGAGCTCCTTCTTCTCCGCACCATGGCATGACTCTGACCGCGGTTTGCTAGGCCCTAGTATTGCCGTGCCTACCAGGTGGCTGAAACGGAGGGTGGCAAACTCGTGGCCGCTCGCTTCGTGATCACTATCTCAGCAACCGACGTCGGGGCGCGCGTCACCACGCGCAGGCGGGTTCCCGGAGGCTTCCGCGACGCCGTCGGCACCCTCGAATCCTGGGCGGACGGCGTGCTCCAGGTGCGCAAACGCGACGGCACCCTCGTGGAGATCCCGGAAGAGACGCTGGTGGCGGGCCGGGTGGTTCCGGCCGCGCCTCCTCGACCTGGACAGAAGTAACGGTAAGTATTCGTTGTGTGACCGTACGTACCTGCGCCGCCGTAGCCGCCATCCTCGCCAGCGCCGGATGCGGCGCGTCGCCGTCCGCTGAGAAGCCCGGTTCCGACTCACCCGTCAAGGTTCACGCCGCCTCGCTCAAGGAGGGCTTCGGCACCTTCGAACGCCTGGTCGAGGCGGCCCAGAAGGAAGGGGCGCTCACCGTGGTGGGCCTCCCCCGCGACTGGGTGAACTACGGCGAGATCATCGACACCTTCGCCGACAAGTACGGCATCGAGGTCAAACAGCTCGAACCGGGGGCGAGCAGCCGCCGGGCGCTCGACACGGCCGCGCGGCTCAAGCCCGACGTGTTCGACCTGACCCTGGAGGAGGCGGTGGGCGCGGCCGGCGCGTTCGCACCGTACAAGGTGCAGGGCTGGCTCGACCTTCCCGACCACGTCAAGGATCCGGCCGGCGGGTGGTACGCCGCCTACGGCGGCTACATGTCCATCGGGTACGACCCGGGCGCGGTGCCCGCCCCCGCCTCCTTCGCCGATCTGGCCAAGCCCGGCTACAAAGTGGCGCTCGACGGCGACCCGCTGCGCTCCATGGCGGCGTTCTCCGGCGTGATGGCCGCTTCCCTGCAGGGCGACTCGCCGCAGCCGCAGACCGGGGTGGCGCTGTTCGCCAAGCTCAAGCAGGCGGGCCGGTTCACCGCCCCGGCCGCCGCCAACACCGTCGTCACCTGGGACCACGTCAACGCCGCGCGGGCCGCCCGCGACTCCGCCGCCTGGAAGGTGACGATCCCGAGGGACGCGCCGCTCGGCGGCTACCACGTCCAGGCGATCAGCAAGGCCGCGCCGCATCCCGCCGCCGCCCGGCTGTGGCAGGAGTTCCTCTTCTCCGACGAGGGCCAGAACCTGTTCCAGAAGGGGTACGCGCGACCGGCGCGGGGCGAGGCGATGCTCATGCGCGGCACCCTCGACACCGAGCAGGCGGCCAAGCTCCCGAAGTCGCCGGGGCCGCCGGTGCTGCTCACCATCCCGCAGACCGACGCCGGGAAGTCCTATGTGAAAAAGGAGTGGGCGAAAAGCGTGGGGTGAGACCGGTGTGATCAGGTATGTCGTAGCGACAATCTAGCTCTAAAGTGAACCGACACTACGGCCACGGGGGCCCGATGTCCCACGATTGAGAGCTGATCGTCTTGCGATATGACACACCGGGTTTGGAGCGGTGGAACAGTCGCGCCTACGACAGCAGCTTCGGCTACGTCTCCACGCAGGGCGCGCCGCTGGTGGACCTGCTCGACCCGAAGCCGGGCGAGCGCGTCCTCGACCTCGGGTGCGGCACCGGCGTGCTGACCGCGCAGATCGCCTTCCGTGGCGCCGAAGTGCTGGGGATCGACGGCTCGGCCGCCATGATCGAGAAGGCGCTGGCCCAGTACCCGGGCATGAACTTCATCGTCGGCGACGCGCACGACTTCACCGTGGCCCGCCCGTACGACGCCGTCTTCTCCAACGCCGCGCTGCACTGGATGAGCCGGCCGGACGCGGTGATCGCCAGCGTGCGGGAGGCGCTGCTGCCCGGCGGGCGGTTCGTCGCCGAGATGGGCGGGGCGGGCAACTGCGCCGAGCTGACCACCGCGATGCTGACCGCCTGGCGCGAGTACGGGCTGCGCGAGCCCGAGCTGCCGTGGTACTTCCCCTCGCCCGCCGAGTACGCCAGGCGGCTGGAGGCCGAAGGATTCGTCGTGCGGCTGCTGGAGTACTTCGACCGGCCCACGCCGCTGGAGGAGTGCCCGGGAGGCGCCGCCGACTGGGTGCGGATGTTCGCCTCGTCGGCGCTCGACGGGCTGGCGCGCGACGTCGTGCAGCCCCTGCTCCAGCGCGTCAACGAGCTGGCGGCACCGGCGCTGCGCCGGGAGTCCGGCTGGATGGCCGACTACGTGCGCCTACGGTTTGCCGCCGTTCGACGCTGATGCGTAGTGCAGGATGCGTAGGGCTGTTTTGCCGGACTATGGTCTCTTCAGTGGGCGGCGAGATGATGGCACCGCGCACGGCGTCGCATGGCCCGCGACGTGGCGGCGTGAGGGGCTGGTGAACGGAACGGGATGAATTTCTGCCTGAGCGACCTCGTACCACCGTTGAGGTGGAGCGACACGTCCACGATCACGCTGCTCACCGGGCAGCCGGGGCTTCCGGACGCCTGGTGGCGCAGCCTGCCCATGCCGCGCGTGCTCGCGGCCATCGGCCCCGAGTCGCTGGGCGAGCTGCTGACCGAGATCGTCATCGAGCACTGGCCCGCTGCCGCCGTGGGTGACGTGCTGCCGGCGCTGCACATGCTGGACCCGGACGAGGCCGACGAACCGTACGTGGCCATCGCCCTCGACCGGGCCGGGTCCTGGCCGGGGCTGCTGGCGCTGACCGGCCGTGAGCTGATGGACCAGCCGTTCGTCCAGGCCCGGCCGGTGCTGACGGCGCTGTTCTCGGCCGCCCTGGTCCGGCTGTCCCCCGCCGCGCCCGTGCCGTCGAGCGGCGCGGCCACCCTGGACGACGAGACCCCGCTGCCCGAGGCCCGGCTCGCCGACCCCGCCGACGAGGCGGCGCTCGTGTCGGAGAGCTCGCCTGCGGGCGGGGTCGCCGAGCTGGACGGTGAGCCCGTCCCGGCGGAGGCCGTGACGGACGGCGACGACGACGCGCCCGGAGAACCCGCCGAGGAGCCTGAGGACGTCGCGGAGGAGCCTGAGAACGTCGCGGAACACCCCGCAGACGCTCCGGAAGAGCCCGAGGGTGTCGCCGAGGCGGCGGAGGCGTCCGCCGAGGACGCCGAGGACGCCGACGACGGGGAGGAGCGCGGGGACGCCGAGGAGCGCCCGGCCGACGCGGTGGAGCACCCCGAGGACGCGCCGGAGGAGCCCGAGGACGTCGCCGAGCCCGCCGAGGCGGTGGAGGAGCCCGCGGAGTCCGAGGACTCCGAGGAGGAGCCCGCCGACGCCGTGGAGGAGCCCGAGGACGACGCCGAGGGCCGGGAGGCGGATCTGCCGCAGCTCATCGAGGCGGCGTTCGCGCATCTCGACGACAAGAGCTGGGCCGTGGCGCAGAACCGGGTGTTCACCGACCAGCCGTCGGCCGTGGACCAGCTCGCCAAGCTGTTCGCCGTGCCGCCCGCCGAGATCGCCGCCACCGAGGACCGGCTGCGCGCGATGCTCGACGAGTGGCTCGCCAGTGACGAGGCCGCCCCCTACCGGGCGCACCTGGAGGAACTGCGCGAGAAGATCGGCCCGGCCGCGCCCAAGGAGAGCCTGATCAATGCCGCCGACTGGCACGGGCGGGAGATCAAGGCGCTGGAGGTGCCCGCCTGGCAGTTCGTGCTGGCCACGCTGCCGGACCGGCCCCCGCTGCCCGAGCCCGGACCCGCGCCGGTGCCCCCGTCGGCGTTCAGCGCGCCCTACGGCACGCCTCCGGAGCCGGCGCCCGTCTTCACCCCGAAGCAGAAATCCCCGAAGCCCCTTCCGAGCCTGCCGCCCGGGTTCATGCCGCCCGACCCGGTGCCGTCCCAGTTCCAGGCGTTCGCCCCGGCCGTGCCGGTGCAGAGCGAGACGAACGGCTCGGCCGGCGAGCAACCCGGCAAGCCGTACCAGCCGCTCAAGGACGTCTCGCAGACCAGGCGCTGCTTCCGCCAGCCTGACGGCCGGTGGTGGCTGCGCGTGGACGTGACGGCCGAGCAGCTCGGGGGCGGCGAGTGCGCGCTGCCGACCGGGTTCGCCGCGTACCTGGGCCTGTCGCCGGGCGAGACCAGGACGGTCAGGAGCGCCGCGGGCGAGCTGACCATGACCTGGCACGGCCGCCCGGTCCTGGAGTCGATCGACCAGCTGCTGTCGGACGTCGGCGCCAAGGAGGGCGGTCACCTGTTCCTCACGCTGTCGGACGAGGGCGTGCTGCGGGCCCGGCACCTGCCGGTCGCCGCGGCCGGCGCCGAGCAGATCACCAAGGCGCTCCGCCTGGTCGGCTACACGGCCCCGGGCGGCACCCGCGACCAGGCGGCCCGGGTGATCGCGACGAGGATCGGCATGACCGGCCCGGTGCACCTGCCCGACCTGCTCACCAGGCTCCGCGAACGCGGGGACCGCGACCTGCTCGAACTTCTGGACTGATGCCGTGCCGCGGCTCGCGATCGGCCCTGAGTTTCCCAGGGAGCTCTGCGCACTGGCTCAGCCGGTGCGCAGGGACGTCGTGGTCGCGTTGCGGCGGTTCCTGCTGAACGTGGCGGGCGCCCCGCACCCCGAGTCGGTCAGGGGCGCCAGGGACTCCCGGGTGGCGACGCTCCGGCTGGCCGAGGGCCACCGGGGCGTGGTGGTGCGCCGGCGGGACGTCTACTGGCTGCGCACCGTGCTGCCCGACCCGGAGGCCTGGTCGTACGCCGCCAGGCACCGGTACGGGGTCAACCCGGTGCTCGGCGTGGTCGAGGAGTGGGACGCCGAGTCGCTGGAGCGGATCGAGCCCGCGTTACGCCGATCGGCGGGCCCTTCGGGGTTGTTCGACCCGATCTGCGACGGCGACCTGCTGGCGCTGGGCATCGACGTGCACGCGCTGCCCCTGGTCCGGCTCATCACCACCGAGGCGGACGTGGCCGCGCTCGAACCGCTGCTGCCGCCCACCCAGTACGTGCCGCTGGCGGTGCTGGCCAGGGGCGGCACGCTCGCCGAGGCGTGGCGGGAGCTCGACGGCTGGCGCGCCTTCGAGGAGGACGCCGAGGAGCCGGTCGATCCCGAGGACTTCCACCGGGCGTTGCTGCGCAGCCCTGACCGGGCGGTGTTCGCCGCCGACAAGATGGAGCTGGACCGGGTGCTGACGGCGCCCGAGTGGTGCGTGTTCCCGCACCCGCCGCACCACCGGCTGACCAGGGCCAGGTTCGACCATCCGGTGCTGGTGGTGGGCGGGGCCGGCACCGGCAAGACGGTGATCGCGCTGCACCGCGCCGCCCATCTGGCGGCCCACGGGAGTGGTCCGGTGCTGCTGGTGACGTTCTCGCAGGGGCTCTGCGACGAGCTGACCATCCGGCTCGACCAGCTCGTCCAGGACGAGCTCGTACGCAAGCGCATCGAGGTGGACAACCCGGAGCGGCTGGCCATGCGCATCGTGGCCCAGGCCGAGGGCCGCCGCCCGGCGCTGGTCGGGCCGGGCGCGCGGACCATGGACGAGCTGATCGACGAGGCGCGCCTGCTGTTGTCCAGGGCGACCGGCGACCTGCTGGACGACGTCGAACCGGGACGCAAACCGTACCGGCACATCGTCGTGGACGAGGCGCAGGACGTCAGCCCGGCGCAGTGGCGGCTGCTGCGGGCGGCGGCGCCGCGCGCGGCCGACGACCTGTTCATCGTCGGCGACCCGCACCAGCGCGTCACCGACACGCGGGTGACTCTCGGCGCCGTGGGCATCCCGGCCATCCAGTACGCGCTGAAGGTCTCGTACCGGCTGCCGCACGAGCTTCTGACGTTCGCGGTCCGGGTGCGCGGCGGCGGGCCGACCGACGGGCTGGTCAAGGGCGTGTCGGCGCTGTTCGGGTTCCGGTCCGCGCGGGTGGGGCCGAGGCCGGTGGTGCGCGCGTACGAGAGCGCCGAGGCGGAGCTGGCCGGTCTGGAGCGCACCATCGCCGCCTGGCTGGACGAGGGCGTGCCCGCCGAGCGGATCGCGGTGGGGGCGCGCAACCAGGATCTGGTCCGGGCCGCCAAGGGGACGCTGCGGGACGTGCCCGTACGGGTGTCGACGTTCGCCAACCTCAAGGGGCTGGAGTTCGACCGGGTGGCGCTCATCGGCGTGGCCGAGGGGATCGTTCCGGAGCAGCCTCCGGAGGATCCCGGGGCTCGGGCGCGCGCGCTGCAACGGGAACGGAGCATGCTGTTCGTGGCCTGCACCCGGGCCAGGACGATGCTCTACATATCCCATTCCGGAAGAGGGAGCCCCTTTCTGTCCTTCTGATCACATAGTCTGAACTGCGGATATCTATCTTTGCCGGTTGGACCCCAATGAACCTCAGCTTGAGCGACATCGCGCCACCACTGCGCTGGACCGCACCTGGTCAGATCGCGCCGATCGCGGAAGAGCCACAGCTGCCCGAGGCGTGGTGGCAGGCGATCCCGTTCGACCGGGCGTGCGCCATCGTGGGCACCCAGGCCGTGGCGAGCCGGCTCGCCGACCTCGCCGTGGCCTTCTGGGGGCATCTGGTGCTGGGCGACATCCTGCCGCTGCTGCGTTTCTCCGACCCCGCCGAGGCCGAGCGGACGCCGGAGACGCTCGGCAAGGACGTGGTGCAGAAACTGTTCAGCGGCGTGTTCGACCGCCTGCTGGAGCCCGCGCCGGCCGCCGTGGCCAGCCCGGCCCCGCAGGACCGGCCGCTGCCCGAGCTGATCGACGGCGTGTTCGGGGCGCTGGACGAGCGGCAGCGGGCCATCGCCCGCGACCGGCTGTACGCGGCCGACCGGGCCACGCTGGACGAGCTGGCCCAGCGCTTCTCGGTGACCCGTGAGCGGATCCGGCAGATCGAGCGGGATCTGCGCGACCACGTCGAGCTCTGGCTGGGCGGCCCCGAGGCGGCGGCGCTGGTCGCGCACGTCACCTGGCTGCGCGGCCGGCTCGGCTCGGCCGCGCCCGCCGACGACCTGACGGCGGCCGTGCCGTGGCACCGGGCCGAGCTGCGCACGCTGGGCATCCCGGCCTGGCGGTTCGTGCGCACGCTGCTGACCGGCTACGAGCAGGCCGACGGCTGGCTGGTCGCGGGCGGCGCCGAGGACCTGCGGGAGAAGACCCGCCAGTTGTTCGCCGACGGGCCGCACCCGCTGGCCGAGGCGGTCACCATGGTGGCCCAGCTCGGCGTCCGCGAGGACGTCGCCGAACGGTGGATCCTCGCCGTGCCGCAGCTGCGGGTGCTCGACGGGCACGTGGTGCCGTGGCCGCGCAGCATCAACGACAAGGCCGAGGCGGTGCTGGCGGTCGCCGGGCAGCCGATGTCGCCCGAGGAGATCCAGGAGCGCATCGGCGAGGACTACAGCCTGGTCGGCATCCGCAACCAGCTCACCGCCGACGACCGGTTCCTGCGGCTCGACCGGAACAAGTACGGCCTGGCCCGCTGGGGCGGCGACGAGTACCTGGGCATCAGGGAGATGATCGTCAGGGAGATCGAGCGGGCCGGCGGCGAGGCCCCGGTCAGCACGATCGTGACGAACCTGACCTCCCGCTACGACGTCAGCGAGAGCTCGGTGCGCGCCTACTCGGGCGGCCCCGGGTTCGAGCGCAGCCAGCGCGGCTGGATCCGGGTGGCGGGCACCTCCCCGTCCGGTGAGGGCGGCGCCTACCAGCCGCGCAAGGACGTCTCGGAGACCCGGCGCAGCTTCCGCAGCCGCGACGGCCGCTGGTGGCACCGGGTGGACGTGAACGCCGAGCACCTGCGCGGCTCCGGCTCGCCGCTGCCGACCGGGTTCGCCGCGCACCTGGGCATGGCGCCGGGCGGGTCGCTCACCGCCGCCACGCCCTCCGGGGACGTGGTCGTCAGCTGGCACAACCAGCCGACGATGGGCTCGATCCGCAACGTACTCGCCGACTTCAAGGCGAGCGAGGGCGACCACGTGTTCCTCACCGTCTCCGACGGCGGCGAGCTGCTCACCCGCTACCTGCCGGCGGCCCCTCCCGGGATGCCGCCGCTCAACCGGGCCCTCTACCTCATCGGCTACACCGCGCCGGTGGCCTCCGAGATGGAGGGGCTGCGGCTGATCGGGGCGCGGATCGGGCTGCCCGAGACCGCCACCCGCGAAGAGGTCTTCGCGCGACTGCGCGAGCGGGGCGACCGCGACATCCTCGGCTTCCTCGGGGGATGACGGCTAGGGTCGAGGGATGCTGCGGATCTACGACACGCGCGCGAGGCAGGTCGAGGAGATCGCGCCCGCCCGCGGGCTCCGGATGTACGCGTGCGCCCCGCCGGTCCACCGCCGGGCCCACCTCGGCGACCTGCGCCAGGCGCTGCTGTCCGACCTGATCCGCCGGGTCCTGGAACGGCACCGCGTGCGCATGGTGGTCTGCCTGGGCGCCGACGACCCCGGTCACCCGGAGCGGGCGGCCGGCGGGTTCGCCGATGACGCGGCGGCGCTCAACCTGCGCCCGCCGGAGCGGTCCGCCCGCGCCGCCGACCACGCCGACCAGGTGATCGGGCTGATCTCCAGGCTGATCGAGCAGGGTCACGCGCGCACCGCCGACGGCCGCGTGCTCTTCGACGCCGCCGCTTCTCCCTCGTACGGCGAGCTGTCCGGGAAGACGGACCTGGAGACGACCTGGGAGCTGTGGCGGCCGGTCGACGGCGAGCCGGCCTGGGACTCCCCGTGGGGCCGCGGGCTGCCCGGCCCGCACGCCGCGTGCTCGGCCATGTCGCTGCGGCTGCTGGGCGAGCGGATCGACATCCTGACGGGCGAGGCCGAGCTGATCCGCCCGCACCACGAGGCCGTGCGCGTCCAGTCCGACGCCGTGACCGGGCACGAGGTGGTGCGTCACTGGGTGCACGGCGAGCGGCTGCTGGTCGAGGGCGGCGAGCCGCCGGAGCTCGCCGCGGTGACGGGCGCCGGGATCGACCCTCTGGCGGTGCGGCTGGCCTTCCTGGAGCGCCACTACCGCACCCCGCTGGACCTCACCTGGGACGATCTGCGCGCCGCGGACGAGACCGTGCGCCGCTGGCGCGGCCGGGTGGCCGAGTGGTCGGAGTCCCCCAGCGCGCCGATGGCCGTCGCGCACGTCCGGCGGGCCGAGGCCGCGCTCGACGACGACCTCGACACCGCGACGGCGCTGCGTGTCCTGGCCGAGCTGGAGGCGGACGACTCGGTGCCGCCGGGCGCGAAGTTCGAGTCGTTCCTGCACCTGGACCACGTCCTGGCCGTCGACCTGTCCGCCGACATCGGCAAGCCCCGGCCCTAGGCGGCTCCGGGCCGTTCGCGCGAGAGGGTCGGGCGGACGGCATGGCAGGAGCCGTCCGCCCGGTGGCGCCGTCCTGGTGCGGGGGTGTGGACGGAAACGCGCCATCCGCACGATAGGCAGATCTTGGGTTGCATCCGGGTTGCGCACCGTCTTCCCGTGCCTGGAAGAGGACGTGGCGTGACGGCGGCGAGAGCAGTGGGCGGAGGCTGCCAAACTTGGTGCCAGCGGGGATTATGGAGGTTTTTCGTGAGGTTGAGGCCGTACGCGTGGATGCCTAGGCCGCTTCGGTGGTTCGCGCGGCTGGTTACCGTTCTCCTGGCGATCGTGCTGGTGCTCGCGGCGGTGCTGGTCTACACCGTGCGGCAGTCGTTCCCGCAGTTGGAGGGGACGATCCGGCTCCCCGGCCTCACCGGGAATGTGGAGATTTATCGGGATAAATACGGCATCCCGCATATCTACGCCGACACCTCCGAAGACCTCTTCATGGCACAGGGTTTCGTGCACGCCCAGGACCGCTTCTGGGAGATGGACTTCCGCCGCCACGTCACCGCGGGCCGCCTGTCGGAGCTGTTCGGCGCGGCGACCCTGGACAACGACAAGGCCATCAGGACCATGGGCTGGCGCCAGGTCGCCGAGCAGGAGCTCCCGGAGCTGACCGACCGCACCAGGCGCTTCCTCGACTCCTACGCCAAAGGCGTGAACTCCTGGATCACCGCCAACCCCAACGCCTCCGACCGGAGTCTCGAATACTCGATACTCAAGGTGCAGAACGGCGCCTACGACCCCGAGCCGTGGGCCCCGCTCGACTCCGTCTCCTGGCTCAAGGCCATGGCCTGGGACCTGCGCACCAACCTGGAGGACGAGATCGACCGCGGCCTGGCGCTCACCGCGCTGCCGCCGGAGCGGGTCGCCCAGCTCTACCCCGGCTACCCGTACGACGAGCACAGCCCGATCGTCACCCAGGGCACGATCGACCAGGAGCGCTTCGACCAGGCCGCCGAGCCGCGCCCCCGGCAGGACCCGAGGAGCGGCGCGCGGGCGCTCGGCGAGGCCGCGCGGACCTTCGACGCGGTGCCCACCACGATGGGCGCGGCGGACCGGGAGGGCATCGGGTCCAACTCGTGGGTGGTCTCCGGTCAGCACACCAAGAGCGGCAAGCCGCTCCTGGCCAACGACCCGCACCTGTCGGCCCAGATGCCGTCGGTCTGGTACCAGGTGGGGCTGCACTGCCGCGAGCTGAGCGAGTCGTGCTCGTACGACGTGACCGGCTTCTCATTCTCCGGGGTCCCCGGCGTGATCATCGGCCACACGGACAAGATCGCTTGGGGGTTCACCAACCTGGGGCCCGACGTGGCCGACCTGTTCCTGGAGAAGGTCGACGGCGACACGTACCTCTACCAGGGCGAGCAGGTCCCGCTGGAGACCCGTGAGGAGCGGATCGAGGTGGCGGGCGGCGACCCGGTCACCCTCACCGTGCGCAGCACCCGGCACGGGCCGCTGGTCAACGAGGTCATGGGCCAGGTGAAACCCAGCGGCGAGGCCAACGCGGTGGCCCTGTCGTGGACCGCGCTCATGCCCGGCCGAACCGTCGACGCGATCTTCGAGCTGAACGAGGCGACCGACTGGCACGAGTTCCAGGCGGCGGCCGCGCTCTTCGAGGTGCCCGCGCAGAACCTGGTCTACGCCGACACCTCGGGCGCCATCGGCTACCAGGCGCCCGGACGCATCCCCGTACGCAAGGCCGGCGACGGCACCGCGCCCGTGCCGGGCTGGACCGGCGAGTACGACTGGAACGCCGCGCCCATCCCGTACGACCAGCTCCCGTCGGTGCGCGACCCCGAGGAGGGGTTCGTCGTCACGGCCAACAACGCGGTCATCGACCCGGCGCGCTACGGGCCGCTGCTGACGAAGGACTGGTCGTACGGCTACCGCTCGCAGCGCATCCTCGACCTGCTGCGCGAGGAGATCGGCAAGGGCAAGGTGGACGCCGCGGCGATGTCCCGCATCCAGCGCGACGACCGCAACCTGTTCGCCGAGACGCTGGTGCCCTCGTTGATGGCCGTTGACCTGGCCGGCCCGAGCAAGGAGGCCCGCGCGCTGCTCGACGGCTGGGACGGCGCTCAGGACGTCGGGTCGGCCCCGGCGGCCTACTACAACGCGGTCTGGCGGCACCTGCTGGAGCGGACCTTCCACGACGAACTGCCGGAGGGAGCCCGGCCGAACGGCGGCGACCGCTGGTACGAGGTCGTGGCCGAGCTGCTGCGCGCCCCCGACGACCCGTTCTGGGACGACACCCGCACCGAGCAGGTCACCGAGCGGCGTGACGACATCCTGCGCCTGGCCATGGCCTCGGCGTACCAAGAGCTGTCGGAGCTGCTGGGCCCGGACGTGCGGGCGTGGCGCTGGGGCGACCTGCACCGGCTCACGCTCACCCACGGCTCGCTCGGCACCTCGGGCATCGCGCCGATCGAGGCGCTGTTCAACCGGGGGCCGCTGGCCGTGGCGGGCGGCAAGGACGCGGTGAACGCGGCCGGCTGGAACGTCCAGGAGGGATACGCGGTCACGACCGTGCCGTCCATGCGGATGATCGTCGACCTCGGCGACCTGGACGAGTCGCAGTGGATCAACCTGACCGGGGCGTCCGGCCACGCGTTCCACGACAACTACTGGGACCAGGCCGAGCTGTGGGCCAAGGGTGAGCTGCTGCCGATGCGCTCGGAGGCGGAGTCGGTGACCAAGTCCGCCGTGCACACGCTGCGGCTGCGCCCCTGATCAGGGAGTGAAGGAGCGCGACTCGCCCACGGCCAGGTCCCACAGGCACTCCCGGGGCAGGCCGTGGGCGGCCCACTCCTCACGGGTCCACTCCAGCGGGCGCAGCAGCGGCTCGCCCGACAGGACGAACGTGCCCCAGTGCATGGTGGCCATCCGGTGCGCGCCCACGTCGAGGAAGGCCTGTACGGCCTGTGACGGGTTCACGTGGGCGGGCTCCATGGCCCATGGCGGCTGGTAGGCGCCGATCGGCATCAGCGCCAGGTCCAGGCCGGGGTGGCGGGCGCCGATCCGGGCCGGCCGCTCGCCGTAGCCGGTGTCGCCGGCGAAGTACACCGACCCGCCGATCACCCAGCCGCCCCACAGCGTCTTGCAGAAGTCGAAGAGGGTGCGCCTGCTCCAGTGGTGGGCGGGCACGAACTCGAAGCTCACCCCGCCGACCGTCGCCGACTCCCACCAGTCCAGCTCGATCACCTCGGTGAAGCCGCGCTCGGTGAACCAGGTCCCGAGCCCGGCCGGCACCAGCATCGGCGTCTCCCTGGGCAGCCTGCGCACGGTGGGCCAGTCCAGATGGTCGTAGTGGTCGTGGCTGATGACCACGGCGTCGACGCGCGGCAGTTCCTCCCAGGCGAGGCCGGGCGGGGTCAACCGGGCGCGCACGCCCGGGAGGCGCCGCGACCACACGGGGTCGGTCAGGATGGCCAGGCCGCCGATCCTGAGCAGGTAGGTCGCGTGGCCGACCCACGTCACGGACGTCTCCCCCGCCGCGACCGGGGGCAACCCGCCGCCGGCCACCGGGATGCGGGCGGCCTCCCGCAGGTCAGGCGGGAACACGCTGTGCCAGGCGATGCTGAGCACCTCCCGCACCCCTGACGGGATGTCGGTGAGGCGGTCCCGGTAACTCTCAGGTCTCTTCGGAGTACGGATGATCTGCGTCATGGAGGGCCCCTGCCCTCCGTGCTGGATCAGTCACCCACGGGCATCCCCATCTGCGCGTTTGCGCCAGCGGGGCGGCGTACGGCGGTATCCGCCGTCGTCCAGGCCGGCCAGCCGCTCGAAGGGGTTGTACGAGGCCTGATCCCCGCAGACGACGACCGAAACAAGCATGGAGAGGAGATACAGGGGAAGCATGGGCAGGCCGGCGCAGCAGGCCCACTGGGTCGCGTGCCGGTTCTCGTGACCGATCAGCGTCTCGTCGAGATGGTCGCGCCGGGTGATCACCACGTTCCCCACGGTGAACGCCCCGGCGATGGGGAAGCGGTAGCGGTAGCCGTGGGCGAGCACGAGCCCGTCGGGCCCCGGTCGCCTGGTCGCGCCCCCGATCACCGCGATGAGCAGGCCGAGCGGAGTGGTGAGATTAAGGAAATTGATGATGCGCCGGAACCGATATCGCCTGTTCATGCGTCTCAGTCTTGACCAATCTTGACAAATCGGAATAATGATCTGCGTCCTGAAATCTCCTAGAAGAGCAGGATTATGAGATTCACCATCCTGGGCGCGCTGCTCGGTGCGGCAGCACTGGCCGGAGCCGGCGGAATCGCGATCACCCAGACATCAGCCACCGATCCCTTATCCGTGAACGATTCTCCGGTCGCCGCCGCGGCGGCGTTACCCGCCACCACCTCCCCCGGCAAGGGGGCGTACGTGGCGAGGACCGAGATCGTCGAGAGAGAAGGCGTGTCCTACCTGGACGTCGCCATCACGTACGACACCGCGGCCAAGTTCAGAGTCAGGCAACGGGTCTGCAAGCGCAAGTGCCGTACGATCCAGGTCGGGCTCACGGTGGCGGCCGGATCGGGTCAGGTCAGCAAGCGCCTCGGGCGCGGCGACTACTGGCTGCGCGGCAAGCCGAGGATCCGGATGTGGCCGCTCCCCGGCCCCACGGTGACCGTCACGGCGCCACCGGTGACCGTCACGGAGACCGTCACCGCGACGGTGACCGAGACCTTCACCTGCCGGCCCGCGCCCCCGCCTGAGCTGCCCACGGCGACGACGACGGTCGATCCGACGGAGACACCCACGGTGCCTCCCACGGAGCCTCCCACCGAGCCGCCTACGGAGACGCCCACGGAGACGCCCACGGTGACGCCGACCGTCACGGACCCGCCGACGGACGTTCCCACGGACCTTCCCACGGTCACGCCGACCGACGTCCCGACCGATGTGCCGACCGGCGTCCCGACGGACCTCCCGACCGAGCCGACCGAGATCCCGACGTGCCCCGAGCCGACCGATGTGCCGACGGACGTGCCGACGGACACCCCGACCGATGTGCCGACCGATGTGCCCACGGACACCCCGCCCCCGACGGAGACCGTGACGCCGCCGGTGCGGTGATCGTCTTCTCCCGGCCCGGCGGCCACCCTTCCTCCGCCGGGCCGGGAGAAACACACAGTTATATTTATCGGCCCTTATATTGACCGCGGCGATAGATCGACAAATGGTCCGCCGCGCTATTCAGCAGTGCATTCATCGCCCCGCCGCACGCTATTTCGCGGAGTCGACCCGGCCACTCTCCGGATATCCGCGCAACAGCCAGGAACCCCCGGTCGAGGGCGACATCAAGAATGCCGCGACGGCCGCCACGACCCCGCCGTAAAGGTAGACATGACCGGCCACGGTGCCGGCGATGACCAGGTCTCCCGCGCCCAGCTGCATCGAGAACGCCATCGTCACCAGCAACCACCCGGCCGAGGTGACGGCGGCGCCCGCGCGCCCGCCCATCAGCTTGCCCGCGCCCAGCGAGACGCCGAACACCAAGAGCAGCCAGAGCACCGCCGAGACGATCGGCAGCCCCGGCCACGCGCCGTGCGTGAACCCGCCCACCACACCCATGACGACGCCCAGCACGAAGAGCATCCCGTAGGCGGCTCCCCCCAGCGCCGACTCGGCCTGGCTGCGTTGCTCCATGTCGATCGAGGTTAGTGGATGCCGGCGAACAGATCGTTCTCGCGTACGTGCGGCTCGCCGAGGCCACCGGTCTCCGGCGGCGGGCCGGGCACGGCGGGCCCGCGCTCGCCGATGGCCAGCACATAGTGCTCGACCCCGCGTACCTCTTGACCGATGTCGTTGGAGAGCGCGAACCACTGCTCGGCCACCGTGATCTGGGTCCGGTGCGCGCGCATCGCCGCGGCCTTGTGGCCGAGCCACGGCCGGGCGTCGATCTCGGTGGTGACGTCCTCGTCGCGGTCGCCGAACGGCAGGTCGTCCACGCTCGCGAGAGTGAACGGGGCCCCCGACTCGCGCAGCGCCTCGGTAGACCTGAGCAGCACCGATCTGGGCGTGGCCGTGTGGTAGAACTTCGCGATCCGCCACGGCTCGCCCGCGCCGAAGCCCGGGTCGGCCGCCAGCTCGAACGCCCGCCGGGCGACCCGGTGCGCCTGGATGTGGTCCGGGTGCCCGTAGTGCCCGTTCTCGTCGTACGTGACGAGCACCTGGGGCCGCACCTCGCGGATGACCGCGACCAGCTCGGCCGCCGCCTCGTCGAGGTCGGCCTGCCAGAACGCGTCGGGCCTGTCGTTGGTCGCGGCCCCCATCATCCCGGAGTCGCGCCAGCGACCCGGGCCGCCCAGGAACCGGTGGTCCTCGACGCCGAGCGCCTCGCAGGCGGCGGCCAGCTCGCCGATCCGGTGGCGGCCGAGCGCGTCGTCCTTGTCGGACGCGAGGTGCGCGAGCTCCGCGGGGATGATCTCCCCCTCCTCGCCCAGCGTGCAGGTGACCAGCGTGACGTGGGCGCCTTCGGCGGCGTAGCGGGCCATGGTGGCGCCGGTCCCGATCGACTCGTCGTCGGGGTGGGCGTGCACGAGCAGCAGCCGTCGGTCAGTCATGGTCCCGAGCGTAACAACTGGCAGGATTGGGCCCATGAGTGAGAGCTTCCCGCGCCTGTACGCCAGGACCCGCCGCTTCACCCTCGGAGTGCCCAGGGGCTTCACCATCTCCCCCGACGGGGCCCGCGTGCTGTTCCTGCGCACCGAGTCCGGCACCGACCCGGTCACGTGCCTGTGGGAGCTCGACACCGAGACGCACGTCGAACGGCTGGTCGTCGACCCGCGGTCGCTCGACTCCGGCGACGAGGACCTGCCGCCGGAGGAGCGCGCCCGCCGCGAGCGCAGCCGCGAGCAGGCGGGCGGGGTCGTGTCCTACTCGACCGACGCCGACGCGGCCACGGCGGTGTTCGCGCTGTCCGGCGGCCTCTACGTGACCGACGTGGCCGCCGGGCGCACCCGGCGGCTGGAGGCCGCGGGCCCCGTGATCGACCCCCGTGTCTCCCCCGACGGCCGCCGCGTCGCCTACGTCACCGGCGGCGCGCTGCACGTCCACGACCTGGCCACCGGCGACGACCGGGCGCTGGCCACCCCCGAGTCCGAGACGGTCACGTACGGGCTCGCGGAGTTCATCGCCGCCGAGGAGATGAGCCGCATGCGCGGCCACTGGTGGTCGCCGTCGAGTGACGCCCTCCTCGTCGAGCGGGCCGACGAGGCGCCGGTCCAGACCTGGCACATCGCCGACCCGGCCAACCCGGGCCGGCCCGCCGCTCCCCAGCGCTATCCCGCCGCAGGCACGCCCAACGCCGTGACCGAGCTGTTCGTGCTGGGGCTCGACGGGTCCAGGGTGGCTGTCCCGTACGAGCACGAATACCTCGCGACCGCGGCGTGGGACTCCCACGCGCTGTCGATCGTGACGCTCTCCCGCGACCAGAAGACGATGCGCCTGTTCTCGGTCGACCCGCGGACCGGGAAGTCCACGCTGGTGCGCGAAGACACCGATCAGGCCTGGGTCGACATCGTCCCCGGCGTGCCCGCCCACCTCGACGACGGCTCGCTGGTCTGGGTGGCCGTCGCCGACGGCGGCCACCGGCTGTTCGTCGGCGACCGCCCGGTCACCCCGCCCACCCTCCAGGTGCGCGCGGTGCTCGACGTCGACCACGACAGCGTGCTGTTCAGCGCCAGCGGCGACCCGACCGAGATCCAGCTGTGGACCTGGGACGGCCACTCGCTGCTGCCGGTCTCCACCCGGTCCGGCGTGTTCAGCGGCCGGATGGCGGGCGGCGTCGGCGTGCTCACCGAGCAGAGTCTCGACTCCGAAGGCGTCTCCACCACCGTCGTGCGCCGCGACGGCATGGCCGTCCCCATCCCCTCCTACGCCGAACGTCCCGGCCTCGACCTGCGCGTCTCGCTCGGCCGTTCCGGCCGTCGCGAGCTGGCCACCGCCGTGGTGCTGCCCTCCTGGCACGAGCCGGGCTCGCGACGGCTGCCGGTCCTCATGGACCCGTACGGCGGCCCGCACGCGCAGCGGGCGCTCAACCGGCGCGGCGGCTACCTGGAGAGCCAGTGGTTCGCCGAGCAGGGGTTCGCCGTGATCGTCGCCGACGGCCGGGGCACCCCAGGGCGCGGGCCCGCCTTCGAGCGGGCGGTGCTCAACGACCTGGCCACGCCGGCCCTCGAAGATCAGATCGACGCCCTGCAGGGGGTCGCCGAGCAGTACCCCGACGACGTCGACCTGGAGAAGGTGGCGATCCGCGGGTGGTCGTTCGGCGGGTTCCTGGCGGCCCTCGCGGTGCTGCGCAGGCCCGACGTGTTCCACGCGGCGGTGGCGGGCGCGCCGGTGACCGACTGGCGGCTGTACGACACCTGCTACACCGAGCGCTACCTCGGGCATCCCGACGAGCAGCCGGAGATCTACGACAAGTCCTCGCTGTTCGGCGACGCCGCCAAGCTGGAGCGTCCGCTGCTGCTCATCCACGGGCTGGCGGACGACAACGTGGTGGCCGCCCACACCCTCCGCCTGTCGTCGGCCCTCCTGGCGGCCGGCCGGCCGCACACGGTGCTGCCGCTCTCGGGCGTCACGCACATGACGCCGCAGGAGGTCGTGGCGGAGAACCTGCTGCTGCTCCAGGTCGACTTCCTCAAGAAGGCCCTCCACTTCTAGCCGCCGTCCCTCGGTCCGGCCGTGCCGCAGCCGAGACCCCCACGTCCAGCAGCACCGCAGCCGAGACACCAGGCTTGAGACACCCCGCCGACGGGTCCCCGCTTCCGGGGACCCGCCGGTGGGATCCGCCGGTGGGTCCCGCCCTTCATACGCCCCGCAGGTGGGCCCGGGTTTCACGGCCCCGCAGACGGGGCCCGCGCCACAGCCCAGCGCAGACGGCCCCCGCTCCGACGACCCGCCAACGGACCCCACGCCTCAGGCACATCGCAGACGGATCCACACTCCAAGGGACCCGGAGCCAGGCCCCGCGCATCAGGCCTGCACGTCAGGCCCCGCGCCATCAAGTGCCGCGCCATCAAGGCCCGCACCATCAAGGCCGCGCCACCAAGGCCCGCACCACCAAGGCCGCGCCATCAAGGCCGCGCCATCAAGGCCGCGCCATCAAGTGGTGGGATGACAGACCACGGTCTGATCCAGCCCTCGGAGAACCAGACCGTGGTCTGATGTGGCAGGCCGGGGCGTTCGGCCATCGTGAGCGGCATGCTGAAGTCCATCGTGATGGCCCTGATCCTTGCGGTCTCAGGCGGCACGCACGCGCCGAAGGCCGACTCCCCAACCTGGGGCCCGTGTCCCACCGACAAGATCGGCATGGAGTGCTCCGACCTGCGAGTGCCGGTCGACTGGAGCAAGCCCGAAGGCCGGAAGATCACGCTCAAGCTCGGCAGGCTCAAGGCCACCGGCCGCTCCGAGGGGTCCGTGCTCGTCGCCTACGGCGGCCCCGGCGCCCCCGGCATCGCCTACACCCAGCCGATCGCGAGCTGGTGGGCCGATCTGCGCAAGCGCATGGACGTCGTGGTGTGGGACACCCGAGGTTACGGCGAGCAGTTCGGCGGCCTGAGCACCGGCCTGCCGTGTCTCTGGACCCGCGTCCCCCTCCCCGCCGCGCCGCGCGACGACGCCGAGTGGGGGCGGATGTCCGACACCAACCGCGGCCTCGCCGAGGCGTGCCGTCCCGGCGACCCCGAGCTGTTCGCCCACATGAGCTCCGCCGACCACGCCCGCGACATGGAGGCGATCAGGAAGGCCATCGGCGGCAAACTCAACTACTACGGAGCCTCCTACGCCGGCTTCTACGGCCAAACCTACGCCCGCCTCTTCCCCGGCCAGGTCCGCACCATGGTCCTCGACGGCACCTGGAACCACGCCGCCGCCGACTGGGACAAGGAGCTGGAGGCGATGGCCAGGAGCAACGAGAAGTTCCTGACCCGGTTCTTCGACTGGTGCGCCGCCGGCGACTGCCCCGACGTCCCCCGCGCATGGCGTTCGATCGTCACCAGGGCCGACCGCAAGCCGATCCGCGCCGCGGAAGGCGTCGCCTACACCGCGCGCGACCTCCAGTCGTTCGCCATCTCCATGGCCCGCGGAGGCAGTGCCGCCTGGCCGACCCTGGCCGCTGCCATCCGCAAGGCCCACCGCGGCGACGCCTCGGCCTTCGTCCCCCAGCGCGGCGCCCGCTTCCCCGACATGGCCACCGGGGTGACCGAGTGCGTCGACTGGCCGCGCCCTGCCAGCCGGGCGGCCTCCGACGCCATGACGGCCCGCCTCCGGAAGGTCGCCCCCAACGCGGGCCCCGCCAACACCATCGCGACGGCGGGCCTGGCCTGTGTCGGCTGGCCCGTCCCCGTCACCAACCCGCCCGCCCCGCTGCCCACCACCCTGCCGCCCCTCCTGGGCGCCGGGGCGTGGGGCGAGTCCGAGGCGGTCACCCGAGCCATCAGCCGGGTCCCGGGCAGCGTCACGATCACCCACGACGGCCCCGGCCACACCCTCTACGGCGTCAACACCTGCGCCCGAGCCCACATCGACCGCTACCTCACCGACGCCACCCTCCCCCCGAAAAACACAACCTGCTGACCCTCGCGATCCCACCGCCCACGGCGGGGCCGGCCACACCCCGGCCCCGCCGTGGGGCCCGCCGTCGGCACCGCCACCCCGGGAAGTCGGAAGGCCAGGCCGCCGCCCGACCCGGAGCAGGCAACGAGTCGATGCGAGCCCGACGACTCGACACCCCGGCCATCGACACCGGAGACCATCCGACCGTCAGCGCCCGTCGGACACAACCCGGCCCCAGGGCGTGTCCGTGATCATGGCTGCGGTGTGCGTGACGGGCAGGCGTGTTCGTGCCTGGGCGAGGCGTGTTTGTGCCTGGGCGAGGCATCTGCCACGGTGCTCGGATGGCTGGGCTCTTGGGCGACAAGCGTAGGTTCGCTGTCGAGGTCGGAGACGGGGACGGCTCGGCGCTGCGCCGGGTGGATCTGTGGATCGCCGGTCAGTGGGTGACGTGCGAAGACAACATGGTCTTCGTCAAACAGTTCCGTTCTTCCGTGACACGCACCGCTGCCGGGATCCGCTCCGCCGAGGACCGGGCCCCGCCATTCGTCGGTTTGCCCCCGGCGTCCATGCACCGGCGGCTTCAGGCCGGGGACGGCGAGCAGGAGTACGAGCGGTTCGGGTTCTTTCATCGCTGGGGCTGGGGTCCCACGACCGACAACGTGACGTCATTCCTCTGGCGGGATGGGGTCCGCCTGGTGATCACGTTGGAGTTCTGGCGAGAGAGCCACCTGCTCACACATCCCGAGCATGCGGAAACGGTCTTCGTAGCCAGGCTCCCGGCTGCTGAGTTCGTGGAAATCCTGGAGGAGACGGTGACCATCCTCGGCGACGGTGAGGGGGCGCCCGCCACGTGACGGCGTGGCGGAGCCAGATGCGAGGCGACGCCGATGGTGCCCAGATGCGGATCGAGGCGACGCCGATGGTGTCCAGGTAGATGCGTTCTCTGTTGCCGTAGCGAGTGGCGACGGCGTGGGTGCCGGCGGAGTTCGCCGACGCAGCGTCCGCGACACTCCCTAGACACTCGACGCCACTCGACCATCGTTGCCCGGGGCCGAAGGGGAGTTGGTGCTAGACGCCACTCGGCCATCAGCGCTCGAGGCCGAAGGAGGGTCGGTGTCGGGGACGCCGTGCCAGCTCTGCCACAACGCGGCGTAGGAGCCGCCTTCCGTCACCAACTCGTCATGGGAGCCCAGTTCGATGATCCGCCCGTCCTCCACCACCGCCACCCGGTCCGCGTCATGGGCCGTGTAGAGCCGGTGGGCGATGGCGATGACCGTGCGCCCGTCCAGCACCGCCGCCAGCGACCGCTCCAGGTTCCTGGCGGCCCGAGGGTCGATCAACGAGGTGGCCTCGTCCAGCACCAGCGTGTGCGGGTCGGCGAGCACGAGTCTGGCCAGCGCGAGCTGCTGCGCGTGCGCGGGCGAGACCGCGAGGCCGCCCGAGCCGACCACCGTGTCCAGCCCGTCGGGCAGGTCGAGCACCCATTCCAGGGCGTCCACAGCGGTGAGCGCGTCACGCACGGCCGCGTCGTCCGCGCCGGGGCGGGCGATCAGCAGGTTGTCCCGGAGCGTGCCCTTGAACACGTGGTGCTCCTGGGTGACCAGCGCGACATGGCCGCGCAGCTCGTCCAGCGGCAGGTCCACCAGCGGCACGCCGCCCACCGCGACGGTCCCTGTCCGGGGGCCGTGGATCCCGGCGAGCAGCCTGCCGAGCGTCGACTTGCCGGCACCCGACGGCCCCACCATGGCCAGCCGCTCGCCCGGCCGCACGGTCAGCGACACGTCGTGCAGCACGTCCCGGCCCTCCCGGTAGGCGTACCTCACCTCGTCGACGCTGAGCAGCTCATCGGCGGGCCGGCCACCGGTGGCCTCCCGGTCGTCGGGCACGTTCGCGACACCGAGCAGCCGCGCCATGGCCGCCCCGCCCACCTGGAGCTCGTCGATCCACATCAAGAACCGGTCGAGCGGGTCGACGAGCTGCTGCGCGTAGAGAGCGGCGGAGGTGACCTGCATCAGCGTCACCCACCCGTTGCTGTAGAGGAGGCCGCCGACGAGCAGCGTGGCCACGACCGGCACCACGTAGCCCAGCTCGACCGAGGGAAACCAGACGGTGCGCAGCCCGAGCGTGTAGCGTTCGGCGGCGAACGAGCCGGCGATGTCCCGGTCGGCCCGCTCGCGCCGCCTCCGTTCCAGGCCGAGCGCCTCCACGGCCCTGGCCCCCTCGACGGTCTCGGCCAGCCCTTCGGTCATCTCCGCGTACGCGGCGTTCTCCCGCAGATAGCCGTCCCTGGCCCGCCGGAGATACCACCGGGTGGAGAAGAACAGCAACGGCGAGGCCAGCAGCACCGGCAGCATGAGCAACGGGCTGACCAGCACGATCGCGCCCATGGTGATGACGAACGTGACGACCGCGATCAAGGTTTCCGGCACCGCGTGGCGCACGGTCCTCGACAGCGAGTCGACGTCGCGCGACGTACGGGTGAGCAGGTCGCCCGAGCCTGCCCGTTCCACGGTCGACAGCGGAAGGGCGAGCACCCGTTCGACGAACTCCTCGCGCAGCTCCGCCAGCACTTTCTCGCCCAGCCTGGCCGAGGCCAGCACCGCATACCTGACCAGCACGCCCTGCAGGAGCAGGAACCCCGCGACGCCGGCCGCGAACAACCCCACGTTCACCGCGACGCCATGCTCGACGTCCTCGACCAGCGCACCGAGCTGCCACGGCACCACCAGCCCGGCGACGGCCGCGAGCGCGTGCAGGGCAAGGGCGGTGGCGAGCCGCCTCGGATACTTCAACGTCAACCGCCGCGCGTAGGCACGCACCTGCTTCCGATCGGCGACCGGAAGAATCTCGCGGGCCATTCCGTCACCCCTCCCCTCTCAGCTCAACATCCACGTCTCGTCCACTCACCCAGGCCCCCGTCGGCTCCCCGTCCTCACGACCTGACCGACCCAAAGCACATCCCCGACCCCCGTACCGGCTGGCTCCTCACCTGTCGACGCCCCGCACGAGGGACCCACCGGGCCGCAGCCGCGCCGCGACCAGACGGGTGCCGCCCCATACGACACGTCCCGACCATGTGATCCGTGTCGCCCAACGCCTCCATCCGGCCCGACGCCCCACCCCCGGAGGGCGAACGCTCCCGGGACGCACACGCCGACGCTCGCCACCCCGACGCTCCCGCCCGACGGACCCACCGAAACGCGACGCGCCGACCCTCCCACCTCGACGTCCCGCCCCACCCCACAGGGCGGACGCTCCCGGGACGCACACGCCCAAGCTCGCCGCCCCGACACTTCCCGTACGGCGCGTTCGCCGGGACGCGGCGCGTCGGCGCTTCCGTGCGGCAGGCTCGGCGGGGGCTGGAGGCTCGGTCGTCTGGTGGGGGTGGTGCGGTTCACCGTTGGTTCCCTCGTGTCCCTTGTCGAGGTCGGTCCTTCCGATGGCGTCGCGGCCGTCGCGTGGAACGCCGAGGGTCGCGGGGGTTCGTCAGGTCTCTCCTCGGGTCACCGTGGCCGCGTAGGCCGGGCTGGCGGCCAGGAGGTCGCGGTGGGTGCCCTCGGCCTGGACCCGGCCGTCCTCGACGTAGATCACGTGATCCGTACGGTCCAGCACCAGGGGGCTCGTCGTGCAGACCAGCGTGGTGCGGCCTGCCCGCGCCGCCGCCAGCCGGTCGGCGATGCGGGCTTCGGTGTGGGCGTCGACGGCGCTGGTGGGTTCGACGAGGATGAGCACCTCGGGGTCCGTCAGCAGCGCCCGGGTCAGCCGGAGTCGCTGCTGCTGGCCGCCGGAGAACTCCCGTCCCGCCTCGGCCACCTGCGCGTCGAGCCCGTCGGGCAGCGCCTCGACGATGTCCTCGGCGCACGCCGCGTGCAGGGCCCGGTCGATCTGGTCGGGGGTCGCGGTGCCGCGCACGTCCAGCTCGCCCCGGAGGGGGCCGGTGAACAGGCGGGCGCCGTTGTCGGCGACCAGGATGCGCGACCGTACTTCCTCGATCGGCAGCGAGGCCAGGTCGGTGGAGCCGAAGGTGACGTCGCCGGTGGAGTAGCGGCCCAGCCGGTCGGCGATCTCGATGGCATCCTCGGGCCGGGCCGGGGCGAGCGCGGTGAGGGTGCCCGGCTGGAGGGTGACGCCGCTGTAGCTGTCGCGCAGCACGCCGCCCGCGGTGCTGCCCGTGCCACCGGTCACCTCCGGCTCGATCGACAGGATCCGCACCACCCGGCGGGCGGCGACGTGTCCTTTGGTGAGCCGGTCGGCCGTCTCGGTGATCGTCCGCATCGGGGCGACCAGGAAGACGGCATACGCGTAGAAGGTGACGAGCTGACCGACCGTGATCCGGTCGTCGACCGCGAAGGTCGCGCCGACGCTGGTGACGAGCGCGATGAGCAGGCCGGGCAGCACGATCTGGGCGCCTTCGAGCAGCGACTCCACCCGGGCGACGCCGACGCCCGCGTGGCGGACCCGCTGCGACTCCTCCCGGTAGCGCTCGGCGAACACCTGCTCGCCGCCGATGCCGCGCAGCACCCGCAGCCCGGCCACGATGTCGGCGGACCTGGTCGACAGGTCGCCGGTCAGGTCACGCTGCCGCTTCTGCCTGCGGTGCAGGGGCCGCAGCAGCGGTCCGACGGCCGCCGTCATGACGGGCACGCCGATCAGCACCATGAGCCCCAGGACGGGCGAGGTCGAGATGAGGATCACGGTGACCGCGACGATCGCCACGACCGACCCCACACCGCGGAGCAGAATGTCCATGGAGCCGCCGATGTGCGCGATGTCGGAGTTGCCGACGCTGACGACCTCGCCGGTCGACAGGCGCTTCGACAAGGTCGCCCCGAGTCTCGCCGCCTGGCGGGTGGTGAGCTGGACCGTGCGGTAGGCGGCCGACAGCCAGTTGTAGACGGCGAACCGGTGTCGCATGATCCCGGTGTACGCCTGCACCAGCCCGAGCCCGAGCAGGATGCCCGACCAGACGAGCAACGCGGTGGTGTCCTTCAGCCGGAGCGCGTCGACGCCCTTGCCGAGCGCGGCGGGCACCAGCGCCTGCGCCAGCCACCAGGTGGTGGCGAAGGCGATGCCGCCCAAGAGGGCACGGCGCTGCCGCCGCGCGTTCCACCAGAGATAACGGAACGGGCTGCGGATGTCAGGCGTGCCAGGATCGGCGTCAGGAAGGGTGCGCATAGCCTGTCAACAGTGGCAAAGCCCCTGGTTGATCGGCAAACGATTTATCCCGGAGCGTGTCGATCACCGGACGTTTCGTACAAGGTATGTCAGTCTGGGCGTGCCCTCTCACATGCGCCTCACGAGTACGCCAGAATCGTCTCTCGTGGAGCACGGGTACACCAACAGCACGGTCGGAGACGGCGCCCTGGTCGTCAAGTGCTACCAGGGGCCCGACGCCTCCGTCCGGCTGCGGACGGAAGCGCGGTTCCTGCGGCGGTTGCGCAGGCGGCTGCCTGTACCGAGGCTGCACGCGGTGACCGATACGAGCGTGAGCATGCATTACGTCCCGGGCGTCCACGGTCAGGACCTGCTGGACGAGGGCCATCCGATCGAGGTCCTCGCCGAGTGCGGGCGTGCGCTGGCGCGGCTGCACCGGATGGGGTTCGTGCACGGCGACTACGGTCCGCAGAACATGCTGTTCGATCCCGAGACCTTCGAGACGGTGGCGATCCTCGACTGGGAATGGGCGCATCCCGGCCGGCCGGTGGAGGATCTGGCGTGGTGCGAGTGGATCGTCCGCGCCCACCATCCGGAGCATGTGCCCCATTTGCACCACTTCTTCGAGGCGTACGGAGGGCCGGTGCCGTCGTGGGAGGAGCGGCACGCGTCCATGCTGGCGCGCTGCCGCAACCTGCTGGAGTTCGCGTCGCGGTGGGAGCCGGGCGGCGAGGGCGAGAAGCTGTGGCGGCAGCGGATCGACGACACCAGCAGTTGGGTGGCCTGATCACGGGTCAGTGGCCGCACCGGCTCTTCGTTGATCGCGTGATGCGGGCGTGTATCGGCGATTTCGCCGTCTTTACAGTCGGGCCCTTTCCTGGTTGACAAACGCGAGTCACACTCTGGTCATGTCAGAGGGGCTGCATGGCCGCGCCGCCGAGCTGGACGCCGTGCGAATGCTGCTCGACGGGGCGCGGGCCGGAGACGGCGGTGCTCTGGTGCTGGCGGGGCCGCCGGGTATCGGTAAAACCGCCGTGCTCGGCCGCGCCGTGTCGTGGGCCGGTGATTTCACCGTCTTACGTGCCTGCGGGGTGCCGCAGGAGACGCGGCTGGCCGTGTCGGGGCTGCACGCGCTGCTGCGGCCCGTGGCGCGGCTGGTCCGGTCGCCGGTGCTGGCGCGGGCGCTGCGGCTGGGCGTGACGGACGGCGGTATGGCGCTGCCCGCCGCCGTGCTGGAGTTCCTCTCTGAGCTGGCCGAGGCGGAGCCGGTGCTGGTGTGCGTGGACGATGTCCATCTGTTCGACGTGGTCAGCCGGGAGGCGCTGGGCTTCGTGGCCAGGCGGGTGGCGGGAGAACGGGTCGCCCTGCTGCTGGCGGTGCGGGATCCGGCCGGGCTTCCGGCGGATGTGCCTGTGCGTGAGCTGGCCGGGCTGGACGCCGCCGCGTGCCGGGCGCTGGCCGACGACCTGGCGGGCACGCTGCGGGGCCCGTCGGAGGGCCGTCCGGAGGGCCATCGGGAGGGCCGTCCGGAAGGGTCGCACGCCGGCTCGGGCGAGGGGGCGCCCGGAGGCACGCTCCCGGACGAACTGCGTGATCGCCTGGGGCGACTGGCCGGGGGCAACCCGCTGGCGTGGCGCGAACTCGTCGGGTCGTTGACGGACGAGCAGCTCGCCGGGCTGGCCGCGCCTCCCACCGGTCTTCCGCCGGGCGGGCGGCTGCACCGCGCGCACGCCGAGCGGCTGGCCGGGCTTCCCGAGGACACCCGGTTCCTGCTCCTGCTGCTCGCGGCCCATCCCGGCCTCGACACCGAGATCCTCCGGCGGCCCGCCTGCCTCCAGTCCCCTGCCGAATCCCGTCGCCGGCCCGGCGATCTGGTGTTCGACCGCGAGGTCCGGTTCCGGGGACTGCTCCCGGACACCGATCCGCTCGCCATCCTGGCCCCCGCCGAGCGGGCTGGGGTGATCAAGGTCGAGGACGGGCGGTACGTGTTCGCGGACGAGACGGTCCGCGCCGTCGCCTACGCCGAGGCGCCGCCCGCGCGCAGGCGCGCCGCGCACGGCCTGCTCGCCCGGTTCCTCGACGGTGACGGCCACCGGCTCGCCCGAGCCTGGCACCGCGCCCACGCCCTGGACGGACCCGTCGACCGGCTCGCCGCCGACCTCGCCGCCGCCGCGTCCTCCCCCGAGTTCCCGTCCGCGTCCTCCCCGGACTCCCCGGACTCCCCGGACTCCCCGTCCGCGTCCTCCCCGGACTCCCCGGACTCCCCGGACTCCCCGGACTCCCCGCCCGTGTCCCCGCCCGTGTCCCCGCCCGTGTCCTCCCCGAAGTCCCCGAAGTCCCCGGAGTCCCCGAATTCTCCGCCCGTGTCCTCGCCCGTGTCCTCGCCCGTGTCCCCGTCCGCGTCCTCCTCCGACTCCTCCCCGGAGTCCTCGTCCGTGTCCTGGTCCGGGCCGTCCCAGGCCGCGCGTATCGCCGCGGCCGACGCCGGTGTCGGCGCCGTGAACGCTCCGGCGACCGCCGTCCCCGCGCGGGGCCACCCCAGCAGGTCCGCCGCGTACGAGTGCGCGGCCGAGCTGACCGGGGACGAGCGGAGCAGGGCCGAGTGGCTGGCCGCCGCCGCCCGGCACGCCTGGCTGTCGGGAGATCTGGCCCGGGCGAGGTGGCTGCTGGCGCGGCCGAGGCGTCCGCTGGAGGGGCAGGCCGAGGTCATGTACGGGCGGCTGGAGCTGCTGACCGGGCATGCCGACGACGCCAGGGACAAGCTGCTGACCGCCGCCTCGTGCCTGGTGGAACGCGACCGGATCGTCGGGGTCAAGGCGCTGCTGGAGGCGGCCGAGGCCAGCTATCTGACAGGTGACATCCGTACCTTTCACGCCATCGCCGGCCAGGTCGCCCATCTGCGCCGCCCCGATGACTGCGCGAACGCGCAGTTGATGTTCGAGTACCTGCAGGGGATCGCGGCGACGTTCAGCGGCGACCACGGCGCGGCCGCCGGGCCGTTGCGGCGGGTGGTGCGGCTGGCCCCGGCGGTGAGCAGTCCGGTCGCGCTGGTGTGGGCGTGCGTGGCGAACCTGCTGCTGGGCGAGGACGCGACCGCGCTGGAGCTGTCGGCGCGCGCCATCGACACGGCGCGCCGGCGTGGCGCGGTCACCCTGGTGCCGCAGCTGCTGGAGTCGATGGTGCAGGCGCATTTCTGGCTGGGCCGCTACTCGTCGGTGGCCGCGCACGCGGCGGAGGGACTGCGGCTGGCCGAGGCGTCCGGGCAGCTCAACGCCGCCGCCCGGCATCTCGCCTGGCTGGCGCACGTGGACGCGGTGCGGGGCGACGCCGAGGCCTGCCGCGACCGCGCCCACCGCGCGCTCGGCCTGGCGGAGGCGCACGGGCTGGGCATCGCGGGCGCGCTGGGCACCTGGGCGCTGGCCCACCTCGACCTGGCAGCCGGCCGGCTCGCCGATTCGGCCGCCCGGCTGCGCGGGCACGGCGACAACGATCATGTCGTCGTACGGGTCATGGCCAGTCCGCACTTCATCGAGGCCGCGGCCCGTACCGGGGACGACCGGCGCGCCGCGGCGGCGCTGCGCGTGCTGGAGCGGTGGGCGGGCAGCACCAGCAGCCCGGACCGGCGCGCGCTGGCCGCGCGCTGCCGGGCGTTGCTCGCGGCGCCCGGCGAGGCGGGCGAGCACTTCCTGGAGGCCCTGGAGCTGCACCGGCGCGGCGCGTGCCGGTTCGAGACGGCGCGCACGCAGCTTCTGTACGGGGGCGCGCTGCGCAGGGGACGCCGGCCGGGCGCCGCGCGGGAGCATCTGCACGCGGCGCTGGAGACGTTCGAGCGGCTGGGGGCGCGGCTGTGGAGCGAGCGGGCCCGCGCCGAGTTGCGCGCGGCGGGTGAGACCGTGACCCGCCCGGCGTCCAGTGGTGGCCCCGAGCAGCAGCTGACGGCCCAGCAGCTGCGCATCGCCAGGCTGGTGGCGGAGGGCGCGACGAACCGGGAGGTGGCCGCGCAGCTCTTCCTCAGCCCGCGCACCGTCGATCATCATCTGCGCAACGTGTTCGCCAGGCTGGGCGTGCGCTCCCGGGTGGAACTGGCAAGGCTGCTGTTCTGACACCGGCGATTCACGCGATGCGGGGACGAGGCGCCGGGCCGAACAATGGCGGCGTTCGCACCCCCCACAGATGGAGTTGCCGACGTGTATCCCCGTAACGCGATCGCCAGACTCGCCGTGGCCGCGGCTCTCGCCTGCGGCGCCCTCACCCTGGCCCAGCCCGCCCAGGCCGCCCAGGCCGCCGGCCCGTACGAGCGTGGCCCGGCACCGACGGACGCTCTCCTGGAGGCGAGCCGCGGTCCGTTCAGCACCTCGGAGCGGTCGGTGTCCTCGCTCAGCGTGAGCGGGTTCGGCGGCGGCCGGGTCTACTATCCGGACGACACCAGCCAGGGCACGTTCGGCGCGATCGCCATCTCGCCCGGCTACACCGCCTCCTGGTCGAGTCTGTCGTGGCTCGGCCCGCGGATCGCCTCGCACGGCTTCGTGGTCATCGGCATCGAGACCAACTCCCGCTACGACCAGCCGGCCAGCCGCGGCCGCCAGCTCCTGGCCGCGCTCGACTGGCTGGTGGAGGACAGCCCGTCGGCCGTGCGCAGCCGCATCGACGCGTCGCGGCTGGCGGTGGCCGGTCACTCGATGGGCGGCGGCGGCAGCCTCGAAGCCGCCGACGACCGGCCCAGCCTGCAGGCGGCCGTCCCGCTCGCCCCGTGGAACCTGACCAAGAACTGGTCCGGCGTCCGCGTGCCCACGATGATCATCGGTGGTGAGAGCGACTCGGTCGCCTCGGTCAACACCCACGCGCAGCCGTTCTACGAGAGCATCCCGGCCTCGTCGGAGAAGGCGTATCTGGAGCTCAACGGCGCCAGCCACTTCTTCCCGCAGACCACGAACACCACGATGGCCAAGTCCATGGTCGCCTGGCTGAAGCGGTTCGTCGACGACGACACCCGCTACGACCCCTTCCTCTGCCCGGCGCCTCGCGGCTCCGCCATCCAGGAGTACCGCGACACCTGCCCGCACAGCTGACCCGGCCTCCGGCGGCCCCCTCCGCGGGGGCCGCCACCTGCCTGTCTGTTGCGGATAATCCGGATCGGAACGATTGAGTAGGCTCAAGGTATGACCGCCATGGCGCCCAATCGCACCGAACCGGACCTTTCCTTCTTCCTCGACCACACCAGTCACGTGCTCCGGACGAAGATGGCGGCGGCGCTGGCCGAGATCGGCCTCACCGCGCGCATGCACTGTGTGCTCGTCCACGCCCTGGAGGAGGAGCGCACCCAGATCCAGCTCGCCGAGCTCGGCGACATGGACAAGACGACCATGGTGGTCACCGTCGACGCCCTGGAGAAGGCGGGCCTGGCCGAGCGCCGCCCCTCCAGCACCGATCGGCGGGCCCGCATCATCGCGGTCACCGAGAAGGGTGCCGAGGTCGCCGAGCGCAGTCAGCAGATCGTGGACGGCGTGCACCGCGATGCGCTGGACGCCCTGCCGAAGGAGGAGCGGGAGATGCTTCTGTCGGCGCTGAAACGGCTGGTCGAGGGCCATCTGGGCACCCCCGTGGAGGTCGCTCCCGGCACCCGCAGGGCACGCCAGCCCCAGAAATAGATCCAAAGAGGATCGTCCACAACAAAACTATCTGTTAGGGTCTCACCTGTTCCCCTTTCGAACAGGAGGGCCCATGTCGCCCACCCCCTCTCGCCGGCTTGCCTTGATCGTCTTGTCGGCGGCGAGTTTGATGACCATCCTCGACGGCAGCATCGTCACCGTCGCCATGCCGGCCATCCAGCACGACCTGGGCTTCACTCCCGCCGGATTGAGCTGGACCGTCAACGCCTACCTGATCCCCTTCGGCGGCCTGCTGCTCCTGGCCGGACGGCTGGGCGACCTGATCGGCCGCAAGACCATGTTCCTGGCGGGCAACGCGCTCTTCACCCTCGCGTCGCTCCTCGCCGGACTGTCCACCACCCCGGCCATGCTGATCGCCGCCCGTTTCCTCCAGGGCGCGAGCAGCGCCATGGCCGCGGCCGTGGTCCTCGGCATCCTGGTGACCCTGTTCACCGAGCCGGGCGAGCGGGCCAAGGCGATCGGCGTGTTCAGCTTCACCGGCGCGGCCGGCGCCTCCATCGGTCAGGTGCTCGGCGGCGTGCTCACCGACATGCTCTCCTGGAACTGGATCTTCTTCATCAACCTGCCGGTCGGGCTGGCCACCGTCGCGCTGGCCATCCGCGTGCTCCCCGCCGACCGCGGCGCGGGCCTCTCCGCCGGCGCCGACGCCCTCGGCGCCGCGCTGGTCACCGGCGGCCTGATGCTGGGCATCTACACGGTCGTCAAGATCGAGGAGTACGGCTGGGCCGCTGGTCACACGCTGGGCCTGGGCGCGCTGTCGCTGGCCCTGCTGGCCGGCTTCTTCGTCCGCCAGGCCAAGGCCCGCACCCCGCTGATGCCGCTGCGCGTCCTCCGCTCCCGCAACGTCGTGGGCGCGAACCTGGCGCAGATGCTGAGCCTGTCGGCGATGTTCGCCTTCCAGATCCTCGTCGCGCTCTACATGCAGAAGGTCCTGGACTACAGCGCGCTTCAGACCGGCCTGGCGATGCTGCCCGCCGCGGTCGCGATCGGCGGCATCTCGCTGTTCGTCTCCGCCCGGCTCAACAGCCGGTTCGGGGCCCGTGCCGTGCTGGTCGCCGGGCTGACGCTGCTGCTGGCCGCGATGGGCTGGCTCACCCGGGTGCCGGTGCAGGCGTCGTACGTCCCCGACCTGCTGCCGGTCATGCTGCTGATCGCCGGCGGCGGCCTGGTGCTGCCCGCGCTGGCCACCCTCGGCATGTCGGCCGCCAGGGCCGACGACGCCGGGCTCGCCTCCGGCCTGTTCAACACCACCCAGCAGATCGGCATGGCGCTCGGCGTGGCGGTGCTGTCCACGATGGCCGCCTCGCGTACCGGAGACCTGCTGGCCCAGGGCGTCACCGACGCGGCGGCCCTCACCGGCGGCTACCGGCTGGCGTTCGGCATCGCGGCCGCCCTGCTGCTGGCGGCGCTCGGGGTCGCGCTGGCCGTGCTCCGCTCGCCCGCGCGCCAGGCCGCCGCCGAGGAGCCGGCACCGTCGCTCAACCGGTAGCCGCGGACGTCGAGAGGGCCGCTCCGGACGATCGGAGCGGCCCTCTCGCGTTGCCGGGACTACTTGGCGTTGGCCTTGAGGTAGTCGCTGTTCATCTGGGCGATCGTGTCCAGCGGGATGCCCTTGGGGCAGACGGCCGTGCACTCACCGGTGTTGGTGCAGCCGCCGAAGCCCTCGGCGTCCATCTGGTCCACCATGGCCTTGGCCCGGGACAGGCGCTCGGGCTGGCCCTGCGGGAGCAGGCTGAGGTGGGTGATCTTGGCGGCGGTGAAGAGGGACGCCGACCCGTTGGGGCAGGCCGCGACGCAGGCGCCGCAGCCGATGCAGGTGGCGGCGTCGAAGGCGGCGTCGGCGTCCTCCTTGCGGACGGGCACGCTGTGCGCGTCCGGGGCGGAGCCGGCGGGCACGGAGACGAACCCGCCCGCCTGGATGATGCGGTCGAAGGAGCTCCGGTCGACGACCAGGTCCTTGATCACCGGGAACGGCGCGGCCCGCCACGGCTCGATGGTGATGGTGGCGCCGTCCTCGAAGTGGCGCATGTGGAGCTGGCAGGTGGTGGTGGCCACCTGCTCGCCGTGCGCCACGCCGTTGATGACCATGCCGCACATGCCGCAGATGCCCTCACGGCAGTCGTGGTCGAAGGCGATCGGGTCGTCGCCTTCGAGGATGAGCCGCTCGTTCAGCACATCCAGCATCTCCAGGAAGGACATGTCGGGTGAGACGTCCTCCACCCGGTACGTCACCATGCGCCCCCGGTCCTTGGGACCGCTCTGACGCCAGACCTTCAGGGTCAGGTTCACTTGTAGCTCCGCTGGCTCATCTTGACGTACTCGTACTGGAGCGACTCCTTGTGCAGCACCGGCGTGCCGTCGAGGGAGTGCTCCCAGGCCGAGACGTGGGCGAAGTTCTCGTCGTCGCGCAGCGCCTCACCGTCGGAGTCCTGCGACTCGGCCCGGAAGTGGCCGCCGCACGACTCGGTGCGCACCAGGGCGTCCAGACACATCAGCTCGGCCAGGTCGAAGAAGTCGGCCACCCGGCCGGCCTTCTCCAGCACCTGGTTCAGCTCCTCGGCGGTGCCGGTGACCTTGACGTTCTCCCAGAACTCCTGGCGCAGCTCGGGGATGCGCTCCAGGGCCTTGCGCAGCGACTCCTCGGTGCGCTCCATGCCGCAGTAGTCCCACATGAGCTTGCCCAGCTCGCGGTGGAAGGAGTCGGGGGTGCGGGTGCCGTTCACCGACATGAGACGGTCGATCTTCGTACGGACCTTCAGCTCGGCCGACGCGACGGCCTCCTCGTCGACGTCCCCGAACGGCCCGTCGGCCAGGTAGTCACCGATCGTGGTGGGCAGCACGAAGTAGCCGTCGGCCAGGCCCTGCATCAGCGCGGACGCGCCGAGCCGGTTGGCGCCGTGGTCGGAGAAGTTGGCCTCGCCGATCACGAACAGGCCGGGGACCGTCGACTGCAGGTCGTAGTCCACCCACAGGCCGCCCATCGTGTAGTGGACGGCCGGGTAGATGCGCATCGGCTCCTCGTACGGGTTCTCGCCCGTGATGCGCTCGTACATCTCGAACAGGTTGCCGTACTTCTTCTCCACGGCGTCGCGGCCGAGCCGGTTGATGGCGTCGCGGAAGTCGAGGTAGACGCCCAGGCCGCCGGGGCCGACGCCGCGGCCCTCGTCGCAGACGTTCTTGGCGGCGCGGGAGGCGATGTCACGCGGGACCAGGTTGCCGAAGGCGGGGTAGATCCGCTCCAGGTAGTAGTCGCGCTCGGCGTCCGGGATGTCGCCAGGAGCGCGGCTGTCGTTCTTGCGCGCCGGCACCCAGACGCGGCCGTCGTTGCGCAGCGACTCCGACATGAGCGTGAGCTTCGACTGGTGGTCGCCGGAGACCGGGATGCAGGTGGGGTGGATCTGCGTGTAGCAGGGGTTGGCGAAGTACGCGCCCCGCTCGTGCGCCCGCCAGATGGCGGTGGTGTTGCAGCCCTTGGCGTTCGTGGACAGGAAGAACACGTTGCCGTAGCCGCCGGTGGCGAGCACCACGGCGTCGGCGAAGTGCCGCTCGATCTCGCCGGTCACCATGTCGCGCACGATGATGCCGCGGGCCCGGCCGTCGGAGACGATCAGGTCGAGCATCTCGTGGCGAGTGAACATCTCCACGGTCCCGGCCGCGATCTGCCGCTCCAGCGCCTGGTACGCGCCGAGCAGGAGCTGCTGGCCCGTCTGTCCGCGGGCGTAGAAGGTACGGGAGACCTGGGCGCCGCCGAAGGAGCGGGTGTCGAGCAGGCCGCCGTACTCGCGGGCGAACGGCACGCCCTGGGCCACGGCCTGGTCGATGATGTTCACCGAGACCTCGGCCAGCCGGTAGACGTTCGACTCGCGGGCGCGGAAGTCGCCGCCCTTCACCGTGTCGTAGAACAGGCGGTAGATGGAGTCGCCGTCGCCGCGGTAGTTCTTGGCGGCGTTGATGCCGCCCTGGGCGGCGATGGAGTGGGCGCGCCGGGGCGAGTCCTGATAGCAGAACGACTTGACGTTGTAGCCGAGCTCGCCGAGCGTCGCGGCGGCGGAGCCGCCGGCCAGGCCGGTGCCGACCACGATGACGTTCAGCTTGCGCTTGTTGGCCGGGTTGACCAGGCGGGCGCCGAACTTGCGCTTCTCCCACCGCTCCTCGATGGGACCGGCCGGGGCCTTGGTGTCGCGGATCTCCGCGCCTTCGACGTAGTTCACTGGATCACTCCGAACGTGATGGTGAGGGGCGGCGCGAGGAAGCCGATGACCAGGAGCGCGGACAGCAGGGCCGCGGCCGCGCGCAGCGCCTTGTTCCTGTCGCGGTTGGCCACGCCGAGCGTCTGGAAGGCGCTCCAGATGCCGTGCCGCAGGTGCATGCCGACCAGGGCGACGGCGACGACGTACAGGATCGTCACGTACCACCGGGACGGGTCGAAACCGGCGATCATGCGGTCGGCCGGGGTGGAGTCGAAGCCCTTCGGGTTCACCACGCCGAAGGTCAGGTCGAGCAGGTGATAGACGACGAACAGCGCGATCGTGAGGCCGCCGTACCGCATGATGTGCGTGGCGTACCCGTGGGCCTGCGACTTCTTCTTCGCCGCGTACTTCACCGGGCGGGCCGCGGCGGCGCGGCGGGACAGCGAGATCGCCGCCCACATGTGCAGGACCACCGCGAGGACGAGGCCGATCTCGAGGATGGTGAGCAGGGACCGGTACGGGGCGATCGGCTCCAGGAGGGTGCGCAGCGCGTGCGCGTACTCGTTGAAGGACTGGCGACCCGCGAAGATCTTGAGGTTGCCCACCATGTGGGCGAGGAGGAAGAGCACCATCACGGCCCCCGTGACGGCCATGATGACTTTCTTGCCGTTGGACGAGGTCAGGAACCCGCCAGGCCGCTTGGCTCTGGGCTTCTCACCCTTGGGGGGGATAACGGGCGCGGTGGCGGCGCCGCGCTCAATCGTGGCTGTCACGTTCATCGACGCTAGGTAACCTGCGATGATCCGTCCAAGTCATGAGGGGCCTGGTTTCGATAGCCACCGGCTATGATGTCTGGTTTGTACGGCATAGGGACGTTCATCTAGCCGGCTGGTTGCGAGGAATATCACATGCAGTTCCAGCAGTTGGCGTACTTCGTCACGGTGGCAGAGACCAGGCACTTCACCCACGCGGCCGAGCGGATGCGGGTGGCGCAGCCCTCGCTCAGCAAGCAGATCAAGGCGCTGGAGAACGAGCTGGGCGCGCCGCTGTTCTCCCGGGCGCGCGGCAACGTCACGCTGACCCCGGCCGGGGAGGCGCTGCTGCCGCTGGCCCGCCGGATGCTGGCCGACGCCGACACCGCCAGGCAGGAGGTGGCCGAGCTGGCCGGGCTGCGCCGGGGCACGGTGCGGCTGGGCGCGACGCCCTCGCTGTGCGCGGGGCTCATGGCCGACGCGCTGGCCCGCTTCCATCACGCGTACCCCGGGATCGGCCTGCTGGTCGAGGAGGGCGGCTCGCGGGACCTGGTGCGCGCGCTGGCCCGCGGCCAGCTCGACCTGTCGCTGATCATCATGCCGTTGCAGCACGACGACCCGTCGCTGGTGACCGAGGAGATCCTGCGCGAGAACCTGGTCGTGGCCTCCCCCGTGACCGAACGGCCGCGCAAGCCGTACCTGCGGATCGACGAGCTGCGCGGCAAGCCGCTGGTCATGTTCAGGACCGGCTACGACCTGCGCGACGCGACGCTGGCGGCCTGCCGTCAGGCGGGGTTCGAGCCCCGGTTCGCCGTCCAGGGCGGCGAGATGGACGCGGTGCTGCGGTTCGTCGAGGCGGGGCTGGGCGTGGCCGTGGTGCCGTCGATGGCGCTGGACGGGCGGCCGGGGCTGACCGGCACGCCGCTCGCGCCGCCCGGACTGAGCCGGACGATCGCGCTGGCGCACCGCAAGGACGTGGAGCCGATCAGGGCCGCGCAGGCGTTCCGGGCGACACTTCTCTCGTATGTGATCGAAGCCGGACAGGAAGGCACCCTTCCACAAGGGGTGGAGCTCATCGCAGAATGAGCAGCAAAGGCCCCGGACACTCCGGAAGGGTAGGCGTGACGGCGACGCTGAACGAGACGCTGACCCTGCTCCTCATCGAGGACGACGCAGGAGACGCCTTCCTCGTGGAGGAGTTGCTCAATCAGGCGGAGGCGCCGCCCAGGATCACCTGGGTGCGCACTCTGCAGGAGATGAAGTCCCAGCTGGGCCCGCACGTCCAGTGCGTGCTGGTCGACCTCTCCCTGCCCGACGCCACCGGCCTGGAAGCGCTGGAGCAGGTGCTGGCCCTGGCCAGGGACGCCGCGGTGCTGGTGCTGACCGGGTTGCGCGACGCCCACGTCGGGGTCGCGGCGGTGCAGGCGGGGGCGCAGGACTACCTGGTGAAGCAGGACGTCGACGCCCGCCTCCTGGCCAGGGCCATCCGCTATGCCATGGAGCGCAAGCGCGCCGACCTGGCCCAGCGCCGGCTGGTCGAGGCGCAGCTGACCGCCAAGGAGAACGCCCGCCTGGAGAACGGCCTGCTCCCCGTGCCGCTGCTGCGCACCCGCGAGCTGCGCCACGCCACCCGCTACCTGCCCGGCTCGCAGGGCCAGCGGCTGGCCGGCGACTTCCTCGACACGGTGCAGACGGCCGACGGCTCGATCCACGTGGTGGTCGGCGACGTCTGCGGCCACGGACCCGACGAGGCCGCGCTCGGCGTGGCGCTGCGCATCGCCTGGCGCACGCTCGTGCTCGCCGGGCAGACCGGCGACCTGCTGCTGCGTACGCTCGACACCCTGCTGCGGGCCGAGCGCAGGGCTCCGGAGATCTTCACCACGCTCTGCATGACCACGATCACGCCCGACCTGTCGCGGGCCAGGATGCGGGTCGTCGGCCATCCTCCCCCGGTGCTGGTGCGCGACGGGAAAGTGAGCGTGGTCGAGGGCGCGCCGTCCGGGCCGCCGCTCGGCATCTTCCCTGACGCCCGATGGACGGTGCTCGACGTGCCGCTGGGCGAGCACTGGTCGATGATGCTCTACACCGACGGGCTGATCGAGGCCGCGCTCGGCGGCGAGATGCTCGGTGTGGACGGGCTCGTCAAGCTGGTCCGGCTCCACGGCGCCATCGACATCGACCGGCTCATCGGCGACGTCGGGACCCTCACCGACGACCTGGCGGCCGTGGTCGTCAGCAGAGGTGAGCCATGAGCATCCATCCCCTGCCTCCCGCCCGGCCGGCCACCGGGGTCGGCCGGGTGCCGATCGCCCGCTGGTTCGTGGTCGCCGGCGGGACCACCTTCGTGGCGTTCCTCGGCGGCGTGGTGCTCACCATGCTGATGATCGCCCGGGTGCGCGAGCTGGGCCCCAAGCCCGAGGTGGCCGCGCAGATCAACCGGCTCAACATCGCGCTCGTGGTGCTGTTCGTGGTGATCCTGGCCGCCGGCGTGGCGTTCGCGTTCATCCTGCGTTTCACCGTGCTCGATCCCATCGCCCGGCTGACCGAGCAGGTGCGCAAGGTCGCCGGCGGCGACTTCGACCACCGGCTCGGCGTGGAGCGGCCCGCCGAGCTGGCCGAGCTGTCGAGCCACATCGACTCGATGCGCCGGCGCATCCTGTCCGGCTGGCGCACCGCCACCGACCAGTCCGACGAGCTGCGCCGGTCCAACAACGAGCTGGAGCAGTTCGCGTACGTGGCCAGCCACGACCTGCAGGAGCCGCTGCGGAAGGTCGCGAGCTTCACCCAGATGCTGGAGCAGCGGTACGGGAACGAGCTCGACGACCGGGCCAGGCAGTACATCCGGTTCGCGGTCGACGGCGCCAAGCGCATGCAGCTGCTCATCAACGACCTGCTCGACTTCTCGCGCGTGGGCCGGATCGGCGGCGAGCGGGCGCCCATGGACAGCGGCGTGGCGGTCCGGGCGGCGCTGGAGAACCTGTCGGCGGCGGTCGAGGACACCGGCGCCACCGTGACCACCGGCCCCCTGCCCCGGGTCGTGGGCAGCCAGCTGCTGCTCACCCAGCTGTTCCAGAACCTGATCGAGAACGCGGTCAAGTTCCGCGGCGACGAGCCGCCCCGGGTCCGGATCGAGGCGGTCGAGCGCGACGGCATGTGGGAGTTCAGCTGCGCCGACAACGGCATCGGGGTCGACCCCAAGTACGCCGACCGCATCTTCCTCATCTTCCAGCGGCTGCACCCGCGCGACGTCTACCCCGGCACCGGCATCGGCCTCGCCCTCTGCCGCAAGATCGTCGACTATCACGGCGGCCGGCTCTGGCTCGACGGCGACTCGGGCAGCCGGGGCACCACGTTCCGCTGGACGCTTCCCCCGGCAGGTGACGACGATGGGTGACTGTCGGCCGATCGAGGTGCTGCTGGTGGAGGACGACCAGGGTGACGTGCTGATCACCCAGGAGGCGTTCGCGCTCAACAAGGTGCGCAACCGCCTGCACGTGGTGAGCGACGGCGAGCAGGCCATGGCGTTCCTGCGCCGGGAGGGCCCCTACGCGGAGGCGCCGACGCCCGACCTGGTGCTGCTCGATCTCAACCTGCCCAGGAAGAGCGGCATGGAAGTGCTGGGCGAGGTTAAGGCCGACCCCCTTCTCCGGACGATCCCGGTGGTCATCCTGACGACGTCGGAGGCCGAGGAGGACGTCATCCGGAGTTACCGGATGCACGCCAATGCATACGTGGCTAAACCCGTCGATTTTGGGCAATTCATAAGGGTTGTCCGTCAAATCGATAACTTTTTCGTGACTGTGGTGAAGTTGCCTCACCAGGGACGGCAGCCCTGACGGAGGACGTGACAGGAATCACAGTGTGAGCAGGAGAAAGTGAGTGACCGTCCTCACAAATCCCGATGCGCTCGTCGTAACGTATGCCACACCAACTGCGCGCCCGCGCGGCACTGTCACCGCCGAAGGCGCCTAGAAGAACGACCCGGACCCCAGGCGTGCGGGGTCCGCGGGAGGTGGAGAGGTCCGCGATGACCCAGACGACGCCCGACGCACCAGTGAGAAAGCAGCGTGCCCAGGTCAAGGTGCGCACTCTGCGCACCGACCGATGGTGGCTCACTCCGCTTGTCGTATTCCTCGGGCTCAGCTCATTCTTGATCTACGGCGTGTGGGCGATCTTCGACACGAACAACTTCGTCGAACCGTATATCGCTCCTTTCGCCGCGCCCTGTCTGACGACGCAGGACGTCTGTGAAGGCGCGCGACTGTTCGGATGGGCGCCCGTCGGCGACTGGTACGCACTTCCGCCGGGGCTGCTGATCCTCGGCCTGCCGGGCGGGTTCCGGCTGACGTGCTACTACTACCGCAAGTCCTACTACCGCTCGTTCTGGCTGTCGCCGGCCGCGTGCGCGGTGCAGGAGCCGCACGGGAAGTACACCGGTGAGACGCGGTTCCCGCTGATCATGCAGAACATCCACCGCTACTTCTTCTACTTCGCGCTCCTGGTCGGCGCCATCCTGACCTACGACGCCGTGATGGCGGTGGTCCACAAGCCGCTCGGCCTCGGCAGCTGGATCCTGACGCTCAACGCCGTGCTCATCCTCGGCTACACGCTCGGCTGCCACTCCTGCCGTCACATCACCGCGGGCCGGCTCAACCACTTCTCCCGGCACCCGCTCCGCTACCGGGCCTGGACCTTCGTCTCCAAGCTCAACGCCAAGCACCAGCAGTGGGCGTGGGCCTCGATGTTCTCCGTCATGGGCGCCGACCTCTACGTCCGCCTGGTGGCCAAGGGCATCATCGCCTTCCCGTTCGCGTAAGGATCACTTCAAGTGGATAACTCGATCAACATCGAGCGTCACGAGTACGACGTCGTCGTCATCGGCGCGGGGGGCGCCGGGCTGCGGGCCGCCATCGAGGCCCGCCAGCAGGGCAAGCGCACGGCCATCGTGTGCAAGTCGCTGTTCGGCAAGGCCCACACCGTCATGGCCGAGGGCGGGGCCGCGGCCGCGATGGGGAACGTCAACCCCGACGACAACTGGATGGTGCACTTCCGCGACACCATGCGGGGCGGCAAGTTCCTCAACAACTGGCGGATGGCCGAGCTGCACGCGAAGGAGGCGCCGGACCGGGTCTGGGAGCTGGAGGCCTGGGGAGCGCTCTTCGACCGCACCAAGGACGGCAAGATCAGCCAGCGTAACTTCGGCGGCCACGAGTACCCCCGGCTGGCCCACGTCGGCGACCGCACCGGCCTGGAGATGATCCGCACCCTCCAGCAGCGCGTGGTCGCCCTCCAGCAGGAGGACTACGAGCAGCACGGCGACTACGAGGCCTACATCAAGGTCTTCCAGGAATGCACGGTGACGCGCCTGCTCAAGGACGGCGACCGGATCTCCGGCGCGTTCGGCTACTGGCGCGAGACCGGCAGCTTCGTGCTCTTCGACACGCCCGCCGTGGTGCTGGCCACCGGCGGCATCGGCAAGTCCTACGTGGTCACCTCGAACTCCTGGGAGTACACCGGTGACGGGCACGCCCTGGCCCTCCTGGCCGGAGCGAGCCTCATCAACATGGAGTTCATCCAGTTCCACCCCACCGGGATGGTCTGGCCGCCTTCGGTGCGCGGCATCCTCGTCACCGAGTCGGTGCGCGGCGACGGCGGCGTGCTGCGCAACTCCGAGGGCGAGCGCTTCATGTTCAAGTACATCCCCGAGGTGTTCAAGGACAAGTACGCCACCACCGAGGAAGAGGCCGACCGGTGGTACACCGACCAGGCCAACAACCGCCGCCCTCCGGAGCTGCTGCCCCGTGACGAGGTGGCCAGGGCCATCAACGCCGAGGTGAAGGCGGGCCGCGGATCACCTCAGGGCGGCGTCTACCTGGACGTGTCCACCCGGCTCCCGGCCGAGGAGATCAAGCGGCGGCTGCCGTCGATGCACCACCAGTTCAAGGAGCTGGCCGACGTCGACATCACCGCCGAGCCCATGCAGGTGGGCCCGACCTGCCACTACATCATGGGCGGCGTCGAGGTCGACGCCGACACCGGCGGCGCCTCGGTGCCCGGCCTGTTCGCGGCCGGCGAGGTGTCCGGCGGCATGCACGGCTCCAACCGGCTCGGCGGCAACTCGCTGTCGGACCTGCTGGTGTTCGGCCGCCGCGCGGGCGCCGGCGCCGCGGCCTACATCGACGCGCTGCCCGCCCGGCCCAAGGTGGACCAGGAGCAGGTGGAGACCGCCCGTGCGGAGGCCCTGGCGCCTCTCGAGCGCTCCGGCGAGAACCCGTACGAGGTCCACCACGAGCTCCAGCGGACCATGAACGAGCTGGCCGGCATCATCCGCAAGGCCGAGGAGCTGTCCGAGGCGCTGCAAGTCGTGGAGAAGCTCAAGGAGCGGGTGCAGCTCGTCGGCGCGGGCGGCTCGCGCATCTACAACCCCGGCTGGCACCTCGCGCTCGACCTGCGCAACATGATCCTCGTGTCGGAGTGCGTGGCCAAGGCGGCGCTGCTGCGCGAGGAGAGCCGCGGCGGCCACACCCGCGACGACCACCCCGGCATGCGGCCGGAGTGGCGGCGCAAGCTGCTGGTCTGCTCCACCGAGGACGGCGGGTCCATCACGGTCGAGGAGAAGGTGCAGCCCGCGATGCGGGACGACCTGTTCACCCTCTTCGACCGCGACGAGCTGAGCAAGTACCTCACCGACGAAGAGATGGACGAGTTCGACAGGATCGCGAAATGAGCTACAAGGCGAAGTTCAGGGTCTGGCGCGGTGAGGGCGGCGAAGGCAAGCTCGAAGACTTCACCGTCGAGGTGAACGAGGGCGAGGTCGTCCTCGACATCATCCACCGGCTCCAGGCCACCCAGGCCCCCGACCTGGCCGTGCGCTGGAACTGCAAGGCCGGCAAGTGCGGCTCGTGCTCGATGGAGATCAACGGCAAGCCGCGGCTGGGCTGCATGACCCGGATGTCGACCTTCTCCGAGGACGAGACGATCACGGTGACGCCGATGCGGACCTTCCCCGTGATCAAGGACCTCGTCACCGACGTCTCGTACAACTACGAGAAGGCCAGGGAAGTCCCGTCCTTCACGCCCCCCGAGGGCGTGCGGCCCGGCGACTACCGGATGCAGCAGGTCGATGTCGAGCGGTCCCAGGAGTTCCGCAAGTGCATCGAGTGCTTCATGTGCAACAACATCTGCCACGTGATCCGCGACCACGAGGAGAACAAGCCGGCCTTCTCCGGGCCGCGGTTCCTCATGCGGATCGCCGAGCTCGACATGCACCCGTACGACGTGGCGGAGCGCCAGGAGTCGGCCCAGCAGGACCACGGGCTGGGCTACTGCAACATCACCAAGTGCTGCACCGAGGTCTGCCCGGAGCACATCAAGATCACTGACAACGCGCTGATCCCGATGAAGGAGCGCGTGGTCGACCGCAAGTACGACCCGCTGGTGTGGCTGGGCAACAAGATCTTCAAGCGCGCCAGTAAGTAAGTCCGATCAGGAACGCGGCGGGACTCGGACGTCCCGCCGCGTTTCTCGTGTCCGGGGGTCAGCGCCGGTGGTTCCACTCCGGGCCGTCGTCGCCCTCGGGGAAACGCTGTTCGACGGTGCGGTCGAGCGGGGCGCTCCAGGGCTCGGAGTCGCCCGGCTCGGCGGCCGAGGCCGGGCCGAGCGGCCGGTCCGGGTCGTCCTCGTACGGGCCCGCGCCGCCCGGCGGGATGTCGGAGGGCGGCGTCTCCGGCGGGACCAGCGGCTCGAACGGCGCCCTGAACTCCTCCGGCTCGGGCCGGGCCGGCTGGGCGCCGTACGAGTCGTACTGATCGGGAGCCAGCACCACGGGCTCCTGCGCCGGCGGCTGGGGCGCCGGGCCGGAGGCGACCTGGGTCGCGTTCGGGTCGTGGTAGACCGCGCCGTACTGGACCTGCCCGCTGGGGAAGGTCTGCACGGGCACGAAGCTGATGATCGGCGCGTACGCGGTGCCGCCCGGGTAGCCGGGGGCCGCGACGCCGGCGGTGGCGTAGCCGGGCCCCGCCGGGTAGCCCTCGGCCGGGCTCGGGTACGGGCCGGGATGGTTCGGGTGGGCGCCGGGATAGGCCCCGGCCTGCGGACCCGCCTTGCGGACGGCCGCGGCGTGCGCCATCCGGCGCAGTCGCCCTTCGAAGATCAGCACCGCGAACAACGCCAGCAGCACCATGATCAACGCCGGGATGCTGAGCCGCTGGGTGAGGCTGCGCTGGTCGTACTCGGGCGCCGCGTTGCGCACCTCCAGCTGCACGGTGTCGCTCTCGACGGAGGCGGCGTCGGTGGAGGGCGGCGGCGTCGGGGTCTCGGTGCCCGCGACGGTGGGCATCAGGACCGACTCCTCGGCCGTCGGCGTGGTGGCGTCCGGCACTTCCTGCGCCGTCTGGGTCGGCACCTGCTGCTGCGGCGGCGGGGCCGCGGAATGGGTGGTGGCGGGCGCGTCGGGGGTGCTGGAGGTCTTGGTCTTCGTCGGCCGCGGGGCCTGCGTCTTCTTCGTCGGCGACGCCGTCACCGTCTTGGTGATCGTGGTCTCGGGCTGCTCCGGCTCCGGGGTCGGCGTCGGGAGCGTGGTGGTGATCGTGATGGTGGTCTCGGGCTGGGTCGGGCACTGGCCGGCGTCACAAGGCTCCACCGGGTCCAGCGCTGTTGCCGACGCCGTCGCGCTCGCTCCGACGAACGGGATGACCCCGACGCCGGTTAACCCGAGGGCGAGCACCATGGCGGAGACGGCCGTCGCTCGTTTGCGTGCCACCTGTGCCCTCCGCGCGATCCAAATCCACGGTCAAGGGAATACTAGTCGGGTCAAAGTAACAGTAAAGACGGATCTAGAATACCTTTCTCCGCATACGCCGGTTTTGTGCGAAGGCAACGGCCCAAAGACCGCAGGACAACGCCCCGATCCCGACAGCCACATACGGCAGCCCGGCGACTCCGGCCAGCGGGTTGATGCGCTCCTCCGCCCGCACTCTCACCTGCGCGCCGTCCACCTCCCTCGGCAACGGCGCCTCGGCGGCGGCCTGGAGCGGCGGCGCGACCTCGGGCAGCCGCACCTGCCGATGCTGGCGGATCCGCCCGGGGATCACACCCTCCCGTACGGATCCACGCCAGTCGTCCACCGACCCGCGCCTCCCCCGGTCGCCCGCGGACCCGCGCCTTCCCTCATCTCTCGCGGCCCCGCGCTTGCCCCAGTCGCCCCACGTCTCCGCCTCGCTCCTCCGGGCCGCACGCTCGCCGCCGCCCCGACCGGCCCACTCGGCCGCCCGCCGCCCGCCGTCCGCACGCCGGTGAGATGTCCCGTCCGCGTGAGATGTCCCGTCCGCGTGAGACGTCCCGTCCGCGTGAGACGTCCCGTCCGCGCTCCAGTCGGGTCCCCGCGCCTTCCGCCCGGCCCCGGCGTCTTCCCCCCAGCCGGACCCCCGCTGCGCGACCTTGTCAGACCCGCCCTGGACGAACGCCCCCGACTCACGCTCAGCCGATTCCTCCGACCCGCGCCCGGCGAACCCCTCGGGCTCACCAGACTCAGCCTCGTCCGGCGCCGTGTCCGCCGCGGTCGCCGAGACGTCGTCGACCGGGGTGGTGTCGGTCCTGCCGATGGTCACCACGGCGCCGTTCGCCTCACGGAGCCGGGCGACCGCCGCCACCTCCACCTCCTCGGCCCCCGGCGGGACGGACAGCTCCACCTGCACGGCCTGCTCCGAGGAGACGTCCCCCAGCCGGCACACCTGCGCCCCCGGCACCCGGACCCCGTCGGGAGCCTCCAGCGCCCGCCCGGCCAGCGCGCGGGCGGTGATCTCGGCGCCCCCGGGGTCGGGCGTGTCGGCGGAACGCGGCGGAAGGGCCCCGGCGCAGGACAGCCCGGTGAGCGCGGCCACCGGCGTGGCCGCCACCGCCAGCCGGGCGTCCCCGGCCATGCCGCTCAGCCGCACCTCGTACCGGAGCACGTCGCCCGTCCTGACCCACTTGAGCATGCCGGCGGGATCGTCCACCCGCTCCAGCACCATGGCCACGCCCGCCGCCGCCGCGGGCACGGCCGGGGCCGCCACAAGGGCCAGGACCCCGGCCACCATCCAGCCACGGTTCATCATGACGCCTTCCCCCGATGCGACAAATAACGTGTAGTAATCGTTATGTCACCGAGAGCAACGGCTCAATCCTGTACGAGGAGTTTCTCGACAGCTTCCATCAGAGGCAGGTCCGCCGCGAGCCAGGCCACGTCGTAGTACTCGCCCGGCGCCAGCCACCGCAACGCCAGGTGTTCGCGGGCCTGCGGGGTGCCCGAGGCCAGGTCGGCCAGCCAGGCGCGCATCACGTAGCCGTCGGTGCTCAGCGGCCAGTCGCCGCCCACCCGCTCGCCGACCTCGATCTCGACGCCCAGCTCCTCGCGGCACTCCCGCACCAGGGCCTCGATCTCCCCCTCGCCGGGATCGACCTTCCCGCCCGGGAACTCCCAGCCGCCCATCAGCGCGGGAGGTTCGGCCCGCTGCGCGGCCAGCACCCGCCTGCCCGGCCCGACGATCACCGCGGCCACCACGATCACCGTCATAGCGCGGGTGTCCCCAGCTTGGCGAGCTGGTCCTGGACGGCGGGATTCTGCAGCGGCCGGGTGAAGCCCACGATCCTGTCGCGCCCCTCGTAGCTGGTCACCTTGATCGGCCCGCACAGGCGGCAGCGGGCCTCCACCATTTTGCCCTTCGACACCACCAGCCCGACATGCCCCGGCCGGTCCGGCGCCGTGCCCGGCCCGGAGTCGAAGAACACCAGGTCGCCCGGCTGCTCGGCGCCCTGCTCGATCTTCACCCCGAACGGCCACTGCCCGAACGTGGTGCGCGGGATCGCCAGCCCGGCGTGCCGGTAGGCGGCGTACACGATGCCGGAGCAGTCGAACGCGTCCGGCCCGGTGCCGCCCCACAGGTAGGGCTTGCCGCGCTGGTCCAGCGCGAAGTCCAGGATCTTGGCCACCACCGTGCTGGGCGCGGCCTCGACCAGCGGTTCGTCACACGCGTCGTCAGCTTCCGGCGGCACTTCGACCTCCCCGGACTCGGCGTACTTGCGGGCGATCTCCTCGACCTGGTCGACGTACCACCAGGCGCGGTTGTAGACGAACAGCGCCCGCCGCACGTTCTCCGGGGCGCCGTTGCGCTTGAGCATCCTGGCCGCCCCGAGGATCGCGTCGGCCGGGTTGTAGACGTCGCCGACGCCGTCACCGTCGCCGTCGGAGGCGTAGCCGTTGAATCGCGACGACATCGGGATCCTGGCCTTGCCACCCCACGTGCTGATCAGGAACTGCATCGGCCCGGCCGCGCCGGCGTAGTTGGTGCCGCTCTTCACGCCCGGCAGGTCGGACCGGCCGTGGTCGGTCTCGCGCTTGCCCACGGCGGCCAGGATCGTCCACTGGACCCCGATCTTCTTCCCGTGCTCCTTGTACAGCTCCAGGTACTCGGAGGGGATGTCGGCCGCGGCCGAGTCGGACGCCTCCTGCACGCGGGCACCGTCGTCGGTGCAGTCGGGCAGTTCGCCGCCGGAGCCGATGAACGAGGGGATCGAGGTCATCAGCATGGGCGAGATGACGGCCAGGACCAGCAGGAGCGCCCCGGCGACGACGGCCGCTACGACGGCACGGGACCGGTTCACCCCTGGGTGTCCCCCTCCTGGCCCTCGTTCGCCGGTTGGAGGTCGAACACGCGCCAGTCGGAGCCGAGCTGACTGACCGTGACCGCGTAGTCCGCCGACACCTGCCGGGTGCCGCTCTTCGCGGTGATCTGCTGGGATCCGGTGACCACGAACACGATGGACGCCTTCTCGATCTGCCTGATTTCCTTGAGTTTCGCCGTCGCCGTGGAGACCACCTGGTCGGCGCGGTTCTGCTCCACAGAGCCCGGCGAGGTGAGGGTACGGACGAGCACGTTGCCCAGGTCGGCCGTGGTGTAGCGGCGCACCCGGGCCGCGTAGGCGGCCGGATCCTCGTCGTGGCGGAACGTCGCGTACTCGGCCGTGAACCGCTCGGCGAGATCGGCGGCGGCGGCCAGTTGCTCCTTGGACATGGGCAGGTAGGCGTAGACGTCGAACGGGGCGTCGCTGGCGGTGGCCAGCGGCGTGGCCGGGACGACGGGCGAGGTGGTGGTCCGGGGCGCGGCCGGCTGCCGTTCCGCGGCGGGCTCTCCTGAGTCCGGCCACATGGTCAGGTAGAGGCCGACGGCGGCGAGCACCACCACGATGGCGGCGAAGACCAGTCCTCGCCTGTCACCCGGCTGCGCCACGGTCTAGTCCTTGTCGGGGTTGGTGGGGTTGAGCCAGAAGGGGACCTCGGGCTCGTTCCTGCGCGAGCTGCTGCCCCACAGCGGCGGCGGCTCGGAGCCGCGCCGGTCGGAGTCGGAGCGGTCGAAGAACCCGCCTCCCGAGCCGAAGACGCGGCCGTCGGGGTTGCGGCCGAAGATGCCGCCGGAGGAGGGGCGGTCGGAGCCGTTGTCGCTCCACCGGGAACGCCCGGACCGCGACCCGCCGCCGAACAGCGACCCGCCGCCGGACCCGCCGGACCCGGAGAACCGCGACCGGCCGCCCGAGCCGGACCCACCGGACCGGGACCCGCCGGACCCGCCGGACCCGCCTGAGCCGCCGAACAGCGACCCGCCGGACCGCGAGCCACCGCCGGACCGGGACCCGCCCGATCCGCCTGACCCGCCTGACCCGCCTGACCCGCCTGACCCGCCGAAGCGTGAACGCGCGCCGCCCGACGAGGCGCTGCCGCCGCGCGGCGCCCAGCCGCCGCTGGGCCGCCCGCCGAACCAGCCGCCGGACCCGCCACCGGACGCACCGGAGCCCACCGAGCCCCCGGACCCCACGGATCCGCCGGAACCCCGTGAACCACCCGATCCCGACCCACCGGAGACCCGCGGGCCACCGCCGCCGAGCCCGCGCGGCCCACCAGCCGCCCGAGGCCCGCCCGCGGCGCCGGCACCGCCGGGACCGCCACCCGACCGTACGGGACCGCGACCGGCAGGACCGCCGGCCCGCCCGTTGGCCCCGCCCAGGTTGAGCGGCGGCGCGTCGCCCTTGCGCGCCTCGGGCACCCGCCTGCCGAGACCCTTGACGCCCTGCTGCTCCTTGTCCAGCGGCGCGGGCACGCGCACGCCCGATGCGCCCTCGCCCTCCTCGCCCCTGGCCCGGCCCTGGGCGACGCCGGACGCGGCCGCGCCGGCCACCCCTCCGGACGCCGCGGCCGTGATGAGCGGCTCGGCCTTGCGCACGCCCCAGCGCCCGATCCGCGCCGACGCCACCGGCGGCAGCACGTTGGCCGAGCGCTCCAGCGTCGGCGAACTGGCCGCCTCGCCGAGCATCCTCGTGGCGAGGGTGTGCCCGTTGATCGAGGCGAACAGATGCTGGAACGGTCTTCGGTAGAAGAACACCGCGATCGTCAGCAACGCCATGAACAGGATCTGCAACCCCCACGGCATCGCGGTCGAGATGATCAGCGCGTACCCGTACACGAGCACCCCGAGCACGAGCGCCAGCACGGCCTGCCGCAGCAGCGTGCCGATGAGCATCTCCACCCAGCGCATGGCGATGATGCGGCCGCTGCCCGGATGCACGCCGATGAGCAGGAAGACCGGCCCGAGGATCAGCAGCAGCAGGAAGCCCACCTTCAGCACCAGCAGCGACACCGCCACCAGGAAGATGAGCACCCCGGCCACCATGGCGGCGATCAGCGCCCCGATGGCCACGCCGAGCCGGCTCGTCCAGTCGCGGCCGGAGAAGATGAAGTAACGCGAGTCGTTCCTCAGCCTGTCGGCGACCTCGGCGTACTTGGCCTGGTGGGCCCCCACGTCAGGGGCGGGGTTCTCGACGGTGGCGGCCGGGATCGACTGGGTCTCCAGCATGACCCGGCCGAAGTCGCGGACGATCGGCTGGTCGGGGTCGGCGGTGCCGAACATGCCCATCAGCCACGGCTTGCACACCAGCGTCGACCAGAGGGCATCGGCGTTCTGGTCGACCCCGGGGGTGCCGTTCTGTCCGAATCCGCCGGCCCGCACCTGCGGGTTGGTCTCGCCGGGAGGCGGCAGGCAGGACGCGCCGCCCGCGCCGGGCAGCCCGGAGAAGGCGGAGTTGACCACCTCGCCGGTCTTGTCCGTGACGACCTTGCCGAGCCCGGTGAAGTCCTGCGGCCGGCTGAGGAACCAGGTGGCGACCGTGACCGCGAGCACCATCCAGATCACGCCCTCGGCGGTGGTGGTGGCCCGCTTGCGGATCAGCCCGTACCAGGCGAGCCAGATCGCGCCGAGGATGACGACCGGCTGGAGATACGGCCAGTACATGGCCTGCGACAGGTTGGTGACGATGTCGTCGACCACGTCCTTGATCGCCTGGAGCGGTCCTTCGGTGGCCGCCGCCTGGTACGTGGTGATCGTCAGCCGGTCGATGGCCTTGGCCCACAGGAAGATCGTGTTGGCCCAGGAGTTGCCGAGCACCGCGGCGATGTCGGAACAGCCCAGCTCGTGCGTGTGCCAGAACTGGCCGGCCATGCCGAACTGGCCGTAGTTGGTGACGGGCTGCTCGCCGCCTTCGCGGGCCGGCGGCTCGATCATGCCGTCGACGCCGCTGCCGATCACCTCGGGGGCGAGCTCACCCGACAGGTCGCAGGGCGCGGCGGCGGCCGGCGACGTGGCGCCGATCACGACGGGCACCACGACGAAGCCGAGCAGCACCGTCACCACGGCGAGCGCCCACCGCTTGGGTAGCCGGATCTTCATGACCGCACCTCCTGCGCCCTGCCCACGCCCCCCTGAAGATCATCATGCCCGTTGCCGTCGGGTTTGTCGTGCGTCGGGTTCGTGTCGAGCCAGCGGAGCAGTTCCTCCGAGATGAGGTCCACCCCGATGCGGCCGGCCCGGCCGTCCAGATCGCGGAACACGCACTCCCCGTTGCCCAGCGAACGGAGCACGGCCTTGTGCTCCTCCAGGGGATCCACCCCGAGCAGCGCCATCACGTGATCGACCTCCACCCGTTCGGTCGACCGGAAGGCGAACACGGACGACAGGCAGTTCGTCACCTGCTCGTTGAGCAGGTCGCCGGCGTTCTGGGAGACGAGCACCAGCGCCGTGTTGCGGGATCGGCCCATCCTGCTGACCTCGGGCACCAGCTTGGCGCCCTCGGGCGTGGACGTGATCGCCCACGCCTCGTCCAGGAAGATGGCCTTGGGCGCGCGCCGGTCGAGGCCGTTCATCAGCCGCCGCGCGAACTGGGACACCAGGTAGAGCAGGGCCACCGAGAGCCGCTGCTCGTAGGAGTAGTCGTCCCTGGCCGTGGTCACGTCGGGCAGGGTCAGGCCGCCGAGCGTGAACACGGTGGTCCAGCCCTCGGTGTCGATCTGGTCGCCGCCCGAAGGGTCGAAGCAGAGCCTCGCCAGGTGCATCTCGGACATCGAGCGCAGCACCGCTCCGAGGTTCTTCGACGCGGCGTCCTCGGTGCGCTCCAGGTGGTCGACGACCTTGCCGAGCGACGGGTCCGGCTGGTTGGACACCGCCGCCACCGCCTGGATCATGGCCGACTCACGCTCTTCGGACATGCGCGGCAGCAGCAGCCGGAGCGTCTCGGTCGCCATCGTCTTCTTCGCCGCGATGTCGTCGCCGAACGAGAACGGGTCCAGCAGACCGGGCGCCGCCGAGCCGAGCGGGATCATGCGGGCCTTGCGACCCCGCTTCTCCAGCAGCCGCACCAGCGACTCGGCGTCGCCCTTCGGGTCGATCACCGCCACCGTGACGCCGCGCAGCGCCATCTGGTAGATCATCAGCAGCGCGAGCGTGGTCTTGCCGCCGCCCGGCTCGCCGGTGATCGCGATGGCCGTGGGCCGGTTGCGGCTCGCCGCCAGCAGCGGGTCGAAGTGGACGATGCTGCGGGCCCGGCCGACGGTCTCGCCGATGTACGGGCCCAGCCAGCCCTCGCCGCCGTGCTCCAGCCGGTCGCCGAGGTCGACGGTCGCGGTCGCCATGCCGCCCGCGATGGTCCGCAGCGGCTGCCGCTGGGCGTACGCGTTGATCTTGACCCGCTCGCCCGGCAGCGCCTCGCAGAACAGCGAGAACTGGTCGCCCGTCGAGTTGACCACGTCGATGCCCATGTCGCGGTAGTGCTCGACGACCGCCTCCACCCGCTGCACGCAGATGTCCTCGGTCGGGGCCGACACGATCAGCCGGTGCCACCCGTACACGAACGGCAGCCGCTCCTTGGTGATGCCGTGCTCCAGCATCCGGGCCGCGTCGATCTGCTCCGCCAGCGCCAGCGGCGCCTCCGCGCCGGCCTCGCGGATGTGGATGTCCATGTCGCGGGCGTGCGCCAGCTTGCGCGCCACGTCGCGGGAGGCCTTCACCGGCGGGATCAGCCGCATCCTGGACGAGATCTCCACCGGGAACGGCAACTGGTCGGCGAAGTGCATCCACGGCTCGCCGTCGGGGAACGGCATCAGGTCGGGGAACCTGGCGAACGACAGATGAGCCACGTACGAGTCGCCCTGCGGCTGCACGATGCGCAGCAGCGACCTGCCGTTCTGGATCTCACCCTCGACCAGCGCCTCGATCTCGCCCTTGCCCCAGCGCCGCTTCGGGCTGGCCGACGGCGGCCCGTCGGCGAGCCCGCCCGCCGCCGCGTGCTGGAACAACCACGCCACCTCCGTGGAGGTGGCGTGCCGGGCGTAGAGCGCACTGGACGCCAGCGCCCGCCCGAGCCGTTCGGCCTGCTCGGTCCAGCGCGCTATCTCGCTGTCCGGCACGTGGCCGTCCTCGAGCCCCAGCGCCTTCTCCGTACGCTGGTAGAACCCGAGAAGCTGGGCCAGCGCACCGGCGCCGAGCTGCTTGCCCCGCGCCCCGAGCCGGACCCCGAGATAGACCTCCTTGGTCCAGAAATCCTTCGCCCAGACGTGGCGGTACATCTCCTCCAGGTAGTCGCGCCACCCCGGCCCCTCGTCGGACGTGCCGTTGAGCGCCATCGCCCACTCGGCCGCCGGATAGGCCCGGTGCGCCACCCGCAGGTGCACCTCGGCGTCGGGCATCCTGATCGCGGCCAGCGCGATCGTGATGTTGGTGGCCAGCGCCTCGCGCTCCTCAGGAGTGACGAACTCGTAGCTGACCGTCGGAAGGCGGAAGTACGCCCACGCGCAGGTGTCCGTGAGCAGGATGCGGTCGTCGAAGAACCGGACGGCCAGGCGCTGATGCGCACGGGACGCCCTGCTCATGCCGCCCCCTCAGCGCATGAACGGGCCCTACCTGCTCGGATGTTCACTTAACGCTCACCGATTCTCGTGCCCGGGGGGTCACTCGCCAACTCCTCTTCGCTCGGTCGGACCTTCTGTGCCGCGAAGCCTGCGACCACGACCCCCGCGAGCGCCAGGTACGCCCGCCGACCGGCCGTGCGCAACCGCCCGGGATCCACGACCTCCACCCCGCCGGGGGCCAGGTCGTCCTCCCAGGGCACCCTGACGATGGCCCGGCACCTGCCGCTGGCCACCGCCTCCGCCTGCTCGACGTCCGGCATCGAACGCCTGCTCACCCCGTTGACCACCATGACCGCGCGCCGCCTCAGGGCCGCGCAGCCGTGCCCGTCGAGCCACTCGTACGTCATCTCGACCGCCTCGGACGCCTCCTCGCTCGCGGGCACCACGAGCACCAGTTGGTCCGCGTACGGGAGCACCCGGGCGGCCAGCGCGGCGGCCGGGTCGATCACGGTGAGCTTGTAGTGCCGGTCCAGCAGGGCGAGCGCGTCGCCCAGCCGGTCGTCCGAGAAGAGGCTGCGGTCGGCGAGCCGCTGCTCGGCCTCCGCGTCACCGTCGGCGCCCACCACTTCCAGGCCCGAGGAGGTGCGGGTGGTGTAGCCGCGCATCCTCAGATAGCCGCCGACCTGGTGCAGCCCGGCCAGCAGCGACGTCAGCGTCTCCGGCGTCTCGGGCTCGATCCTGCTGGTCAGCGTGCTGGCGCCGCTGCCGGCGTCGACGGCCACCACGCGGTCGTCGCGATACTGGGCGAGCGTGTGCCCCAGCATCAGCGCCGTCGTGCTCTGCCCCGCCCCGCCCGTGCAGCCGAGCACCACGACCCTGCGACTCCCGGCGAACACACTCCTGGCCCGCGCCTCGTCGATCTCCGAGCCGTCGCCGCGCATCCCGTTCCCGCCGACGACCACCCGCGCGACCCGCCGCCACCCGCCGGAATCCCGCCCCACGACGGACTCCACCCGCCGTACCTTCGCCTCCCCCGCCCTCGGCCCCGGCACGATGCCCCCATCACCGTCCCGCCGCCCATCGCCCTGCTCAGCCTCCTGCGGCTCACCCCCGGCCGCCTCCAGCGCAGGCGCCGACCGCCCATCCCGCCGCCCGGCAACCCCCTGCGCCTCAGCCTCCCGCTCTTCGACGTCCCGCCCATCGGCATCCCGCGCCTCAGCGTCCCGGTCCCGCGCGCCGGCGCCCCGCGCCTCAACGTCCCGCCGCCTCTCGGCGTCCCGCCCTTCAGCGTCTCGGGCCGCGACGTCCCGCCGCCTCTCGGCGTCCCGGCTCTCGACACCCCGCTTCTCAGCCTTCAGCGCCTCGACGTCGCGCCGTCCCTCGGCACGCGCTCCGGGAGATGCTCCGGGCACCGAACCGGCGCCTGTCGAACCCTCATCTCGACGGCTCTCGGCACCCCGCGCCTCCGGCCGCCGACCTCCAGGGCCCTCATGCCTCTCGGCCTCGGACCGGGCCACGCGACCGGCCTTCGGGTCTTCGCCGCTCCGACGAGGGCGGGTTTCCTGCTCGCGGGCGACCGGCGCCTCAGACTCACCCTGCTCAGCAGGCTCGGACCCAGTCACGGCCCGAAGGCCCCGCCGTCGCGCAGCCCCTGCAACCGGGGGCGGCTGCTCCTCGGAGCCAGCCTCGTCCCGCGTCGCAGAGGCGCTACCCGGAGCCCCTGCGGCCTCCCCTGAGCCAACAGCCGTAGCCCCGGCCCGTTCCGCTGCCACGACACCCTCAGGCCCTGCCGCCTCAGTCGCGTCAGTCGCGCCGCGCTCAGGCCGCGCCGCCTCGCCACGCCCGTCCCGCCCCACAGACTCGCCGTGGCCAGGGCGCTTCACAGGCTCGCCGTGCTCAGGGCGCTTCGCAGACTCGCCAAGCCCGTCCCGCTCCGCGGGCTGGCCGTGGTCGTCCCGCTCTGCCTCGCCGGGCCCGGCCTGCCCTGCGGGTGCGTGCGGACCACTTGAGCCCTCGGTCGTGCCCGCTTGGGCCTCGGCTGAGGTCTTCGCGCCTGGCGTCCCGGTCTCACCGGTCGTGCCCGCTGCTTCGCCTCGTCCTTCCTGCGTGCCGGGCGATGCGTCGACCAGCCTGGCGCTCGACGCCTCCGGCGCGTGTGAGCCGGCCGAGGACGCCGCGTCGGACACTTCCGATGCGCCCGTACCTCCCGAGGGTGCCTTCGCGGCAGGCCCCGCGTCGGAGGCCTCCGGGGCATCCCGCCCTTGCGAGGCTGTCGCGGAGGGATCCTGGGTGGGCAGCGCGGCGTCTGGTGTCTCCGCGGATCGAGACTCCTCGGGCGGGGCGCCTTCTCCGATGTCCCGGGGCGCGGAAGAGGTGTCGTCGCGTCTGAGGGGGAACGTCTGCTCCGGCCCCCGGTCGCGCAGCGGGCGGGACAACGTGACCGGCCGGGAGTCGGGGCTCAGCGGCGCCCAACTGCGCTGGGCCTCGACGAGCAGCGCGGAGTTGAGCTTGGGCGGCTGGCCCTTGCGGTGCTGGCTCCTGGCGGCCTCGTCCTCATGGACGCGCTCGGCCCCGGCGCCCGCCACAGCCGTCGGGGGGCCGTCGGCGCTGGCGGCCAGCTTGCGGAGGCGCCGCAGCGCTTCGGTGTCGATGGGCTTGGCCCCCGCGCCCTGACGCGGCCTGCGCCCTCCGGTGTCCTCGCGCGCGGGTTCTTCCGTACGGGAGACGTTCGGGGAAGGCGCACCGGTGGCCTCGGCGAGGATCGCCTGGTCGTCGTCCTGGACCCGTTCCGCGGGCCGGGGAGGCTCGGGGGCGCCGGTCTCGCGGACCAGGCGCAGTTCGCGTACCGGAGCCTGCTCGGGAGCGGGCTCGACGGCCGCCACGTCCTGGGCCGGGAGTGCGGGCGGGGCGCCGGGCCTGGTGCGGGAGCCCCAGCCCGTGCGGACCTGCTCCGCCGCGGCCGGGAGCCGGTCCGTGACCGTGAGCTGGGCGGGTGCGACGGGGGCCTGGGCGGCCGCGGCAGCGGCGGCGGCCACGGCGGGCCGGACCTGGCGCGGTCCGGTGGCGGGTGCGCGCTTGCGCGAGGTCTTGCGTGCCGGGCGGGCCTTGCGCGAGGCCTTGACCCGGACCGGGTAGGCGCGCCAGACGCGGGCCGAGAACGTCACGGTGTCGGGCTCCGACAGGGAGGCCAGGCGGTACCACGCCTTCGGCTCCCCCAGATAGCGGAGCTGGGACTCCAGAAGCTCGGTGAGCCGCTTGCCCTCGATGACGGGGCGGGTGGACAGCCACGTCACGATGCCCGGCGGCACCAGGAAGAGCACGTGCCAGGGCATCGCCACCGGCACGCCGACGACCCAGAGCAGGAGCGACCACGGGACGAGGACGCCGACGAACACGCCGATCCAGACGATGGGGAGCGGCATGGGCAGCCGTAGGTCGTACAGCTTGTAGAGCCGCTTCTCGATGCGCCAGATGTTCGTATACGTGGGCAGGTCCACGCGGTCCTCCTCTCCACCCGCTCGTTCATGACCACCGGGGAGTGGTCTCAACCCTTACTGGATGCCGAGGGCACCCGCGATCGCCTTGGCTGTCACCTCGATGATGTTGGGCACGTAGAAGATCACTCCGATGGCCACGGCCAGGATGAGGAACTGGACGAATCGCGTGATCTCGCGGGTGAAGAGGAAGAACAGCGCGACCACGGACACGACGACGAGGAAGAGCGGAGCGAAGAACGCACGCAGGAAGTCTGCGAGCCCTGCGGTGTCGACGCCGGTGGGTGGGGGGGTCGGCGTCATTTCGATCAGGTGGAGCACGATGGTTTTCAGAATCACTTCTTGTCCTCCCGGGGGGTGCCGATCAGCAGGACCGGGCTATCCGACGACACGACCGGCGCCACGGATGTCGTCGACGTACCACTTGTCGCCCTGCTTCTCGACTGTGAGGCGATAGGCCTGCTGGAGACGGCCGTCCGTCGCGCCGGGCTGGGCCTCGACGTTGGGGTCGGCGGACGGGGCCGTGCCGGGCACGACCCACACCACGACCGCCTCGATCTCTCTTGTGGCACCCCCCACAGGCACCACGACGCTCTTGAGCTCTGCGAAAGTGAAGGCGCCGGCGAAACTCGGCAGGCTGGTGCCGGCGGTGACGTAGCGCTGCAGTTCGGCGGTGTTGCCCGAGGCGTAGTTGCGGAAGAAGCCCTCCAGTTGCGGTTTGAGCTCGGCGGTCGCCGCGTCGTCGGTCTCCGGCACGGCGACCTGGGGCAGCTGGGCCGGTGCCGGAGCGGGCAGGATCGCGGGCCAGCCCGAGACGACGAAGCGCCGCCCGTTGTCACCGCCCGAGTAGTAGACCGGCACCGACAGGTGGAGCCTGCGCGGGCCGGACTGGAAGGCCACCGTGACCACGGCGTTGTTGGCGTCGGTGACCTCGACGTCGTACGGCTGGATGGCGACGGCGCCCAGTTTGCCGTTGCCGTCCCAGCCCAATTGCTGGTCCATGCCCTCGGCGACGAAGGCGGCGAGCTTGCCGGACCTGCTCACGGCGTCTTCAGGACTGAAATTCAGGTAGACGCCGGCGAACTGGGCGGCGAACGCCATGGCCTGGTCGTTCGGGAAGCCGCTGCCCGGTTGGGCGGACTCATTCGGAGCGGCGGCGTTTTGGCCGGTAAACCGCTCGAATGGGGCACGAATCCCATTTACCACGATTACTACGATAAGCGCCCACAGGACTATCCGGCCCGTCCAGACGAGCCACCGCCCGCCGCCACCCGACCAACCGCCGCGCCGCGGCCTGCGCGGAGGCGGCGCGTCGTAGCCGGTGTCGGGGTGTGCGGAAAGCTCGGGCCCGCCAGCGATCCGAGGACCGTGCTGGACGGTTGACCTACGAGCCATCACGCCTCCGCTCGCGCCAATCCCCCCGGCTGGCGCGGTGTCGTCCGTTGCCGATCCCCATCATCCGCGGTGAAGCAGTCACCTTATCCGGTCTCCGCCATTGTTCCAGGAAAGCCACGCCCATGCTGCAAGCATCGCCGTCCAGGGGCAAACCGAGTGCGCATAGGACGCACCTGGCGCGCCGGTTTGTGTGTGTTCCCTGCCGAAAGGGCATTCGACCAGGCCACAGACCTAAAAACGCATAACCCGACCGCCACGAATACCTGTCCTCGTCGCGGAGCTCCGGCTTCGACCTGCGATTTCCTTCCCTGTCTCGACACTTCCCGGAGCGGCCACGCGCGGCTCGGCAGCTCCGCCACCGCACCGTACGAGAACGCCGCCGTCTCCACGGCGCGCGCCCGCCGGAGGGCGGCGCGTCCCGCAACCATGCCGAACGGGTTGGCCCGGACGGTCGCGGGCGGCTCTGTGCGCGCGCCTCAGGCGGATCCGCCGGGCCGGTGACCGCGGAGCCCGGCGGGCTGGACGGCGCGCTCCAGAGAGCCGCGCAGCTCCGCCAGAAGGCTCGTGGCGGCGTCCCTGCCGCGCAGCCTGGTGACCACCTGCTCGCGCTCCCCGTCCTTCATGCGCTGGTAGTCGGCGCGGTCCACGCGCAGGCCGTACATCAACTCGACCCGCAGCAGCGCGAGCTCCTCCTCCAGGCTGATGCCCGTGAGCGTGGGCGCCTGGCGCCGGTTCCTGATGATGCGACGAAACATGAGGCCTCCCGAGTCAGCGTGGCCGCCGTGACGATTCGACGCGCGGGGGGGCCAAGTGGTTGACGCGGAAGAGATCCCGGAATCAGATGTTTGGTATCCGGCTAAATGTGGGAAATCACACATCCGCCGTACGGGCGATGAACACGAACTCGCGTCCAGGCCTGTCAGGGGCGCCGCGCACGTCCTCGACACGGAAGCAGGTCGCCCGCAGCGAGCCCTCGACCTCCTCGCGCTCGCGGAAGCGCAGCGTCGAGTCCGAGGTGAGCACCGCGCCGTCCGTCTCGAACACGTACGTCTGACGGAAGGTGACCAGCGGACCCGAGACGTCCAGGACGTCGCACCACGACTCGACGCGCCCGGCGCCCGGGATGTCGGTGACGGCGTGCGTGCGCGCCCGGTCCCACTCCAGCCAGGCCCGGCGGGCGGGGTCGCGGGTCTCGAACGCGAGCACGCCGCCGGGGCGCAGAGCCGCGCGCACGCCGCGCAGGGTGGCCGCCCAGTCGTCGTCGGTGAGGAACACCTGGGCCACGTTGCCCGTCATGGTCGCCAGATCCACCTGGAGAGGCGGGAGGGCGGCGGCGTCGCCGAGAATCCACCGCACCGCGTCGCCGCCCGGCCTGGCGCGGGCGACCGCCAGCGACGCCTCGGCAGGGTCCACGCCGGTCACCCGCACCCCGCGCCCCGCCAGCAGGCACCCGAACACGCCGGTGCCGCACCCAACGTCGAGCACCCGCCGCGCGCCGAACTCCGCGACCATGGCGGCGTACGCGTCGAGGTCACTCCGGTCGGCGTCGAGGGCGTCGTAGATGCGGGCCAGGCGAGGTTCGGCGAAGATCGGGTCAGGCACGGAACGACACTAACGCCCGCGTACCGTCCGAAACGGGCCTGCCCGGACTACACGTTGAAGCGGAACTCGACCACGTCGCCGTCCTGCATGACGTAGTCCTTGCCCTCGATGCGCGCCTTGCCGGCCGAGCGGGCGGCCGCGATCGAGCCGGCCTCCACCAGGTCGTCGAACGACACCACCTCGGCCTTGATGAACCCGCGCTGGAAGTCGGTGTGGATGACCCCGGCCGCCTCCGGCGCGGTGGCGCCCTTGCGGATGGTCCAGGCGCGGGACTCCTTGGGCCCGGCGGTCAGGTAGGTCTGCAGGCCGAGGGTCTCGAAGCCGACCCGGGCGAGCTGGCTCAGCCCGGACTCGTGCTGGCCGACCGACTCCAGCAGCTCCATCGCCTCCTCCTCGTCGAGCTCGACCAGCTCGGACTCGAGCTTGGCGTCGAGGAACACCGCCTCGGCCGGCGCGACCAGGGCCGACATCTGGGCCTTCAGCGCGTCGTCGACCAGCTCGTCGGAGTCGAGGTTGAACACGTAGAGGAACGGCTTGGCCGTCAGCAGGTGGAGCTCGCGCAGCTCGGGGCCGCCGAGCCCGCTCTCGAAGATGGTCTTGCCGGTCTCCAGGACGGCCAGCGCGGCCTGGGCGGCCTCCAGCGCGGGCTTCTTCTCCTTGTTGTGGCGCGACTCCTTCTCCAGGCGCGGGATGGCCTTCTCGACCGTCTGCAGGTCGGCCATGATCAACTCAGTGTTGATCGTCTCGATGTCGCGCTTGGGAGAGATGTCGCCGTCGACGTGGGTGACGTCGGGGTCGTCGAAGACGCGGATCACCTGGCAGATGGCGTCGGTGTCGCGGATGTTGGCGAGGAACTGGTTGCCCCGCCCCTGCCCCTCCGAAGCGCCCTTGACCAGGCCCGCGATGTCGACGAACTCCACCTTGGCGGGCAGGATGCGAGCGGAGCCGAAGATCTCGGCCAGCTTGGGCAGACGCTCGTCGGGCACGCCCACGATGCCCACGTTGGGCTCGATGGTCGCGAACGGGTAGTTGGCGGCGAGGGCGTTGCCGGTCTTGGTCAGCGCGTTGAACAGCGTGGACTTACCGACGTTGGGCAGGCCGACGATGCCGATGGAGAGGCTCACGCCCAGCGAGTTTACTTGCTCCCGGAAGGCGGGCAGGCGTGTCGGGGACCGATGCGGGGGCGATGTCCTGCAATCATCGATGAGGTGGATGTCGTCTCACTTCTGCTGGGTCTGCTCATCGGCGCGGCCATCGGGTTCCTCGTGGCCAGGACGAGGGCGGCGGTGCGGGTGGCCGAGTCCGACGCGCGCGCCAGGTCCGCCGCCGAGAAGCTCACCTACGTCGAGGAGCAGCTCGCCGAACGTTTCCAGGCCCTGTCGACCCGCGCGCTCGACGTCAACAACGTGCGCTTCCTGGAGCTGGCCGAGACCCGCATGGCCGCCACCAGGGCGGAGGCCGCCGGCGACCTGGAACAGCGTAAGCAGGCGGTCGAGCACCTGGTGGAGCCGCTGCGCGAGGCGCTGGCCAGGGTCGAGACCCAGCTGCGCGACACCGAGTCCGGCCAGCGCGCGGCCCGCGCGGAGCTGGCCAAGGAGATGGAGTTCGTCCGCCACAGCCACGAGCAGCTCCGCGCCCAGACCATGGCGCTGGTGCGGGCGCTGCAACGACCCGAGGCGCGCGGCCGGTGGGGCGAGATGCAGCTGCGCCGGGTCGCCGAGATCGCGGGCATGCAGCGCCACTGCGACTTCGACGAGCAGGTCGCCGAGAGCTCGGTACGCCCCGACATGGTGGTCAGGCTGGCCGGCGGCAAGAACATCGTGGTCGACGCCAAGGTGTCGCTGTCCGCCTATCTGGAGGCCGCCGAGGCGGGCGACGAGTCGCTGGCCACGGTCCGGCTCGACGCGCACGCCCGGCACGTACGCGAGCACATCGACCGGCTGGCGGCCAAGGCCTACTGGCAGTCGTTCACCCCGACGCCGGAGTTCGTCGTGCTGTTCATCCCCGGCGAGGCGTTCCTCGCCCCAGCGCTGGAGCGCGACCCCGGCCTGCTGGAGTACGCGATGGCCCGGCGGGTCCACATCGCCACCCCGACCACGCTGATCACGATGCTGCGCACCGCCCACTACGCCTGGCAGCAGGCGGCGCTGAGCGAGAACGCGCGGGCGGTGTTCGAGCTGGGCAAGGAGCTGTACGAAAGACTCTCCTCGATGGGACGGAACGTGGAGTCGCTCGGCAGGACGCTGGCCCGTACCGTGGAGGCGTACAACAAAACGGTCGGGTCGCTTGAGAGCCGGGTCCTGGTCACCGCACGCAAACTGCACGATCTGGGCGTCGTCGACGGCGAGCTCGAGTCCCCCGAGATGGTCGAGGGCCTGCCACGACCCCTGGCGTCCCCCGAACTGCTCGAAACCACGTCTCTCATCACACACGCGAACGGTAAGTTGGCCAACGGGTCGCAATAAGGGGGGTGGGGCCGGTGACCAGCACAGGCAAACGTTCCGCCGTCAGGCTGACCGCCCGCGGCGCCATCGCGCTCACGCTCGTCTCCACGCTCGCCGGCTACGTGCTGGCCGCCCTGCTCGACATGCAACTGCTGGTCGGGCTGGCGTTCGTGGCCGCGTGTCTGCTCGGCGTGGTGCTGGTCAACCCGCGCGAGCTGCTGTCGCTGGTGGTGACGCCGCCGCTGGTGTTCTTCGTCGCGACCCTCTTCGTCGAGCTGGGCCGCGCGCTCGTCACGGTCGGCATCCTGCAGTCGCTGGCGCTGGGCCTCTACGGCTCGCTGTCGCGCGGCGCGCCCTGGCTGTTCGCCGGCTCGGCGATCGTGCTCGGCGTGGCGTGGGCGCGCGGGCTGCGCGACAACGTGCGGGAGCTCCGCGACGAGCTGCGGGCCGGCGCCGAGGTGCCGCGCCCGCGCCAGCCGCAGCTGTACGTGCCGGAGCCGGAGGGCTACTTCGAGCCCCGCGTCTACGGCACGCCCCGCGGCGAGGACTAGGAGACGCGCAGGTCCTTGCGCAGCTCGTGGGGCAGCGCGAAGCGCATCTTCTCCTGCACCGACTCGACCTCGGTCACGTCGCCGAAGCCGTGTCGCGCCAGCCGCGCGAGCACCTCCTCGACCAGCTCCTCCGGCACCGACGCGCCGCTGGTGACGCCGACCGTGGTGACGCCGTCGAGCCACTCGTCGCGGATGAAGCCGGCGTTGTCGACGAGGTAGGCGGCCTCGGCGCCGTAGTCCTTGGCCACCTCGACCAGGCGCTTGGAGTTGGACGAGTTGTCGGAGCCGACCACGATCACCAGCTCGGACTCGGCCGCGATCTCCTTGACCGCGACCTGGCGGTTCTGCGTGGCGTAGCAGATGTCGTCGCTGGGCGGGTCGATCAGGCCCGGGAAGCGCTGCTTGAGCCGGGCGACGGTCTCGGTGGTCTCGTCGACCGACAGCGTGGTCTGCGACAGCCACACCAGCTTGCCGGGGTCGCGCACCTCGACCTGGTCGACCGCGTCGAGGCCGTCGACCAGCTTGATGTGGTCGGGCGCCTCGCCGCTGGTGCCCTCGACCTCCTCGTGCCCTTCGTGCCCGATGAGCAGGATGTCGTAATCTTGACTCGCGAATCTCCTGGCTTCGTTGTGAACCTTCGTCACCAGCGGGCAGGTAGCGTCAATGGTGCGCAACCGGCGCTGCTCGGCCTCGGCGTGCACGGCCGGAGAGACGCCGTGAGCGGAGAACACCACGATCTCGCCTTCGGGCACCTCCTCGGTCTCCTCGACGAAGATGGCGCCCTTAGCCTCGAGCGTCTTGACCACGTGAGTGTTGTGGACGATCTGCTTGCGCACGTAGATCGGCGCACCGTACTGCTCCAGCGCCTTCTCGACCGCTACCACGGCTCGATCGACTCCGGCGCAGTAGCCGCGGGGCCTGGCCACTAGGACTCGGCGGGAAGAAGGGGTCTGGAGCTCCATACTCCATATGCTACGTGGAACGGCTGACCGGCCCGCGCGTGCGCCGGTGCCCGCGCTTTGCCAAACTGGCCGTTCCACACTGACCTCCCAGGGAGACGTACATGTCCCTCAGCGACGTGATACGCAACATCGCCAAGACCGTCACCAGTAAGGACGGGCTGAAGGAAAAGGCCCGCGACCTGCCGCTCCTCGTCGTCCAGAGCACGCTCAGCGCGGCCGGCCAGGCGCTCATGCTCGTGGATCGGGTGAAGAACTCGATCAGGGGCGACAAGGAAGAGAAGAAGGACGACGCCGAGTCCCGTCCGGCCGCCGCCGACGCGCTGACCAGCACGGACGAGGAGGCGAAGCCGGACCGCAAGGAGCCGGTCATCTTCGCGCCCAGGCCGGAGACGTCCGGGACCAACGGCACCGCCAAGGGCAAGCCCGACCCGGTCATCTTCACCCCGGCAGGCAAGACGGAGCCCAAGCCGAAGCCCGAGGCCCAGCCCGAGACCGAGCCCGCCGCCAAGCCGACGGCCGAGGCCGAGCCCACGCCGGAGCCCGCGGCCGCGCTCAAGACCGAGCCGGAGCCGGAGCTGAAGCCCGAGCAGGAGGCCAAGCTCAAGCCCGAGCCCGAGCTCAAGGCTGAGCCCGAGGGCGCGCTCAAGGCCGAGCCGAAGCCGGCGCCCGAGCCTGAGGCCGCGCCGGAGCCGCCGGCCGCGACCGGTGTGACTACGCCCGCCGCCGAGCCCACCCCGGCCGCCGAGCCCGCGCAGGCCCCGGAGCCCGCCGTCGCCCAGCCGGTGGCCATCACCGAGCCGGAGCCCGAGGCCAAGCCCAAGGCGAAGAAGAAGCCCGCCAAGACCACCACCAAGCCCGCCAAGACCGCCAAGGCTCCGGCGAGCGCCAAGCTGGCCGAGGCCGTCGAGACCGTGCCCGCCGCCGCGCCCGCCGCGTCCGCCGAGGCCGGGGCCGAGAGCGCGCTGGGCGTGAGCGAGCTGGTCGAGCCGCTGCCCGGCTTCTCCTCGCTGACGGTCGCGTCGCTGCGCGCCCGCATGCGCGGCAAGAGCGCCGAGCAGATCGCCGAGTTCCTCGCGTACGAGCAGGGCACCTCCGGGCGTCCCGAGGTGATCCGCATGTTCGAGAACCGCCTGGCCAAGCTGCGTTCGGGCGAATGACGTCCAAGACCACGCCCGAAGCGCCGCTGCCGGTCCGCACGGTCCTGCAGATGGTCGGCGGCTGGATCGGCAAGCTGGGCACGGTCTGGGTCGAGGGTCAGATCACCGATCTGAGCGCGCGCGGCGGCACGGTCTTCCTGACGCTGCGCGACCCGGTGGCCAACGTGTCGGCCCGGGTCACGGCCCCGCGCGGGGTGTACGAGGCCGCGATGCCCAGGCCGACCGACGGCGCCAGGGTCGTGGTGCACGTCAAGCCGGACTTCTGGGTCAACCGCGGCTCGTTCGCCTTCACCGCGCTGGAGATCCGCCCGGTCGGGGTCGGCGAGTTGCTGGCCCGGCTGGAACGGCTGCGGCAGTTGCTGGCGGCCGAAGGGCTGTTCGGGGCCGAGCGGAAGCGGCGGCTGCCGTTCCTGCCCGGCACGGTCGGCCTGATCTGCGGCCGTGACTCGGCGGCCGAGCGCGACGTGCTGGAGAACGCGCGGCGCCGCTGGCCTGCCGTGCGGTTCAAGGTCGAGGAGGTCGCGGTCCAGGGCCCGTACGCGGTGGGCGAGGTGACCGAGGCGCTGGGCAAGCTGGACGCCGACCCGGCGGTCGAGGTGATCGTCATCGCCCGGGGCGGCGGGTCGCTGGAGGACCTGCTGCCGTTCTCGGACGAGACGCTGGTGCGCGCGGTGTCCTCCTGCCGCACACCGGTGGTCAGCGCGATCGGCCACGAGCAGGACAGCCCGCTGCTCGACCTGGTGGCCGACGTGCGTGCCTCCACACCCACCGACGCCGCCAAGAAGGTCGTGCCCGACGTGGGCGAGCAGCTCACGCTCGTGCGCCAGCTCCGCGACCGGGGCCGCAGGGTGGTGAACGGCTGGCTCGACCGGGAGATGTCCTGGCTGGCGGCCGTACGGTCGCGTCCCTCGCTCGCCGACCCGGTGCGCGAGCTGGAACGGCACGCCGAGCAGGTCGACGGGCTGCGGGAGCGGGCCAGGCGCGCGCTGTCGAGCTCGCTGGACCGGGCCGGTGACGACCTCACCCACGTACGGGCCCGCCTGGTTGCGCTGTCGCCCGCGGCCACGCTGGAACGCGGCTACGCCATCGTCCAGCGCCCCTCGGGCGAGGTGGTCCGCCGCGCCGCGGAGGTTTCCCCCGGCGACGAACTCACCGTCCGTCTCCCCGACGACCGCCTCACCGTCCGCGCGGAACCGTAGATCCACACCGCCCCACCGACGAGGCGGCCTGCCACCCCGCTTCGCCGGTGAGGCCCGTCCTCACCTCCATGAGACGCCCCACGGCCCGCACCGCCCACGAGGCGCCCCAGCATCGCCCGCGCGGTGATCCCGCCACCCCAACCCACATGAGGCGAACCCCACCAGCGCCACCCCAGGAGGCCGACCAGCGCCACCCGTGGGGTGCTCCTACGCCACCCGCGTCACCCACAGCACCCCGCCGGCCAGCGCCACCCGTGCGGGAACGGGTGAGGGCTTGCGGGGCTTACAGGGCTGGTGGGGCCCACAGGGTTGGCGAGGGCCTGCAGACACCCGGCGGTGGGCGGGGGTCTACGGGGCTGGGCGGGTGGTGACGGAGCGGGCCAGGTCGCTGATGCCTGTTTTGATGTCTTCGATGGTCAGCCCGCGGGTCTCGCACTGGTACGAGATCAGGTGGGCGTTGATCGGGGCGAGCAGGGCGTCGGCCAGGAAGTGGGGGTCGGCGTCCGGCCGGGCCTGGGCCAGGAGGGTGGCCAGGTGGGTGTGGTGGACCCGGTAGGGCCCGCCGAACCTGGACTTGGCCGACCCCAGCTCCACCAGCCTGAACAGGTCGAGCTGGGGTACGAGCCGGTCGACCAGGCCGGTGAGGAACGCCTCGGCCCGCTCGGCCGGCGCCGCTCCGGGGCCGAGCGGCGGGGGGCCGCTCAGGAACGCCTCCTGGAAGCGGCGTTCGCGCTCGTCGATGAGCGCCCACACCAGGCCGGCCCGGTCGCCGAAGCGACGGTAGACGGTGCCGACGCCGACGCACGCCTCCTTGGCGACCTCGTCCAGGGAGAGCTGGCCGGCGCCCCGGCACTCGATCATGCGGGCGGCGACCTCGATGATCTTCTGCCGGTTGCGCGCCGCGTCGGCGCGTTCCGGCTGTGGCTGCCCCAGCACCGGGAGCTGTCGACGTGCGGACACGGCCCGAGCATACGCTTTACAGGCGGAGGAATCTCCGGTTAGGCTCCGCGGTTGGAGTTATCCGGAGACTTCTCCGCTTCCTGGGAGGGCACTATGAGCGACTTCAACCAACAGATCATCGAGGAGTTCCGGAGCAACGGCGGAAAGGTGGGCGGCTACTTCGAGGGCTCCGACCTGCTGCTGCTCACCACCACGGGGGCCAAGTCGGGCAGGCGGCTCACCACGCCCGTGATGTATCTGGAGGACGGCGGCCGGCTCGTCGTGATCGCCTCCGCCGCGGGAGCGGACCGCAGCCCCGCGTGGTATCACAACCTGCGCGCCACCCCCGAGGTGACCATCGAGGTCGGCACCGAGACGTACGCGGCGAAGGCCACCGTCGTGGACAGCGAGGAGCGCGACCGGCTCTACGCCCGCATGGTGGAGAAGGCGCCGGGCTTCGCCGACTACGAGGCCAAGACCACCCGGGTCATCCCGGTGATAGCACTCGACCGGCAGAGCTGAGAGGCGCCTCAGAAGGGCGCGTCGTCCTGCCCGCCGCCCGGCTCGGCCCGGCGGGCCATGGCGGCGGCCAGCTTGACCCTGGCGCCCTGCAGCCACTCCTCGCAGAGCGCGGCCAGCTTCTCGCCGCGCTCCCAGAGCTCGATCGACTGCTCCAGCGTGAGGCCGCCGGCCTCCAGGCGGCGCACCACGTCGGTCAGCTCCTCGCGCGCCTGCTCGTACGAGGGCGTCTTCTCGTCAGCCACGGGCACCACCCTAGTGCCGTCGCACAAGGGAAGGCCCCCGCCTCGGGCGAGGGCCTTCTCACGTGGTTGACAGCAGAACCGACACCCGTCAAGGGCGGCCCTTCCACGCGGAGGCTGATGCTAGCAGCGTCCGGGCGGATCAGGTGGTCGGCTTGGGCCGTTGCCGCAGCGCGGCGGCGAGCTGACCGAGCTCCGGCCAGTCGGCGGTGCCGGTCACGACCAGCGTCACGTCGGGGAGCACGCGGACCAGGGTGCGCTGCTTCTTGTCCTCGCGGAAGCGCCTCTCCCACGTCTCACCGCCGACCTGCTGGGTGCCGACGGCCTTGTCGGAGTTGGCCATGCGGTTGGCGAACTCGGCCGCGGGCTTCTCGTCGCTCTGCATGAACATCGCGTGCTCGCGCTCGGCCGTGGCGTAGCCGATGTGCAGGGCCCGCGCGCCGTTCTCGCCGTCGACGACGCGGTTGCTGTTGGGGATCCACCCCTCCGGGTCCGTCGCCGGGGCCCACACCGCGTACGGGACCGTACGGGAGAAGTTGGCGACCGTGATGGAGTAGTCGCGCCTCGGGATGTGCTCAACGTCGCCGCGCGGCGTGACGAGCAGGAACAGCCCGACCGCCCCCAGACAGACGAGCACGGCTACCACGTAGCCGTGAAGACCTTCGGTGAACCGTCGCACAGTTGGCGAGGTTACCCGCTGGTGACGTCGGTCGCGGACGCGGCCGGTCGGAGGCGGCCGATGATCTCCAGGACGTCCTCGGCCAGTTTCCTGTCGCCCGACCGGACGATCTCGTTGACGGCGCCGGCGAGCGCCCCGGTCAGGACGACCACCAGCGCGTTCTGGTCGTCGTCGAAGAGCGCGGCGTTCCGGCGCGCCCAGGTGTGGAGCCGGTCGCGCATGACGACCTCGAAGCCGGGCGGCCCGTCGCCGCGCAGGAACAGCGCGGCCAGCTCGCGTTCGGCCAGGCATCCGTCGAGATAGGCGCGGGCGGCGCTGACGAACACCCGCATCGGGTCGGTCTCGCCCGAGTCGCGGGCGACGCGCGCGGCCTGCTTGGTGCGCTGCGCCTGCCGGCCCTGGAACTCCTCGAACAGCGTCAGGTAGAGGTCGGCCTTGCCGGCGAAGTGGTGGTAGAGGCTGCCGACGCTGGCCTCGGCCTGGGCCACCACGTCGGTCACACCCGCCTCGGCGAAGCCTTTGGAGACGAACACGTCGCGGGCGGCGCGCAGCAGCGCCGAGCGCGTGGCCGCACCGCGCTCGGACGTGCGGGCTGTCACCGACGGTTCCACATCGCTGCTCATGGCTGGCACATTATCCTCCGCTGACCGGGGATACAGGGACAACTACCATCGGGATAGTCGTCACGAGGAGGCCTCACACATCATGTCGGATCAGACCTCGGTGCCCGAGCCGTTGGCCACGGGCAAGCATGCCCCCGACCGTAACCTCGCCCTGGAGCTCGTCCGCGTTACAGAGGCGGCGGCGATGGCCGCGGCGCGCTGGGTGGGCCGGGGCGACAAGAACGGCGCCGACGGGGCCGCGGTGAACGCCATGCGCCAGTTGATTAACACGGTGTCGATGAACGGTGTGGTGGTCATCGGGGAGGGCGAGAAGGACCATGCCCCGATGCTGTTCAACGGGGAGCAGGTCGGTGACGGCAGCGGCCCCGAGTGCGACGTGGCCGTCGACCCGATCGACGGCACCCGGTTGACGGCCCTGGGCATGCCCGACGCGGTCTCGGTGATCGCGGTGAGCGAGCGCGGCTCGATGTACGACCCGTCGGCCGTGTTCTACATGGAGAAGCTGGTGACCGGCCCCGAGGCGGCCGACGTGGTCGACATCGAGCGCCCCGTCGCCGACAACATCCGGGCGGTGGCCAGGGCCAAGCACTGCTCGCCCTCGGACGTCACCGTCGTGGTGCTCGACCGTCCCCGCCACGAGCAGCTGGTCAAGGAGATCAGGGAGACCGGGGCGCGGATCAAGTTCATCACCGACGGCGACGTGGCGGGCGCCATCATGGCGGCGCGCGGCGGCAGCGCCATCGACCTGATGCTGGGCATCGGCGGCACGCCGGAGGGCATCGTGGCCGCGTGCGCGCTCAAGTGCCTGGGGGGCGTCATCCAGGGCAAGCTGTGGCCGCGCGACGAGGCGGAGCGCCGCAAGGCGCTGGACGCGGGCCTCGACCTCGACCAGGTGCTGACGACCAACGATCTGGTCAAGTCGGACGACGTGTTCTTCGCGGCGTCGGGCATCACCCAGGGCGCGCTGATGGACGGCGTACGCTACCGCGGCGGCGTGGCGATGACCCAGTCGCTGGTGATGCGCGGGCGCTCGGGCACGATCCGCAAGATCGAGAGCGAGCACCAACTGTGGAAGCTGCGCGCCTACAGCGCGATCAACTTCGACACCGCGGGCTGAGGCACCGCGGGCTGACACCGCGGGCTGATCAGCGGCGGCGCTTGCGCCGGCGGGGCTGCTTGACCGAGACGTCGCCCACGAAGTTGGTGGTGCGCACCTCGACCACGGGCGCGCCGGGCTCCTCCGGGCCCTTGGTGAGCCGCGCGGTCTTGTCCTTGGTGACGCGGATGACCTCGAGCCCTTCGGGCACGTGGATCTCCAGCCCGCCGAAGACCAGCGTGGCGTTGATGACGACGCGGCTGTTCTGCAGGATCGCGTCGCGGAAGTCGAGCTTGGTGGTGCCGAACATGGCGGTGACGTCGAGCTCCGCCGGCACCACCCAGCGCCCGCCCCGCTCCTGCTGCCTGAAGAACGCCGAGACCGGCCTGCCGTCGAGGTTGAGCGGCTGCTCCTCGGCGGGCAGCAGGTCTTGCGTGAGCCCGGCCAGCTCGCCGAGCGTGCGGGCGGCGTAGAGGGTGCCGAGGCGCTCCTCCAGCTCCTCGATCGTGAGCCGCCCGTCGGCGTGCGCCTCCTGGAGCACCTGCGCGATGCGCTCGCGGTCGGCGTCGGACGCCCGCAGCTCGGCCGGCTGCGGGTGGTCGTCCTTCCGGGGGCGCCGGGCCGACACCCACTCATCGGCCAGCCGTTCGCCGGCCTCCTGCAGACGGGGGAGCCAGGATCCCGGGCGTTCCTTCACGCCTCCCACGATATCCGGCTCGCACGGTGTTCGCCCGATACCGGCGGGTCCGGAATCCTCGCCGTCACCCGGCCGTTGCACCGGACAAGAACGACTCTGGAGGACGCGGTGCGACGGCCGGAACGCTGGGGACTGGGCGCGGTGGGCGCCGGGGTCGTGGTCGTCGTCGGCCTGGACCTGGCCGCCCTGGGCGAGATGGACCCGCTGCGGCGCACGATCAGCGAACACGGCCTGACCGAGCTCGGCTGGGTGTTCGGGCTGGGCGTGGTGCTGCTGGCGGTGGGGTCGGCGGTCATCGGGCTGTCCCTGGCGCGGGCCCGGCTGGCGGGGGCGGTCGGCACGCTGGCGCTGCTGGCGTGGAGTGCCGGGCTGCTGGTGGCGGCCTCTTTTCCCAAGCACGACTGGTCGGTGGGGCCGAGCCTGAGCGGCAGCATCCACCGGGCGGGCAGCCTGGTCGCGTTCCTGAGCCTGCCTCTGGCCGCGCTGATCATCGCCAGGCCGTGGCGGCGGGGCGTGCGGCATCCGGCGTCGCTGGCGGCGTTCGGGCTCGGGGTGTGCTCGGTGCTGTACGTGGTGGGGATGGGCGTGCTGGTGCTGGTCGGCGCGCAGGAGGGGCTGCGCTGGTGGCAGGTCATGCCGCTCGGCCTGGTGGAGCGCGGGCTGGCGGCGGTGGAGGTGGCGACCGTGGCGGCGCTCGGCTTCTGGGCCGCCGGGCGGAAGCTGGCGGGGACTCCCCCGGCGGAAGGCGGCGCGAAGAACCTCGCCTGAGTGCTGGTGGAGCGGCGGTCCCGGGGATAACCTGACCCAGCCTCACGTTCATTCCCCCCGCTCAGGAGGCCGCCGTGCCGTCTCCGCGTGATCGCCAGGCCCGCCTCGCCACCTTCGGCGTGTACGCGGTGCAGGGCCTGTCCTTCGCCACTCTCCTCACCCAGGTCGCGCACCTGCAGGACAAACACGGACTGAGCACCGGGGCGCTGACCCTGCTGCTGCTCATCGTGCCGGTGTTCGCGGGCGTGGGCAGTGTGGCGGCGGGCACGTTCGCCGCCCGCCTGGGCAGCCGGCTGCTGCTCCGCCTGGCCCAGCCCGCGGTGGCCGCCGCCGTCGTGCTCGCCGGCCTGGCCCCGAACGTGACGCTCCTGGTGCCGGTGCTGCTGCTGTTCGGGGTGGCGGTCGGCGCGGTCGACGCGGGCATGAACATGCAGGGCGTCGCGGTCGAGCGCAGGTACGGGCGCGCGGTGCTGAACGGCTTCCACTGCCTGTGGAGCGTCTTCAGCCTGGCCGGCGCGCTGTGGGTGTCGGCGGTGGGCGACGGGCTGCCGCTGGAAGCGGTCATGGCGATCCCGATGGTGCTCGCCGTGGCGGGCTCGCTCTACGCAGGGCCCCGGCTGTACGGGCCGGACGAGGAGCGGGCCGGCACCGTGGAGCAGGCGCCGGGGACCCGGGTCCCGTGGCGGCCGATCATCCCGCTCTGCCTGGCGATGGGCTTCCTGTACGTGGGCGACGCGGCGGTCTCGAACTTCAGCACGGTCTTCATGCAGGACGAGCTGCTCGCCGACGCCCGGGTGATCCCGCTGGCCTACGCCGCATACCAGGCGACCACGCTGCTGGTGCGGCTGGCCGGCGACCTCGCGGTCCGGCGGTACGGTCCCGCCACGGTGGTCAGGCTGGGCGGGGCGATCGCCACGCTGGGCTTCCTGGGGATCGTGTTCGCGCCCAGCCAGCCCCTGGCCGTGGTGGCGTTCGGGCTGACCGGGGTGGGGCTGTCGGTGGTGGCGCCGCAGTCGTTCTCGGCCGCCGGGCGGCTGGACCCGGCCGGCGGCGGGGTGGCGATCGCCCGGGTCAACCTGTTCAACTACGTGGGCTTCATCGTGGGCGCGGCCCTGGTGGGCGGGCTCGCGGAGGAGGCGGGCATGCGATGGGGCTTCGCCGTGCCGCTGGTGCTCGCCGCCGCGATCGTCGCCCTGGCCAAGGGGTTCGAGCCGAAGCCGGTCCCCGCGCGGCCGTGACGCGGGCGGGTCAGGGCGCCGCGGTGACCTCGGCCACCTCGACCGGCCTGCGCTCCCGGCGTGACAGCTCGGCCGCCTCCGCCACGTACAGCGCCGCCAGCGCGTCCTCGACCGCGCACCCGGGCGCGCCGCGCAGGAACGCGTCGAGCTCGGCCCGGTAGGCGTCGGCGAACCGGGTGACGAAGTCGGGCCACGGGTCGCCCCCGGGAGCCAGCCCCTCGGTCGAGGCGAGCGGGGCGCGCGGGCTCAGCCCGACGGCCAGCGTGCCCTCGGTGCCCGCCAGCTCCATGCGCACGTCGTACCCCGCGCCGTTGTAGCGCGAGCCCTGGACGGTGGCGAGCGTGCCGTCGTCCAGGGTGAGCAGCGCGGCGCTGGTGTCGACGTCGCCCGCCTCGGCGAAGAACGCGGCCCCCCGGTTGGCCCCCGTCGCGTACACCGAGACCACCTCGCGGCCGGTCACCCAGCGCAGGATGTCGAAGTCGTGGATGTGGCAGTCGCGGTAGATCCCGCCGGACAGCGGGATGTAGGCGGCGGGCGGCGGCGCCGGGTCCGCGGTGATCAGGTGGACGCGGTGCAGGTCACCCAGCTCGCCCCGGCGCAGCGCCGCGGCCGCGGCCGCGTACCCCGCGTCGAACCTGCGCTGGAACCCGACCACCACCCGGTTGCCGCGGGCCGCCTCCAGCACCTCCAGCGTGCCCTTGACGTCACCGGCCACCGGCTTCTCGCAGAAGGCGGGGACGCCCCGGCGGCAGGCCTCCAGGAGCAGCTCGGCGTGGGTGCTCGTGGGAGTGGCGATGACCACCGCGTCGGCCTCGAAGGGGTCGCCCGGCCTGCCGTGCGCCGAGGTCCGTACGGGATCGGCCACGATCAGGTCGTCGACCAGCGGATGCGCGGCCAGTGTCGCGGCGTGGAACGCGCCGATCCTGCCCAGCCCCAGCAAGCCCACCCGCATGCCGCCTCCCATGAGTAGCCTCCGGGCCCTATCTTCGTCCAGACAGGACGGTTCCGAGTTCTCGGATCGTCTCGGCGGCCCGGCGGGCCGGCAGCCGGGCGAATCCCACCACGATCGCCGGCGGGCCGTCGCCCGAGCGCATCAGGCCCACCGGCTCGGCGGCCAGGCCCAGCTTCGTGGCCGCCTCGGCCACCCGGTCCTCGTCCCAGCCCTCGGGCAGCTCCAGGTAGACGTGCAAACCCGCCTCGATCCCCCGGACCCGGATCTCGGGCAGTTCCCGGGCCAAAGCCTCGACCAGGGCGTCGCGGCGGCGGCGGTACTCCCTGCGCATCCGCCGCAGGTGCTTGTCGTAGCCGCCGGTGCGCAGGAAGTGGGCCAGTGCGTACTGCTCGATCACCGGCGAGCCCAGGTCCAGCTCGCCGCGGGCGCGGCGGACCGCCTCGGCCAGGTGGGCGGGGGCGACCACCCAGCCCAGCCGCAGGCCCGGCGCGAGCGCCTTGCTCACGCTGCCGGAGAGGATCACCCGGTCGGGCGCGAGCCCCTGGAGGCAGCCGACCGGGTCCCGGTCGAAGCGGAACTCGGCGTCGTAGTCGTCCTCCAGGATCATCCGATCGCCGTCGCGGGCCCACGCCATGAGCTCGGCCCGCCGCGCCGGCGAGAGCACGACGCCCGTGGGGAACTGATGGGCGGGCGTGACCAGCGCCGCGTCCGCCCGGCGGGCCCGCAGCGCCGCCACGTCCGCCCCCTGGTCGTCCACCGGCAACCGGACCAGGTCGGCGCCCGCGCGGCGGAGCAGCGGGAGCTGGCGGTGGCTGCCCGGGTCCTCCACCGCCAGCCGGAGCCGGCCGGGACCCGCGAGCACCCGCAGGATCAGGCTGAGTCCCTGGGCCACGCCGCCTACTACGACCAGGTTCTCCGGGCGCACGTCGGCGGCCCGCACCCGTCTCAGGTAGCCGGCCAGCTCCTCGCGCAGTTCGGGGACGCCGCCGGGGTCGCCGTAGTCGAGTGCGTCGCCGGGCATGGTGGCGAGCACGTGCCGGACCGCGGCCAGCCAGCGCTCGCGGGGGAAGAAACCGAGGTCGGGCGAGGTCGGCCGGTGGCCGTAGTAGGGGGCGCGGTCCTGGCCGCCCGGCGGGGGCTCGGCGCGGTGCGCGGCGGTCGGCGCGACCTGGGTGCCTGAGCCGACGCGGGAGACGAGGAACCCCTCCGCGACGAGCTGTTCGTACGCCTCCACCACCACGCCGCGCGAGACGCGCAGGTCGGCGGCGAGGTCGCGGGTGGCGGGCAGGCGGGTGCCGGGGGTGAGACGGCCGTGGCGGACGGCGTCGCGCAGCTCGGAGGCGATCTGCCCAGCAATCCCCCCGATTTCCCGATTTATCGGCACATGGAGGTCGGCCACATTGGTCCTCGGTCACAGCGTTGGATTGGACTGTTTACGGGGACCATTGTGTCCCTAGCCTGGCAACCATGAGAAGCGGAGTCGCCGGGGCCACTGTGGCCATGTTCTGCGTGGGGACACTCGCCGGGGTGTCCGATCTGGTCGGGAACTATCCCGTGTACGGCGGGCAGGCCGTGCGCTACCTGGCCGCGGCCGTCATCCTGGTGGCGGTCACCCGGGTCATGGGGCTGCGGTTCGTCCGCCTGACGCCCCGGGAGTGGCTGCTGCTCGGCGCGCTGGCCCTGACCGGGCTGGCGTTGTTCAACGTGTTCGTGGTCGAGTCCACCCGCGCCGCCGGGCCGGCGCTCGTCGGCACCGTGCTCGGCACGGTGCCGCTCTGGCTCTCCTTCGCCGGCGGCCGCCCGGCGCCGCGCCTGCTCGTCGGGGCCACGGTGGTCGTCGCGGGCGCGACGCTGGCCACCGGGCTGGGCAGCGGCAACCTGCCCGGCCTGCTGTGGGCGCTCGGCGCGCTGGCGGGCGAGGTGTGCTTCTCGCTGCTGGCCCTGCCGTTGCTGCCGAAGCTGGGCGCGATCCGGGTCTCGACGTACGCGACCGTGCTGGCCGTGCCGATGCTGGCCGTGATCGGGCTGGTCGAGGAGGGGACCGGGATGTTCCGGGTGCCGACGCCGGCCGAGGCGCTGGGGTTCGGCTATCTGACCGTGGTGGTGACGGTGGTGGCGTTCCTGCTCTGGTACACCTCGCTGCCGAAGCTCGGGCCGGGCCGGGCGGGGCTGTTCGCCGGGCTCATCCCGGTCGGCGCCATCGTCACCGGTCTGGTGCTCGGCCTCGCCACGCCTTCCGCGTACGACCTGGCGGGGGCAGGGTTGGTGATCGCGGGCATTCTGGTCGGGCTGAGCGGGCCGCGCCGTACCCCCGAGAACGCTCCCGCGCAACCCAAGGGACGGACGATGACCAGCAAAGGCGTACCCTTCTAGCGGATCGAAAGGATGGACATGGCCGACTTCGACTACACCGACCTTCTCCCGCTGGGCGCCGACGACACGGAATACCGGCTGATCACGTCGGAGGGGGTGCGCACGGTCGAGGCGGCGGGGCGGACGTTCCTCGAGGTCGACCCCGAGGCTCTGCGGCAGCTCACCGAGGCCGCCATCCACGACATCTCCCACTTTCTCCGCCCCTCCCACCTGGCCCAGCTCCGCAAGATCATCGATGACCCGGAGTCCAGCGGCAACGACCGGTTCGTGGCCCTCGACCTGCTGAAGAACGCCTCCATCTCGGCCGGCGGCGTGCTCCCCATGTGCCAGGACACCGGCACCGCGATCGTCATGGGCAAGCGCGGCCGCCACGTGCTGACCGACGGCCGCGACGCCGAGGCCATCGCACGCGGCGTGTACGACGCGTACACGAAGCTCAACCTGCGTTATTCGCAGATGGCGCCACTGACCATGTGGGACGAGAAGAACACCGGCAGCAACCTGCCCGCGCAGATCGAGCTCTACGCGGAGGACCCGCACGGCCACCCCGACGAGTACAAGCTGCTGTTCATGGCGAAGGGGGGCGGCTCGGCCAACAAGTCGTTCCTCTACCAGGAGACCAAGGCCGTGCTCAACGAGAAGCGGATGATGGCCTTCCTGGAGGAGAAGATCCGCTCGCTCGGCACCGCCGCCTGCCCGCCCTACCACCTGGCGGTGGTCGTGGGCGGCACGTCCGCCGAGTACGCGCTCAAGACCGCCAAGTACGCCAGCGCCCGCTATCTCGACTCGATCCCCACCGAGGGCTCGGGGTCCGGTCACGGTTTCCGCGACCTTGAGATGGAGGCCAAGGTCTTCGAGCTGACGCAGAAGCTCGGCATCGGCGCACAGTTCGGCGGCAAGTACTTCTGCCACGACGTGCGGGTGATCCGGCTGCCGCGGCACGGCGCGTCCTGCCCGGTGGCCATCGCGGTCTCCTGCTCGGCCGACCGGCAGGCGCTCGCCAAGATCACGCCGGAGGGGGTGTTCCTGGAGCGGCTGGAGACCGACCCGGCGCGGTTCCTGCCCGACACCACCGACGAGCACCTGTCGGAGGACGTGGTCTCCATCGACCTCAACAGGCCGATGCCGGAGATCCTCGCGGAGCTGTCGAAGTATCCCGTCAAGACCCGGCTGTCGCTCACCGGGCCGCTCGTGGTGGCCCGCGACATCGCGCACGCCAAGATCGCCGAGCTGCTCGACGCGGGCGGCGAGATGCCTCAATACCTGAAGGACCATGCGGTCTACTACGCGGGCCCGGCCAAGACGCCCGAGGGCTACGCGTCCGGCTCGTTCGGGCCGACCACCGCGGGGCGGATGGACTCCTACGTGGAGCGGTTCCAGGCCGCGGGCGGCTCGATGGTGATGCTGGCCAAGGGCAACAGGTCGCGGCAGGTGACCGAGGCGTGCGAGCGGCACGGCGGCTTCTACCTGGGCTCCATCGGCGGCCCGGCCGCCCGGCTGGCGCAGGACTGCATCAAGAAGGTCGAGGTGCTGGAGTATCCGGAGCTCGGCATGGAGGCGATCTGGAAGATCGAGGTCGTCGACTTCCCCGCGTTCGTCGTCGTCGACGACAAGGGCAACGACTTCTTCGTCGACACCACGGGGCCGGTGCTGTCGATCGGCCGGCGGTCCTGAGCCCGGCCCCGGCGCCGGGTGCGTCCCGGCGCCGGGACCTCAGGCCGCGACCAGCGCGCGGTGGGGGGCGATGACAGAGCCGTCGGGCAGCAGCAGCCCGGTGTCCTCGAACAGCACCACGCCGTTGCAGAGCAGGCTCCAGCCCTGGTCGGGGTGAGCCTTGACGACGTGAGCGGCCTCACGGTTCAATGAGTCGGCACTGGGACAAACGGGGAAGTGACTGCACATCGCGCACCTCTCAGATGGCGCTCTCCTGGTGGTCTGTTCTCAGTAGGGCAGCTTGCGCCCCGACGGCGTGCGGAGGTCCAGCGAGGCTGCGGTCGGCTTGCGGGGCCGGCGGCGGACCTGGATCTGGCGCATCATCCTCACGTCCTCTGGTCTTCGCTGGTCAACCTTTGGGCGGATGTCTTCATTCTGACGACCGGCACCGACAGTTTCGGCCTCTTCATGAGGATTCCTTCCCGCTGTGTCCAGCATGCGCGCGCCCTCTTACCACAGCCTTACAACCTGCTGACGGTGTCGTGCGCAACACTTTCAGAAGGCCTGCCCCCACAGGCGTCGCCACGCCGCCTGACTTCGCGAGTCAGGTGAGTTGACTTGGATTCGCAACAATTAATCGGCCCGGCCTCTACTGGTCGGTTTACACAAATAGGTAAGCTGCCAGGCATGCGTGCGCCCTCCGGTTACCTTCTTGCCGCGCGCTATCGGCTCGTGGAGCCGGTCGGACGCGGCGGCATGGGCACCGTGTGGCGGGCACATGACGAGCTGCTCAACCGTGAAGTGGCAGTCAAGGAGGTCCGCCTGCCCAAAGTCCTCGACGAGGAGTTGCGTGCCGAGTTGTGCGCGCGCACCGAACGCGAGGGCCGGGCGACCGCGATGGTGGCGCACCCGTCCGTGATCACCGTTTTCGACGTGGTCACCGAGGACGACCGGCCGTGGATCGTCATGGAGCTGCTGCGCGCCCGGTCGCTGGAGCAGCTCATCCAGGTCGAGGGCCCGCTGGAGCCGCGCCGGACGGCCGAGATCGGCCGTCAGATCCTCGGCGCGCTCCGCGCCGTGCACGCCAAGGGCATCCTCCACCGCGACGTGAAGCCCAGCAACGTGCTGGTGACCGAGGACCGCGCGGTGCTCACCGACTTCGGCCTGGCCGCGCTCGAAGGTGACGTCTCCATCACCCAGGCGGGCATCGTCCTCGGCTCCGCCGGCTACATCGCTCCGGAACGCGTGCTCGGCGCCAAGGCGAGCCCCGCCGGCGACCTGTGGTCGCTCGGCGCGACCCTCTACACCGCCGTCGAGGGCAGGGGGCTGCACGGACGGCGTACGGCGGCGGCCGCGCTCGCGGCGCTGACCAGCGGCGAACCGATCCCGATGACCAAGGCGGGGCCGCTCGCGCCGGTCCTGGACGCGCTGCTCCGCATCGACCCGCACACCCGGCTCGACTCCGTGCGGGCCTCGCTGATGCTGGCCAGGGTCGCGGCGGGCAACGCGGCGGAGGAGCCGCTGACCCCGCGCAGGCTGACGCGTCCGGCGATGGTGCCGAGCGCGCCCGCTTTCACCCGCCGGCCCGCCCACCGCGGGCTGCACCGGGCCGACGTCACCGCCCCTCCGGTGAGCGTCCCGCCGCAGCGTCAGGAGCGTCGCCCGGGCGAGGGCGTGCACCGCCGACGGGTCGAATCCCGGCCAGCGCCCACCGCTTATGCCCGATTCCTGACGACGGTGATAAAGTTGTTCCTTCCTCGGCGGTTCTGGCCAAGAGAACTTCGCAAGCGAGGGTAAAGCACTTCCCAAGCGAGAATCGATATCTTCTTCTCATGCCGGAACAGCAGACGCACCTGCTCGCGGAGCGGTACGAGCTCGTCGCCCCGCTCGGCCGAGGCACCATGGGCACCGTGTGGCGGGCCCGTGACCGCGCGCTCGGCCGCGAAGTGGCGGTCAAGGAGATTCGCCAGGACTCGGGGCTGACCGAAGAGCAGCGGGCCGAGCTGCGCGAACGCATGGTCCGCGAGGGCCGCATCGCCTCGCGCATCAACCACCCGGCGGTCGCCGCGATCCACGACGTGATCGTGCACGGCAACCGGCCGTGGATCATCATGGAGCTCGTCGAGGGCCGCTCCATGGAGCAGGTGATCGACGAGGAGGGTCCGCTGCCGCCCCGGCTGGTCGCCGAGATCGGCGTCGACCTGCTCGGCGCGCTGCGCGCGGCGCACGCCCAGGGCATCACCCACCGTGACGTCAAGCCCGGCAACGTGCTCATCACCGAGACCGGGCGCGTGGTGCTCACCGACTTCGGCATCGCCAAGGCCGAGGGCGACCCCAAGCTGACCAAGACCGGCATGGTCATCGGCTCGCCCGGCTACACGGCCCCGGAACGTGCCAGAGGCGAGTACACCGGCCCCGAGTCCGACATCTGGTCGCTCGGGGCGACGCTCTACTTCGCCGTCGAGGGCCGTCCCGCGTACGAGCGGTCCACGATCGCCGAGACCCTGGCGGCGCTGCTCAGCGAGAGCGCCGACCCGCCCACGCAGGCGGGGCCGCTCCGGCCCGTCCTGGAAGGGATGCTCAACAAGGACCACAAACGCCGGCTGCACTCCGCGCAGGCGGAGACCATGCTGCGGATGGTCGCCGACACGCCGACCAGCGAGATGCCGGCGATCACGGCCGAGACCTTCGCCGACCAGGAGCCCCCCGTGCCCCAAGCCCCCCGCCCCGGCTCCTCACCCCAAGCCGGCGGCCCGGTCCCCACCGCTCCTCCGGCCGGTCCCAACCACTTCAGCCCCGCCGACCGCCCGTACCCCCAGGCCCCGGCCGCGCAGCCCGGCCCCCGCCCCGTGGGATCCAACCCGTACGGCGGCCCGGCGAGCGGCACCGACCCGTACGGCACCGGCCCGGCGAAGGGCACCGACCCGTACGGCCGTCCCAGGACCGGCGGGCAGACCGGCGGGCAGACCGGTGGGCCCGGTCCGTACGGTGAGGGGCGTGACGCGTTCGGCGGCGCTCCCGCGACCGGACCGCAGCAGCCCGAACGCGCGCAGGACCCCGAGCGCACCGTCAGCATGATGCGCCCGAAGACCCCGCTCCCCCAGACTCCCGGCCCGCAGGGCCCGCCGCAGCAGGCGGGGCCGCAGGGCGACGAGGGCGCCTTCGCCACCACCCGGCTCCCCCGCAACCCGCTCAACTCCCCCGGCCTGCAGGTCTACCCGCCCGCGCAGCAGCAGCCCGGCCAGGGTCAGCAGCAGGGCCCGCAGCAGGCGCCGCGGCAGGCACCGCCGCAGGGGGCGCATCCGTCGGGTCCGCAGCCCCTGCCGTACGCACCGGGTCAGCAGCCGCCGCCCGGCGGGCAGCCGCCGTTCCCGCCGCGCCGGCCGCCGGAGGCCAACGACGGGCCCGGTCTGGGCACCGACCTGTTCTCCATCGCCGGCATGGAGCAGCAGCGTCCCAGCAACCGCACGGGCATGCTGGTGCTCATGGCCGTCGCCGCCGTGGCCGCCGTGGTGATCGCGATCCTCGTGGTGGCGCTGCTGACGAACTGATCGGCCTGCCGTGGGTAAGACTGGGAGGCATGACCGAATACCGCGTTGAACACGACTCGATGGGCGAGGTGCGCGTGCCCGCCGGCGCGAAGTGGCGTGCGCAGACCCAGCGGGCGGTGGAGAACTTCCCCGTCTCAGGCCGGGCCCTGGAGTCGTCCCACATCGCCGCCATCGGCCTGATCAAGGCGGTGGCCGCCGAGGTCAACGGCGAGCTGGGGGTGATCGACAAGGAGCTGGCCGAGGCCATCGCCCAGGCCGCGGCCGACGTGGCCGAGAACGAGCACGACGCCCACTTCCCCGTCGACGTCTTCCAGACCGGTTCCGGCACCTCCTCCAACATGAACGCCAACGAGGTCGTCGCCACGCTCGCCGAGGAGCGGCTGGGCCGCCCGGTCCACCCGAACGACCACGTCAACGCCTCGCAGTCGTCCAACGACGTGTTCCCGACCTCGATCCACGTGGCGGCGGCGACGGAGGTCACCTTCCACCTGCTGCCCTCGCTGGAGCACCTGGCGATCGCGCTGCGCACCAAGGCGGCCCAGTTCGACGACGTGGTGAAGGCGGGGCGGACCCACCTGATGGACGCCACGCCGGTGACGCTGGGCCAAGAGTTCGGCGGCTACGCCACCCAGGTGGAGCACGGCGTGGTCCGGGTGCGGCGGGCCCTCGACCACGTGCTGGAGCTGCCGCTGGGCGGCACCGCGGTCGGCACCGGCATCAACACCCCGCCGGGTTTCGCCGAGAAGGCCATCGCGGGGCTCCGCGAGGCCACCGGCATCGCCTTCCGCGAGGCGGCCGACCACTTCGAGGCCCAGAGCGCGCAGGACTCCATCGTGGAGCTGTCCGGTCAGCTCAAGGTGGTGGCCGTGTCGCTCAACAAGGTCGCCAACGACCTGCGGTGGATGGGCTCGGGGCCCCGGGCGGGCCTCGGCGAGATCAACCTGCCCGACCTGCAGCCGGGCTCGTCGATCATGCCGGGCAAGGTCAACCCGGTCATCCCCGAGGCCACCGCCATGGTCGCGGCCCAGGTCGTCGGCAACGACGCGGCCATCACCTTCGCCGGCGCCTCCGGCTCCTTCGAGCTGAACGTCCAGCTCCCGCTCATCGCCCGCAACATCCTGGAGTCGATCCGCCTGCTGGCCGCGATCTCCCGGCTGCTGGCCGACCGCTGCGTCGCCGGCATCACCGCCAACGTCGACCGGCTCCGCGAGTACGCCGAGTCCTCGCCGTCGATCGTGACGCCGCTCAACCGCTATGTCGGGTACGAGGAAGCCGCCAAGATCGCCAAGCAGGCCCTGGCCGAACGCAAGACGATCCGCGAGGTGGTCATCGAACGCGGTCACGTCTCCGCCGGCACGCTGACGGAGGCGCAGCTGGACGCGGCCCTCGACGTCCTGTCGATGACCCGGCCCGGGTAGCGCTCAGTTGTGCCGCTGCGTCGCGGCGGCCCAGCGGTCGAGGAGGGCGAGGGCGGCGCCCGAGTCGACGGCCGCCGCCGCGTCCTCGTACGCCGAGGCCAGCGCGCCGGTGAGGTCGTCGGCCGGTGGCGTGCCCCGGGCGGCGACCAGGGCCGCGGCGGCGTTCAGCAGGACGATGTCGCGCACGGGCCCGGTCCGTCCGGCCAGCGTGGCGCGGGCCACCTCGGCGTTGCGGGCCGGCGGGCCGCCGCGCAGGTCGTCGGGGTCGCACCGGGGGATGCCGAGGTCGAGCGGGTCGAAGCGGGTGCGGGTGACGCCGCCCCGGCGGACCACGTAGACGGTGGAGGGCCCGGACGTGGTGAGCTCGTCCAGGCCGTCGTCGCCGCGGAAGACCAGGCTGGAGGCGCCCCGCGCGGCCAGGACACCGGCGATGACCTCGGAGATCGTGTCGTGGTAGACGCCGATGGCCGAGGCGGTGGGCAGGGCCGGGTTGGTCAGCGGCGCCAGGAAGTTGAACACGGTGGGCACGCCGAGCTCGCGGCGCGGGCGTGAGGCGTGCGCGAGCGCCGGGTGGAAGACCGGGGCGAAGCAGAACGTGATGCCCACCTCCTCGGCCACCTCCACCACGGCGGCCGGCGGGAGTTCGACGGCGACGCCCAGCTCCTCCAGGACGTCTGCGGCGCCGGTGGTGGAGGAGGCGGCGCGTCCACCGTGCTTGACCACCTTGGCCCCCGCGGCGGCGGCGACCACGGCGGCCATGGTGGACACGTTGACCGTGTTCGCCCGGTCTCCGCCGGTGCCGACCAGGTCGACGGTGTCGCCGGGGATCCTGATGGCGGAGGCGCCGGCGAGCAGCCCGTCGGCGAGGCCGGAGAGCTCCGCGACGGTCTCGCCCTTGGCGCGCAGCGCGACGGCGAAGGCGGCGACCTGGGCGTCCGTGGCCCGGCCCGACATGATCTGCGACATCGCCCAGGAGGCCTGCTCGGAGGTGAGCGCCTCGCCGTCGAGGAGCTGTACGAGCAGTGCGGGCCAGGTGGTGGTGCCGGTCATGGGTGGCGCCCTTTCGTGTGTCGAATGCTCGACGGGGACGCCCCTTGCCGGTGGCCGCCTCGTCGAGGCGGCCGGGATGCGTACGCGCGCGCTGGCAGGACCGCCTAGAAGGCGGGCCACCACAGCACGGGGTACGCGGTCATGCCGTGAGGCTATCAGTCCCCCGCCACACATATCGCGCCATGCATATATGTCGCGAGGCCCCATGCCGTGCCCCGGCCGGCGGGACTTAAGGTCGGAGTCATGGCGAAGGAGCTGACGGGGCGGACCGCGCTGGTGACGGGGGCGGGCAGCGGGATCGGCGCGGCGTGCGCCCGGCGGCTGGCGGCCGGCGGGGCGCGGGTGCTGGTCGTGGACCGGGCGGCCGAGCCGGCCGGGAAGGTCGCGGCCGAGGTGGGCGGCGTGGCGGTGGTGGCCGACCTGACGGACCCGGGGTTCGTCGGCGCGCTGCCCGACGAGCCGGTCGACATCGTGGTCAACAACGCGGGGTTCCAGCATGTGGCGGCGATCGAGGAGTTCCCGCCCGAGGTGTTCTCGGCGATCCTGAAGGTGATGGTGGAGGCGCCGTTCCTGATCGCGCGCCGGGTGCTGCCGGGCATGTACGAGCGGGGGTGGGGGCGGTTCGTGAACATCTCCTCGGTGCACGGACTGCGCGCTTCACCGTACAAAGTGGCTTATACGACGGCGAAGCATGCGTTGGAGGGGTTCTCCAAGACGCTGGCGCTCGAAGGGGCGTCGCGCGGCGTGACCTCCACCTGCGTCAACCCCGCCTACGTGCGCACCCCGCTGGTCGAGGACCAGATCGCCGACCAGGCCAGGGTGCACGGCATCAGCCCCGACGAGGTGGTCGAGGACATCATGTTGCGGCCCGCCGCGATCAAGCGGCTGATCGAGCCCGAGGAGGTGGCCGAGCTGGTGGCCTACCTGTGCGGGCCGGGCGGCTCGTTCGTCACCGGCGTGTCGCTGCCGGTCGACGGCGGCTGGACGGCGCGCTAGTGATCCCTGGACGGCGGCGATGACCAGGCGTTTCCTGGAGCTCCTGGCCAGGGAGGCGTCGGCGGTCGAGTTCGAGGGGCCCGTCGTCGAGGCCAGGGCCGCCGGCGCGGACCCGGCGGCCGTCGAGGAGCTCGAACGCGCCAAGGTCGAGGCGCTCAGGGTGCGCGAGCTGCTGCGCCGCAGGGCCAGGCGCGAGGCCGAGCTGTCGGCGCTCTACGACACCGCCGGCGACCTGTCGGCGCTGCGCGACCTGGACGCGGTGCTGGAGGCGATCGTGCACCGGGCCAGGCAGCTCCTGGCGACCGACACCGCCTACCTGACGCTGCACGACCCCGACCGCGGCGACACCTACATGCGGGTCACCGACGGCTCGATCTCGGCCAAGTTCCGCTCGCTCCGGCTGGCCATGGGCTCCGGGCTGGGCGGGCTGGTGGCGCAGACCGCGATCCCGTACGCGACCGCCGACTACTTCGCCGACGCCCGGTTCCGCCACAAGCACGACATCGACGAGGCCGTCACCGAGGAGGGCCTGGTCGCGATCCTGGGCGTGCCGCTGCGGCTGGGTCAGCGGGTGATCGGCGTGCTGTTCGCGGCCAACCGCAGCGCCCGGCCGTTCCACCAGGAGGAGGTCTCGCTGCTGGGCAGCCTGGCGGCGCACGCCGCGGTGGCGATCGACAACGCCCGGCTGCTGCAGGAGACCAGGAACGCGCTGGAGGAGCTGTCGCAGGCGCACCGCACCGCCAGGGAGCACGCCGAGGCGGTCGAGCGGGCGGCGACGGCGCACGACCGGATGACCTCGCTGGTGCTGCGCGGCGGCGGCATCGAGGACGTCGCGGCCGTGGTGACGGACGTGCTCGGCGGCGAGCTGGCCGTGCTCGACGACCTGGGCAGGCCGCTCGTGGGCGACGCGACCGGGTTCGACGCCGGGGTGTTCGAGGCGGCGCAGGCCTCGCGCGCGCTCGGCCGTACCGTGCGCAGGGGCGACCTGCGCATCGCGTCGGTGGACGTCGGCGGCGCGCCGCTCTGCACGCTGGTGCTGCGCAGCGACGACGCCGACGAGCGCATCCTGGAGCGGGCCGCGCTGGTCTGCGCGCTGCTGCTGCTGTTCCGCAGGAGCGTGGCGGAGGCCGAGGGGCGGGTACGCGGCGAGCTGCTCGACGACCTGATCTCCCGGCCCGGCTCGCCGGGGTTGCACGACCGGGCGCACCGGCTGGGCGTGGACCTGTCCGCGCCGCACGTCGTGGTCGTGGCCCGGCACGACGGGCAGCGGGAGCGGGCCGCGTTCTGGGCCTCGTCGGAGGCGGCGCTGCGGCGCGGCCTGGCCGCGGGGCGCGGCGACGAGGTGGTGCTGCTGCTGCCCGGCACCGACGCCGGCCCGCTCGCGCAGCGGGTGGCCGCCGAGCTGAGCGCCACGCTGCACGCCCCCGCGACGGCGGGCGCGGCCCGCGTCGGCGAGCCGCCGCCTGACGCGCCGGCTCCCCCACCGGCGTACCCGGACCGAGCCGTCCCCGCCGGGAGAACCGAAGAGACGGGCGGCGTCGCGGCCGCGTACCGCGAGGCGCGCCGCTGCGCGGACGCGCTGGTGGCGCTCGGCCGGTCGGGCGACGGCGCGAGCGCCGCCGAGCTCGGCTTCGTCGGGCTGCTCATCGGCGAGGGCCGCGACGTGCGCGGCTTCGTCGCGTCCGCGATCGGCCCGGTGATCGAGTACGACGCCCGCCGCGGCACCGCGCTGACCGCCACGCTCGCGGCGTACTTCGGCACCGGCGGCTCGCCCTCGCGCACGGCCGAGGTCATGCACATCCACGTGAACACCGTCACCCAGCGGCTGGACCGGGTCGGCAAGCTGCTCGGCGACGGGTGGCAGGAGCCGGAACGGGCACTGGAGATCCAGCTGGCGCTCCGCCTGCACCTGCTCGGCCACACAGGCACCAGGCAGAGTGTGGGTCCTCGGCCCATATGAGTGACGCCGGTCACTCCCTAGCGTGACGGCATGGCCCCCACATCCATCAAGAAGATCGTCGGCGCCAGTCTGATCGGCACCACGATCGAGTGGTACGACTTCTTCCTGTACGGCTCGGCAGCCGCACTCGTGTTCAACACGCTGTTCTTCCCCGAGTCCGATCCGCTCACCGGGACGCTGCTGGCGTTCCTCACCTACGCCGTCGGCTTCGTGGCCCGCCCGCTCGGCGGGCTGGTGTTCGGTCACTTCGGCGACCGGTTCGGCCGCAAGTCGCTGCTCGTCGTCAGCCTGCTCATGATGGGCGGCGCCACGTTCCTCATGGGCTGCCTGCCCACCTACACCGGCATCGGCGCGGCGGCGCCGCTGCTGCTCACCGCGCTCCGCCTGGTGCAGGGCTTCGCGCTGGGCGGCGAGTGGGGCGGCGCGGTGCTGATCGTCTCCGAGCACGGCGACGCCGGCCGGCGCGGCTTCTGGGCCTCCTGGCCGCAGGCGGGCGCCCCCGGCGGCAACCTGCTGGCCACCGGCGTGCTGGCGGCGCTGGCCGCCTGGCAGCCGGAGGAGCAGTTCCTCGCCTGGGGCTGGCGCATCCCGTTCCTGCTGTCGGGCGTGCTGGTGCTGGTCGGGCTCTGGATCCGGCTGACGATCACCGAGTCGCCCGTCTTCCAGCAGGCCGAGCCGGAGAAGGCGCCGCCGATCGTGGGCGTGCTGCGGCACCACCGGAGGGACGTGCTGGTCGCGATCGGCGCGCGGATGGCCGAGAACATCTCCTTCTACCTGATCACCGTGTTCGTCATCACCTACGCCAAGAACACCGGCGTGAACAACTCGACCGTGCTCACGGCGGTGCTGGTCGCCTCCGCCGTCCACTTCGTCACGATCCCCATGTGGGGCGCGCTGTCGGACCGGTTCGGCCGCCGCCCGATCTACCTGGCCGGCGCGGCCGGGGTCGGCGTGTGGATCTTCGCGTTCTTCCCGCTGATCGACACCGGCAACTTCCTGGCGATCACGCTCGCGGTCACCGTGGGTCTGCTGTTCCACGGCATGATGTACGGTCCGCAGGCGGCCTTCTTCTCCGAGCTGTTCGGGACCAGGATGAGATACACCGGGGTCTCGATCGGCGCCCAGCTGTCGGCGATCGTGGCCGGGGCGCTGGCCCCGGCGATCGCCGTGGCGCTGCTCCGCGACTTCGGCAGCAGCTTCTTCATCTCCCTTTACCTTGCGCTGGCGGCGGTCATCACGCTCGTCGCGGTCTACGCCGCCAAGGAGACGCAGGGTCGCGACCTGGCCGAGAGGATCCGGACATGAAGATCACCACCCCGAGGCTCACCCAGCACGTGATGACCGCCGACGGCAGGACGACCGGCGACCCGGTGCTCTTCGTGCACGGCAACGTCTCCTCCGCCGCCTTCTGGCGCGACACCATGGCCGCGCTGCCCGGCGGCTTCCGGCCGCTCGCGGTGGACCTGCGCGGGTTCGGCGAGACCGACGCGCTCCCGGTCGACGCCACCCGGGGGCTGCGCGACTTCTCCGACGACGTGGCCGAGCTGGTCGAGGCGCTGGACCTGGCCCCGGTGCACCTGGTCGGCTGGAGCATGGGCGGCGGCGTGGTGATGCAGCTGCTGCGTGACCGCCCGGCCGCCGTCCGGAGCGTCACCCTGGTCAACCCGGTCTCGCCGTACGGGTTCGGCGGCACCGAGGGCGCCGACGGGCGGATCACCCATCCCGACGGCGCCGGGGCGGGCGCCGGCGGCGCCAACCCGGACTTCGTCGCGCGGCTGGCGGCGGGCGACCTGTCGGACGAGGCGCCCACCTCCCCGCGTTCGGTCTTCCGCGCCACGTACGTCAAGAACCCGGTCCCCGACGAGGACTTCTACGTCCGCGCCATGCTCACCACCCGCACCGGCGAGGGCAACTACCCGGGCGACGCGGCCACCTCGGACGCCTGGCCGCACGTCGCGCCCGGCAAGACGGGCGTGCTCAACACGATGGCGCCGACCTGCTTCCGGCTGGACGACCTGCACGCGATCGACCCGAAGCCGCCGATCCTGTGGATCAGGGGCGCCGACGACCTGATCGTCTCCGACGCCTCGATGTTCGACCTCGCCCACCTGGGCGCGCTGGGCGTGGTGCCCGGCTCGCCCGGCACCCCCGCGCAGCCCATGGTCACGCAGACCCGGACGGTGCTCGACCGCTACGGCCGCTACCGCGAGGCGGTGCTGGACGACTGCGGCCACAGCCCGCACCTGGAGCACCCGGAGGCGTTCGTCCGCCTGCTCACCGAGCACCTCGGGGAGTCCTGATGATCAGCGCGTTGACCCTGGTGGCGAGCCTGCTCGTGGCCGGGCAGCCGGTCCCGGCCGCCGCGGGCGGCCCGATCGTGCCGGGGGCCGAACACGCCGTGGTCGCCGAGCTGGCCGACCTGACCACCGCCGGCACCACCCTGTCCGGGCACACCGACCCGGCCGACTACGCGGGCCTGCACGCCTCCGGCACCGTCAACCCGACCGGCGTGCCCGGCGTCCAGATCGACGGCTACTTCCCCGACACCTCCACGACCAACACCAACCACGGCTGGAACCACGACTCCCAGTTCGTCATCCGCCTGCCCGACGACTGGAACGGCGGCCTGGTCGTCACCGGCACCCCCGGCAACCGGGAGCAGTACGCCAACGACTACACGATCTCCGACTGGGTGCTGGCCAAGGGGTACGCGTTCGCGGCCACCGACAAGGGCAACACCGGCCTGGACTTCCACCTGGACGGCCGCCGCCCCGGCGACGCGATCGCCGAGTGGAACGACCGGGTCACCCAGCTCACCGTGGCCGCCAAGAAGGTCCTCAGGCAGCACTACGGCAAGGCCCCGCGCCGCACGCTCATGGCCGGCATCTCCAACGGCGGCTATCTCGTCAGGTGGCAGCTGGAGAACCGCGGCCACCTCTACGACGGCGGACTCGACTGGGAGGGCACGCTCTGGCGGCTCAAGGGCGACAACCTGCTCACCTTCCTGCCGCCGGCGTTGAAGGCGTACCCGGACCCCGCCGGGGTGCGCGCCGCCGGGTTCGAGCCGGGCTCGGAGTTCCTCTGGCCGTTCCACCGGCAGTACTACTGGGAGCTGACCCAGCAGCTCTACCAGCGGGAGCTGGACCCGTCGTACACCGGGGCGCCGGAGGACTACGACTACCACGCGCGCAAGCCGTACGGGGCGATGGCGAAGATCGCGCTGACCGGCCGGATCACCAAGCCGCTCATCACGATCCACGGCACGCTGGACACGCTGCTGCCGATCTCGCGCTCCTCCGACGTGTACGCCGGCATGGTCGGCCCGCACCGCCCGTTCCGCTATCACCGGGTCGAGGGCGGCAACCATCTCGACAGCCTGGTGGACGTGTACCCGGACCGGTTGAGGCCGCTGCTGCCGGTGTTCCGCGACGCCTTCGCGGAGCTGGAGGACTGGGTCAGTCCTTGAGGTAGCGGTGCTTGCCCGCGCGCGCCAGCCGGATGAGCCGGCGCGCGCCGGGCAGCCGGCGGGCCAGCCGCCGCCAGGCGGTGTCGCGGGCCAGCGGGAAGCGCCGTTCCGGGGTTACGGCGGTGGCCGGCCGCGCCACCGCCTTGCCGTGCCGCAGCTCCACCGCGAACCTGAGCCCGATCTCCTCGTCCGCGTCGCGCAGCGTCGCGAGCCAGACGCCGGGGCCCAGGTTGTCCCTGCCGGGCATCCGGCGCTTGACGGGCACCTTGGCCACGAGCTGCCCGGCCAGCCTGCCGGGCACCCCCGCCTCGACCAGCGCGGGGGCCGCCACCTCGCGCTCGCGCCGCCCGCCCGTGCGCAGCACCAGCTCCAGCGGCGGCCCGCCGCTCGGCGGCACGTACGGCACCGGCAGCACCACCCACAGGTGCTCGCCCAGCAGCTTGACGTTCACCCCGGGTGACACCAGCGCGATCGACTCGGTGAACGAGCGCGGCTCGACGGCCAGCCCCAGCTCGCCGGTGTCGGTCCAGCACGGCACCACCAGCCGCGTCCTGGGCCGCTGGGCGAGCACGCCGAGGCAGTTGAGCGGCCCGTCAGGCCGCCGCACCCGGCTCCTGGCCTGGTGGGCGCCGCCGAACATGCGCACGTGGACCTCCCACTGGCCGGGCCGCAGCGGCTCGCCGTGCGCGGCCGCGGTCACGTCCACCCTGGCCTCGCCGAGGATCCGCACGCGGGCGTGCCTGCGCCCGTCCTGTGCCTTCTCCACCTGGTACGCGACCGGCAGGAAGTGCACGTCACCGGTGCCGGAGTGGCGCAGGTAGACCTCGATGCGGGCGCGCTCGACGGCGCCGGTGACGTCGAGGACGCTCTCCGGCAGCAGCCGGACGTCGACGGCGCGCGGCGGCTTCCAGAGCAGCCGGTCGCCGTCCGTCACGAACCGCTCCGGCCGGCCTTCCCCGCTCAGCACCTCCACGCTCAGCCCGAGCACCAGCACGTGCGCGTCCCAGCGGACCTCGGTCAGGTCGGCGCGCAGCCCGGCCCGCCGCGAGGAGTTGGCCAGCATGACGAGCTGGTCCAGCCGCCCGATCCTGATGAGCGACGCCACGGCTCTGAGCTGGACGGGCAGGTAGCGGTCCAGCCGCTCGGGGAAGCGCTCGGTGACGAGCTCCTGGACCATGCGGAAGTACGCGCCGCGGTCGATGGAGGAGCCGGCGAACGCGGTCGTCAGGAACGGCCGCAGCACCGCCGAGCGGAACCAGTACGCGTACATCCGGTCCCGCTGGCGGCCCTCGCCCACGTACCCGTCGATGTCGCCGAGCAGGGCCCGCAGCTCGCGCACGGCGGTGCGCGGCTCCTCGGTGATCACCTCGCGGCCGCCCAGGTGGCAGCAGACCTGCTCGGCCAGCACCGCGACCACCTTGGCCCGCAGGTAGGCGCGGACCACGAACGCCTGCTCGGCGATGGCTCCGCCGGGCACCGCGAAGCCCAGCTCGTGCTCCTCCAGGAAGGCGCGGCGGTAGAGCTTGTGCGGGGTGAGCAGGGTGAGCAGCCGGTCGCGCAGGATGTCGGCGCGGGCCTTGCTGCGGTCGAAGGCGGTCATCGGCGGCCCGCCGTCGCGCACCAGCCGCCCGGCGAGCACGTCGGCGTCGGTCTCCACCGCCCGCTCGTGCATGCGTTCCAGCGCCTCGCGGGCCAGCCGGTCCTGCTGGCCGAGCAGGAAGACGTAGTCGCCCTTGGCGGCGGCGATGCCGACGTTGCGCCCGCGCATGGGGGAACCCGTGTGCGGCAGGTGCAACACGCGCACGTTCCTGCGGACGGCGGCGATGGTGTCGAGCCGTTCCGCTATCCCGTCCGTGGACCCGTCGTCCACGAAGATCACTTCGTACTCGTCCGCCGGGAGGGTCTGTTCCAGCGTCGAGCGGATGCACGGATCGGCCGTATCACCCGGGTTGTGGACATTGACGATCACGCTGACCTTCACACCCATGCGGCCAGCGTGCGCGGTCCCTTCCGCGGGGGCGTGACGGCTTGCCGATTACAGGAGGAAAGATGGCCTGTTAATACCATCCCCTGGCCTGGGAGTGCCCCCAGGCGGCGCACGGGGTGCCGTAACGGCCCTTGATGTAGCCGAGACCCCACTTGATCTGGGTGGCGGGGTTGGTCTGCCAGTCGGCTCCCGCGCTGGCCATCTTGGTGCCGGGCAGCGACTGCGGGATGCCGTACGCGCCGGAGTAGCGGTTCATCGCCCGCTCGTTCCAGCCGCTCTCCTTCTGCCAGAGGCTCTCCAGGCAGCCCCACTGGTCGACGCCGAAGCCGAAGGAGGCGAGCATCTCCTTGGCGACGGCCTTGTTGGAGCCGGGCGAGGGGGTGCTGCCGGGCGGGAAGTTGGCGGGCGGGTAGCCGTCGCCGCCGGGCGCCTTCTTCTTGATGATGATCGTGTCGAGCGGGTCGTTGCCCTTGCGCCCTTCCTTCAGCCTGTCGGCCTTGTACGCCTGCACGGCGGCGGCCTTGAGCTGGTCGGTCTCGGGGTCGGCGCCGGACATGTCGCCACTGGCCAGGCGGGCCAGCTCGGCCAGCGAGGGCCCGTCGGACGGCGGGCGGTTGGCGTTCTCGACCGCTCGGTAGGCGACGTATCCGCCGCCGCCGACCACGACCACGGCGGACAGGCCGATGATCGCCACGTGTTTGGGGCTCAGCCGCGAACGCTTGCGCGCCGCACGCTCGGCTTGGCGCGTGGGGCGCTCGCTCACTCTCGGACCTGGGCTCACGGTCCATGAGCTTGCCCTGACCTAGGGGGTGCTCCGCAACCGAAACGGTGGATTTGCTTGGCACTCCCTTGGCTAACCAGCAGGTAAGCCGGACTTTCTGATGCGTGTGATTTTCGTCACACCGAATTCTGCGGCCCTGCGGGCACCCGAAGCGAGACATAGCCCGCTTTCAGCGTCAGGGAGTCGGTTAAGTACCGGATGAGCAGCACGTCACAGTTTCGTCACAGAACGCGGGCATACACCTCATAGCACAATAATGTGCAGGTGGCTGGCATTCTCCTGGTCGAAGACGACCCCTCGGTGCGTACGGCGCTCGAACTCGCCCTGTCCCGCCAAGGGCACTCGGTCACCTCGTACACGACCGGCGAGGAGGCCCTCGACCACATCAGGGCGCGCCGCCCGGAGATCGCGATCCTGGACGTCATGCTGCCCGGGATCGACGGCGTCGAGGTGTGCCGGCGCATCCGCAAGCTCGACCAGCTCCCCGTGATCCTCCTCACCGCGCGCGGCGACGACCTGGACATCGTGGTCGGCCTGGAGGCGGGCGCCGACGACTACGTGGTCAAGCCGGTCGAGCCGCGCGTCCTGGACGCCCGGATCAGGGCCATCCTGCGCCGGGCCGAGTCCGCCGCCTCCGACCGCATCACGTTCGGCGACCTGGTGATCGACCGGGGCGCGCTGAAGGTCACGCTGGCCGGCAAGGAGATCCACCTCACGCCCACCGAGCTGCGCCTGCTGCTGGAGCTGGTCCGCCACCCCGGCCAGGTGCTCAACCGGCGCTACCTGCTGCGCTCGGTCTGGGACCACACGCACGTCGCCGACTCCCGGCTGGTCGACGCCTGCGTGCAGCGGGTGCGGGCGAAGATCGAGCCGAGGCCCGCCGAGCCGGTGTTCATCCACACGGTGCGCGGCTTCGGCTACCGGTTCAGCCCTCCGTGATCAGGCTGCCCACCGGGTTCCGCGCCCGTCTCGTCTTCTTCTTCACCCTGGTCGCCATCACCGCCTCCGTCCTGGTGGCCACCATCGGGTTCGAGCTGGCCAAGTCGGCGCTGGTCAAGCGGGCCGAGGACACCGCCATCGACCTGGTGACCCGGGAGCTCAACCGGATCACCTTCCCCATCGGCCGGCTGCGGCAGGGCGAGGCCGAGCCCGGCATCAGGGAACTGGCGGACCTCGCCGACGCGCTGGACGGCCCGGGGCGCAGCGTCGTCATCGAGTACGGCGACCTGCTGCACGCCGACGGCCCGATGACGCTGAACGACGTGCCCAACGAGCTGCACGGCCGGGCCAAGCGGTTCGTGGTCACCCAGCGCAAGACGGTGCACAACGAGCTCTGGCTCATCGTCGGCTCCGCCGTCTACCGCGACAACGGCCAGGAGCCCGAGGCCACCGGCCTGCGCGCGTTCGTCTTCTTCCCGATGCGCGACGAGGAGAGCCAGCTCGCCACCCTGCGCACCACGATGACCCAGGGCGGGGCGGCCATCGTGCTCATCGCCCTGGTGCTGGCGCTGCTGTCGGCCCGCCAGGTGCTGCGGCCCGTCGCGCGGCTCAGCGCGGCCGCGCAGGCGCTCGGCCAGGGCCGCCTGGACACCCGCCTGCCCGTGCACGGCCAGGACGAGCTGGCCGAGCTGACCGCCAGGTTCAACGACGCGGCGGCGGCGCTGGAGCTGAGCGTGTCGGAGCTGCGCTCGCTGGAGGCCATGTCGCGCCGGTTCGTCGCCGACGTCTCGCACGAGCTGCGCACCCCGCTCACCGCGATGACCGCGGTGGCCGACATGCTCTACGAGGAGGCCAACCGGCTGCCCGACGCCCCGGCGGAGGCGGTGCGGCTGGTGCTGCACGAGATCGAGCGGCTGCGCGAGCTGGTCGAGCACCTCATCGAGGTGAGCAGGTTCGACGCCGGCACCGCGACGCTCAGCCTGGAGCCGGTGAACGTGGCCGACACGATCCAGGACTGCCTGGAGGTGCGCGGCTGGGGCGACCAGGTGCGGGTCAACGCCCCCGGCGGCCTGGTCGTCAACCTCGACCCGAGCAGGTTCGACGTGATCGTCGCCAACCTGGTCGGCAACGCGCTCAAGCACGGCGCCCCGCCGGTGATGGTCAGCGCCAGGGGCACCGAGAACGGCCTGGAGGTGAAGGTGCGCGACCACGGCAAGGGCATCCCTCCCGAGGCGATGCCGCACGTCTTCGACCGCTTCTTCAAGGCGGGCGCGGGCCGCACCAGAAGCCAGGGCAGCGGCCTGGGCCTGTCCATCGCGCGCGCCAACGTGCACCTGCACGGCGGCACGATCTCCGTACGCGCGCAGAACCCCGGCACCCTCTTCACCGTCTGGCTCCCGCACGCATGAGGGCCGCAGCCGTCATCCTGGGCGCCGTGGCGGTGCTGCTGGGCGCCACCGCGTGCGGCATCCCGCCCACGGACGTGATCGAGCGGGCCCCGGCGCCCGTCATCGAGGTCCCGCCCCCGTCCAAGACCATCTACCTGCTCAAGGACGGCGAGCTGACCATGGAGCCCGCCGACGTCAGGACCGCCTCGGTGGAGAGCCTCCTGCGCGCCCTCTTCGCCGCCTCCACCCGGCAGCTCGGCGACCTGGACACCGCCCTGCACGGCTTCTCCTTCGACGGCATCGAGGACTCGCTCAACCCCATCCAGCGCGACGAGGTCAAACTGCCCAGGACCTCCACCCTGACCGTGTACGTGAAGGGCGACGGGACGCTCAGCAAGATCGCCATGGCCCAGATCGTGTGCACCGCCCAGCAGGACACGGCCATCCAGGAAGTCAAGATCGTACGGAGATATGAGAACCGCCCCCCGGTGACGGAGAGCGGTCTCACGTGCGGCAAGCTCAGGTGAGCCGGCCCGCGGCTAGATGGTGATGTCCTCCAGCATCTCCGTGACCAGCGCGGCGATCGGCGAGCGCTCGGACCTGGTCAGCGTGACGTGCGCGAACAGCGGGTGGCCCTTGAGCTTCTCCACCACCGCCACCACGCCGTCGTGCCGGCCGACGCGCAGGTTGTCGCGCTGGGCGATGTCGTGGGTGAGCACCACGCGGGAGTTGGCGCCGATGCGGCTGAGCACGGTCAGCAGCACCCCGCGCTCCAGCGACTGGGCCTCGTCCACGATCACGAACGCGTCGTGCAGCGAGCGCCCGCGGATGTGGGTCAGCGGCAGCACCTCGAGCATGCCGCGGTCGAGCACCTCCTCGATCACCTCGGGCGAGGTGACGGCGCTCAGCGTGTCGTAGACCGCCTGCGCCCAGGGGCCCATCTTCTCGCCCTCGGTGCCCGGCAGGTAGCCCAGCTCCTGACCGCCCACCGCGTACAGCGGGCGGAAGACGACGACCTTCCGGTGCTGGCGGCGCTCCAGGACGGCCTCCAGGCCCGCGCAGAGGGCGAGCGCCGACTTGCCGGTGCCGGCCCTGCCGCCCAGCGACACGATGCCGATCTCCGGGTCCATCAGCAGCTCCAGCGCGATGCGCTGCTCCGCGGAGCGGCCGTGCAGGCCGAACACCTCGCGGTCGCCGCGCACCAGCCGCACCGACTTGTCGGGCTGGACCCGGCCGAGCGCCGAGCCGTTGGCCGACAGCAGCCGCAGGCCGGTGTGCGCGGGCAGGTCCCTGGCCTCGTCGAGCTCGGCGGTGCCGGAGTCGAAGAGCGACTCGACGTCCTCGGCCGTCACCTGGATCTCGGCCATCCCGGTCCAGCCGGACTCGATGACCAGCCCCGCGCGGTACTCCTCGGCCGCCAGGCCGATCGAGGCCGCCTTGACCCGCATCGGCAGGTCCTTGGAGACGAGCACCACGTCCTGACCCTCGGCGGCCAGCGAGCGGGCCACGGTGAGGATGCGGGTGTCGTTGTCGCCCAGGCGGAAACCGACCGGAAGGATGGATGGATCGCTGTGATTGAGCTCGACCCTGATCGTGCCTTCCCCAGTGGGCATCGGCTCGTCCAGCCGGCCGTGCTCGACCCGCAGCTCATCCAGGTAACGCAGGGCCTTTCTCGCGAAGTAGCCCAGCTCCGGATGATGCCGCTTCCCCTCAAGCTCCGTGATGACGACGATCGGCAGGACGACGTCGTGCTCCGCGAAGCGGGTCATCGCCGCCGGGTCGGCCAGCAGGACCGAGGTGTCGAGCACGTAGGTGCGCTTGGCGGGACTGGTCGTAGGGTTGCTCGAGGACACTGCCACACGTTCTCCCCCGGGCGCCCGTGCGGACGGGCACCCTGCAGACGAGGCGGGAATCGGACCGGACCCGCGTCCCCGACCAGCCGTCGGCGCCGGATTCCGGCCCCCTCGGCTGGTATCGGCGCAAAGGCGGGCCCTTTCCGGAATGTCCGGCCTTCGGCCGAACACTTCCAACGTTACGTCCTGAGTACCAGGATGTCCCGTTAGGAACCGTAACGCCGGTGTCTCGCGGCGTAATCCCGCAGGGCTCGCAGGAAGTCCACCCTGCGGAAGTCCGGCCAGTAGGCCTCGTGGAAGTAGAACTCTGAGTGAGCGCTCTGCCACAACATGAAGCCCGACAGGCGCTGCTCGCCCGAGGTCCGGATGAGGAGGTCCGGGTCGGGCTGGCCGCGAGTGTAGAGATGCTCCGCGATGTGTTCGACATCGAGACCCTCGACGAGGTCCTCGATGCTCGCGCCCTTGCTCGCCTGCTCTTGCAGGAGTGAGCGCACCGCATCGGCAATCTCACGCCTTCCTCCATACCCAACTGCAACGTTCACAATCAGGCCGGGACGGTGTGATGTCACTTCTTTTGCATTCTTCAGGACATTGGCCGTGCGGTCCGGCAGCAGGTCCAGGGCGCCCACCGGGCTGATCCGCCAGCCCTGGTCGACCAGCTCCTGCACGACGTCCTCGATGATGCGGAGCAACGGCTCCAGCTCGTTGGGCGGCCGGTTGAGGTTGTCGTTGGACAGCATCCAGACGGTGACGACCTCGACCCCGGTCTCGCGGCACCACGTGAGCAGCTCGGAGATCTTGTCGGCGCCCTTGCGATGCCCCTTGGCGACATCGGTCATGCCCATGGCACGCGCCCAGCGGCGATTGCCGTCGATGATCACCCCGACGTGCCGGGGGATGCTGTCCTTGGACAGCTTGGCCTCCAGCCGGCGCTCGTACAGCCGGTAGACCAGGTCGCGCAGGCTCACGGAGTCCCTCCCCAGCGCTGCCGTATGTCGGTCGGAAGACCTGACAGGCCATTATCACCGCGTTTCGCCCGTGCCTGTGCCCGTAACGCGGACCTTGCCCGGGTCTGTCGTGGCCAGACAGCCTTCGGCCTCGACCACCAGAGCGCGGACGAACGCCGCCAGCTCGCCCGAGGTGAGGATCGCCCGCGTGCCCAGACCGCTCACGCCCCACGCCTCCACGTAGGCCCTGCGGGTCAGCCGCCACTCGCCGTGCTGCTCCGGCCGGGTCGTCCAGAGGGGGATGGTACGCAGCGAACAGCGTAGCTCCCCTCCGGTCACGCCGCCCCACCTGCTGTGATACCGGAACGAGAACAACTCCTGGCCGCCCTCGCCGGGCGGGAACCGGTCGTCGGGATCCGGCCACCTCCGCGCCTGCGCGTGGTCGCCGCGCGCCGCCTCGACCCCCCGCGCCAGCCTGGCCAGCCGCCAGGCGCACCGCTCCCCGACGGTGCCGTACGGGACGCCGTCACGGCACAGCTCCAGAGTGACCTCGTACGGCCTGCCCGCGCTGTCCTTGCAGGGCACCGGAGTCACGAAGAGAAGGGAGCCGTCGGCGCAGCGTAGTCCCACCACGCCGTGTCCCTTCCCTCACGAAGGCGGGTGAATCTCCTGGTCAAGGCCGTAGAAGCGGACGGCGGTGCCGCCGAAGACCTGCTCGGCGCCGGGACCGCCGAGCAGCGCGTGCGTCACGTGCCAGACCGTCGCGTAGTCGGCCGCGAGCAGCGCCACCGGCCAGTCGCTGCCGAACATCAGCCGCTCGGGGCCGAACCGCTCGACCGCGTACTCCACGTACGGGCGCAGGTCCTCCACCGTCCACCGCTCGTGGTCGGCCTCGGTGACCAGGCCCGACACCTTGGCGAAGACGTTCGGGCACGCGGCCGCGGCGGCGATCTGCGTGGCCCAGGGCTCCCACGCGTGGTCCTTGATCCGCGGCTTCGACAGATGGTCGACGACCAGCTTCAGCCCGGGATGGCGTTCGGCCACGGTCACCACGTGGTCCAGGTGCCGGGGCAGCAGCGACACCACGTCGAACGGGAGCCCGGCCGCGGCCAGCAGGCCCAGCGACTCCAGCACGCCTTCGCGCACGAGCCAGTCGGGATCGGGCTCGTCGTGGATCAGATGGCGGACGCCTACGAACTTCGGGCGCGTCCGGTACCGGTCGAGTGCCGCCGCCGCCTCGGCCGGATCGGTCAGGTCGATCCATCCGACGACTCCGGCGATGAACGGATGGGCGTCGGCGTGCGCGAGCAGCGCGTCCGTCTCGGCGTAGGAGTCGGCCGCCTGCACCAGCACGGTCCGGTCCACCCCGACCGTCCGCAGCTCCGGAACCAGATCCTCGGGTCCGTAGGTGCGGTAGAGGACGCCCGAGTCGGGGGTCAGCCAGGGGTACTCGCCGGTCTCGAGGTCCCAGAAGTGCTGGTGCGCGTCGACAATCACAGGCAAAACCTAGGATGTACGGGACAGCCGGGCAAGAGAGCCGGCGGGCCGTCAGGCGCCCCCGCAGCCACCGCAGCCACCGCAGCCGCCCCCGCCGCAGCCGGAGCCGCCGCCGTCTCCCCCTCCTCCGCCGCCCGCCGAGCCCGGGTCGCCGCCGGAGCCGAAGTCACCGCCGCCGAACGCGCCCGCGCCCTCACCGGCGCCGCCGCCGCAGACGCCTCCTCCGCAGCCCGCCGCGCCGTCCTCCGTCCTGGCCAGCTCCGCCTTGAGCTGGGCGTCCCCCACCACGCCCAGCCCGTACACCGCCACCGGGGCGTACACCAGGTCCGGGAGACCGCCTCGCTCCCCGTAGGTCTCCCTGGCCGCCAGCAGCCGGTCGCTGCCCGCGCGCGTGAGCAGGTTCTCCATCAGCGCGGTCTTGCGGCGGTACCCGCGCAACCCCCTGACCCCCGTCACGACGAAGAACAGCATGCCGCCGAACAGCACGAACGCCGCGTCGGCCGACACCCAGACGGCCACCGGCACCACGCCGAGCCCGGCGACGGCCGCCGCGCCCAGCGTCAGCCAGACCCGGCGGCGGAGATCACGGAGCAGCTGACGGGCCCGGGAGAGCTCGTCGTCGCCCACCAGCAGCCCCTGGTCCACGAGCCGGCGCCGCACCGCCTCCACCTCCGGCCCGCGCGACACCTCCCGCCGCACCTCCGGCACGCCGCGCCGCCCGCCGTGCCGCTCGACGGCGCCGAGCAGCGCCCGTTCGACCTCGTCGGCCGGCCAGTCGGAGCCGGCCACCCGGTGCAGCGTCCCGCCCCTGGACAGGCGGAGCCGCCCCTGGCCCACCAGCGCGGCCAGGCCGGTGTTCACCACCCGCAGCGGCCCGCCCGCCAGGTAGCCCAGCTCGTACGTGCCGAGCTCGCCCCGCCCCCGCCGCACGCTGCCCCGCATCTCCCTGTACGCGTCGTCCGCCAACGACGCGGTGCCGACCACGGAAACGTGCAGACAGACGGCGACGGCCACGACGGCGAACAACGCGATCATGAATGCCATGACGGCCTCCCTCGGAAGGAATCCCCCGACCGTGGTGCGCGTGATGCCATGGTCGCGCCGTCACGACCGGCGGCGCAGGACGCGCGACCACCAGGGTTTCCTCTCCGCGGGCCGCATCCTGCCCTGGCGCCGGAGCCAGTCCGCGAAGTCGTCGGCGTCGGCCCGGTACCCGGACGGCGGCCCGGCCCGGTCCGCCGCGTAGGCGTCGAACAGCGCCACCAGGTCCCGCCCCGCCGCCGCGGCCGCGTCGGGCCGCAGCCTGGCCACCACGCTCCTCCTCTTGGCGACCAGGCTCCGCGCCTGCACCCGCAGCCGCCCGGCGTCGAACCCCTCGGGCGCCTCGCCCCCGGCCACCAGCGCGGCCAGCAGCCGTTCCTGCCGCTCCGCCAGCCTCCCGCGCCGCTCCTCCGCGTCGCCGGTCACGAGGCGGCCGCCCGCACGGCGGCGGAGACGCGGGCCAGCTCGGCGGCGAGGGCGGCGTCGCTCGGGTAGGCGTCGTCCCACTCCAGCAGGACCCCCGGCGGAGCCGTGCGGGCGCAGAGCGCGGTGAGGAGGTCCAGGATCTCGTCGGGAACGGAGGCCGTGTGGGTGTCGTGCCAGAGGCCGTCGTGCTCCTCCCCGCCCGCCACGTGCACGTACGCCAGGTGGGACAGTGGCAGCCGGTCCAGCGCGTCGACCGCCGACAGGCCGAGGTTGACCTGGTTGGTGTGGAGGTTGGCCACGTCGACGAGCAGCAGCACCCCCGTACGCTCGACCAGTTCGGCGAGGAACTCGGCGTCGGTCAGCTCGTCGTCCGGCCAGCCGAAGAGCGCCGCCACGTTCTCCAGGGCGAGCGGCACCGGCAGGGCGTCCTGGGCGCGACGCACGTTCTCGGTCACGACGTCGAGCGCCTCCCGCGTGCGCGGCACCGGCAGCAGGTGACCGGCCTCCACGCCGCCCGCCCTGACGAACGCCAGGTGCTCGCTCACCAGCGGCGACCCCAGCGCCCGCGCGCACGCCGCGAGGTGGGCCAGCCTGGCCGGGTCGGGCGGCTCCGCGCCGCCGACGCCGAGCCCGACCCCGTGCGGCACCACCGGGACGCCGCGCCCGCGCAGCACCCGCAGCGACTCGGGCAGCCGCGCGGGCCGCACGTTCTCGGCGATGACCTCCACGAACTCGACCCCGGGCAGCCGCTCGACGGTGAGGTCGATCTCGGCCCGCCAGCCGATCCCCAGCCCGAGCCGGGGCAGCTCAGCCACCACCGCAGCCGCCTCCCCCGAGCCGGGCAAGCTCAGCCACCACCGCAGCCGCCTCCCCCGCAGCCTCCGCCTCCGCCACCGAAGTCACCGCCCGAGTGGCCGTCTGAGTGACCGTCTGAGTGACCACCTGAGTGACCACCTGAGTAACCACCGCCGCCGCCGCTCGACCCGTGGCCGCCCCGGTGGCGGTATCGCGCGGCGATCTCGTCGAGGCTCGGGTCCCTCCGCTCGCCCAGCCCGTACAGCGCCACCGGCATCACGGGCTCCGACGAGGCGCGCAGCCGGCCGCGACCGTACCGGCTCCGGACCTCCTCCAGCGCCCGGCGGCCCGCCTCGGTGGGCGCGTCACGCAGCGCGCGACGCTCGTTCGCGTGGAACCCGAAGCCGATGAGGCCGGTCGCCGCCATCGCGATCACACCGGCCCCCGTGAGCCCGTCCGGGTTGAGCAGGAACGCGACCGCCTCGGCCACCGTCAGGCCCGCCGCGAGCACGGGGAACGCCAGCAGCAGGGTGAGCTTGGCGCGCACCCCGCCGGGAGTCGAAAGACTGTGGACCAGGCCGAGGTCCACGAGCCGGCGGCGCACCCCGGCCAGCTCACCGGAGCGGGCGACGACCGTACGCGCGTGGTCCGCCCCCATGCCCCCGCGACGCTCCCGGACGGCGGCGAGCAGGGCCCCCTCGACACCGGCGGCCGACCGGCCCGACCCGGCGACGGCGTGCAGCGTGCCACCCCTGGCGACGCGCAGCTCGCCGGCGTCGACCAGGGCGGCGATGGCGGTCTCGGCCACCCTCGACGGCCCTCCGGCCAGGAAGGCCACCTCGTACGGATCCAGATCGGAGAACGATGCCCGGTCGACACCGGCGCGACGACGGTCGAGCCGGATGGACCGGAGCGTCAGCCAGACGCCCCCGCACAGCAGCGCGCATCCGGCGAGGACGAGCAAGAAGTTCGAGGTCTCCATGGGCCACTCCTCCCGTGTACCCGATAGACGGACACCGGCAGAGCGAAGTTCCCGGCGCCGGGCCCCGAACGGCTCGGCCCACGCGAACAGGGCGAGCGCGCCCGCCACCGCCAGGCCCACCGCGAGCATCGCCAGGGCCCGCAGGCGGGCGAGCTCGGCGAGAGGTTGCCGCGCATGCTCTCGTGCGCGGGTGAGGCGGTCGAGCGGGGCCGGCCACCGAGCGGAGACAGCCGGGCGCCGGCCGTCACGGGGACGACCGGCGCCGGGAAGAACTGATCAGCCGAGGCGGTCGAGCAGCGCCTGGTGCTCCTCCCACAGCTCCTTCGGCAGCTGGGAGCCGAACGTGTCGAAGTGCGCCGGGATCAGCGACGCCTCCTCGCGCCAGACCTCCTCGTCGACGCTGAGCAGGGTGTGCAGGTCCTCCTCCGACAGGTCGAGCCCGTCGGTGTCGAGCGTGTCGGGCAGCAGCCCGATCGGCGTCGGGACGGCCTTCGCGTCGCCGTTGAGCCGGTCCACGATCCACTTGAGCACGCGGCTGTTCTCGCCGAAGCCGGGCCAGATGAACTTGCCGTCGGCGTTCTTGCGGAACCAGTTCACGTAGTAGATGCGCGGCAGCACGACGCCTTCACGCCGGCCCATCTCCAGCCAGTGGCCGAAGTAGTCGCCCATGTTGTAGCCGCAGAACGGCAGCATGGCGAACGGGTCGTGGCGCAGCTCGCCGACCTTGCCTTCGGCGGCGGCGGTCTTCTCGGAGGCGACGTTGGCTCCGAGGAAGACGCCGTGCTGCCAGCTCAGCGATTCGGTGACCAGCGGCACCGCGGTGGCGCGGCGTCCGCCGAACAGGATCGCCGAGATCGGCACGCCCTTGGGGTCCTGCCATTCCGGGGCGATGGTCGGGCACTGGGAGGCGGGAGTGGTGAATCGGGCGTTCGGGTGGGCCGCCGGCTCGTCGCTGTCGGGCGTCCAGGAGCGGCCCTTCCAGTCGGTGAGGTGGGCGGGCGGCTCCTCGGTGAGCCCTTCCCACCACACGTCGCCGTCGTCGGTGAGGGCGACGTTGGTGAAGATGCTGTTGCCCCAGAGCGTCTTGACGGCGTTGGCGTTGGTGACCTCGCCGGTGCCTGGCGCGACGCCGAAGAATCCGGCCTCGGGGTTGATGGCGTACAGCCGCCCGTCGTCGCCGAAGCGCATCCAGGCGATGTCGTCGCCGATGGTCTCCACCTTCCAGCCGGGGATGGTGGGCTGCAGCATGGCCAGGTTGGTCTTGCCGCAGGCGCTCGGGAAGGCGGCCGCGATGTAGCGGACCTCGCCTGACGGCGGGGTCAGCTTGAGGATGAGCATGTGCTCGGCCAGCCAGCCCTCGTCACGGGCCATGACGCTGGCGATCCGCAGCGCGTAGCACTTCTTGCCGAGCAGCGCGTTGCCGCCGTAGCCGGACCCGTACGACCAGATCTCCCGGGTCTCCGGGAAGTGGCTGATGTACTTGGTGGAGTTGCACGGCCAGGGCACGTCCTGCTGACCGGGCTCCAGCGGGGCTCCGACGCTGTGGACGGCCTTGACGAAGCTGCCGCGCTCCTCGATGAGCCGAAGCGCGCGCTCGCCCATCCGGGTCATGATCCGCATGGACACGGCGACGTAGGCGGAGTCGGTGATCTCCACGCCGACCTGGGAGATCTCGCCGCCGAGCGGCCCCATGCAGAACGGCACCACGTACATGGTGCGGCCGCGCATGCAGCCCTTGAAGAGCTCGCCGAACGTCTCGCGCATCTCCGCCGGCGCGATCCAGTTGTTCGTCGGTCCCGCGTCCTCCTCGCGCTCGGAACAGATGAAGGTACGGTCCTCCACCCGGGCGACGTCGCTCGGGTCGGAGGCGGCGTAGAAGCTGTTGGGCCGCTTCGCGAGGCGGGTGAACGTGCCCTGGTCGACGAGAAGGTTGGTCAGGCGCGTCCACTCCTCCTCCGAACCATCACACCATTCGATCCGGTCCGGTTGGGTAAGCGCGGCTATCTGATTGACCCAGGCGACCAATTCGGCATTGCTGGTCGGGGCGGGGACTTCCACGGTTACGGACACGGCAGCGGCTCCTCCACTCTCTCAGGGCTCGCTCATCATTAACGACGACGACACCCGGAAGCCAATTGGCGTAGACCTCTCGACCTCGGGTGTCACCGCAGGCAGCGGCCTTGACGATTGGGGGACCCTACCCACCGCGAACGGTTTTAAAAGAATGAACTCAGGGCACTGGTATATACCAATCCCGATGGTCTAAACCAATGTCGGCAATGGTTTAGTCCATTACTCATGAATTCACGTCGGGCCCTTCGGCCCGGACCCGGTCCACATGCTGCAGCGCATCGCGCAGATCGGCCAGCCAGGTGTCGGTGTTGCGGCCGACCAGGCGGACGCACCAGGCGAGGGCGTCGCTGCGACTGCGGGCCACGCCGGCGGCGACGAGCGTGTCGAGCACCTGGCGCTCCGATTGCCGCAACCGGGTCATGACCGGCACGGACAGTGTGGTGAACATCACAGTGTGACCGGCGCAGGAGACCCCCCAGGAGACCTTCTGCCGGAACCTCCGCTCGGCCTCCTTGGCGATCTCGATCCGGCGCTCCCTGGTCTCCTCGCGGAAGCGGCCGATGAGCCCTTCGACGAGCGCGGCGCGCTCGGCCTCCTCGGCGTCGCCCGGCGGATCGGGCAGCGCCCCGATGACCGCGATCTCCTCGCGATCCCTGATGATCTCGGGCGCCCCGGTGAACCAGCCTTCGGGGAGCCGTCCGGTGAACCAGCCGCGCACCTGCGCGACGCCTTCGTCACTTGCCATGTAATCACCATTACACAGTTGCGCGAAGAATGCACGCGCCGATGCCCGTACGGCGGCCCGGCAGGTGCGGAAGCCCAGGGCGGAGGCGTAGTTTACGGAGCGTGGACCTGGAATTCGTCTGCCGCCACGCGGGCCGCCCGGCCACCGCGCTCACCCGTAGAGACCTGGCGCGGGCGCTGCTGGCCGTGCCCTCGGGAGTGGCGCTGGTGGCGCTGCCCGACCTGCGCAGGGCGCTCATGGCCGCCGGCCACCCGCTGACGCTGCCGTTCTGGGAGTCGGCCAGGACGACCCTGGCCGCCATCGAGTCCGGCGCGGCCACGGTGGGTGACGTCCAGCGGTGGATCGAGTCGACCGGGACCGAGCCGATCCTGATGACGCCGAGCTACTTCGTCTGGCCGGAGGAGGACGAACGCGGCCCGGTGGCCCAGGAGATGCACGACCTGCTCGTGGCCTTCCTGGAGGAGCGGGTGCGGGCGGGCGAGATCGACCCGGACGCGCTCGCGACCGGCGACCCGAGGGCCCGCCGGGCGTACGAGGAGCTGCAGGAAGGCTGGCTGGCCACGCCGCTGCCCGACGGGCGGGTGCCCGGCTTCGCGGTCAGCGACGAGCAGGACGAGGAGCTCTTCGCGGCCTGGGACGAGGAGGAGGCGTTCGCGCTGTCGGAGCTGCGCCGCATCATGGGCGAGCTGGTCAAGCAGCCCGAGCTGCCGGTCGCCGACCTCGACCGGGCCGCGACCCGGCTGCGCGAGCTGCTCGCCGTCGCGGGCTATCCGGGCAACGTGCTGCGGGCCTGCGCCGGCTTCGACGGCGAGGTGATGCCCGACGACGACACCGAGCTGTGGCTGACGGTGGTCGCCGGCGTCGCCGGGCCGGTCTCCGACCTGCCCGAGGAGGGCGCCCTGCTGGAGGAGTTCGCCGACCTGAACGGCGAGGTCAGCCAGGAGGACGAGATGCTGGCCCACCTCTGCGCGATCCAGCACGCCGACTGGCTGGCCGCCGTGGCGGCGCTGGCCCGGATGGGGCCCGGCGTGCTCGCCTCGCCGGAGCGGATCGCCCGCCTGATCGCCGAGTCGGAGGACATCGACGTCGACGAGGCGGACACCGACGACCTGTCGTCGACCGAGAGCCTCTTCGAGCCCGTGGTGGCGCTCTGGGCCCAGCTGGGCGTCGTGGACGAGGACGACGTGCTCACGCCGCTCGGCTGGTGGGGGCTGCCCAGGGCGCTGGAGCGCGCCTGGTCACCTCGTGACTGAGTCGACCAGGTCTTGATATTCGGGGTTGCGCTCGATGTAGCCGGCGACGTACTCGCAGCGGGGCACGACCTTCAGGCCGGTGTCGCGGGTGAGGTCGAGCGCGTGGCCGATCAGCCGGCCCGCGAGCCCCTTGCCGCTGTGCTCGGGCAGCACCTCGGTGTGGGTGAAGACGACCTTGGTGGGCAGCAGCAGGTAGTCGGCGAACCCGGCGACCTGGCCGTCCACGAAGATCTCGAAACGGCTCTTCTCGGGGTTGTCGACGACGTCCTCGGACACTAGTCGGCCTTCTTGTCTTCGAGCTCGCGCTCGTGCGGAACCTCGATCTTGCCCATCTGCTTGTTCATGGACTTGACCAGGAAGTAGAGGGCGAACCCGAGAAAGGCCACCACGAGGAAGCCGAGCAGGCCCGGACTGACTTCACCTGCTGCTAGAACCATCACACCTCCAGTCTGCCACCCGAAGGTCGTGCTCCGCCCGCCGGCTCAGTGGCAGGCGGCGGACGTCTCCTCGGCGTGGATGCCGGCGAACAGGTCGTCCTCCGGCAGCTCGGTGTCGACCAGCGAGCGGGCCAGGTGGTAGTCCTCCGTCGGCCAGATCTCCTCCTGCAGCTCGCGCGGGCAGACGAACCACCAGCCGTCGGGGTCGACCTGGGTGGCGTGCGCCATGAGGGCCTCGTCGCGGATCTGGAAGTAGTCGCCGCACGGCACCCGGGTGGTGACCTCCCACTTGGCGGGCCGGTCCTCCCAGCGGGAGATCCAATCGGCGTAGGGCGAGCCCATGTCACGCGCCTGCATGGCCTCGTGCAGCGCCTCGAACCTGGCCCGGTGGAAACCCATGTGGTAGTAGAGCTTCAGCGGCTGCCACGGGTCGCCGGTGCCGGGATAGCGGTCGGGGTCGCCGGCGGCCTCGAACGCCTCCACCGACACCCTGTTCGTCATGATGTGGTCGGGGTGCGGGTAGCCGCCGTCGTCGTCGTACGTGAGGATCACATGCGGCCTGAACTCGCGTACGGCCGCCACCAGCGGCGCCGACGCCACTTCGAGCTTCTGCAGGCCGAAGCAGCCCTCGGGCAGCTGCTCCTCCTCGCTCTCCGGCAACCCCGAGTCGATGAAGCCCAGGAAACGCTGGCTCACCCCGAGGATCTCCCGCGCCCGGTCCATCTCGGCCTTGCGCACCTCGGCGATGTTGGCCACGATCTCGGGTCGTTCCATCTTGGGGTTCAGGACCGAGCCGCGCTCACCTCCCGTGAGGGTACAAACCAGCACATCAACGCCTTCACGGACATAGCGCGCCATCGTCGCGGCACCCTTGCTCGACTCGTCGTCGGGGTGGGCATGGACGGCCATCAACCTCAGTGGTGCACTCACGGCTCGACGTCTCCTCAAGGACAGGGACCGATCAGTCGCCCACAGAGGTTAGTTTCTGCTGGGCGGTCGCGAGGGCATGACCCCCGCGGGCGACAATTGTCTCGGATAACGCCGAGGGAGTGCAGGGAGATTCCACCATGGCCACCAGAGATGTCGGGAACGGGCCCGTTCTCGGCACACCCGACGACTTCCCGGACCGTCCAGAGCGCGGCGGCCGGCTCGTCGTGCACGTCGTCATCGGCGTGCTCGTGGCCATCGTCGCAGGCGGCTGGGGCTACGTCATGTGGTCGATGAACGGCAGCGCCAACGGCGCGGTCCCGCAAGTGGTGTCGTTCTCCGTGCGCGGCCCGTCGGAGGCCGAGATCACCTTCACGGTGAGCAAGCCCGACGACCGCGAGGCGGTGTGCCGGGTGCGCGCGATGGACGTCCATCACGTGGAAGTGGGCAGCAAGGAAGTAAGAATTCCGCGAGGTGAGGGTACAAGGCAGGTCAAGGAACGCCTGGGCACCAGCGCCGAGGCGACTTCCGTCCACATCCAGTACTGCAATCTCGTATAGTGAGACATTTGGGGAAGCGTTCGTGCGGCGGGCTTGTTACCCTTTCGCAATTCAACCGTACGTAACCTTCAGTGATCTCAGGGCCCCCTAGCAAGCAAGGAGAACCCGTGGCCGACTCTCGCGATGAGAACGTCACATGGCTGACGCAGGAGGCGTACGACCGCCTGAAGGCCGAGTACGAATATCTCTCGGGGCCCGGGCGTGTCGATATCGCCAAGAAGATCGAGGCCGCCCGTGAAGAGGGCGACCTCCGTGAGAACGGCGGCTACCACGCCGCCAAGGACGAGCAGGGCAAGATGGAGGCGCGGATCTTCCATCTGCGCCAGATCATCGACAACGCCCGCGTGGGCAAGGCCCCCGCGGCCGACGGCGTGGTCGAGCCCGGCATGACCGTGACCATCCGGTTCGTCGGCGACGACGACGAGGTCACCTTCCTGCTCGCCTCCCGCGAGGAGAGCGGCGCGCCGATCGACGTCTACTCGCCCAAGTCACCGCTCGGCGCCGCCATCAACGGCAAGAAGATCGGCGACAAGGCGACCTACAGCATGCCGAACGGCCGCCAGAACACCGTCGAGATCCTCGAGGCCGTGCCCTACATCGGCAACTGATGCTCCCCGAACGGCACCGCCGGGCCCCCCAAGGTCCGGCGGAACTCATGCGCGGTGGTTCCGGCATCCGCCAGGACCTCGGCTTCCTGCTGAGGTCCGGCAAGCGCCGTGACCACCGTCGCCTGATCCCGTTCATCGTGGTGACCCTGGTCGCCGTGCTCACGGCCGACGTGCTGCTGCTCGCCGAGCCGCCGGAGGCCCCGGGGCCGGCCGCCGCCGAGCCCGTGCGGGCGCGGCACACGCCTCGGCAGAGCCTGATGGCCGACGCCAAGACCGTGCGGCCGGTGGCGCCGGTGGGCAGGCTCCACAAGCCGCACGTGTTCGTCGTGACCCGCAAGCCCTTCACCCAGGCGCAGTTACGGAAGATCGCCCGCCTGCGCGGGGTGCGCGCGCTGGAACTGGCCGACGCGGCCAGCGTCAGGCTCGACGGCAAGCGGGTGCAGACCCTGGCGGTCGAGCCGTCCACCTTCCGCGCCTACACCCCCAAGGTGACCGCGACCTCCGACCCGCTGTGGAACAACGTGGCCGCGGGCGACGTCGCGGTCTCGTTCGTGCTCGGCAACGACGGCGGGCTCTCCCTGCACCGCAAGATCAACGGCCCGGCCGGCCCGCTGCGCATCGGCGCGTACGCCACCACCGGCTTCGGCGCCGTGGACGCGGTCGTGTCCAAGGAGACCGGCCGCGAGCTGGGGCTCCCCCGCGACAACGCGCTCATCATCAGCGCGCCCAAGACCGACTCCGCCACGCTCCGCGACAAGGTGCTCAAGCTCCTGCCCAAGGGCACGCAGGCGGCCCTGGTCAACCCGGTGCGGCCGCAGGCGCAGGTCCAGGCCCGCGACTGGCCGTCCGGCGCGTTCATGACCGGCGAGCAGCTCACCGTGGCCCTGCGGGCCGCCGCCTCCAAGCTCGGCAGGCCGTACGTGTGGGGCGCCGAAGGGCCTGACAGCTTCGACTGCTCCGGGCTCGTCCAGTGGGCCTTCGGCCGCGCCGGGGTCAGGATGCCCCGGGTGACCCATCAGCAGTGGGTCACCGGCCCCCAGGTGCCGCTCTCCCAGGCGCACCCCGGCGACCTGCTGTTCTGGCGGCACGACCCGACCAACCCCGGCTACATCTCGCACGTGGCGATCTACTGGGGCGACGGCAAGATGCTGCACGCCCCGCGCACCGGCGACGTGGTGAAGATCGTCCCGGTGAGCACCCGCAACCTCGCCGGCGTGGTCCGCGTGAGCCCGCAGGCCGCGGCCCAGGTGCGCTGACATCCCCCGTACCCGATCAACCGCCGCTCCGAAAGGTAAGGTGGCCGGTGGGACTACAGGGGGTGGTGCGGGTGAACCGGCTCGTCGGAGAGTCCTCTCCCTATTTGCTCCAGCACGCCGGCAATCCGGTCGACTGGTGGCCCTGGGGAGAGGAGGCGATGCGCGAGGCGGCGCGGCGCGACGTGCCCCTGCTGATCTCCATCGGCTACTCGTCCTGCCACTGGTGTCACGTCATGGCTCACGAGAGCTTCGAGGACCCCGAGACCGCCGGCCTGATGAACGAGCACTTCGTCAACGTCAAGGTCGACCGCGAGGAGCGGCCCGACGTGGACGCGGTCTACATGAGCGCGACCCAGGCCATGACCCAGCAGGGCGGCTGGCCGATGACCGTCTTCGCCACCCCCGACGGCCATCCCTTCTACTGCGGCACCTACTTCCCGCGCGCCCAGTTCCAGCGGCTGCTGACCGGGCTGCGCAACGCCTGGACCCACGACCGCGACAACGTGCTGAAGCAGGGCGCGAAGGTGGTGGAGGTGCTCAACTCCGGCGCCGCCCTGCCCAGCGGCCCGCAGCCCACGGCCGAGACCCTCGACCAGGCCGTGGCCAACCTGCGCGAGTCGTTCGACCCGGTGCGCGGCGGGTTCGGCGGCGCGCCGAAGTTCCCGCCGTCGATGGTGCTGGAGTTCCTGCTGCGCTCCGGTGAGCGGGAGATGTCCGGTCAGACGCTCGCGGCGATGGCCCGCGGCGGCATCTACGACCAGCTCGGCGGCGGGTTCGCCCGCTACAGCGTCGACGCCGGCTGGGTGGTGCCGCACTTCGAGAAGATGCTCTACGACAACGCGCTGCTGCTGCGGGTCTACACCCACTGGTGGACCGCCACGGGCGAGCCCCTGGCCCGCCGGGTGGCCCTGGAGACCGCCGACTGGCTGCTGCGCGAGCTGCGCACGCCCGAGGGCGGCTTCGCCTCGGCGCTCGACGCCGACAGCGAGGGCGAGGAGGGCAGGTTCTACGTCTGGACCCCCGAGCAGCTGCGCGAGGCGCTCGGGCCCGACGACGGCGACTGGGCGGTGCGCGTCTTCGACGTGACCGGCACGTTCGAGCACGGCACGTCGGTGCTGCGGCTCCAGCACGACCCCGACGACCCCGAGCGGCTGGCGAGCGTGCGCGAGCGGCTGCTCGCCGCGCGCGAGCAGCGGGTACGCCCCGGGCGCGACGACAAGGTGGTGGCGAGCTGGACCGGCCTGGCGATCGCGGCCCTGGCCGAGACCGGCATGGTGTTCGACCGGCCCGACCTGGTGCGGGCGGCCACCGCCGCGGCGGTCCTGCTCGACGAGGTGCACGTCGAGGGCGACCGGCTGCTGCGCACCTCACGTGACGGCCGGGCCGGGCGCAACGCCGGCGTGCTGGAGGACTACGCCGACCTCGCCGAAGGGCTGATCGCCCTCTACGGGGTGACCGGCGAGCCGCGCTGGTTCCGGCTGGCCGGCACGCTGCTCGACACCGTGCTCGACCGGTTCGGCGACGGCACCGGCGGGTTCTACGACACCGCCGACGACGCCGAGCGGCTGTTCCAGCGCCCGCAGGACCCGACCGACAACGCCACGCCGTCCGGCCAGTACGCCGCGGCGGGGGCGTTGCTCTCGTACGCGGCGCTGACCGGTTCCACGCGTCACCGGGAGGCGGCGCACGCCGCGCTCGGCACCGTGTCGGTGCTGGCGGGCAAGCACGCCCGGTTCGCCGGGTGGGGGCTGGCGGTGGCCAGGGCGGCGCTGGACGGCCCCGTCGAGGTGGCCGTCGTGGGCCCGCCGGACGACCCGCGCACCCGTGCCCTGCACCGGGAGGCCTACCTGGCCGGCACGCCCGGCCTGGTGGTGGCCCTCGGGCCCGGCACGCCCGCCACGCTCGACCCGACGGCCGGGCAGCCCGGCGAGGTGCCGTTGCTGCAGGGCCGCGGCCTCGTCGGCGGCGCCCCGGCCGCCTACGTGTGCCAGGGGTTCACCTGCCGGATGCCGGTGACGACCGTCGAGGACCTGCGGGCACAGCTGAGCCGGTGACCGGTCAGCCGAACGGCGACGGGCGCACCCCGCTGTTGTCGTCGTCGGGGCCGGCCGTCGGTTCGGGCTCGGGCGCCTCGGTGGCGGGCGGGCCGCTCTCCTCCTCCGGCGTCTCCGGCTGATCGTTCTCGTCCGGCTCCAGGTCGGCGGGCGGCTCGTCGTCGGTCGACGGCGGCAGCGTCTCCTGCGGCGTGGGCTGCTGGTCCCACTGCTCCGGCTCCCGCGACGGCGGGTCTTCGCCCCAGTCGCGGCCCTGGTCGCGCGGCTGGTCGTAGCCGGTCCCGCCGTCCCGGCCCGACGGCTCGGGGAACTGCTCGACCGGCTCGTCCGCCAGGGCCTCGGTCATGAACGCGCGCCACACCTGGGCGGGCAGCTGCCCGCCGAACTGCACCCCGTAGCCGGGGATGCTGACGGTCTCGTTGTCGTCGCGGAACATGTTGACGGCGGTCGCGAGCTGCGGCGTGTACCCGTTGAACCACACGGCCGCGGAGTCGTCGGTGGTGCCCGTCTTGCCCGCCACGGGCCGGTTGTAGAGGCGGGCCGCGGTGCCGGTGCCGTACTGGACGACCTGGCGCATGGCGTGGACGGCGTCGGCGGCGGCGTCCTCGCCGATCGCCTGCGTGGCGGCGGGCTTGACGACGTCCTTCACCCCGTCGGCGTCCGTCACCGACTTGATCACGTGGGTCTCCATGTGGACGCCCGCGTTGGCGAAGGTCGCGAAGCCCGAGGCGTTCTGCACGGCGCTGACCGAGGCCACGCCGAGCGGGAAGGAGGCGGCGTCGACGTGCGGTTCGAGCTGCTCGGCCGGGATGCCCATGGCCTCGGCGGTGGCGGCCACCTTGCGCGGGCCGACCTTCTGGGCGAGATCCACGAACGCGGTGTTGACCGAGTTGCGGATGGCGGTCACCAGGTCGATCCGGCCGTAGGAACGGCCGCCGTCGTTGGGGATCGGGTGGTCGGGGTCGGCCGCCACGCGCATCGGCGAGTTGCCGTCGACCCGGGTGGACAGCCCGAGCCCGCTCTCCAGCGCCGCCGCCAGCGTGTAGGGCTTGAACGTGGACCCGGCCATGACCTTGGCCGAGAACGCGTTGTCGTACTGCGACTTGGCCGGGTTGCCGCCGTAGAAGGCGACCACCTCGCCCGTCGTCGGGTCCACGGCCGCCAGACCGGTCCGTACCTTCTTCGGCGTGGCCTCCGGCAGGGTGTCCTTGACCGCCCGCTCGGCCGCCTCCATGAGCTTCTTGTCGAAGGTGGTGACGATCTTCAGGCCGCCGCCGTTGACGTCCTCGTCGGTGTAGCCGCGCCGGTTGAGCTCGTCGGTGACCTGCTGGAGCATGTACTGAGCCTGGCCCTTGAGCTGGAACGGCTTCTTGGCCGCCTTGAGCTCGGGGAAGCGCTGCCCGGCCGCCTCCGCGGGGGTGAGCGCGCCGGTCTCGGTCATGGCCTTGACCACCGACTGCCAGCGGTGCTCGGCCGCGTCCAGGTCGGCGCCCTTGGGGTCGGCGAACCGGGACGGCTGCTGGATCACCGCGGCCAGGTAGGCGCCCTGGGCGACGGTGAGCTTCTCGACGTCCTTGCCGAAGTAGGCGCGGGCGGCCGCCTGCACGCCGTTGGCGCCGCGGCCGAAGTAGATCGTGTTGAGGTACTGCTCCAGCACCCAGTCCTTGGACTTGGACTGGTCGACCTTGATCGAGATCATGATCTCTTTGGCCTTGCGGACGACCGACCGCTCCTGGCTGAGCCCGCTGTAGTAGTTGCGGACGAGCTGCTGGGTGATGGTGGAGCCGCCCTGGAGCTGCTGCCCGGTGACGGTGGACCACAGGGCGCGGGCGGTGCCCTTGACCGAGACGCCGCTGTCTTCGTAGAAGGAGCGGTTCTCGGCGGCGATGACGGCGTCGCGCACGTGCCGGGGCACCTTGGCCAGCTCGACGTTGCGGCGGTCGATGCCCTGCCGCGCGATGACGGTCTTGCCGTCGCGGTAGTAGATGACCGATCCCTGGGCCGTCGCGTCCTTCTGGGTGCTGTCGGGGATGGGCGTCAGCGCCCACGCGATGCCGAACAGCGCCGCCAGCACCCCGAACCCCGCCGCTCCCCAGATCAGCAGGACACGCAGCACCCGCCGCTTTCGCATCGCCGCCCTCACCACCCCGTCACGCCTGGCCGACCCCCGTCATCTGGGCGAATGTCAAGGGTAAGCGCTCGATAACGGTGCCTCGTCCCTATGAGCGATGTTACGACTCACGGACCGCCCGGCGCGGGACATCGGCGACCAATGGCAACACTCGGTAGGGAACCGGAGTGTCCAGGGCGATGATCGAGGACGTCCTGAGCACGCCCTGGACCTCGACGATCCCGTCGATGACGCGCTGCAGATCGGCGTTCGTCCGCGCCACCACGCGGCACATGAGGTCGCTGCCGCCGGTGACGGTGTGCACCTCCAGCACCTCGGGGATGTGCGCCAGCCGGTCGGCCACCGGGTCGTGGCCGGAGACCTGCCGGATCTCCAGCAGCACGAAGGCGGTCACGTCGTAGCCGAGCGCCACGGTCGAGACGTCAGGGCCGAACCCGGTGATGACCCCTCTGGACATGAGCCGGTCCAGCCGCGCCTGGACGGTGCCCCTGGCGACGCCGAGCCGCCGCGAGCACTCCAGCACGCCGAGCCTCGGCTCCGCGGTCAGCAGCGCGATGAGCCGGGCGTCGAGGTGATCGATCGTCATGATGTACAGATTCCCCGTCGTACGCCCCGAAAGACTGTGCAGATTGTCCACCTATGAAAGCAACTCTTGCGCAACTCGTCCACCCATATCGAGAGTTGTCGTTATGAGTGATGTCTTTCCGGTGAACGGCATGCACGCCGTGGTGTTCGCGGTCGGGAACGCCAAGCAGTCCGCCCACTACTACGCGACGGCGTTCGGCATGAAGCTGACGGCCTACCGCGGCCCGGAGAACGGCAGCCGCGACGAGGCCGCCTACGTGCTCACCTCCGGTGGCGCCACCTTCGAGTTCCGGGCCTCCATCCGGCCCGGCACGTACCTGGCCAGGCACGTGGCCGAGCACGGCGACGGGGTGATCGACCTGGCGCTGGACGTGCCGGACGTGGAGGCCGCCTACCGGCACGCCGTCTCGCACGGCGCCCGCGGGCTGGCCGAGCCGCACGTCCTGGAGGACGAGCACGGCAAGGTGGTGGTCGCCGCCATCGCCACGTACGGGGAGACCCGCCACACACTGATCGACCGGTCCAACTACGCCGGCCCCTACCTGCCCGGCTACGCGCCCGCGCAGCCCCTGGTCGCCCCGCCCGCCACCAAGTCCGGACGCCTGTTCCAGGCCGTCGACCACTGTGTCGGCAACGTGGAACTCGGCAAGATGGACGAGTGGGTCGCATTCTACCGCGAGGTCATGGGCTTCACCAACATGGCCGAGTTCATCGGCGACGACATCGCCACCGAGTACTCGGCGCTGATGTCGAAGGTCGTGGCCGACGGGTCACGCAAGGTCAAGTTCCCGCTCAACGAGCCGGCCGTGAGCCGCAAGAAGTCGCAGATCGACGAGTATCTGGAGTTCTACGGCGGGCCCGGCGTCCAGCACGTCGCGCTGGCCACCAACGACATCCTCACCACGGTCGACCACATGCGGGCGGCCGGGGTCGAGTTCCTCGACACGCCTGACTCGTACTACGAAGACCCCGAGCTGCGCGCCCGCATCGGCACCGTGCGCGCGCCGATCGAGGAGCTGAAGAAGCGCAAGATCCTCGTCGACCGGGACGAGGACGGCTACCTGCTGCAGATCTTCACCAAGCCGGTGCAGGACCGGCCCACCGTCTTCTTCGAGCTGATCGAACGCCACGGCTCCCTGGGGTTCGGCAAGGGCAACTTCAAGGCCCTGTTCGAGGCCATCGAGCGCGAGCAGGAGCGCCGGGGTAACCTCTGAACCCCGCGGCGGCGGGCCGATCCGGGACTTCCGCCGAGCGGGTGGTGATCAGATACTGACGGAGCGTACGCTTCTGATCACGTATCGAAGGGGGCTATCCCGCTCATGGGGTCGATGACACGGCGGGCCGGCGCGCTGCTGGCCACGCTGGGTGTGCTGGGATGCGGGGCGACGGGCGAGCCGTCACAGGGGGCGACCGGGTCCGACACGGCCCCGACGCAGACCGCCGCGCCGGGCGTGGGGGCGCCCGGCATCGGCGACCCCGACTTCCCGCTCGACGGCAACGGCGGCTACGACGTCGCCCACTACGCGCTGCGGATCGGCTACGTGCCGGCCCGGCGGCAGCTCGACGGCGAGGCGACGATCCGGGCCACGGCGACCCAGCCGCTGTCGCGGTTCAACCTCGACCTGCACGGGTTCGAGATCGGCGCGGTGTCCGTCGACGGCGCGGCGGCCACGTTCACCCGCGAGGGCGACGAGCTGTCCGTGACGCCGGCCAGGCCGCTGGCCGACGGGGCCGAGTTCGCGGTGAGGATCGCCTACTCCGGCAAGCCGCAGCCCGTGCGCGGCTCCTCCAACCTCGGCACCTACGGGTTCATCCCGACCGCCGACGGGGCGTTCGTCACGTGCGAGCCCAACGGCGCCAAGACCTGGTTCCCCGCCAACGACCACCCGGCCGACAAGGCCACCTTCGACTTCGAGATCACCGTGCCGTCCGGGGTGACCGCGCTGGCCAACGGTGAGCTGGTGAGCCGGAAGCCCGCCGCCGACGGCGGCACCACGTTCACCTGGCGCGAGTCGCACCCCATGGTCACCTACCTCGCCACCGCCACCATGGGCCGGTTCACCCTGCGGGAAGGCAAGACCGCGGGCGGCATCCGCAACCTGGCGGCGGTCGACCCGCGCTTCTCCGACGCCCTCGGCGACCTCTACAAGCGCTCCGGCGAGATCACCGACCACTGGACGACGGTCTTCGGCCGCTACCCATTCTCGTCCACCGGCGGCGTGGTCGACGACTTCACCGCCGGCTACGCGCTGGAGAACCAGACCAAGCCCATGTACGGCGGCTTCGAGCCCGACCAGTCGATCATCGCGCACGAGCTGGCCCACCAGTGGTTCGGCAACAGCCTCAGCATCGAGCGCTGGGAAGACCTCTGGCTCAACGAGGGCTTCGCCACCTACGCCGAGTGGATGTGGTCCGAGCACAGCGGCGGCACCTCCGCCGAGGAGCGCTTCCAGTCGGCCTACTCCCGGCCCGCGAGCGACCCGATCTGGTCCTACCCTCCGGGCGATGCCCAGCCCGACGACCTGTTCAACGAGTCCGTCTACATCCGGGGCGGCATGGCGCTGCACGCCCTGCGCAAGGAGATCGGCGACGGCACGTTCTTCAAGCTGCTCAAGACCTGGGCCGCCGAGCACGAACACGGCACGGTGACCACGGAGCAGTTCACGGCGCTCGCCGAGCGGCTGTCCGGCAAGCAGCTCGACACGCTCTTCGACGTCTGGCTCTTCAAGACCGGCCGCCCGGCCGTCTGATCACCGGCGGTCAGCGCCAGCCGGCGGCCCGTGCGACGGCCTCCGCCACGTCGGTCACAGAGCGCTCGCCCGCGTCCACCACCACGTCCTCGACCCGGGCCTCGGCGAGGATGCGGTCGAGCGTGCCGGAGCGGTCGAGATGCCACCGCAGGCCGTCCTCGTCGCCCTCGTGGCGGTGCGCGAGCCTCCGGTGGACGACGGGGATCGGGACCCGCAGCCGGCAGACCGCGAGCTCGGCGCCGACGGCCTCCTGGTGCCGGCGGCGCTCCTCCCGGCTCTCGACCACCCCGGCCAGCACGAGCCTGCGGGCTCCGGCCTCCCGGTAGTGGCGGGCGACGGCACGCAGGTTGCGCAGGGTCAGGCCGAGCTGGAACGGGTCGTCCCGCGGGGCGGGCCAGGCCCGGCGGAGCCCGTCGAGGTCGATCACCGCGTGAGGGACTCCGGCGGCGGCGAGGAGGTCGCCGGTCGCCGCTGCGACCGAGGTCTTGCCCGACCCGACGGTGCCGGTGATCAACAGGGCTGCGGGCGGCTCGTGGGTCGGCATCCGATCAGGGTGGCAAACGGCGGGCCCGAGCGGCAATCGGGTAAGGATTGGAGACGATCAGTACGCGTCGGCGGCGAGGATCAGCGCGGCGGCGCCGATCAGGCCCGCCTCCTGGCCGAGCGAGGCGGGCGCCACCCGCAGGCGGCGGGCGAAGCCCATCCTGGCGTGCTCTCGCAGCGCCTCCTCCAGCGGGCCGAACAGCGGCTCCCCCGCCTGCGAGAGTCCGCCGCCGATGGTGACCAGCTCCAGGTCGCACAGGTGGGTGGCGGAGGCGATGGCGACGCCCAGCGCCCGGCCCGCGCGGCGCATGGCGGCCACGGCCACCTCGTCCCCGGCCCGCGCGTCCGCCGCCAGCATCCGCCCGGTGACGGCCCGCTCCTCGCGATACTCCCGCCCGCCGGAGAGAGCGGCCTCGGCCGGGGAGACACCCGCGGCGCCCCCGGAACCCCCGCCCGGCCCTTCCTCAGCCCCATCCGCCCCCGCAGGTGACCGGGGTGGCGTCCAGCCGTGGGTGAGGGCCCAGGTGGTGAGGGCGGGGCCGCGGGCGACCGCTTCCAGGCAGCCGTGGCCGCCGCAGCCGCACGCGGGCCCGCCGTCCGGCTCCACCACCACGTGCCCGATGTGGCCCGCGTTGCCGGTGCCGCCGTTGACCAGCCGGCCGCCGAGGATGAGCCCGCCGCCGACGCCGGTCGAGACGACCATGCCCAGCATGTCCGGCACACCCCGCCCGGCGCCGCGCCAGTGTTCGGCCACGGCCAGGCAGACGGCGTCGTTGTGGACCCGTACCGGAAGCCCCGGGAACCGGGCGGAGAGCCTGTCGCGCAACGGGAAGCCCCGCCAGCCGGGGATGTTGAGCGGTGAGACGACGCCAGCGGGCCACTCCATCGGCCCGCCGCACCCCACACCCACGCCTTCGACCCTGGCCGAGAGCGGGCCGATCAGGTCGCACAGCGCCTGCCAGAGCGTCTCGGCGTCCGCGTCCTGAGGCGTCGCGGCCCGCTCGGCCGCCACGATCGCGCCGTCAGGGGACACCCGGGCGGCGGCCAGTTTGGTGCCGCCGACGTCGATCGCCAGGATCACGCGTCGGCCGAGGAGAACACCAGCACCGAGGCGGTGAACCCGTGCACGTGGTTGTGCCCGCCCACCGGCCCCACCTCCCCGGCCGCGAAGAAGCCCGCCACGCCGATGGGCCCGAGCGTGTCGCGCAGCGCCAGCGGGTCGTGGTCGGCGGTGCCGAACATGGCCGACCCGCGCCCGTTGCAGGAGAACAGCAGCGCCCCGTCCACCCGGCCCAGCTCCTGCCGGTGCGCGTCGAGCATGTCGTACAGGTCCTCGTCGGCGGTGGCCGCGTCGCGCACCTGGAACCGCACCGTACGGCCGATCTCGACGATGTCGCCGATGGCCACGGCCTCGCGCTCCGGGTCGATGCCGATCACGCCGCGGATCAGGAAGTCGCCGCGTTCGTGCCGCTCGGCGTACTCGTCCATGGCGAGCCCGATCTGCAGGCCGGCGGCGACCAGCTCCCTGTCGTCCTCGTCCAGGTCGGTGACGATGTCCTCCAGCCGGGACAGCGCCGGCTGCCCGGCCAGTTCCAGCAGCAGGTTCTCCTCGGCGCGGGTGACGACCATGTTGGGCCCGATCGGCCGGCAGCCCTGGCTGACCACGGTGGTCACGTTGACGGATCCGCTGATCAGCACGCCGATGGCGCCCTCGGTGTAGACCTCGCCGTCGGCGAAGAGCCGCACGGAGCCCCGTCCCTGCACCCCGTTGGCCAGCCCGCCGACCAGCGGCAGGTCGCCCAGCACGTCCACGGAGCGCTCGACGAACGCGTCGGCCGGGAACGAGTACGGGTCGGCCAGGAGGATCGCCACGTGGTCGTCGGGGCTGCGTTCGGGCAGCCCGACCACCACGAACCGGTCCTCGGCCGTGAGCGTCTCCAGCGCGAACGTGGTCAGCTCGGCCCCCTCCAGGGTGGCCGCCCAGGCGCTCACGGAGGGGGTCAGCTCCACCCCGGTGTCGCCGCCGATCACGCCGGTGGCGCTGCAGCCGATCACGTGCGCCTCGGGCGCCATCCGCATCGCGCGCTCGCCGGCTCTGGTCACGTCGTCGGGATCGTCCCCGCAGATGAAGAAGCAGACCAGGTCGGCCTGCCCGCTGAGCCGTGACAGGGCCTGGTTCACGGCCCTCTCCGCGGCTCCCACCAGGTCGGAGTCCACGGCGAGGCCGTCGGCGAAGCGGCTTGTCATCACTGCCACGCGTCTCGCCTCCCTCTGCTGGTCCAAGTACCCTAGGCCCGATTCTCCCCACTAAAGGGGCAAGCACGCATACCAACTGTGACGGAATGGCTGAGATCCGATATCTCCGCCAGATGCGAAAGTCCCTGCCGCTTTCCGTCCGGGGGACGTAGTCTCGATCCCGTGCATCTGCCTCGTAATCTGCGCGAGCTGCGAGAGAACGGCCACGTTCATCGCACCGTCAAAGCCGAGGTCCGCGAAAACCTGCTGGCCAAGCTCCGGGCGGGCGAGCCCCGTTTCCCGGGCATCGTGGGCTTCGACGACACTGTCCTGCCCCACCTCGAACGGGCGTTGCTCGCCGGTCACGACCTGGTCCTGCTCGGTGAGCGCGGCCAGGGCAAGACCCGGCTGATCCGCACGGTCGTCAGCCTTCTCGACGAGTGGACCCCGGTCGTCGAGGGGTGCGAGATCAACGATCATCCGTACGCCCCGGTCTGCGGACGCTGCCAGGCCCTGGCCGACGAGCTCGGCGACGAACTGCCGGTCGCCTACAAGCACCGGGACGAGCGCTACGGCGAGAAGCTCGCCACCCCCGACACCTCCGTCGGCGACCTGATCGGCGACATCGACCCCATCAAGATCGCCGAAGGCCGCCGGCTCGGCGACCCGGAGACCGTCCACTACGGCCTGGTGCCGCGCACCAACCGCGGCGTGTTCTCCGTCAACGAGCTGCCCGACCTGGCCGAGCGCATCCAGGTGTCGCTGCTCAACGTGCTGGAGGAGCGCGACATCCAGGTGCGCGGCTACAATCTGCGGCTGCCGCTGGACGTCCTGCTCATCGCCAGCGCCAACCCTGAGGACTACACCAACCGGGGCCGGATCATCACCCCGCTGAAGGACCGCTTCGGCGCCGAGATCCGCACCCACTACCCGATGTCGGTCGAGGACGAGCTGACGCTCATCCGCCAGGAGTCCACCCCGGACATCGGGGCCGACGTCCCCGAGCACCTGATCGAGGCCATCGCCCGCTTCACCCGCCTGGTCCGCGAGTCCACCGCGGTAGACGCCCGCTCGGGCGTGTCGGCCCGGTTCTCGATCGCGGCCGCGGAGACCGCCGCCGCCTCCGCCGTGCGCCGCGCGGCGCTGGCCGGCGAGGAGCAGCCGGTGGCGCGGGTGTGCGACCTCGCCCCGGTCGTCCACAGCCTGCGCGGCAAGGTGGAGTTCGAGGTCAGCGAGGAGGGCAGGGAGACCGAGATCCTGGCCCACCTGCTGCGCCGGGCCGTCGCCGAGACGTTCAGGAGCCGTCTCGGGGGCATGGACCTGTCGCCGCTGACCGACAAGTTCGCCGAGGGCAACCAGGTGGAGTCGGGCGAGCTGGTCCCGGCCGGAGAGCTGCTGCGCCGCATCGGCCCGGTCCAGGGCCTGGCCAAGATCATGTCCCGGCTGGGCATGGGCGCCGGTGACGAGTCGCCCGGTCACGCCGCCGCCGCGCTGGAGTTCACGCTGGAGGGCCTCTACCTCATGCGCCGGTTGTCCAAGGACGACCTCGACGGCGTCACGGTCTACCGGACTTGACGCGAAGCGGGGCATCTCGGGTTAGCGTGGGTTCGTGATGGCCTATCGCTATGGCGAGTACCACGACGGCCCGGACCCCCTCGCCCCGCCGTACGACGTGCGGGCGGCGCTGGACGAGATGGGCGACGCCATCCTGTCCGGCTCGACCCCGGTGCACGCGCTGCGCGACCTGCTCAAGCGCGGCCTGCCCGGGGCCCGCGACCGCCGCGGGCTGGACGACATGCTGCGCGAGGTGCGGCGGCGCCGTCGCGAGCTGCGCGAGGGCGGCCGGCTCGACGGCACGCTGGAGCGGGCCAGGGCCCTGCTCGACAAGGCCATCGGCCAGGAGCGGGCGGAGCTGTTCCCCGATCCGGGCGACGAGGCCAGGGCGCGGGAGGCCGAGCTCGACTCGCTGCCGGACGACACGGCCAGCGCCATCCAGCAGCTGAGCTCGTACGAGTGGCGCTCGGCGGCGGCCCGGCAGACCTTCGAGCAGCTGCGCGACCTGCTGCGGCGCGAGGTGCTCGACAGCCAGTTCAGGGGGATGCGCGACGCGCTGGCCAACCCCGACCCGGCGGCGATGGAGCGGGTCCGCCGGATGATGACGGACCTGAACGACATGCTCGACAAGGACGCCAGGGGCGAGCACACCCAGGCGGACTTCGACGCCTTCATGGCCGAGTACGGCGACATGTTCCCGGAGAAGCCGCGCAACCTCGCCGAACTGGTCGACGTCCTGGCCCGGCGCGCCGCGGCCACCCAGCGCATGCTCGCCTCGATGACCCCGCGCCAGCGCGAGGAGCTCGGCAACCTGATCAACCAGACCCTCGACCAGGCCGGCCTGTCGGAGCAGATGCGCCGGCTCGGCGAGGCGCTCCAGGCCCGCCGCCCCGACCTGGCGTGGGACTCGACGGAGCGGATGACCGGCGACGAGCCGCTGGGCATGGGCGACGCCGTCACCGCCCTGGAGGAGCTGGCCGACCTGAGCCGGCTGGAGTCGGCGCTGCGCCAGGACTATCCCGGCGCGCGGCTGGACGACATCGACGAGGCCGCGATCCGCCGGGCTCTGGGCCGTTCGGCGGTCGACGACCTGGAGGCGCTCAAGCGCATCGAGCGCGAGCTGGAGGAGCAGGGCTACCTGCTGCGCCGCCGCGGCAAGCTGGAGCTGACGCCCAAGGCGGTGCGGCGGCTCGGCGAGACGGCGCTGCGCCGGGTGTTCGCCTCGCTGGACGCCGGTCGGCGGGGTGACCACGACCAGAACGACGCCGGGTCGGCCGGCGAGCTGACCGGTTCGTCACGGCCCTGGCGGTTCGGCGACGAGCAGCCGATCGACGTGGTGCGCACCCTGGTCAACGGCGTGCGCGCGGGCGGCCTGCGTACCGTCGACGGCAGCCCGTCGGTCCGGCTGTCGGTGGACGACTTCGAGGTGGCCGAGACCGAGCGGCGCACCGCCGCGGCCGTCTGCCTGCTGGTCGACCTGTCGTACTCGATGGCCCTCCGCGGCACCTGGGCCGCGGCGAAGCAGACCGCGCTCGCGCTGCAGGCGCTGGTGGCGTCCAAGTTCCCGCAGGACGCCGTGCAGATCATCGGGTTCTCCAACTACGCCAGGGTGCTGCAGCCTGACGAGCTGGCGGGCCTCGACTGGGACATGGTGCAGGGCACCAACCTGCACCACGCGCTGCTCATCGCGGGCCGCCACCTGGACCGCCATCCCGACTTCGAGCCGGTGGTGCTCGTGGTCACCGACGGCGAGCCGACGGCTCACCTGCTGCGCAACGGCCACTCCGCGTTCGAGTGGCCGCCGTCGCCGGAGACGCTGGAGCTGACCCTGGCCGAGGTCGACAAGATGACCCGCCGCCGGGCCACGATCAACGTGTTCATGCTGGCGGGCGACGACCGGCTCAAGGACTTCGTCGACGAGGTGGCCCGGCGCAACGGCGGGCGCGTCTTCTCGCCCAGCGCCGACCGGCTGGGCGAGTATGTCGTCAGCGACTTCCTGAGAGTGCGCCGGGCCCGCTGACGGCCTTGTAGTAGTCGAGCGCGACGTCGAAACCGTCGCGGCAGTTGCGGTGCGAGCGGTAGCACGGCCGCCAGGCGGTGCTGGAGCCGACGCCCGCGCGGGCGTCGCGCAGCGCCGCGGGCACCCGCTCCGGGCGGGGCAGCAGCCCGCCGCCGAGATAGCGCACCCCGGTCAGCTCGGTGTGGTGACCGGCCTCGCCGGAGACGAAGCGGCCCAGCCGCCACCCGCTCTCCTCGTCCCATACCAGCGCGGAGCCGTCAGCGAGACGGATCGTGACCTCGCGCGGCTCGCACGGGCCTTCCCACCATCCTTCGGCCTCGGCTCCGAGCTCGTCGACGACCCGGCTCACGTAGCACCCCGGCTGGTGAAGCCACTCGTCCGAATACGGCTCGACATGCCTGATGGCCACGGACGGCACCCCCTTGTGCCCTGACAGTAAGGAAAAAGCAGCGGTGAACAACCCTACCCTCGACGAACGGATGCCACGGCCCGCACGTCTAGTCATTACGGGCGATTTTCTCGCCGTTTACGGGGAAGGAGGGGGATCTTATGTTCGCCATGATTATTTTGATCGTGCTGATGATCGTCGCAGTCGCCGCGACAGAGTTGATCATGCGCTGCTCCCCCGAGGGCAAAGAGAGTGTCGAGTCACCCGTCGAGATCGTCGGGGACTAGTCTCTCCCGCATGTCGACCCTGTTTCTTCTGCTGCACATCGGCTTCGCGATCTTCGCGCTCGGTCCGCTGACCGCCGCCATGATGGCCGCGCCCCGCGCCATCAGGGGCAAGAACGTCCCCGTGCTGCGCAACATCCAGCGCACGACCCGGATCTACGGCTTCGCGTCGCTGGGCGTGTTCGTGTTCGGCCTGATCCTGGGCATCGTCCTCGGCGGCGGCCTGCTCGGTCAGTGGTACATGTCCGCGTCGATGACGTTGTTCCTCGTCGGCATCGTGCTGCTGTTCATCATCGAGCGCGACCTGCGCGCCGCCGTCAAGGCCCTCGAGAGCGAGGACACCGGCGACGACGCGCAGGTGCAGAACGGCCGGATCGCCGCGATCAGCGGTGTGCTGGCGCTGATCTGGCTGGTGATCCTCGTGCTGATGGTCGTCTTCTGACGGTCAGCCGAGCGCCTTGGTGAGGTCGGCGAGCAGGTCGTCGACCGTCTCGATGCCCACCGACAGGCGCACCAGGTCGTCCGGCACCTCCAGCGGCGAACCTGCCGCCGAGGCGTGCGTCATCCGGCCCGGGTGCTCGATGAGCGACTCGACGCCGCCGAGCGACTCGCCCAGCGTGAACAGCTCGGTGCGGCCGCACACGGCGACGGCCTCGTCGACGCCGCCGGCCACCCTGAACGACACCATGCCGCCGAAACGCCGCATCTGCTTGGCGGCGGTCTCGTGGCCGGGGTGGTCGGGGAGCCCGGGGTAGAGCACCTCGGTCACCCGCGGGTGCGCCAGCAGCAGGTCGACGACCCGTTCGGCGTTTTCGCAGTGGCGGTCCATGCGCACGCCGAGCGTCTTGAGCCCGCGCAGCGTCAGCCACGCGTCGAACGGCCCGGCCACCGCGCCCATCGCGTTCTGGTGGTAGGTCAGCTCCTCGCCCAGCCCCCGGTCGGCGGTCACCAGCGCGCCGCCCACCACGTCGGAGTGGCCGCCGATGTACTTGGTCGTGGAGTGCACGACCACGTCGGCGCCGAGCGCGATCGGCTGCTGGAGGTACGGCGAGGCGAAGGTGTTGTCGACGACCAGCAGCGCCTCGTTGTCGTGGGCGAGCTGGGCCAGCGCCGCGATGTCGTTGACGCCGAGCAGCGGGTTGGTCGGCGTCTCCACCCAGACGATCTTCGTCTTCTGGGTCATCGCCGCGGCCACCGCGTCCAGGTCGCCCAGCGGCACCGGGTCGAAGTGCAGGTCCCAGCGCTCGTAGACCTTCGCGAACAGCCGGTAGGTGCCGCCGTACGCGTCGTTCGGGATGATCACGTGGTCCTGCGGTTTGCACACCGCGCGGAGCAGCGCGTCCTCGGCGGCCAGGCCGGAGGCGAACGCGAGCCCGCGCACCCCGCCCTCCACCGCGGCCAGCGCCTCCTCCAGCGCGGTCCTGGTCGGGTTGGCCGACCGGCTGTATTCGTAGCCGCCGCGCAGGCCGCCCACGCCGTCCTGCTTGTAAGTGGACGTGGCGTAGATAGGCGGCACCACCGCGCCGGTCACGGGATCCGGATCCTGACCAGCGTGGATCGCCAGCGTTTCGAAACCGTTGCTCATACCGCCACGGTAACGGACCCGGCCCGCGATCCGGTCCCCTGCCGATCGCGGGCCGGGTCCCGCGCCGTTCCCCGACGGCGCGCTGGACGCTCGCGGCCCCTGCGAGGCGCGAGGTCCGGTCCTCAGGCCGCCGTGTGCTCCCGCACGCCGCTCTCGCGGCGCGGCAGCGGCACGACGCGGTCCTGGTCGAGGTAGCGGCCGCTCGCGCCCTGCGCGTGCTCGCCGTTGACGCGGGAGAGCAGCACGGGGTCGGTCAGCGCCAGCAGCACCCCCACGAGCAGCCCCACGCCCAGCATCACGAATCCGATCATCATCATGTGTCGCCCCCTTCCGTGGCATGTCCAGAATCGGGCCACGAGGGCCGGCGGCGCTTCGGCTGAACTGCCGGTCCCCGCGACCGGCGCTCGACCGAAAGGTTGATACGACATATCCGACTTGCGGCCTACTCTCATGGCGTGGGGGATTCCAAACGGGTCGTGTACTGGATCCGCCGGCTGAGCGAGCTCGCCATGCTCGGCTGGCTCGGCATGATGCTCCTCGCCGACCTCGCCGTCGCCGTCGGCGGGGGCGGGGGCGGACTGCAGTGGCTCGTGTTCGCCTGCGGGGTCGCCGGCGTCGCGGCCGTGATCCTGCGCCGCCGCCGTCCCCGGGCCGAGACGTACGGCATCATGCTGAGCCTGTCGTTCGCCGTGTCGGTGCTCATGGGCGTGACCGGGGCCACCGGCGTGCCGGGGGCGGCCGAGACGGGCGCGGTGCTGGTCCTGATGCTGGGCGTGCTCCGCCACGTCGAACCCGTCAGGGACGCGGCGGTGCTCACCCTCGCCGGGCTGATCGTGCTCATGGCCGAGTCCATCGGCCGGGCGTCACCCGGCCAGTCGCTGATCTTCTCGTTCATGCTGTTCGCGGGCTGGTCGTCGATCGCGGGCGTGGGCGGCTACCTCCGCTTCCAGCAGGAGCGCCGCAACGAGGCCGTGCACTCCGTACGGCGCGCCGAACGGCTGGAGCTGGCCAGGGAGCTGCACGACCTGGTCGCCCACCACATCACCGGCATCGTCGTGCAGGCCCAGGCGGCGCGGACCGTCGCCAGGACCCAGCCGGAGGCGGTCCTGCCCGCGCTGGACGCCATCGCCACGGCGGGCGGCGACGCGCTGACCTCCATGCGCCGCATGGTGACCGTGCTCCGCGCCGAGGACGCGGCCCGCACGCCCGGCAGCACGCTGGCCGACCTGCGGGTGCTCACCGAGCGGTTCTCCGTCGAAGGCCCCAAGGTCGCCTTCGAGATCGGCTCCGGCCTCGACGACAGGACCCTGCCGCCCGAGGTCCTCACCACCCTGCACCGGGTGCTCCAGGAAGCACTCACCAACATCCGCAAGCACGCCCCGCAGAGCGCGTGGGTGGAGGCCGACCTGCGCCGCTACGACCCGGCCGTGGTGCTGCGGGTGCGCAACCACGGCTCCCCCGCCGACCCCCGCGTGTCGCGCCTGGGCGGCGGCTTCGGCCTGGTGGGCATGGCCGAACGCGTCGAGGCCCTCGGCGGCCGCCTGCGCGCCGGCCCCACCCCGGAGGGCGCCTGGGAGGTCATCGCCGAGTTTCCCTCGCCCTGACCCGCCGCCTTCCCGACTCGTACAGCTCGTGGAAGCGCTCGCCCAGGGCGGCGCGGGCCCGGGCGGTGATGCGGTCGACGTCGTGGCGTTCGCCGTCGGGGAGCGGGGTGCCGACGGACGCGCGCAGGGCGGCGGCGTGCCCGAGCAGGAGGACGGCCCGCTCGGCGTCGCCCACCAGGGAGTGCGCGCCGGCCAGCCCTTCCAGGGCGAGCGCCTCGGCCCTGGGTTCGCCGCGCGCGGCCTCGTACCCCTCCTGGTGCAGCGCCAGCGCGGCCGGGCCGTCGCCGCGCTGCTCGGCCACGAAGCCCAGCTCCGCCAGGAAGAACGCGATGCCCGGCGTGCCGCGCACCTCGCGCAGCCAGCCCAGCCACCGGGTCAGCAGCTCCTCGGCCGCGTCGTACCGCCCCTGCCGCCTGGCGCTCATGGCCAGGCCCAGTTCGGCGTACTCCTCGGCCGACTTGTAGGACTGCTCGGCGGCCAGCCGGCGGGCCCGCTCGTGGTAGGCGTCGGCGCGGGCGTAGTCGCCCGCCAGCAGCGCGATCCGCCCGAGTCCGGACAGCCGGAACGAGACCTCGGACCCGAGCTCCTCGGCCAGCCGCAGCTCCGCGCGCCGCAGCCGCTCTGCCTCGGCGTAGTCGCCGCGCCTTTCGGCCAGCCGGTCGAGGCTGTCCATCGCCTCGATCCGCCCCCACCGGTCGCCCAGCTCCTCGAAGATCGCCAGGCTGCGCTCGGCGTCGCGGCGCATCGCCTCCAGGTCGGCGCGCCGCTCGGCCAGCTTGGACCGCAGGGCCAGCGCCGCCGCCACGCCCCACCGGTCGCCCAGCTCCTCGAACCCGCGCAGCGCCGTGCCGGCGCCCTCCTCGTGCCGGGCGAGATCCCCGTACGCCCACCGCACGTGGCTGAGGAACCACCCGGCCAGCGCGGTGCCCGCCAGGTCGAGATCCTCGTACGGGATCGGCGTGGCGGGCTCTCCGACGGCCATCGTCATCCCGGCCAGCCACACGGCGGCCCGCGCCCGCTCGGTCCTGTCCCCCGGCCTCTCCAGGGCGGCCGTCAAGGCACGGCGGGCCTCGCCCAGCCTGCCGCGCAGGAACCAGTACCAGGCCAGCGCGTTCGCCGGCCGCACCGGGTCGCGCCCGGCGAGCGCGCGCCGGAGGTTGGCGGTCTCCTGGTCCAGCCGTTCCAGCCACTCCCGCTGCCGGGGGCCGCGCAGCTCGGCCCGCTCGGCCAGCCGGGTGTAGTAGCGCGCGTGCCGCTCCCTGACCAGGTCCTCCTCGCCGGCCTCGCGCAGCCGCTCCACGCAGTAGGCCGCCACCGACTCCAGCAGCCGGTGGCGGGGCCCGGGGGTGACCAGGGACCGCTGGACCAGCCGGGCCAGCGCCTCAAGCACGTCCACGCCGGGCTCCGCGCAGACCTCCTCGGCCGCCTCCAGCGTGCACCCGCCGGCGTGCGCGGCCAGCCGGCGCAGCACGACGCGCTCGGGGCCGGACAGCAGCTCCCAGCTCCAGTCGATCGTCGCGCGGAGCGTCCGCTGGCGGGCGGGGGCGTCGCGGGCGCCGGAGCTCAGCAGCCGGAACCGGTCGTCGAGCCGGGCGGCCAGCTCCTCGACGCCGAGCGCGCGCACCCGGGTGGCCGCCAGCTCCAGCGCCAGCGGGATGCCGTCGAGCCGCTCGCAGACGGCGGCCACGGCCGGGCTCGCCTCGATCCCCGCCCGGTCGGCGAACAGCCGCGCCGCCGCGTCGGCCGGCAGCGGCGACACCACCTCGACGTGCTCGCCGGTGACGCCGAGCGGCTCCTGCCCGGTGACCAGCACGTCCAGCCCGGGCGCGGCCTTGAGCAGCGCGCTGACCACCTCGGCCGCCTGGTCGACCAGGTGCTCGCAGTTGTCCACGACCAGCAGCGTCCGCCGGGCGGCCAGCACGCCCGCCAGCCGGGGCAGCAGCGGCTCCGCCGAGTCGTCCCGCACGCCGAGCACGCCCGCCATCGCCTGCGCCACGTCCACCGCGCCGACCAGCTCGACCAGCCACACGCCGCCGGGGTACGCCTCCGACGAGGCGAGTCCGCCGGCCACCGCCACGGCCAGCCGGGTCTTGCCCACCCCGCCGGGCCCGGTCAGCGTCACCAGCCGCCGCTCGCCCAGCAGGGCGCGCACCTGCGCCACGTCCTCGTCCCGCCCGACCAGGCCGGCGACAGGCGCGGGCAGGTTCCCCGCCACGCGCGCCGGCGGGCGGGCCGGGAGTGTCAGGTCCTGCCGGAGGATGGCCCGGTGCAGGCTTCTCACCTCGGGGGCGGGGTCGACGCCCAGCTCGTCGGCGAGCCGGGCGCGCAGCCCCTCATAGGCCGCGAGCGCCTCGCCCTGGCGGCCGTCCCGGTACAGGGCCCGCATGTGGAGGGCGGTGAGGCGCTCGCGGAGCGGCCGCTCGGCCACCAGCGGCCCCAGGTCGACGGGCTCGCCGAGGGCCAGCCGGATCTCCGCCAGCTCCTCCAGCGCCGTCAGCCGCTCCTCGTCCAGGCGGGCGATCTCCGGGGCGGCGAACCCCTCGTCGGCGAAGTCGGCGTACGCGGGCCCGCGCCACAGCGCCAGCGCCGACCCAAGACACGCCGCGCGCTCCGGCAGCCCCGCTCCCGATGAAGAGGCCAGCAGCGTACGGAAGCGGTCCGCGTCGACCGTCACCCCGTCCAGCCGGTACCCGGAAGGGCCGTGGAGCACCAGGGACGGGTCGCCCAGGGCGCGGCGGAGCTGGGAGACGCGGGCCTGGAGAGTGCCCGCGGGGTTGCGCGGCGGCCGGTCGCCCCACAGGTCGTGGACCAGGCGGTCCGCCGGCACCGGCCCGCCGCCGCGCGCCGCCAGGGCCGCCAGCAGCACGCGCACCTTCCGGTCGGGCACCCGCAGCGGCCCGCCGTCGTCGGACCGCGTCTCCAGCGGCCCCAGCACTCCGATGCGCACCACGTCATGGTCAACCCGTGGCAGGCCGTAAGGATTTCCGAAGCGCCGCATCCCAGGCTGGATTCATGAGTGAAGTGACAATGATCGGCCTGGGGCCGATGGGAACCGCCATGGCCGAGGCGTTCATGGCGGCGGGTCACGACGTGACCGTGTGGAACCGTACGACAAGCAAGGCCGACAAGCTGGTGGCCAAGGGCGCCGCCCTGGCGGCGGAGCCCGCGACGGGCGAGCTGCTGGTGATCAGCCAGCTCGACTATCAGGCGATGTACGACAGTCTCGGCGAGGCGAGGCTGGACGGGAAGACGCTGGTCAACCTGAGCTCCGGCACGCCCGCCGAGCTGCGGGAGGCGGCCGCGTGGGTGGCAGGGCGCGGCGGCACGCTCGTCACGGCGGGCATCATGGTGCCGCCGCCCGGCGTGGGCCAGCCGGGCGCGTACACGTTCTACAGCGGCCCGAAGGACGCGTTCGACCGGCACGCGGGCACGCTGGAGGCGTTGTCGGCGGTGACCTACGTCGGCGCGGACCCCGGGCTGGCGATGCTCTACTACCAGGCCCAGCTGCTGATCTTCTGGTCGGCGCTGACGAGCTTCATGCACGCGGCGGCGCTGCTGCGGAGGGCGGGGGTGCCGCCGACCGCGTTCGCGCCCTTCGCCAAGGGCCTGCACGGCGAGCTGGCCGGCGAGGGCCCGATGGGCTTCCTCACCATCCTCGCCGGTGAGCTGGAGTCGGGCGTCTACCCGGGCGACGAGAACAGCCTGCGCATGCAGGCCGTCGGCATGGGCCACGTGGTGGAGACGCTGCGCGACGCCGGGCTGGAGACCACGGTGCCGGAGGCGCTGCACCGGTTGTTCGCCCGCGCCGACGCCGAGGGCCACGGCGACGAGGGCATCGCCGCCGTGGTGGAGTCGATCGAGAAGCCCTAGTGGTTGGCCAGGAAGGCGAGCAGGTCCTGCCGGGTGAGGAGCCCGGCGGGCTTGCCCTCCTCCAGCACGACCGCGGCGTCGGCCTTCTCCAGCGCCTCGACCGCCCGTGACACCGGCTCGCCGCTGCCGATCATGGGCAGCGGGGACGACATGTGGTCGGCGATCGGGTCGTCGGAGGAGAGCTTGCCGCGGTAGAGCGCCTCCAGCAGGTCGCGCTCCACGATGGAGCCGACCACCTCGGCGGCCATGACCGGCGGCTCCTCCTTCATCACCGGCAGCTGGGACACCGAGTATTCGCGCATGATGGAGATCGCCGTGCCGACCGTCTCGTGCGGGTGGGCGTGCACGAACTTGGGCAGCCCCTCGCCCTTGCGGGCCAGCACGTCGCCGACCAGCTCCTCGCCGGACGAGGTGGTGAGGAAGCCGTAGTCGGCCATCCAGTCGTCGTTGAAGATCTTGGACAGGTAGCCGCGGCCGCCGTCGGGCAGCAGCACCACGACCACGTCGTCGGGCCCGGCCTCGGCAGCCACCTGGAGCGCCGCCACCACGGCCATCCCGCACGAGCCGCCGACGAGCAGCCCCTCCTCACGGGCCAGCCGGCGGGTCATGTTGAAAGAGTCCTTGTCGGACACCGCGATGATCTGGTCGCAGATGTTCGTGTCGTAGGTGTCGGGCCAGATGTCCTCGCCGACGCCCTCCACCAGGTAGGGCCGGCCCGAGCCGCCGGAGTAGACCGATCCCTCGGGGTCGGCGCCGACGATCTTCACCCGGCCGCCGGAGACCTCCTTGAGGTAGCGGCCGGTGCCGCTGATCGTGCCGCCGGTGCCGATGCCGGTCACGAAGTGGGTGATCCGGCCCTCGGTCTGCTCCCAGATCTCCGGGCCGGTCGAGTGGTAGTGGGACTCGGGGTTGTCGATGTTGGAGTACTGGTCCGGCTTCCAGGCGTTGGGGATCTCCCGGGCCAGCCGGTCGGACACCGAGTAGTAGGACTCAGGATGGTCGGGCGCGACGGCGGTCGGGCAGACCACCACCTCGGCCCCGTACGCGCGCAACACCGAGATCTTGTCCTGCGCCACCTTGTCGGGCACCACGAACAGGCAGCGGTAGCCCTTCTGCTGGGCCACGATCGCCAGGCCCACGCCGGTGTTTCCGGACGTCGGCTCGACGATGACGCCTCCGGGCTTGAGCTTGCCGGCGGCCTCGGCCGCTTCGATCATGCGGACCGCGATGCGGTCCTTCACGGAACCGCCCGGGTTGAAGTACTCGACCTTGGCGAGGACCTGGGCGGGCAGCCCTGACGAAACCTTGTGCAAGCGGACGAGCGGCGTGTTGCCGATGAGCTCGACCAGGGAATCATGTACGCGCACCGAGGTGTTCACCTTCTTTACCGAAGCTTGGTCAGCCGATCCGTGGCCGGGAACCCGTGAGGGTGGCGGGCACTCGGCTAGTTTCAACCAAACGCTACCGCCGAGGTCGGATGGGAGGACAACGCACATGGTGTGGGCAGCGGGCGCGGCGCGGGCCGCGCGCAGGATCGCGGCGGCGGCGGCGCTCGGCGGGGGCGGCCTGACGGCGCTCGGGGCCACCGCGTACGGGCTGCTGATCGCCGAAGGACTGCTGGCCCGGCGCACGATCGGCACCCCGCACGGCCTGGACGGACCGCCGTCCGACGGCCTCTACGGCGACGGCGAAGGCCCGCCGCTCAAGATGGCGATGCTCGGCGACTCCACCTCGGTCGGGCTGGGCATGACCGATCCGGGCCGGACGCCCGCTGTGCTGATCGCCTGCGGGCTCGCCGCGGTCGCCGAGCGGCCGGTGGACCTGCGGGTCGTGGGCAAGTCGGGGGCGCCCTCCGCGGATCTGGGCGAGCAGGTGGACGCGGTGCTGACGAACCCGCCGGACGTGGCCGTGATCTTCGTCGGGGCCAACGACGTCATCACCAAGACGCCGCCGGCCACCGCGGTGCGCCATCTGATCAAGGCGGTGCGCCGGTTGCGCGAGGCGGGCGCGGAGGTCGTCGTCGGCACCTGCCCCGACCTGGGCACGGTCCGTCCGATCGCGCAGCCGCTGCGCTGGGTGGCGCGCCGCTGGAGCCGCCAGATCGCCGCCGCGCAGACGGTCGCGGTGGTCGAGGCGGGCGGCCGTACGGTCGCGTTCGCGGACCTGCTGGGCCACGAATTCCACGCAAATCCGGGCGAGATGTTCGGACCGGATCGTTTCCATCCATCTGACCGAGGTTACGCACAGGCTGCTTACGCGGTGCTACCTTCTGTATGCGCCGCGTTGGGGTTGTGGCCCGAACCGCGACCCGAGCCCGGCGAAGGTCTGCAACCGATCTACCTTGCGGCGGCGACGGCCGCGGAGGAGCCCGGCACCGAGGTTTCGGCCACTCGGGTCGACGGGCGGACGACCGGCGCCCACGGCAGGTGGGCCACGTTGTTCCGCCGCCGTCGGCTCGGAGGGCAGCTCAACGACGCCTAGATCCGGTCACTCTCCGAGCCGGAGCCGTCACTCGCCGTCCCTTTGGAGGGATTTGCCCGTGCTCCGGCCCTTCACCCTCGCCCTCGCCGGGACCCTGACCCTGGCCGGCTGTTCCGGCAGCGACGCCGCCACCACCGACTTCCCCAGCTGGCACGCCTCCGGCGTCAACGCGGTCAGCCGGATGTCCACGGCCGGCGGGGTGGTCACCACCACCTCCATGAAGCCCGACGGCACGCTCGAGACCGTCGCGCTCAACCTGGCCGACGGCAAGAAGCTCTGGGCCCACCCCGCCACCATGGCGGGCCGGCTGCCCGGCATGGGCGTCTCCGCCCCCGCCGTCGTCGAGACGACGGGCGGTCAGGCGGTCGTCGCTGCCCTCGACCCGGCCAAGAAGGGCCGCTGGAAGGCCACGATCATCGCCCGCGACGCCCGCACCGGCCGGCAGAAGTGGACCAGGCCGGTCCACTCCACGTTCGGCCCGCAGCGCTGCGGTCCCTACCTGTGCCTGTCCGAGCACACCGCGCTCTCCTCGGCCCGCGTGGTGGTCCTCGACCCGGCCACCGGCGCGCAGCTCTGGAAGCTGCCCGGCATCGCCGAGGTCGAGTGGTCCGACTCCCGGCAGGTCGTGATGCTCCGGCTGGCCAAGAACCCGACGCTCGAGTCGTACGAGCTCAAGACCGGCAAGCTGCAGTGGCAGCAGCCGATCGAGCAGGCGCTGGGGCCGGGCATCGACATGTCCGGCGGCTGGGCGTTCGGCGCCACCGGCGAAGACCTGATCGGCTACGTCGCGCCCTACACCAGCCCGAAGACGAAGAAGACCTCGGCGTTCGGGCTGTTCTCCGTCAAGATCAGCGACGGCACGATCAACTGGATGCGGCCCTCGGTGGTGCGCGTCTACCCCAGCGGCAGCCCCGGTCACGCCCCCGTGGTGCGGCCGGTCGACCAGCGCGGCGCCTACGGCGGGTTCGCCCGGCTCGACGCCGGCAACGGGCGGGTGATCGGCCAGATCACGGCCGCCGACGTGCCCGGCTCCGGCTGGTGGCTGGCGTTCCCCAGCCGCATGGAGAAGCTCGGCTTCCTCAAGCACGACCACAAGGGCACCGCCTTCGACCTCGTCAGCGGCAAGCCGGTGCCCGTCGAGGAGCAGCGCGGGTGGTCCTTCTGCGTGACCGACCCCAAGCCGCTGCCGCTGCGCGGGCAGGCGCCGGGCTTCTACTCGATCGCCGCCGTGTGCGAGTACGACCTGGCGACCGGCAAGCGGGTCCAGGCCGCGCCGGCGCCGCCGCCCTGGTTCACCGGGAGCCAGGACGGCTGGCGGCTCTGGCGCGACGAGAAGGGCGCCGTGCACGCCGTGCACGACGGCACCGCGCCCACCCCGGGAATGTACGGCTGACCTCCCTGGAGAAGGGCCGGGCCCCAGGGGATCGGCCCGGCACGGCCGCCGACGCGACGCCTTCGGGCATCGGGTGGGCGGCACGCGGGTAGGGCCCGGCGAGTAGCCGTCATCGCCGGGCCCTCCCTGTTGATCAGGGTCTCATGGCACGTCGCCGCGAATGGACGGGGGCCGGTCCTGGCGTTCGCAGAGTATTGGAATATAGTTCTAATACTCTGCCGACAAAGGAGGGGCCATGCCCGAGGCCGTCATCGTCTCTACCGCCCGCTCGCCCATCGGGCGGGCCTTCAAGGGGTCGCTCAAGGACATCCGCCCCGACGACATGACCGTCCAGATGATCCAGGCGGCGCTCGCCAAGGTGCCCCAGCTGGATCCGCACTCCATCGACGACATCATGCTCGGCTGCGGCCTGCCGGGCGGCGAGCAGGGCTACAACATGGGCCGCGTGGTCGCCGTGATGCTGGGCCTGGACGACGTGCCCGGCACCACCATCACCCGCTACTGCTCCTCGTCGCTCCAGACCACCCGGATGGCCTACCACGCGATCAAGGCCGGCGAGGGTGACGTGTTCATCTCCGCCGGCGTCGAGGCCGTCTCGCGGTTCGCCAAGGGCAACTCCGACTCCCTGCCCGACACCATGAACCCGATCTTCGGCGACGCCGGGGCCAGGACCAAGTCCTACGCCGAAGGCGGCAAGACCTGGCACGACCCGCGCGAGGACGACCAGGTGCCCGACGTCTACATCGCCATGGGCCAGACGGCCGAGAACGTCGCCCAGATCAAGGGCGTCAGCCGCCAGGAGCAGGACGAGTTCGGCGTACGGTCCCAGAACCTCGCGGAGAAGGCGCTGGCCGACGGGTTCTGGCAGAAGGACATCACGCCGCTGACGCTGCCCGACGGCACCGTGGTCAGCAAGGACGACGGCCCGCGCGCCGGCACCACCTACGAGAAGGTCTCCACGCTGCAGCCGGTCTTCCGTCCCGACGGCACGGTGACGGCGGGCAACTGCTGCGCGCTGAACGACGGCGCCGCCGCGGTGGTCGTGATGAGCGACACGAAGGCCGCCGAGCTCGGCATCACCCCGCTGGCGCGGATCGTCGCGACCGGCGTCTCCGGCCTGTCGCCGGAGATCATGGGCCTCGGCCCGGTCGAGGCCAGCAAGCAGGCCCTGGCCCGGGCCGGCATGGCGATCGAGGACGTCGACCTGGTCGAGATCAACGAGGCGTTCGCCGCCCAGGTGATCCCGTCCTACCGCGAGCTCGGCATCGACCTCGACCGGCTGAACGTGAACGGCGGCGCCATCGCGGTCGGGCACCCGTTCGGCATGACCGGCGCCCGCATCACCTCGACGCTGATCAACAGCCTCCAGCACCACGACAAGACGATCGGGCTGGAGACCATGTGCGTCGGCGGCGGCCAGGGCATGGCGCTGCTCCTGGAGCGCCTGAGCTAGCGACCCCGCCGGGGGGCCGGGCTCAGCCGTGGAAGTCGGGCCCGGCCCTCTTGAGGGTGATGCGGACGACGACCCGCCGGTCGCGGACCATGGCCGCGCGGTAGTCGTCCCAGTCGGGATGCTCGCCGGAGATGTCGCGGTAGTAGGACACCAGGTGGTCCATGGCTTCCGGCAGCGAGATGACCTCGGCGGTGCCGTCGACCTGGATCCACTCGCCGAAGAACGCGTCGGTGAAGACGCAGAGGGCGACCTCCGGGTCGCGGCGCGCGTTGCGGACCTTGACGGCGGTCTCGCGCGAGCTGATGACGACGCGGCCCTCGGCGTCGACGCCGACGGTGACCGGCGACAGCTGCGGACGTCCGTCGGCGTGCCGGGTCAGCATGACGGCCCTGTGGTTGCGGGCGAGGAAGTCTCGCGCTCTGTCCAGATCCATAGGCGATCATCCTACGGCCGGCGTCGTGGAGGGGGGTCGTCGTGCCGTCGGGACGCTCATGGCTGCGCCCGTGCCGCGGCACGGGCGCAGGGTAGGCGGTGGGGGCTTAGATGAAGCCCATGCGGTTACGGCGGAACCGCTCGTGCTCGTGAACGATCGCGGCGGCGTAGCCGTGGGTCAGCCCGTGCTCGTCGGCGAGCCAGTTGGCCCGTTCGTCGCACCTCAGGAATGCCGGGCCGTTGTCGATGGCTTGGAACCACTCTGGGAGTTCGCGTCCCGTGATGGTGGGGACTCTTGCGATGAGCTTCGTCTGCGTCTCCGGTGAGTGGTTCAGCGACATGGGCACCTCCACGGATTAAGGTCCTTTGCTTGACACTGCAACACCACCTGCGGAAAGGCAAGACCCCAGCCCACGATCCTTTTGTCACGGCAGGTTGATTTCCCGTCGCACAAAGAGAGGGCCCCGCCGAACGGCGAGGCCCTCTGGTGCTGCTGAGGTCAGTCGCTACTGGTGAAGTAGCTGATGAGCCGGAGCATCTCGATGTAGATCCAGACCAGGCTCAGCGTGAGACCGAAGGCGCACTGCCAGGCGAACTTCTCCGGGGCGCCTTCCTTGACGCCCTGCTCGATCGAGTCGAAGTCGAGCAGCAGGAAGAAGCAGCCGATGAGGATCATCGCGACGCTGAAGACGATGGCCAGCGGGCCGCCGTCGCGCAGGCCGAGGCCGCCCGGGATGAAGAAGCCGGCGATCAGGTTGACCAGGATCAGGCCGAGCGCCGCGACGGCCGCCGCGACCACGTACTTGACCAGCTTGGGCGTGACGCGGATGATCCGCAGCGTGTAGACGGCGAGTGTGCCGCCGAAGGCCATGGCCGTGCCGAGCACCGCCTGGACCACGATGCCGTTGATCTGCTGGTCGAACACGCTGCTCACGGCGCCGAGGAAGACACCCTGGAAGGCCGCGTAGCCGAGGATGAGCGCCGGGTTGGTGCTCATGGTGAACGAGGCGATCAAACCGAGGACCAGGGCCACGATCGAGGCGCCGATGGCCAGGGCCAGGGGCACGTCGAAGTACCAGGCCGCGGCCGCCGCCACGACGAGCGTGCCGAGCGTCATGAAGCCGCGCACCACCACGTCGTCGAGCGTCATCGTGCGGTAGGCGGGCTGCGTCGGCGGAGCGTACGACGGGGAGTCGTACATGTTCTGCAACTGCTGGGGCGTCGGCGCCTGGCCGCCCCAGCCGGTCGACTGCTTCTTGCTGAATACGGGGTTCTTGCTCTGCATCGCTGCCTCCTGCGCCGAGCCTATGGGACCGGACGGCACCTAGGTCAACTAGCGCTCAGATCTATGTAGGTTCGAGACTTCAGCACGGGGGACAACGTACGTCACCCGCCGGAAGTTCCCGTCGTTGTAAAGCCGAAATTCGGTGTATTACCCGTGGTAGAGAGCCGGTGCCCCCGGCGGGATTCGAACCCGCACCGCAACCCTTTTAAGGGGTTTGCCTCTGCCATTGGGCTACGGGGGCGCCGCAATCATACGAAACGGACCATGCTTCCGGTGGGCACAACTTCGCATCACCCGCCACAACTGTGAAGTCTGCGGTGAAGTGATAGGGCTCCAGACACTCTGTCCAGGAAGAGTATGCCGTCCAGATGGTCCAGTTGGTGCTGAATACACCTCGCTTCGAATGCGTCAGCTTCGATGGTGACTGGCTGTCCGCTTCCTGGCAAACGCCCACGTACGGTGATATGTGTAGCCCGCCGGACATCGGCGGTGAGGCCCGCGACAGAGGCGCAGCCCTCGCGCCCGCAGTCCCAGCGGGCGGCCTCCGCGAGGCGGGGATTGACGACGACGAGCTCTCCGGCCCCCGAGCGGGCCCGAGGGTGGTGGCGGACGTCGAAGGCGATCAGGCGCCAGCTCAGCCCGATCTGAGGGGCCGCCAGGCCGGTCATGGCCGGCTCGTGGCGGAGGGTGGCGAGAAGGTCGGCCGCGGCGGCCACGACCGCGGGCGCGGTGGGGTCGACCTGCTCGGCCGGCGACGACAGGACGGGATGGGGCGCGGAGAGCACCGGCCGGGCGGTCCCCGGCACGGCGGCGCCCGCCGCCCACGTGACGGCCGGGTCGGGCACCGCCCGCGTGACGGCCGCGCCGGTCGCCGCCGGGCCGGTCACAGCACGTCCGGCTCGACGGGACGGAACGTGATCTCGGCGTCGAGCCCGGCGCCCACGGCGGCCAGCCGCCGCATCAGGTCGGCGACGTCCACCTTCTCCGGCAGCTCGACGTCCGCGATGAGCACGTACAGCTTGCCGCTGAGTCGGGTGCTCATCCCGGTGATGTTGCCGCCGTCGGCGGCGAGCACGGCGCTGACGGCGGAGATGATCCCCCTGCGGTCGGGCCCGTGCACCGTGAGCACGTACGTGAGCCATTTGCCCATGCGCCGGAAGTCGCGGCGGACCGCGACGGCGGTGGCGGTCACCACCAGGTCCGGCGCGGCCAGGTGCTTGGTCAGCTCGTCGGTGCTCAACTCGCTGTTGACCAGCAGCATCATGGCGATGTGCCCGCCGAGCAGCGTCATCGCGGAATCCTGGACGTTCACCCCGCAGCTGGCCAGTGACCCGGTGACCTCGGCGATCACCCCCGGCTGATCCATGCCCAACACAGTCACCGCTGACAGCCCCACTCGCGATCCCCCTCCGATCGGCCGTGGACGCCGGAAACGCCCCGGCGGTCGCCGGGGCGCCAGCCGATCCGCTCGCCGATTCGGGGTCAGCGGCTCAGTGACGCATCGTCGCCACCGCGGCCCTGAAGCCATCGCGCGGGTGTTCCATCTCTCCCAGGGAGATGGTCTCCCGCTTGAAGAAGAGGGCCAGAGTCCAGTCGACGACGACGCGGACCTTGCGGTTCAGCGTCGGCACCCGCGACAGATGGTAAGTGCGGTGCATGAACCACGCAGGGAATCCGCGAAGCTTGATGCCATAGACGTTGGCGACACCCTGGTGCAGGCCGAGACCGGCGACCGATCCGACATACTTGTGCCTGTATTCGACCAGGTCATGCCCGCGAAGGTAGCGGATGATGTTGTCGCCGAGCACCTTCGCCTGGCGCACCGCGTGCTGGGCGTTGGGGGCGCAGAACTCGCCCGGGTCGGTCAGGTCGGGCACCGCCGCCGCGTCGCCCGCCGCGAAGGCGCCGGGCGCGTCCTCGACGGCGAGGGTGGCCGCGGCCTTGATCCGGCCGCGCGCGTCGAGCGGCAGGTCGCTGGAGTTGACGATCGGGCTGGGCTTGACGCCCGCGGTCCACACCAGGGTCTCGGCGTCGAACTCGGTGCCGTCCGACAGCACCACGTGGCCGCCTTCGCACGACTCCAGCCGGGTCTCCAGCCGGACGTCGATGCCGCGCTCGCGCAGCTGCTCCAGCGTCCACCGGCCCATCTCGGGGCCCACCTCGGGCAGCACCCGGTTAGACGCCTCCACGAGCACCCAGCGGACGTCCGACGGCCGGATGTTGCGGTAGTAACGGGTGGAGTCCTTGGCCATGTCCTCCAGCTCGGCCAGCGCCTCGACGCCGGCGAAGCCCGCGCCCACGACCACGAAGGTCAGGGCCCTGCGCCGCACCTCGGGGTCGTCGGTCGACTCGGCCACGTCGAGCAGGTGGAGCACCCGGTTGCGCAGCGCGATGGCCTCGCCCACGGTCTTGAAGCCGATGCCGATGTCGGTGAGCCCGGGGATCGGGAGCGTACGGGAGATCGAGCCGGCGGCCATGACGACCACGTCGTAGGCGACCTCGCGGGCGTCGCCCTCGGGCGGCTGGAAGGTCACCGTCCGGGCCGAGTGGTTGACCTTGGTCACCCGGCCGTTGAGGATCCGCACCTTGGGCAGCACCCGCCGGAGCGGGGCCACCATGTGCCGGGGCGAGAGGTTGCCCGCTGCGGCCTCCGGCAGGAACGGCTGGTAGGTCATGTAGGACTGGGGGTCGATGATCGTGATGCTCACGGAGCCGTCGCGCAGCTCACGGCGCAGGCCGCGCTGCAGGCGCAACGCGGTGTAGAGGCCGACGTATCCACCGCCGACGATCAAGATGTGCTTGTTCATCCTGAGGCCTCATCCCTCGCAGAATGCTTGTGAAAGCATTCACAAGCTTATGTGCACGTCCCCCCGGGGCGCCAATCCCGGCGTGATGGGATGCGTCACACTGCCAGCTCGCCCGCCCGGGTGAAGACCGCGTCGAGCATCTCGGCCGTGACCCGGCCGGTGAACGTGTTCTGCTGGCTCGGGTGGTAGCACCCGAGCAGCGTGACGGGCGCGTCCGCGTACGAGATCGTCAGCTCGACGCCGTGCCCGAACGGCGGGCGGCTGCGCGGCAGGGCGTAGCCGGCCTCCCTGAGCGCGGGCCACATGGCCTGCCAGGCGTAGCCGCCGAGCGCGACCACGACCCGGACGTCCGGAGCCACCAGCGCGAGCTCACGGACCAGCCAGGGGTAGCAGGCGGCCTTCTCCTCGGGCAGCGGCTTGTTCGCGGGGGGCGCGCAGCGCACCGACGCCACCATCCTGGCGCCGATCAGCCTCTGGCCGTCGCCGGCGTGGGTGCTGGTCGCCTGCGCGGCCAGGCCGGTGCGGTGCAGCGAGGCGAACAGCCAGTCGCCGCTCCGGTCGCCGGTGAAGATCCGGCCGGTCCGGTTGCCGCCGTGGGCGGCGGGGGCCAGGCCGACGATGAGCACGCGCGGGTGGTCCTCGCCCCAGCCGGCGATCGGGCGTCCCCAGTACGTCTCGTCCGCGAAGGCCCGCCGCTTGACCTCGGCCACCTCCTCACGCCAGGCCACCAGGCGCGGGCAGGCCCGGCAGACCGACTGCCTGGCCGTGAGCTCGGCCAGGGTGCCGCTGGCGGCCGCCAGATCGCGCACGCCGGCCGGATCGCGGGCGACCGGGGTGTCGGCGCTCGCCGGGTCGTCAGGCCACCCGGAGCCGGGAGGTACGAAGCTCATGACATCGATGGTGCCCGACCCGCCGGACCGCTCAGAACAGGAAAACCGGGCGGCGTCACGAGGACGCCGCCCGGTTCGGGATCAGCCGGACCGCCCGGCTTCACCTCGGCCGATCAAGCAGGCTGCTCGGCCTTCTCCGTCTGCGTGGGCGCCGGGGCGGGGCAGGTCGCGTTGAACGCCGTCGCACCCGAGGAGGTCGCGTTGGGGCTAATGACGACGAGCTCGATCGAGCCCGAGGTCACGGAGGCACCGTGGGTGCCGCCGACCCCCCACGTCACGTCGAGGCTGCCGTTGACCTGGCGCTCGAGCGTGTTGTGGTCACGCTTGCCGTTGATCACCCAGTAGTACTTGACGGTGGCCGGGCCGGTGCTGGTGAGCGTCGCCTTGAAGTCGACGCCCGGGCCCCGGTTGTCGGCGCACATCTCGTTGCGCTGACCCGTCACCGCGACGGACGAGACGGAGACCGTCGGCTTGGGAGCCTGGCAGGCGGCGTAGGACTGCGAGATGGTGTCGCTGTCCTGGGAGCCGATGACCGCCAGACGGATCCTGCCGCCGTTCTTCGCCGCACCCGAGAGCGCGGTCTCGGACAGGTTCACCGTCTTCGAACCGCCACCGCGGTGGAAGGTGGTGACGCCCGAGTCGACGACCTCGCCGTTCACGGACCACACGTAGCGGACGCGGTCGGCGCCGCTCGCGCTCACCCTGGCGTGCGCGCTCACCTTGCAGCCGTCGTGGTTGGTCGCCGTCACCAGGTTGGAGGCGTCGACCTTCACCCGGTGCGCGGGCGGGGTGTGGGTCTTGCAGTGGACCGAGTAGTAGGCACGGTTGGAGACCGCGCGGTCCGGGCTGAGGACCTCCAGGACCGCCGAGCCGCGGTGGCTCTCACGGGGCGAGAAGCCGACGCCGACCTTGCGCGAGTCGCGCACCTTGAGCTTGCCGTAGTCGACCGTCTTGCCGTTGACGACCCAGCGGTAGCGGACCCAGGCCGGCCGGTTCACGGAGATCCTGCCGACGAAGTCGATCTTCGAGCCGGGGGTGCAGTAGCCCACGTACTCGGACGGGCTCGCCCAGGCACGGGCCGACACGCGCAGGTCCTTGTCGGTGCGGATGGGCTTGAGCTCCATGCAGTCGACCGAGAAGTAGCCCTTCTTGGAGACGACCTTGCGCGGGCTGAGCACCTCGAGGCGCTGCCAGCCCTTGACGTCACCCTTGAAGGTGGCCTTCTCGGAGACCTTGATCAACTTGGTGCCGTTGCCCGACACCTTGCGGGTGCTGACCTTGCTCCTGGAGCCGTCGCCGTGGATCCAGCGGTAGGCGAGCGTGGTCTTGCCCTTGAGCTTCAGCTTGACCGTGGCGGAGAACGTGATGTCCGCCGGGCACGTGCCCTGGTAGGCGCGCTCGGAGGCCTTCGGCGTCGAGACCGACACCTTGGCCTTGGCCCGCGGCTTGGCGGCGGTGGCCGCCTGTGCGGGACTGGCAGCCAGACCGGCGACCAGGCCGGCCAGCACGGCGGTGGACGCGAAAGCGGCCACCTTCCGCACTAAGGCAGAGGACTTCATAGGAGAGTGACTCCATTCCGTGAGAGAACGAACGCACACGGGAACGGTTGCCACGCCGACACTCATCTCTGCCCGGCCATATGGCAAAGCCCCCGTACTGCAAAGATCACTAAAGCACAAGAGGGAATGCGCATTCAATACGGCACGGCAGACGAAATGTGCAGAATTCGCGACTTAATGGGCGATAGACCAGGCGATTCCATCCAAAATGTCGTGTTCACTCACGACGACCTGTGCGAACCCGAACCTCCGAACGATCCGGTCCAGGATCAGCGACCCCGCCCCGATCACGTCCACCCGGCCCGGGTGCATCACCGGCAGCGCCGCCCGCTCGTCGTGGGTCATCGCCAGCAGCCGCCGGGTCACGTCGTGCACCTGCTCGGCGGAGATCCGCGCGTGGTGGATCCGCTCCGGGAGGTAGGCGGGCAGGTCGAGCGCGATGCCCGCCACCGTCGTCACCGAACCGGCCAGCCCCACGAGCGTGTGCGCGTCGCGTACCGGCACCTCGTCCTCGACGCGGGCGAGCGCGGCCTCGATGTCGGCCACCACCGCCTCCAGCGCCGGCGCGGACGGCGGGTCACCGGCGTCGCGCAGGTGACGCTCGGTCAGCCGCACGCAGCCGATGTCGACCGAGAGCGCCGACTCGGCGTGCTCCGACCCCACCACGAACTCCGTCGAGCCGCCGCCGATGTCGACCACCAGGTAGGGCGGCAGCGGACCCTGCGGCACCTCGGTCTCCGGCGACAGCCGCACCAGCCCCTTGGTGGCGCCGGTGAACGACAGCTCGGCCTCCTCCGACCCCGAGATCACCTCGGGCTCCACGCCGAAGATCTCCCGGACCCCGTCGGTGAACTCCTGCCGGTTCGCCGCGTCGCGGGTGGCGCTGGTCGCCACCACCCTGGTCGCGGTCGCGCCGTGCTGGTCGATCAGCTTGCGGTAGCCGCGCATCGCGCCGAACGTGCGCTCCAGCGCCTCCGGCGCCAGCCGCCCGGTCCGGTCGACGCCCTGCCCCAGGCGCACGATCTCCATCCGCCGCTCGACGTCGGCGAGCACACCCTCGCCCACGTCGGCCACGAGCAGGCGCACCGAGTTGGTGCCGCAGTCGATGGCGGCTACACGCATGGTCCGTCACTCCACCAGTCGGGGAGTGCGTCCAGCGCCTCCCTGCCGAACGGGTTGCTTCCCGGCGCCGCGAGCTCGTGCGCGACGAGCGCGTGCAGGCACTTGACCCGCAGCGGCATGCCGCCCGCGCTCTGCGTGCCGGCCGGCAACGGCTCCAGCCCGTCCTCCGCGGCGACCTCGTCGCGCCGGGCCAGGTAGGAGTCGTGCGCGGCTTGGTAGGCGGCCGCCAGCTCGGGGTCGTCGGCCAGCCTGTCCTGCATCTCGCGCATCAGCCCCGAGCTCTCCAGCGTGCCGATGGCCGAGGCCGCCTTGGGGCAGGTCAGGTAGTAGAGCGTGGGGAACGGGGTGCCGTCGGCCAGCCGCGGCGCGGTCTCCACCACGTCGGGGTTGCCGCACGGGCAGCGGTGCGCCACCCCGCGCAGCGCCCGGGGCGGCCGCCCCAGTTGCTTCTCGACGGACTCGGCGTCCTTACTGTCCAACGCTCTCCTTCTGCCCCGCGGCCTGCTCTGTCGCACGCCTGCCCGTGCCGCTGTCGGCCGCCTGGACCGACTCCCACAACGTCTGGTACCACGGCGGCTGCTGCGCCTGCTGCTTGGCCGCCGTCTGCCCCTTACCCGGGTCGGGGTCCATCACCACGAAGCACCGCTCGCCCACGCCGCAGTAGTGGAGGCGCTCCTTGGCCGTGCGCTTGACCCAGTTGGGGTCGCTGACCTGACGGCTCTCGGCCAGCAGCCGCTGCCGCTCGGCCTCCACCCTGGCCTTCTCCTCGCGCAGCTCGGCGATGTCGCGCCGCTGCGCGATGTAGGTGCGGACGGGATAGGCCAGGCTCATCGCGATGGCGCAGACGACCACCGCGAGGATCGCGGCCCGCCCCGTCAGCTGCGGTCTCTTCGCCACGTCCGGCACCCCCACTTCGCCTACGAACCGCCCGCGGCGGCGACGTACCGCCGCGGGCTACCCGAAACTAGCGCCGGAAACGCGGAAAAGCCGCGCGACCCGCGTAACGGGCGGCGTCGTCGAGGAGCTCCTCGATGCGGAGCAGCTGGTTGTACTTCGCCACCCGGTCGGAACGGGCCGGGGCGCCCGTCTTGATCTGGCCGCAGTTGGTCGCCACCGCCAGGTCGGCGATCGTGGTGTCCTCGGTCTCGCCGGAACGGTGGCTCATCATGCACCGGTAGCCGCTGCGGTGGGCCAGGTCGACCGCGTCGAACGTCTCGGTGAGGGTGCCGATCTGGTTGACCTTGACCAGCAGGGCGTTGGCGGTGCCCTCCTCGATGCCGCGCGCCAGCCGCTCCGGGTTGGTCACGAACAGGTCGTCGCCGACGAGCTGCACCCGGTCGCCGAGCGCGGCGGTGATGGCCTTCCAGCCCTCCCAGTCCTCCTCGTCGAGCGGGTCCTCGATGGAGACGAGCGGGTAGTTGTCGACCAGGTCGGTGTAGAAGGCGATCAGCTCCTGGGCCGACAGCCCCTTGCCGTCGATCGTGTAGACGCCGTCCTGGTGGAACTCGGAGGCGGCCACGTCCAGGGCCAGCGCCACGTCGTCACCGGGGGTGAAGCCCGCCCGCTCGATGGCCACCAGGATCAGGTCGAGCGCGTCGCGGTTGGACGGCAGGTTGGGCGCGAACCCGCCCTCGTCGCCGAGACCGGTCGCGTAGCCCTTCTCCTTCAGCACCTTCTTGAGCGTGTGGTAGACCTCGGTGCCCATGCGCACCGCCTCGCCGAACGTCTCCGCGCCGATCGGCGCGATCATGAACTCCTGGATGTCGACGTTGGTGTCGGCGTGCGCGCCGCCGTTGAGGATGTTCATCATCGGCACCGGCAGCAGGTGGGCGTTGGGGCCGCCGAGGTAGCGGAAGAGCGGCAGGTCGGCGCTGTCGGCGGCGGCCTTGGCCACGGCCAGCGAGACGCCGAGGATCGCGTTGGCGCCCAGCTTCGCCTTGTTGGGCGTACGGTCCAGATCCATCATGATCTGGTCGACGATGCGCTGGTCCTCCGCCTCGACGCCGTGGATCTCGTCGAAGATCTCGTCGGTCACGGCCAGCACCGCCTTGCGCACGCCCTTGCCGCCGTAACGCTCGTCGCCGTCACGCAGCTCGACGGCCTCGAACTGGCCGGTGGACGCGCCGCTCGGCACCGCCGCCCGGCCGGTGCTGCCGTCGTCGAGCACCACGTCGACCTCGACCGTGGGGTTGCCCCGGGAGTCGAGGATCTCGCGAGCGTAAACGACCTCGATGGTAGCCACGGGATGCGCTCCTGAATCGATAGGCAATATGCGTTCAGAGCCTATCGGTAGAGGGCATCACGACCGGCGCGACTCCCAGGCCCGCACCCGGTCGCGATACGTCCGCGCCGCCGCCCGCAGCTCCGCCTCCGGGTCCAGGCCCGCCTCACGCGCCCGCTTCACCAGGTCGAACAGCTCGCGGGCGACCCCCTGGCCGACCGCGGCGGCCAGGCTCTCCGGCACCCCGGAGCGCTCGGCGCGGCGCAGCAGCTGCGCCGCCAGCGACAGCGCCGGCTGGCCCATCGGCACGCCGTCGAACAGCGACTCGTCGCCCCGGGAGGCCCGCTCGGCGGCCTTGATCGCCTCCCAGTTGTCGTTCACCTCGTCGGCGCTCTCCGCGCGGACCGAGCCGAACACGTGGGGATGGCGGCGCACCAGCTTGTCGACGATGCCGGCGGCCACGTCGTCCATGTCGAAATCCTCGGCCACCCGCGCGTGGAAGACCACCTGGAGCAGCAGGTCGCCGAGCTCCTCCCGGAGCGCGGCGTGGTCGCCGTCCTCGATCGTCTCCAGCACCTCGTAGGCCTCTTCGAGGAGGTAGGGCACCAGCGACTCGTGCGTCTGCTTGCGATCCCACGGGCACTCGGTGCGCAGCCGGTCCATCACCCGTACGAGATCGAGCACGCGCGCCCCCGGCAGGTCGTACGAGCCGGGCACCACCTCGATCACCGGCGGGTCGTCCACCGCCAGCGCGGCGTGGCCGAGCGCGCGCATGAACTCCTCGTCGCCGTCGCCGCTCTCGCGGGCCAGCCACACCACGGTCTCCCCCGCCGCCGCCCGCGCGACCAGCGCGGGCGCGTCGGGAGTGACGACCTCGACCGCCACCCCCGCGTCGGCGAGGTACGGCAGCTGCGGATGGCCTGGCGTGCCCGTCAGCACCGGGCCCGACCGGAACGCCCGCCACGCCTGGTGGCCGAGCAGCCCCGGCGCGACGCGCGGCGAGGTGGTGACGACGACGAGCGGCATGTCAGCCCTGCTGCTCCTGCTGGGCCTGGGCCGGCTTGCCGAAGCGGCCCGGGTCGACGAAGCCCTGACCCTGCTGGAGGGTGCCGTAACGGGGGCTGAACGTCGTCTTGATCGCGTTGAACTCTTCTTGCACCTTGGCGGTGGCCTGCTGGTTCTGCGGGCCGCCGAACTTGTCGACGACCTTGTTGACGCCCACCTCGGCCCGGACGTAGTCGCGGGCGTTGGCCGGCGAGACGCCCTTGGACAGCAGGTTCATCACCGGGTCTTGGTACTGGCCCGGGTCCTTGAGCGCGGTGTCGATCTCCGACTCGCTGACCGTGACGCCGTGCTTGTCGGCGAGCTGCTGGTAGCGGAGCTGGTTGCTCATCCGGAACAGGACGAACTGCGAGAGCGGCACGCCCAGTTGCTCGGGCTCGATGTCCGCCCGCGCCAGGGCGGCCTCGAACTCCCGCACGTTCTCGTTGAGATCGCGGGAGGAGATGCGCTGATCACCGACGATGGCCGCGGCACCGGCCTCGACAGGGGAAGAGCAGGCGGTCAGCCCGAGGAGGCTCACCCCGGCTGCCGCGGCGGCCACAGCCACTCGTATCGACTTCACGTGTGTCCCTTTCCGACAAAAACCGCAGTCAGCTTACCGGCGCCAGCTCGAGGAACATCGCCTCGACCAGATCGCCGCACCATTTGAGCAGATCCATGTCACGCAACGGCTGCCCGCCCAGCGGCTTCGTCTTGGGCACCGGCACCAGCAGCGTCTCCGCGGCCTGCTTGTAGACCGACTTCTTGTACAGCCGGTCCAGCCGGATCTGCTGCGACTCGCGCAGCCGCGCCGGGCCGAACTTGATGTACTGGCCCTGCAGCGTGACGTCCGTCAGCCCCGCCTTGCGCGCCCTGATCCGGAACGCCGCCACCTCCAGGAGGTTCTCCACCTCGACCGGCGGCTTGCCGTACCGGTCGGTCAGCTCGTCGCGCACCTCGGCGATGTGCGCCGGCTCGGCGATGGCCGCGATCCGCTTGTAGGCCTCCAGCCGCAGCCGCTCCGAGGTGACGTAGTCATGCGGGATGTGCGCGTTGATCGGCAGCTCGACCTTGACGTCCTGCTGCTCGGGCTGCGCCTCCACGCCTTCGAGCTTCGCCTTCTGCTCCTGCACGGCCTCGGCCATCAGCCGGACATACAGGTCGAAGCCCACGCCCGCGATGAAGCCCGACTGCTCGGCGCCCAGCACGTTGCCGGCGCCCCGGATCTCCAGGTCCTTCATCGCCACGTACATGCCCGCGCCCATCTCGGTGTGCTGGGCGATCGTGGCCAGCCGCTCGTGGGCGGTCTCGGTCAGCGGCTTCTCCGGCGGGTAGAGGAAGTAGGCGTAGCCGCGCTCCCTGCCCCGGCCCACCCGGCCGCGCAGCTGGTGGAGCTGCGACAGGCCGTAGTTGTCCGCCCGGTCCACGATCAGCGTGTTCGCGTTGGGCACGTCCAGCCCGGACTCCACGATGGTGGTGGACACGAGCACGTCGTACTCGCGCTCCCAGAACCCCACCATGATCTTCTCCAGCTGGTGCTCGTTCATCTGCCCGTGCGCCACCGCGATCCGTGCCTCCGGCACCAGCTCACGCAGCCGCGCCGCCACCCGGTTGATCGAGGCCACCCGGTTGTGCACGAAGAACACCTGGCCGTCGCGCATCAGCTCGCGCCGGACGGCCGCCGCGATCTGCTTCTCCTCGTACGGGCCGACGAACGTGAGAATCGGGTGCCGTTCCTCCGGCGGGGTCAGGATGGTCGACATCTCGCGGATGCCCGTCAGGCCCATCTCCAGCGTCCGCGGGATCGGCGTCGCCGACATGGCCAGCACGTCCACCTGCGTGCGCAGGTGCTTCATGGCCTCCTTGTGCTCGACGCCGAACCGCTGCTCCTCGTCGATGATGATCAGCCCGAGGTCCTTGAACCTGACCTCCGGGCTGAGCAGCCGGTGCGTGCCGATCACCACGTCGACCGCGCCGGCGCGCAGCCCCTCCAGCGTGCCCTTGACCTCGGCGTCGCTCTGGAACCGCGAGATCGGCTTGACCGTCACCGGGAAACTGGAGAACCGCTCCGCGAACGTCGACATGTGCTGCTGTACCAGCAGCGTCGTCGGCACCAGCACCGCCACCTGCTTGCCGTCCTGCACCGCCTTGAACGCCGCCCGCACCGCGATCTCCGTCTTGCCGTAGCCGACGTCGCCGCAGATCAGCCGGTCCATCGGGACGCCGCGCTCCATGTCGCGCTTGACCTCGTCGATGGCCTCCAGCTGGTCGCCGGTCTCCGCGTACGGGAACGCGTCCTCCATCTCGCGCTGCCACGGCGAGTCGGCCGCGAACGGGTGACCCGGCGAGGCCATCCGGGCCGAATAGAGACGGATCAGCTCGCCGGCGATCTCCTTGACCGCCTTCTTCGCCCGCGACTTCGCCTTGGCCCAGTCGGCGCCGCCCATCCGGTTGAGCGTGGGCGACTCGCCGCCGACGTAGCGGGTGACCTCGTCGAGCTGGTCGGTCGGCACATACAGCCGGTCGCCCTTCGCGTACTCGATCACCAGGTACTCGCGCGTGGCCCCCTGCACCGTGCGGCGCACCATCTCGATGTAGCGGCCCACGCCGTGCTGCTCGTGCACCACGTGATCGCCCACCTTGAGCTGGAGCGGGTCGACCATGTTGCGGCGGCGCGAGGGCAGGCGGCGCATGTCCTTCGTGGACGCCTTCTGGCCCACCAGGTCGAGATGGGTGAGCACGGCCAGGCCCGGCGCGACGAACCCGTGCTCCAGCAGCCCGGTGGTGACGTGCACGACCTTCGGCTCCGGCGCCTTGTCCACCGACCGCTGCAGACGGGCCGGCACGTCGACGCCCTTGAGCAGCTCCACCATGCGCTCGGCCGACCCGTGGCCCTCGCTGATGAGCACGACCGCCTTGTCCTCGGCCAGCCAGCCCTTGATGTCGTCGAGCGCCTTGCGGGTGTCGCCGCGGTACGCCTCCGAGTCGTGCGCGGCCAGCTCCACCCCGCCCCCGAACGGCGCCATCGTCCACCACGGCTGCCCCAGCACCTCAGCGTGCCCGCGGATCTCGTCGAGCGTGCGGAACGCCGCCGCCCCCAGGTCGATCGGCGCCTCCCCGCCCGCCGCCGCGTTGATCCAGGACGCCTCCAGGAATTCCTGGGACGTACGCACGAGCTCCTCGGCCCTGCTCCTGATCCGCTCCGGATCGCAGACGAACACCGCCGACCTGATCGGCAGATGGTCGACCAGCAGATCCATCTCACCGGCGAGCGCGGGCGCGAACGCCTCCATGCCCTCCACCGGCGTGCCCTCCGCGAGCTGGTCGAGCACCTCCGCCAGCGCCGGATGCTCCTCGGCCAGCTCCCGCGCCCGCCGCCGCACCTCCTCGGTCAGCAGCAGCTCCCGGCACGGCGGCGCGAACAGCCCCTCCGCCGCCGCCTCCAGCGAACGCTGGTCGGCCACCTTGAACCAGCGGATCTCCTCGACCGTGTCGCCCCAGAACTCCAGCCGCAGCGGGTGCTCCTCCGTCGGCGGGAACACGTCCAGCAGCCCGCCGCGCACCGCCACCTCGCCGCGCCGCTCCACCATGTCGACCCGGTGGTAGCCGTTCTCCACCAGGCGCGTCACCACCTCGTCCAGGTCGGCGTCGTCGCCCGCCTTCAACCGGATCGGCTCCAGCTCGCCCAGCCCCTTGACGATCGGCTGCAGCAGCGCCCTGATGGGCGCCACGATCACGCTGAGCGGACCCGCCGCGCTGTCGCCCTTGACGGGATGCGCCAGCCGCCGCAGCACCGCCAGCCGCTGCCCCACCGTGTCGGACCGCGGCGACAACCGCTCGTGCGGCAACGTCTCCCACGCCGGGAACACCGCCACCGCACCGGGATCGATGAGGCTGCCCAGCGCCGCCGCCAGATCCTCCGCCTCCCGTCCGGTCGCGGTGACCGCCAGCACGGTGCGCTGATCATGCCCGGCCAGCGCGGCCACGCCGAACGGCCGCAACGCGGCAGGCGCCACCAGCGCGGTGTCACCGCCCCTTTCCAGGGCGGCGGTCAGTTCGGGGTCGGCGACGACAAGGTCAAGCAGTCCGGAAAGACTCATCAGTTAGCCCCACGATGGCAACACGACTACCCCCGGCCAGACGGAGCGCGGGGGTGAATGCATCCAGCCTACTTCCCACCGGCCCCCTGCTCGCGCCTCCGCCCCCTTCCACGGGGGTGGGCCTCGCGCGGCGCTCTGTGACGTCGGCTGGGGGTGCGATGGGATCTTGAACTGCGGCGGTGACCGGGGCTCGCCACTCCATCAAGACTCCATCAAGCTCGCCACCTCGTGAGGCTCTCCGTCCCATAAGGCTCGTCGTCCCATCAGGCTCGCCACCTCATGAGGCTTGCCGTCCCATCAGGCTCGCCACCTCATGAGGCTTGCCGTCCCATCAGGCTCGCCACCTCATGAGGCTTGCCGTCCCATCAGGCTCGCCGTCCCGGGCACTTCACCACCCATGGGCCTCGCTTTTTGGGGCGCTATGCGCCTATCAGCTCGGGCTGCGCTCAGCGGGGAGCCGAGCTCCCCGCACCCCTTGCCGGGGGCCTCCCGGCCCCCTGGACCCCCGTGTGTGAGGCTGCTTCGCGGCCCTTGCCGAGACCTCCGTGCGCAAGACGGTGCTTCACGACCCCTTGCCGGAATCCACCGTGTGAGACGCAGGGCTTCGGCGGGTCAGCACGTGAGGATCCGCCAGACAGTCCCCTTGCCGGCCCCTAAGGCACCTTGTACCCGGGCACGCTCGGCCATCTGACCGTGAGGACCACCGACTCCTCCTCCGCCAGCCACGAGTGGTCGACGCCCTCACCCCACACCACATAGTCGCCCCGCTCGGCCAGCAGCACGCTGCGCTCCGGCAACTCGACGCGGAACCGACCGCTGATCAGGATGAGCAGAGCGGTGCGACTCTCGCCGATGACCCATCGGGCACGCTTGTCGCCGCGCTTGTGAAGGCCCCATTTGATCTCGACGGCCTCGCTGTGCCGCACGTCGCCCGGCGGCTTGAAGTGACCGAGCAGCCACCCGCCGTCCATCGGCCCGTCCACATCGGCGTTGCCGACGTACACTCGATCGCCCTCCACGGGGGAATCAGCGCATGCCCTCTCATCCACGCCCGAGGACGCTAACACTCACAGGAGCCCGCACCCGGCGTCCTGAGGATGAAAGCCCGGCCGGTATAGGAAGACCAGCGCCTTCGGTGGAGGCCTGCGGTGTCGACCGGTCTAGAGCTGGCTGCATCAAATCCCTCCCCTCCATGCCGACGATGGGTCGGATTTGGTGCAGCGCACGACAGCTCAAACGGTCCTGAGCGTCGAACCTGCAACTCATGTGGACAGAACACTCCGGTATTGGCACATCCACTCCTCGTCCTCCGCCAACCGCGCCACCAGCTTCGCCATCACCGCAATCCACCGCCTCACACACGGGGGTCCAGGGGGCCGGGAGGCCCCTGGCAAGGGGTGCGGGGAGCTGGGCTCCCCGCTGAGCACAGCCCGAGCTGATGGGCGCGGAGCGCCTGGGTGGTGAGGCCCGTGGGTGGCGAGTCTTGCGGGACGGCGAGTCTTGCGGGACGGCGAGTCTTGCGGGACGGCGAGTCTTGCGGGACGGCGAGGCCCCGGAGATGGCGAGGTCCAGGGGATGGCCAGGCCCGTGGGACGGCAAGGCTTATAGGCAAAACCCATAGGCAAAACCCATGGACAAGGCCCATGGGCAAGGCCCGCAGGAAAGCACGAGGGCCCTGAGTGGGCAGCGACAGGAGAGGTCAGCGGGCCGGGCCGAGGCGGGCGTAGGCGGCCGGGGGCATGCCGACCACGGCGGTGAAGTCGCGGGTCAGATGGGCCTGGTCGGTGTAGCCGAGTTCGGCGGCCAGGGTGGCGAGGTCGAGGCCCTGGTAGATGCGTTCGGCGGCCTCGTGCAGCCGGAACCGGCGGATCACCCATTTGGGCCCGATGCCGACGTACTCCCGGAACAGCCGCTGCAGTGAGCGCACGGATCGGCCTGATCGGGCGGCCAGGGCGTCGACCCGGGTCATGGTGACGTCGTTCTCGGCCATGACCACCAGGGAGGCGACCTCTTCGGCGAGCGGGTCGCGTTCGGGACCGAGGCCCAGCAGGAACTCCTCGACGTGCGCGATGGCGGCCGGCGCGTCGGGGGCGGTCAGGACGTGCTCCACCAGGGTCGCGCCGGCGGTCCCGTACAGTTCGCCGATCTCCGTGAAGCGGCCGGTCAACTGGTGGACGGGGCCGCCGAGGAAGGGCCGGAAGCCGCCAGGGGCGAAGCGGGTGCCGAGCACCCGGCCGCTGCCGCGCATCGTGTAGGAGAAGCCGCCTTTGATCACCCCGGCGATCTGGTGGAAGTCGTGGGTGATCGTCATGTTGACCGTGGGGTGCGAGACGATGCGCTGCTCGTACGGCTCGTCGAGGTCGGTCCAGGTGACGACCCAGAAGTGGTCCACGTACGGCGCGAGCGCGGGCGTCGGGGGGTGCCGGGCGAAGTCGAAGGCGGCGAGCCCGGCGTACGGGTCGACCCAGCCCCGCAGTCGCGTTTTTACAAGCCCGCCGGTGGGCGGGCCCGACATCATCGCTGCCATGGAACACATGATGCCGCTGATGACGCGTGCCACCGAAAAGACCGTGGGCCTGGTCCTGGCGGTGCGGCAGGACCAGCTGGGGCTGCCGACCCCGTGTGAGAAGTTCGACGTCAGGGATCTGGTCAGCCATCTGGAGTGGGTGGCGGAGCTGTTCGAGTCGCTGGCGCTTCAGGGCGAGCGCGTCGAGCAGGGGCCGTACGCGGGCGACTTCCCCGAGCGGGCGGAGCGCACACTGAAGGCGTGGTCGCGGCCGGAGGCGTGGGAGGGCGTCAGCCCGGCCATGGGCATGCCGATGACCGCGCTGGCCCACATGTATCTGACCGACATGGTGGCGCACGGCTGGGATCTGGCCAGGGCCACCGGCCAGGCGTACGAGCCGGACCCCGAGGCGGTCGCGCTGGGGCTGGGGTTCACCGAGAGCATGGCGGAGATGGGCAGGCAGCGCGGCGCGTTCGGGCCGGCGGTGGCGGTGCCGGACACCGCCTCGCCGCTCGACCGCCTGCTCGGTCTCACCGGCAGGGATCCGGCCTGGACCCCTTAGATCCCGGCTCCGACCCCTCAAGATGCGCCACTATTCGCATTCTTGTGATTACTGTGGGTCACATGTCTGAGATACGGGCGGTGACCCGGGGCGGCGGTCTGTTCAGCCAGCGGATCCGGGAGCAGTGGGCCGGGCAGCTCGGCCGGCGGCTGGACGTGCTGGTCGCCGGGTGCGCGCATGACGAGCCGCTGGTGCTCGATCGGATCGAGACCCGGGTGTGCGGGATCGACGAGGACCTGCCGGAGATCCGGCGGGTGGTGGAGGAGCGGGCCGACCTGGTGGCCTGGTCGCTGGGCGATCTGCGGTCGGCGCCGTTGCCTCCTCGCTCGTACGACGTGATCCAGCTGTCGTTCCTGCTGGAGCGGATCCAGCACGCGGAGCTGGTGTTCGACCGGCTGGTGCAGGCGTTGCGGCCGGGCGGGCTGGTGCTGCTGCGGATGCGTGACCGCGAGTCGGCCTACGGGCTGCTCGACCGGGTGACCCCGCGGTGGATGCGGCGGCTGCTGTGGCGGCGGCTGGTCGCGGAGGGCACCCCGGGTCCGCTGCCGGTCGCGTACGGGACGCTGGCCTCGGCCGACGGGATGCACGCGTACTGTCTCACCCGGGGCCTGATGGTCACCGACGAGGAGCGGGCGACGACCGGGCCGGCGATGGGCCGGGTGGGGTCGGTGGCGGTAGCGGTGGCGGCGCGGCTGACGCGGGGGCGTTATCCCGCCAGTCATGACGAGATCACCATGGTGATCAGGAAGCCGCACTACCACTTCGCCCGTCTCATCTAGTATCTCCCCGGCGCCAGCGGGTAGGGTTGCCTACCATTGCAGTCGGGATAGTTGGGATCAAGCACCGTGGAGTGGACGCCGGAGCCGCGCGAGCTGGCCGACCTGGAGCTGCTGCTGTCGGGGGCGTTCCGGCCGCTGACCGGGTTCCTCGGCCATGAGGACGCGCACGCCGTGATCGAGCGCGGCACACTCGCCGACGGCACCCCGTGGCCCGCCCCGGTGACGCTCCACCTCCCCGAGAACGCCGAGGGCGAGGTGACGCTGCTCGACCCCGAGGGCGTCCCGCTCGCCACGCTCACCGTGACCGAGCTGGGCCCCGACGGGCTGGCGGCCGGGCCGGTCAAGGGGCTGGGCGCGCCCGAGCACGGCCCGTTCGCTCGCCTGCACCGCACCCCCGGCCAGGTGCGCGACGAGCTGGGCGGGCGCCCGGCGCTGATCGTCACGATGCGCGGCCCGCTCGACGACCTGGACGAGGTGACGGCCACCGCCAAGGAGCTCGACGCGGTGATCGTGCTGATGCCTCTCTCGTACGGGGAGGACGGGCCCGGCGTGGTCAGGGCGGCGCTGCGGGCCAGGGACCGGCTGCCGGCGGGCACGCTCGTCGTCCCGGTGCCGCTGGCGCCGCGCGAGGAGCCGGAGATCGACCTGGAGCTGCGCGAGCACGTCGCGTCCGCCTACGGCGCGGCCGAGCACCTGGCAGGCCCCGAGCCGGTGCGCATCCCGGGGCCGCCGCACCGGCGCGGGCTGGTGGTGTTCTTCACCGGCCTGTCGGGGTCGGGCAAGTCGACGATCGCCCGCGGGCTCCGCGACGCGCTGCTGGAGCTGGGCACCCGTACCGTCACCTATCTCGACGGCGACGTGGTGCGGCGGCTGCTGTCGAAGGGGCTGACGTTCTCCAAGGAGGACCGCGACCTCAACATCCGCCGCATCGGGTTCGTGGCCGCCGAGGCCGCCCGGCACGGCGGCCTGGCCATCTGCGCCCCGATCGCCCCGTACGCCGCGACCCGGGCCGAGGTGCGCGAGATGGTGGAGTCGGTCGGCGCCGACTTCCTGCTCGTGCACGTGGCCACGCCGCTGGAGGAGTGCGAGCGGCGCGACCGCAAGGGCCTGTACGCCAAGGCGCGGGCCGGGCTGATCCCCGAGTTCACCGGCATCTCCGACCCGTACGAGGAACCGGACGACGCCGAGCTGGTCGTCGACACGACGCACATCTCCGTCGAGGCGGCGGTCGAGCGGGTGCTGGGCACGCTGCGCGGCGGAGGGTGGGTGCGGTGATCGACTTTCCGCTGATCGCCGGGTCGTTCCTGGTGGCGATCGTGGTGGGGCTCACCGGCATGGGCGGTGGCGCGCTCATGACGCCGATGATGATGCTGTTCTTCAACGTGCCGCCGCTGGCCGCGGTCTCCAGCGACCTGGTCGCCTCGGCCGTGATGAAGCCGGTGGGCAGCTTCGTCCATCTCCGTCACGGCACGGTCAACCTGCGGCTGGTCGGGTGGCTCTGCGCCGGTTCGGTGCCGACGGCGTTCTGCGGGGTGTTCCTGGCGCGGGCGTGGGCGGTGGGCGACGGGGTGAAGTACGCGCTCGGGGTGGCGCTGCTGCTGGCCGTCGCGGGGCTGGCGGCCAAGACGCTGATCGGCGACCGGGGCGGCACGGCGGACGCCAAGGAAGTCCGCGTGCGCCCTATCCCGACCCTACTGGTCGGTATGATAGGCGGCCTGATCGTGGGCGTGTCGTCCGTGGGCTCCGGCTCCCTGATCATCGTGGCGCTCATCGCGCTCTACCCGGCGCTCAAGGCCAACCAGCTCGTCGGCACCGACCTCGTCCAGGCCGTGCCGCTGGTCGTCTCGGCCGCGCTCGGCCACCTGCTGTTCGGCGACTTCCAGGTCGACCTGACCCTCTCGCTGCTGATCGGGTCGATCCCGGGCGTCTATCTGGGCGCGCGGATCTCCTCCCGCGCGCCGGGCGGCCTGATCAGGGCGATGCTGGCGATCGTGCTGCTGGCCTCCGCGCTCAAGCTGCTGAACGTGGACAACGTCGTCACCCTGGTCGCGCTGGCCGTCGCCACGGCCGTGATCGTCGTCGGGTGGCGGTGGCGGGTCAGGGCCGCGGCACGCGCGTCGAGCGGAAGTGCGGATCTCTCGCGAGCTCGGTGAACGCCTTGTCGGCCGTCTCGTCGGTGTCGAACCTCGTGTCGCCCCTCGGGGCGTTCGGGGAGTCGAAGTAGACCATGGCCTTGATCTGCGGATAGCGCCGCATCTGGTGGCGCACCGACTCGAAGAACGCCCGCTTGAACGCCGGGTCGTCAGGCCGCTCGAACACCCCCCACTCGGCGACCATGACCGGCTTGCCGGGGAAGCGCCACTGCATCCACCGGTAGAAGCCGGGCCATTCGTCGTAGTCCTCCCGGGTCTTGTTGACCAGGGTGCCGAAGTCGTGCACCCGGTCGTCGGCGTACGGGTCCATGGCCACCCAGTCGACCACGTCGTCGCCCGGATAGAGCTCCTCGAACCAGGGCTCGACCGCCCAGTTGGGCGCGCCCATGTAGGTCATCACGGTGACCGCGTTCTTGACGCCCTTGTGGCGCAGCCGGAGCACGACGTGCCGGAACATGGCCGCGTAGTCCTTGGCCCGCATGCCGGAGCCGGCCGCGGGGTCGACGTCGTTCTCCGGCTCGTGGTGGATGGTGAGGAAGAACCGCTCGGGGAACGTCCGCCTGAGATGGTCGGCCAGCCGGTCGATCCGGCCGTCGACGCCGCCGCGGGCGATCTCGGCCCAGGTGTGGGTGAGCGACGGCTTCCAGTTGATCAGCAGCAGCCGGGGGCGCTCCGGGTCGCGGGCGAGCCGGATCTCCTTCTCGGTCGGGAACAGCTCCTTGCCCCGGTGGTAGACGTGCACGATGTCGGCCGGCGCGCCCATCCGCTTCTCGGCGCTGGCCACCGCCTCCGCCACGTCCTTTCCGGTGAAGATCTCCGGGGCGATGCCCCACCAGGCGCCGCATGACGGGATGAGCCCGCCGGTGACCGTGCAGGAGGGCTGGGGGGCCATGATCGGGGGGTTGCCGGGACGGGCGGGCTCCTCCGGCTGCGCGGCGGCGTCCCACGGCCCTGCCGCGCAGGCGGCCAGCGTGACGGCCAGCATCATCGCCATTCCGGAAAAAGCTGCTCTATACGGAAATGCCCGTCGAGCCAAAATTGTCGACCCCCTTGTTTCCAGAACCCCCGCCCTATCAAACCTGAACCTTGCCACGCCATTCCCGGAACTTCAGCCAGAGCGGCACTCCTCCCAGGTCAACCCTGCTGTCAGCCACCCCGACAAAACATGAAAAATCGATTATTGCCGGTACGATTCCTCGCCCGTACCGGAGAAAATCTTGTGGATCTCCCCTGGCCGATAACCGGCGCCCCTATAGTGGGCGAACACCACGGCACGTGACGCAGAGTCGTCAGTAAGCGACTATCCGCACACACTTCAGGGAGACTCGCCTCATGAGCCAGCCGCCGGACCGCCCGGCCCGCCGCTCCGGCGCCGACCTCGGAGACCATTTCGCCCTGCTCCGCCGGCGCTGGCTGCTCTTCCTGGGCTGCTTCCTCGCCGGCGGCACCGCCGGGCTGGCGCTCATGCGTGTCACGCCGCCTTCCTACACCGCCACCACCCTCGTGCTGGTCAGCCCGGTGGGCATCGGCGAGCCCGGCAACCAGGTGACCAGCCGGCAGCGCGAGCAGCTCAACCTCGACACCGAGGCGCAGATCGCCCAGTCGGCCGTCGTCGCCACCCGGGCCGCCGAGCAGATGGGCAGCGGCGACCTGGAGCCCGCCGTGGTGACCGTGCCGCCCAACTCGGCGGTGCTGTCGGTCTCGGTCACCGCCGCCGATCCCGGTGACGCCGCGCTGCAGTCGCGCGCGTACGCGCAGGCCTACCTGGAGCACCGCGGCGACAGCGCGCGGGAGACGGTCGCGGCGCAGCAGCGGCTGGTGGCGGGCAAGCTCAAGCAAGCCGGCACGGCGCTGTCCGCGGTGATCGACGAGCTGCCGGGGCTGGCCAGAGGCAGCGCCGGGCACACCCGCGCGGTCCTCCGGCAGAACGTACTCTCCCGGCAGGTCGCCGCGCTGACCCAGAAGTACGACGTGCTCAAGACGCTCGCCGTGACGCCCGGCCAGATCATCAGCGCCGCCACCCCGCCCCAGGAGCCGAGCGCGCCCAGCCTGCCGCTCCACCTGGGGTCGGGGCTCATGGCCGGGCTGCTGGCCGGCGCGGCGGCCGCCCAGGTGCGCGATCGGCTCGACACCCGGCTGCGCACGGCGGCCGACGTCGAGCGGCTCACCGGGCTGCCCGTGCTGGCCGACGTGTCGCGCCCGCTCGACCACGGCGCGCTGCACGAGCTGTCCTCCGCCGTGCTCGCCTCATGTCCGGGCAAGCGGCTGCTGGTCAAGTCCGTCCCCGCCGGGCTCGGCGGCACGCCGGTGGCCGTGCCGCTGGCCGCGAACGTGCCGCTGGCCGTGCTCGACGGCACCGACGTGGGCGACCTCGCCAGGGCCGACGCGGCGCTCCTGCTGATCGGTCTGGACGGGGCCGACGCCCCCGGCGTGGCCTCGGCCGTACGGCTGCTGAGCAGGCAGAGCGTGCCGATCATCGGGGCGGTCACCACGACCGACCTGACGCCCGCGCCCGCCCAGGCGCCGCTCGGGCAGCACACCTCCCTCGGCAAGCTCGTGGCCGGCGCCGAGTTCGAGACCAGCGGGAGCGCCAGGACCACGCCCATGCAGCCGGTGCGGCGCCCGCCGGACCCGGCGACGTGAGAGGGCCCGCATGGCCCGTCACGGCGCTGCTGCTCGGCTACCCGCTCTGGTGGGCGCTGGGGTTCGGCGGGCTGTCGGTGGTCGTGCTGGCCGTGCCCATGGCGGTCATCCTGTGGCGGCGCAGGCCGGTCAGGGTGCCGCCCGGGTTCGGGCTGTGGGTGCTGCTGATCGCCTGCTACCTGCTGAGCGGGCTGATGCTGGACGAGATGCCGCCGGGCACCTACGGCGAGTTCGGCGCGGGGCGACTGGTCGGCTACGGGATGCGGCTGGCACTGTACGTGTCGGCCCTGGTCCTCGTGCTCTACCTGGGCAACCTGACCGAGCGGGAGCTGCCGCAGCTGCGGCTGGTGCGGATGCTCGGGGTGCTGTTCCTCACGGCGGTGGCGGGCGGGCTGCTCGGCGTGGTGGCGCCAGGGTTCTCCTTCACCTCGCCGCTGGAGCTGGTGCTGCCCGACTGGATCGGCGGGCATCCGTTCGTGCAGAACCTCATCCATCCGACCGCGGGGCAGACCCAGAAGGTGCTCGGCCACGGCCTGCCCCGGCCGGAGGCGCCGTTCGAGTGGGCCAACGCCTGGGGCGGCAACCTGTCGGTGCTGCTCATCTGGTTCGTGGTCGGCTGGTGGGTGTACGGGTCGCGCCGCCGCAAGGTGCTGGCCGTGGCGATGGTGGCGGTGGCGGCCGTGCCGATCGTCTACTCGCTCAACCGGGGCCTGTGGATCGCGCTCGGGCTGGCCGCGCTCTACCTGGTCCTGCGGGTGGGCGGCCGGACGAGGACGACGCTCTGCGCGGGGGCGGCGGTCGCGGCGCTGGCGTTCGCGCTCAGCCCTCTCGCGCCCCTGGTGCTCCAGCGGCTCGACAGCCCGCACTCCAACGACATCCGCGCCTTCACCGTCTCGGCCACCGTCGAGGCGGCGCGCCACTCCCCCGTCATCGGCTACGGCAACACCCGCCGCGCCCTGGGCAGCCACCGCTCGATCACCACCGGCAAGACCGCCTGGTGCCCGGGCTGCGGTCACCCGCCGCTGGGCAGCGACGGCCAGCTCTGGCTGCTGCTGATCTCCCAGGGGTTCACCGGGGCGGTGCTCTACGCGGCGTTCTTCGCCGGGGCGATCCGCCGCCACTGGGCCGACCGCTCGCCGATCGGGCTGGCCGGCGTGCTGGTGATGTGCCTGGTGCTGTTCTACATGCTCATCTACGACGGCCTGGTCACGCCGCTGAGCCTCTACGCGATCTCGTTCGCGCTGCTGTGGAGGAACCCGTCATGAACGACGCCCGCAACCGGCTGATCTACCTCGCCGGCACGATCGACCTGCTCTATCCCGGCTCCGGCGGGACGCGCGCCTACACGCTGCTGCCGCACGCCCGGCTGCCGCGCCGCCTGACGCCGAGCCGCTGGTGGCATCCCGGCCGGCGACTGACGCTGGCCACCAGGGGATCGATCGCCGAGCACCTGGGCGAGGTGTTCGGCGTCCCGGTGGAGACCGTGCTGCGGGTGCGGCCCGCGCGCCGGGCCAACCGCAAACCCGTGCTGGAGGCGTACAGCGGGGGCGAGCTGGTCGCGTACGTGAAGATCGGCGACACCGAGCGGACCCGCGCGCTGGTCGCCAACGAGGCCGCCGCGCTGGAGCGGCTCGCCGGCCGGCCGCTGAAGACCGTGGTCGCGCCGACGGTGCTCCACCACGGGAGCTGGCGCGGCCTCGGCGTGCTGGCGCTGTCGCCGCTGCGGGTCCGCCGGGGGCGGGTGACCGCGCCACTGCTGGCCCGCGCGGTCAAGGAGATCGCGGCCACGGGGGACGACGGCGGGCACGCCTGGCACGGCGACCTGTCGCCGTGGAACGTCGCGCCCTCCGGTGACGGCCGGCTGCTCGTGTGGGACTGGGAACGGTACGAGATCGGCGTCCCGTACGGGTTCGACGTCCTGCACCACCTCTTCCAGCGGGCGTTGCGGCGGATGGACCCGGCCACGGCGGCGCGCGCCTGCCTGGCCCAGTCGAGCCGGGCGCTCGCCCCGCTCGGGCTGTCGGCGGCGCAGGCCAGGCAGACGGCGCTGCGCTACCTGATCGCGCTGGCCGACCGGCACGCCGCCGACGGCCACGAGCCGCTGGGCCCGCCGGCCCGCTGGCTCAACCCCCTCGTCGACTACCAGGAGGCCCTGTTGTGAAGACCGCGAAGCAGACGGCGCTGTCCGTGTCCAGGTCCACCGGCCGGATGACGTCCGGCGCGCGGTGCCTGCCGTCCTTCCTCATCATGGGCGCGCAGCGGTGCGGCACCACCTCGCTCTACCGGGCGCTGGCCCAGCATCCGCTGCTGCACAAGCCGGTGCTGCGCAAGGGCGTGCACTACTTCGACACCGGCTACTGGCGCGGGCTGCAGTGGTATCGCGCGCACTTCCCGATGAAGGTGGGCACCGCGCTGCTCACCCGCCGGTTCGGCGGGGAGCCGCAGGCGTTCGAGTCGTCGCCCTACTACCTGTTCCACCCGCTGGCCGGCGAGCGCATCGCCGCCGACCTGCCCGGGGTGAAGCTGATCGTGCTGGTGCGCGACCCGGTGGAGCGGGCCTGCTCGGCGCACGTCCATGAGCTGGCCCGCGGGTTCGAGACCGAGGAGAGCTTCGAGCGGGCGCTGGAGCTGGAGGAGGAACGGCTGGCCGGGGCCGAGGCGGCGTTCAGGGCCGACCCGCACGCCGTGCACCACGCCCACCGCCACCTCGCCTACCTCGCCCGCGGCCGCTACGCCGACCAGCTCGACCGGCTGGAGCCGCTGTTCGGCCGGGAGCGGATCATGGTGATCGACAGCCACCGGTTCTTCGCCGAGCCCGAGCCCGTCTACGACCGGCTGCTGCACTTCCTGGGGGTGCCGCGGTTCGGCTACCCGGGCTTCTCCCGGCACAACTGGCGGCCCCGGCCCAAGCGGCTGCCCGACTCGCTGCGGCGGCGGCTCATGGACCGGTTCGAGGAGCACGACCGGAGGTTGGTCCGCTGGCTGGACGGTGAACCGTCGTGGCGGCGCTGAGCCGGGTCGCGCGGGGCGGGCTGGCGGGGGTCGCCGGGGCGGCGGCGGGGGCGCTGGCGCAGTTCCTCCTGGTCGTGGTGGTGACCCGGGTGTATCCGGTGGAGGTGGCGGGGGCGTTCTTCACCTCGATCGCGCTGGCGCTGATGGTCGCCGGGGTGGCGAAGCTGGACGCGGGGAACGGGCTGGTGTTCTTCATCGCCCGGGCCAAGACCTACGGTTATCGCGGTATTTCGGGATATGTCAGGGCGGCGGTGGTGCCGGTGGCGGCCGTCGCGACCGGCGCCGGCATCCTGCTCTGGCCGACGCTGGGCGTGCTCGCCCTGGTGCTGCCCGCCATGGCGGTGGCCGACGTGCTGCTCGCCGCCGGTCGGGGGTTCGGCGCCATGCGGCCCACGGTGCTGCTGGACGGGCTGCTGCTGCCGCTCTCCCAGCTCGCCCTGATCGCCGCCGTGGCGGCGGCCGGGCTGTCCGCCGCGTCACTCCCCCTCGCCTGGGCGCTGCCGTACCTGCCCGTCGTGGCGCTGGCGGCGCTGGCGCTGCGCGGCCGGGCGCCGCGCACCCCCTACCTGCCGGGCACCGGGCGCGACCTGTGGCGGCACACCGCGCCCCGGTCGGCGGCGGGTGCGATCCAGGCGGTGTTCCAGCGGGTGGACATCGTGATCGTGGCCGCGCTCGGCGGGCCGGCCCAGGCCGCCGTCTACACCGCCGCCACCCGGTTCAAGGTCGTCGGCCAGCTCGCCGGTCAGGGGCTCGCCCAGGCCGCCCAGCCCCGCCTGGTACGGGCGCTGGCCGACGGCGACCTGACCAGGGCCAGGGAGCTCTACCAGGCGACGACCATGTGGCTGGTGCTGACGACCTGGCCGATCTGGCTGGGTTACGCCGTGCTCGCGCCGTGGCTGCTGCGCGTCTTCGGCCCCGGGTACGCCTCGGCGGTGCCGGTGGCGCTGGTGCTCGCGGCCACGATGATGGCGGCCACGGCGTGCGGCATGGTGGACGTGGTGCTGACCGCCGCCGGACACACCACCGCCAGCCTGCTCAACCTCACCGCCGCCGTCGTCTGCACGCTCGCGCTGGACCTGGCGCTGATCCCGGCGCACGGCGCGCCGGGCGCCGCCGTCGGCTGGGCGGGCGGCGTGCTGGTCAAGAACGCGCTGCCGCTCTGGCAGCTCCACCACCGCTACGGCCTGCGCCCGTTCGGCCGCCACAGCCTGGCCGCGCTCCGCCCGCGCACCTGGGCGGCGGTGTGACCGGCCGGCCTCCGGTGCTGGTCACCGGGCTGCCCAGGAGCGGGACGAGCTGGGTCGGCAAGATGCTCGCGGCCGGCGGCGAGCTGGTCTACGTGAACGAGCCGCTCAACCCGCAGCACCCGCCCGGCCGCTGCCCCGGGATCCTGCGCGCCCGCGTCTCCCACCGCTTCCAGTACATCTGCGACGACAACTCCGCCGCCTGGCTGCCCGCCTTCCGCGACACGGTCGCGCTGCGCTACGGCTGGGCAGCCGAGCTTCGCGTCAACCGCGCCCCGTACGACCTGGCGCGGATGCTCCGGTACGGCACCGCGTTCGCCTTCGGGCGGCTGGTGGGGCGGCGGGCGCTGCTGGACGACCCGTTCGCGGTGCTGTCGGCGGCCTGGTTCGCCGAACGGCTGGGATGCCGGGTGATCGCGCTGGTGCGCGACCCGGTGACGTTCGTGGCGAGCTGGCAGCGGCTCGGCTGGACGATCTACTTCCACGAGCTGCTCGAACAACCGCTGCTCGTCCGCGACCACCCCGAGGTGCTGCGCCTGCGCGCCCTGGTGGGATCCCAGGACCGGGTGGCCAAGGCGGCGGCCCTGTGGCGGGTGACGCGCACCATCCTGTCGCGCGTCCCCGGCATCCTGATCGCCTCCTACGACGAGCTGGCCGCCGACCCGCTGCCGGGCTTCCGCGCCCTCTACGGGTACGCGGGCCTGCGCTGGAGCCGCACCGCCGAACGCCGCATCGTCCAGGCGTGCACCGCCGGCCACTCCCCCGCCGGGGGCTTCGCCTGGTCGGGCGTGTCCCGCACGGCGTTCCGCCCGATGGACTCCCGCCTGGCCCTGTGCTCCGGCTCGCGCGGCCTCACCGACGAGGAGATCGCCCGGATCGGCGAGCTGACCGCCTCCGGCCTCTGACCGGCCCGCTACCCGCGCCTCCGGCGCCTGTCCACCACACTCCCCGCGAGCAGCCGCAGCGCGAACGGCAGGTCGTGCACCAGATAGCGGCCCGCCAGCCGTCGGGGCTCGGTCACGAGCCGGTGCAGCCACTCCAGCCCGCCCCGGCGCATCCACAGCGGCGCCCGCGGCACCGCGCCGGCCGCGAACCCGATCGCCGCCCCGCACCCCAGGAACCAGGTCGCGGGCAGCTCCCGCCGCAGCTCGGCGATGAGCAGATCCTGCCGGGGGAACCCCAGCCCCGCGAACACCAGGGCTGGCCGCGCCGCCACGACCTTCCGCCGCACCCGGGCGCGCCCCGCCGCCGTCCGGTCGAACCCGTACGGCGGCGCGTCCACCCCGCACACCTCCAGCCCTGGACAGCGCCGCGTCAGCTCCCGGGCCGCCGCCTCGGCCACTCCCGGCGGCCCGCCCAGCAGGTAGACGGGCAGGCCGTGCCGCGCCGCCATCGCGCTCAGCGACCAGATCAGGTCGGCCCCGGTCACCCGTCCCGGCAGCGGGGTCCCCCGCAGCCGCGCGGCCCACACCAGCGGCATCCCGTCGGCCACCACCACCTCGGCCCCGGCCACCAGCCCGGCGAGCCGCGGATCCCGCCGGACCGCCCGGCAGATGTCGACGTTCGGCGTCACGATGCGGCCGCCGCGCCCGGCGGCCAGCTCGCCGGCCACCCAGGCCACCACCTCGTCCTCCTCGACGGGGTCGACCCCTATCCCGCCCACGACCACCCGCCGGTCCCGGAAGCGCGGCGCGGGGGGCTCCGCCAGGGCGTGGACGTGCCGTGCGGGGGTCAAATGCCGCGTCCGCGGTGGTGCAGCAGGGACAGGACGGCGGAGGCGGGCAGGAGACCGGCGGCGACGGCCAGCGCCAGCGGGGCCCGCAGCTCGGCCGGGCGGGCGGCGATCGTCCTGGCGGCCCAGCGGGCGGCGGTGCGGCGGCGGCGCAGCGCGGCGTGCGCGAAGGCGAGCTGGCCGTAGACGCGGGCGCCGCCCCTGGGGTCGCGGGCCAGCTCGGGGTGCCGGGCCAGCATCCACTCCAGCCCGGCGATCCGGTCCGGCCAGCGGGAGACGTAGTGGGACCGGCCCCAGCGGACCCGGACCAGCGGGCGGTCGGCGCAGGCGATGGGCCTGAGCTTGGCGGCGCGCAGGGCGAGGTCCCAGTCCTCGTTCTGGCCGCCGGGGGCGCTCTCGTCCACCCAGATCGCGCCGCGCCGGAAGAGGAACGTCGAGGAGTGCACCATCACCATCCGCGACCGCACCAGGTCGTCCGCCGTCACCGTGCCGGTCCCGGCCAGCCGGGGCACCAGGCGCCCGCCGTACTCCACCTCGATCCCGCAGCTCGCGAACCACGCCCCCGCGGCGGCCATCGCCGCCACCTGGGCGGTGAGCTTGCCCGGCAGCCACACGTCGTCGTCATCGCAGAAGGCGACCAGGTCGGTCGCGCAGGCGGCGACGCCGGTGTTGCGCGCGCCGGGCAGCCCGGGGCTGAGCCGGTTCGGCAGCACCCGTACCGGAAGCCCCGCGACCTGCCCCGCCACCGTCTGCGCGTCCACCCCGTCGGCGACCACGACCACCTCGCGCACGTACTCCTGCGCCAGCACCCCCCGCACCGCGTCCCGCAGCCACTCCGCCCGATCCCCCCGCGTGGGGATCACCACCCCGACAGCGGAGTTGTCCGAAATGCCCTCCGGCCGATTCCCTCGCGCGGGGGTGCCCACGCCGGGGGCGGGGCTGACCGAGATGCCCTCCGGCCGGTTCCCCCGCGCGGGGGTGCCCACGCCGGGGGCGGGGCTGACCGAGATGCCCTCCGGCCGGTTCCCCCGCGCGGGGGTGCCCACGCCGGGGGCGGGGCTGCCCGAGATGCCCTCCGGGTGGCCTCCTCGCGTACGAATGCCCGCCCCGACGGCGGGGCTGTCCGAGATGGGCTCCGGCCGCGTGGGGTCGGGCGGGAAGGGAGGGGTGGTCGAGGGGGTCATGCCGGGCTCCCGTATCCGTAGCGGGCTCTGAGTGGCCAGGTGAGGGCGGCGACGAGGCTCTGCCGGCCGCGCGGCAGCCCGCGCCGCCACCCGTCGTCGCGGGACAGCTCGATCGACCCCACGCCGAACCGCATCGGGTTGCCCGAGGCGGTGTGGGCGGTGGTCAGGTGGGCGGTGGTGCCGTGCAGGAAGGGCAGGCGCGACGGCGGCAGCCCCAGCTCGCCCGTCAGCATGGCGAGCGTGTCGCCGGGCGCCGCCACCAGGTCTTCGTAGCGGACCCGCGTCACCCGGGCGCCACGACGGGCGAGCAGCTCCAGGGCGAGGTTCTGGGCCGTCCAGTGGACGGCGGTGCGCACGGGGCCCCAGCGGGTCATCGGCCTGCCGTTCTCCGGCCGTTCGACCGTCTTGCCCCAGGAGTGGGCGACGGCCCGCGGCTCGCGCACGACCTGCACGATGTGCGGGTCCAGCCCGCCTTCGAGCAGGCAGTACGCGAGCGAGGCGTGCTTGCTGGAGTCGATCACCAGCCCGGCTCCGGAGACGTCGGCCGCGGCCTGGTAGAGCAGGCGGTAGGCCAGGACGTACTCGGGCAGGTCGGCGTGGGCGCGGCCCAGCCTGCGGGTGCGGTCGACCCGGCGGCGCAGCGCCATCACCCGCCCGGCGAGCACGGGGGTCCACCCGCCGAAGGCACGCTCGCCCACCTCCCGCCAGAACGGGCAGACCCGGAACGCCCGCCCGCACCCGCACGGCTCGCCGGCGAGCACGCCCCGCTCCCACAGGTGCACCACCTCACCGAGCGGCGCCACCCCGGGCAGCTCGCCGAGCAGTCTTTCGAGCAGGGTGGTGCCGCTGCGGCCGAGGCCGCCCAGGAAGATCACACGTGGGGTCACGGACGAGGCTCCACATCGCGGACACGGAACGTCGTGACTCTAACGCGGAGAGTAACCGTACGATCCCGAAACGTAAAAGGATCTACCAAGCGCGAAGCCCGGGCCCTTCCGTGGAAGGAACCCGGGCTCGGCGGGGATCAGCGGGCGTCGATGATCATGCCGGCGCCGACCGTGCCGTTGGTGGACTCGTCGATCAGGATGAACCCGCCGGTGAGCCGGTTGCGCGCGTAGTCGTCGACGAACAGCGGCTGGGTCACCCGCAGCGTGACGCGGCCGATCTCGTTGAGGCTCAGCGCGGTGGCGTCCTCGTCACGGTGGAGCGTGTTGACGTCCAGCCGGTACTGCAGGTCGCGCACCAGGGCGCGGGCCGTGCGGGTGGTGTGCTTGATGGCGAACTTGGAGCGCGGCCCCAGCTTCACCCCGTCGCCCATCCAGCAGATCATCGCCTCCAGGTCCTGGGCGGCGTGCGGCTGGTTGTTGGGCCGGGCGATCATGTCGCCGCGCGAGATGTCGAGGTCGTCCTCGAAGCGGAGCGTCACCGACATGGGCGGGAACGCCTCCTCCACCGGCCCGTCGAACGTGTCGATGGCGGCGATCCGGGTGGTGAGCCCGGACGGCAGGTGGACGACCTCGTCGCCGGGCTTGAGCACGCCGCCCGCCACCTGGCCCGCGTAGCCGCGGTAGTCGTGGAAGGCGTGGTCGGTGGCCTTCTGCGGGCGGATCACGTACTGGACGGGGAAGCGCACGTCGACCAGGTTGCGGTCGGAGGCGATGTGCACGTTCTCCAGATGGTGGAGCAGCGAGGAGCCCTGGTACCAGGGCGTGTTCTCGGAGCGGGACACCACGTTGTCGCCGTGCAGCGCCGAGATGGGGATGAACGTCAGGTCGTTCACGTTCAGCTTCGACGCGAAGGCGGTGAACTCCTCGCGGATCTCCTCGAAGCGGTCTTCCGAGTAGTCGACCAGGTCCATCTTGTTGACCGCGAGGACGAGGTGCGGCACCCGCAGCAGCGAGGCGAGGAAGGCGTGGCGGCGCGACTGCTCCAGCACGCCCTTGCGGGCGTCGATCAGGATGATCGCCAGGTCGGCCGTGGAGGCGCCGGTCACCATGTTGCGGGTGTACTGGATGTGACCCGGGGTGTCGGCGATGATGAACTTGCGGCGCGGCGTCGCGAAGTAGCGGTAGGCCACGTCGATCGTGATGCCCTGCTCCCGCTCGGCGCGCAGGCCGTCGGTGAGCAGCGACAGGTCGGTGTATTCGGTGCCGCGGTCGCGGGAGGTGCGCTCGACCGCCTCCAGCTGGTCCTCGAAGATCGCCTTGGAGTCGAACAGGAGCCGCCCGATCAGGGTGGACTTGCCGTCGTCGACGCTCCCCGCCGTGGCGAAGCGAAGGATGTCCATCAGAAGTAGCCCTCTCGCTTACGGTCCTCCATCGCGGCCTCCGAGGCGCGGTCGTCGGCCCTGGTGGCCCCGCGCTCGGTGATCCGGGTGGCCGCGATCTCCTCGATGATCTCCTCAACCGTGGCGGCCTTGGACTGCACCGCGCCGGTGCAGGTCATGTCGCCCACGGTGCGGTAACGCACCACGGCTTCGAAGAGCGGCTCGTCGTCGCCGCGCTGAACCACGTCGGTGTCGGGCAGCAGCATGCCGTCGCGCTCGAAGACCTTGCGCGTGTGGGCGAAGTAGATGGACGGGATCTCGATGCCCTCGCGCCGGATGTAGTCCCACACGTCGAGCTCGGTCCAGTTGGACAGCGGGAAGACGCGGATGTGCTCACCCTTGCGGATCCGGGCGTTGTAGAGGTTCCACAGCTCCGGGCGCTGGTTCTTCGGGTCCCACTGGCCGAAGTCGTCGCGGAAGGAGAACACCCGCTCCTTGGCCCTGGCCTTCTCCTCGTCGCGCCGGGCGCCGCCGAACACGGCGTCGAACTCGTGCTCCTCGATGGCGTCGAGCAGGGGCACCGTCTGGATCCGGTTGCGGGAGGCCCGCCTGCCGGTGTCCTCGGTCACCCGTCCGGCGTCGATCGCGTCCTGCACGCTGGCCACCACGAGGCGGGCGCCGAGCTCGGCGACCCTGCGGTCGCGGAACTCGATCACCTCCTTGAAGTTGTGGCCGGTGTCGACGTGCATCAGCGGGAACGGGATGGGCGCGGGCCAGAACGCCTTCTCCGCGATGCGGAGCATGACGATCGAGTCCTTACCGCCGGAGAAGAGCAGACAGGGTCGCTCGAATTCGGCCGCCACCTCACGCATGATGTGCATGGCCTCGGCTTCGAGTACGTCGAGCTGCGACGTGGTGTAGTCGCGCTGGAGCATGAGGGTCTTCCTCCGGCGGTCAGCGGTGCAGGTCCCGGATCCCGTCGAGCAGGGATCTTGCCAAGTCGGGTAGGGAAACCAGGATATCCGGTAGTGAGGGGTCGGCTTGGTTGTAGGCCAGGGACGAGCCGTCGATGCGGCTGGCGTGCGCCCCCGCGGCGAGCGCGACGGCCACCGGCGCGGCCGAGTCCCATTCGTACTGACCGCCGGCGTGCACGTAGGCCTCGACCTCTCCGGTCAGCACGGCGGAGATCTTCGCGCCCGCCGAGCCGATGGGCACCAGATCGGCGCCGGCGAGCTCGGCGAGCCGCCGCACGAACTCCGGCGGGCGGGTGCGGCTCACCGCGATGCGGAAGCGGCCCTCGGGGGTGGCGGGCAGCTTGGGCGGCTCGGCCGTGGAGAGCGTGCGCCCCTGGGCGGGCAAGGCCACCGCGCCCGCGGTCAGCGTGCCCTTCTCCCAGAGCGCGACGTGCACGGCCCAGTCGGAGCGGCCCTCCTCGGAGAACTCGCGGGTGCCGTCGAGCGGGTCGACGATCCAGACCCGGTCGGCGCGGAGCCTGCGCGGGTCGAGCCGCTCCTCGCGGGTGGCCTCCTCGGACAGCACGCGGTCGTCCGGCCGGAGCCGGGCCAAAGCCTCCATGAGGAACTCGTGGGAGGCCCGGTCGCCCTTGGCGCGCAGGGCGGCGGCATCGCCGAACCCCTCGCGCTCGCGGACCGCCAGCAGGAGAGCTCCCGCCTCGGTCGCCAGGTCGGCTGCGACGGTGTGATCGTCGCGGTTCGTCATCAGTATGCTCCTTGCCCACGTGCGACGGCCGACCAAGTCTTCCACAGGATCTGCAGGTCCAGAGTGAGGGACCAGTTCTCCACGTAACGCAGGTCGAGCCGGACCGATTCCTCCCAGGACAGATCCGACCTGCCGCTCACTTGCCAGAGCCCGGTCAGCCCCGGCCGGACCAGCAGCCGCCTGCGCACGTCGTCACCGTAGCGGGCGACCTCCTCGGGCAGCGGGGGGCGCGGCCCGACCAGCGACATGTGGCCGAGCAGGACGTTGAAGAGCTGGGGCAGCTCGTCGAGCGAGTGGCGGCGCAGGTAGGCGCCGAGCGGGGTCACCCGCGGGTCGTTGCGCACCTTGAACAGCGGGCCGTCGCCGTCGCTCACCAGCGTCAGCTTCTGCCGTTCGGAGCCGCGCCGCATCGTACGGAACTTGAGGATCGTGAAGAGCCTGCCGTCGCGCCCGACCCGCGTCTGGCGGAACAGCGCGCCTCCTGGGCTGGTCGCGCGCACCGCGATCGCCAGCCCGGCCATCACCGGGGCGAGCAGCACCAGCAGCGAGGCGGCCAGCAGGCGGTCGAACACGTTCTTGACGAGCTGCCGGGCCCCGGCCAGCTCCGGATGCTCGACGTGCAGCAGCGGCAGCCCGGCGGCCGGCCTGATCGTGGTGCGCGGCCCGGCCACCTCCATCAGCGCGGGGGCGACCACCAGCTCGGTGTGGGTGGCCTCCAGCCGCCACGCCAGGCGGCGCAGCGCCAGGCCGTCCATCTCGGGGCAGGCGAGCACGGCGACGGTGTCGGCCCGCAACTGGTCGACGACGAGCGGCACGTCGCTGAAGTGACCGGCCACGGGCACCTCGGCCACGTCTTCGGGTGACGCGCCCTCGGGCAGGCAGGCCGCCACCACGTCCAGGCCGTGGTGGCGCTCGAACCGGAACAGCCGCACCAGCTCGTCGACCGACGGCCCGTGACCCACGGCCACGACCCGGCGCATGCACTCCCCACCGGCCCTGCGCCGGTGCAGACCGCGGCGGAGCGCGTACCGGAACACCAGGGTCAGCAGGGTGACCAGGGGCAGCGCGAGCACCACGTAACCGCGGGCGACGTCGGCCTTGGTCAGGTAGGAGCCGACGGCCAGGGCCGCGGTGAGCCCCACGCCGCACCGGACGACCGTGCGGAACTCCTCGGAGCCGATGCCGATCATGCGCGGCTCGTACGCCCGGTTGAGCGCCATCACGCACACCCACACGGCGGGCAGCACCGTGCTGAGGAGCAGGTACGGGAACGCGTAGGCGGTGACGTCGCCGAACCGGAAGCAGAAGGCGCCGGCCGCGGCCAGGCAGGCGGCGAGCAGGTCGGCGGCCAGGGCGCGAAGCTGGTAGCCGCGCACCCAGGTGGGCTCCCGCGGGCCGGCCGGCCAGGCGGCGGGAGGACCGGCCCCGACGACGGTCAACTGCCCCTCGCCGTGAGGTCCCTCACCCACGCACACCTCCACACGACCGATCATTGACAGACAGTCACCAGATCGTAGCGGTGTGTACGGACGGGCGGCCCGTGAACGTCTCTATGCGGGGATCAGCGAGGAGGGCCGGAAATCTTGAGGTCCGCCCGATGGAAGTCGTTCTGGGTGGCTTCGAGGCCGCGTTCCATCAGCGACTCGGTCACGTCGGCCGCCCGGTCGACGAGGAAGGGCAGATCCTTGCGCTCGGCCGTGGCGAAGTCCTTCAGGACGTAGGCGGCGGGGTCCATGCGGCCGGGCGGGCGCCCGATGCCGAAGCGGACCCGCAGGTAGTCGCGGGTGCCGATGCTCTTGGTGATCGACCGCAGCCCGTTGTGGCCGTTGTCGCCGCCGCCCAGCTTGGCGCGGAGCGCGCCGTACGGCACGTCGAGCTCGTCGTGCACGACGACGAGCCGGTCAGGCCCGATCTTGTAGAAGTCGGCGAGCGCCTTGACCGGGCCGCCGGACAGGTTCATGTAGGTCAGCGGCTTGGCCAGGATGGCGGCCCGCGTCTCGAGCACCTCGGCGCGGCTCTTGTGCGCCTTGAACCGCCCGCCCGCCCGGGCGGCCAGCTCGTCGAGCACCATGAAGCCCGCGTTGTGCCTGTTGCCCGCGTAGTCGGGGCCGGGGTTGCCGAGCCCGACGATCAGCCAGCGGTCCATGCGTTCCCCTTCAAGCGGGACGGGGCAGCCGGCGCGCCGCCGGCTGCCCCGTCACCTGACGTCACTCGGCGGCGGCCTCGGCGCCCTCGCCCTCGGCGGCGGCGGTCTCACCCTCGGCGGCGGCCTCCTCGGCCTCCTCGGTGGGCTCCTCGGTCGGCTTGGCGATCACCTGGACCACCACGACCTCCGGGTCGGCGACCAGGGTGGTGCCCTGCGGGAGGGGAACCTGGGCGGCGGTCACGGAGGAGCCGACCTCCAGGCCCTCGACGTCGACCTCGACGCCGGTCGGGATGTGGGTGGCCTCGGCCTCCACCGTCAGGGTGGTCAGCTGCTGGTCGAGCAGGCCCTCGGGGTTGACGTCGCCGACCGTGGTGACCGGGATCTCGACCGTGACCTTCTCGCCGCGCTTGACCAGGAGCAGGTCGACATGCTCGACGAAGCCCTTGATCGGGTCGCGCTGGACGCCCTTGGGCAGCGCGAGCTCGTCGACGCCGTCGCCCTGCAGGCGGATCAGCACGTTGGGGGTGCGCAGCGCGAGGAGGACCTCGTGGCCGGGCAGCGTGAGGTGCTTGGGGTCGATGCCGTGACCGTAGAGGACGGCGGGCACCTTGTCGTCGCGGCGGATCTTGCGAGCGGCGCCCTTGCCGAACACGGTGCGCGGCTCGGCGGCGATACGGACTTCAGACACGGCATCTCCTAGGGAGTTAGAGATCGGATTACTGCGCTCCCCCTCACCCGCCCTAGCGGAAGGCGTTACGAGCGCAACCTGCTCAGTGTATAGGGTCAGGTGTCGCCCTCGAACAAGCTCGTGACCGAGCCGTCGGTGAAGACCTCGGTGATGGCGCGGGCGATGAGCGGCGCGATCGACAGCACGGTCAGCTTGTCGAACAGCTTCTCCTGCGGCAGCGGGAGGGTGTTGGTGACGATGACCTCGGAGATGCGCGAGTTCTTCAGCCGGTCGACCGCCGGGTCGGAGAAGACCGCGTGGGTGGCGGCGACGATCACGTTGGTGGCGCCCTGGTCGTAGAGGGCGTCGGCGGCCTTGCAGATGGTGCCGGCGGTGTCGATCATGTCGTCGATCAGCACGCAGGTGCGGCCGCGCACCTTGCCGACGACCTCGTTGACCTTTACCGAGTTGGCCACGTCGAGGTCGCGGCGCTTGTGGATGAAGGCCAGCGGGGTGCCGAGCGTGTCGGCCCAGCGCTCCGAGAGCCGCACCCGGCCGGTGTCGGGCGAGACGACGGTGGTGTTCGCCAGGTCGAGCCGGTTCTTCAGGTGGCTCTCCAGCACCGGCATGGCGAACAGGTGGTCGACCGGGCCGTCGAAGAAGCCCTGGATCTGCGAGGTGTGCAGGTCGATCGACATGAGCCGGTCGGCGCCCGCGGTCTTGAACAGGTCGGCCATCAGCCGGGCGGTGATCGGCTCGCGGCCGCGGCCCTTCTTGTCCTGCCTGGCGTAGCCGAAGAACGGCATGACCACGGTGATGCGCTTGGCGGAGGCCCGCTTGAGCGCGTCGACCATGATGAGCTGCTCCATGATCCACTGGTTGATCGGCTCGGTGTGGGCCTGGATCACGAACGCGTCGCAGCCTCGTACGGACTCGAGGTAGCGGGCGTAGATCTCGCCGTTGGCGAAGTCGGTCAGTTTGGTGGGGGTGAGGGAGACGCCGACGTGCTCGGCGATCTCCTCGGCCAGCGCCGGGTGTGCCCTGCCGGAGAAGAGCATGAGGTTCTTCTCGCCGGGCTGCTTGATGCTGGTCATGAACCGTTCTCCCGCTGTTGCCGCTCGGCCAGCGCGCGCTCGGCGGCGGCGGCCGATTTCGTGCCCGCGCGCCTGCGCAAGACCCATTTCTCGATGTTGCGCTGTCGCGCTCTCGCCACCCCGATCGCGCCGGGCGGCACATCGCCGTCGATGACGGAGCCGGCCGCCGTGTAGGCGCCGTCTCCGATCGTCACCGGGGCGATGAGCATGGTGTCGCATCCCACGAAGGCGCCGTCGCCGACGGTGGTGCGGTTCTTCTCGACGCCGTCGTAGTTGACGAAGACCACGGCGGCGCCGATGTTGGCGCCGGCGCCGATGTCGGCGTCGCCGGCGTAGGTCAGGTGGGGCACCTTGGAGCCCTCGCCGACCGTGGAGTTCTTCATCTCGACGAAGGTGCCGGCCTTGGCCTTGCGGCCGAGCACGGTGCCGGGACGGAGGTAGCAGTAGGGGCCGACGCTGGCCTCGGGGCCGATCTCGGCCTGGTCGGCGACCGCGTTGCGGACGACGGCGCCGGCGCCGACCTTGGTGTCGGTGAGCGTGGTCGCGGGGCCGACCTCGGCGCCGCTCTCGATGACGGTGCGGCCGTGGAGCTGGGTGCCGGGGTGGACGACGGCGTCGGGCTCGATCACGACCTCCACGTCGACCCAGGTCGTGGCGGGGTCGACGACGGTGACGCCGGCGCGCATGTGGCGCTCCAGCAGGCGCCGGTTGAGCACCTGGCGGGCGAAGGCGAGCTGGACGCGGTCGTTGACGCCCTCGACCTCGTTGTAGTCGGCGGCGCTGTGGGCGCCGACGCGGTGGCCGTCGCCGCGCAGGATCGACAGCACGTCGGTGAGATACTCCTCACCCTGCGCGTTGTCGGTGGAGACCCGTTTGACGGCGTCGGCCAGCAGCTCGCCGTCGAAGGCGTAGATGCCGGAGTTCATCTCCCTGATCGCGCGCTGCTCGGGGCTCGCGTCCTTCTCCTCGACGATCCGCTCGACGGCGCCGTTCGCGTCACGCACGATGCGGCCGTAACCGGTCGGGTCGGGGACCTCGGCCGTGAGCACGGTGACCGCGTTGCCGTCGGTCTCGTGCCGTTCCAGCAGCGCGGCCATGGTCTCGGTGCGGAGCAGCGGGACGTCCCCGTACGTGACCAGGACCGTGCCGGAGATGGTGCCGACCTCCTCCAGGACCGTGCGCACCGCGTGGCCGGTGCCGCGCTGCTCGCGCTGGACGACGGCGCGGGCGTCGGGGCTGGTGCGGGCCAGGTGGGCGCCGACGCGTTCGAGCGCGTGGCCGATGACGACGACGAGCCGCTCGGGGCCGAGGTCGCGGGCGGCGGCGAGCATGTGGTCGACCAGGGCGCGGCCGCACAATTCGTGCAGGACCTTGGGGGTCTGGCTCTTCATCCGGGTGCCCTCGCCCGCGGCGAGGACGATGACTGCTGCCGGGCGCGGCACACTCACGGACTCAGGCTCCCTGTGGATTGGCTGATCAGGGTTGTAGCGCGGCTACCGCACCGCCACCCTCCCGACACCGTGAGAATACCTGCCCGCCATGAGCGGACCCGAGCGGGGGATCGACGGCGGAGCTCCCGGAAGAGGACTCGAACCCCTACAAAGTGGACCAAAACCACTTGTCCTGCCAATTAGACGATCCGGGATTGATCAAGCGGCGAAGCGCCCGACACGTTCCTACGATACCGACCCCGCGCCCGGGTCCGCGCCCCGAATACCGCCCGCGCGCCGGGGCAGATGACCCGCACGACGCATCCGTACGCCTTAGGTCTTCCTTACTTACGATTCCGTAGGTTACGGTGGCGTAGCCGAGGGCATAAGTCCCAGAAAGATCCTGAGAGGTAGCCCATGACCGTAATCGCCGAGCGCTCGACGCCAGGACCGAAGCCCGACTTCGAACCAGAACCCCGCACCAAAGCCGAACTCGTGATCTTCGGACTCGTCGTCTCACTCCCCCTGGTCGCGATCGCGGCCGCGGTGCCCTTCGCCTGGGGCTGGGGGCTCGGCTGGACCGACATCGCCATCGCGGTCGTGTTCTACCTGGTCTCCGGGCTCGGCGTGACCGTCGGCCTGCACCGCTACTTCACGCACGGCTCCTTCAAGGCCAAGCGGCCTCTCAAGATCGCCCTCGGCATCGCCGGCAGCCTGTCGCTGGAGATGTCCGTGCTCGACTGGGTGGCGACCCACCGCAAGCACCACAAGTTCTCCGACAAGGAGGGCGACCCGCACTCCCCGTGGCGCTTCGGCCCCGGCTTCAAGTCGATGTCCAAGGGACTGCTCTACGCCCACATGGGCTGGCTGTTCGACGCCGAGCGCACCAACCGCGAGAAGTACGCCCCGGACCTGTGCCGGGACGCGGACGTGATGAAGCTGCACAAGTGGTTCGGCGCGCTGGCCCTCACCTCGATCTTCCTGCCCGCCGTCATCGGCGGCCTGGTCACCTGGTCCTGGCAGGGCGCGCTGACCGCGTTCTTCTGGGGCTCGCTGGTCCGCATCGGCCTGCTGCACCACGTCACCTGGTCGATCAACTCCATCTGCCACGTGTTCGGCGAGGAGGAGTTCCAGGTCCGCGACAAGTCGCGCAACGTCTGGTGGCTGGCCATCCCGTCCTTCGGCGAGTCCTGGCACAACCTGCACCACTCCGACCCGACCTGCGCCAGGCACGGGGTGATGAAGGGCCAGATCGACATCAGCGCCGCCCTCATCCGGCTCTTCGAGAAGCTGGGCTGGGTGCACGACGTCCGCTGGCCGTCGCCCGAGAGGCTGGCGGCGAAGCGGATTGCCTGATAATTCGGCGGCGGTGGCCGGCGGCACGTCTGCCACCGCCATTATGGAACCTGTGACCGAATCCCGATCGCGCAGACGCATGACCGGTAGAGAGCGCAGAGAACAGCTGATCCTGATCAGCCGCACGCTGTTCGCCGAGAAGGGGTTCGACGGGACCTCCATCGAGGAGATCGCCGCCACCGCTCAGGTGTCCAAGCCGGTGGTCTACGAGCACTTCGGCGGCAAGGAGGGCGTCTACGCCGTGGTCGTCGACCGGGAGATGCAGAAGCTCCTGGGCATGATCACCGAGGCGCTGTCCGCCAGCCACGCCCTCGTCAAGCTGGAGCGCGCCGCCCTGGCGCTGCTGCGCTACATCGAGGAGAGCAGCGAGGGCTTCCGCATCCTGGTCCGTGACTCCCACGCGGCCTCAGGCACCGGCACGTTCGCCAGTCTCATCAGCGAGATCGCCAGTCAGGTCGAGGACGTGCTGGCCGACGAGTTCGCGGGGCGCGGCTACGACCCGAAGCTGGCCCCGATGTACGCGCAGATGCTCGTCGGCATGGTGGCGCTGACCGGCCAGTGGTGGCTGGACGCGCGCAAGCCGGTCCGCGAGGAGGTCGCCGCCCACCTGGTCAACCTGGCCTGGAACGGCCTGACCGGTCTGAACCCGCAGCCGACGATCTCGCTCGCCACCCGTCAGCAGGCGCAGGCCGCCAGGCAGCGCCCCGTCGAGCGGGTCAACGAGAAGGAGCTGCGCGAGCTGGAGAAGGCGCGCGAGAAGGAGCTCAAGGAGGCCGAGAAGGCCCGCCAGCGTGAGCTGCGCGAGGCGGAGAAGGCCAGGCTGCGCGAGCTCAAGGAGCGCGAGCGCCAGCTCAAGGAGGCCGAGAAGGAGCGCGAGAAGGTGCTCAAGGAGGCCGAGAAGGCCCGCGAGCGTGAGGAGCGGCTGCGCCAGCGTGAGGCCAAACTGGCCGAACGGGCCGCCAAGCTGGGGCAGGGCGACTCTCCCGAATAAGTCGTTGCGGGACAGTTAACGTTCCGTTCAATGTCGACGGGCATAGTCCAGATATGTCCGTTGAGCCGCTTTCGTCCGACAGCGATCTCCCCCTCCCGCAAGAGAGGTTCCTCAACCGCGAAGAGAGCTGGCTGCAGTTCAACGAGCGGGTGCTGGAGCTCGCCGAGGACCCGTCGCTGCCGCTGCTGGAGCGGGTCCGGTTCCTGGCCATCTTCGCCAGCAACCTGGACGAGTTCTTCCGGGTACGGGTCGCGGGCCTGAAACGCCGGATGGCCACCGGCCTGCTGCGGCGGACCAAGAGCGGGCTCAAGCCGGCCGAGGAGCTGGCCAGGATCGCCACCGTGGCGGACCGGCTGGCCCAGCGGCACATGGCCGCCTTCCACGAGCAGATCCGCCCCCGGCTGGCCGCCGAGGGCATCGAGATCGTCCGCTGGGACGGGCTGGGCCGCGAGGAGCGCACGGAGATGCGCAGGCTCTTCAGGGAGCGGATCAGGCCGGTGCTGACGCCGCTGGCCGTCGACCCCGCGCACCCGTTCCCGTACATCTCCGGCCTGAGCCTCAACCTGGCCGTCGTGGTGCGCAACCCGGTCACCGACCACACCGTGTTCGCCAGGGTGAAGGTGCCCTCGCAGCTGCCTCGGCTGATCGAGGTGTCGGCGAACCGGTTCGTACCGCTGGAGGACGTGATCGCGGCCCACCTGGGGCAGCTGTTCAAGGGCATGGAGATCGTCCAGCACCACGTCTTCCGGGTCACCAGGAACGAGGACCTGGAGGTCGACGAGGACGTCACCGAGAACCTCATGCAGGCGCTGGAGAAGGAGCTGCGCCGCCGCAGGTTCGGGCCGCCGGTGCGGCTGGAGGTCGAGGACACGATCTCCCCGGAAGTGCTCGACCTGCTGGTGGAGGAGCTGGAACTGGCTCCGCACGAGATCTACCGGATCCCCGGCCCGCTGGACCTGACCGGGCTGAACGTGATCGCCGACCTGGACAGGGGCGAGCTCTCCTACCGCCCCTTCGTGCCGGCCGAGACGATCGGCGCCGCCGACGACGTCTTCTCGGTGCTGCGCGAGCGTGACGTGCTGCTGCACCACCCGTACGACTCGTTCGCGACCAGCGTGCAGCGCTTCATCGAGGCGGCCTCCGCCGACCCGAGGGTGCTGGCGATCAAGCAGACCCTCTACCGCACCAGCGGCGACTCGCCGATCGTGGACGCGCTCATCGACGCGGCCGAGGCCGGCAAGCAGGTCGTGGTGGTCGTGGAGATCAAGGCCAGGTTCGACGAGCACGCGAACATCTCCTGGGCGCGCAAGCTGGAACGGGCCGGCTGCCACGTGGTCTACGGCGTCGTCGGGCTCAAGACCCACTGCAAGCTGGCGCTGGTGGTGCGGCAGGAGGCCTCCGGCGAGCTGCGCCGCTACTGCCACATCGGCACCGGCAACTACAACCCCAAGACGGCCAGGCAGTACGAGGACTTCGGCCTGCTCACCGCCGACCCGCTGGTCGGCGAGGACGTCACCGACCTGTTCATCCACCTGACCGGCTACTCCCACCACTCCGCCTACCGGCGGCTGCTGGTCGCCCCGCACTCGCTGCGCGGCGGGCTGCTGGCCAGGATCGAACGGGAGATCGCCCACCAGCAGGCGGGCCGCCCGGCGCGGATCAGGATCAAGACGAACTCCCTGGTGGACGAGCCGATCATCGACGCGCTCTACCGGGCCTCGCGCGCCGGGGTGCCGATCGACCTGTGGGTGCGAGGCGTGTGCACCCTGCGCCCCGGCGTCCCCGGCCTGTCGGAGACCATCCGGGTGCGCTCGGTGCTGGGCCGGTTCCTGGAGCACTCCCGGGTGTACGAGTTCGGCCTGGGCAGGCGTCCGGAGGTGTGGATCGGCAGCGCCGACCTGATGCGCCGCAACCTGGACCGCCGGGTGGAGGCGCTGGTCAAGGTGACCTCCCAGCAGCACAGGGCGTATCTCGTCGAGCTGATGGACCGGGCGATGGCCGACACCACGAGCGCCTGGTGGCTCGACGGCGACGGCGCCTGGACCCGCCACCCGGGCGAGGACCTGCAGAGCCACCTGATCGGGACGCGCCGCTGGAGGAGCGTTGACGACTGACCCGCTCCGGGCCGCCGGAGCAGTGATCTGGCGCGGTGACGAGACGCGGCCGGAGGTGGCCCTCGTCCACCGCCCCCGCTACGACGACTGGACCTTCCCCAAGGGGAAGCTGAAGACCAGCGAGCACCTGATCGCGGGCGCGCTGCGCGAGGTGCGCGAGGAGACCGGGCTGGTCGTGACCCTCGGCCGCGCACTCCCGCCGGTGCACTATCCGCACGGCACGCGGCTCAAGCGGGTGGACTACTGGGCGGCCCGGGTGGCGGAGGAGCACGCCTTCGCCCCCGGTGACGAGGTGGACGAGCTGCGCTGGCTCCCCCTCGGCCGGGCCCGCGGGCTGCTGACCTACGAGTGGGACGCGGGCCTGCTGCGCGCGCTGGTGGCCGCGCCGCTCGTCACCGAGCCCCTGGTGCTGATCCGGCACGCCTCCGCGGGGTCGCGTCGTGACTGGGCGGGCGCGGACGAGCTGCGCCCGCTCGACGCCGAGGGGCTGGCCCAGGCCGCCGCGCTGGCCACCGTGCTGCCCGCCTACCGGCCCGCCGTCCTGCTCAGCTCACCCAGTCTCAGGTGCGTACGGACGCTGGCGCCGTACAGCTCCGACATGCGGCTCGACCCGCTGCTCAGCGAGGAGAGCCAGGACCCGCGCAAGACCCCGGCCCTGGTCGGCGGGCTGCGGGGGCCGGCGGCGGTGTGCAGCCACGGCAAGGTGCTGCCGCCGCTCGTCGCCGCGCTCAGCGGCAGGGACGTGCGGCTGCGCAAGGGCGCGTTCGCGGTGCTGCACCGGCGGGGCGCGCGGGTGGTCGGCCTCGACGCGTACGCGCTATAGGACCTTCTCGACCCCCGTCATCGTCTCCGACCAGACGCGGGGGAAGTCCTGGTGCGCCCGGTCGGCGGCGGCGCGCTCCTGGCCGACCAGGACGCCGTAGGTGAAGGTGTCCTCGCCCGCCGCGCGTGCGGCCCCGGCCTCCTCGACCAGCGTCTCCTGGGCGACCACCCCGTCCCGGTGCGCGCCCAGCACCTCCTGCACGGCCTCGGCCAGCCTGGCCAGCTTGCCCATGGGCTTGCCGAGCGTGTCGCGGAGCGCCTCGGCGGTGTAGCGGGCGCGCTTGGCCGCCTTGCGCACGTCGTGCATGGCGATCTCACGCCGCTCCGGGTCGTCGACGGCCTGCGCGGTCGCGTACGCCTTCGTCACCCGGTTCCAGTTGGCCGCGGCGACGTCGGCGAGCCGGGTCTCGGCCGGGTCGGCCGCCGCCTTGCCCAGCTTCGGCCCGGACACCAGCGCGTCGAGGGCGTCGAGCAGGGCGTAGTAGCGGTCGCCGCTGAGGCTCTCCCTGACCGCGTCGTACCCTTCCTGCTCGCGCCTGAGCAGGTCGTCGCCGAGGCGGGCGGCGATCGGGCCGGCCACCAGGCCGGCGGGGAGCCCGGCGAGCGCGCCGGCGAACCTGGCCCTGATCACCTCCAGGTCGCGGACCGCGCCCAGCACGTTGCCGAGCCAGCGCAGCTCCTCCTGGATCGCGGCGGTGTCCTTGACGACCGGCTTGAACGCCTTCAGCGCGCTGCGCAGCCTGCGGGCGGCGACGCGCATCTGGTGGACCGCGTCCTCCTCCTCGCGGCGTGCCCGCGGATCCTGGGAGAGGAGTGCCGTCACCTGGCCGGCCAGGTAGGCCATGACGGTGTGGCCGGCGGTGCCCGGCTCGGTGGCGGCGCGCGGGGGCGGCGGCGGGTCCAGGAGCTTGGCGAGCTTGCTGGTGGCCGGCGACGGCGCGGCGCCCGCCTTCATGAGCCGTTTGCCGGTCTTGGCCAGCAGCTTCTCGTCGCCCTCCATCAGCTCCGCCTCGACCTCGCGCCAGCGCACGACCTTCGGCTCGGCGCCGAAGACCGTGCCCTTGACGCGGTCGTCGGCGATCTCCACGAGTCTGCGGTCGCCGTCCTTGAGCAGGGTGACGCTCCTGCGGGTGGCGAGCTCGGCCACCACGCCCAGCTCGGCGCCACGGGTGTAGGCGCGCACCAGCTCCGCCAGCTCGGCCGGCACGGTCTTGGTGCTCCGGGTCAGCGGGATCGCGATCTCCTGCCGTACCCCTTTGGCCTTGGGCAGCTTGAGGTGCCAGCCGGGGTCGGCGCCGCCGCGCCGGCGTCTGAGGGTGACGCCGCGCCTGGCCAGGCGCAGGTCGGGGGTGTCGTAGTAGAGGGCGACGAGTTGGAAGCTCTTCGGGCCGACGACTTCGGCCAGGCCGGTCAGGTCGGGCAGCTGGAAGTCGGGGGGAACGTCGAACTTGTCCTCGATCTCGATGCCCACGACACCTCGCAAAGGTCCGATTTCGGACAATTCTGCCACTTTCCGGCGGCCCGTCCCATAGGTCTGATCAGGCGGATGTCCGCCGCGCCACCGCGAAGACCCGGCGGAAGGGGAACGGCGTCCCGTACGGCCTGGAGGGGTAGGCCCGCGCCAGCCGGTCGGCCAGCTCGGCGGTGAACCTCTCGCGCCCGCGGTCGTCCAGCCGGTCGAGCACGGGCCGCAGCGCGGTCCCGGAGACCCAGCCGAGCACCGGGTCCTCGCCCTTGAGCACGTGCGCGTACGTGGTCTCCCAGGCGTCCACCCGGCAGCCGAGTCCGGTCAGCAGGTCCAGGTAGTCGACCGGGTCGCCGGCCGGTCTGCCCCGGTCGAGATCGCCGAGCCGGTCGGCCCAGGCGGGGGACGCGCACAGCTCGCGGATGGCCTGGTGGCTCGGGGCGTCATGGTTGCCGGGGACCTGGAAGGCGAGCCAGCCTCCGGGGCTCAGCGCCTCCACCCACCGCTCGACGACGGTCTCGTGGCCGGGCACCCACTGGAGCACGGCGTTGGAGACGATCACGTCCACCGGCCGGTCGGGGTGCCAGGCGGTCACGTCGGCGACGGCGAACGCGACGCGCGTGTCCAGCTCGCGGGCCTTGGAGATCATGGCGGGCGACGAGTCGAAGCCGAGCACCTCCGCCTCGGGCCAGCGCCGGGCCAGTTCGGCGGTCAGCTCGCCGCTGCCGCATCCGGCGTCCACGACGTATGCGGGCCGCTCGGCCCGTACTCTTGCGAGGAGTTCGAAGAACGGCCGCGAGCGCTCGTCGCCGTATCGGGCGTACGTGTCAGGATCCCACATATCTCTTGACATAGAGATAATTGATATCGAGCTATTTATCTCGATGTCAAGACAGTACACTCAGGGACCATGACCGAAGCGCAGGACGAGGTGGACCGGCTCGTCGCGGCGTGGCGGGCCGAGCGGCCCGACCTCGACGTCGAGCCGCTGCAGGTGCTCTCGCGGATCTCCCGGCTGGCCAAGCACCTCGACCGGGCACGGCGCGCGGCGTTCACCGAGCACGGCCTGGAGCCGTGGGAGTTCGACGTGCTGACGGCCCTGCGGCGGACCGGCCCGCCCTACGAGCTGAGCCCCGGCGCGCTGCTCCGCGCCACCCTGGTCACCTCCGGCACCATGACCAACCGCATCGACCGCCTCGCCCAGGCCGGGCTGGTGCGGCGCCGCCCCGACCCCGGCGACCGGCGCGGCGTCCTGGTCTCTCTCACGGACACCGGGCTGGCCCGCGTCGACGCCGCCTTCACCGACCTGATCAGGCGCGAGCACACCCTGCTCAGCAGCCTGGAGCGCGATCAGCAGCGCGCCCTGGCCGCGCTGCTCCGCACGATGCTGGCGCCCTTCGACACCTGACTTGCCTTCACACTGATGTGAGGGTTTCACCATGGCCGCATGCCCGCGCAGAGCACTTCCACCATGTCCCGCGCACGGTCCGCGCCTCCCATGCCGTGGCCCGGACTGCTGGCCCTGTCCGCCGCCGCCTTCACCGCCGTCTCCACGGAACTGCTGCCCGCCGGACTGCTGCCGTCGATGAGCGCGGACCTGGGCGTGTCGGAGGCCCAGGTCGGCTTCCTGGTGACCGGGTTCGCGGTGACCGGCTTCCTCACCGCGATCCCCGTCACCGCCGCGGTGCGCGGCCTGCCCAGGCGGCCCGTGCTGATCGCCGTGCTGGCCGGGTTCGCGCTGCTCAACCTGGTGACCGCCGTGTCCTCGGCCTATCCGCTGACCTTCGCCGCCCGGCTGCTCGCCGGGGTGATGGGCGGCACGCTCTGGGCCATGCTCGTCGGGTACGCCGCCCGGATGGTCCACCCGGACCGGCGCGGCCGGGCCATCGCCGTCGTCTCCGCCGGCATCACCGTCGCCCTCTGCGCGGGCCTGCCCGCGGGCACCGCCGTGGCCGCCGCGATCGGCTGGCGGGCCGCGTTCGCCGCCCTCGCCGTGCTCGCCGGGCTCCTCGCCCTCTGCGTCCGGTGGCTGGCCCCCGCCCTGGCGCCCGAGCCGCCCGAGGCGCGGACCCCGCTCCGCCGCGTCGCCACCCTGCCCGGCGCCCGCACCTCCCTGGCCGTCACCGTGGTCGTCATCCTGGCCCACCACGCCGTCTACACGTATCTCGCCCCGATCGCCGGACCTCGCTGGACGGGCGTGACGCTGCTGGTCTTCGGCCTGGCCACGGTCGCCGGCGTGTGGGTCACCGGCGTCGTCATCGACCGCCACGCGCGCCGCACCCTGCTGGTCGCGCTGACCATGACCGCCGTCACCATGGTGGTGCTCGGCGTGTCCGGCCACCCCGCCGCCCTGCTCGCGGCGGCCGCGCTGTGGGGCGTGGCCTTCGGCGCCATCCCCACCCTGCTGCAGACCGCCCTGATCAACGCCACCGGCCCGGCCAACGCCGACGTCGCCACCTCCATGCAGACCACCGTCTACAACCTGGGGATCGCCTCCGGCTCCTTCGCGGGCGGCCTGGTGCTGGACGCCTCGGGCGCCGCGGCTCTGCCGTGGACGGTCCTCCCCTTGCTCGCCGCCGCCCTGCTCACGGTCGCGCTGGCCCGCCGCCACGCCTTCCCGCGCTGACGCTCAGTGCTCGGGGTGCAGGGATGTGCCGATATACAGGGCTGCGAGCATGGTGAACAGGTACGCCTGCAGGAACTGGATGAAGATCTCGAAAGCCGTCAGCACGACCGTCATGGCCACGCCCAGCACGCCGACGGAGAACCCGGGCAGCGTGGGCTGCTGGATCGTGAACCAGAAGCCCACGGCGCTGAAGAACGCCAGCAGCATGTGCCCGGCGAACATGTTCGCGAACAGCCGCACGGCATGGGTGAACGGCGCGGTCACGAAGAAGTAGACCAGCTCCAGCGGCGCGTAGAGGCTGATCGCCAGCGCCTTGGGCAGCCCGGGCGGGAACATCATGCCCTTGAGGTAACGGACGACCCCGTGCCGGGCGAAGGCCACGTACAGCTTGATCACGTAAACCACGATCGCCAGCACCCACGGGAACGCCACGTGCGCCGTCACCGGGAACTGCAGCACCGGGACGACCGCCAGCAGGTTCCAGACCAGGATCAGCAGGAACAGGCTGAACAGCAGCGGCATCCACCGGTCGGCGTCCTTGCCCAGGAACGGCCGGGCGACCTGGTCGCGCACGAACAGGTAGACGTACTCCCCCGCGTTCTGCGCCCCCCGCGGCACCAGCTTCGGCCGGGAGAACGCCGCCCAGGCGAACGCGCACACCACCGCGGCGCCGAGGACCGCGAGCAGCACCGGCTTCGTCAGCCAGGCCGGCGCCCCCTGCCACAGGGCGGGGAAGTCGAACAGCTCCTCGGGGCTCGGGGCCCGGAACTCGGGGGGCGCCACACGCACTCCTTCGGCGAGGGGCAACCGAGTACGGCGTACTCAGTTGTACGGGTGAGCGTAACTAACCCGGTACGGTGTACGCAATATGGAGAACGTATGGATGCGGCCCGACCAGCCCGCTCGCGGGCCACGGCCCGCCTTCAGCAGGGCCCAGCTGACCGAGGCGGCGATCCGGGTCGCCGACGCCGAAGGGCTCGACGCGATCTCGATGCGCCGCCTCGCCGCCGAGATCGGCGCCGGCACGATGTCGCTCTACCGGTACGTCACCGGCAAGGAGCAAGTGATCGACCTGATGGTCGACGCCGTCTCGGTGGAGTTCGTCCCGCCCGGCGTGCCCAGCGGCGACTGGCGGGCCGACCTGCGCGCCTTCGCCGTACGAAGCCGCCAGGCGATGCACCGCCACCCGTGGATCGTCCGGGTGACCGCCACCCGGCAGGCCGCCGGCCCCAACAGCGTGCGGTCCTTCGACAGGTCCCTGGCCATGGTCGACGGGCTCGGCCTCAGCATCGACGCCATGCTCGCCATGGTCGGGGCGGTGATGGCCTACGTGAACGGATACACCACGGCCGAACTCGGCGAGCAGGAAGCCCGGCGGCGCACCGGGCTCGACGTCCAGCAGTGGATGGCCAGTCAGGCCCCCTACCTGGAGACGCTGCTCAAGAGCGGCGAATACCCGCTCCTCGCCCGGGTGGTGACCGAGAGCGGGCGCGAGCTCATGAACCCCGACGAACGCTTCGGCTACGGGCTCGACCGCCTGCTCGACGGAATCGCCGCCACCCTCCCCGGCGGCTAGTCACCAAGACGGTCGGCCAGCTCCAGCCACTCGGTCTCGACCGTCTCCTTCTGCGCCAGGACGTCGCGGAGCCGGGCGTCGAGGCCGCCGAGCTTCTCGTAGTCGCCCGCCACGCCCGCCATCTCGTCGTGCAGCTTCGCCTCCTGGCCGGCCAGCTTGTCGAGCTGCCGCTCCAGACGGCTGAGCTCCTTGCGCAGCTCCCGCTCCTCCTTGGCCGACAACCCCTGGGGGACGGCCGGGGCGGACGGCTCCGGCCGGTCGGCGGGACGCTCGGCCATCCGCGCCGTCAAGGCGCCGCCGGAGGCCCGGCGCTCCAAATACTCGTCGACGCCGCCCGGCAGGTGCGACAGCCGGCCGTCGCCGAGCAGGGCCACGCACCGGTCGGTCACCCGCTCCAGGAAATAGCGGTCGTGGGAGACCAGGATCAAGGTGCCCGGCCAGGCGTCGAGCAGGTCTTCGAGCTCGTTCAGCGTCTCGATGTCGAGGTCGTTGGTCGGCTCGTCGAGCAGCAGCACGTTGGGGTCGTCCATGAGCAGCCGGAGCAGCTGCAACCGCCGCCGCTCGCCGCCCGACAGGTCGCCGACCACCTTCCACTGCGCCTCGCCCTTGAAGCCGAGACGCTCCAGCAACTGGGAGGCGGTCCACTCCCTTTTGCCGACCTGGACGTACTTGCGGATCTCCTCGACCGTCTCCAGCACCCGCCGGGACGGGTCGAGCTCGGCCAGCTCCTGCGACAGATGCGCGAGACGGACCGTCCGGCCCTCGACCACCCGGCCCGAGTCGGGGGCGACCGTGCCGGCCAGCAGGCGCAGCACCGACGACTTGCCGGAGCCGTTGACGCCGATCAGCCCGACCCGGTCGCCGGGGCCGAACTGCCACGTGCAGCGGTCGAGCACCTTCGGGCCGGCGCCGGGGCCGCCCGCGTGGAGGGTGACGTCCTCCAGGTCGTAGACGGTCTTGCCGAGCCTGGCCGCGGCGAACTTCAGCAGCTCCACCGTCTCACGCGGCGGCGGCTCGTTCGCGATCAGCGCCTGGGCAGCCTCCACCCGGAACTTCGGCTTCGACGTGCGGGCGGGCGGGCCGCGGCGCAGCCAGGCGATCTCCTTGCGCATGAGGTTCTGGCGGCGCTCCTCGGCGGCCTGGGCGATGCGCGCCCGCTCCGCCTTGGCCAGGACGTAGGCGGCGTAACCGCCCTCGTAGCGCTCGACGCGGCCGTCGACGACCTCCCACGTGCGGGTGGAGACCGCGTCGAGGAACCAGCGGTCGTGGGTGACCACGACCAGCGCGCTCTTGCGCCCGGACAGGTGACCGGCCAGCCAGGCGATGGCCTCGATGTCGAGGTGGTTGGTCGGCTCGTCGAGCATGATCAGGTCGTGGTCGCCGATCAGCAGCTGGGCCAGGGCGGTGCGCCGGCGCTCGCCGCCGGACAGATCGCCCGCCTTGGCGTCGAGGTCGAGGTCGCCGATCAGGTTGCCGAGGATCTCGCGGACCCCCTGGTCACCGGCCCATTCGTGCTCGGCCATGTCACCGAGGACGAGAGCGCGCACCGTCATGCCGGGGTCGAGCAGATCCTGCTGGGACAGGAAGCCGACGCGCAGGCCGCGGGTGTGGGTGACGCGGCCGCTGTCGGGGCTGACATCGCCCGCGATCACGCCGAGCAGGGTCGTCTTGCCGCCGCCGTTGCGGCCCACCACGCCGATGCGCTCACCGTCCTCGATCCCGAGAGAGACGTCGGAGAGCAGCGGCTTGGGCCCGTAGGCATGGGAGACCGACTCGAGGTTGACCAGATTCATCGCCTCCCCAGGGTATCGGCTCAACCGACCACCCCGCCTGCCCCGGCACCGGCCGTGGGGCGACTGGCCGAGCCTCGGGCTTCGGCCCCGGGAACCTCCAGACATCGGCCCGGGCCGGGCTGGGTGCTGGTCGGGCGTCGGACCGAGTGTTGGGTCCGGGTGTTAGATCCGGGTGTTGGATCCGGGTGTTGGATCCGGGCCGGGCCTGGGCATCGGGGCCGGGCGTCGGGCCTAGGCATCAGCCCCGGGCATCGGGGCCAGGCATCGGGCGGGTGTCAGGTCCGGCGTCGGGCGGGCGTGGGGCCTGGTCATCTGGGACCCGGCGTTGCTGGGGCGTCGGCGGGCCTTGGGTGATGCGCCAAGCCTGGGGCGATACGTGAAGCGTCATTCGTCGGCAGTGCGTCGCCAGGTGTGTTGGACATCGGGCTGGGGCTCAGGCTTCGGCTGAGTCCGCACGTAGCGGGACGTCGGCTGAGGCGGCACGCCGCCAAGACGTTGGCTCAGGCGGGAACGCCGCCAGGCTCTAGGCCGACAGAGGCGCCGTAATACGCAGGGCAAGCGAGGCGCCGCCCAACGTCGGCTCAAGGAGACGCCGTCGGCTCGGACGCAGCGGCACCGGACTGTGGGGTAGACGGAAGCGGCGCCAGGTCAGGCCGCCCAACAGAGGCGCCGCCGAATGTCGGCCAGGCGGGGACGCTCCCGGGCTCTGAGGCAGCCAGGGACACCGCGACCACCAGGTCAGACAGTCAGCTGGAGCCCTGCCAGGCGGCGGCGCGTCGGGCGGTGGTCAGATGAGGGTGGCGCCGGGGGCGGGGCCTTCGGTGGAGAGGGCGGCGCGGGTGCCGGGGGTCGTGGCGAGCGCGTCGGCCAGTTCGGCGGCGTGGGTGGCGTCCCCGGCCAGGAAGGCGCAGGTGGGACCGGAGCCGGAGACGATGGCGCCGAGCGCGCCCGCGTCCAGGCCCGCGCGGAGCGTGCCCGCCAGCGGCGGATGCAGGGAGAGGGCCGCCTCCTGCAGGTCGTTGGCCAGCAGGCGGCCCAGCCGGGCGGCGTCACCGTCGCGGAGCGCGGCCAGCAATCCCTCGTCGGCCCGCGGCTCGGCGACGGGCCCGTCGCCCCGGAGGCGATCGCACTCCTTGTAGACCTCGGGCGTGCTGAGCCCGGTGTCGGCGACCGCGAACACCCAGTGGAAGGGGCCGCCGACAGGCAGCGGCTCGAGCAGCTCACCACGCCCCGTGCCGAGCGCGGTGCCGCCCATGAGCGAGAACGGAACGTCGCTGCCCAGCTCGGCGCCGATGTCCATCAGCTCCTCGCGGGCCAGGCCGAGCCCCCACAGCTCGTTGCACGCGACCAGCGCCGCCGCCGCGTCGGCGCTGCCGCCCGCCATGCCACCCGCCACCGGGATCGTCTTGTGGATGGCGAGATGAACGCCCTGATCGCAGCCTGTCCGCGCGGCCAGCGCACGAGCCGCCCGCACCGCCAGGTTGCCGTCGTGCAGCGGCACCTCGGCCGCCCAGCCCCCGCTCACCGAGACCGTGACCGAGCGAGCCGCCCCCTCGTCTCGGCTCGCCACCACCTCGTCGAAGATGGAGACCGCGTGGAAGACGTTGACCAGGTCGTGGAACCCGTCCTCCCGCAGCGGGCCGACGGACAGCTGCACGTTCACCTTCGCAGGCACCCGTACGGTCACGGAGCTCATCGATCTTCTGCCACTTCCGTCGCTGCGGGGTCGAGGACACTCCATCGTATCGGCCCTGCTCCCGCCGGTTCCCGCACGACGGCGAGGGCCGCGTCAGATGAAACATCCTGCTTAACGTCCTGGTTCGTCCGACGGTGCCCGGGCTTTGATGTGCCGAGGCTGGCCGCCGGTCTCCGGGTCCCCGGAGCACCATGAACACCGTCGAAGGGAAACCTGTGCGAAGCAAACGGACCACGGCCCTCTCCGCCGCCGTCATGACGGCCGCGTTCACCCTCACCGCCCTGCCCACCGTGCCCGCACCGGCGGCCCACGCCGCCACCGCGCCGGCGTGCGTCAGCCCCGCCCGTCCGTACAACGGTGAAGGCGGCGGCCGGATGAACGGCAACTTCAACCTCAAGGTCGCGCCGTACGCCCACTGCGGCAACGTGCGCCGCCTGACCACTGGGACGAGGGTCTACTTCGGCTGCGCCCACTACAACGCCTACGGGAACCGGTGGTGGTGGGTGCGCGTGGCCGGCACCTCGGTGTACGGGTGGATGAACGACGACAACATCGACTGGGAGGACATCGACGAGAACGGGGACGGCGACATCGACTGGCGGATGTGCACCGGAGCCTGACGGCGTCGACGAGCAAGGACGTACCCGGTGGAGAGCAGGCCGCACTCTCCACCGGGACGCACGTCACCCGGCGTCATCCCGGGCGGACCGCGCCGCGGTAGACCGAGCGGAAGTAGGGCGAGCGGAGGAACTGGACGACCCTGACCACGTCGCCTGTCTTGGGTGCGTGCACCATGAGGCCGGCCTGGAGGTAGAGGCCGACGTGGGTGGGGTCGCCGGTGCCGCCGCCGAAGAAGACCAGGTCACCCTTGCGGAGCCCGGACCTGGGCACGCGGCGGCCTTGGCGGAACTGGGCGCCGGTGTAGTGACCTAGCTGGACCCCGGCCTTTCCCCATGCGTAGAGGGTCAGGCCGCTGCAGTCGAAGCCGACGGTGCCGGCTCCTCTGCCGATGCCCCGGGTGGGCCCCGATCGGGAGCCGCCGCCCCACGCGAACGGGGTGCCGATCCGCGCCAGGGCGGCGGTCGCCGCGACCTCGCCCTTGGCGCGGCGTTTCGGCCGCGCGCCGGGTCTCGGCTCGATCACCCGCCCCACCTTCGTGACAGGACTGATCTCGGGAAGGCTCGGCGTCTTGACGACGAGACGGCACAGGGACGGGTGATCGAAGAAGCCGCCGCCGAGGATGACGGGGCAGGGGGTGGCGGCCCGGGCGGGGGCGGTGACGCAGACGAGCCCGCCGGCGAGCGCGAGCCCCAGCAGGCAGGTACGTGACTTCAAGGTCGGCCTCCTCGTGATCGGGGAGGCCAGGATCATCCGAGCGGAGCAGCCGCCAAGGCGCCGAACTGGGTTCTGGGGAAAACCACGGTTGTCCACAGGCCAGGACCCATTCCCCCGTCCCGCAGGCCAGGCCCCTCTCCCGCTTTGCCGCAGGCCCGGACCCTTCCCCGCTTCCCCAGGCCAGGACCCCTTCCCATTCCCCCAGGCCAGGACCCTTTTCCGCTTCCCCCGGGCCAGGACCCTTTCCGCGTCCCACCGGCCGGTCTTCACCCTGATTACGGCGAGTCCAGCGGGCCACAGGCACGCATAACGGCGCGCAACCCGAGGGGGTTCCCCAAAAGAATTTCTATCGGCGGCCCGCCGCAAGCGGCCCTCAAGATCCGACGCAGGCGTCGCTACGCCGACGCCGACGCCAACACCGACACCGACACCAACACCAACACCGACACCAACACCAACACCAACACCAACACCAACGACTACGCCGGGTCGGGTTTGTGTTCGGCGATGCGGGCGAAGGCGTGGATGTCCAGTTGTTCGCCGCGTTCCGACGGGTCCACTCCTGCCGCGCGCAGGGCCTGCTCGGCCGCCGCCGCGGTGCCCGCCCAGCCGGCGAGGGCGGCGCGGAGGGTTTTGCGGCGCTGGGCGAAGGCGGCGTCGATGACGGCGAACACCTCCTCGCGGGAGGCGGTCGTCGGCGGCGGGTCGCGGCGGATCAGGGAGACCAGGCCGGAGTCGACGTTCGGCACCGGCCAGAAGACCGAGCGTCCGACGGGGCCGGCTCTGCGGACGTCGGCGTACCAGGCGGCCTTGACCGACGGGATCCCGTACACCTTGGAGCCCGGTGCGGCGGCGAGCCGGTCGGCCACCTCGGACTGCACCATGACGAGGCCCTTGCGCAGCGAGGGCAGCACCTCCAGCAGGTGGAGGACCACCGGCACCGCCACGTTGTAGGGCAGGTTGGCCACGAGCGCCGTGGGGGTGTGGCCGGACAGCTCGGCGGGCGTCACCTTCATCGCGTCGGCCTGGATCACCGTGAGCTTGTCCGCGAGGCCGCGCCCCGCGACCGTCTCCGGCAGCTGCGTCGCCAGCACCGGGTCGATCTCGACGGCCACCACGTGGCTCGCCTCCGGCAGCAGCGCCAGGGTGAGAGAGCCGAGGCCGGGGCCCACTTCGATGACCACGTCGTCGGCGGTCAGCTCGGCCACCCGGACGATGCGGCGGACGGTGCCAGCGTCGATCACGAAGTTCTGGCCTAGCTTTTTTGTGGGGCGCAGATCTAGCTTGTTCGCCAAAATACGTATTTCTGCTGGGCCCAGGAGCCTCATCATCCAATAAGTGTCGCGCATCGAAGAACCTGCGATGGCGCGTGGGGGCCGGGTGAGGGGAGGATGGGTGGAACAGGAAGGGACATCCCTCATGGAGCCAACGGGCGCCGCCCCGCTTCGCCCGACGGACTTACGGGAGATCGGGCCATATCGGCTGCTCGGGCGGCTGGGCGAGGGCGGCATGGGGACCGTCTTCCTCGCCCGCGCGCCCACGGGGCGGTTCGTCGCGGTCAAGGTCGTGAAGGCGGAGTTCGCCAACCAGGACGGGTTCGCGGCCCGTTTCCACGCCGAGGTGGAGAACGCCCGGCGGGTGGCGTCCTTCTGTACGGCGCAGGTGCTCGACAACGGCAACACCGGCGACGGCCGGCCCTACATGGTCACCGAGTACATCGCGGGCACGCCGCTGTCCGATCAGATATCCAGCTTCGGCGCCCTGGACCCGGGGCCGCTGCACGGTGTGGCGCTGGGGGTGGCGGCGGCGCTGGCGGCCATTCACGTGGCCGGGCTGGTCCACCGCGATCTCAAGCCGGCCAACGTGATCCTCTCGCTGTCGGGGCCGCGGGTGATCGACTTCGGCATCGCCAGGGCGCTCGACAGGGAGACGGGCTTCACCATGTCCGGGGAGCTGTTGGGCAGCCCGGGATGGTGGGCTCCCGAGCAGGTCAAGGGGTACGTGGTCACTCCGGCGGCGGACATCTTCGCGTGGGGATGCCTGGTGGCCTACGCGGGCAACGGGCGGCATCCGTTCGGCCGGGGCGACCCCATCACACTCGCCACCCGTGTCCTGCACACCCAGCCTGACCTGGGTGCGCTGCCCGCGCCGCTGAACGAGCTGGCCCGGCGGGCGACGGCGATGGAGCCCGAGCAGCGGCCCACGGCCCAGGAGTTGCTCATCGCGCTGGTCGGCGGGAGCGCGCCCGCGCCCGCGGCGTCGGTGAACCCGCCGACGCTGGTGGCGCCCGGCCTGATGGCGGAATGGGAGCCGCCCAGGAACGTGGTGGACGAGCCGGACATCACGGCGACCTTCACCACGCCGCCGCCCAGTGACACGATGGTGGACAGGGACCCTTCGGGGAAGGGGCGCGCGGGGTCGATCCCGCCCCGCCGCCAGGAGGGTCCCCCTTCGCACGAGTCCACGCCGCCGGGCAGCTCTCAGAGCGGCCCGGGTCCAGGCCGCGTTCCGAGCGGTCCTCCCGTACAGGGAGGGTCCGTACCGGGCGTCTCCGTACCAGGTGGTTCCGTACCAGGTGGTTCCGTACCAGGTGGTTCCGTACCAAGCGGCTCCGTACCGGGCGTCTCGCTACCAAGCGGCTCCGTACCGGGCGGTTCCCTATCGGGCGGGGAGTTCGCCGGGCAGGCGCAGCATCACGCCAGCGCCCCGCCGCGGGACCAGGCCGACGCGCCCGCCCGGGACGAGCACGACCGCGCGGCGACGGTGAACGAGCCGGACCCGGCGGCCGAGGCGGCCACCTCGGTGGACGGCCGCGGCAACAGCACCCCACCCGGTCAAAGGCCGGGCGCCACGCTCAGGCAGGGCCCCCCGCACGCCACACAGACCGATCCCCGGTACGCCGACGCCGCCGAGGAGCCGGTGTCCGTGACGGAGCTGGCCAGGCGGGAGGAGCTGGCGGTGCGGGAGGAGCTGGCCCGCTGGCAGCCCGCCAACTACGTCCAGGAGCGGCCCGCCCCGACCATCCCGCCTCCGGACAACCCGCCGACCGACCCGGTCTACCAGCGTCCGCGCAGCACCAGGTGGCTGATCGCGGCCGCCGCGGCGCTGCTGGCGATCACGGTGACCGGGGCGGTGCTCATCGTGACCTCGGGCCGCGACAGCGCGTCCCGCACCGCCGCGACCGGTTCCCCCACCGCCTCCGCGCAGCCGAACGACGTCGGCCGGCGGTTCGCGGTCGGGCCGGCGTTCGACGATCCGGTGGTGATCGTGCCGGAGGCGCCGCAGTGCGGGTTGCAGCAGTACGAGGACAGGACGCAGGCGCAGGGCCAGTTGTGCGTGCTGCGCTGGGTGATGCTGAACCCGGGCGGCCGGTTGCGGGAGATCGGCGATCCGGTGGTGAGCCTGCGTGACGACCGGGGCGGCCGGCACGACCCGATCGACGGCGGCCTGAACGTCGCGGCCATCGCGCCGGGCGACCGGATCGACGGGGTGTTCGTCTTCGACCTGCCGCCGTACCGCAAGCCGGTGGAGCTGTCGGCGACGATGCTGAAGGACGGCGAGCAGATCGAGGTCCAGTTGTGAAGATCCGTTCGATGGTCCTGGTGCTCCTGGTGTGCGCGGCCGGGCTGGGGGTCCCGCACGCGGCCGCGGCGGCGTGTTCCGGGGTGAGCGACTTCGACGGCGACGGCGTGGACGACGTCGCGGCGGGCGACCCGTTCGCGGAGGGCCAGAAGGGCGCGGTGCACGTCATCTCCGGGGACAAGGCGATCCCGGTGACGGTGCAGGGGTTGGCGGAGGGTGACGCGTTCGGCTGGTCGGTGCGGCTGGCGAAGGTGAACGCCGACGAGTGCGCCGACCTGATCGTGGGCGCGCCGTACACGGACGTGGACGGCAGCGCGGACGCGGGCGCCGCGTACGTGATCTACGGTGGCGGCGCGGCGAAGCCCGAGCGGCTGGTGGCGGAGCAGCCGCAGCGCGGCGCCCGGCTGGGCTGGTCGGTGGCGGCGCGCGGCGATCTCGTGGTGATCGGGGCGCCGTACGAGGACGACGGCGACCTGGCGGACGCCGGGGCGATCTACGTGCGGAAGGGCGACCGGGGCGGCCTGCGCCGGGTCACCCAGTCCACGGAAGAGGTGCGGGGCAACAGCGAGGTGGGCGACCAGTTCGGCTACTCGCTGGCCATGGGGCCGGGCAACGGCGTGGTGGTCGGGGTGCCGTACGAGAACGACGACGGGCTGGGTCAGCAGGTGGACTCGGGCAAGGTCGACTCGGGTTCGGTGGTGGTCGTCCAGGACGTGCTGGCGGAGAAGATCGTCAGTACGAAGCTGGACTCGCCGACGGCCAAGTCGGGCGACAAGTACGGGTACGCGGTGGCCTGGGTCGACGGCGCCGGTCCGGCCGTGGGCGTGCCGGGGGTCGGTTACGTGCAGCTCTACGACGCGAAGCTGGCCCCCACGGTGCGGGTGCGGCAGGAGGGCAAGGAGGCGTTCGGGTTCTCGCTGGCCGCCTCGGCCGACGGCAGGCTGGCCATCGGCGCCCCGTACGGCGGCGGCGTCCGGGTGGTCACGGCCAAGGACGGCAAGGACGACCGGCGGATGCCGCCCGCGGCGGGGTTGTTCGGGTATTCGTTGGTGTTCGGCGGCAACAAGCTGTTCGTGGGGCAGCCGGACGCGGTTCCGTACGGGAAGGTCATGGTGGCGGCGCGCAACTCCGACGGGCTGCGGCCGGTGCAGCCGCCGAAGGGGGCCGACTTCGGCGTCTCGCTCGGTTAGCCGGGCCGGCCGGCGATGACGTCGTAGGTCGCCGTCAGCCGAACAGGTGCGCACCGCAGTTCGGCCACTGGCTCTGCCACTCGCCGGCGAACCGCTGGTAGAGGAGCTGCGCCCGGTAGGTCTGCTCCTCCGCCGGCCAGGCGTGCGGCATGCCGGCGCCGCCGACGAGCTGCCACATCGGCAGGCTGAACTGGTAGAGCCCGTAATAGGGCCCGCTGGAGTTGTAGGCGGTGGGGTCGCCGCCCGACTCGCAGCGGGCGAGCGCGTCCCAGTGGAGGGCCATGACGGCCGGTTGGACGGGCTCGGTACGGGGCGGCAGCACGGTGATGACCGTGCCTCCCGCGGGGAAGGCGGACAGCGGCGGCCGGATCTGCGAACCGGGCGCGTACGCGACGCCGGCCCGCCTGAGCACCTGCCGGACGGTCCTGCCGGTGGTCTTCACCTCGCGGCGCGAGCCGTCGGCCACGATGACCACCTTGCGCCGGGTGTAGATGGTCAGCGCCATGCCCGACAGCGGCACCGGCTCGTACCGGGGCGCGGACAGCCTGCCTTCCAGTGCGGCCAGGTCCAGCTCGGCCAGCGCGTCGTGCACGGTCGTGGCGGTGACCAGACGGTGGCTGGTGCGGCCGTCGACGGTCAGCGTGAGGGGCCGGGCGTGCCGGACCTCGATCCGCACGCCGTCGGCCAGCGGCGCCTGGGCTCCGGGCCGTACCAGGTCGCCGTCGCCGAACGGCACGCCCTGGTCGGCGAGGAGCTCGCGGACGGACGCGGCGAAGCTGCGCACCTCCTGCCGGCGGCCGTCCACGATCAGCACCACGTCCTTGGCCATCCCGCCGAGGACGGCGATGGCGCCGGTGGCCAGCACGCTCGCCAGGCACGCCAGCGGCGTCCACGGCGAGCGCCACGGGATGCGGGGGCGCGGGGCACGCCTCTTTCCACGCACGGGCGACCTCCGGTACGTCTCCTGAGGCGCCCGACAGTAATGAGAGCGGCGGGACCGCCATCACCACTTCACGAAAACCTGGTCACCACTCGCCGAAAACCGTGACTCCGTTGGCGTTGACGGCCGCGCACAGCTCGTCCGGATGGACGCCCTTGACCTCGGCTATGCAACGCAGCGTGATCGGGACGAGATAGGGCGCGTTGGGCTTGCCGCGGTGCGGCACCGGCGGGAGGTAGGGCGCGTCGGTCTCGACGAGCAGCAGCTCGGCGGGCGCGACGCGGGCGGCCTCCCGGAGCGCGTCGTTCTTCTTGTACGTGACAGGCCCGGAAAATGACATGAAATATCCGGCGTCGGTGCATTTCTTGGCCAGATCCGCGTCACCGGAGAAGCTGTGGAACACCACCACCGGCGGCGCCCCCTCCGCCGCCAGCACCTTGAGCACGTCGTCATGCGCGTCACGGTCATGGATGACCAGCGCCTTGCCGGTGCGCTTGGCGATCTCGATGTGCGCGCGGAAGCTGGCGTGCTGGTCGTCCCTGGAGGCCCAGTCGCGGAAGTAGTCGAGCCCGGTCTCGCCGACCGCGCGCACCTCCGGCCGCCCGGCCAGCTCCTCGATCTCGGCCAGCGCCTCCGGGGTCGAGGCGTGCGACTCGTTGGGATGGATCGCCACACCGGCGTACACGTCGGCATGTGCGACCGCCACCTTGGCGTTCCACCGCGAGGACGGCAGGTCGTAGCCGATCGTCACCAGCCGGGTGACGCCCACCGCGCGGGCGTCGTCGAGGATGCCGCTCACACTGGCCGAGGCCGCCTGCGCGGCCTGGGCCACCGGGTCGCCCGAGGACGCCTGCCGGTCGCCCACCATGACGTCGAGATGGCAGTGGCTGTCGAACACCGGCGTGGACAGCGGCTCGGGCGGGGCGGGGAGCTTGGTCACGGGATCAGCCTTCCAGCCGGGCCAGCTCCTCGTCGACGACCTTCGGGTCGAGCTTCTTGAACAGCGGCACGGGCGGCGCCAGCGGGGTGCCGGGCTTGATCGGCCGGTGCTCCCAGCGGGCCGCGCCGTCGTACTCGCCGGTGATGACGGGGTAGGCGACGCCGCCGTCTTCGTCGACCTCGCGGATCTCCGGCATGCCGGACCAGACGCCCTCGCCGCCGAGCATCTCGTGGACCTTGTTGGACGAGCCCGGCAGGAACGGCGTCAGCATCGTCTTGGCGTCGTCGACCACCTGGAGCGCGACGTGCAGGATGGACTTCTGCCGCTCCGGGTCACCCTTGAGCTTCCACGGCTCCTGCTCGGCGAGATAGCGGTTGGCGTCGCGGACCACGTCGAACGCCTCGGTGATGGCGTTCTTGAACCGCGAGCGGCCCAGCTCGGCGCCGACGGGGCCGAACGTGTTGCGCGAGCGCTCCAGCAGCGCCCGGTCGGCGTCGGTGAGGTCACCGGCCTCCGGGATGGCGCCGAAGTTCTTGGCCGCCATGGAGATGGACCGGTTGACCAGGTTGCCCCAGGCGGCCACCAGTTCGCCGTTGTTGCGGTTGACGAACTCCTGCCAGGTGAAGTCGGTGTCCTGGTTCTCCGGGCCGGCCACGGCGATGTAGTAGCGCAGCGCGTCGGCGTCGTAGCGGGCCAGGAAGTCGCGCACGTAGATGACGACCTGCCGGGAGGAGGAGAACTTCCTGCCCTCCATCGTCAGGAACTCGCTGGAGACCACCTCGGAGGGCACGTCCAGCGCGCCGAGCGAGCCCGGCTTCCCGCCCCGGTCGCCCTGCCCGCTGTAGCCGAACAGCATCGCCGGCCAGATCTCGGCGTGGAAGACGATGTTGTCCTTGCCCATGAAGTAGTAGCCGCGGGCGTCGGGATTCTGCCACCACTGACGCCAGGCGTCGGGGTCGCCGGAGCGCCTGGCCCACTCGATGGACGCCGACAGGTAGCCGATGACCGCGTCGAACCACACGTACAGCCGCTTGTTGGGCTGGTCTCGCCAGCCGTCGAGCGGGATCGGCACGCCCCAGTCGAGGTCGCGGCTGATGGCCCGCGGCTGCAGGTCGCCGAGCAGGTTGAGGGCGAACTTGAGCACGTTGGGCCGCCACTCGCCCTGCTTGGAGCGCAGGTAGGTGCCGAGCACCTCGGCGAACGCGGGCAGGTCGAGCATGAAGTGCTCGGTCTCGACGAAGACCGGGGTCTCGCCGTTGATGCGGCTCACCGGGTTGATCAGCTGGATCGGGTCGAGCTGGTTGCCGCAGTTGTCGCACTGGTCGCCGCGCGCGCCGTCATAGTCGCAGATGGGGCAGGTGCCCTCGATGTAGCGGTCGGGGAGGGTGCGCCCCGTCGACGGGGAGATGGCACCCATCGTGGTCTTCGGGAAGATGTAGCCGTTGGCGTGGAGGCCCTTGAAGATCTCCTGGGTGACGGCGTAGTGGTTGCGCGTGGTCGTACGCGTGAACAGGTCATAGGAGAGCCCCAGCCCGGTGAGGTCTTCGGCGATCACCCGGTTGTAGCGGTCGGCCAGCTCCCTGGCCGTGACGCCTTCCTTGTCGGCCTGCACCTGGATGGGTGTGCCGTGCTCGTCGGTGCCGGAGACCATCAGCACCTTGTTGCCCGCCATCCGCTGGTAGCGGCTGAAGATGTCGGACGGCACGCCGAAACCGGAGACGTGCCCGATGTGGCGGGGGCCGTTAGCGTACGGCCACGCGACGGCGGTCAGAATGTGCTGGGACATGAGTCCAAGCCTACGGGCCGCCGCCGCGCGTCTCGAACCGAATCGCTCGTGCGCGCCCGCGATCGCTCGCGCGTGGCCGCGCGATCGCTAGTGCGTGCCCGCGGACCTCTCCTCGCGGGTGAGGGCCTCGGCCGCCTCCTCGGCGGCGCGGGCCGCCACGTCGACGGACGACTCGCGGGTGCGGCGGATGCCGAGGATGCTGACGAACAGCGACGCGAAGATCGTCTGGAAGCTCATGATGAGCGCGGTGGCCGCCGGGACCACGATGCGCAGCGACTCGCGCGGGTCGAGCGCGCCCCAGCTGCGCACCTGCCAGTGGACCAGCGACATGACCAGGCCGGCGAGACCGGCCAGGGCCAGCAGGCCGCCCACGACCAGGCCGCGCTCCAACGTGACCATGCTGATCAGCTTGCGCACCCGCCGCGACTCGGGCAGGAAGCCCTCCTCGGCCGCGTACACCTTGGTGAACAGCGCGAACAGCGCCGACTGGAAGCCGATCACCACCGCGGCCGACGCGCCGACGAGCGTGTCGACGTCGAACGCCAGCTGGCCGATCTTGACCGGCCCGAACGTCAGCGCGGTGCCGGCGACCAGGCCGATGATCATCAGCGCGATGCCGGGGTAGAAGAAGAGCCACTTGGGGCTGTAGAGGAGCAGGAAACGCAGGTGACGCCAGCCGTCGCGCCAGGAGCGCAGGTGGGGCGGGCGGGAGCGGCCGTCGGGCGAGAGCGTGGTGGGCACCTCGCGCACGTCGTAGCCGGCCAGCGTGGCGCGCACGACCATCTCGCTGGCGAACTCCATGCCACCGGTCTGCAGACCGAGGGTCATGATGGAGTCACGGCGGAAGCCGCGCAGCCCGCAGTGGAAGTCGCCGATCCGCGACGGGAAGAACAGCCGCCCGACGAACGAGAGCACCGGGTTGCCGAGATAGCGGTGGAGCGGGGGCATGGCGCCCGGCGCGATGCCGCCCTTGAAGCGATTGCCCATCACCAGGTCGGCGCCCTCGCGCAGCTGCTCCACGAACGGCAGCAGCGAGCCGAAGTCGTAGGAGTCGTCGGCGTCGCCCATGATCACATACTTGCCCCGGGCGGCGCGGATGCCGCCCATGAGCGCGTTGCCGTAGCCCTTCTCGTCAACGTGGACCACCCGGGCCCCGGCGTCGCGCGCGAGCTGCTGCGACCCGTCGGTGCTGCCGTTGTCGGCGATCAGCACCTCGCCCTCGATGCCGTGCTCTTCCATGCACGCCAGGGCCTTGCGCACACAGACTTCCACGGTCTCGGCCTCGTTGAGGCAGGGCATGACCACCGTCAGTTCCACGTCTCAACCCTTCAGTTAAGGCACTTCCAGCACACCATCATGCCGTGTGCCCGGCAATGGTCGCGGCATGTCACCCAAACGACTGGCATTCTTTACAGCATGGTGAGCGTCGCGGAGGACACCGCTGTGGACAACTCCGCCCCAGGCCGGACGGCACGCGTGCTGGCGTTCCTCGGCCGTCATCGGGTGTTCGCCGCAGCTTTCGCCGGGGGTGCGCTGCTGCGGGTCGTCACCATGCTCGGCTACGGCCCGGCGATGTGGTTCAACGACTCCTACGAGTACGTGTCGGTGGCGCTGCACCCCAGGCCGCACCCGATCAGGCCTGACGGCTACGGGTTCTGGCTGTTCCTGCTCAGGCCGTTCGACAGCTTCGCCCTGGTGACCTTCACCCAGCACCTCATGGGGCTGGCCACGGCGGTGCTGATCTACGCGCTGCTGCACCGGAGGTTCGGGCTGCCGAAGTGGGGGGCCACGCTGGCCGCCGCGCCGGTGCTGTTCGACGCCTACCAGATCCAGCTCGAACAGCTGATCATGTCGGACACGCAGTTCACCCTGCTGGTCGTGGCCGTGATCACGCTGGTGCTGTGGCACCGGCGGATGTCATGGCAGGTGGGCGCCGTGGTCGGCCTGCTGCTGGCGCTGACCTGGCTGACCCGCTCGATCGGCCTGCCGATCCTCGCGCTGGTGCTGGTCTACCTGCTCATCAAGCGCACCGGCTGGAAGGCGATCGTGGCCGTGCTGACCACCTGCGCGATCCCGGTGGCGGCCTACATGGGCTGGTTCGCCTCCGCCCACGGCAAGTTCGCGATGACCAACAGCGACGGGCTCATCCTCTACATGCGCACGGCGATCTTCGCCGACTGCGAGAAGATGAACATCGACCCCTACAAGGAGGTCGAGCTGGTCCTGCTCTGCATCAACGACCCGGTCAGCGAGCGCAAGGACTACGCGCAGTGGTACCTGTGGGGTCAGGGCAGCGGCGACGGCGAGGGCACCGGCGAGGTGCTCCACCGCTGGGGCACCGGCAAGAAGTTCACCGACATCACCAACGAGGCGGCGAGCGCGTTCGCGATGCGCGCGATCACCTCCCAGCCGGGCGACTACCTGCAGGTGGTGCTCCGCGACTTCCTGCGCAGCTTCCACTGGGGACGGCCGCGCTTCCCCGACGCCGCCACCTACAACATGTACGAGTTCACGCCCTACTACGAGCTCGACAGCACCGGAAACCCGAAGCGGCTGCCCAACTGGCCGTCCTACCAGGGCCGCACCGACACCGACGCGTTCGCCTACGAGCAGGGGCCGCCGGAGACGCGCATCGTCTCGCCCTGGGCGGAGATCATGAGCGGCTACCAGAAGGTGTTCTACCTGCGGGGCATCATGCTGGGCGGCATCATGCTCATCGGCCTGTACGGGGTCGCGGTGCGCTGGCGCAAGCTGGGCGGGCCGGTGGTCCTGCCCTGGCTGGGGGCGTTCGGGCTGCTGCTGGCCCCGGCCGCGACGGCCGAGTTCGACTACCGCTACGTGCTTCCCGCGGTGCCGCTGGCCTGCGTCGCCGCGGCCATCGCGCTGCGCCGCGGCATCACTTGGGCGCGGGTGTCACCCACGAGCTCATCAGCATCCGAGCCCACCACTCCGACTGCGTCACCGTCTCAGCCGACAGCACCGGATGAAGCCACCAGAAGTTGATCAGCACGATCAGCGCGAACGCGCCCACGGCCGCCGCCCCCGCGGCCCGGCGCGGCGGCGGCGCGTCGGCCTTGCCGAGCAGGCGCCCGGCCATGAGCGTGGTGGCCAGCACCATGAACGGCACCAAGGGGATCATGTAGAACAGGTACATGGTCCGGTTCTGCGTGATCGCGTAGTAGAACCAGGGCAGCCAGCCCGCCGCGTAGGCCAGCAGCACCGTCCCGGCCCGCCAGTCACGGCTTGAGACATACCACGCGACGCAGCCCAGCAGGGCGAGCGCGGATCCGTACCAGAGGGCCGGGGTGCCGACCCCGAGCACGGCCTGTGAGCAGGCGTCGGCGCCGCAGGCGGACGGCGGCAGGCCGGTCGGGTAGTGGAACGACACGGGCCTGAAGAGCACCGGCCAGGTCCACGGCTCCGACATGTACGGGTGGTAGTCGTCCAGGCCGCTGTGGTAGCCGAGCACCTGGACGTGGTACTTCAGCCACGACCGCACGGAGTCGACGACGAAGAAGACGGGCCCCGACGAGGTGGCCTGGTCCCAGCCGCGCCCCCAGCCGGAGTCGGTGACGAACCAGCCGGTCCACGACAGCACGTACGCGATGGCGGGCACCGCCGCGAACGCGGCCACCGCGGGCGGCAGGTCGTACGAGAACGCCCCCCGGTACGGCTCCCGCAACCCGATGGCACGCCTGGCCCCGAGGTCCCTCACCACGCTCAGGACCGCGAACGCGATCAGGAAGAACACGCCCGACCACTTGACCGCGCACGCCGCGCCGAGGCAGACGCCGGCGGCCAGCCGCCACGGCCGGAGCCCGAGCCGCGGCCCGGTGGTGGAGATCGCTGCGCTCTCCCACCAGTCGACCAGCCGCTCGCGGGCCTTGTCGCGGTCGACGACCAGGCAGGCGAAGCCCGCCAGCACCCAGAACATGAGGAAGATGTCGAGCAGCGCCGTCCGCGACAGCACGAAGTGCAGCCCGTCCAGCGCCAGCAGTAACCCGGCGAAGCAGCCCAGCAGCGTCGAACGGGTCATCCGCCGCGCCACCCGGGCGAGCATGAGGATCGACAGCGTGCCGACGAGCGCGGCGGCGAACCGCCAGCCGAACGGGTTCATCCCGAACAGCCACTCGCCCGCGCCGATCATCCACTTGCCCAGCGGCGGGTGCGCCACGTAGGAGGCGCACTGGTCGGCGTCGGCGCACTGGCGGAAGATGTCGAGGTTGCCGGCGATGAGGCGCTGGTCGGCGACGGGGTTGTCGGAGTCGCCGAGCATCGCGCGCTCGGCGCCGTACCGGAGCAGCGCGTACGCGTCCTTGACGTAGTAGGTCTCGTCGAACACCACCGCGCGCGGCCGGCCGAGGTCGGCGAAGCGGAGGATGCCGCCGAAGACCGCGACGGCGATCGGCCCCAACCACCCCCAGAGCGCGCCTTCCTGCATCGGCGGGATGATGCTGTGGCGCGAAACCCCCCAGTTCCTCACGATGGGCACACTATGGGGTGGCGGAACGCCTGTGAACCGCGTCGTACAGCTCGCGTTTGGGCACGCCCGCCGCCTTGGCCACGTCGGCTACGGCCGTCTTGCGCTGCTCGCCCGCGGCCACCCGCCGGTCCACCTCGCTCACGAGCGCCGGCAGGTCGGCCTCCCCGGCGACGGCGGTGTGCCCGGCGACCACCACGGTGATCTCGCCCTTGACGCCGGCCTCCGCCCAGGCGGCCAGCTCGCCCAGCCCGCCGCGGCGCACCTCCTCGTACGTCTTGGTCAGCTCGCGGCAGACGGCCGCCTGACGGTCGGCGCCGAACGCGCCGGCCATCGCCGCCAGCGAGTCGGCCAGCCGGTGCGGCGCCTCGAAGAACACCATCGTGCGCTCCTCACCCGCCAGCGCCTCCAGGCGGCGGGCCCGGTCGCCGGCCTTGCGCGGCGGGAAGCCCTCGAAGCAGAACCGGTCGCTGGGCAGGCCGGAGACGGCCAGCGCGGTCGTGACGGCGCTCGGGCCGGGCAGCGCGGTGACCGTGATGCCGGCCTCGACGGCCAGGCGGGTCAGCCGGTAGCCGGGATCGGAGACGCCGGGCATGCCCGCGTCGGTGATGACCACGACCGTGCGCCCCTCCCGCAGGCTCTCCAGCAGCTCCCCGGCGCGGGCGGCCTCATTGGCGTCGTAGTAGGACACCACCCGGCCGCCGATCTCCACCCCCAGCTCGCCGGCCAGCCTGCGCAGCCTCCTGGTGTCCTCCGCGGCCACCACGTCGGCGTCCGCCAGCGCCTCGCGCAGCCGCGGCGACACGTCGCCCGCCTGCCCGATCGGCGCGCCCGCCAGCACCAACCTGCCCTCACCCGTCATCCGGCCATTGTGGCAGCCGTAGCGGAAGGTCCGATTGAGCCGTGTTTCTTGGTGGGCATCGGCTCGCGCCCCGTACGATGGCCGAATGGCGGTGACCGATTTCCCGTACCAGACCTCCGGCGAGCCGGGGTCTGACGAGAGCAGTCCCCGCGCGCTTTCCGTGCGTGACCGGGTGATCCCGCCGCTGCGCGGCAGCGTGCTGTGGGGCTGGATCGGCCCCCTGCTCGTCACCCTGTTGGGCGGTGTGCTCCGCTTCGTCGGCCTGGGGTATCCGCACGCGGTGGTCTTCGACGAGACCTACTACGCCAAGGACGGCTTCTCGCTGATCAACTGGGGCGTCGAGCGCACCACGATCAAGGACGCCGACAAGGCGGTCCTGGGCGGAAACACCGACATCTTCCAGAAGTGCGCCGACGGCAACCTCGACCCGTGCGCCTCCTACGTGGTCCACCCGCCGCTGGGCAAGTGGATGATCGGCGCGGGCGAGTGGCTGTTCGGGATGAACCCGTTCGGCTGGCGGTTCGCGGCGGCGGTGATCGGCACCCTCTCCATCCTGGTCCTGGCCCGGGTGGCGCGGCGGATGACCCGCTCGACGCTGCTCGGCTGCTTCGCCGGCCTGCTGCTGGCGCTCGACGGGCTGCACTTCGTGCTGTCGCGGACGGCGCTGCTCGACATCTTCCTCATGTTCTGGGTGCTGGCCGCCTTCGCCTGCCTGGTCGTCGACCGCGACCGGGCCCGCGAGCGGCTGGTCGACTGGTACGAGACCTCGCCGCTGTCACCGCAGGGCCCCTACCTCGGGGCGCGGCCGTGGCGGATCGCCGCCGGGGTGTGCCTGGGCTTCGCCATGTCGGTGAAGTGGTCGGGGCTGGCGTTCGCGGTCGCCTTCGCCGTCATGTCGGTGATGTGGGACTTCGGGGCGCGCCGGGCCGTCGGGCTGCGTTCGCCGTACGGCGGCGCGCTGGCGAAGGACGTGCCCAACGCGCTGGTGGGCCTGGCCGCGGTGCCGTTCGTGTCCTACATGGTCACCTGGGTCGGCTGGTTCGCGACCTCGACCGGCTACGGCCGCAACTGGGACCAGGCCACCTCCTCCGGCCCGTTCTACTTCCTGCTCGACTCGGCCCGCTCCTGGGTGCAGTACCAGTGGCAGGTCTTCACCTTCCACGAGGGCCTGGAGACGTCCCACCCCTACATGTCCGAGCCGTGGACGTGGCCGCTGCTGCTGCGCCCGGTGGCCTTCCACTACGAGGGCGAGGGCACCGGCTGCGGGGCCTCCTCGTGCTCGGAGGCGGTGCTCGGGGTCGGCACGCCGGTGATCTGGTTCGGCGCGCTGGCCGCGCTGGTGGCGCTGATCGCGTGGTACGTCGCCAGCCGCGACTGGCGGGCCGGGGCGGTGCTGCTGGCCTACGCGATGGGCTGGCTGCCGTGGTTCTACTTCGCGTTCGCGAACAACCGAACGATGTTCCTGTTCTACGCGATCCCCATGGTGCCGTTCATGATCCTGGCGATCACGCTCTGTGCCGGATGGCTGATAGGACCGGCCACGCCGGACGCCGACGGCAGACCGCCGGCCCGGCGCACGTACGGGGCGGCGGCGGTCGGCGGGTTCGCGTTGCTCGCACTGATCAACTTCTGGTGGCTGCATCCTGTACTGTCGGCCGAACTGATCCCCTACGCGGAGTGGAAGGCCAGGATGCTCTTCGACAAACGATGGATCTAGTCCGGTCACCGTCCATTACATAGTGATTTCATAGGGTAGTCGCTGTGCTAGACCCAATACGCACGGGATTCGGTCATCGTCAGGGCTGGGGTCCATACGGCAAACTTCGAGGCATGAGTGCACCGGACGTCGCCGCGCTGCTGGCGGAGTTGGAGCGGTCCGAGCCGGACCTCGCCGACGAGGCCAGGACCGCGGTCGAGTGGCTGACCGGCGGCGAGCCGCTGGAGACGGTGACGCAGCTCGATGTCTGCGAGTTCCTCTGGTACACCCTGCCGCTCAAGGTGGGGGGTGACCACGAGCGGCTGGCCCGTTCGCTCGGGCGGTTGCTGCAGCTCGGCGGCCTCGAACGCTACGCGGCGCTGTGCACGTCGCAGACCACGTCGCGGATCCTGCGCACGTACGCGAGAGACGGCGAGGACGCCGGCACCCGCGCCTACCACCAGGCGCTGGAGGAGACGGGCGTGCTCCCGCCCGATGTGCCCGAGCTGCAGTGGAGCATGATCATGGGGCCGGAGGAGCTGGGCGCCCACGTGGCCTGCTCGGCGGCCCTGGAGCTCGCCATCCTGGCCGGCGAGACCGTCGACCGGGTCGCGCTCACCCGCCGCTGGCTCACCGAGCCGCGTGCCGACCTGGGCGGCGACAGCTGGCTCCACCGGGTCCAGGGCGAGCGGCTGAACCGCTGGGTGCTGGGCCGCGGCCCGGCCAGGCGGAAGCTGGCCCAGCCGTTCGAGGTGCGGCTGCACGCGCCGGTGACGCCGCAGCCGCTCCCCACGCTCCACCGGCTGCTGTCGCTGGCCGCCTCCGAGGGCACGCTGCCGCTCCGGCTGGCGCCGTCGCCCACGGCGCTGCGGCTGCGCGAGCTGGCCGAGCACGAGCTGGGCGCGCTGAGCCGCGACGGCGCCCGGCTGACCGTGACCGACCACGGCCGCAAGCTGCTCGCCTCGCCCGAGCGCATGTGGGACGCGGTGACCAGGCTGCTGCTGGCCAGGGGCGACGAGTTCGAGCTGTCGGTCCGGGAGGCGGCTCTCATGCTGCTGGCCGACGGGGTGCTCATGTCCCCGGCGCAGCTCCGCGAGAAGGTCGCGGAGGTGGTCGGCGGCGAAGGCTGGCAGGCCGCCTCGGGGCCGGAGGACGTGGCGGCCGCGCTGGCCCGCCTGGTCGACCAGCTCGCGGCGCTCGACCTGGCCTTCGCCGACCCGCTGGCGGTGCGGCTGACCTGGGCGGGCCAGTTCGCCGCCCTGGCCGCGCTGCGCGCGCACGCGCTGCGGCCGAGGAAATACGTCAACGCCGCCTGATCGGGTTCCTCCCGGGTGGGCCGGCGTGTTGACTGAAGGCATGCCGACGATCCTGGTGCTGGGCGGCACCGGCAAGACCGGCCGGCGCGTCGCCGCCCGGCTCCGCGCGCGGGGCGCCGGGGTGCGCGCGGCCTCCCGGCGCGGCGAGTTCCCCTTCGACTGGTACGACCACGACACCTGGGAGCCGGCCCTGGCCGGCGTCTCGGCCGCCTACCTGGTGGACTCGCAGGGGCCCGAGGCGGCGGGGCTGCTGGCCGCGTTCGCCGGCGCGGCGGTCGCCCGCGGGGTGCGCCGGCTGGTGCTGCTGTCGTCCCGCGACTGGCCCAAGCTCGGCGACGACCGCCTGCTGGCCTCGGAGCGGGCGGTCAAGGCGTCCGGCGGGGCGTGGACGATCCTGCGGCCGACCTGGTTCGCCCAGAACTTCAGCGAGGACCCGATGCTGAGCGACCCGGTCGACGCTGGCCTGGTCGAGCTCTCCGCCGGCCACGGCCTGGAGCCGTTCGTGCACGCCGACGACATCGCCGACGTCGCGGCCGAGGTGCTGCTCCGCGACGGCCACGCCGGGCGCACCTACGAGCTGTCCGGGCCGCGGCTGCTGTCGTTCGGCGACGCCGTCGGCGAGATCGCCGCCGCGACCGGCCGCCGGATCGCGTACGTGCCGGTCCCGGCGTCGGAGCACGCCGCCGGGCTCGCCGCGCGCGGCTACGACGCGGACCACATCGCGCTGGTCAACCGGCTGTTCGCGTCGATCGCCTCGGGAGCCAACGCCCACCTGTCCGACGGCGTCCGGCGCGTCCTGGGCCGCGAACCGCGCGACTTCTCCGAGTACGTCAAGTCGGCGTGGTTCTAGAGCCCGCGCCGGCGGGCGGGGCGTCCACGAGGCCGTGCTCGGCCGCGACCTGCTCCAGCGTGAGCCCGGCCAGCATCCGGTCCAGCATCTCCCGCAGGAACGGGCACTCGCGCACCGGATGCTCGGCCGGGCACTCGAGGGCGTGACGCAGGAACTCCCGCGCCGTCCTGGCCCGCTCGATCAGCTCCTCCAGCTCCCCGATCCGCTCCTCCACGGTGGCTCGCCACTGCTCCCCCGGGGCCTCCAGCACCGCGCCGGCGGTGTCCAGCGGGATGCCCAGCCGCTGCGCGCTCTGCAGGAACACCAGCCGCCGCAGCTCCTCCCTGCCGTACACGCGCCTCCCCTGCCGGCGCCCGGCGGACGGGGCCAGCCCGCGCTCCTCGTAGTAACGCAGCGCGGAGGCGTTCATGCCGAGCATCCGAGCCGCCTCACCGATCGGGATGAATTCGTCCATGCCACCATTTGACTTCAAGTCGGCTTGAACCGCTTTGCTGTCGTGCATGGGAACCACGACATCCTGGGTCACCGGCCGCGAACACGACTCGTCCTTCGCCGTCCCCACCGGCCTCAAGGGAAGCCTGGCCGGCCGCGTCATGCTCTGGACCAACCGCCAGCGGGACCTGCTGCCCCTGCTCGACATCCGCCCGGGCGAACACGTCCTGGAGGTCGGCTACGGCCCCGGCGCCCTGCTGCGCCTGCTGAGCCGTACGGGCGCCGCGCGGGTGGCCGGCGTCGACCCGTCACCCCAGATGCGCGCCCTCGCCGCCCGCAAGGCCCCCGGGACCCAGCCCGCACTGGGCTCCGCCGACCGCACCGGGCAGCCGGACGCCGCGTTCGACTGCGTGGTGTCGGTCAACAACGTCGCCATCTGGCCGCGGCTGGAACCGGGCCTGCGCGAACTGCACCGGATCACCAGACCGGGCGGCCGCGTCGTGATCGCCTGGCACGGCGGCCGGGCCCCGGCCCGCCTCGCCCGCAACCTGCGCCTGCCGGACGAGGTACTGGCCAGGCTGACGACGGCCCTGCGCGAGGTGTTCGCCGACGTCACCCGCCACGAACTCCCCCACCTGACGGCCTTCGTCGCCCGACGTCCTCCCGCGTAGAGCGGCGCAGCAGGCGCAGCACCGCCCACAGCAGCACGGCCAGCACGCCCACCAGCAGGTACTCGATGGTGGGGACGCGCACCACCTGGGTCACGTCGCCGATGCCGCGTACCGCGTACACCGCGAGCACAGCGCCCACGTAACAGGCGGCCAGGATCCAGCGGGTGGTGGCGACGAGGCCGAGGCCGTGCATCTGGGTGAGGACGAACACGCCGAGGAAGCCGAAGAGGAACATCGGCCATGCCCCGTCGGGGCCGCTGTTCATGAAGGCGACCAGCGTGCCGTGCGCGGCGACCAGCAGTTCCAGGGTGACGGTCCACCAGCGGTTCGTGTGCGCACGGGTGAGGAAGAGGCTGCCTTGCAGGAGGATCAGGAACATGTAGAAGAACCCGATCAGGTGGCCGCTCGTCGTCTCCATCGGGTGGTACCAGAACGTGTAGACGGCGGCCCAGCTGAACAGGTAGCCGTGGTAGCGCCGGGCGAAGGAGGTGACCTCGGCGGAGATCGGCGCCGGGCGGCCGGCGAACAGGCCGCGGCGGCGGTTCTCCATGAGCAGCACCACGATCAGCAGGAGCACCACCGAGGCCTGCGAGCTGAAGATGGACACGTCCTGCGCGAGCCCGTCGTAGAACACCTGGGTCTGCGCCTGGTGCAGCAGGATGAACCCGAAGTTGACCGCCAGGGCCACGACGTTGACCCGGTGCAGGCCGCCGGTGTAGCGGCGGACCCGGGTCTGCGCGTAGTAGATCAGCCCCCAGAACGCGAGCTGGTGGGCCGCGTAGCCTGCCCAGGCCGACAGCCGGGTCCACACGGTCGGCTCGGGCAGCTTCCAGTAGTACCAGGACGCCCCCTGGTCGGGGAGCAGCTCGGTGCCGCCCAGCCGCTGCCCGGCCAGCCAGACCAGCCCGGTGAGCACGGCGCTGGCGACGATGCCCCAGGCCAGAGTGGTGTTCGCGTGCGTGGTACGGGCTTCGGGAGCCACGATGCCGACGCCTCCAGGTCGTGTCGGGGGAAGGCCGCCGGTGGCCCGCTCAGGCGTGCACGCGGTCTCCGGCATGATCCACCGTACGCGTCCCGAGCGCGGCCCACAGCGCGAGCGCGATGTACAGCGCCTGCTCGGGCACCCGCAGCCACAGCGGGGTGACGTCCTGCCCGGCCAGCGCGGCGTACACGTTGGCGGGCAGGAGCAGCACGAACATCACCGCCAGCCACAGCCCGGCGGCCCGGCGGGTGCGGGCCAGGACGAGCCCGGCCGCGCCCAGCAGCTCCAGCACGCCTGTCGCGTAGACCATGAAGGCCGGGAACGGCACGATCGGCGGCACCATCGCCACCAGGTCGGCGTGGGTGGTGGGGAAGCCGCTGTTCTCGGTCGCGAAGTGGGCGCTGCCCGTGAGGACGAGGAAGACCGCGAGCCCGTGCGCGGCGCTGACGTGCCAGGTCGCGAAGCGCCGGACCCCGAACGCGCCCAGCAGGCGGAACACCAGAGTGGCGAGTATCGGGACGAGTGCCATGAGCATCTCCTTAGATAGTGCTGCTATCCATCACTTAGATAGTGACACTATCCAGGAGCGGCGTCAAGGCATTTAGCGAGGGGCGAGCAGCGCCCAGCTCCGCTCGTCGCCCCAGATCGAGGCCGGGTCCACGTACGGGCGCAGCAGCGTGACCAGCTCAGGGTCGCCGTGCCCGCCCAGCGCGTCCTCGGCGATCCGCCGGCCCACTCCCGCCAGGAAGTCGGCGACCTGCACCCGGGGCTCGTGGAAGGAGTCGGTCAGCCGCAGCCCGGCCAGGTCCACCACCCGCTTGAGGTGCGCGACGCGCTCCTCGGTCAGCCCGTTGTGCTCGTCGTGCAGGATCGAGACCGGCCGCCCGTCGCGCCCCCAGTGGACGACCGCCCGGACCAGGGCCGGGATCAGCGGGTCGAGCACCGGCATCGCGCCCGGCCGCGCCAGGAACGCCGCCAGCGGCTCCCCGGCCCCGGCGAGCAGGCGCATGATCTCCCCCACCCGGCCGCCGGCCTCCGCGAGCTCCCCGACGGCGGCGAGGAACGGCTCGGCGGGCGCCCGCCTGCGCATCACCTCGTTGAACGACTCCAGGAACGCCGTGAACCGCCCCGGCCCGAGCACCGCCGGGCCCTCCCGGTAGAGCTCCTTGGCGAGCGTGTCGTCCCCGCCCACCCCCACGGACGCCACGTCCCCGGCGATGAGGTCGGCGGCCTTCCGTACGGCGAAGAAGGCCTTGTCGGCGAGGAACACCCGCGCCCGCCCGTGGATCGGGCCGCCGGGGGCGAGGAGCCAGACCAGGACCGCGCGGTGCTTGCCGCGCAACAGGTGGCCCGCCTTGTACTCGGTGGCCGGGGACCGGATGCGGGCGCGGGCCTCGCGGACGCACGCCGCGGCGACCTCGGCGCTCAGCAGCACGGCCGCGTGCGTGAAGACGGCGGTGTTGCCGCCGACGAGCTTCTCCCCCTCCGAGCCGGACTCGTCGCAGGCGATCTCACGTGGCCACAGCTCAGGAACCTACGCCCGCCACCTGGCGACTCGCCAGGCGTTTTCTCCGTACATGCGCCATGACGACCTTGGCACTGCCATGATCATCCGAAAAGGCCGTCCGCGATGCAGGGGGCCCTGTGCTACGACGAGCTCACCAGCGGCTGAGGAACCCGAGGGTGCGCTCCAGGAGCAGCTCGGCCGCCGGCTCGTCGTAGGAAGGCAGGCCGCGGTCGGCGAACAGGTGCTCCTTGCCCGGGTAGAGGAACAGCTCCGCGTCGGGGACCGACTCCACGAGGGCGCGGGCCGCCTCCAGGTCGCCCTCGCCGGCGAAGAACGGGTCGCCTTCCATGCCGTGGACCTGCACCGGAACCCCCTCAGGCCACGCGTCGCCGAACTCGGTGACCGGCACGCACGAGTGGAACAGCAGCGCCCCCCGCGCCCCCGGCCTGGTCTGGGCCAGCTGCTGCGCCGGCAGCACCCCGAGCGAGAACCCCGCGTAGACCAGCTCGCCCGGCAGCCACCCGGCGAACGACCGGCCGCGCTCGATGATGGCGCCGATGCCGGCCTCCTGGGCGTAGCCCATGCCCGCGTCGAGCGTCTCGAACACCCGCCCCTCGTACAGGTCGGGCACGTGGACGGTGTGGCCCGCCCGTCTGAGCTCGGCCGCGAACTCCCGCACGCCGGACGTCAGCCCCTGAGCATGATGGAACACCAGCACCTCGGCCATGACTCCCCTTTCACCGCCCGCAGAGGCCCACAGCATGCCCTATGCCACGGACAGTTTCGGAGTGAGTCAGGCGGGCGCGCGGAAGGTCCGCCGGTAGGTGTCCGGCGCCACGCCGACGGACCGGGTGAAGTGCCTGCGCAGGGTGGTGGCCGTGCCCATCCCGGTGCGGGCCGCGATCTGCTCGATCCCGGCGTCGGTGGTCTCCAGCAGTTCCTGGGCCCGGTGCACGCGCTGGGCGTGCAGCCAGTGCAGCGGGGTCACGCCGAGTGCGCGGTTGAAGTGGCGGGCGAGGTTGCGGGTGCTCATCCCGGCGCGGCGGGCGAGATCGCGCACGGTCAGCGGCTCGTGCAGGCGGGCCAGCGCCCACTGGAGCACGTCGGCGAGCTCGTACTGTCCGGCGTCGTCCGGCACCGGCGCGGCGACGTACTGCGCCTGACCGCCGGCCCGGTGCGGCGGCACGACGAGGCGGCGGGCCAGCGCGTTCGCCACCGCCGCCCCGTGGTCCTTCCTGACGACGTGCAGGCACAGGTCCATCCCCGCCCCCTTGCCCGCGGAGGTCAGGACGGTCCCCTCGTCGATGTAGAGCACGTCGGGGTCCACGCGGACGCGGGGATGACGGGTGGCGAGCAGCTCGGCGTGCATCCAGTGGGTGGTCGCCCGCCGCCCGTCCAGGATCCCGGCCTCGGCGAGCACGAACGCGCCGGTGCACAGCGCCACGATCCTGGCGCCGCGCTCGTGGGCGGCCCGTACGGCCTCCACCACGTCGGCCGGCGGCCCCTGCTCCACGTCGCAGGCGGCGACCACGACCGTGTCCGCGCCCGCGACGTCGTCCAGCCCGTGCGGCGTGTCCACCCGCAGCCAGTCGCCCACCCGGCCCCGGCTCGGCCCGCACACGCGGAAGTCGTACCACGGGTCGGCCAGGTCGGACCGGTCGATCCCGAAGACCTCGCAGGCCGCGGCCGCCTCGAACAGCATGGCCCCCTCGTACAGGGCGAGTGCCACGGTGTGCATGTCCGGAAGTGTACGCACACCGCTGTTCGAGACGCGACGGCGTGATCAGTCGGTGCCGAACTCCATCGCGGCGCGGTCGAGCAGCTCGTCGTCGTCCGCGACGTCGCCGCGCGAGGCGATGGCCTCGGCGCCGCCCTCCGGCATGTCGCCGATCAGCTCGGTCGGGGCCGCCGGGGCCTCGATGAGCGCGGAGTGCGAGGTGCCGACCATGCCGAGGCTCGCGTACTGCTCCAGCCGGGTGCGCGAGTCGGCGATGTCGAGGTTGCGCATGGTGAGCTGGCCGATCCGGTCGACCGGGCCGAACGCCGAGTCCTCCGTACGCTCCATCGACAGCTTGTCGGGGTGGTAGCTGAAGGCCGGGCCCGAGGTGTCGAGGATGGAGTAGTCCTCGCCGCGCCGCAGCCGCAGCGTGACCTCGCCGGTGACCGCCGTGCCGACCCAGCGCTGCAGCGACTCACGCAGCATCAGCGACTGGGGGTCGAGCCAGCGGCCCTCGTACATGAGCCGGCCGAGCCGCCGTCCCTCGGTGTGGTAGTACGCCAGCGTGTCCTCGTTGTGAATCGCGTTGACCAGCCGCTCGTACGCCGCGTGCAGCAACGCCATGCCGGGCGCTTCGTAGATGCCACGGCTCTTGGCCTCGATGATCCGGTTCTCGATCTGGTCGGACATGCCCAGGCCGTGCCGGCCGCCGATGGCGTTGGCCTCCATGACCAGGTCGACCACGGTGGCGAACTCCTTGCCGTTGATCGTCACCGGGCGGCCCTGCTCGAAGGCGATGGTCACGTCCTCGGCCGGGATCTCGACCTCAGGGTCCCAGAACCGCACGCCCATGATCGGTTCGACGGTCTCGATGCCGGTGTCGAGGTGCTCCAGCGTCTTGGCTTCGTGGGTGGCGCCCCAGATGTTGGCGTCGGTCGAGTACGCCTTCTCGGTGCTGTCACGGTAAGGCAGGTCGTGGGCGAGCAGCCACTCCGACATCTCCTTGCGCCCGCCGAGCTCCGACACGAAGTCCGCGTCGAGCCAGGGCTTGTAGACCCGCAGGTGCGGGTTGGCGAGCAGGCCGTAGCGGTAGAACCGCTCGATGTCGTTGCCCTTGAACGTCGACCCGTCGCCCCAGATCTGCACCTGGTCCTCCAGCATCGCCCGTACGAGGAGGGTCCCCGTGACGGCGCGGCCGAGCGGCGTGGTGTTGAAGTAGGCACGCCCGCCGGAGCGGATGTGAAACGCACCGCAGGCGAGCGCGGCCAGCCCCTCCTCCACCAGCACCGCACGGCAGTCGACCACCCGGGCGAGCTCGGCACCGTACGCCAGCGCGCGGCCGGGCACCGAGGCGATGTCAGGCTCGTCGTACTGGCCGATGTCGGCCGTGTAGGCGCACGGCACGGCGCCCTTGTCGCGCATCCACGCGACGGCGACGGAGGTGTCGAGACCACCGGAGAAGGCGATGCCGACACGCTCGCCGATGGGCAGAGAGGTGAGAACCTTGGACATAAGAGAAGAGTATGCATTGTGACGCATGGCTATGCAAAGCCCCCCTCCCAACTAGCACTCCATCACCTTGCGTCAGTCGCGGATCGCCTGGTCAGGCCGGGATCGGTTGCCACGTGAGCCGGCCGTCGACCGCCCTGGGCCTGAAGTAGCCGACGGCGCCGCCGGTCTCAAGGGCGTCGGCGGTGGCCCGCAGCAGCGCGTGGTGCGAGCGGATTTCGACGTCCGCCGGCCGGAAGTCCAGGCCGCCCGCGCCGTCGGTGTGACCGACATCACGCCGCACCGAGTCGACCACGAGGTGGCCGCCCTGGTCGTCGGAGCCGAAGGGGATCATGCGCCCGTCCCACCACTCCGTCCGCGGGTCCCCGGTGCCGTCGGCGTCGTCGGTGCCGCACAGGGCGCGCCAGGCGTCGCGGATCTCCCTGACGCTCATGCTCCCGGTGTCCAGGAAGCCGAACCCCCGGGTGCCCTCCAGCACGCCGGCCCCGTTGTGCCGCAGCAGCGAGGCCCTCAGGTCGTCGGGGAAGCGCAGGCCCATCTGCGCCTCCGCCACCGCGATGGTCCGCGCCTTCGCGGGCCGGCCCAGCGCGCGGTAGCTCTCGGGCGCGTTGGCCCGCAGCCACGTCTCGATCCGCCGCCACTGCCGGTTCACGGCCCGGGTCACCTTCGGGTCGACCGCACGCACGCGCGGGGTCGCGGGCGCCGGCAGGCAGTCGGCGTCGGGACGCGTCTCGGGCCCTTCCCCCTGGTCCTCGGACAGCATGAGGAAGGCGTCGTCCGCCATCGAGTCGAGGCGCGGAGCCACGATCGGCTGGGCCGGTTCCTTCGAGAAGACCGCGGACTCCATCAGATAGGTGCCGCCGGCGAGCACGAGCAGCGCGATCCCGGCGACGGCCCAGCGGGTCAGCGTGCGCCGGGTGGGCGGGTCCAGCGGCGGCCTGGGTTCGCGCGGCTCCAGGAACCTGGCCACCGCCGGGCGGTCGAAGACGCTCGGCCTGGGCGCGTAACGCTCCAGGTCCTCCGCCGTGGGGGTGCCGAGGATCGGCGCGGGCGGCCACGGCGCCTCGGCCTTCGGGGGCGGGGGCTCGACAGCCGCTTCGGTCGTCTCGACCGGCCTCGTACGGGAACGCACGAGCAGCACGACCACCGCCGCCGCGACGGCAGCCGACAGCGCAAGCCAAACCCCACGAGAAGTGATCAATCGCCGCACGTCCGGCAGATTATCCGGAATCGATTCGTCCAGCGCTCGAAACCGGCACGGCTTCCCCGTACCGAGGCCCGCCCGGACGGCCGGACGGGCCTCTCCGGGATCAGGTGCCGTCGATGAGGCGGATGGCGAGGGCCGGGCTGAACTGGCCGGCCGGGAAGTCGGGGGCGATGCCGCAGTTGCCGTCGGAGTCGCCGGGGATCTTCACCCACAGCAGCATCTCCGTACCGCCGTCACCGCCGAGCTGCGGCGGCGTGCCGATCTGGCGGCCGACCGGGTTGCACCACTCGCCGTTGGAGCCCTTGCCGTTGCGGCTGGTGTCGATCACCCACTTCGCGCCGCCGCCCAGAGCGCTGTTGACGTTGGACGCGTACGTGGCCGACTGAGGCGTCGTGTAGTAGTTCGAGACGTTCACCGCGAAGCCGCGGATGTTGCGGACGCCCGCGTTGCCGAGCCGCGTCGCCATCGTCCCGGCCGGCACCCAGCCGGCGTTGCCCGCGTCGAGATAGGCCCAGGTGTTGGGGGCCCGGTCGCGGAGCTGCTCCGTCGCGTACGTGAGCATCCGGTTGCGCGCCTGGACGGCGGCGTCGTCCATGCAGGCGAAGTCGCCCAGGGAATCGGGCTCGATGATCACGATCGCGGGCCGGTCGCCGATGCCGGACGCGAACGCGGAGATCCACGCCCGGTACTCGGCCTCGCTGCCCGCCCCGCCGCCGGAGTGCCCGCCGCACGCGTCGCGGCCCGGGATGTTGTACGCGACCAGGACCGGGAGCTTGTCGGCCGCGTCCGCCGCGGACACGTAGGAGGAGACGACGGCGCCGACGTCACCGCTCCAGCCGCCGACCCAGCGGGCCATCGGCCTGGACGCGATGGACGACTGGATGCGCGCCGCCCGTGAGTCGCCGGAGTTGTCGCGCACCCAGGTCGCCGGGTTGGAGTTCGGGTCGACGTAGAAGCCGTTCGTCAGCTCGACCGGCCCGGAGCCGCCGCCCTGCTCGGTCAGCGAGACGTTGTCGAGGAAGAAGCTGAACCCGGCGTTCCTGCCGAGCTGGAACGTCACCTGCCCGGTCGGGGTGCCGAGGCCGGAGGTGAAGGGGAAGCTGAAGCGCTTGCTCGTCGTGGAGAGCGCGATCGACCTGGTCAGCGTGTTGGTGTACGGGGCGTCGCCCAGCTGCACGGTGGTGACCGCGGTGACGGCCGCCGAGGCCGAGGCGTCGAACGAGAGGGTGTACGACCTGCCCTGGGTCAGGGGGATGTCGTTCTGGGCCACCATCGCGTCCCACGGGTTGGCGGTGCCGCCGGTCACGCCGACGCGCAGCCTTCCCGTGTCGACGGCCATCGAGGTGTTCGCCGAGTTCCACCAGGGCGCGGTGCCGGCGGCGAACGTGCCGTTGACCACCAGCTGGGGCGCCGCGGCGGCGGGGGCAGCCGACAGCGCGGTCATGGCCGTGGCCACCGCGATCACGCGGGTTAACAGTCGCACGGAGTACTTCCCTTCCGGGTGTCCTGAAGCTCGCGGCTCCAATATCACAGAGATCCACAAATTTCGTGACAAGTCGTGAAAAGTCACCATCACGCCCGGCGGCCAAAAGTGGAGTGAGCCCCAATTTCCCAGTAGGTTGCACCCATGGACGGACTGCGGGAACGCAAGAAACGGCAGACCCGGCAGCGCATCTCCGACACGGCCGTGGCCCTCTTCGTGGAACGCGGGTTCGAGCAGGTGACGATCGCCGAGGTCGCGGCGGCGGCCGAGGTGTCGGTCAACACGGTCTACAACTACTTCGACGCCAAGGAAGACCTGGTCCTGCCGCCGGAGGAGGCGTCCCCTGACCGGCTGGCCGAGATCGTCCGGCAGCGCGGGCCGGGCGAGTCGGCGGCGGCCGCGGTGCTCGCCCGCCTGCGCGAGGAGGTGCGCACCCGCGAACGCCGGGTCGGGCTCTCCCCCGGATTCGGCCGCGTGCTGGAGATGATGCGCGCGGCGCCCACGCTGACCGCCCGCCTGGAGGACCTCGGCCGCCGGATGACGGAAGCGCTGGCGGTCGTGCTGGCCGAGGAGACCGGCACGTACCGGGACGACCCGCTCCCCCGCGCGGTCGCCTGGCAGCTGGGCGGCCTGCACGCGCTGATCATGAGCGAGATCGGCGGACGGACGGCGGCGGGCGACGACCCCGACGCGATCGCCGACGCCGTCCTGAACCTCCTGGACGTCGTGGAGAGCCTGCTCGGCGACCGGGTCCTGAACTACGCCGTACGGGCGGAGCCGCCGCGCCAGGAGTGACGGCCGCTGGATACTTGCGGGCATGGTCATCGTCGACGCCGTCCTGGAAACCTACGACGCGGTGGACTTCACCGCCTGGCCGATCGCGGAGCCGCCGGGCGACCACCTGCTCACGCTCTCGGGCCGGATGTCCCCCGCCGAGGTCGCCCTGGCCATGGCCGTCGTCGTCAGCTACAACGGCCTCCCGACCTACCTGACCCCGGCCGCCCTCGACCAGCATCTCGCCGACGCCGGCGCCCTGACCGCCCCGGGCGGGCTGCGCTTCCACGACACCGTCACCGGCGTCGTCGTCTCCCCCGGCTGCTGCTTCGGCCTGGAAGAGTGGCGGAGCTGGTGGGACGCGACCCGAGGGCAGGAGATCTGGCTCGGCCACGACCCCACGCCTCAGATCACGCACACGGGGGACGTCATCCACCTCCGCCAGGACGACGAGGCCACACCCGTCGAGCTCACCCGCGGCGAGCTCTCCAGCCTGCTCACCACCGCCCAGGCGCACCTCGCCGGGTTCCTCGACCTCGCCGGCGACTGGGCCGAGGCCACGCTTCCGGAGGTCGCGCAGCCGCTCGTCTCAGCCCTCGACGAACACCTGGGAATCTCCTCGGCCGCATAGCCCACCACCGGCGGAGATCGTTATCGTGTGCCATGCCCTGAACGCCGGACGTGAGGACGACCGTTGAAGCGCGACACCCGGACACGTGGCAGTGGAGCCCGGACTCTCGTCGTCCTCGGATGGTTCTTCCTTCTCGTGGGCGGCTGCGCGGTCCTCACGGGCGCGACGGTGCTGGTGCTCGGGCTGGTCGGCATCGGCCTGGGCTGTCTCGTCACCGCCGTCGTCCTCGCGGTCGAAGATCTCGCCCGCCGTACGCCCCGGTGATCCCGCGGTCGATCGCCGCGGGGCCGCATCGAGAGGATCCGTGATGCCTGTCCGCTCCGTCGTGTTGCTGATCCTCTCGCTCTGCGTGGGCGGGCTCGCGGCCCTGGTGCTGTTCCACGACTCCGACCTGGTGCTCCTGAACGACCAGTTGAACCATCCGTTCGCGCTCGGCGTGCTGGCCTGCCTGCTGATGGCGTGGGCCGCCGTCGGACTGCGGCGGAAGTGGTTACGCGTCCTGGTCATGGTCCTCGCCGGGCTGGGCACCTGTTTGGCGCTGCTCGGGGGATCGGTCTCCTTGATGTTCGGCTCCGTCGAACAGCTCGGCTTCGTCGACGGGCCGGCCCCGTACCGGATCCGCGTGCAGCAGTCGGCGGCCGGGCTCGGGCCGGACGCGATGGTGTGGCTCAGCGTCCGCAGGGACGACGGGCTGCTCACCAGGGAGTGGCATCTCGGCTGCTTCAACGACGACGACCCCGGCGACGGGTTCGACACGGTCACGTGGACCGGCCCGCACGCGGTCGAGATCCGAGTGAACGACGGGCGGACGTTCCCCGTCGCCCTGGACCCCGCCTCGGGCCGCCCGAAGACCACCGCCGACGTCAACTGCTGACGGGTCGTCTCTACCGTACGGGCTGCTCCCGGTCGAGTCGTGGGCCGACGTCGGGGAAGGAACCGTCGCCGAACAAGACACGGGCCGCCAGCGCGCGACCGGCGCCGCCGCGCAGCGCGGCCACCGCCGCCTCGGCCACGGCCGGCGACCGGATGCCGGCGAACGCCCTGCGCAGCAGCAGGCGGCCGCGGAACCGGCCGCGCAGCGCGCCTCCGTCGTACCGGCCCAGCACGCGCTGATCCCCCGTACGCGGATAGTCGGCGGCCACCGAGGCGGCCAGCTCCGACATGCGCAGGCAGGGGTCCAGCCCGCCGGCCGTCAGCGGGGACACCGCGCCCGCCGCGTCACCGACGAGCAGCCCGGCGGGGCACACGAGCCGGCGCAGCACGCCGCCGACCGGGATCGGCCCGCCCCGGCGCTCGACCGGACCCGCCGGGGCCGGGCGGCCGGGCGCGTCCGCGGCGAAGGCGTCCAGCAGGTGGCGGATGCCGGGGCACGTCGCGTCCGGATAGCCCGCGACGCCGACGTGCGCGTGCCGGCCGTCGTCCACGACCCACCCCAGATAGCCGGGGGCGACCCGAGGATCCAGCACACAGTGGAACGCCGGGGCGGCGGCGCCCGGCGCGATCGGGTGGACCAGCTCGGCCCCGACCAGGAAGCGCCGGTTGACGTCGAGACCGAGATCCCGGGCCACCCGGGAGCGGGCCCCGTCCGCGCCGACGACGAACCGGGCCCCCACCGGCTCCGCCCCCACGAACCGCACCGACCGTCCCGCCGACAGGCCGTCGTACCGTACGCCCAGGACGACCCGGGCCCCGGCCGACTCCGCCGCGTGCCGCGCGTGCTCGTACACGCCCGCCATGTCGGCCACCCGGTACTCGTCGCGCTCACTGGTCAGCCGGATCGGGGACCGCCGGGACGGCGGATACAGCAGCACGTCCCGGATGGCGGGCCCGAGCAGCCGCTCCGGCAGGTCGAAGTCGTCGAGGGTGCGCCGTACGAAGATTCCCGTCGTCCGGATGCCGGCCGACAGCGACCTGCGCCGGTCGACCGCCATCACGTTCAGCCCCCGTAGCGCGAGCAGCCGGGCGGTGTTCAGACCGGCCAGGCCCGCACCCACGACGAGCACGTCCACTGTCTGCATGTTCTGGACGCTAGGTGTCATGCCCGGCGCGTTCGACGTTTTGCACGCTACCCGCCCGATACCTCCACAACGCCGCCACATTCCCTGGGTGATGTCACTGGCGGGGGTCGCTGTCTCGTCTAGAGAGTGAACGGCGATATCGGTCAAGGAGTGAACGATGAACCTCGCTTTGTGGATCGCCGCCGGCCTGCTGGCGGCGGTGTCCCTGGGTGGCGGCCTCACCAAGACGTTCGTGCCCAAGCACAAACTGGCCGCGGCCCAGGGCGGAGGATGGACCGACGACGCCGGCGTCGGCTTCGTCAAGACGCTCGGCGTCCTCGAACTGCTGGCGGCGGTGGGCTTGATCCTGCCCGCGCTGGTCGGCATCGCGCCCGTGATGGTGCCGGTGACCGCGGTCTGCTGGGTCCTGCTGATGATCGGCGCGATGATCACCCACGGGCGGCGGGGCGAGTTCGTGCTCGTGGGGCTCAACGTGGTCTATCTCGCGGTCGCGGCGTTCATCGCGTGGGGCCGCTTCGCGGTGGTCCCCTTTTGAGAAGCGTCGCGGGAGGATCCGGTATGAGCAGAGCTGAGGAGTTCGAGGCGGTACGGCCGCTGCTGTTCTCGATCGCCTACCGGATCCTGGGCAGCGTGAGCGAGGCCGAGGACGCGGTCCAGGAGACCTGGGTACGCTTCGAGGCCTCCACCGCCGCGCCCAGGTCGGTACGTGCGTACCTGTCGGCCGCGGTGACCCGGATCTCGATCGACGTGCTGCGTTCGGCCCGGGTCCGGCGGGAGGAGTACGCCGGGCCGTGGCTCCCCGAACCGCTGCTCGACGACCCGTACGAGGATCCGGAGCGGTCGGCGGAGCTGGCCGACTCGGTGTCGATGGCGGCCCTGCTGCTGCTGGAGCGGCTGTCCCCGCTCGAACGGGCGGTGTTCGTGCTGCGGGAGGTGTTCGACTTCGGCTTCCCCGAGATCGCGTCGGCCGTGGACCGCTCGGAGGCGGCGTGCCGGCAACTGCTGGTGCGGGCGCGGCGTCACATGGCCTCCGGGCGGCCCCGCTTCGAGGCGGACCGCAAGGAGCGGGCGGAGCTGACGTCCCGTTTCCTCGACGCCCTGCGCGACGGCGACGTCGCCGCCCTGCGGGCCCTGCTGGCCGCCGACGTGTCCATGGTCGGCGACGGCGGCGGCAGAGCCCCGCAACTGGCCAAGGCCGTGAACGGCGCCGAGACCGTGGCCCGGCTGCTCGCCACCGCCTTCCCCCGGATGGCCGGCGTCGGCGTGACAGGTGAACCCCACGAGATCAACGGCCAGCCGGGGGCGATCTTCCGCGACCGGGACGGCAGGGTGCTCCACACCGTGGTCCTCGACGTGCTCGAAGGGCGGATCCAGACGATCCGCGCAGTGATCAACCCGGACAAGCTCGGGCACGTGGGCCCGGTGGCCGACGCCTGGGCGATCGACCGGGCGATCCGCCGCCCACCCCGCTGACCCCGGCCGCCCGGCGGCGCCTCACCTCATCCGATCCTCCATCAAGTCCCAGAAGGATCGGTGACGGATGGCGCCGGCCAGCCACGGCGCGATGTACCAGGCCTCCCACTCGCCGTCAGGGGTCGTGACGCGGGGGTTGAGCAGGAACTCCCCGTCGTCCCAGCGCCCGACGAGAAGCGTGTCAGGAAGGTACTCGGGCCGCAGGTTGACGCAGTCCTGCTCTTCCCCGTACACGAAGTAGAGGTCGTCGGGCACGCTCCACGACGATCCTTCCTCCTCGGGCGGCGAGCAGACCTCGATCAGATGAGGGTCCAGGTCACGGAGCCAGCCGACCTTCGCGGCCGGCCACACCGCGTAGTCGTCGGCACCCCAGCCGTCCGCGAACAGGAGAAACTGCCGGTAGCTCCGCGGCAGGCCCACACCGAGCCGCTCCTCCAGCCGCCTGACGTCCTGCTCGCCGGCCGGTGGGTGGAGACCGCGTTCCAGGTCTCCGGCGTTCGGTCCCTCCGCCGGGAACAGCTCGGACCATCCCCGGCCTGACCCGTACGTCGTCACTTGACCACCCGTCCCGTCGTCTTGCCCCCGTCCAGAGGCACGGCCAGGCAGTACACGGTCCTGTGCCGGGGCCAGTCCTCCTTGGCCGGCCCCAGCCCCCACAGGCCGATCGCGTCGCCCTCGACGCGCATCCTGGGACCGCATCCGTCCTGCATGAGCCGCGCCATGTCCGCGCCAGGGAACGGCCCATCCGGAAGGACGTAAATGGTGGCGAACTCGGCCGCATGCGGCACGTCGCACGGCACGACGGTCACCGTGAACGTCGTGGGCAGGGGCTCGATGCAGTCGCCGGGCCGGAGTTCGGTGGCGTGAAACTGCTGTGATCGCGCCGGGGACGCGGCGGATCCGGACTCGACCGGCGCCGCGCCCCCCGCGCCCCCCGCGCCCCCCGCGCCCCCCGCGCCGCCCGCGCACCCCGCGAGCCAGAGCACTGAGCAGATTGCCGTCAAAGATGCGCGAACCATCGCGCAAGATTGGCAGCTCTGGATCACGACCGGATCGCGCCTCGGCCGTCATGCCTCCCGGACGCTGATGGCGGCGCACGGGTGCCGGGGCGCCTCGACCTCGTCGACCAGCGCGATCGCGAAGTCCGCGTACGAGATCCGGCTCGTCGCGTCGGCGTGGTCGGCGATCGCGTACCGGCCCGTACGCGTGCCGCCATGGTCGAAGTCGCCCGCGGGCGCCACGTACGTCCAGTCCACGTCGGAGGCCCTGAGCTCGGCGAGGCCCGCGGCGTGCCCCAGGAAGAAGGCGCGATACTCGCTGGGATAGCCGGGCTCGTCCATCAGGGGAGCCCCGGACGCCCCCGGCATGATCGACGCCAGGCCGACCACCACCAGCCGGGGCGCCGCCGCCTCCACCAGCGCGCGGGCCGAGGCGGTGAAGAAGTCGTGCGGCGACATGGTCAGGTCCGCGGCGGCGCTGATGGCGGCGTCGTGCCCGGCGGCCGCCCGCCGCACGCTCGCCGGGTCGGTGACGTCACCCGCCACCACCCGCACGTCCCCCAGGTCGCCATGGCGCGCCGGATCACGCACCACCGCGGTCACCTCGTGACCGCGCCGCCGCGCCTCCTCGACCGCCCGCCGGCCGGCGCGCCCACCCGCGCCGAAGACCACGATGCGCATCCCGATCGCCCTTTCACCAGGGCCGGAGCCCTGACGCCCGGCCGTTGCCCGGACGCTATCGGGGACCCCGGTTACCGCCGGGATACCGGTTATCGTGAGGTCATGAGGGAACCCCTGCCCGCCGACATGTTCGACGAGTTGTGCCCGTCCTCGCTCAACCCGATCCGCTTCGGCGACAAATGGGCGCCGCTCATCATCCGCTGCCTCGAATCCGGGCCGCGCCGGTTCTCCGAGCTCCGCGTGCCGCTGCGCCGCGTCACCCCGAAGGTCCTCACCCAGTCGCTGCGCTCCCTCGAACGCGACGGCCTGGTCGAGCGCACCGTCCACGCCGCGGCCACGCCGCATGTCGAGTACGCGCTGACCCCGCTCGGCCGCAGCATGCTCGAGCCGATCGCGGTGGCCTGCGCCTGGACGGCCGAACACTGGGACGAGCTCCTCGACGCCCGCGAATCGTACGTCCTGCGAACCTCGGGCAGCGGCCGGAAAACGTAGTCGATGCGGGGACCTCAGCGATCATGACCGCGCACCTCCGGCCTGTTCGGCTTGACAGATGATCTAGATTGCCCGAGATTGGTGCGTCCCTCTGATCAAGCTCAGGAGCCCGTGATGAAGCGGACTGTCGTGGGTGCGGTCCTGCTCGCGGGCCTGGTCCAACTCGCCGCCGCCCCCGTTCAGGCAGCGTCCGGAACCGACCCGGTGAACGCGCTCCGAGCCGCGTTGACCCGCGGCAAGGGCGTGAACATCGTGTCCACCACGAAAGTCGATCACGGTCGTGGCGTGTACTACACCGCGGACATCGACGGCACGGTCGGGTTCGGGCCGGGCGGCGAGATCGCCTCTGACCTGTCCCAGCGCCTGCGATCCAGCGCGACGGTGAGGGACGCTCTGAAGAAACTCGGCATGTACGAGGACTTCGCCCTGGAGGAGCTGCCCCTGAGGGTCATCTCGTCAGGCTCCGACGACTACGTCTCGGGCCCCCGATTCGCCGGCGTGCTGCCGCGAGGCACGACCTGGGTGCGCTACTCCCACACCGACCCGCCGACCAGCAACCCCCTGCTGGAGATCCTGGAGCCGGCCACGCTCAAGACACTGCTGGCCCACCGGACCTCCTGGCGAGGCGGCGTGGTGAAGGGCACGATCAAGGCCGACAAGCTGGTCAAGGTGTCCGACTCCTTCGCCTCACGCTATCGCGGCTACTCGATCGGCAAGCCCGTCAGCATCATCTCCTACACCCTCCGCCTCGACTCGGCCGGACTGGTCGAGCGCGTTACGGCCAAGGGCGTCCTGCACCACTGGAAGGGCTCCGTGCTCCGCGTCGAGTCGAGCACCCGCTACTCCGCCTGGGACCGGCCGGTCACCGTCGCGCTGCCCCTGGAGAGCGACGTGCTCGACCATGGGCGACTCGAAGGCAAGGTGCCCTACCAGGTTCCTGGCGTCTGGAACTAGCGCCAAAAATGCATTGGACTCCAAAATTGGAATAGACTCCACTGATCCGCGGAGGGTTGCGCGCGCAAGCGCCGGCCCAAACAGCCCACAGCCTGCTCGGCCATGCCGTACGAGAGGAATGAGCAGTTGTTCAGGGTAACGATCAGAGGGAAGTTCACCGGGCTCGACGACGCCGGGCGGGCCGCCGTCCTCGCCACAGGCGGCACCGCCTACACCGAGGCCGGGACGTTCACCCACGACCGGAGCGTGACGGCTTTCACCTTCCGCTGTCAGGTGCCGGCGGGTCCCGACGACGGCCAGGACGAGGCGGCGCTCGGCGCGATGGCCGCGCTGGAGGCGCACGGGCATCCGCATGAGATCCTGCGGCTCGCGGTGACCGACATGCGCGACATCAAGATCCGCCCCAGGGGACGCAGGGTGTGACCGACGCTCACGGGTGTCCTTCGCCTATCGCCGCCTCCTCCAAGGCACGGAAAGACACCCGGGTCGCGGCCGGAACGGGATCGCGGACGTATCTCTTCGCCTCGGACCCCGGGACCACCCGCCGATGCTGGATCTCGAACTCCGGCGCCCATTCCTCGAGCCGTACCTCCGCACGCCAGTAGGAGCGAATGAGCACCAGACCGAGCTCGTGCCCCCGCACGCATGCGCTCCGGCAATATCCGAGCAGGCGGCTGGCCACGACCGTGACGCACGCCTCCTCGCGCATCTCGCGGCGAAGGGTCTCCTCGATGGTCTCCGTTCCTTCGGGCCGGCCGGCGGGGAAACCCCAGTGCTCGCCGTCATGGCTGATCAGCACCAGCTCATGGGCAGCCGTCACGCAGATGCCGGCGGCTCCGTGCGGCCTGCCTTCCTGAGGGTCGTCGACAGGATGCCACGACACCTGCCAGTCCTGGCCGTTCGCGTGCGCCGGCATCCGCTCTCCGTCACGGGCGGGAACGATCGACGTCATGTGGCTCTCCTCTTGACGCCCCCACTCTGCCTCAGCTCCTAGCGTGGTCGGCAGCTGCCGATGCGCCCCACCGCTTGGATCGCCGCGCAGGTCCAGACCCTTCAGCACCTCTCAGGCGACCGCGTCACCCTCGGCGTCGGGATCGGCGGCTTCCCCGGCTCGCCGTTCTGGCGTGCGGTCGGAGCGCCGCTCCAGGGTCGGGGTCGCCGGGCCGACGAAGCGTTGCGGGCGTTGCCCGGCCTCATCCGTGGTGAGGCGACCATGGTGGGCGAGGACGAGGTCACGCTCGGCCCTCCCTGATCAGCGCAGCCGCCCTGGCCGAGAAGGTGGTACGCCCACGCGAGCTCGCCCACGAGCTCGGCCGGCCGGTCCCGTCGATCACTCTGGGCGGACACGCGATCCTCGTCGACAACGCCGCCGCCGTCGCATCCTTCACCCGCGAACTGGTGGACGGGCACGGCATGGCGCCGGAGGAAGCAGGTCCGGGCGGCTGGATCGGACGACCGCTGAGGCCAGGCTGCCTCGCTCACGCGACCAGGAAGTCAACGACCGTGTCAGCACGCGTTATGTTCCGGTATGTTCGTCACCTGCCGCTCAGGAGATCGCGGAGGGGGCCCTCCAACAGGTAACGGTCATGACCGATGAACGCTGGTCCTGCCAACGGGGGGTTGTGCGATGGCGCTGAGGATCAACATCCTGGGTCCGTGGGAGCTGACGGCGGGCGACGACTTGCTGCCGCTGACCGGCAGCCGGCGGATCGGCCTGCTGACCCGGCTGGCGTTGAGCGCCGGTCGCGTGGTCACCACCGACCAGCTCCTCATCGACGTGTGGGGCGAGAGCCGGGTGGCGACGGCGCCGAAACAGCTCCACATCGTGGTGTCCAAGCTCCGCGAGTTCCTCGCGCCGCGGGCGCTCGACGAGGTCATCGTGACCGCCCCGGGCGGATACTGCCTGGACGTGCCTGCCGATCACGTCGACGCTCACCTGTTCATGCGGCTGGTGCGCGAGGCGCGGGCCGGCCGGGCCAGGGGAGAGATCCATACGGCTGACAGGTCGTTCCGGCAGGCCCTGGCCTTGTGGCGGGGAGAGGCGCTGGCGGGCATGTCGGCGGAGTGGGCCCACATCGAGGCCACCCGCCTGGCGGAGGAACGTCTCACCGCTCTGGAGGACCACGTCGATCTGCGGCTGGCGGCGGGCGACCACCACGCGGTGATCCCGGATCTGCCAGTCCACATCGAGGCGCACCCCCTGCGGGAGAGGCCGCATGCGCAGCTGATGCTGGCGCTGTATCGCGCCGGACGGTCATCGGAAGCGCTCAGGGTCTACCAGGACGCCCGCCGCGTCATGGTCCGGGAGCTCGGCATCGAGCCGGGCGCCGAGCTGCGCCGGCTCCAGCAGGCGATCCTCGCCCGCGATCCCGTCCTGGACCTGACCGCCCCGGCGCAGGACGCCGTGCTCGGCGACGCAGCCGCCGCCCCGGCCGAGTTGCCCGCCGACACCCGCGCCTTCACCGCCCGCGATGTCGAGCTGGCCTGGCTCGACAAGGCGCTCACCGGGGCGGAGGCCGGCACGCCGGCGATCGTCGCCATCGGCGGTCCCGGCGGGATCGGCAAATCCGCGCTGGCCGTCCACCTGGCGCACGCCGTCGCCGACCGCTACACCGACGGCGTTCTCTACATCGACCTGCACGGCTCCACCGACGGGCTCCGGCCGCTGTCGCCGCTCGAAGCTCTCGGCCGGCTGTTGCGCTCGCTCGGGCTGGACGGCTCCGCCGTGCCGACCGCGGTCGACGAGGCGGCGGCCCGCTACCGATCCCTCACCTCGGCACGGAACGTGCTGATCATCCTCGACAACGCCCTCGACACCCGCCAGGTCCGCCCGCTCATCCCCGCCGGGCCGGGATGTGCGGTCGTCATCACCAGCCGGCAGGTTCTCACCTCGCTCGACGGGGCGGGCCAGCTCAACCTGCCCGGCCTCGATCCGTCCGACGCCACCGCGCTGCTGGCCCGGATCGCCGGTCCCGGCCGGGTCCACGCCGAGCCGGAGGCCGCCGGGCGGATCGTCCGGCTCTGCGGCGGCCTGCCCCTCGCCCTCCGCATCGCGGCGGCGCGACTGGCCGCCCGCCCCGACTGGACGCTGTCCTACCTCGCCGACCGGCTCGCCGACGCCACCCGCCGCCTGGACACGCTGGAGTACGCCGACCTGGCCGTCCGCGCCGGCATCGCCGTCAGCCTCCATCACCTCAAGGAGGAGCCCTCCGGGCAGGACGCCGCCCACCTGTTCGCCCTGCTCGGCCTCCTCGACACGCCCACCCACACCCCGGCGGCCACCGCCGCGCTCGCCGACCGGCCCGAGCGCATGGTGGAGGCCACCCTGGACCGCCTCCTGGACGCCCGGCTGCTCGAACCGGCGGGGCCGGGCCGCTATCGGATGCACGACCTCGTCCGCCTCTACGCCCACGAACAGGCCGACGCCATCGTCCAGGAGAGCGAGCGGGCGGCCGCCACCCGCCGCGCGTTGCACCACTACCTCGCCACGGCCAGGACGGCCAGCCTCCTGCTCGATCCCACCTCCCCCATCGTCAAAGGTCTCCGCGCCGACCAGCCCGGCCTTCGCCTGGACACCCCGCAGGAGGCGATCGACTGGATCGAGCTGGAGCGCGACAACCTCATCGCCGCCGCCCGGCAGGCCACCACCCGCACCGGCGATCCCGGCACCGTGGAGGGACTCGCCGCCACTCTCAACAGGCCCTTCAGCCACAGAGGCTGGTTAGCCGATCTGGCCGAGATCCATCACCAGGCCCTGCAGGTGGCCGTCCGCACCGGTGACTGGGCGGCCCAGGCCCGCGGGCACAACCAGTTGGGCACCATCCACAAGAACCAGGGCCGCCTGGAGCCCGCGGTCGAGCAGTTCGAGCGTGCTCTCGTGTGCTGGGATCGAGCAGGTCTGCCCCTGCGCAAGGCGGGCACCCTGCACAACCTCGGCACCACCTACGGCAAGCTGGGACGCTTCGACGAGGCGCTCGCCACCCAGGACGAGGCGGCGGCCACGGCCACGGCCGGCGGCCTGCGCGACTACGAAGCCATGATTCTCAACGGCCGAGCCGCGGTGCTGATCAGGATGGGCCGGCTGGACGACGCGATCGACGCGAGCCGGCGAAGCCTGGAGATCTGGGCGGAGTTCGACAACCCACTCGGCGAGGCGACGGCGACCGACACGCTGGCCGACGCCTACCGGCGCGCCGGCAGGCTCGACGAGGCCGAAGCCGGATACCGGAGGTCGGCCCGCCTCCACCACGAGGCCGGAGCCCGCGCTCTGGAGGCCGTCACCCTGTGGGGGCTCGGCGACACCCTGCACGATCTCGGACGTCCGGACGAGGCGCGGAAGCGCTGGCACCAGTCAGCGCGGATCCTCCGTGACGTCCATCTGCTCACCGAGGAGGAGCTGGCGGCCCTGCTCGCCCAGGACCTCCCCCGGCCTCCTGCCCCGGTCAAGCACCTGAGCGCGGGAGCGCGCTGATCGGATCGGCGCGGATCACGGGTCCGGGCCGAGATGGCTGCGGCGTTCCTCCTCGGTCAGCTCGCGGGTACGGCGCGATCTGGCCAGTTCGAGCACCGTTGCGGCCGGGCCGCACACCTCGCAGACGCGGGCCCGTACAAGACTGACGCCCAGACCGGTCGTCAGCGAGCGACCGAGGAAGATCTGCGGGCTCAGTCCCCTGACGATCCGCGTACCGTCGGGGCTGAACGCCGCGAGACCGCCGGTCGCGCCCCAGCCGGTCAGCTCCAGCGGTTCGCCGCCTGCCGCCCGCCAGAGCCGCAGGTGGCCCGCGGGTTCGTCGGTGACCAGCCAGGTGCCGTCAGGGCTGAACCGCACCCTGCGGACGGTGCTTTCGGCGCCGTGCAGCACGCCAGCGGGCTCGCCCCGGCCACCGACGTCCCAGATCCGGATGGCGCCGTCCGTGGCCGCGGCGGCCAGGCGCAGCCCGTCCGGGCTGAAGGCGAGGCCAGTGATGTCCTCCACATGGCCGCGCAGGATCTTCGGCTCGCTCTCGCCGGTCAGGTCCCAGACGACGACGGTGTGGTCGTCACGGGCGTCGGCCAGCCGCGTGCCGTCCGCGCTCAGTGCCACGTCGCCGTCGGCGCGGCCGGTGGGCCGGGCCTGCCAGCCGTCGAGCGCCGTCAGCCCGCCGGACGGGGAGATCTGCCACACCCGCGGTTCGGTGTCGAAGGCGCCCACCGCGATCCGCTTCCCGTCGGCGCTGAACGCCAGGCCGCGCGGCAGGCCGCGGAGGGGCGCGGGCGTGGTGACGGGCGCGCCGGCGGTGGTGAGGTCCCACAGACTCAAGGTCCCGGCCCGGCCGATGCCCGCCATCCGCCGGCCGTCAGGGCTCAGCGCGACGAGATAGCCGGCGTCACGCGGGCCCCGCACCTCGGCCGAGGTGGTGCCGCGCCATAGCTTGACGCGGACGTCCCCCGGGGTGAGGAGTGAAACCGCCCCCGCGTTGACCGCCACCGTGCTCGTGTCGGCGCTGAGCGCCAGGGGCCTGCCCTCGCTCGGCGCCGGGTCTCCCGCCGTGACGTCCCACGTACGCAAGGAGCCGTCCGCGTCGACGCTGACCAGTGACCTCCCGTCCGGGGTGAACGCCGCACCGCGCGGATTCCCCTTCGGGCTGCGCAACACCAGCGGGTCGGCGTCGCTGCCCGTCGTCCAGACGCGGATCACGCCGTCGGCGCCGAAGGTCGCCAGACGATCACCGGCCGCGGTGAACACCAGGCCGTTCAGCTTCGGGGCGTGGCCGGCCAGCTCGATCTGCGGGGTCCAGTCGCCGGCCGGCTCCTCCGTCGCGTCCCACACTTGAGGGACGTCGCCTTCGACGGTCGCGACCCATGGGCCGCGCGGGCTGACGGCCACCTGCTCCGGTTCGCCGCGCGGGGCCGCGCGCTGCGGTACGGGCCGGTCCCCGGTCATGTCCCACAGGCGCAGCGGCGATCCGTCGCCCCCCGTGGCGAGCAGCCGGCCGGTGGGGCTGAACGAGACGCTCCTGACCGCACGGCCGGGGACGCTGAGCTTGAAGGGCTCGGCGCGTCCCGGCTTCCAGACGCGCACGCCGTCGCGGTGCGCGCTCGCCACCCTGCCGTCCCGGCTGACGCTGACGCCGTGCACGCCGCCGTCGACGGTCCCCAGAACCACGGGCGGACCGTTCGACGCCAGGTCCCACAGCACCACGTCGCCTCCGGCGTCTCCGGTGACGAGCCGGCGGCCGTCCGCGCTGAACGCGGCGCTCTGGATGCCGTCCGTCCGATCCGCCTGGAGCGCATGGTCGGCCCGGCGCGGCGCGGCGCCGTCCAGGTCCCAGATCTCCAGACCCGCCGGGCCCGCCCCGGCGCCCCAAATCGCGATCTTCCGGCCGTCCGGCGTGGCCGTCGTACCTGTGACCCTGCGCAGGCCGGCCGGGGTGGAGCCGCGCAGCCGCGAGTCGGCGGTGGCCTGGCGGAGCACGAGGTCGGCCTCCGGCGTGGGTTCCGCCTCGTACGCCTCGATCGCCAGCAGCAACGCCAGCTCCGGGTCCTGCTGGAGCTGGCGGCGTGCTTCGGCGGCCAGCCGTACGGAGGCGGCGCGGTCGCGCTCGACGGCCCTGTTGCCTACCTGGACCAGGACGAGCGCGGCCAGCACGATGACCGCGACGGCGGCGGCCGACAGCCCGCCGAAGGCGAGCCGGGTCCGGCGGCGGGCCCGGCCGCGCGCGGTCGCGTTCGACCGGCAGGCCTCCAGGAAGGTTCGCTCCAGCTCGTTCAGCGGGACGATGCTCGCCTCGTCGTCCCAGTGGGCCAGGCGGGTGCCGCGGTACAGGTAGTCCTCGCCGCGCCCGGTGCGGTCCCACTCGGCCGCGTCGGACGTGAGCCTCTGATGCCGCAGCAGGGCCTCACGGTCGGCGGTGAGCCAGTCCCGCAGCCGGGGCCAGCCGGTGAGGAGCGCTTCGTGCGCGATGTCGACCAGATCCTGGTCCACGACGACGAGCCTGGCGGCGGCGAGCCGGTCGAGGACCGCGTCCAGCTCGCCGGCGGGTCCGATTCCGGCGAGCTCGTCCCGGTCGAGGCCGCGACGGGTGTCGGAGCTGCCCGAGCCCAGGGCGACGAGCCGCAGCAGCACGGCGCGGAGCAACTGCCGCTGGCCGACGTCCAGGTCGCCGTACAGGTGCTCGGCGGTTCGCGCGATAGCGCCGGACACGCCGCCCACGGCCCGGTAGTCCGCCAGCGTCAGCGTGTCCCCCCGCTGCCTGCCCCACGTCTCGCGCAGCGCGTGCGCGACCATCGGAAGCGCCCCGGTCTGCTCGGCGGCCTCGGCCACCACGGTGACCACCAGATCCGGGTCCACGCTCAGCCCCGCCCGGGCGGCGGGTTCGGTGATGATGGCGCGCAGCTCCTGCTCGGACATCGGTCCGACCGGCAGGTGAACACTGTCGAGGAGGGCCGCGGACAGACCGGGATGCGCCATGCAGCGCTCGTAGAAGTCGGTGCGGATCCCGATCACCACCGCCGGGCCGTCCTGACCGCCGACGAGCTCGCTCAGCGCGTCGAGGAAGCCGGCGCGTTCCCGCCCGTCGGCGCAGAGCGTGAACGTCTCCTCGAACTGGTCGACGATCAGCACGCCGGAGCCGTCGGCGCCGGCGGCGCTCAACCGGGCCATCGGGTGCGCGCCCGGAGTGAGCAGCGTGACAGCGGTGCCGTCGGCGGTCAGCCGCGCGGCCAGCCCGGCCCGCAGCAACGAGGACTTGCCGCTGCCGCTGGCCCCGCGGACCACCGTCAGCGGCCCCTGCCGCACGCCCTTCAGCAGGACCTCGAGAAGGTCGTCCCGGCCGAAGAACAGGTCGGCGGCGTCCACGTCCAGCGGAAGCAGGCCGGGATAAGGGCAACGGCGCTGCGACCGTTCGAGCTCGGCCTCGGCCAGCCGCCACTTCCGCTCCCATGCGGCCGGGTCGCCACCGCAGGCGACGGCGTACGCCAGGGTCGCCTCAAGCGTGGGCAGCCGCGTCCCGGTGGCCGCCTCGGCGAGGGTGCTCCGCGAGAAATGCGCGCGCTCCGCGAGTACGCGGTAGCTCGGCCGCCCGGCCTCGTCCCTGAGCCGGCGCAACTCCCAGGCGAGCCTCTCGACGGGACCGGCCAGCGGATCCACCGGCTGTTCGGGCCGTCCCAATGTGCTCTCACCTCGCGTTGTCCGGAGTCTCTGCCGCGTTGTCCTGAACCCCCGGAGGGCTGTTTCGGACATCCCTGGGCCGCCTTAGACCTTAGATCTCCGCCACGACAACAGGGGGCAAGTCATGAGATTTCACGTACGGGGACCCGTCGAGATCCACGCGAGGGCCGGAGCCGCGACCGCAGGCGATCCCAGCCAGGACGGAGACCTGGACGCCCCCGTCCAGGTCCGCGTTCGGCGTTCGCCCCGGCCTTCGCCAGCGCCAGCGTGACGGTCACGGACGCGGCCGCCATGACGCTGATCGCGAGCTCCGGCGAGGTGGCCTGGGCGAGCGTGCCGGCCAGGGCGGCGGCGACGCCTTGCATGGTGAGCATGCCGGAGGAGTGCAGTCCCAGCGCGTGCCCGCTCAGCTCGGCCGGGGTCAGCTCCACCAGCCGCTGTTGCAACACCAGGGTGGCCGCGTACCCGATGGCCGACACCGTCACAGCCGCGAGCGCTACCGGCAGCGGTGGCTCCAGGACGAACATCAAGTACGGTACGGCCAGCAGGAGCAGCAAGGGAAAGCCGAGCCGCCGCCGCCGCCGTTCGGGCACGAACCTGCCGACGACGACGTCACCGGCCAGCATGCCGGCCGCCGCCAGGGCGAACAACGTGCCCGCGTGCGCCGGCGCGAACGGCACGAACAACGACTCGCAGCCGACGATCAGGCCGTTGGGCACCCACAACGCCACGTACAGGCGCCGGTGCGGTGCCGACGACAGAAGGCGCGCGTTCGAGCGCCACGTCGCCGCCACGGACGGCCTCCCGGCGGCGCGCGGCGCCCGCTCGCCCAGACCCAGCCGGGCCACGGCGGCGGCGGTCAGATTCAGGGCCGCGGCTATGAGCAGGGTGCCCGCGGGGGACAGCACGGAGACCAGGACACCGCCGGCCGCGAACCCGCAGATCTGCGTCACCCCGACCGACATGTTCATCAATGACCGACCGAGCACGAAGCCCTCGCGGGGAAGGATCTCGTTGAGCAGCCCGTGGCGCACTCCACCGCCTACCGAGCCGGCCAGGCCGAGCCCGAAGATGATCGCAAAGACGGCCGCCAGGGAGAGGCCCGGGATGGCCAGGGCTGCCGTGCCCGCGCAGAAGAAGAGCGCCATCGCCGTCATGGCGGCGCGCGGCGGCAGCCGATCGGCCGCGGACATCAGCATGGTCGCCCCGACCACCTGGGCCAGCGACGGGCCGAACATGCTGAGCGCCGACAGCAGCGGTGACCCCGTCGCCGCGTACACCTGCGTGCTGAGCGCGAGGCCGCTCACGGTCGTGGCCGCTACCTGAAGCGAGACGGTCAAGAACAACGGGGTGAACTCCGGCGTGCGCAGAAGTTCGCGGTAGGTGCGCATGATCGGAGTCTGTGTCGCCCGGCCGGGCGGTCGGTAATCTTTCGCAAGGGGGCGAAACAGTGGGACTGTGGCAGATCGATGTGGACACGCTCGCGAGTGGCCGCTTCGTCATATCCCCGCTGGCTGAGACGATCGCCGCACTGATGCTGCTCGACAAGGGGACGGGAGCCCACCCGGGCGAGCAGACGTGGCTGGATGCTCACCTGCCCGGCTACCGGCGGCGCCTCGCCGGCGACGAGGTCACGGCGACGCTCGTCCCGGCTGCCATCGGCAGGCACAACTGGCACGCCGACTTCCTGACGCCGACGCCGTCCGGGGAGGACGGAGTCACTTTCGGGCAGGAAGTCGCCGCCATCAGACGCGTACCCTCTGAGGCCGCTCGCGCCGACCTGCGGGTGTCGCTGCGCGGCCCGTTGCCCGCTGTGCTGGACCGCACCGACCTGCCCGAGCGTCTGGCCGACGTACTGGAATGGGTGTGGCGGGAGACGGTGCTGCCCACCTGGCCGCGGCGCAGGACGATCCTCGAATCGGATGTGGTCTCGCGCACCCGCCGGCTCTCCCAGGGCGGCTGGGCAGCGGCCCTGGGAGAGTTACGGCCCGGGATGCGCTGGCTCGGTGAGAGCCGGTTGCAGATCAACACCTTCGACTATCCGCCGAAGCGGATCTCGGGGACGGGCCTGATGTTCGTGCCGGTCACTCCCTATCGGGGGTGGGTCACCGCGGACGAGCCGCACCGGTACGCGGTGATCTACCCGTGCTCGGGAACGCTGGCCGAGACCGGACGGACGCCCGTGCCGCAGTCGCTCGACAGGCTGGTCGGCACCGGACGGGCCCTGGTGCTGACGTTGCTGGACACGCCGAAGAGCACGACGCAACTCGTCGCGCTGACCGGGCAGGGACTCGGTTCCGTGGGCCGCCATCTCAAGGTCCTCCTCGACGCGGGGCTGGCGGAACGGCGGCGAGCCGGACGGTCGGTGCTGTATTACCGAACAGCCACGGCTGAAGCCCTCATCCGGGTGCAGCGAGGCGGAGATCGATCAGGGTCTCCTTCCACAGCCACGGAGCGGGACGACACCAGCGACATCAGCGCCTTCTAGGCGCCCGCGCCGCCGTCCACCGGCACGATCGCGCCGGTCACCATCGACGCACGGTCGCTGAGCAGCCACGCTGCCACCTCGGCGACTTCGTGCGGCTCGGCCATCCGCCCGAGCGGGGTGGCCGCCGTGAGCCGCTCGATGATGCCGGGGCTCGTCGCCTCCCATGCGTCGATCATCTTCGTGGCGGTGCCGCCGGGGGTGATGCCGTTCACCCGGATGCCGTCACGGGCCCAGCTCACCGCGGCGGTCTCGGTGATGCTGTTGAGCGCGCGCTTCATCGCCCCGTACGCGGGGAGGGCCGGGTTCGCGCGGCGGCTGCCGATGCTCGACGTGTTGACGATCGCCCCGCCACCGTTCCGTCGCATGAGTGCGGCCTCGGCGGTCATGGCGGTCCACTGTGAGCGGAAGTTCACGGTGAACTGCTGGTCGATGTCTTCGTCGCTCGTGGTGTCGAGCATGCCGGGCTGCTGAAGCGCCGCGCCGTTGTTGAAGGCGCCGTCGAGCCGTCCGTGCAGTTCCTCGACGCGGTCGACCGCCGCGCGGACGTTCGCACGGTCGGCGAGGTCCAGGGTGACGGCGTCGGCGGTGCCGCCGTCGGCACGGATCTCCGCGACGATCCGCCGCAGGGCGTCGGCGCCGCGGGCGGCCAGCACGACGGCGGCCCCCTCGGAGGCGAAGAGCCGGGCCGCGGCCGCCCCGATGCCGCGGCTGGCGCCGGTGATGAACACCACCTTGCCGGTGAGCAGACCGATGGGTGCGATGCCGGTGTTGTGCGTCATGGCGACAGTGTCAGGCCGGCCTCCGCAGCGGATGCAGGCACAGGCAGTACCAGGATCCGTCGTCGCACGACGTGCACACTGGGGATATGGACAAAGCCGAACTCGGGGCGTTCCTCCGCAGCCGTCGCCAGCGGCTGCGACCGGAGGACGTGGGCCTGCCCGCGGGTCCGCGACGCCGGACACCAGGTCTTCGCCGCGAGGAGGTGGCGGTCCTCGCGCACATCTCGACGGAGTACTACGTCCGGCTCGAACAGGGCAGGGCGCCGCGACCGTCGGGCGAGGTCCTCGCCGGGATCGCCGGCGCGCTGCGGCTCACGGACGCCGAGTCCGATCATCTCCACCTCCTGGCGGGCACGGCGCCGAGCCGTACCGGACTCCACCGGCGCGACGTCCGCCCGAGCATCCTCGCGCTCCTGGAGAGGCTGCCGCAGACGGCCGCATTCGTGACGTCCGCCGTGTTCGAGGTGCTCGCGTGGAACGACCTCGCGGCCGCGCTCATGGAGGACTTCGCCGCGCTCGCCCCGCAGGACCGCAATCTCGCGCGCCGGGCATTCCTCGGGCCGGCAGGCGTCGACGCGACCCTGTACCGGACGTCCGGCACCGCGGAGTTCCGGCTGAACGTCGTCACGAAACTCCGGTCCACCCTCGCCCGGTACCCGACCGACCCCGCGGTGACCGGCCTCGTCGCCGAACTGCTCGACGCCAGCCCCGACTTCGCCCGGCTCTGGGAGCGGCACGACGTGCAGGCCGCGCCGACCCTCACCAAGACGTTCCGTCATCCGGTCGTCGGGGAGATCACCGTCAACTGCGACTCGCTCACGCTCACGGACCGCGACCAGCACCTCGTGCTCTACAGCGCACCGCCGGGCTCCCCCGCCGCCGAGGCCCTGGCGCTTCTGAATGTCCTGGGAACCGAGGGCGTCCATGCGAGCAAGCACCCCTGACGGAGCGGGACTCGACGGGAAATACCGGACGTCGGAGTCAGGTGGTGCGAGTCTGGCGGAACTCGTCCTTGGTGGCGAGGTCCTGCACGTCCGGCCCGGTCGAGCCCCCGTACGTGGCGATCTTGTATTCGACCGCCGCGAGGGACAGCGTCAGCTCGCGGATCCGGCGGCGGATGGTGTCGCGATGTTCGACCAGCACATCGAGCCGCTCCGGCACCGTGTGCCCGCCGGCATCGACGAGCGTGATGTAGTGCTGCAGGTCACGCATCGGCATACCGGACAGCCGCATCCGGGTGAGGAACACCAGGCGCCGAACCGCTGGGGCGTCGTAGACGCGATGACCATGACCGTCGCGGGCCACCTCGACCAGCCCTGCCCGTTCGTAATAACGCAGCGTGTGAGGCGAGATGTCGAGGAGGTCGGCGACCTCGGCGATCGTCATCGTCTCGGGCAGATCGGCCAGGTCGGCGAGACGGTGAATCGCCTCGACCGACAGCGGACCGTCGTCCCCGAGCGCTTCGAGCGCCCTGGTCATCAGCTCGTCGGTGGCCATGACCACGAGCCTAGACGGGCCGTACCGATGGAGACACACCCTCGAAGTCGGCGCTGCGGGCGGTCTCGGCGCACCGCTCCACCTCGTCCAGGCCGCGCCGGTAGGCACGCGAGATACGCCCGACCGCCTCGCTCCCGAGCGGCAGCCGCAGCGGCACCTCGTCGCCGTGCGCCAGGGACACGATGATCTCGGCCGCCCGCGCCGGGTCACCATCCTGGCGGCCGTCGACCCCGGCCATGTCCGCACGGACGTCGGCGAGCACGTCGCGGTAGGTCGCGGACGGCTCGACGACCTCGAGCACGTCGCCCCCGTTGAAGCCGGTCCTGAACCGGCTGGGCTCGACGAGCATCACCCGGATCCCGAACGGCGCGACCTCCCCCGCCAGGGCCTCGGACCAGCCTTCGAGGGCGAACTTCGACGCGGAGTACGCCGACACGCCGGGGAACGACGTCCGCCCACCCTGGCTGCTCATCTGCACGATCGTCCCGGTGCCCCGCTCACGCATCGCGGGCAGCACCGCCCGAACGAGCGCGGCGGGGCCGAACAGGTGCAGATCCATCAAATCGCGCAACTGCGCGTCGCTGACCTCCTCGACCGCTCCGACCACGGCCCGGCCCGCGTTGTTGACCAGCACATCGAGCTGACCGAAACGGTCGAGGGTGTCACGTACGAGGTCCGCGGCCGCGGCGATGTCCCGGGCATCGAACGTCGCGATCAGGCAGGTGTCCGGGTACGCGGCCTCCAGATCGGCCACACTCTCGGGCCGGCGCACCGCCGCCACCACCTGGTCGCCCACCGCGAGCGCCGACTCCGCCAGTGCGCGTCCGAACCCGCGGGACGCGCCCGTGATGATCCAGGTCTGTGTCGTCATGGCGAGGACGCTATGCCTTCGAGCGCGCTCGAACGCAAGACCAACGTGACCGGAAGTTCATCCGTCTTCGTAACAGCTGAAGCGGCCAGCCCGCCGGCTTCGTCGCACGGCTCGTTCTGCCGCGTTCTCACCCGGCAACGCAGGCATGTTCGCCATGCCATCCAACGAAACGGACTGTTCTTCATGCGATCCAACTCCAACCACTCGTCGCCGCCCACGTTCGTCCTGGTCCACGGCTCCGGCAGCAGCTCTTTCATGTGGGCTCCCGTCCAGCGCGAGCTGGCGTTGCTCGGCCACCGCAGCTACGCCGTCGATCTGCCGGGCCACGGCCTCGACGCGCAGTACCCGCTTGCCTACCAGGCCCCCCAGGACCTCGACGCGTGGGCGGTCGAGCCGTCGACGCTGGCCGGGGTCACCCTGCAGCACAACATCGACACGGTCGTCGACGTCGTGCGCCGCGTGGCCGAGCACGGGCCCGTGGTGCTGGTGGCGGCCAGCCTCGGCGGCCTCACCATCAGCGGGGTGGGCAACGCGGTCCCCGAACTGGTGAGCCGGCTCGTCTACATCTCCGCCTGGTCGTGCGTGCGGCGCGCCAACCCGATCGAGTACATGCGGGAGCCCGAGTTCGCCGACAACCTGATGGGCCCGCTGGCCGCGTTCAACGTCGGCGACCCCGCTCAACTCGGCGTCGGCCGGGCCAACTACCGCACCGCGGACGCGGCGCTGCTCGACGCGCTCAAGGCCGCCACCATGGCGGACGTCAGCGACGAGCAGTTTCGGGCCTTCCTCAACATCCTGCAGCCGGACGAATCGATCGCGGTGATGACGGCCGACGCCCGCGTCGACGCCGCGACCTGGGGCACGATCGCCCGCACCTACCTCCGCCTGACCGGCGACCGATCCCTGCCGGTGGCCATGCAGGACAGGCTGATCGCCGAGGCGGACGCCCTGACACCCGGTAACCCGTACGACGTGCACACCCTGGACACGTCCCATGCGGGGTTCCTGTTCAGGGCCGATGAGGTGGCCGCCATTCTGGACAAGGCCGCGATCTAGCAAAAGGCCGGGGACGGCCGGCGGCCGTCCCCTTCGCCTTCCAGCTCTCCCCCACAAACGCACCGATCGCCCTTGTGATCTGGCATCAGATAATTCCCTCGCCATTTCAGGCCGCGTCCGGCTACCGTCACGCCGATGAACAGCAGCGGCATTCCGCTTCTCTGGCTCTGCGGTCCGTCGGGCGTCGGCAAATCCACCGTCGGTTTCGAAATCTTCTCCCGACTCAGTCGAGCCGGTACCAGAGCCGCCTTCATCGACACCGATCAGATCAGCCTGTGCCATCCCCCGCCCACCGAGAACACTCATGAGCTCAGATCGCGGAGCCTGGGTGCGATCTGGCCCAACCTCAGGGCGGCGGGGATGGAGTGCCTGGTCCTTTCCGGGTTCGTGGACACCCTCGAAGAGGTGCGGCTGTATACCGACGCAGTCCCGGAAGCCGACATCACCGTGCATCGACTACGCGTCGAGAGCGACGAACTCCGACAACGGTTCATCAACCGCGGCTGGCGTCCGGACCTGGTGGACGACGCCCTAGCCGAAGCCGACTCCCTGGACCACGCCGACTTCACCGGCAGGTCCATCGACACAAGCGGGCTGACAGCCTCACAGGTGGCCGGCCGCGTACTCGATCAGGCAGGAGCACTTCCTCACATCAGCGAAACTCCGAGAGATTCTCCGGCACAGCCCTCGCCGCCCGGAGACCCTCCGTCCCCTTCTTCCGCTCCGATTCCGGCTCTCTGGATCTGCGGCGCCACCGGCGTCGGCAAGTCGACGGTCGGCTTCGAAATCTATCTACAGATTGTCCGTTCCGGTATCAGAGCCGCGTACGTCGACCTGCAACAGATCGGCTTCCTCCACCCCACGACTGAAGACGACCACCACATCAAAGCAGCGAACCTCGCCGCCCTGTGGACGGTATTCCGCGATGCCGGTACGCGATGCTTGGTCATCTCAGGACACGTCAGCCGCCCGGACATCATCCGCACGTACGTCGACCTGCTCCCAGGGACGGCACTGACCGTATGCCGGCTGCATGCCGCTTCCGACACCCTGACCACACGCATCCTGCTACGCGGACAAGGACGCGGCCCTACGCTCCCGGGAGACAAGCTGAGAGGACAACCACCCACGGTCCTGCATCAGATCGCCGAACAAGCCGCACGCGACGCCGGAGACCTGGACGACTCCGGGATCGGTGACTTCTGCGTCGACACGGACGAGCAGTCAGTGGAGGAAATCGCCCGACAGGTGAGAGCCCTGGCCGATGGCCGGCCCGGCCTCTGATGTGCGGTCGCCCTGTCAGCCACTCAGATGCCTGTACGAACGTGGCGTCGGCCGATCGTGCATCACCAGCTTGAAGCGTCGGCCACCACGCGCGTGAAATCCCCGTCGTACAGCCGAGGTCAAGCCACTCAGGTTTCCTGGCGTGCAGATGTGATCAACGCCATCATGGGGACCGTGACTCCGACCCCTGGCGCGTTACAGAATGGCGATTTGTTCAAGGCGCCCGTCCCGGATGAGTTCTTCCCCATCAAGTCGTACGCCGAATCGCTGGACGAGCCCACCGTCACCGAACAGTTCCTGGCATGGCTGCCTTTCCTCGCCGGAGTGGCGGCTGGGGTTGTTGTCGGCGTCGTGACCACTTTGATGATCCTTCGGATGAGGCTAAGACGGTCTTCCCTTCGGGTCTCTTGACGCATCGTTCCAGGGACTCGTCGCCATGTCCGGTGGCGCGATTCTCGTACTCCTCCACCGGCCTGACACCACCCGAGTCTTCCGCGACACCCACCGCGCAGGGCATCGAAGAGTCCGCGCGACCTCTCAGCTTGCACGACGAACCACCTGGTCACGCCGGGCGCGAATCTACCCGCGCCTCAGCATGACCGCGACCGTGACGGCCATGCCTGCCACGCTCACGGCGCTGACCACGGCGCTCACCTGAAACCCTGTGGTGAACGCTTCACGAGCGGCGCTGAGCAGCATGGCCCCGGGCAGGTCGGGAAGCGTGTGACTCGCCGTCACAGCGCCGCCCAGGCTCTCCCTCGCGGCGGACACGGCCTCCGAGGGGAGGCCCGCCACGTCAGCGGAGCTCATCTCGCTTCTGTACACCGCGGTGATGGCGCTACCGAGGAGCGCGATGCCGAGTGCACCGCCGAGTTGGGGCGCGGTCGAGGAGATCGCCGAGGCGGCGCCGGCCTGCTCGGGCGGTGCCGTACCAACGATCATGTCGGTGGCCAGCGCCATCATCGGACCGAGTCCCGTGGACACGATGATGGCCCCGGTGACCACGAGGGCCAGGGCACTTGTCCCGGCGGTCATGCCCGCCTGGGCGACCACGACGAAGCCGACGGCAGCCAGGGCCAGTCCGGCCGCGATGACCGGTCCCGGGGCTATCCAGCGCACGATTCTGGAGGCCAGCATCGATCCGACGATGACCCCGACAGCCGAAGGCGCCGTCCACAGGCCCGCCTCCAGCGGCGAGAGCCCGCGCACCAACTGCAGATATTGCGCGAAGGCATAGTTGAACCCCCACAACACGAAGATCCCGAGCGCCAGCGTGGCCACGGCGGTGCTGAACGCCCGATTACCAAACAAGCGCAGGTCGATCAGCGGGTGCCGCAACGCGCGCTGCCTGCGCAAGAAGACGACGGTGAACAGCAGCCCGGCTACGACGGACAACACGGGCAACCAGCCGGAACCGTCGGCGGCGATCTGCTTGAGACCGTAGACCGCCGGCAACACCGCGGCCAGCGACAGTGCGGCGCTGATCAGGTCCAGCCGCCCCGCCCCCGCGTCGCGGCGCTCGGGCAGCAGAACCGGCCCCAGCACCAGGAGCAGCGCCATCACCGGCACACCGAGCAGGAACACCGACCCCCACCAGAAACGCTCCAGCAACCACCCGCCCACGAGAGGGCCGATCGCGGTGCCTGCGGACACGCTGGCGATGACGATCCCGACGGCGAAGGTGCGTTGCCGCGGATCCCGGAACATGGCGACGGTCAGGGAGAGCACGGACGGCATCAACGTAGCGCCGGATATGCCGAGCAGCGCGCGGACCGCGATGAGCGCGCCCGCGCTGGGAGCGTACGCCGCGAGCACGGACGCGACGCCGTACGCGGCCGCGCCGATCAACAGGAGGCGTCGGCGGCCGATCCGATCGCCCAGCGTACCCATGGTGATCAGCGATCCGGCGAGCAGAAAGGCGTAGACATCCACGATCCACAGCAGCTCAGCGCTGCTGGCTGCCAACGCCCTGCCGATGGCGGGCAGCGCCAGGTGGGTCACGGTGAGTTCGAGGGAGGCAAGGAGGGCGGGGATGGACAGAACGGCAAGCCCGATCCATTCCCGTCGCCCCGCCCGGCCGGTGGTGAGCGGGGCGGTTTCCGCAGGTGATTCAGTCACCCGTCAAGCATGAAACCTCGACTATAGACGAGGTCAAGCTCTAGCCTGAGAGGCGTGACGAAACCCCCTTTCGATGCCAAGGAACTCACCGTCGGGCAGCTCGCCGCCCGTGCCGGTGTCGCAGTGACCGCCTTGCACTTCTACGAGGAGAAAGGCCTGATCCGCAGTCGCAGGACCGCGGGCAACCAGCGACGCTACGCCCGCGACACCCTGCGCAGGGTGGCCTTCATCCGGGTGGCGCAGCGAGTCGGCATTCCCCTGCGCATGGTGGGCGAGGCCCTGGCAGGTCTTCCGGAGGAGCGCACACCGACCAGGGAGGACTGGACCCGCCTGTCCGCCTCATGGCGAGCCGAACTCGACACCCGCATCGAGCAGCTCACCCGCCTGCGCGACAGGCTGTCCGACTGCGTCGGCTGCGGATGCCTTTCCATCGATCGGTGCGTGCTGCGCAACCCCGACGATCGTCTCGGAGACGAGGGCACCGGCCCGCGTCGCCTCCTGAGCCGACGACTGGCAGATGAAAGCCGCTTCCCCTGACGCAGACAGACCGAACTGTCGCCTGGGGTGCCCTCGGCGGTCACGTCGTACGAAGTCCTCGCCATCGATCCCACCCTGGAGGTCCCGGAAACGGTGAGCCAGGGCGGGCCTGCAAGGGCCGCCCGGGCCAGCGGATGGAACGACAGTGAGATAAGCGCTGACAGCACGCCGCACGTCCCGGTGGATCTGGCCGCCGGAAAGGGCACCGGGAGTGCGGTCGCGGCGCTGCGCGGGGGTCTGCCCTTGCTGGATGGGGACGACCTGAGGAAGCTTCTCCGTCGAACGCCCCACCTGCACCGCCGCCCCGTCGATCCCGCGAAGGAGCTTCATGAACGGCAACCCGTACGAGACGATCGGCCTCGGCTACTCCCACCACCGCCGCCCCGACCTCCGCATCGCCGGCCAGATAGAGCAGGCCCTGGGCTCCGCCACAACGGTGATCAATGTAGGTGCCGGAACCGGCTCCTACGAGCCCCGCGATCGACAGGTCACCGCCGTGGAACCGGCCACGGTGATGATACGCCAGCGTCCTCCCGGTTCAGCGCCGGTCATCCAGGGATACGCCGAGTCCCTTCCATTCCCTGACAAGTCGTTCGACGCCGCGATGGCCATCCTCACTGTCCACCACTGGACCGACCCGGCCGCCGGACTCGCCGAGCTGCGCCGGGTGTCCGGTCGGCAGATCGTCCTCACCTGGAACCCCGCCGTCACCGCACGATTCTGGCTGGTCGAGGAGTACCTCCCGCAGATTTCCGAAGCCGAAGCCGGCCTCGCCTCCCTCGACCTCGTCCAGACCTGGTTGCGGCGCGACGGCGCACGGGTGAGCGTCGTCTCCGTGCCGGTGGCCGCCGACTGCACCGACGGATTCCTGGGCGCGTACTGGCGACGCCCGCACCGCTACCTCGACCCGCGAGCTCGCGCCGCCGTCTCCGCACTGGTGAACCTCGACCAGCACCTCGTCGAGCGCGCGATGCGACGCCTTGAGATCGACCTCACCACCGGACGCTGGCACGAACGCCACCACGACCTCCTCGACAACGACACCCTCGACCTCGGCTACCGCCTCGTCACGGCCGACCCTCCCGCCGGCGCCGACCAGTCAGACGTCATTGCCGTACGAGAGGCCACCGCCCAGGCAGACATGCCCGACCGGGCAGCGCACCACATCGACCGGCCCGGGGCATGAGCATGCCGATCATCGACGCCTGGGGCACGACACCCGGCCCAGCGCTTCCTCCAGGACGGCATGTTCGACTCGCTGCGCCGCCTGGTGGAGGCCGCGGCCGCCGGCACCCGGCGGATCCGGGTGAAGATGGCCGACGCCATCGCACTGGCCAAGCTGCACGGGGCCACCGACGTCGACCGCGCGCTGGGCACCGCCGCGACGGTGGGCCGATTCACCGAGGGCGACCTGCTGTCGATCCTGGACCACCACAGCGAGCACGGCCACACCGAGCCGATCCGCCGCAGCGAGACCCCCAGCCTGCAGCCGGGCACCTCCGCCTGGTCGGGCTTCGGCCACTGAACCCGGCCCGATCTTCGTCAGGCCCTTGCGGGTCCGCCGGGCGGGGTCAGGTCCTCGTCCGGGAAGGCCCAGCCGGGCCTGCTGCCGACATCAGGACCGGCGAGAACCTGCACGTCGAACGGGCTCATGTCGTTGTCGCGATCCAGGGCGGTGAACCCGGCCGCCGACAGGATGGCGATTACCGCACCAGCCATCGCGATCTGGACCTTGCCGGACTGCCGGATCGCCGGATCGTCCAGGCGCCCGTGTCGCAGCGCGTCCATGGCGTTGCTCCGCAGCTGGGGGCTCACCTTCCAGCTCACGACCACTTCGGGTTCCTCACCGTGAAAGTGGTGGTTCCACATGTCGACGTGGACCTCCGCCCCGGTGGCCAGTTCGGGGGCCAGACCGGGAGCGATCACCGGCAGCCCGGCCGCGGCGAGCTCGTCACGGACCCGCTGGGCCAACTGCTCGAAAGTGGCCCGACCGCTCTCCGCCATGCCCGCAACCTATCCGACTACTCCGACACGGAGGACATGACCGATGACCACGACTCCACCGGCCGCCGCACCGGCCCGGCCCCGGCTGGCCGCACCGGCCTCGGCGGTCGCCGCAACCTCCGGCGCCGCGTTCGACGAGGCGATCGCGCTGACCCGACGCCTGAAACTGCCTCACATCCGTCGGGCTGTGGCCGAGATCATCCCGACCGCGAAGGCCCTTCGCTGGGATCCCGCCGAGATTGTGCGGGCCCTGCTCGCCGAGGAAGCCGCCAGCCGGGACGCGGCCAATCTCCGCACCCGACGCGCCCGCGCCGCCTTCCCCGCCGGAAAGACCTTCCACGTCTGGCACGAGGAAGCCTCCTCGATCCCGGTCCCACCCAGTCCGCCCTGCGGACCCTGGAATGGGTCGGCCGACGCCAGAACCTCTGCGTGGCCGGGCCGTCGGGCACCGGAAAATCACACTTCTGCGAGGCGCTCGGGCAGGCCGCCGTCGACGCCGGGACGACCGTCGCGTGGTTCACCATCGAGGACCTCGGTTCGCTGGTCCGGCGCCATCGGGTGGACGACTCCGTCTCCAAGGCGATCGCCCGATCACCCAGACCGATCTGATCATCGTCGACGACATCGGGCTCCTGCCCATTTCACCCGACGCCGCCGAGGGCTTCTACCGCCTGGTCGATGCCGCCTACGAGCGCCGCAGTCTAACGGTCAGCAGCATGGATGCCCCGCTTCACCCGACGCTCGATACGCCTCAGCAAGATCTCACCAAGGGGCGCGTCGCGAACTTTCTTCCAGCGCTTCGGCCACCTCACGTACAGACGCTCTTCGGTAGCTTCACTTGACTGCTCGTCGGCAGCGCCCCGGGCGGCTTCGAGGATCTGATGATCACGATGGCGGTTGGCCCGGTGGGGCGCCCGCTTGTTGCGCCGGATGCTCTTGCGCGAGCTCTTGTCATTCTCACCGTAGTCGTTGCGACGATCTTTGGTGTAGCTCAGCCGCTTCTTCTCCTGCGGAGTCTTCCTGCGCTTCACGCTCCGGCCCATGACTTCTCGCTCCGGCCACTCGATCCCGGAAAACAACGGTGACAGGCATCCCATCAGGCTGGCAAGGCGTTATCGTCCGTGCCCGGCCTTCAACCCGAAAGGCCGCTTCCAACGCCCTGGAAGCGGCCTTTGACCTGGGTGGGGTGTTCACGAGTCAATCTGAACTACTACGGAAGCAAGGCTCTGAAGATCGCTTCCCGAATCTAAGTTGATCGTTCCCAGGGTCGGGCTGTTTGGACGACTTAGCTGTCGCTCCTGTCGGCTGCGCGGACGGCGGGGGCCGCTGGCCCTACTGCTCGAAGATGGGGCGGGGCGTGTCGATCTGCTTACGGCAAGAGCTTGGTGAGAAGCGTGCGAAGTTCTTGAGCGCGATCCGGGCCGAGGATGTCGTCGATGTCGCGCTCCATGCTGTCCAAGGCTTCACGAACTACAGGGATGCGGGCGCGGCCGAGGTCGGTGAGCTGGAGGGCATGGCGGCGTCGGTCGTGCGGGTCCTGGCCGCGGGAGACGATGCCGGCCTGCGCCAGCTCTTCGATGAGTGATGCGGTGGCCGGTTCGGTCAGGTGCAGGTATCGCGCCAGTTTCTCTTGCGGGCAAGGGGCGAGCCGGTCCAGAGCGGGCAGCAGGGCGAAGTGGCGGGTGCGCAGGCCGTGCGCCGCGAGCAGATGATCGCCGAGACGGCGCAGCCGGTAGTGGGCTTGAGCTATCAGGTGCTCGATGCTGTGGATGGCGGATGGCCCGTCGTCGGCGACGAGCTTGGTCAGCAGCGCGGTGAGGCGTTGCCGTTCGGGGCTGGTGAGCGCGCCGGTGAGCCGGGCGTCGCGGGCGGCGACAGCGTGGCGCATGCCGTCCAGGGCGGCACGGCCCGCCTCGGTCAACGACAGCACGTGGGTGCGGCGGTTGGCCGGGTTGCGGGTGCGGACGACATGGCCCGCCTCCTGGAGCCGATCGAGCAGCCTGGCCATGATCGTACGGTTGATGCCAAGTCGGTGGGCGAGGTCCTGTTGGGAGGGGGCGTCTTCGTCGGCGAGGATGTCGAGCACCACAAACTCGCGCGATTGCGGCCCGTCCTGCACGGCATGAGCCGTGACGGCAGTGAACACGCGGCGCATCAGGTGGCCGGTGGTTGCATACAGCGGTCCGGATTCGTCGTCGACGTTCTCTACCTGGTCAGGCACGAGCCTCACCTCCGGAATTATACTAGCAGACTGATAATTGAGCTAGTGATGGTTGCATCAGCATTAGTTGGAATGTTGACAGTTGGAGAAGTGCGGATCTAGAGTCCAGTCGCCAACTCAGCGAAGGGATTAACGATCTTGCATACTGTCGCCGTCCTCGACTCCCACCTCGCCTACACAGAGACCGGGCAGGGCGAGTCGCCCGTGGTGTTCCTGCACGGCAGCCCCACCTCGTCCTACATCTGGCGCAACGTCATCCCGCACGTCGCCGATCGCGCCAGGGTCCTGGCCCCTGACCTGATCGGGATGGGCGCCTCCGGAAAGCCCGACATCGGTTACCGCTTCGCCGACCATGCCCGGTACCTGGATGCGTGGTTCGAAGCCATGGGGCTGGAGGAGGCCGTCCTGGTCGGCCACGACTGGGGCGGCGCACTGGCCATGGACCGTGCCGCCCGCCACCCCGGCCAGGTGCGCGGCCTCGCCCTCCTGGAGACGTTCCTGCGGCCGCAGATGTGGGCCGAACTGCCGCAGGACGTGATCGACCACTCAAAGGCGCTACGCACCGCCGGGCTCGGCGAGCGGCTACTGCTGGAGGAGAACGCCGCCATCGAGTACGCCCTACCGCACCCCTTCGCCATCAAGACAGGCCTCAGCCCGGAGGACCACAACGTCTACCGCGCGCCCTACACCGACCCGGCGTCGCGCCGTCCGCTGCTCCAGTGGCCTCGCGAGATTCCCTACGACCGCGAACCGGCCGATGTGGCCGAGCGCATGGACATCTACGGCGAATGGCTCGCCACCAGCCCCGAGGTACCCAAGCTGCTCCTCACGGTTGAGGACGGTGTCGGTATCGCCTCCCCCGAGATCGTGGACTGGGCCCGCCAGAACATCGCCGCCCTCGAAATCGACGGGATTGGACCCGCCGGCCACCAGGCCCCCGAGGACCAGCCGCACGCCATCGGCCAGGCCATCGCCGACTGGCTGAACCGTCATCACCTCCTCTCGCCGACGTCGTCCTCCCGGACATGACCCCTCGCCCTTGAGTTCTCACAGATGAGGAGTTCCGAGCCACCGCGGTCGACCTGACCGATGCCCGGCAGCGGGCCGCCCACCCAGCGGCCAAACCGGCGTCTTGCCCCCGAGCCCTGACCAAGAGCGGCGAACTGCCGGAGACCTGCCACCAGCACACCATCACCCTGCACCCCGGCGACCTCGGCCACCTCGACAAGTTCCGGCAGGAGCTGCCATACCTCAGCCCTTCGTGGCGAGGGACGTACTCCACTGCCAGGGCTACGACGGAGGGGCTGAACGGCCACCCCGAGGGCCACGACCTCGACCTGGACGATCCGAAGAACCGGCTCGCTCACGGCCGCGTCGCTCAGACCATCCTGGTCGCTCTGCTCGTCGCGGTCGCCAACGACCACTTCCTCGACGTCTGGCGCCACACCCACCAGCCCCCAGACGAGCCCAACAGCTCCTCCCCGTCCTTCTGGAGGGCGCCAAGGCAATGGACCGGATCTTCGACCCCAGGTCAGTGATCTTTGAGCCAGGATTCCAGCACGTTCAGCTCGCGCAGTGGGAAGGCTTGTCCGCTCCACTGCCGGGCGTACTCCTCCTCGCCCACCTCGAAGAGCAGTCGCCTGACCGAGCGGACTACCGCTCGCACCAGAGGGCTTACCTCGCTCTGCAGCGCGAACACCTCTCGCCCTGCCTCGTCCGGTTCCGATCTCCTCCCGTCCCGGAACCTGAGGATGCGCACTCGGACCGTATCGTCCTCATGCGTGAATATCCATCGGTACTCGGTGAGCTCGTCATCTCAGGAAAAGCGGATGTCGTCGCCCTGAGTGACCCGCACCAGGCTGTACAGGAGGTCCCGGAGAGCATCGGTCACATAGGACACGACCATCCGGGCCTCACGCCCTTCATGGGCGATGGTGACCACAGACCATCCATGCTCTGGCGCTCCATAGGAGAACTCGATCCGCGACATGGTGGTCATCGTCGCAGAACCGATAGTCACTCAGAAGATCAAAAAGGCCACTTCCGACATCTGGAAGTGGCCTTTGACCTGGGTGGAGATGAGGGGATTCGAACCCCTGACCCCTTCGATGCGAACGAAGTGCGCTACCGGACTGCGCTACATCCCCAAGACCTCGACCAGATTAGCAAACTCTCAGGGGTCCTCGCGCCACAGTATTCAGTCTCCCACCGCGCGCCGGGGCGGTTCGGCGTACTGGTCGAAGAGAACGTCCCCCTGCGCCCCGGTGAACTCGATGACCTCGGCTTCCCTGGCCGCCAGTTCCTCGGCGCGGCGGCGGGCGCGGTGGCGGCGGGCGCGTTCGCGGGCCTGGAGGGCACGCTGGCGGCGTTCGCGGTCGACCTTGACGGCGATGCGCAGGAACACGAGGTAGAGCAGCATGACGCCGCCTGACGGGGCCACGCCCCACCAGGGGATCATCTGGACCGAGGCGGTGATCACCGAGGCCAGCACCAGCAGGACGGTGAAGAAGAGCAGCCGCCGGCGGCGCGCTACGATGATCGCCCGGCGCCGGACGCGGAACTGGCGCGGGTCGACGCGCTCGGTCTCCACCGGCTCCTCGTCGTGCGCGGTGGTGAGGTCCGGGATCTGGTGCTCGCCGGTGTAGTGCTCTTCGAGCTCGGCCAGCTCCGCGAGGTTGGACTTGTCCCTGCGCAGCCACATGGGCACCAGCACGCAGAGCCACATGACGACGATGGCGAGATAGAGGAGGGCACCGCTCACGGGCACCTCCGGGCAGCACGAAAGCGCCTGTCGGCGTCTGGCGCTCTCAATGTGCTCACGTCACGCACCGTAAGACCGCGTGTCACTGATTGACGAGCATTCGATGCGGTGTGTCGCGAGATCGTCAAACCTCTTCCACGGAAGAACGGGCGCGACGCCACTGTACGAGCAGGCCGCCGGGAACATCTTCCGCGGTCAGCGCGTAGCAGATGTGGTCGCGCCAGGCTCCGTCGATGTGGAGTTGGCGACGCCGAATGCCTTCTTCCCGGAACCCGAGTTTCTCAACCACTCTACGACTGGCTTGGTTCTCGGGGCGGATGTTCGCCTCGATCCGATGCAGTCCGGTGGTGAAGAAGCAGTGGTCGACGGCCATGGCGAGCGCGGTGGGGGTGATGCCGCGGCCGGCGAGGGCGCCGTCGATCCAGTAGCCGACCTGGGCGGAGCGGGCCGAGCCCCAGACGATGGCGCCGATGGTCAGCTGGCCGGCGAAGCGGCCGCGGTAGGTGACCACCCAGGGCAGGGCGACGCCCTGCCTCGCCTCGCGGCGCAGGGTGCCGACCATGGAGACGTACGGGCCGAGCCCGGTACGGAAGAGAGGCGTCTCGGGGTTGCTCGGTTCCCAGGGACGCAGCCAGTCGGCGTTGCGCACCCGGGTGTCGCGCCAGACGCGTACGTCGCTCAGCCGGAGCGGCCTGAGGGACACCGGGCCCTCGGTGAGCGTCGCAGGCCAGCCGCGTAGTCGATCCACAACTCTCATCATCCCCCTAATGAGCGCGATGCCGCCACACTCGGCACAGCCGGTTCAGCGGGGGTGGTCGCCGCCGCGGATCTGGTCGACGGCGTGCTTGAGCACGGGCGCGAGCACGGCGACGCCGTCGCGGACGCCTCCGCTGGAGCCGGGCAGGTTGACGATCAGGGTGTGGCCCGCCTGTCCGGCGAGGCCGCGGGAGAGGATCGCGGTGGGCACCTGGTCGCGGTTGGCGGCGCGGATGGTCTCGGCGATGCCGGGGATCTCGCGGGTGATCACGCGGGCGGTCATCTCCGGCGTACGGTCGGTGGGGGTGAGGCCGGTGCCGCCGGTCGTCACGATCACGTCGTACTCCTGGGCGACGCCGTCGCGCAGGGCGCCCTCGACGGGCTCGCCGTCGGGCACCACGACGGGACCGTCGACCGTGCAGCCGGCCTCGGTGAGCAGGGAGACCAGCAGCGGCCCCGACTTGTCGGCGTAGACCCCGGCGGACGCCCGGTTGGACACGGTCACGACCAGCGCCCTGATCACGGCCGCCGCCATTCGCCGGTCTTGCCGCCGGTCTTCTCCTCGACCCGGATGTCGGTGATCACGGCCGCCGCGTCGACGGCCTTGACCATGTCGAACAGCGCGAGCGCGGCCGTCGACACCGCCGTCAGGGCCTCCATCTCCACGCCGGTGCGGTCGGCGGTCTTGACCCTGGCGGTGATCGTCACTCCCCAGTCGGCGACGTCCAGCGTCACCTTGACGCCGTGGATGGCGATGGGGTGGCAGAGCGGGATCAGGTCGGGCGTCCGCTTGGCGCCCATGATGCCGGCGATGCGGGCCACGCCGAGCGCGTCGCCCTTGGGCACCTCTCCGGACCGCAGCAGCGCCACCACCTCGGGCGACAGCAGCACCCGGCCGCTGGCCACGGCGGTGCGGGCGCTGACGTCCTTGGCGGACACGTCCACCATGCGCGCGGCGCCGCTCTCGTCGATGTGCGTCAGCTCGCTCACAGCCTGATCACCTCCACCTGCTCGCCGGCCGGCACCTCGGTCACGTCCTCCGGCACCACGATGAGCGCGTCGGCGGAGGCCAGGGCGGCGAGCTGGTGTGATCCCTGGCCGTGCACGGGCGCGACGGTGCCGTCGGAGCCGAGCATGCCACGCAGGAACGACCGTTTCGCCGCCGGGGACCGCAGCGCCGCCGCGGTGCGGGCGGTGACGGTCGCGGGCAGCCCGGCGGGCAGCCCGCGCATGCGGTCGAGCGCGGGCCGGACGAAGAGGGTGAACGAGACGAACGACGAGACGGGGTTGCCCGGCAGCGCGAAGACGGGCACCTGGTCGTCGCCGACGGTGCCGAACCCCTGGGGCATCCCCGGCTGCATGGCGACCTTCTCGAACCGTACGGTGCCGAGAGGGCTGAGGGCCTCCTTGACCGGCTCGTACGCGCCCATGGACACCCCGCCGCTGGTGACGACCACGTCGGCGCGGACCAGCTGGGCGTCGAGGCGCTCCAGGAACGCGGCCGGGTCGTCGCCCACGGTGGGGGCGCGGAAGGCGTCGGCGCCGGCGGAGCGGGCGGCGGCGGTCAGGGTGAAGCTGTTGGAGTCCCAGATCTGGCCGGGGCCGAGTGGGAGGCCGGGCTCGACGAGTTCGGCGCCGGTGGCGAGGACCACGACGCGCGGCCGGGGGCGGGCCAGGACACGGCGGCGGCCGACCCCGGCGATGATGCCGAGCTGGGCGGGGCCGATGACGGTGCCGGGCTTGAGCACGACCGCGCCGGCCTGGACGTCCTCGCCCGCCCGGCGGATGGCGTTGCCCTCGGCGGCGGTGCGGTCGATGCGGACGGAGACCGTGCCGCCGTCGGTCCACTCCACGGGCACCACGGTGTCGGCGCCCGCGGGCAGCGGTCCGCCGGTCATGATGCGGACGGCGTGGCCGGGGCCGACGGCACGCAGTTCGTCGGCTCCGGCGGCCACGTCGTCGATCACAGGCAGCGTGACCGGGACGTCCGCGATGTCGGCCGCGCGTACGGCATATCCGTCCATGGCGGAGTTGGCGAACGGCGGCAGCGGCACCGGGGAGACGACCTCCTCGGCGAGGGTGGCGCCGAGGGCCTGTTCGAGCTCCAGCTCCAGCGGCGCGAGCGGGCGCACCGTGGCGAGGATGTCGGCCAGGTGCGCGTCAACCGACTTCATCGAGGAACTCTCGCAGCCAGGGCAGGAACTCGGGCGCCAGATCGGGTCGGTCGGCGGCGAACTTGACGACCGTGCGCAGGTAGTCGAGCTTGTCGCCGGTGTCGTAGCGGCGGCCACGGAACAGCACGCCGTGCACCGGCCCGCCCTTGTCGGCGTCGCGGGCGGCCAGGGTGCGCAGCGCGTCGGTGAGCTGGATCTCGTCGCCGCGGCCCGGCGGGGTCTCCTCCAGGACGGCGAAAACCTCCGGGTCGAGCACGTAGCGCCCGATGATCGCCCAGGTGGAGGGCGCCTCCTCCACCGGGGGCTTCTCGACCAGGTCGACGACCTTGACGACGTCGTCCTCGGTGGTCGCCTCGATGGTCGCGACCCCGTACAGCGAGACCTGCTCCCTGGGCACCTCCATCAGCGCGATGACGCTGCCGCCGAACGTGCCGCGCACCTCGATCATGCGCTGCAGCAGCGGGTCGCGCCGGTCGATGAGGTCGTCGCCGAGCAGGCAGGCGAACGGGTGGTCGCCGACGTGCTGCTTGGCGCAGAGCACCGCGTGCCCGAGCCCCTTGGGCTCGCCCTGCCGCACGTAGTGCAGGGTCGCCAGTGAGGCCGGCTCGCGGACCTGGGACAACCGGTGCTCGTCGCCCTTGGCTTCGAGCACGTCCTCCAGCTCGTACGCGCGATCGAAATGATCCTCGATCGACCGTTTGTTCTTGCCGGTGACCATCAGCACGTCGAGCAGGCCAGCGGAGGCGGCCTCCTCGACGACATACTGGATGGCGGGCTTGTCGACGATGGGCAACATCTCCTTGGGTGTCGCCTTGGTCGCCGGAAGGAACCGGGTGCCCAGACCCGCGGCGGGCACGACGGCTTTCGTCACAGGGTCGAAGTCAGCCATGCCTAGACCCTAGTGGAGGTACCTGTGGACAAGCTGCACCTGCGTCGCGAGCTGCTCGCGGCGCGCGCCTCGCTCACCCCCGAGCAGCTCCGTTCGAACGCCACCAAGATCCGCGAAACCCTGCTCGACCAGCCATGGGTCCAGATGGCCGGGCTGGTCGCCTGCTACTGGTCGATCGGCTCGGAGCCGGACACGCACGGGCTGGTGTTCGCACTGTGGAAGCACGGCGCGACCGTGATGCTGCCGGTCCTGCGTGAGGACGACGATCTCGACTGGGCGGTGTACGACGGGCCCGACACGCTCGCGCCGGGCCGGTTCGGGCTGATGGAGCCGGTCGACACGCGGCGCGGGGTCGACGCGATCCGCACCGCCGCGCTGGTGGTCGCGCCCGCGCTGGCCGTGGACCGGCGCACCGGGGTGCGGCTGGGCCGCGGCGGCGGCTCGTTCGACCGGGCGCTGGCCCGGGTCGGGCCGAACGTGCCCACCGTGGCCCCTCTGCACGACGGCGAGCTGAGGGAAGACGTGCCCGCAGAGCCCCATGACCGCGCTGTCCGTTTTGCGATAACCCCATCGGGACTAATTAAACTTAGCTAGACATATGTGACCAGAGGGGGGCGGATGACGCTTGATGTCTTGCTCCTCGTGGGCGCCGTCATCGTCATCGCCGCCATCGTCTCTGTACGCATCGCGCATCGCAGCGGCCTGCCCAGCCTCCTGGTGTTCCTCGGGTTCGGGCTGATCCTGGGCGACGCCGGGTTCGGCATCCCCTTCTCCGACCCCAACCTCGCCAAGGACGTCGGCTTCCTCGCGCTGGCGGTGATCCTCGCCGAGGGCGGCCTGACCACGAACTGGAGCCACGTCCGCAGGTCGGTGCCGCTCGCGCTGATCCTGGCCACGGTCGGCGTCGCGGTCGGCATCCTCGCCGTGGCCCTCCCGGTCAAGTTCCTGCTCGGCGTCGACACCATCACCGCCCTCATCATCGGGGCGGTGCTGGCCCCGACGGACGCGGCCGCGGTGTTCTCCGTCCTGCGCCGGCTGCCCCTGCCGCCCAGGCTGGCGGGCATCCTGGAGGCGGAGTCCGGGTTCAACGACGCCCCGACGGTGCTCGCCGTGGTCCTGCTGAGCGGCGCCGCCCAAGCGCCCCCGAGCATCGGCTCGTTCCTCCTGGAGACCGGAAGCGAGCTCGCCATCGGCGCCGCCGTCGGCCTCGCGATCGGCCCCGCGGGCGCGTACGCGCTGCGCCGCATCGCGCTGCCGGTCTCCGGCCTGTACCCGATCGCGGTGCTGGCCCTCACCCTGCTCTCGTACGCGGGCGGAGCCCTCCTGCACGGCTCCGGCTTCCTCGCGATCTACTTGACCGCGCTCATCCTGGGCAACTCGAAACTGCCGCACCGGGCCAACACCAGAGGATTCGCGGAGGGAACGGCCTGGCTGGCGCAGATCGGGCTGTTCGTGATGCTGGGCCTGCTGGCCAGCCCCCAGGAGATGCCCACGGCGATCGTCCCCGCCCTCATCGCCGGCACGATCATGACGGTAGTCGCGCGACCCTTGTCCGTGCTGGTCAGCACCGCTCTCGGGCGGCTCCTCGGCCAGGGCTGGGTGCCGTGGCGCGAACAGGCCTTCCTGTCGTGGGCCGGGCTGCGCGGCGCCATCCCGATCGTGCTGGCCACGATCCCGTGGGCCGCCGGGGTGGAGGGCTCCAAGGCCATCTTCAACGAAGTGTTCGTGATCGTCATCGTGTTCACCCTGCTCCAGGGGCCGACGCTGCCGTGGGCCGCCCGCGTGCTCAAGGTGGGCGCCCCCGGCGAGGCACACGAACTGGAGGTGGAGGCGGCGCCCCTGGAAGAACTCAACGCCGACCTGCTGCAGGTGACGGTGCCGCCCGGCTCACAGCTGCACGGCGTGGAGATCTTCGAACTACGGCTCCCCCGCGACGCCCAGGTGACCCTGGTCGTACGCGAAGGCAAATCGTTCGTCCCCGGCCAGACCACCCAGATCCGGGCCGACGACCAACTCCTGCTCGTCACCACCGCCGCCACCCGTGAACAGGTCGAACACCGGTTACGAGCCGTCAGCCGCCGCGGCAAACTGGCCGGATGGTACGGGGAGCGGGGGTTGGAATAGGCGTTTGACCGCATCGGTTACCATTAGCAGTCGCAAGGCTCGAGTGCCAAGGCTTGTAAGGAGGAGCGCGTGCCGACCTACCAGTACGCCTGCAACGACTGCGGTGAGCAGCTCGAGGTCGTTCAGAAGTTCAGTGACGACGCGTTGACCGTGTGCCCCGCGTGCGAGGGCAAGCTTCGCAAGGTGTTCTCGGCGGTCGGGATCGTGTTCAAGGGATCGGGCTTCTACAAGACCGACAACCGCACGTCGAGCTCCTCCTCTTCTTCGTCTTCGTCCTCTTCGTCGTCGTCCTCGTCGAAGTCCGAGGGGTCGTCGTCCTCGTCCGAGTCGAAGTCGGACAGCAAGCCGGCCGCCTCCGCCCCCGCCCCGGCCGCCGCGTCCAACTGACGCATCGGTCGCAAGCCCGGGTGGCCGCCTCCCTCTCCCGGCCACCCCTTTCGGCGGGCTCACGCCTCATCGGCACTCGAGGCCCGCTACTCGCTGACCTCGCGGGTATCGCCACGGGAGCACGCTCGGGCCCACTGCGCGGGCCGGGCATCCCCGGGGCTGGGCTGTCACGCGGACCGGAGGCTTCCATACGGGCCGGGCTCCCAGACCCCTGAGCCAGGGCTCTGACCTGTGCCCCGCCGAACCTGAAACGGCGCCCGACGCATACCGCAGGACCCCGGGAAAAGTGGCGTACTCATATCCCGCCACCAGGTCTGCTAGCCCGGCCTTACGACGAGACCGCCCACAGCCCGCAGGCTCCTAGCCGCCCCAGCCCAACGCTCAAACCCGGCCCAGCCACCGGCCACCGGCCACCAGCCACCAGCCACCAGCCACCAGCCACCAGCCACCAGCCACCAGCCACCGGCCACCGGCCACCGACACACGCGTACACGGGCCACCACGGTCACTTCCACCCAACCCACCCCGCCCCCATCATCGCGGCCGATCCGCCAACGCCCCCAACAACTCCGGCGCGATCCGATCAAGCAACTGCTCCACCTGCGGATGCGGCCCCCAGTCGGCGACCAGCCGGCTCAGCGCCTCGCGCGAGCTACGCAACAGCCGCAACGCCGCTTCCTCCCCCCGCCCGGTCAGCCGCAGCATCTCCCCGTCCTCCGACCGCTCCAGGAACCCGTCGTCCACAAGCTGGTCGGCGTACGGCCTGCCCTGCTCCCTGCTGACCCGCGCCCGCTCCGCCAGAGCCGCCGCCGACACCCAGCCCTTGCCGCCCAGCCGAGCGATGATCCACACCCCCTCCGGCCGCATGCCCTCCAGCCCGGCCAGATCCCCCATCTTCGCGTAGTAACCCCGCCGCAAATCGGCGTCGGCGAGCCGTACCAGCCCCCGCTCCACCTCCTCCAGCGACGAACGCTCGGCGGACGTCGCGCCCAGCCCCTCACCCAGATCGGCCGCCTTGGTCGTCTCCCTGAGCCGATGCTCCGGAATGAACCAGGAGAGCAGGAACGCCACCAGCATCACCGGCGCCGCCACCCGGAACACCATCGCGATCGAGTCGGCGTACACATGCAGGAAGTCGGCCGCGAGCCCGGCGGGCAGCCGCTGGATCGCGGTGGGATCCTGCTGGATAGCAGCCGGATCGAACCCCGGCGGCAACGACGTCCTGGCGAGCACCTCACGCACGTCCTCGGCGAGCCGCCCGGTGAACACCGCCCCGAGCGCCGCCACCCCGAACGAGCCCCCGATCGACCGGAAGAACGTGGCCCCCGACGTGGCCACCCCCAGATCCTTGAACGCGACCGCGTTCTGCACCACGATCACCAGCACCTGCATGGTCATCCCGATGCCCACGCCGAGAACCAGCAGGTAGGCCGAGAGCATGAGCAGACCGCTCGCCTCGTCGAGCGACGAGAGCAGGAACATGCCGACGGTCGCGATCCCCGTCCCCGCGATCGGCAGGAAACGGTACTTGCCGGTCTTCGAGATGACGAACCCACTCACGATCGACATCGTCAGCGTGCCCGCCATCATCGGCAGCAGGTAAACCCCCGACAGCGTGGCACTCACCCCATGCACCACCTGCAGATAGAGAGGCAGGTACGTGAGCGCGCCGAACATCCCGAACCCGACCACGAACCCCACGACTGACGAGGCCGCGAACGCCCGGTTCTTGAACAGCCCGAGCGGCAGCACCGGCTCGCGCGCCCGGCGCTCGGCCCACACCCAACCCCCCAGCAGCACAATCGCCGCCACCGCCAGCCCGACGATCACCGGACTCGCCCACGGGTAGACGGTGCCGCCCCAGGTGGCGATCAGCACCAGGCACGAGGTCGCGCCGCCGAGCAGCACCACGCCCGCGTAGTCGATGGTGTGACGCGTACGACTGCGGTCGGCGGGCAGCACCGCCGCGATCACGACCAACGCGACCGCACCGAGCGGCAGGTTGACGTAGAACACCCAGTGCCACGACAACTGGTCCACGAACAGGCCGCCGAGCAGCGGCCCCACGATGCTCGACACGGCGAAGACGCCGCCGAAGAACCCCTGGTACTTACCCCGGTCACGGGCCGAGACCACGTCGCCCACGATGGCCTGGGCCAGCACCATCAACCCGCCGCCGCCCAGCCCCTGGAGGCCGCGGAAGGCGATGAGCTCGCCCATGCTCCGGCTGAGCCCGCACAGCGCCGAACCGGCCAGGAAGATGACGATGGCAGTGATGAACAGCCGCTTGCGCCCGTACTGGTCGCCGAGCTTGCCCCACAGCGGCGTCGACACGGTCGAGGCGAGGATATAGGCCGTCACCACCCACGACAGATGATCCAGCCCGCCCAGGTCGCCGACGATCGTGGGCAGCGCCGTGGACACGATGGTCTGGTCGAGCGCCGCCAGCAACATGCCGAGCATGAGCGCGACGATGATCAGCCCGAGGCCCCGTTGCCGCATGCGCCGATCATACGCTGCGTAATGCACCGCCAACCGCCCGTGGTCGCCACTTATCCACAGCCCCACCCCGGCCCGACCCCCTTATCCACAGAACCCGATTCGACGTCCTCAACCCCCTCCACCCGCCCGCTAATCTCAGCGCCATGGTCATTCGCGCAGACATCGGCGTCATCGGCGGCTCCGGCTTCTACTCCCTGCTCGACGAGGCGGAGGAGGTGGAGGTCTCCACCCCCTACGGCCCGCCCAGCGACGTCGTCACGGTCGGCCGCATCGGGTCGCGCCCGGTGGCCTTCATCCCCCGCCACGGCCGGGACCACCGGTTCCCGCCCCACCGCATCCCCTACCGCGCCAACCTGTGGGCGCTGCGCTCACTCGGCGTCCGTCAGGTGCTCGCCCCCAGCGCGGTCGGCTCGCTGAAGCCGGAGATCGGCCCCGGCGCCATCGTGGTCCCCGACCAGCTCGTCGACCGCACCTCCGGCCGCGTGCAGACCTATTACGATGCCGGCGGCGCCGTCCACGTCTCCTTCTCCGACCCTTACTGCCCGTCCGGCCGCGAGGTCGCGGTGGCCGCCGCCCGCGCCGGCGACTGGCCGACCTCCGACGGCGGCACACTCGTGGTCATCGAGGGCCCGCGGTTCTCGACCCGGGCCGAGTCCCAGTGGTTCCAGCGCAACGGCTGGACCATCGTCGGCATGACCGGCTTCCCCGAGGCCGTGCTCGCCCGCGAGCTGGCCCTCTGCTACACCTCGCTGTCGCTGGTGACCGACCACGACGCCGGCGTGGAGGCCGGCGAGGGCGTCACCCACGAAGAGGTCCTCGCGTTCTTCGCCCGCAACGTCGCCCGCATGCGCACCCTCGTCGCCGACACCGTCCAGGCCCTGCCACAGGAGCGCACGTGCTCCTGCGGATCGGCCCTCGACGGCATCAAGCTCCCGTTCGAGCTCCCGTGATCCGTCCCTGGCTGCGGCGGTTCGAGCGGCGCCGCAGCCTCATCGCCGCCGTCCTGGCCGCCCTCGGCGTCCTGTCCGGCTATCTCGCCCTGCGCCCGCCCACGGGCCCGCCGGTCCTGGTCGCCGCCCGCGACCTGTCCCCCGGCCCGCTCCGCCCCGGCGACCTGCGCACGGTGCCCATGCCCGACCCACCCGACGGCGCCCTCCGCACGGGCGCCACCGGCCGCGTCCTCGCCGCGCCCATGCGCCGCGGCGAGCCGCTCACCGACGCCCGTCTGCTCGACCAGGTGCGCCTGCCTCCCGGCATGGTCGCCACTCCTGTACGCATCTCCGACCCCGACGCGGTGGGCCTGATCTCCCCAGGCTCCCGCATCGGCGTCCTCGCCGCCGGCGACGCCCAGGCCGCCTCCCTCGTGGCCGACGACGTGACCGTGCTGACCATCCCGGCGGCCGAAGACGACCACGGCGCCCTCGTCGTATTGGCCACCACCATGCCCCAGGCGGAGACCCTGGCAGGCGCCCAGGCCTCGGGCCACCTGTCCATCACCATCAAACCGACCTAGACCACCGAGTCGATCTTGGGATCGTACTCCCAGTGCCACGGCTCGAACGGACTGCTGTAGGCCCAGTCCGGGTGATACCACCCGTACTTCTTCCCGTACTTCTCCAGCCAGTTGAACTCCGCCGACCGGAACCTCTCCACCCCGCCACACAGGTCCACGGCCAGCCCCAGCCCGTGGTTGCTCTTCCCCGGCACAGCCGCGAACCCCGGCCGCCGGTAGTAAATCGACTGCTGCTCCGAAAGATTCCGGTACGCGTCCGTCACGCACATGTGCCTGCCGAACTGCCTGCGGTAGGCCTCGTTCAGACTGACGAACGCGATCGCCGCGTCCGCCCGCAAGCTGTGCCCCCGCTGCTGCAACGGACAGAGCATGCTCGTCGGGATCAACCCGTTCGGGTATTCGTTGGCCGTGGCCGCCCGCAACGGATTACACCCGAGCGCCGCCTTCTCCACCTTGTCGATCTTGATGCCGAGCTTCACCAGCGCCTGGGTCAACGACTTGACGACCTTGTCGGACTTCTTCCGCAGCAGCTCGATCTCGGCCGCCATCTGCGCCTCGGCGAGCAGGTTCCCCGCCCGCAACTCCTGCGCGTACCCAGCCAGCCGCTGGGTGTGCAGGGTGAGCGTGCTCGTCTCCTCCACCGCGTACTGCCGCACGCTGACCATGTGGTTGACCTTAGCGAGCGCCCGCAGAGTGTCCCCGTCGGAGTCACCCGCCATGAACGACGCCACCCCGTCCGCGCCCACCGGCTGCTGGTAGAGCAACTCGGCAAGCCGCGACACCGGCTGCCGCACCTGGGCGAGCTGCCTCTCGGCCACCTCAAGGGCCTTCAGCTTCTCCTTGAGCTCCTTCTCGGCGGCGGCGAACTCAGTACGACGCTTCTCCAGCGCCTTGGTGGCGTCCTCAAGCTCCTGAGCGGAACGCTGCGCTTCCTTGCGCAGCTCGGTGAGATTCTTCGGATTCCCGGTCGCCGCAGCAGCTCCCGCACCGGCGCCACCGACAACGACTCCAACAGCGGGTTCAGCGACGTGCCGCCCGGCGGCCTGGGCCGACCCTGCCACCGACACGCTCGCCAAAGAGGTCATCGTCATGACAACCGCGATCAGACCTGCTGACCGAGGGGCTGGCACGTTCGACTCCTCCGCTTTGCAATCTCGTGACGCGGGTCCGGCACGCACGTTACTACAGCCCCCCGAGTGCCCGGACCGAACTCCAGAGAGCCGTTATGACACGAACGACGGTTTTGCCCCTCCATGACGACCACTGCCCTTGTCTGTCAGTACGCGCCCAACAGCCCCGCGGTTCTACGCCAACCAAGATTCCAACCACAGCAAGCCAGAACCGGACCCGGCACCCTCAGAAAGACCCGCCCCACCCGCCACCTGACCCAGCGAGCCTCCACGGATCACGACCAAGCCATCCCGGAGAAGCGAGACTCCCGCCCCCGATCCCCCTCAGCACGAACCAGCCGGGCTCCGGAGAACAGAACGAGCGAACTTCCGAGCAGAACGGACCGGGCGGGCTCCTGGGGCTCAGGACGCGGCACCGAGCCCCAGACACCCGCACCGGGAGTCAGTCACGGCGGGCCCCGGCCGCCACCTCCCGCTCATGCTCCCGGCACAACTCCCACAGCCACGTGTCCTCCCACTCCCCCGGACACGCCTCCGCCCCCGACGACGCCCCACCCCGCGACGCCTCCCCCACGGAGTCATCCGGCCCCTGAGTCCGCGACCGCCCCCGAGGCGCCACCACAGCCGTCACCACCGGCACCTCCTCCACCAACGGAGTAGGCATCACCTGCGCAGGCACCGGCGCAGCGAACGCCCGCACCGGATGCGCCGGCACAGGCACCACCACCGGCCCGAACACCACAGGCCTCTCCCCCACCCCCACGCCCCGCCGCCCCCCGGCCTCCTCGTACCGCTGGACCTCCCCCGCCAGCAGCCCCACAGCAAAGATCGCCGGCGCCACCAACGCCGCGAACAGCACCACCGGCCGCCGCCGCGCCTGCCTCCGTCGCCTCGCATCCACGGAAGGGACGCTATCCACGCCACCCCCACCCAAAGGTGATCACTTGCCAGGCCTTTACCGCAGCTCACACCACCCATAACCCACGGCCCCGCAAGTCCCGGAGCCCAGGTGGCACACGAACCGCCGGACTTTCGCTAGGCTTGGTCTGTCCGCCTCCGTAGCTCAGGGGATAGAGCACCGCTCTCCTAAAGCGGGTGCCGCAGGTTCGAATCCTGCCGGGGGCACTCATCTCCACCAAGCAATTTAGCCTCCGACCTGCGGTTTCTCAGCCGCAGGTCGTTTGCTTGCCAGCCTCCCGTAGGCCGCCGAAGGCATCCCTGTGCAGCCACAGGACTTCGGCCAGGGGACATACAGGGGATGATCTTGACGGCCCCAGTGCGGCCACAAGGAGACCCCACGACTGATAGAACACGCCAGCCACGGAGCCATAACGCTCCCGTAGCGGGCTCTCTGTGGCGTCACCACATGCGAGATCTCAGATCCCGCCAACATCGTCTTGACCTTTCGATCATTCCGAATACACGAAGGCAACTCTGGGTGCATCGTGTCTGTCAAGGACAACGATCGGAGGCAATGCAGTGGCGGGCGCTTGGTTTGCACTAGGAGGAGCCCTGGGTGGTGTCCTCATCAGCGGCGTAATCGCTCTGATCACGGCCGCCCTCAATCATCGTTGGCAAGCCGAAACTTCCGAGCGAAACTTCGACTGGGAACACTCAAGGCAGGTCCGCCAGGAGCGGCGCGAGACATACGCGCAGTACTGGTCAGCCTGGAATGCGCTGATGCGCGTCCTAGAAGGCGATCGCGACAACGTCCGATCAGCCGATCTGGCCATTGCCGAAGGTCTCTGGAGGCAAGCCCTAGACGCCATGTTCCTCATCTGTGGCAAAAAGGTACTAGAAGCAGGCATAGAGCACATCCGACTCACCGAAGCGCGCATTGCAGCACGCAGCACGAAAGCCGTTGACGGTGCCGGCAAGTCGCGCGCACTCAACCGAGCCATGCGAGAGGACATCCTTCACAGGACACGTAGCTCAGAATCCGGCTGAGTTGCAACACAGCCGCCTTCTTGTCAACGACAGGGCGGTACCCGAACGTTCGAGCGGCAGCCTCACCACGTGGTGGGTATGGCCGGACGCATCTCCCCGAGGGAACCGGGACCGACTGAGCGCCGTTGAGGCAGGAAGGTAATTGGTCCACTGCGCACGGCGGCTCGCACGTACGCCTCGTTTACGTCGCCGGCCCCGTCCTGCGGGTGTGGACTGCGGGTGTGGACTGCGAGGGCACCGCCGAGCACCCCCTGCTCTAGCATCCGCATACCGGCCAGGTCTCCGCGCCTTGGAGGAAGCGGTGGCTCCGGTCCAGCCCGAGTGACGTAAGGCGCTGCCGCCCAGGCTGGGTCCGTTCAAGCCGCTGGTCGATCAGATGCTACAGGTGGATCCTCATCCGTTTTCCAAGCAGCGGCAGTATCTATCAGCCAGGGTGCGTTAGGCGAACATAGCGTTCACGGCCCGGCTCACTTCCGCTTGGGGAACTTTTTCGCGTTGACGTTCTAAGGCGATCCACGCCTTGCCTTCCGCGGCCACCCCCTCCAGTACGTGCAGAGCGTTACCGAGACCGGCCGTGCCGAGAGTCAGCTGTGAGGCGTTCTGCGGATCCCTGTCCTCGGTCTCGGTGACATCCGTGGGCGGATCCGTCACCTTGACCTTGATCGGGTCACCGTTGGTCAGGGTCAGCTCGAAGGCGTTCTCTCCGTTGTCGGTCTCGGCCACCTGAACGGAGGTGAACGCGTCGTAGCGGTAATTGATGCGCGCCCGGCTGCGGGCGGTGGCCTCGCGAAAGTCGAGGTGCTGGGTCAATTGCCGCACACCGTCCTTGGTGAGCAGGAAGAGCAGGATCTTGTATTTCGAATATCGCCATGGCCCGTTTTCGATGCGTGCCCGGTCGTAGAAGGGCGTGGCGGGCGCCTCGATGAACGCGTGAGCGAGGACGTCCTGCCGTTTCAATCGGTAGAGATCCATCGCCTGCTCCATCAGCACCTTGCGGTCGCACTCGAGCCATCGGGCCATCTCGAGGTCGTCCGGTCTGTCGTCGAGTTTGCGCTTCCAACGGTCAAAAGCCGCCCGGCGGCCGGCCAGCAGCCGCTCCTTCTCTCTCTTGTCGGCCGAGTGGCGCCTGTACTCCGCGGCGATGCGCAGCCAGAGGCGGGCCGTCGACCAGACCGAGGCCAGAGCGACGATCGCGGCCAGCGACACGAACAGCGGTCTGACATGCGCTGCGCTCCAGACCAGGAAGCCGCCTGCCACGATCGCCGCGTCTTTCGCCTGACGTCGCTCCTTCATCCACCTCCACTCCACACCGCTGCGCACGCTCACGTAGCAGCTGGCCGTGAGAGTCAGTAGGGCAAACAGCGCCACTGTCTCGTTGTGCTGCCAGGCCGTGGCGCCGAGGAAGCCGACGGTCACCAGGGCCAGCGCGGTAGTCGCCATGGCCCCCGTCCAGGCGCCGGGTCCGACGAGGACGGGGTCCGTCGGCCGTACCCGTGCACCGATGGGCTCAGGTTGGAAGAACTTCCACGCCCGGCCCAGCCGGTTCAGCGCGTAGCGGTCGTGTCTGGCCGCCTCAAAGGCGCTCGCCCAGAGGGCGTCCTCGGCGGAGCTGTCCAGGAACATCTCCATGTGCTGGAGGAGGTCGTTACGCTGCTCGTCGGTCAGCTTCTGGAACTCCTGCTCCAGGCCGACAACCCGGCTCTCCTGCGGCCGGGACGTCAGGAGATGGTCGACCAGCTTGATCGCGTCAGCCCAGGCGTCGTCGTCCTTGACGGTACCGCGTACGCATCGCAACATGTCGATCTCGTTCGGCGGCAGCTGCTGCAGGGTCCGTCCGCTGAGCAGGGCCAGCAGCAGGTAGAAGCAGGAGCGGCCGTTGACGTAGTTGCGCACGACCACGGCCTCGCGGAGGTTCTCGCGCGCCTCCGGAGCCATTCCCGCGCGAAGGCAGTTCAGCCCCGCCTGGAAGATCTCCTCGGCCGAACGGGCAGCGGCGACCTGGTAGACGTTGACCGGCCCGTGGATGGCCTCCGCCTGGACGGCGACGTTCGCCGAGTCTTGGGCAACGTTGGTGGTACCAGAGGAGGAATCGTTCACAGGACGCTCCGGATGGCCGCGATCACGGCCGACACGTGCGCGGCCAGCTCCGCCACATCCGCCAGGAGCCCGCGGAGTCTCTTGAGCGCGACCATCGCTCTGCTCCTGCCCGTTTCGGTGCTCTCCGCAAGCGACTCGGCGGCGATGACGATCTCCTCCTCCGCCGCGGTAAAGGTGTCCTCATCCACCTCCTGGGCCTTGCGCGCCCTGGCAAGCTGGTCACGCAGCTCGGCGAGCCGGGTGATCGGGTCAACCGCCTGGCTCTGAGGAGGATGTCCGACAGTGACGTTGCCGTGGATGCGCCCCGACTGCACGCCCACCCGGGCGTTGTCTCGGGCGACGTTCTTCACGCTGTCGGACATGTTGCTCGCCTCTCTCGCCTTGCTCGGGGGACGGTTGTCGTGCTCCACGGCCAGTTCCTGGGCGAGGGCCACGGCGAAGGCGGCGGCATTGGCCACCGCCTTCGGCTGCCAGTTCAGACCGTCGGTCTCGATCTTGGTGCCGTCCGCGCGGTCGCTGATGCCGCGCACCACGGCCATGGGCAGCGATCTGTTGTGGTGGGCGGCCTGCGCCACGCCGGCAGCCTCCATCTCGATAGCGAGCGCGTCGTTGTAGGTGTGGCGCACCCATTGAGCGTGAGCGGAGATCGCGGAGTCCTGGACCACCTCACCGGCCGCGATCGGGCCGAAACGCACTTCGGGGACAGCCGCTCCCGCAGGCAGGTGACGGGCCCAGGCCCCGGTGCGGTAGAGGTGGCGGGCGATCTGGTCGGTCTCGTGATCAATCTCCCAGGCCCTCGGACGAGCTTTTAGACCATCGTCCTCGCTGGTGCCGCCGTGGTAGGCGTAGACGTGCGTGGCCACCACCACGTCGCCCAGGCCGACACCGGGCCACAGCGCCCCGGCAACCCCCACAAACAACAGCGCCGACGGCGAGAACTCGGCGATCGCCCGTTCGGTGATCACCGCGGACGGATGGTTGCCCTTGCCGACCAGGCCCAGAGCTACCCGGCGCCCGTCGCCGGCGAGGCGGCCGACCTCGAAGCGGGTACCGGCGGTGTGACGGTGCACGCGCGGGTCGCTCAGGTGCCTGCGGACGGCCTGATACTCCAGATCCAGCGCGGTGAGGATCACGATCATGACCCCCGACCTCCTAAGGCCGAGTCATCGGGGGGTTGAGGACATGGACCGGGCCCGCTCTGAAGAGCCGGGCGGGCCGTCCGTTCGGGGTCTTGCGCATCGGGCCGTCGGCGACGATGAAGCCGCGGGCGCCCTGTACCTTGCGGTAGAAGTTCCGGGGATCGAGGCGGACACCCCAGACCGCCTCGTACACCTGCTGGAGCTCCGAGATGGTGAAGGACTCGGCGCAGAAAGCAGTGGCCAGGGCGGTGTGCTCCAGCTTGACACGCGCGCGCTCGACTCCGTCGATGACGATGCGGCGATGGTCGAACGCCAGCTGCGCGTCTGGAGCCAGGGCGTCGTCCACCGGGGTCCAGGAGGCGTCCGCGGCATCGGTGCCGGCGACCGGTTCCGGAAGCCTGGGTGCGATGGCCAGGTAGGCGACGGACACGACGCGACCGCGCGGGTCGCGGCCCGGCTCGCCGTACACGGCCAACGGCTCCAGGTGCACGTCGGACAGGCCCGCCTCTTCCAGCAGTTCTCGCCGCGCCGCCGCCCCGAGGTCCTCGTGCTCGTCGTGCAGGAAGCCACCCGGTAGGGCGAGGGCTCCGAGGAACGGGTCGATGCCACGTTTCACAAGCAGGACGTGCAAGCGCGCATCACGCAAGGTCAGGATCACCAGATCGACCGCGAGCAGGATGCGCGGCGGCTGCCATGGGTCGTTGGGCATGAGCACACCATAAGTTTTTGTCAGATCGACAGGAACCCTTTCCAGGCATGGACAGTAATGTCTAGCGCTGAGGTGTAGTGTCGGACTCGCTATGAGCTTCAGGCACCGCAGGTGTCCCCGCACGCACGGCGGTTGCGGCCAAACGCATTGTCGATATATCCGGTTCCCCACCCGTACGAGTACTTCGACGCACCGGATCGAGCAGCGGCCCACGGCGGAACGGGTCGACCAGATCGGAGGTCGTCCAGGAACACCCGCACCAACGAGACCAGGTCAGCTCCCACCGCGAGCAGCCGCTCCCCGTATACCGTCCTCGTCAACAGGCATCGGAGTCGGCACGGCAACGCCGGATTGGCGATCGACACAGCCGGCCAGTCACCAGAAATGCGATGGAACAAGGGCTGTACCGGATCGGCGAACACGAGATGCAGGTCAGCCACCCCCTGTCCGCCCAGCGCCCACGACGCATGAGCTCGACAGGTTCGATGCCCCCAAGTATCAGCACAATCGGTGGTTCAAGTAGTCGCGGCCGGTCCGATACGTGTGGATGTATCGCCGACATGGCAACCGAGCGGTCCATCCGCGCCGTCAGAACCTGGACCGGCTGCGGTCACCGCAGCTCGTTACGCACCGTCTGGATGAAGTCCCACCATTCTCCAACCCGCCCGCCCGTGTAGCCATGGCGCTTCAAGATCAGCTGTAGCGTCTTCTTCAACGGATGGGGTGACTGCATGATCGCCTCGTTCCGAAGCGCCAAGCGAGTCAGCTGCCCCTCTGTAGGCGGCTGGTTGCTCTTCTGCCCGTTGCAGGCTCCGTGGGCCGGGGCGAGGTTCCAGATGGCGTCCAAGTCGATGGCAGAGCCACGCAGGAGCCGTTTGAACGAGTACGGGAAGACGTGGTCGACGGCGATCGCGTCGACGCCGGCGATGAGCGGTTCGGCACAGATGATGCAGCGGCCATGCTGGAAGCCGATGACGGCATCGGTGACTCCCGCGACCGAACGTCGCCGCGCCTTGTCAGTAATGCGAAACGTCTCGAGGTCGACCTCGATGCCCTCCTCGATCAGGCTCCGTCCCACGCCGGCGGCGAATGACGTCTCGACGATGCTCCACCTCGCCACCAACTCCGTCTGGAGGTTCTCCCGCTGCTCAGACAGCGCGACTGCACGCAGGTGTTCGGTCAGCCTGACCACCCGCTTCTGGCCAGCGCCGGTCACTTCGTAGAAGCGGTGCGGCACCTCAGACGCGCCACTGCCCCGCAGGTTGTGAAACTTCTGCATCACCATTGCGGGCATCGACTTCATCGCAGCCGCGAGCAGTTTCTCGGTCGGAGAACCCTGCCGCACGGATTCCGCGGCTTCCTGCTGGGCCACGGTCAGGAAGTCCAGTTCGCCGGCGGCGGTCTTCGATGACGCTTGCGGCGCATGGGCCAGGTGCTCGACCAGGCTCATCGCGTACGGCTCGGCCAACTCGCTGAGCAGGATGTCGGTACGTCCCTCACCAGCGGCGCCCAGCAACGCCTCCCCCACCGCGAACTTGTACGTACGCACGTTGACGCCCATGAGCACCGCCAGCCGCCAGGAGGAGCGGGCAGTCGGCTCTTCGCGAAAGAACTCCACACTCATCAGCACATGCCAGCGTTGATCACGATCTCGACCGGTTAAGGGTAGTTCGCGATCAGAAGGATGTCACTGAAGGTCAGTAGGCTCAGCTTCTCTGCCGTACTGACTTTGGAGGACCCTGGGACATGGGGAAACTGGTGCGAGACAAAATTCCGGACATCATTCGCCAGGGCGGCAGGGAACCGGCCGTCACGGTGCTCCCCCAGGGCGCGTACCGGGATGCCCTGGTGGCCAAGTTGTTCGAGGAGTCCACCGAGCTCGGGCAGGCGTCTCCCGGCGAGGTGCCCGGTGAGATAGCTGATGTGTATGAGGTCCTTCGCGCTCTAGCCGCGGTCCACGGGCACGACTGGGCCACGATCGAAGAGGTGGCCGCGGCCAAACGCGAAGAGCGCGGAGCCTTCCGCGAACGCCTCTACCTCGCGTGAACGCACCCCGTCCACGCGAACACAGCTGTCCTATGTCCGATTCGACCACAACCGACCAGAGCTCTCAGACGCTGATCGGAAGGCTCCGCGCCAGCGCACGAGCGGAGGCGCGGACGCCGCTCAAGTAGGAGTGGAAGGCGTGGTGACGGTTCTGATCTAGGTTGAGGGGCACGTCCAGCCGAGCGATCAGCTCGGATTCGCCCTCCCAAGGCGCATCATGCTCGATCCAGCACACACGAGCGTACTCGGCCATCCAGTCCGTCAGTTCCTTTTCGCCGGCCTGGCCGAAGGTGAGCCGCTTGCCGCCGCCTACCCGGCGGAGTTCGAGCCCGAGCAGGCAGCCAAGAGTGAGCCGCAGGGTAGATCCTTCGGCGTTGCCCCGGAAGTGATAGCGGACCCTGCTACGGAGGTTCTGCTTGCTGGCCCGGGTCGCCATGCGGCGCGGCGCGATCCCCACATAGAGGAGACGGTCGGCGGCCAAGCTGGGATGCGGTGGCTGAGTGAAGTACCACCCATAGATGCCTGCGGCAGCCGGCACCGGCCCCGGACGGCCGAGAACTTCCGCCGCCTCCCACAGCTTGGTCGGCTTGAGCAGTTCGGCAGCATTCACCCTTGCCTCCCACGCCGGTCGGTATAAGGAAGCTAGAGCACGCCACCGACAAACGCGCAGCCTAGGCCCGCTGCTCCAGCAGTTCTGCGAGGAACGCCTGCGTCGCCGGGTCGACTGAGTACAGAGCGGTGCCCATCATGCCGCGCGTGAGCAGCACCTTGTAAGTGTTGCGGATCAGGCGGTCCGCCTGCTCGTCGCTAACTCCTTTCTTCATCAGAGCCGGGTCCTTGCTGGCACTCCGGACGGTGATCAGTTTCCCGTCCCGACACACCAGGTCCGGCCCGAAGATCACTCCGTTCCAGTCGTACTCGAAGCCCTGGGCGGTGTAGACGCAACCCACCTGCTCGAACCCGCCATCTGCGGTGGCCCACAGGGCACTGGCCGGAGCGTTCCCCACGGCCCTGTCACCCTTGACGTTCCACGGCCGTGCCCAGTCGCCGACCCGTACGTCCGCGACCAGGGCGTCATCCACCGGGGCGCTCCAAGGCCAGCAGAACCCAGCCGTCATCCGCGCTGAGAACTCCGCTTCCAGCTTGCTCCTCAGCAGGGCATCCAACTCGTAGGGCGACTCGGTGAGGCAAACGGCGAAGTGGTCGTCACCCGTCCACGGCTCCGGAGCACGACCGTCCAGGCCCAGCAGCCGCAGGACCCATTCCTCGTACTTGCGGCTCCCCCCGCAACGGAACTGCGCGTCCAGGTCGACCTGGTGGACGGCCAGACCGAGCGATTCGGCGTAGGCCATGATGTCGGCGACCCGTCCCACCTCGCCCGGCCGTACCACCTGATGTTCGTCCAGCAGGAACACCGGCACCCGTGCCGCGGCGATCAGCTCGTCCAGCTGTGGCCGGCCCGTCCGCTGTGCCGACTTGGTGAACCTGTTCTCCGAGGTCTCGCGGATGCGGTGGGCCTCGTCGCAGATCAGCACGTCCAGTTCGTTCGGCTTCGCGGTCATGAAGTTGTTGAAGTACTTGAACATCCCCTTCAACCGGGTCGAGCCCTTGGCGACGACTCGCCTCATCGTCTCGGTGAAGGAGCGTGAGCCGGTGGCGTGCAGCGCCGAGTATCCCCGGTCGGAGAGCTCACCGAGCAGGGACAGTGCGATGACGCTCTTGCCGGAACCCGGGCCGCCGGTGATGATCACGGCCTGTTTCGAGTTGCCGGCCCGCGCCTTCTCAACCGCGTGCAGCACCATCTCGTAGGCCAAGCGCTGTTCGGCCAGCAGGACGAACTGGTCACGCTTCTTGATCTCGCCGGCGGCGACCTTCAACAATTGCTTGGACGGGCGGATGGCGCTGGACAGCAGGCGATCGGCCGCCGCGGCTCCGGGCTCGGGCGCGAACTGAGCCTTGAGGTAGTCGACGAACTGGCCGCGGCGCGTCTTGCTGAAGAGCCGGGTGCGCTCGTCCTCGACGTGGTCGTAGAGATCGTGAATGTCAGGGTCGCTGGCGTTGTGCAGATACGCCACTCCACGCACCGCGTTCTTGTGCTGCTCCAGAGCTCCGACGAAGTCGGCGAGGTATTCGCAGTAGCCCCGTACCTGCACGACCGGGTGAAGCTTGGGTCGATCCCCCATGCCCGGCACCAGAACCAGCTCGGCGTCGTCCTCATACAGCTCAGCCTGGCTCCACTGCTTCAGCTCCACGATCAGATAGGAGTCGGCACCCGTCCGGCGGTCGCGTCCAGCGAGGATGACGTCGGCCCGCTTGCTGGTTAACGGGAGCTGGTACTCGATGAGCATCTCCACCCCACCGAGGCCGGCCTCGACCAGGTCCCGGGCCAGAATCGGGATGCTCCGGTCCCAGGACTTGCGTTCGCTCCTGCCCGGATTGATGCCTTGCGTAGCGCGCAGGTAGTCGGCGATCACGTCGCTGAGGACGCGCTCGGGCACCGACTCGGATACCAGCTGGACCAGGCTTTCCGCCGAGTGCCGGAAGACGGCCACGGATCTACCCCCAGGCAGCACGAAGAACTCGTGCGGTATGGGGGCATGTCCGCCATCAGAGCGGAAGCCCGTCGGGCCGCATCACCAATACGCCAGAAGGTTACCTGGATCTTCGTCGCCGCGCTGGGTCGTGAAGTTCGCTGAACAGCACCGCTTGGCTTCCGATGCGGACCCCGCCTTGCCGAGGCCGGTTGGATGATGTGCGACAACCTCATCGCCACATTCGAAGGCGCTCAAGTTGCGGGATTCCGCAGGATCTGGAGTGGCCGAGGGAGGTGGCCGGCGCACGAACTCGAGCCGATCGCGGCGCGGTGGACATAACCGAGGCCGTTGCCATCATCTCTACTTGTACGCACGGCTTTCGCTTCTTGGGTCAACCTCATTGGGAGGAATCACAAGAAAGTTGGTTAACGAGGCAATTGGCCCGTACGGGGTTATCGTCGGTTGGGGCCCTTGACAGCTGCACGAGGAGATCGGCATGCCTGGTCCTGATCGCGAGGCAATGCAGGCAGCGTTGGCACGCATCCAGAAGCTGTCCGACGACAACTGGTGGGCCTTGCATGCCTCCTGTCAGCTCATGGAAGCCGACGCATGGGTGGGCCCGGCCGGTAACCGCTTCGACCAGTCGGTGCACAGCTACCAGCGGGAACTGCACGCGATGCTCACTCAGGCCGTCGCCATGGCCAGGGACGAACTGGCGAGGGCGAAATGAGCTTCAGCGGAGTCAAGTTGCCAGAGTTCGACACACTTGTCACCCGCCACACGGCAGCCGCCACCCAAATGGAAGAGCTGGCTTCCCGCTTATATCGAGAGCTCACCAGCGCCGGGCTCGACACCACTCCCGCGGAGCGGATCAGGAAACTCGCGGCGCAGGTTGAGCAGGAAGCCGAAGACCTTCGCAAACGCCAACGCATCGTCCGTGAGATGGAGCGACACAAGATCGCCTTTGGAGCGTCCGTAGCGACAGGATCCATCATCACAGTGCCGGACTCACTCCCAGAGGCTCAAGGGCTGCTCGATGGAACGCTCGCGGCCAAGGCGGCCAAGGCCGCGGCTGCCGGAGACAAGAATGCGTTGAAACAACTGCAGGCGTACGCATCGAGGGCGCGAGACCCATCCTTCGTGAAAGCATTCCTTCGCCAGCTCGGCGCCAAAGGGATAACGGAGCTGCCGGCCACGATCGCCGCTCAACTGCGTGCCGACGCCGCAGCAGGAAACGCGGGTGCGACGTCCAAGGAAGCTCGGGAGGCGATGCGATTACTGGCCACAGCGCTGGCCAAGGGCACCGATCCCAACGATCCCGCCTACATGGGCGATGCCTTCCTCGACGACCTGGTCAAGCACGGACGCAGCGAGTTCAAGGTGAACGGCACCTCCTACTTCGGCTACCAGGCTCAAGCGCTGATCTGGCGAGCGAGTGAGGGGAAGCCGCCGTTCTCGGAGAAATCCATGCAGGTGGTCGGACGAGACGCCATCGTCTTCGAGAAGGAGAAGTTCGAGGACCGTTGGAAAGCGTCCAAGGACGCCATCGGCAGCGCTCTGGGCAGCCGGCAGGTGCCCATGGCGGACCTGGCCACCGTGCTCGGCGTCACCGAATGGATGATCCCCGGAACTCCATCGATCGGCCCCGCGAAGCAGCCCGTCAACCAGTCGCCGCACCGGATCGGCTCGGCGGTCATCGATGATCTGTTCCACGCGGCGTCGAGCGACCGGAAGGCCGCCCAGGCGCTGCTGAATCACACGCCGGCCGGGTGGAAGCAGTCGGTGCTGTCGTACATGCTGACCGACCGCCTCCCCGCGTTCCAGTTCCACGGCAACACCGAACCGTTCGCAGAGGCGCTGCGGAAGGCGATGACCGGGAAGGACCCGGTCTCCCTGGCCTTGACCACAGAGGCACTGAACACCCTCAAGGTGCATGCCGGAAAGGTGTTCCTGCCTGGTGACGACGATCGGCTCTCCATTGCCGACCGTAAGCTGTACGACCAACTGGGTTTTCTCAGACAACCTATGGGCAGCGCCCTGGCCGCGCATATCGACCAGGTGTACGGCACCTACATAACCAAGTCCGGCGGATTCGACGGGTTGGATAAGGCTGACATGGATCGGCTGCTGGTGCTGGTCAGCAGCGACAGAGACGCCGCCGTCGAGCTCCAGGCGGCCGAAGCGGCACGCGTGGTTGAGCGAGTCAACGCTCATTACCCGACAAGTGACGAGAAAGGCATCAAGGAACAGCTCATCCCCGAAGCCAAAGTCTTCGGCCACCTGGTGGAGGCGCGCAGGCTGGCTTTGCTCGCCAACGCATGGAGCGAAGAGCAAACGAAGAAGGATGTGAAAAATACGCTGAACGCCGCGTTTGGCCTGCTTACCTCACCCGTCGGGAGCCTGGGCACGAAAGTAGCAGGCGAACTCGGCGGGCTGGCCGGTGGAAAAGGTGCCGAGTTCACATTCGACCAGCTCTCGTCGTACATCGCCAATCGCATGATCCAGACGAGTGTCACCTCCGGCGAGGCCCTGAGTACCGCGTCGAATCAGAATGAGATGGTCAACTGGCTAATGCAAAGCGCTGTCATCAGCGCCAAGATCGCTACCGGCGATTGGCCAGAAGAGGCCATGAAGGACGCCAAGGGCTCCAGCTACGTTACCGACGACGATCCACCCAAGCTCAGGCCCATGCATGAGATCATCGCGAACCCCAAGACCTTCGACGACTTCATGGAATGGGCACGTCGGCATTCCACCATCGAAAGCACCTCCAACGAGTTGGCGAACACCGTGCACACAGCCCGTGACAATACGCATGACAACCTCAACATCACCGGATACTGACATGCCGTTTCGAGTTACCCGACAGTCCCGCAGCGCCGTCGCTGGCCTGACACTGCTACTCGTACTGGCCGCCGGCTGCACCAATGCCACTTCAGCGCCATCGCCCAGTCCAGAGGCCGAAACTTCGATCAGCCCTGTCGTCGACTCCCCACCCTACTGGTGCGACTTCCTCCCTCAGCAGGCAGTCCAGGCCATCACCGGCCTTACTGTGACGATAGAGGAGCGCAAGACTGGCGTGCCCACGACTCATGGACAGTGTGCGCTTCGTAATGATTATGACCGTCTCTCTCTCGTGTGGTCGGTAAGAGATGGTGACAGTGTCTTGGGCATCGCACGCGAGAACTTCGGCAAGCATCAACTGGCTGCGCTTCCGAAAGATCTTGGCAACGGGCTCATTGCTTATACCGCTCGATTGCCGCGGACCAGGCCGTACTACACGATGATGTTGTTTCAATGTGGGGACGAGCGACCGTGGATCAGTGTTGATTTGTCCGAAGTGAGGAAGGGGCGTGACCCCGTGAGTGACTTGACACAATTGCTCACCATTGCTCGTAAACGCTACGGCGAGCTCCACAAATGCACTCCTGAGCCGGCCTAACCAGGTGGAAGCGAACCGGCGTCCGGTGTAAAACCGATCGAGACGGCGACCCTCATGATGAGACCGAGGCTGTGCAACGCCGTTGAACCCTCGTCTACCCGGGACGGGACACCACATTGCGACTCACATACGTACAGGGCTGACCGTGCCGATCTTCCAAGAAGGCGCAGCCCGTTCAGTCGTGGCGCACGACCGCTCGCTCGACCTGTTCGCCAACCGCTTCGAGCTGACCCGCCACGTCGTCATCCTCATCAACGAGGACCCACCTCCAGAGCGGATCCTCTACCTGCACGGTCTCGGCGGCAACGGCAAGTCGCTACTCCTCCGCCACCTGGAGAAACGCGCCTGCCTCCGTACGGACCGATGGCCGGACATCCACGACACCCCCGACACCGAACTGCTCGACCGCCTGACCGAGCACGGCCACCAGGTGCCGGTGGCCAGGATCGACTTCGGCGCCCGGCCAGCGGGCGAGAACCGGCCGCAGGAGGCGTTCTCGGCGCTGTTCATGCTCAAACGCCAACTCGCCTACCACCGCATCCCCGAGCTGTTCCCCCGCAGCGAGGTCGATCGATGAGGCGCGCCCAGGCCGCCCCCCGTCGATCAGTCTGGACCAGGTCGAGCGGGTGGTGGTAGCCACGCTGGAGGAGACACCGGCCGGCGCCACGCACTGGACCCGCGCCTCGATGGCGCGGCGCAGCGGACTGTCAGAGTCGACCATCGGCCGGATCTGGCGGGCCTTCGACCTTAAGCCGCACCGCACGACAACGTTCAAACTGTCGACCGATCCGCTGTTCGTAGAGAAGGTCGTCGACGTAGTGGGCCTCTATCACGACCCGCCGGAACGCGCGGTGGTGCTGTGCGCCGATGAGAAGTCGCAGATCCAGGCGCTGGATCGGTCGCAGCCGGTGCTGCCGATGATGCGGGGCATGCCTGAACGGCGCCCCCACGACTACGTTCGTCATGGCATCACCAGCCTGTTCGCCGCCTTCAACATCGCCGACGGAAGCGTCATCGGCGAACTGCACCGCCAGCATCGCGCTGCCGAGTTCAAGAAGTTCCTCGTCACTATCGATAAGACGGTGCCGGCTGAGCTGGACATCCACCTGATCTGCGACAACTACGGCACCCACAAGACACCGGCGATCAGGGCGTGGCTGGCCCGGCACCCCCGCTTCCACATGCACTTCACCCCGACCGGCTCCTCCTGGATCAACCAGGTCGAGCGCTGGTTCGGCTACCTGACCGACCAGCTCATCCGCCGAGGAGTGCACAAGAGCGTCCAAGCGCTGGAGCACGACATCCGCGCCTGGATGGATCGCTGGAACGCCGATCCCAAGCCCTTCGTCTGGACCAAGACCGCCGAGGAGATCCTCGAATCCCTCGCCAAATATTGCCGACGAATTTCAGGCGGATGACACTAGCAGGTACCGGCCGGCCAGGCTGACCAAACCGGAGTTGGTCACCGTCCGCTCCACCTCCACCACCGCGTCGTTCTCCGCCCGCGGCAGCGGCGACGGCCCCGCCGACCGGCCGCCGCCGGCGAACAACCGGGCCAGATCACGGGTCGACAGATGCGAGCGCAGGCTCTTCAACCGCACCCCGCCCACCAGCAGATGGATCACATTCACATCCGCCCAGAACGTGATCACCTGACCGGCGCGGGCCGGACCCAGCCAGAACTGCTTACCCGTCACCCCCAGATTGCCGCTGGCCTGCACCACCCGCTCGAACTCGACCGGCCCACCCGACCAGGACGCCGCCGTCCCCGTCGACCGCCTGGCCGCCGGCATGTCCTCGTCGCTGCTCTTTGGCTTGGGCGTTGCAGCAGCAGCGTCGGCAGCAGGAGCCGGATCCGGCGCGGCGGTCAGGATCGCCGGCAGACGCAGCGGCAGCAGCTCCCGCTCCGCAGCACCCACCGGACGGAACCGGTCAGCGGGGACCGCCATGTCCAGGCTCTGATGCGGCCGGGCGGTGTTGTCATGCTCCACCCACGCATCCAGCTCTGCCTGGAAGGCGGCCAGGTCCTCGAACGGGCCGGCGTCCTGCAGCAGCTCACGGCGCAGGCTCTGGTGGAAGCGCTCCACTTTGCCCGTCGTCGTCGGTGAACGCGGCTGGGTCAGCCGATGCACGATGGCGTTGTCCCGGCAGATCCGGTCGAACAACACCTCACCGCCATGACCGAACCGCGCGGTGAACTGCTTGCCGTTGTCCGTCAGCACCTCACCCGGCGCCCCGAACGCCCGCAACGCCTCGGTGAAGGCGAGGCAGACGGCCCGGCCGGTGGCCCGCACCACCGCCTTGGCGATCACACAGAACCGCGAGTGGTCATCCACCCCGGTGATCACCTTGACCTCGCGCCCATCGGCCAAAAGCACCCCGCCGACGATGTCCAGCTGCCATAACTCCATCGGTGCCTCCCGCTGCCAGCGCCGATACACCTTCTTGCGCCGCCCCGCACCGGGCTCGATCAGGCCGTGACGCACCAGCGCCCGATACACCCCCATCCGCGACGGCGGCGGATCGACACCCTGTCGCCCCGCCTCATGCGCCAGCCGGACCGGTCCCCACCGCGGATGCCGGCGCCGCAGCTCACACACCAGCACCTCCACCTCAGCCGGCATCTGCGACGGAGACGAATGCGGGCGCCGCGACCGGTCCACCAGGCCGCCGAGCCCGGACTCCCGGTAACGCGACACGCAGCCCGACAACGTCTGCCGCGCCACCCCGACCTCGCGGGCGACCTCGGTCACCGAACCACCGACCAGCACCGCCAGCACAGCCCGATACCGCTGCTCCACCACGGACATATCCACCAGGGCCAATCCCGGCCTCCTGACGCACGACGCCGCAACGACGCACGCCAGACTGGCCGATAACGGCACCTGTCACCCATGTCCTGGGACTCACCCGTCAAGCATGTCCCGGGACAGCACAGCAGGGCTCAAGATCACTCGATGAGTACTTTCTTCACGTCTTCAAGGGCCGAGCCGCCTGCGGCGTCTCGGCCGCGCGTGGGCGGCAAGCTGGCCCGGCTGCGGCTCTTCGGCCGGTCCGGGCCAGCACCGCCCACGCGCACGTTGACCCCGGAGGCATAGGCCGCAGATCGGCAGCGATCAGAAATCCTCATAGTCCGCCCCAATTCGGCTTTCTCGTTGCATCTCCGCTGCTTCAACCGTGCGCCCAGCTCCAAGAACGTTGCGCCGAGGTTGGTCAGGGAGTTGGCGAGGTCGGGGCGGTAGCAGTTGGGGTAGGTGGTGGCCAACTCCCGGCGGATGGCCGTGGCCTCCTTGCTCGACCGGCAGGGTCTCGGCCTGCCGATCCCATTACACAATCGCTCAGTCCGGCCGTGACGATCGCTCACTTCGGTGCTCGACGTACGGGGCCGGGGCGATCGGCTGCCGCAGACCGGCTTCGCCGGCCCTTGCCACTGAGCATGAGGGCTGAGGTCGGTGCCTAAATTCTGGGCACGTCCAGGTAGCAACCCAAATAGCTATACGCTGGATTCCTGAAACCACAGGCACCCAGTTCGCGGCATGGGCTTGGAAATCCACTTCGGTCTTACAGCAAGATGTGAGGAAGGCTGGAGAGATACATATTGCAGGCTTGCATGGTGTGCGACCGTGACGATCGCCGACGTCGGCACTCCTCGTAGGGGGCTGGGGCGATCGGCTCAACAAGAAATCCTGGGTAGGCAGCCCTTCGAAAGGGTTGTCACCTCTCGGCTCGGCTGGTGCATGGCCCGCGATCGGATCGCCACTTTGGCAGCAAGCGTGCAGTACGCCGGCTCCGCCGGGACGAGGGCGTCCAGATCGGCATCAGGAAATCGCCCTCCGTTGAGGGCCGCAGTAATGAGTTCCCGGCTGCCGCAGCTATCCTTCGTGAAGGCTAACCGTCAAATGATGAGCTTCGTTGCAAACCGCTTGAATATGTCGGCCAGCGGCCTCCAATTTCCACCCAGAGGCCTCGCTAGAAGGTGCAGCGGTAGGACCAGGGCCAAGGCACCATTCTGGTGCAATTGGTGCTCTTCAGAGCTATAGGGGACCACGAAACGGACAGCATACTGTCAACACGCCGTCCGACAGCACTAGTGCTGCGCCATCAGTCGTCCTCAATACCAGGAATGATCGAGAAATAAGTAAGGTGACGAAGCGAGCGTCGGGTTCCTCGAATGTCCAGATCTCCTGTAGCCGCCACCCGGAGGCCCCGACTATGCGCGTTAACCGCAAGGTTGTAATCAGGTTCACTCAGCTCGACACGAACTCTTCGCGCTTGACCGGTGTCGTCGTCTACACCTTGTATGACAACCTCACCGCTGCCGTACTTACCTTCGCGAAATAGGCGAACGACCAACCCTATAACAGTAACGTTGGTTCTTGGCTGCTTGGTCCGGAGGAACTCGGCGGCCTCATGCAGAATCCGTTGTTGACCTGGAGTTATCCTGAACCTTCTAGGTTCCTTTGATCCAGATACTAAAGGTGATTGCGAGAACCGAATCTGATAGACGTCATGATCGGGGCCGCCGAGAGAGCCCAGTGCCTCTATTTCGGTCGCATTCAAGCCTAATTCCTTCTGTCGCCCGAAGGTCGATATGTGCCGCGCCCCTTCGGCAACCTCGTGTGCGAGACGTTGGGCTTTCTCGGCGGCAGCAAGCATCCTGTTTGCAACCCTACGGCCATACATGTGAAAGGGAACGCCGACCAGTGCCTCTTGTCCGCCAGCCGACTCGACCCTAATTCCGTCATCCTCATTCAGCAATGGGAGGGTTAAGGAGAGTATGAAACTTCCTGGTTGCGTAGATATGCGAGTCTCAGAGGCGTATGCCTCCGCTCGTTGAGGTCGCCGTGGCGGCAAGACCAGCTCGTTATTGTCGAGCGCTGAAGCTGAGGCGATAACATAATCACGCAGCGCTGATATCGCTGCATGCGCAACAAATAGTGGAGCTTCTCCTGAAGGAGCGTTGGGCGTAAGGCGAACAGAAACATTGTCCGCACCACCATAGCGCATATCTGTAGCTATTTCTTCTGGCAGGCGCTGCTCTACATACGCCAGCGTTCGGATAGCTTCGCCTATGCGGTCGGCATAGTCTCGGACTTCTTGGCTAGCTGGAAGAACAACTCGCATATCCGAATCTGTATCCGTGCGCTGGCGCCACAACGTAGTGCGCTCATCATCGTCTTCCAGAGTCCAGCCCGCGCTTCGAAGGTATTCGACGATCGCAGCCAACCGGGGGACCGTCATATTGGCTCCCTCCCCAGAAGTATTGCCCTGAATACTCACGTTAATTCCCACGCCTTTACGTCGGGCACTGGGGTGGACCTGCGCACGCCGTGAGCCTCTAGCATTCGATGCAGTCCCTCACGGTCCAGAGTGTTGACCGCGGGGAGGCGCACCACTTGGGTGCTGCTGTTTTTTGATGGTGGATGACCTTCCAAGGACACCCAAGCACCACGGCCGACGAGAAGCGTCCCATCAGCGCAGAGACGCACGTAGTCACCATCCGCAGGTACATGGATCACGGCGAGTATCCTCGGAACAGAATGATCATCACGTCTTAACATCTCGTATGTCTCAACATCCAAGTCGTAGCTGTAATCACCGTCATCGAGCTGACGAAGATCTATCGCGGTCTTGACCTGAACGAGGACTGCGGGGTTGTACGTACCCCGCACGAGACCTCGCAGAAACAGCTGAACGTCCGCTTTCTGTAGGTCTAGGGACGTGGGTCTTCCATGCAGGATGCCAGAACCCGCCGCAACCGCCTCGATCCACGCCTCACCGAAGTCCCCTTGGAGCACGTTCTGCTCGTGCTCTCGCGCTAAGACCATCGTGCCTCGCTTGGAATAGGCCAACCAGAGGAGTTGCCCGATCAACGATATAAGCAGATTGGCCACCATTGATCAAGATTCGGCAGCTTGTCCTCTTCGAGCATCAACCTCCACATACGCGACAATCCATTCCGTACATTGCATATCAAGCGGTAAGAAAACACAACCGGATAACTACGTAGCGCGTACACTCACACACTTTTAGTAGCCATGTGTGTCCCTTAGTCTTCTCACCTCAAGGCTGTGCTCATCAGGAGGAGCGCAAGCGTCGCCACGCTGAGCATGGCCGACTACAGCAAGGCTGCGAAGGCGGCCGCGGCAAGCCCCTTCTCGAAGGGCGAAACGTCGGGCGCGCTTCTTGGATCGCAGGTTGATCGCGACGTCCCTATGTGCCCACGAGATGTCAGTCCGTTGGTGTTCACTTGACACACGACGCCGTGAACATGCGGCCGAGCACCTGGAGGACAACTTGACCACCGGCCAGTACGACGAGGGGCCCGAAGTCGAGGACCGACCCGACGAGCTGGACCTCACCCCGTCGCCACGTCTGCTCGAGGTCTTGGGGGACATCCCCTATCAGCCGTGGCAGTGCCTCGCCGAGTTGGTCGACAACTCCTTCGATGAGTTCCAGTCGGATCCCGACAGGGACCCTGCAGAGCCGCCGACCATACACATCACCCTGCCGAAGGCCACCAGCGCGCCGGAGGACGCCCAGGTGTCCGTATTCGATAACGGCCGCGGCATGAGCAAGTCAACGCTGGAGAACGCGTTGCGCGCAGGCTTCTCGGGGAATTCGCGCTACGGCAGCCTCGGGCTCTTCGGGATGGGCTTCAATATCGCCACAGCCCGGCTTGGGAATAAGACCACTGTCCGGACGACCCGCGCCGGCGACATGTTCTGGCTCGCCGTAGAGATCGACCTCCGAAGTCTGCAGCACAGGGAGTCCTTTCATGTGCCACTGCGCCGTGAGGCGAAGGACGATCCCGGCCTCCATGGCACGATGATCACTGTCAGCGAGCTCAAGTCGAACATGTTGGAGGCTCTCAAGAGGCCCAAGACCGTCACAACGGTCCACCAGCAGCTGGGACGCGTCTACTCGTACTTGCTGCGTGATCGAAGCCCGGTCCCCGAGCTCCCGGACGACGGCACCCTGGCTGGCCTGGGGATCAGTCTGTATATCAACGGCAAGCGGGTGCGGCCACACATCCCTTGCGTCTGGTCCGCCTCCCGCTCGGTCAAGCGCCACGGCACAGAAATCAGCGCAGTCCGAGAGATCGACCGCAAGCTGACCGACGCCTACGCCTGCATGGAGTGCGGGTACTGGCACCATCACTTCGACGTCGCCAAGTGCGTTGAGTGCGGAAGTGATCGGCTTGAGCTCCGCCACCGCAAAATGCACGGTTGGCTCGGGGTCCAGCGCTACCTGGACGAGTCCGACTACGGCATCGACTTCCTTCGCCACGGACGCAAGATCCTCTCCAGCGACAAGTCACTGTTCACATGGGTCGACCTCGACAGTGGCGAAACCTTGACCGAATATCCGATCGAGATCCCCAATAACCAGGGCCGCTTGGTCGGCGAAATCCACATCGATCATGTGCCGGTTAACTATCAGAAGACCGACTTCGACCGGTCCTCCCGCGACTGGCATGAGACAGTCCGCTACTTGCGCGGAGAAGGTCCGATGCGCCCTAAGAAGGCCAAGGAACGCGGATTCCAGGAAAACGACTCGCCTCTAGCGATCCTCTTCAAAGCCTTCCAGGAGAACGACCCCGGGCTCCGCTGCCTGATCCCCGGTAATGGGAGCAGCGCAACTCACAAACTGGCTCACGACTGGGGTAACCAGTTCCACCGAGGCCTGCCCGAGTATCAGCCGGACGACAAGTGGTATCAAGCCGTCCTTGCGCACGAGGAAGCGAAAAATAGGGAGACCACCGGCGAAGACCAGTCACCTCCTCAGACTGGCGACGATGACCTCTCGGGCCGTACCGGACTAGACCCGCTACCTCCCGCCGAGCCGCCGGCCGATGGTGAGGAACCACAACCTCCGGTCTCGCGTGAGCCCGACCCGCCAGCCGAGACAGAGGACGAACGCTACGCTCGGTATCGGCAGCATGGCCGACGTCTACACGATCTCGATGGCCAGATCATCGTGCTCGGCATGGGCAAGCGCCATGTGTCTGTCTACGAGACCACCGTGCCGGTCACTGACGCAAGCGGTGATCCTATGCCCGCTGTCGCAAGGGTCACCTCGGGTGTGGACCTGGAAGTCTACGTGTACGGGGATCACGAGATCTTCCGCGAGTTCGGTCGGGACCCTCGCGACTACGCGATCATGGAAATCGCTCAGGTCCTTCGCGCGCTCGCCCGTGACACAGATACCAAGTTCACCGTCATAGCCGCCGAGGTGACTCGGCAGTTTCCCGACCAGCGCACAACGAGCTCCGCGCTCCGCGATCGAGCCGAATCATGCCTCCGCAGAATCCGTGATCTGGCCGGTCCGGTGATCGCTCCTGTCGCTGCGGAGATGTGGGCACGCCTCTCAAACGAGAGCAAGCTTCAAGCTGAGAGCGAGGCGGCGCGCGTGGATCCCCGCCTTGACTGGCTTGCCGCCACGCAAGACGGGCGGTTCAGCTCGTACCTGAGTTACGAGGCCGTTGCTTCACTGCTCCGAAGTGCTCCAGCGGCGTTCATGGACGACAAAGTCTTCGCCGCAGCATGGGCCAGCTGGACCGCCGCTGAAGCTCGCGACAGGCAAGTGGGATACGTAGCACGTCTCCTGGAAACGATCGGCGGATTTCTGTCGGATCACAGCTTCAAGAGCCGCCGAGAGCTCGCGATGACGAGACTCGCGATCGACACGCTCGACGACATCGTCATTCGGATGGGGAAATGATGAACGCCTCCTTCGTGGACCCGGCGTTCCTCAGAGCGCTTGGCCCCACCGGATTCACTCGACAGCTGGAACGGCTCACCTGGCACCTCGGCTTCAGCGATGTAATCAACATCGATGGCTCATACGACCAGGGCGGCGATTTGCTTGCCATTCGCGGTGGGCAACGATGGGTGTTCCAAGCCAAGTGGAAGGACAGCGGTACTGTGCCGGCCTCCGCCATCGACGAGGTCATCAACGCCAAGGCCTTCTACGCAGCCGACCACGCGGTCGTCGTGACGAATGCCCACTACGGCCCTCAAACGCGAAAGCGGCGGGACGAACTCGCGGCGGTAGGCATCCGCGTCGAGCTTTGGTCCGGCAAAGAACTTCTCGATCTCTACGGCGACGACCGATACAGCGCCCCACGACTACCAGCACAGACGCTGCGCCCGTACCAAATCAAGGCTTTCGAGAACGTTGTTGAGGACCTCGACAGCTCCGGGCGAGCCCTTTTGATCCTCGCAACCGGCCTCGGCAAGACCGTGGTCGGGGGTGAGGTTATAGCCAGGCACCTGCACCGAGCTCCGAACGCCAAGATCCTCGTGGTCGCACCCACCAAGGACCTTGTTGAACAACTCGAACGCGCACTGTGGTCACAGTTGCCCAAGACCGTCCGGACACAGCTCCTCACCGGCGACACTAAACCCGACGATCTGCGCGGCGTGACCTGCGCGACGGTCGCGAGCGCCTTCAACTTCGCCAAGAAGGGATACCGCCCAGAACTTGTCATGGTCGACGAAGCCCACCACGTGGGAGAAGATGGGCAGCTATCCGAACTCCTTGAGATCCTCTCGGCTAGCCAACAGTTCGGTGTGACCGCCACCCCTTGGAGAGGCGACCAGTTCGACATCCGCGAGGCGTTCGGTGAGCCGAGCTTCTGCCTCGGCATCGAGGACGGCATGAACCTCGGTTACCTCGCCGAAGTCCGCTACCGACTCTACGCGGACAACATCGACTGGGACTTCGTGCAGGATGCTAGCGAGCACAGCTACACGATCAAGGATCTCAACGCCAAGCTGTTCCTGCCCGAGCGGGATGAGGCCATCCGCGACCGCCTAATCAACGTGTGGGGCCAAACACCGGACCCTCGAGCTGTGGTCTTCTGCCGAACTATCGAGCACGCAGAACGCCTGGCCGAGATGCTTAACCACGTTCCGCAATGGAAGGGCGCGGAAGCCGTTCACGCACGCCTGGACCGACGCGAGCGTCAGCTACGTCTTATGCGCTTCCGCAACGGCGATGTTCCGATCATCACCGCTGTGGACATTCTCAACGAGGGCGTCGACATCCCTGACGTCAACATCTTGTGCTTCGCACGTGTAACGCACAGTCGCCGAATCTTCGTCCAGCAGCTTGGTCGTGGCCTCCGCCTCCGGCCCGGCAAGAAACACGTCGAGGTCCTCGATTTCGTCAGTGACATCCGCCGCGTCGCCGCAATCTTGAACATGAGCCAACGCATCGCCGCCGACGAGATCGAAACTCTCAGGCTGGCCGAACGCGGCACTACGTTCGAGTTCAGCGACCAACGAGCCGAAAGTCTCATGCGAGAATGGATCAATGACGCGGCCAGTTTGGAGACCGCCCTCGACGAAGCCCGACTCCAGTTCCCCCACCCTGAGGCATTCCACTGACCATGAGCCAACTTCCCGAAGATCTGCGCCGCTCCGTCATCATTGAGGTTTACCGGCAGGCAGCCGAACTCGACTGGGACGGCATGACCGACCGACAGCGCACCAACCAGTACAACCGATGGCTGGACGACCCAAAGATCGGCGGCGAGCTATCACGCTACCTGCACCGCGACAAGATCCGCTATTGGCTGAAGGATGTACCCATAAAGGAGTACGCCCGAGCCCGCAGCGGCATCGGCAACCTCGCCGACCTCGTCAGCATTAGACTTCCCAGCCCGGATCAGATATCCAAGCAGGTCATGGGCGCAGAATGGTCGGCCGTCGAGAACTCGATCCGCGAGAAACCCCTTCGCTGCCATATCCAAAACGGCCAGCACAAACGCCTCATGATCTGGGGGCCGCCAAAGACGCTTCGGGACCTAGTGTGGGCCGGCATCAACGCCGTCGTCGATGGAACGGAGCCCCAACCGATCTTGGTGATCGCTAGCCCTCAAGGGCAGGAACTTGACCCCGGCGAGAAGCGGAGGCACGTCCTCCTCGGACGTGTGGCTGATCTCGAAGTTCGGCACACCGTCCTCAGGATGTGGAGAGTCGAGCCGGCTTCGTCCTAATCCATGCGCGTCGCCGGTCAGGATGTCAGCGCAACGAGATAGAGCTTGTCATGTTATTTTCGAGGGCGCTTTAGCTTGAGCAGCTCAGCAATCTGAGCGGCGGCGACGTCCGGGCGCTCGTGCTCCCACACACGGATGCTCTCCCAGCCAGCTTGCTGCAGAAGGCGATCGGTCTCCCGGTCTCGGCTCTGGTTCGCCGCTATCTTGGCCGCCCAAAACTCTGAGTTCTTGCGTGCAGGCCGGTAGTGCTTGTCGCAGCCGTGCCAGTAGCAGCCATCGAGAAAGACCGCGACTTTGTCCCGTGTGAACACAAGATCGGCGGTCCTCCGCACTACAGGAAGCGGGCGAATACCGACTCGGTACCTGAGGCCAAGAGCATGCACTGCCGAGCGGAGTGCGAGTTCCGGACGAGTGTCACGACTCCTGTTCCCGCGCATTACAGCGCGGACAGCCGGGGTGGAAGCCCATGACACGGGCTCCTGGGCGCGTTCCCCTGAAGGTGGTGTATCGACGAGGAGACCCCGTTCCATGGCCATCCGCCACCCTTGGGCGAGATTCTCCTCTCGCGTCTCGTGGTCAACCTCGCCGACATACCGAGCTGGAGAACGTCCCCGATCCGACCAGCGGAGATAAGCGCGGATACGTCGAGTCTTCGGAAGGAGCTTCAGGTAGATGGAGGCACATGCGTAACGCCCGTCGCCGAGATCGACCATTCGACGGTGCCGCCCGCCAGCAGCCCGATCCTGCTCGACTGCGGCTGCCTCCCGGCTGCGGCCCTTGCGCCCTTTCCACGCCCGATCAGGGGGCGGTTTGTCCTTCCACCGGCCTGAGCTGGAGACCCCTTCGGTCATGACCTGTGCTCAGCCTCATCCAACGCGTCGGCTACCGCCTCAGCGAAGACCTCCCCAAGCAGAACCGGCACAGCGTTGCCGAGCTGACGCATCTTCTCTCCGCGCGGCCCTTGAAGCTTCCAGTCATCAGGAAAGGTCATGACACGAGCAGCCTCCCGGACGGTCATATAACGATGTGTACCATCATCGAGCATCATGACCGACTCGCCCCCAGGGACCCCGTGGACGCCCGCCTTGACCGTCTTCGCGGGACGATCCAGCTCGTTGGGCGTGTGCCCAGGATAGATCCGCGCGTCGGGCCAGCCAATATGGTCTCTGAAGCCCCCAAGATAGTGCTCTTGCCTATCAAGCCACTCGGCAGGAACAGGAGGAAGCGGCTTCTCGCAGCCCTCGATGCCCTCGATACCCGCTATCGCGTCTCGGAGGGTACGCCAAGGACGTTTGCCGTCAGCCAGCGGAAGTACGGTCGGCAGCCGCTCAAGTACACGTTTCCTGACCTGTTCGGGCACGTTGTGCCGCTCCCAATAGTCACCCTCAACCATGGAACGGATTAGTGCCGCCTCTGAGAACGTCGGCTCGATGAGCTTTTTGAACCTCTCGAGATCAACACCAAGGTCAGCACGAAAGGCGACGATGATGATCCGTTGCCTGATCTGAGGAACGCCGTAGTCGGCAGCGTTTACAGGAGTCATGATTACCTGATAGCGCCGCGATGTATCTCCATCCCCCTCCGCGATGCGCTCGCGAAGCACAGCATCATGCTCCTGCCAGGTCACATTCTCAAGACGCTCCTCGAAGGGGAGCTCCATCTCGCGAAGGATGTACTCGAAGTAGGGCTTGAAGGAGGGTCGGAGAAGTCCACGGACGTTCTCGCAGATAACCGCCTGGGGTCTCATCTCTCGAATGGCGCGGAACATCTGCGGGAACATGTTCCGCTCATCCTCATCCCCCTTGGCCACTCCCCCCAAGCTGAACGGCTGGCAGGGAGGGCCGCCCGCGAGCACATCGACCCTGCCGGCAAGGTACTCAAAATCAACCCCGCGCACGTCACCTTCGATCAGTGGCCACGCCTCGCCGGGCTCGGGGATCCAAGGCGCCTCTCCCTCCGGCACCCGCTCAGCTCCATTGGACGCCAAGGTCTCACAGGCCCGCTTGGCGAACTCATTGAACAGCAGCGGCCGGAAGCCAGCACGGTGGACCGCCATCGCCAGTCCACCTCCGCCGGCGAACAGCTCTACGGCGGAACGATCCCGGACTTGCCCTTCTCCCTGATCAAGCACTATGAAAGCATACCGCGGAGTTGTTGATCTTCAAGCCCTTTCCGGAGAATTATTCGACCTGTTCGAGAACCTATGGGAGACCGACCGCGAGAGCAGCCCGCCGTGATCCGATTCACGGGTAACCTTTCACGAGTGCCGGACTACGCCCCCCAGTTCTATGATCCGCTAGACACCAGGAACATCACCTCTGTCATCTGCCGAGAGCTCGAGGCTCAGCCGCTGATCCCCTTGGCGCCGGAGATCCCGCGGTTCGATGGCTCGGGCCTCTACGCGATCTACTACATAAGCGAGACCGAGCCCCTATACGCACCGCTCGTCCCGCACGACATCCCGGTCTACGTCGGGCAGTCGTTATCACACAACAGCGCGACGGGTGTCGCGGTCAGAGGCAGGACCCCACTCTGGTCCCGAGTCCGGGGACATGCGCGCTCCATCGAGGGCGGTGGGCTCCGCCTAGCGGAGTTCGCTGTACGCCTCCTGCGCATGCCCGACGTTCACGCCGATCTTGGCGAGAATGGCCTGCGCGTCAACTACCAGCCCGTATGGAACGCCATCCTGCGCGGCTTCGGCAGTAACGAACAAGGATCGTCGACACGGCAGAGCGCCCGAAGCAAATGGGATACCGTGCATCAGGGTCGCAACCGCACCTATGGCGAGAGCACCCACGACCGCGACAAGCTGATCAAAGAAGCGCGGAGGCACATCAGCACCCGGATCGCCCAGCTTGGGGATGTTCCTTGGCGGTGAACCCAGTGCGTAGAGAGCACTCGACAAGCTCTCCGACCGTGATCCACATGATGACCCAGATCGTTATGTCCGCCAATATATCGCTACAACATAGCCTTGGATCATGGCGAGCGTTCACAGAGGCAACGAACCCTACAACCCTCTTGACGAGGAGAATCTCGCGCGAGGAGTCGCGGACGCGCTTGAGCGTCAACCTGTCCATCGGCTGCCTCCTCCGGCCTTCTTCGGGCCCGGCCTCTACGCCTTGTACTACGTGGGGGATTTCGATCTCTATGCGCCGCTCGCCGAACTCTGTCGCCGGCAAGCAGGACCCGACAGCTTGGACGTCGGCCCAGGAGCCATACCCATCTACGTCGGCAAGGCCGCGGCCAGTGGGAGTCGTCACGGCAACGTGCAGGGCGCCAAGGACAAGACCTTGCACCTTAGAATCGGCAAGCACCTGCGTTCGATCGAAGCCGCTCAGAGCACACTCAAGGCCAGCGATTTTCGCGTTCGCTATCTGCGTGTACGTGATATATGGATCCCTCTTGGCGAGTATGGGCTACTTCAGCGATACACCCCCGTCTGGAACAAGGTTCTGGATGGGTTCGGAAACAACGACCCTGGCAGGGGCCGCTACGATCAAGCCCGTTCTCCCTGGGATACCCTCCATCCGGGCCGTACCTGGGCGGAGAGGTTGACTCCTAATCCCCAGCCCTCGAACGTACATGAAGACCGAGTCCGTCTTGCAATCGCGGCGATCACTCAGCATCAGCCCGTACCCGAGTCCCTCCTGACCGATAGACCCGAAGAACCCACCACACTCTTCTCCATCGATTGAAACTGGGCTCCAAAGGGACAATAGCTGCGCCGGTCATCGCCTGACTCGTCCAAGGTGACGAGGACATCGTTCGCGATGTGATCCACCGCCTACAGCGAGATCGGGCTGGCCTGCCTTGAGCTGGTTGAGCATCATGTCGGCGAAGGCGCGGACATGGTCGTAAAGCATGGCCGAGGTGAACAGGCGGTGGTGAGGGCGTCCAGGTGCTGCTGCTCAGCATATGATTTGAAGACTCACCCGACCGGAACTTCGAGACCACGCTCAATCAGATTGAGTACGCCTTGGCTCGGCTGCCCGAGCGGACCTTCGTCTTCGGTGCTCGGCATCCGGCCCACGCCGGACGGGCTGGGCATCCGCAGCCAGCCGAACCGGTTGCCGGCCGTCTACTATGACACCCAGGGCGCCACGTACCTTCACGGCTGCTACTCCGGCGACGATGACCAGCTGTGCAGCGAAAAACGAGCGAACCCACCGGGCCAGCTCGTCCTTCTCGGGGCTGGCCAGGGCCATCAGCACGGCGGCGACCGTCATCCAGGTATGTCTGACTCACCCAGGTACAGATCGACTGCGTGGACGGCTGGAATTCCTTGGCCAGCTCCTCCGGCGTTCGTCCCGCGTGCACCAGCTCCACCATCTGCCGGCGAAACTCCGGCGGAAGGATGTCTGCTGTGCCAAACGACTATCTGGGAATAGGGTTCCCCAGAGAACAGGTGCCCACAAACCGGGCTAACTCCAATATCACTGCAACTCGGGACTCCAATATCCGACTATGTTGCGTTTTGGGGATCCGTACAGATACCAGCGCGAGAGGTAGCGGTTCCAGCAACGGCAGGCGGTTTCAGGGAGGAGGAGACAGCCGTGATCGGCGCCTTCAGTAGCGTGCATGCAATGGGGATCGTAGAGGCAAGTATCATTGTCGAGTGCTCTGTTAACCACGGCGTCGAGATTTTGCTCCAGGACAGTACGCAGTGCGCCGATGCTGAATTCGCTGTGTCCGTTGGGATGCAGGGCGAAGGATAGTTCGTAGGGGAACAGGTACTCCGAGAGAGAAGTCTCCGAGTAGCCCGAGTCGACAGATAGCGCGCGAAGCATCTGATGGGCAAGGGTGTGCAGCAATCCGAACAGTTGGCGCGCGGCCCATTGTGGATGGCTCGGTTTGATATCGGCAGGGAAGTCGGGGAGTTGTCCGTCCGCAGGGTTGAGGTGAGCGACGAACCACCGTCGAAGGTCGGCAGCGTTGCCCACGCGAGACGAATGCACGAGCTTGTTGGCCAAGATCCATCGTCGGACGCGATCTTCGTCCAGCGCGAACAGCAAGGCCTCGGTGGTGGTGGGGTGCGCGAAGAGCAGGGTGGTCATCGGTGACCCGCGGGAGACCTTTCCCCGGTGGGGGACGAGATCGGCCTCGGCCGGGCTGAAGCCGGTGCGGGAGTAACCGACTGCGAGATATGTCACCGGGAAGTCACCCAGGAGGCAGGTACGGTCGGGGTCATAGCCGGCATGGGATAGCACGGCCGGGTAGGTAGAGTACAGGTCACGCCGTGCAGGAGTGGCGGCCTGTTGCTTCAACCGGTCGAGGGTGAGTTGGTCCAGTTCCAGGACTCGTTGGTAGGTGGACAGGCTGGCGGCTAGCGCCTGGCCTCGTTCGTCTTGTAGCGGGTCGTAGCCGAGGATTTTCTGTACCGAATCCGCGAGTCGCTCCAGGTCAACGGGAACGAACCGGCGACGTAGCGCCTCGGCTTGTTCCGTCAGCCCCGCGTTGTACATGGCGGCGATCGAGTCGAGTACCTCTTGCGGGACCTCTGCGGAAGTAGGGGCGGACACTAGGCGCTGGTAGTCCTCCTGACTACACTCCCCCAGCCAGCGCGCCAGAGTCGCGACGATGTAGCCGGGCGCTTTGGTGGTACGGGCTTGGGCCTTGGTAAGCACGTTAACTAGGTTCAACCCCTGTCCGGCGTAGGCTGACCCGGCGGTATGCAGCAGAGGGGCCATCGTCTTGGTCGGCCATGAGCATCCCGCAGTGTTGGGGCAGAAAGCCTGAAGATGCAGGCTAATACCGCAGGACAGACACTCCCACCGGAAGTCTTTGAACCGGCTGACACGGTCATTGAGTCGGAAGGTGCTATGGCCACGCCCACAGTTTCCGGGAGGTTTCATCGGTTGGAGTTCACCGCACGGGTGGGCGAACACGAACTGCAGTTGCCGATTGCCGTTGACATGGCCGCAGCTGGGGCATGGGCCGGGCCAGTCGTGGCCGGCGCGGGGATCTTGGGCTTCCCAGACACGTCCGCAAACGGCGCGGGCGCAGCGGATCACGCGTGGCCAGACGCGGCAGAAGACCTTGCCTGGAATGACGATCTGGTAATGGGCGGAGGCGAGTGGTTGATCGGTGGGGAACTCTGGAGCTCGATCCACGCCTCCCTGGGCTCGGCCCTCAGCTCGCCACCGACGGACCAACCGCATTGCTTCGGTAATTAGAAAATCTCGGTCCAGGGTCGGGCCATCGTAGGTCTCGTCGTGAGCGTACTGGCGGACCTGCGCGATGAAACCACCATTGTGATCGAAGGTCTGGTCAGGCCGGTATCGGAATAGGACTTGACCACGGGCGCGCTGCATATCGCGGTCGTGAGGGTCAAACGCCACTAGGACCTCCGGTCCGGAAGAGTGATGAACGGGATGCCCTCGGCGACGTCTCGAAGGCTCGTCATCGATTGGTGCTCCATCCCAAGATTGTCCGCAGTGGCACGGTAGGCACGACTGCCCCCCACAGCCCCAGCAGCCGCGCCAGCCGCTCGCAATGTGTCCACCGCCCTGCGGACGCGCTCGTCGAGATCGTTGATTAGTTCATGTGCCTCATCTCGGTCGCCGAGATATGCCTGGTACAAGGAATCCAGCAGCGCCTGTAGTTGCACCGCAGGCAACCCACCCGCCGAGGGAACACGCAACGCGGCTTTGACGCGGCCCAACTCGTGCAAGTGGGCGGGCGCCCCACCAGCATCCCAAAATGCGCGGTTTGCTACCTGCAGTAGATAGCCCATCAACACCCCGGGCAGAGTCCGACGCACTGCGAAACGGCTCCACCGGTTAATCGCAACCGGCTCGACCATGCGATCCAGGTATTCGTGGAACTTCCCATGGTAACGGAAATGCGAGCGGTCGCGTTCCCGAACCGCATTGAAGATCATGAAGATAATGCCGAGATGCGCACGGCCAACCCGTGAGCTAGCTTGAATGTATTCGGCCATGGCCCGGGGCATGCCATTGAACACCATGAGATTGAGCCGATCGACGTCAACGCCGTGACTAACCATGCTGGTAGCCACGACCGCCTCGTTATGTCCCCCAGGGGTGCTGAGGTCTTTGAGGGTCTCGCCGACTTGGTCGAACGGGGTCTCCCCCTTGAGCTCGGCGACCTTCACCTCCTCCCAGCCGTCTTGGCGCAGATATTCGTTGACCTGGGTGTCCATCGAGCGCCGGATTTTGCCGAAATCCACCAGACTAGTGACGTAGGTAAGGCTGGTGCGATACAGGTCCACTAGGGCGTCTAGGTCGGCGGCCGGAAGGGTTGCCAGCGACTCGGGGACGAGGACGCGCTCCTGCAGGCGGCGGATTGCGGTGTGCGCCGCGGTCAGGATGCGGACCACCGTCATCTCCGCCGTGGTCCGGGTGGGCAGCACCCCGACGAAGCGGCGCAGTGGCGCCTCGGGGTCGACTTGCCAGTAGAAGGATTCGTGCAGCGACGGACCAGGAAGTGGAACCACGACCGAACGCAACCCGAACAAGTGCTCGCACTGGCGATCCTCTCCACGGATCGTCGCACTAGTGGCGATCACCTTCATCCGGACACCACGGCGGTCGGGGCGGGTAGAGGCCGACAGGGTCTGTTGCACCGCAGCCAGGAGCCCTTCATAGTGCCCGCTGAAGACCCCCAGTTCCTCATTCACCATGTGCAGTTCGTCAACGATCTCTAGCGTTGGGGACGGATCGTGCAGCGGCCGATCGAGTTCGGTCAGAGGCACCTTCGGGTGATGTGACGCGCGTTCGTGACATTTACCGCCGCGCCCATAGCCGTGCAGTTTGCACTTGCAGTCAACGTCCCCAAGCAACGAACCGAACCGGTCGGACAGGCCGATGGCGGCGAGCTTGTCCAGCGTGCCGACCAATACTGCTGGCAGGTATCGGTAGATTTCGCGATCAGTGACATACAGAGGTAGCGTCTTGCCGCACTCTGGGTGTTGACAGCGGTGTTGGAGCTGCAGGGCGTCTGGATCGGGGGGCGGCACGACAATGCTGCGCTGTCGGCAATAGGGACACCGGTCGACCAGCCGATACCGGTTGCGAGCCGTCTCGTCACGGCGCAGCCGGTCGACCAGTCCAGCCTCGTTCAAGGAATTCGGCGTGTTGGAGCCACCGGCGTAGAAGCCGATCCTGAATGGCGCACCGGGGGCGCCCCCTACCTGCCGCAGTTCATCAGCCGCTTCAGCTCGTACGAGGTCGGCCATAGCCACGACGTCCAACTGTCGCTGAGTCTGCTGCAATGACAGCAGCCGTAGCGGGAATCGGCACCACGCGCTGATGCCACTGATCTTGCCACGGGCTCGGTCGTAGAACAGGCAACACACTGTCAAACCGAGATATGCCTCGGTCTTCCCTCCTCCAGTGGGATACCAAAGGACGCTGACCGCTTGCGTGGGGTCACCGGAGTTCGGGTCGCCCCACAGACCCTTAGTGAACTCATCAGGGTCGTGTTCACGCCAAGCCAGCGCAGACAGTTGACTCACAAGGAAAACCAACTGGAACAGACGCCACCCGGAGTGCAGGCGCTCGGATTTCTGCCCGAGGCGGTACATCGTCTTGTTGGTCAGCTTAAAGGCCAACAGCAGTCGCGGATCCCGTTCCAGCCACTGCAGCCCGTCGGCGAAGCGGGCGATCTCGTGACTGAATGCCTCCCGGTCTTGAGCCTTTCGTGAAGCAAGATCTGGTTCGAGACCGTCGATGCTCCACGCGGGATCGTCATGGTAGGCGGCCAGATCCTCAGCCAGTTCACGGAGGACCGGCAGCGGGTCGGACTCCAAGATCGCGTATTCGGTGGCCGCATGCTGGCGGGCAAAGGCTCTGCTGGTCTGATGTACCGGCGCTGGGACGCTACACAGGCCCACGAGTCGGTCTTCGGAGTCGGTAAGCTTCTCCACTCCGCAGTTACTGGCATAGCCGGGTAGATCTCGGTCATAGCGGTAGGCGTCAGGACCCAAATTCATGCGGATTGGAAGTACAACCCCTGCCTGTGCACGAACGGCAAGCCGCGCCCGGAACAGGAAATGGTCACGCGATTCGTCGTGGCGCTCCTGGCCAGCTGAGCGGCCACGTCCCTGAACCACAACGGTTGGGTCCGTAGACTTGTTCTCTAGATTCACCGCCACCCGAATTCGGCCCTCCACAGGCCTGCTAGTCAGGTGGATGTGTGCCTCGAAGGACGGCAAGACCGCATCGCCGGCGTTGGTTTGCTCAACCCAGGTCTCGAAGGCCTCCTCTGATGTCAGGGCATCAGAGGGAACAGAGCGTTCACGTCGGTCGTCGCCATGTCGTCGCTCCACACGTCGATCGGCCTCAGCTGTGCCGCGGACGCGGGCGAACTCCGACGCGAACTGCTGCTGGCCGGTAACCACAACGGTCGGCGTGCCAGTACCTACCGCGACCGGCAGGGGACCCACCTCGACGTCGACCTTTTGGAATACTGGAGCCAGTCGATAGGAATCGGCCGTGCCCAGTCTGTCTGCCAGATAGTTGATCTGCTCGGTGTAGGTCGGCATCCGCCGGTAGTAGCAGCTCGCCGATGCGCTCACCAATAGCTCGGCGGCATCGCCCGTGATCTCAAACTCGAATCCCAAAGAGGATGGCGTGGCCCGGCCCATGCGCACAACGTTCACTGACAGGTTCAAGTCCGTCGGTGCCAGGCTGGCGAGGTAATACCGAGCCGAGGGGGGCTCGCCCACACAGGTATCTCCTCCGCTTACCCCAGTGGCGTCCTCCACCACCGCCGACGCCAGGTAATCTGCCATCGCCTCCTGATGCGCCCTGGTCGGCGTGAACTCTGGGTTGAAGATACTCATGGTTGCTCCCCGCATTGGTCGGTGTCGAAGGGCTCATCAGGATCGTCGGCATCGCGGCGCTGACCGGTCACAATCAGTGGAACGGCGGCGTAGCGCTCGATCTGTGCCACGCGCACCACCACCACTGCGGTCTCAACATCGCCCGCCGTCAACCCACTAGCTTGATCGAGAATTTCGTCGGAAGGTAAACGGCCCTTTTGGGTCGCTGGCCCGAGCAGACGAGTCAACATGGTCAGGCGACGGCCCAGCCGAACATGCGAATGGCGCAGTGTCCGCATCGCGCGCCATATCTCCCAGTGGTTGGTCGTCAAGACGCGGTCTTCGAGCAGATCACCCAGGCGCCGCACGTCAGCCGGGTCGTCGGGACCGATGGTGGTCCCAGTGCACCAAAGGCGAACGGTTTGTGCCTGGACACGGCAGCCAAACTTCACCAATGCCCGATGTAACCCATGGTAAGTGCGGTGCACGGTATGGGCACGTCTCACTGCGGCACGCCACTGCTCTACCCAGACGGTAGCCACCGCGAGTTCCGGGACTTCCCCCGCAACCTCCAATACCTTGGCCAACAGAGTTTTGTGGGCGTCACCGTCAATGAACACCAACTGGTCGCCAGCATCCAGACGGTCGGCTTCGACCTGCTCGGTGCGCCCGCTAGAACGGCACCACCGCCACACCAGACTGTGGGCGTGCAGCCATGCCCAGGTACCGTCCACAAACCGCACACGAAGACCTGCGCCAAGCTCCGAAGTGTCCACCTCGGATGCAATTTTGGAGGAAGGGATCCGGTCGAATTCGACACCGCTCCATAGGAGGCCGTCCCATAGTCGAGGAGGTAGTTCCGGCGGGTGCGGCACACTTACCTGGATGTCGATGTCTGCTTCGACTGCGTCGAAGTCCTGGTATTGAAAGCCGCCTGCCATTGGTTGCCCAGAGCGCAAAGCGGCACAGGCTCGTATGCGCTGGCTCGGCACGGACATTTCTAGTCCGACCTTCGTCTGCATCATGATGGCTTTTGCCACGATGGTGGCTTCGTCGAAGCCGTCATCAATGTCCCGCTCAGCCTGCCGGTCGGAATTCGATGCGGTGTAGGCCAACACCACCAGCTCTGCGGCGATGCCGGACCGGTAGACCCAACGTCCCCAACTCGGTGACATACCCAGTAGCACCGCTACATCCGCAGGAGCGGTGTCCTCCAACTCGCCCAGCGATGCTACCCGCACCAGCGGCCACCGCTGCGCCAGGTACTCCCGATACACGCGAGCCAGCATCGCCGTACGGGTCACCACCAGCACGTCCTTGCCCTCGTCCAGGCCCGCAGACAGCAACGGTGGTAGAGCGCTGGCCTTGGAGCCATACCCATTGCCATCCGCCAGGCCAGCACGCTCGGCCGCACGCAGTGCGCTCAGAAGCCCCGCCAGCTCCGCCTCGATCATGGGAAGCCACTCGTCACGAAGTTCGCCAACGCTGCAGATCATCGCGCCACGGGCGAGCTCGTCGATACGACGATCCAACGAACGACTACATAGCTGCTCATAGCTGCTCACGGGCATGGCCAGCCCTACCAGGTCATGGAACAGGCCAAAAGCAGCTACGACCAGCTTGCGGACGAACAGCGAGCGACCGGCAAGTCGCACCAGCGACGCGATGTCATCCCAGAACAAACGGGCGTTGTCGCACACAGCCGGCGCCAAGACCGGCACGATACGCACCCGTCGGCGCGCGCGATTGGCAACTCGGACCGCGCCCTCCCCCTCGACGAGTGCGTGATAGGCAGTCCCTGACTGCACCGCCCAGTCGTACCCGAAAACCGCCATTTGAGAAGCAGCGCGCAGAGCAGCCGCGTCAGCAGGATCCCGAGCAACAACAACGGTCGGCATGCCAATCTCTGCCAGGCTCGCCGTACCCTCGGCAGGCAGATCGACGATGAGTAGGTCCAGTTCGCCCAGACGGCGGACCGCATCAATCGAGTCAACGAATACCGTCGACCAGCACCCATTCTCGCTGTCGATCACGCTCAACATGCCGTTCGCACCGACCGTCGCAGCTGGCACGATCGCACGCATGGGCACGCCACCGACGCCGACGCGTTCCTGCACGGCCAGCCCACGATAGAAGCCCCGCAACCGGTAGTCAGTCGTCACGACACCCACACGCAAAGGGCTGGGGCCAGCCTGTCCCACCATCAGGCGGTTGCGCACCATGGCGTCGATGTGCGCTGCCGCTGCGAGGAGCGCAGCCAAGGGAGAAAGGGGATCGGCAGGACAGATCATGACCGAGCCGCGGCAGGTCATTGCGTACTCGACAGCTCGCAACGCGTCGACATCCAGGAGAGAGGCCTCGAGGACTTTGCCACCAGATGAAAGACGGCCTTCAAGCAGGCAAGAAGAAAGGCCCGCACCTAAGGCGGGTGGCAGGGGAACCTGCGGACACCGATCGTCCGCAGTTCCATAAGGGACAGCGTCCACGACGAACTCCAATGCCTGTACGGACCTCGGAGTGACGAGGGCACGACGCCCAAGTTTTATCTGTCGAGGTTCTCTGGCAAGTAAAACTATCCCCTACCGAGCGACTCCACGCAACCGATTCTGCGCATTTGGGGTTGATGCAGCACATTCTTCCGAAAACATGAAACTTATTCTCGATAGGACTCGACGCCATAAATCAACTCTAATCTGCATCGAGCGCCATCAAGAACACGCAATAGGATATATGGGTAGAGTTAGCCTCGATCTTTCTCGACCTTGAGCTGGTTGGCTGAGGGATTCGGCTGGAGGTCGATTGCCTCGCTGTGGTCAGCGTGGGTGCCCGGCTGT
>NZ_JBICUQ010000009.1:0-440546 GCF_043198225.1 Nonomuraea sp. NPDC048826 | reverse complement strand
GGACCATCGATTCGGATCGTAAGCATCTGCAGGCGGTGTTGCGGGAGGCGACCGCGCATCGGGGTGCGTCGCTGGTGGAGATCTACCAGAACTGCAACATCTTCAACGACAACGCCTTCGAGCCGCTGAAGGACCCCGAGGTCCGCGACGACATCACGCTGCGGCTGGAGCACGGTCAGCCGATCGCCAGCGCGTCCAAGGCGGTCATCCGGGGCGCCGACGGCAGCCTGGAGGTCGTGCCCCGCGACGGCGTGGCTGAGGACCGGATCCTGGTGCACGACGCGCATCGCCCGGACCCGTCGGTGGCGTTCGCGCTGTCCCGGCTGGACGAGCCGGCGTTCGAGCACGTGCCGATCGGCATCTTCCGCCAGGTCGACCGGCCGTCCTACGACTCGCTGATGGCCGCTCAGCTGGAGGAGGCGGTGGCGCAGCAGGGCCCGGGTGACCTGGCCGGGCTGCTGATGGGCGGCGACACCTGGCGCATCAGCTAGACAGGCGATCGAGGCGCCGCCGGAGTACCGGCGGCGCCTCAGATGCGTGAGAGCACCCGATCGCTGACGAAGCAGAGCATCCCGAACTCCCTGGCCCGGCGGCAGGCGAAGTCGGCCAGCTCGTCGCTGTCGGCGTAGTCCAGCGCGTACAGGTCGAGCCCGAGGCCGAGCAGGCGTTCGGCGACGGAGGCGTGCGCCTCCAGCACGTCGTCCGGCCACGGCGCGTAGCTCTCGGTGTCGACCCAGCGGGCCGAGAACGACTCGAACAGCACGCCGTCGACCAGGTCGGCGAGCTCGGGCAGCAGCCCGAACCCCCGGTTGGCCAGCAGGTAGCCGGGCCTGGCCTCCTCACGGATGGCGGCGATCAGCAGCAGCAGGTGAGGCAGGTCGTCCGGGTAGTTGTGCTCGATGTTGAGCGTGTCGAGGAACAGGCCGTGGAAGCCGTCGCGCATGGCGCGTACCGCCTGGTCGACCACGTGGGCCACCCAGCGCGGATCGCCCACGTGCACGAACGCGCCGCCCCAGTCGGGGTTGCGCTCCGGCCGGTGCCACGGCGCGGGCGGCCCGACGTCCTCGGTCAGCGACAGGTAGCCGAGGGTCCGCACGCCGCGCTCGCGCAGCAGCTCCAGCTCGGCCCGCGAGTAGAAGTCGGCCTGGAGGACGACCTTGTCGAAGCGGGAGAGCCGGTCGACCTCGCCCGCCCCGTAGTAGAAAGCGATCGGTCCGCTCATCCCGTCCACGACTCCCGGTACCACGCGTACGTCCTGCGGACGCCCTCCTCCAGCGGCACGCGCGGCTCGTACCCGGTGAGCCGGCGCAGCAGCGTGAGGTCGGGGCAGCGGCGCGCGACCGATCCGGCGGGGGCGGGCAGCTCGCGGATGACCGGGTTGACCCCGGCGACCCGCAGGACCAGCTTGGCCAGGTCGCCGATGTTGGTCTCCTCGGTGTCGTCGCCGATGTGCACGATCCGGCCGGCGGCTTCCGGGGCGTCCATGAGCGCCATCATGGCATCGGTGGCGTCGTCCACGTAGCAGAACGCCCGGCTCTGGTCGGAGCCGTAGAGGTCGAAGGGGTCCTCGCCGCGCATGGCGCGCAGCGACAGCTCCGGGATGACGTGGTCGGCGCCCATCCGGGGGCCGTAGACGTTGTGGAAGCGGCCGACGACGGCGGCGAACCCCTTGGCCTCGGCGGTGTGCAGGACGGCTGCCTCGCCGAGCATCTTGGAGATCGCGTAGGTGTAGCGGGGCGAGCCGACGTCCTCGATCATCAGCGGCACGCTCTCCGGCGTCGGCACCGGGACCACGCCGGCGCTGACGCCGCCCGCGTACGCCTCGCTGGTGGAGGCGAAGAACAGCCGCCCGCCGGGGGCGATCCAGTCGAGCAGGTGCATCAGGGCCAGCGTGTTGACCCTGATCACGCGCGCCGGGTCGGACACCACGTTCCGCACGCCGACCACGGCGGCGAGCATGTAGACATGGTCCCAGCGGTGCTCCAGCGCCGCGTACGAGGCCGGGTCGGTGAGGTCGGCCGACCTGATCTCGATCCGGTCGGCGAGCCGGGCCAGCTCCGGGTCGCGGCGGCCGCGGGAGAAGTCGTCGATCACGGTGACCTCATGACCGTCGGCGAGCAGCCGCGCGGCCAGGTGGAGGCCGATGAACCCGGCGCCGCCGAGCAGCAGGACCTTCATGACGCGCGCTCCTTCGCCAGGTAGCCGATGCCGGCGTAGCGGACGCCGCGCGCGATGACGGCGGCCTCGTCGAGGATCCGCCAGGAGTCGAACAGCACCCGCAGGCCCGACCCGGCCAGCTTCTGCGCCACCTCGATCTCCCGGTAGTCCGGATGGTCGTTGATCAGGATCATGGCGTCGGCGTCCGCGAACGCCTTGTCCAGGCTGACCGGCTCGCCCCCGTACTGCCGGATCACCTCGTCGGCGACCAGCGGGTCGTGTCCGCGCACGGTGAGCCCCGCCTTGGCGAAGACCGGCATCATGTCCGCGATCGGGGTGCCGCGCATGTCGTCGGTGGCGGGCCAGCCCTTGTACGCCCAGCCGAGCACGGACAGCCGGACGCCCTCGGTGCGGCCGAACTCCTCCTGGACGAGCTCCACGACCCGCTCGGCGACGTGCCCGGGCAGGCGCTCGTTGAGCGCCCGCGCCCGGCTCACCAGGTACGGTCTGCGCCACGTGCTGGCGAGCATGAGGTACGGGTCCTTGGTCAGGCAGCCGCCGCCCACGTAGCCGGGCTTGGCCAGGTCGGGCCGGGGGTAGTCGAGGTTGGTGGCCCGGATGACCTCCAGCGGGTCGAGCCCGTGCTGTTCGGCGATGAGGGCCAGCTCGTTGCCGAAGGCGTAGATGACGTCGGTGTGGCAGTTGTTCGACAGCTTGACCATCTCGGCGGTCTCCAGGTTGGAGACGGTGATGATCTGGTTGGCCAGGTCGGCGAAGACCTGGACGCCGGCGCGCAGGCTCTCCTCGTCGAGGCCGCCGATCACCTGGGGCAGCTCGACCAGTTCGCGCAGCGCCTGGCCCTGGATGGTGCGCTCGGGCGCCATGACCAGCCGGGGGCGGGCCCAGCGGGCGGCCAGGGCGGGCAGCACGATGTCGCGGCTGGTGCCGATCGGGACCGTGCTGCGGACGACGACCAGCGTGTCCGGGTGGCACCGGCGGGCGACCTCCTCCGCGGCGGCGGCGAGGTTCTCCAGCTTGGGGGTGCCGGTGGTCAGGTCCACCGGGGTGGACACGGACAGGATGGCCGCGTCGAGCGGCTCGTCCGGCAGGTGGTCGCCGATGAAGATCCGCTCGCCGAGGAACTCGGCGAAGGCCTCCGCCACGCCCGGTTCGTAGACGTGGACGCGCCCGCTGGACAGCGCCTCGACGACGCGGGCGCTGGCGTCGACCCCGAACACGGTGTAGCCCTTGCGGGCCATGGCCGCGGTCAGCGTCAGCCCCACGTAGCCCATGCCGATCACGCCGACGGTCTTGGGCATCGGATGCTCCTTTCCTCTCACTGCGGTTCACATGGCGGGCTGACGCGGTCGAGGTCGACCACGGTGACGTTTCCCGCTGTTGCGTGCCTGCGGTAGCGGGCGCAGGCGGCCTCGATGTTCGCCGGGTCCACGGCGTAGTCGGTGGCGAGCACGGCCTTGCCCAGGCTCTTCAGCGCCAGGGCGTCGGCCAGGTTCTGGCGGCACCAGTCCTCGCGGCAAGGGACGTCGGTGGCGCGGAAGAACAGCTCCTCCATCCCGATGCCGTCGATCGCCTCCGGGTAGCCGGTGAAGTGCCGCAGCTCCGGGGAGTTCTGCGGGACGATCGCGAAGCCGGGACGGCGCTGCTTGGCGTAGCGGCTGATGCGGATGACCAGGTCGGCCATCTTCCTGCCGAGGGTGGCGCGGGTCTCGCCGGGCACCGCCGCCAGGTCGATCTCCTCGTACGCGAGCGGGGTGTCGAGGTAGACCCCGTCGAACCCGGCGGCGAGCGCGCGGTCGAGCCGGGGCCGGACGACCTGGTCCCACCAGCGCTCCTCCCAGTAGCGGGCGAAGTGCTCGTCCGGCCAGTCGGGCCAGGTGTGCAGGAGCAGGTCCCGGTCGACGGCCCGGAAGTCGGTGCGGAACTCCTCGATGGAGCCGATCTCGAAGTACGCCAGCATCAGCTTGCCGGTGGCGCGGACGCGGGCGATCTCCTCACGGGTGAAGAAGCCCGCGGCGGTGCCGTCGCGGGACAGGTCGACGATCGCGAGCCGGTGCGGCGACCGGGCGATCGTGTCGAGGCGGCCGTCCGGGTAGCCCTGGAGCACGTACGTGAACGAGGTCACGGACGCCAGCTCGGGCACCGCCGGCCCACCGCCGGGCTCGGGCCCGGCACGGACGGCGGCCTGGACGCACCCGGCCAGCGCGGCGAGCGCCGCCCCGGCCGCCACGACCGGCCTGAGCACGCCCCCGGCGAGGGACGGTCCCGGCCTCACAGCATCGCCTTGATCGAGTCGTGCAGGCCGAACTCCGGCTCCCAGCCGAGGACGTCCCTGCTCCGGGTGAGGTCGGCCCGGCTCCAGCCGACGGTCTCCGAGCGGCCGGGCCCGGACGCGCCCTCCCGGATCTCTCCGGTGAAGCCGGCCTCGGCCGCGAGCAGGCGGACCGCGTCGCGGACCGGCACGGCCCGTCCGCCCCCCACGTTGAAGACGCGTTCCGGCAGGTCGGGCGCGAACGCGGCGCGCACCACCGCGCGGGCCACGTCGCGGACGTCGACGAAGTCACGGCGGGCGCCGAGCGGCCCCAGATCGAGGTCGCGCGCCCCGCCCGTGAGCAGGTCGCGGACCCGGCCGAGCACGCTCTCGCCGGTGATGCCCGGCCCGACCGGGTTGAACACGCGCAGCGAGGCCCCGTCGACCCTGCCGTCGGCGGCCGCCTGCTCCACCAGCAGGGTGCCGGCCAGGTGGCTGATGCCGTAGGCGCTGACGGGCCGGGGCGGGTCCTGCTCACGGGCCGAGCGACCTGGCGGCGTCGGCCCGTACTCGGCGGCCGAGCCCAGCCGGACGAACCGGGCGCCGGGCGCGGCCTCGGCCACCGCCTCGATGATGACGGCGGTGGCCACCGCGTTGCCGCGCATCAGCTCGTCGTACCCGCCGGACATCCGCCCGGCGCAGGTGAGCACGGCGGCCGGGCGGACGGCGCGCAGCAGCGCGGCCACGTCGGCGGGACGGGCGGCGAGCAGATCGAGGTCGGCCCGGCCGGGACAGTGCAGGCCGGTCACCCGAGGGTCCCGCGCCAGCAGTTCCCTGACCTGCCGCCCCAGGAAGCCCGAGGCGCCGAAAAGCAGGACGTCCGTCATCGCACCGGATCCCTGGACGGCAGCGACGGCAGCAGTTGCGGCCTGATCTCGTCGAAGCGGGCGTTGGCCTCGTCGTAGTCGTCGGGCCTGCCGATGTCGAGCCAGTAGCCGTCGAACTCGTAGATGCCCGGCGGCCGGTCCTGCGCGAGCAGGTCGAGGACGAGGTCGTCGAAGCCGAACGACATCCCTTCGGGGTAGCGGGCGATGGTGTCCCTGGACAGCGCGTACACGCCCATGCTGACCAGGTAGCTGAGCAGCGGTTTCTCCCGGAAGCCGACGATCCGGCCGCCGCTCGCCTCCAGCACGCCGAAGTCGATCTTGACGACCCGGGGCGAGGTGGCGACGGTCAGCGGCGCGTCGGAGGCGACGTGCCGGGCCAGCAGGTCGGCGTAGTTCAGGGTGGTGAGCACGTCTCCGTTCATCACCAGGAAGTGCTCCGGCAGCCGATCCCTGATCGGGAACAGCGGCCCGATCGTGGACAGCGGGGCGAGCTCCTCGGTGAAGTCGACCGACAGCCCCCATCGTGATCCGTCGCCGACGAACGCCCGGATGAGCGGGCTGAGATGGCCGACCGCCAGCGTGGCGTGCGTGAACCCCTGGTGGGTCAGCTGCTGCAGGATGATGTCGAGGATCGCGTACTCCTCCCCGATCGGCACCAGCGGCTTGGGCAGGGCGGACGTGTACGGCCGCAGGCGGACCCCCTTGCCGCCCGCGAGTATGACGACGTGCATGTGGTTCCCTCCTGTTGTTCAGCGGTACCGCTGCACGTCCTTGAGGCTGGAAGCCATCAGGACGAGCAGGACGAGGAAGAAGACGAGGCCGGCGAGGAGGAACAGCAGGACGTCGGCCAGAGCTGTCGGGGTCCCGGGCAGCAGCGGGCGCGCCCCCGGGTGCACGGCCAGGGCCAGCGCCTGCGCCGCGCACAGGTGCCGCACCTTGCCCTGGTTGGCCAGCAGGAACGCCACGAAGTAGGCCGCCCCGACGACCACGTGCGCGGCGGCCATGGCCAGGCTCGCGTCCGATAACCTCCCGGTCGCGTGCAGGAACGCCAGCGGCAGCGCGGACAGCGCGGCCAGCGTGACCAGGCAGCCGAGCACGCCCTTGGCCAGCAGCCACCGGCCGTGCGAGGTGAACTCGGCCGGGTAGCGCACCCGCCGGATCGCCGTCCTGGCGTCGTCGTCGAAGACGTGCGCCCGGTACTCCAGCACGCCCATGCCGAGGACCAGCCCGGCGCCGGCGACGGCGATGTCGGTCCTGTCGAGCACGTACGTGGCCTCGGCCTGGAGCAGGAAGAGCGCGGTGAGCAGGCTGTAGAGGAAGGCGGGCGGCAGGCCACGCAGGTTGGCCCGCAGCAGCGTGCGCAGCGGCGGCTCGGCGGCGGGCTCGTCGTCGGCGCCCGGGGCCAGAGTGAGCAGCATCGCGGCGCCGACCACAGCGGCGACGCAGATCACGCCCAGGCAGACGGTCAGCAGGCCGACGAAGCGGTCGGCGACGCCGATGTAGCCGATCCCGGCCAGCACGGCGGGCGCCATCATCGCGGCGAGCCAGGCCTCGCGCCGGTAGAAGAGCAGGATGCCGGACGCGATCTGGAACGCGATCTGCGTGATGCAGAGCGCGACCAGCGCCACGGGCGCGCCCATGGCCAGGGCGAGCCCGGTGGCGGTCAGCGCCGCGCAGCCCACGCCGATCACCAGCCCGGTGCGCAGCACCCGGCCGGCCGAGCGCGGGCAGCCCCGGCCCACCAGCGTGTAGGCGAGCTGGGCGGCGGCGCTGCCGACCACCCAGCCGATCCCGGTGGTGAACACCAGCCCCGGCATCAGCCACTGGGTGCCGACCAGGCCGGAGGCGGCGGGCAGCAGCGCCGCGGGCAGGCCGTACAGCAGGCCGTGCAGGATCTGGGCGACCGGCCTGGCCCGGCGCAGCGGCGCGTCGGGCACCGGCGGCACGGCTTTGGCGGCGACCCGCGAGAACGCGGTCTCGGCCAGCGAGAACACGTCCGTGTGGCCGTACCGCTCGCGGGCGATCTTGTCGTTGAGTCCCTCGCTCTCCAGGATGGCGGCCACCTGGAGCGGCTCGACGGCGCGGGCCAGGCTGGCGTCCATGGGCTCGATGAGGTCGTCGATCGGGTGCGCGTGCCCGTCGTCCCTGGTCGCGGTCATGGCCTCAGCTCCGCGTACACGGCGCGGTAGTCGTCCAGCGACTGCTGGAGGGTGAAGCGTTCCAGCACCCGGCCGCGTGCGATCGCGCCCAGCCGGCGGCGCAGCGGCCCGTCCTTGAGCAGGCGCACGGCGGCGTCGGCGGCGGCCACGTGGTCGCGCGGCGGCACGATCAGCCCGGCGTCGGCGACCGCCTCGGCGACGCCGCCGACGTTGGTGCACACGACGGTCCTGCCGCAGGCCATGGCCTCCACGACCGTGTAGGGGAAGCCTTCGGAGATGCTGGTGAGCGCGACGACGCTGCCCGCGTGGTAGGCGTCGACGGGGGTGGACACGCGGCCCTCGAACACGGCCGCGCCCTCCAGGTCCAGTTCGTCGATGAGCTCCAGGCAGCTCTGGTAGTAGCTCTCGTTGCCGGACGGCACGCCGCCGAAGATGCGCAGCCGGGCGTCCGGGATCTTGTCGCGGACGATCGCGAACGCCCTGATCAGCGTGTGCAGGTCCTTCAGCGGGTCCACCCGGCCCATGAAGACCAGGGTCGGCTCGTCGGGCTCGGACTCGGCGAGCGGGAAGTCGTCCGGGTCGACGCCGTTGTACATGACCCTGATCCGGTCCGGGTCGGCGCCGTTGTGCAGCTGCCAGCGCCGGTTGTACGAGGAGTGCGGGGCGATCCGGTCGGCCGCCACGTAGGCGGCGCCGGCCAGCCTGCGGAAGAAGCTCAGCAGCAGCACCCGGACCGCGTGCGAGACGGGCTCGTGCACGTACTGCAGGTAGCGTTCACGCAGGTAGACCCCGTGTTCCGAGAGCACGACGGGGGTGCCGTACTGCCATTTGGCGGTCATCGCGACGAGCATGCTGAGACCGTTCATGGCCACATGGGTCAGGTCGGTGCGGAGCGGCGGCTCGGCCAGCGGGCGCAGCATGTGGCCCATCAGGTCGCCGGCCACGATCGCGTCGGCCAGGTTGATGCCGTCGGTCCTGTTCCAGTACCACGCGTCCATGAGCTGGGTGAGCGAGTCGTTGGCGACCAGGGCGCCCACCAGGTCGCCGCCGTCGTGCGCGTACCTGTAGAGCGACTCCAGCACGGCCAGGAACTCCTCGCTGCCCGCGCCCATGACGGCCGGGGTGAGCACGATCTGCAGGAAGCGCTCGTACGCCTCGGCGAAGTCCCGGCCGGGCGGGCGGCCGGGTCGCCGGCCGCCGCCCTTCCACAGCGGGAGGTTGATGACCTGCTCCAGGTTGGGCGGCAGCTCCCACACCGGCCGTTCGTCGCCGTCCACGGTCATGGTGACGACGTCCCACCGGTAGTCCGGCATGCCCCTGATGAGCTGGTCCATCCACACGCTCACGCCGCCCATGGCGAACGGGTACGTGCCCTCGGACACGAGCGTCACTTTCACGGGCGCACGCTCGCGTTGACGGTGAGCGGGACGCCGGCCGTCAGGTCGAGGTGGGCGACGGTGTCGGTGCCGTACGCGGTCGCGCCCGGCGCCGCGGCGTTGGTGGCGAACACCTCGGCGTCGGCCGCGGCGCTGAATGTGACCGTGCCGGCAGCCCGGTCGAACACGGCACGCACGCCGGCCAGGTCGTCGAAGTGGTCGGTGCGGTCCTCGACGTAGCCGGCCAGCCCGCCCCAGTTCGGGGTGAGCAGCGGGACGTTGTAGTAGCTCTCGTACTTGGCCATCACGGCCTTCAGCCAGTCGAAGACCAGGCTCTTGTTCGAGCCGTAGTTGCGCAGGTTGCCCTGGTGGAACGTGTGCGTGTACACCGACCCCGACATGACGTGCTGCATGGCGACGTCGCTCTCGTGGCCGAGGACCTGGGCGTAGGTCTGGTCCACCGGCCAGTACGGGAACTTGCCGTTCGGGCCGTAGTAGGAGTTGTAGAACAGCGTCTCCTCGGCCGGCGTGGTCGTGTGGTACGCGATGTTCGTCGGCCAGTCGGGCACCACCATGACCGACGGCTCCAGCGGGTGGCGGATGCCGCAGTTGAAGCACGCGGGCCGGTGGCTGCCGAACGACATGTTGCCGTGGAGATACTTCACGCCCAGGTCGGCGGCGGCCTGCAGCAGGTGCGGGTTGGACGCGGCCAGGCCGTGGTCGGTCGGCGGGTCGATGTCGTTGTTCGGGTCCGGGTGGTAGACGCCCAGGCCCGAGTACTCGCCGGTCTTGAGCACGGTCGGGTCGACGGTGAAACCGAGCGCGGCGGCCCTGGTCAGGTTGTCCTGGATCTCGGCGTGGCTGGTCGCGTAGTCGGTGTCGTTCATCTTGGGGTGGGTGAACGTGTGGTTGATCCAGGTGAACGAGGTCTTGCGGCAGCGCGAGTACGCGGTCAGCCCGTCGGTGAGCAGCGGCGGCAGCAGGCACATGGAGGGCGCGTTCGGGTCGGATCCCTCGCCGTTGTAGGCGATGTTGAGCTTGAACGCGCCGGCCAGCGGGTGCCCGGTGCGGAAGGAGTTCTGCTGCTGGTACGTGCTCACGGCGTCGTTCCTGCTCAGCCGGAAGCCCGGGTTGGAGTCGACGGTGCCGTTCGGGAGCAGGTGGTCGGTGTAGCTGAACCAGTCGTCCACGTCCGCGTTCAGGTAGTGCCGCTGCTCGCCCAGGTAGAGCCCCCTGGTCGCCCACCGGAACAGCCCGAAGGTCAGCAGGTCGGCCTGCGGGAGGTACTGGTTGGAGGTGAAGGTCAGCGCGGCCCGCTCACGGCCGTCGGTGGACGTGCTGCGCACGCCCAGCACGTCGGCGCCGCTGGTGATGAGCGGGTCGGCGGCGCAGCCGGCCGCGATCGTGCTCCGGTAGAGGTACGAGAGCGAGATCGGCACGTTGACGCCGTTGCGCAGGTAGTCGAACACGCCCGCGCCCGCCGGGGTCAGCGCGGTGCTGATCGGCGTGTCGCCGACGCCGCCCTCGCTGCCGGCCCGCAGGCAGTAGTCCTCGGGCCAGGTCCCGTACGCGGTGTAGAGCGAGACCTGGCGGACGCCGTAGTCGCGCTCGTACGCCCATAGAACGTTCCATTCGTTGGCGTCGAGGCCGCTGAGATACTGGCCGCCGTCCTCGTAGAGCAGGCTGTTGCTGGTGAGCAGGATCGCGTTGTAGCGGCCGGCGCCGTCGGCGGCGATCAGGTTGGGGAGCGACTCGGTCCTGGTGTGCACGACGTCGTAGGCGGCGCCGAGCCGGTCCAGCGCGGCCCGCCAGGTGTCCTCGCCCCAGTCGTTCTCGTCCACGGCGACGACGAGGGCGCGCAACTCGACCTGGTCGGTGGCGGCCGCGGCGAGGGCTCGCGCGGTGGTTGCGGCGCGGGTGTCCTGCTTTATCGGGACTTTGCCCGACTTTTTCGGTATCGGCCGTGGAATGTCCACTTTTGGACGGTCGACCTGTCCGCGTACCGGCGCGTGACCGTGCGTTCGATCTTTGGGTGAGGATTCGGCTGGTGCCGAATGGGCGATGAATAGCCCCGAAACGAGCGTCATGATCCCGGCCAGCGCGATCATCCTGCTGGAACGTGCCAGATTAATGTTCTTGGACAGCCGAAAAGAACTCACCAGTATCACCCGTCTAAGCCCAGGCCCCCGATTAGCCGTAGAAATGCCGAGCAACCCGCCTTCGGCAGCCTTGAGTGTGCGGACGACGGGTTTCACTCGAGTTTCATGGAGGTTTCCCGCAAGACAGTTAAGGCGGTGGCAAGCGTTCGCTCTATAACAGGAGAATCAGGAACGGCGCGGGAAGGGGAGCCCATGCAGTTCGGAATTCTTGGGGCGCTGGAGGTGGTCTCGGAAGGCCAGCGCCTCCCCGTCCGCTCTGCCAAGCAGCGGACGCTCCTGGCCCTGCTGCTCTGCCACCGGGGCCGGGTGGCGCGCAGCGAGGCGCTCATCGACGCCCTCTGGGGCGAGGAGGTCGCCGACGCCGGCCAGCGGCGGCTGCGGCTGCAGCTGTTCCGGCTCAGGCGGGCGCTCGGGCCGAAGGCGGAGATCGTCCACGACTCGGCCGGCTACCTGCTGCGGGTGCCGCCGGGAGCGGTGGACGCGTGGCGGTTCGAGGAGCTGGTCCAGGAGGGGCGGCAGGCGGTCAAGGCCGGCGCCGTCGCCAGAGGCGGCGAGCTGCTGCGTACGGCGCTCGGGCTGTGGCGCGGGCCTGCCCTCTCCGGGCTGGACGACCTCCCGCTGCTGCACCACCAGGCCACCCGGCTGGAGGAGGAACGGCTGGCCGCGCTCGCCGACCGGGTGGACGCCGACCTGCGGCTGCACCGGCACGCCGACCTCGTCGGCGAGCTGACGGCGCTGGTCCGTGAGCATCCGCTGCGCGAGCGGTTCCGCGGCCAGCTCATGCTGGCGCTCTACCGGGCCGGGCGGCAGGCGGAGGCACTGGCCGTCTACCGCGACGGGAGGCACATCCTCACCAGCGACCTCGGCCTGGAGCCGTCGCCCGAGCTGCGACGGCTGGAGACGGCGATCCTCACCAGCGACGCGTCCCTGACGATCACCGGCACGGTCCACCACCGCGTGTCCCGCCGTCCGGTGCTCGGCTGCCCGCACTGCGCGCGCCGCCACCGCTGACCATCCCGCCCCGGGCCGGGGCTCCCCAGCCGAACCCGGCCCGGACCCGGCCCGGACTCGGATCTGGCGCCGGGAGGCCGTCTCGGGTGAGGATGCCGGGGTGGTGAAGGCGTGGTGGGGCGTCGGCGCGGTGGTGGTCGTCGCCCTCGTGGTGGCCGCCGTGGTGGCCGCCGTGGTGACCACTGTGCCGGCCGCCGCGCCGGGACAGCGACCCAGGAGCGCGCCGGCGCCTGTCCCGACGGCGGCTGTCCCGACGGTGCCCGAGAGGAGCGTGCCCGACGGGTTCCCCGATGCCGGGAGCACCGGGGTGCCGCCGGGCGCCGAGCTGGCCGTCGTGACCGGCGACCGGACGTTCGCCACGGACGGCGAGGTGGTCGAGGGCCTGGAGTTCCACGGGTTCGTGACGGTGACGGCGCGCGGCGTGACGTTCAGGAAGTGCCGTTTCCTCGGCGGGAAGGCCGACCGGGTGCGCCCGCTGCTCGACACGGAGCACGCCCGCGACACGGTGATCGAGGACTCCGAGTTCCGCGCCGCGCACCCGTCGCCGTCGGTGGACGGCATCTGGGCAGCGCACACCAGCATCCTCAGGTCGGAGTTCACCGGCACGGTCGACGGGATCAAGGCGCACACCGGCACCGTGGTCCGCGACTCCTACATCCACGACCTGACCTGGTTCGCCTCGGACCCCGACCAGGACGGCGGTCCCACCCACAACGACGGCGTCCAGGCCTTCGCCGAGCAGACCGGCGTCACGCTCCGGCACAACACGATCGACCTGTCCACCACCCGCGACCCCAACGCCGCCGTCCAGTCCTCGGCCGACGACCTGCGCGTCGTGGACAACTACCTGGACGGCGGCGGGTGCGTGGTGAACATCGACCACACGCCCCTCGGCCGCCCGCTGCGCGGCCAGCACGTCAGCGGCAACCGGTTCGGCCGCGCCTCCGCGTACGACTGCCCGATCCTGCTCAGCACCGGGGCGGCGATGACGGGCGGCGGCAACGTGTGGCACGACACCGGCCGGCCGATCCCCGAACCCGGACGGCACGACTAGCGGGAGTGGCACATGTGGGAGCGAACGCCGGTGCTGGTCACCGGGGCGACGGGGTTCATCGGCGCGCACCTGGTCAGGCGGCTGGCCACGCTGGGGGCGCGGGTGCACGCGGTCAGCCGCCGCCCGCCGGACGTCCCGGAGCACGGCGAGGAATGGCACGCCGCCGACCTGAGCGACCAGGCCGCCACCGCGGCGCTGGTCGCGCGGACCGCGCCCGAGGTGGTCTTCCACCTGGCCAGCGAGGTGACCGGGGTGCGCGAGCCGGGCGTGGTCGCGCCCACGCTGGCGGCCAACCTGACCGCCGCCGTCAACCTGCTCACCGCCGTCGCGGGCACTCCCGTACGCAGCGTCGTGCTCGCCGGCTCGGTGGAGGAGCCGCGTGACGGCCTCGCGCCCGGCTCGCCGTACGCGGCCGCCAAGGCGGCGGCCACCGGCTACGCGCGCATGTTCCACGCGCTCTGGCAGGTGCCGGTCTCGGTGCTGCGGGTGGCGATGGTGTACGGGCCGGGCCAGCGGGAGACCTCGCGGCTGATCCCGTACGCGACGCTGGAGCTGCTGCGCGGCCGGGACCCTGAGCTGACCTCGGGCACCCGGATGGTGACGTGGGTGTACGTGGAGGACGTCGTGGACGCGTTCGTGCTGGCCGGGTCGGGCCGGGCGGCGGGGCTGGTGCTCGACGTCGGGACCGCCGAGCCGGTGTCGATCCGCGACACGGTTGAGCTGCTCGCCCGGGTGGTGGGCGGCGCCGCGCGGCCCCGGTTCGGCGCGGTCGCGGCCCGCCCGCTCGACCGGACGCAGCGCTCCGACCCGGGCCCGGCGGAGCGGGCGCTGGGCTGGCGGCCGGTCACGGAGCTGGAGGCAGGATTACGCCAGACCGTCGCCTGGTACGCAAAGTACCTGTAACACCCCATCTAGGACGGCGATATCCCTCCTGACGACTGACGCAGGGGGCGGGATGCGTGCGGTGACCAACCTGACCGTGCACGGCATCGGCCACACCACCCGCGAGCTGGACCCGGGTGAGGGAGACACCTGGGTGAGCGTGGCGCAGTTCGAGCAGGTGGTGGACGCCGTGGCGGGACGGCCCGACGTGCGGCTCACGTTCGACGACGGCAACGCCTCCGACGTGGAGATCGCGCTGCCCCGGCTGGTCGAGCGCGGGCTGAAGGCCGAGTTCTTCGTGCTGGCCGGGCTGCTCGGCGAGCCGGGCCGGTTGGACTCCGAGGGGGTGCGCGAGCTGCTCGGCGCGGGCATGCGGATCGGCTCGCACGGCTGGGCGCACCGCGACTGGCGCACGCTGGGCCCGCGCGAGGCGGCCGAGGAGCTGTCGGCCGCGCACCACCTGCTCGGGCAGCTCGTCGGCGAGCCGGTGTCGCGGGTGGCGATCCCGTTCGGCTCCTACGACCGGCTGGTGCTGAGCAGGCTCAGGAGCATGGGCGTGACCCGCGCGTACACCAGCGACGGCGGCCGCGCCCGGCCGGGCGCGTGGCTGCAGCCGCGCACCAGCCTCCGCCACGACCTCGATCGCGGCTGGATCGCGCGGGTGCTGGACGGCGGCCCCTCGCTGCCGCGCCGGGCGGCCAAGCTCGCCATGCGGCTCTACAAGCGGGTGCGCTGATGGCCCGGGTCGCCGTGGTGATCGTCACCTACAACAGCGCCGACGTGCTCGGCGGCTGCCTGGACTCGCTCGCCGCCGGGGCCGAGGGGGTGGAGCTCGCGGACGTGGTGGTGGCCGACAACGCCTCCAAGGACGAATCGGTCGCCGTCGCCGAGCGGGCCGGGCCGCCGGTCCGGGTGGTGCCGGTGGGCAGGAACGCGGGGTACGCGGCGGCGGTCAACGCCGGGATCGCCGCGCTCGACCTGGACGCGCTCGACGGCGTCTACGTGCTCAACCCCGACTGCCGGCTGCGGCCCGGGGCCGTCGCGCCGCTGCTGAGGTGCCTGCGCGAGCCGGGCCGGGGCATCGCGGTGCCGTACATGGTCAACCCGGACGGTTCGCTGCAGCCGTCGCTGCGCCGGCAGCCGACCGTGGGCCGGGCGCTGGCGGAGGCGTTGATCGGCGGCGGCCTGGCGGGCCGGGTGGGCCGGCTGGGCGAGCTGGTGACGGACCCGCGCGACTACGCGCGGCCGGGGGCGTTCGCCTGGGCCACCGGGGCGGCCATGCTGATCACGCCCAGGGTGATCCGCGAGGTGGGGCCGTGGGACGAGTCGTTCCTGCTCTACAGCGAGGAGACCGACTTCTGCCTGCGCGCCGCCGACCTGGGCTGGACCACGTGGTACGAGCCCGCGTCGGTGATCGAGCACATCGGCGGCGACTCCGGGGTGAACCCGACGCTGGCCGCCCTGCTGGTCGTCAACAAGGTGCGGCTCTACCGGCGGCGGCACGGGCCGCTGGCCGGGCTGGCCTACTACCTGGCCGTGCTGGGGGGCGAGTCGGTGCGCGCGCTCGCGGGCCGGCGCACCTCCCGCGCCTCGGTGGCGGCGCTGCTGCGCCCGTCACGCCGGATGACGGCGCTGCCGCAATGAGCCGCGTCCCGGCCGTGCGGGTCGTGCCGTTCGACCGGCTGTCGGCCGCCGAGCTGGACGCCTGGCACGCGCTGCGGGCCGCCAACCCCGCCCTGGACAGCCCGTACTTCCATCCCGGCTTCGCCGCCGCCGTGCACGCGAGCGGGCGCCCGGTGCACGTGACCGTGAGCGGGACCGGCGGCGGGGTCGACGCGCTGGTGCCGCACCACCGCACCGGGCGGATGCTGCGCCCGGTCGGCTGGCCGGGCGCGGACTTCCAGGGGCCGGTGCTCGCAGCGGGGACGCCGTTCCGGCCGCTCGACCTGCTCGCCAAGGGGGTCGCCGGGTACGCGTTCGACCATCTGGTGGAGGAGGCCCCAGGGTTCGGGCCGTGGGTGATCGGGCGCAGGCCGTCGCCGTACCTGGAGGTCGGCGGCGGGCTGCCCGGCTACCTGGGGCGGGCCTCGCGCAGCGGCCGGGACAACATGAACCAGGCGCGGCGCCGGGCCGCGAAGGCGGAGCGGGAGCACGGGACGGTGAAGTTCGAGGCCGACTCGCGCGACCGGGACGCGCTCGCGCTGGTGATCGCGCTCAAGCGGGCGCAGTACGCGGCCACCGGCGCGGCCGACTACTTCGCCGAGCCGGACCGGGTGCGGCTGCTGGAGAGCCTGCTCGGCGCCCGCGACGGGTCGTTCGGCGGGGTGCTCTCGACGCTGCACGCGGGGCCGCGGCTGGTGGCCGCGCACTTCGGGCTGCGCGCGGGCGGGGTGCTGCACTGGTGGTTCCCGGTGTACGACCCGGCGTTCGCCCGGCTGTCACCGGGGTGGATGCTGCTGCGCGAGCTGGTCGCCGCGGCCCCGTCGCTCGGCGTGGACCGGATCGACCTCGGCAGGGGCGAGGACGAGTACAAGCGGCGGGCCAAGACCGGCGAGACCTGGGTGTGCCAGGGCGTGGTGACGCGGAACCCGGCGCGGCGGGCGGCGGCGGTCGCGATGGCCCGGGCGCGGGCGGCGGCGAGATCTGTCCGGACCCGGACACGTACGTAACGTTCCAACGGACATCCCCGACATATCCGGTGGAGGCGGGAAGATCGCGATGACCCGCCGACGGCACGGTCCAGCGATCCAGCGCGCTCAGGCGGGGGAACCATGCGGATCAGCGTCTTCGGGCTCGGCTACGTGGGGTGCGTCTCGGCGGCGTGCCTGGCCTCGATGGGCCACGAGGTCGTGGGCGTGGACGTCAACCCCGCCAAGGTCGAGCTGGTCAACGGCGGCCGGGCGCCGATCGTCGAGGCGCGCATCGGCGACCTGGTCGAACAGGCGGTGCGGGCGGGCCGGCTGCGGGCCACCACGGACGCCGCCGCGGCGGTGGGCTCCGCCGACCTCTCGCTGGTCTGCGTCGGCACCCCGTCCGAGCCGAACGGCAGCCTGTCGACCACCTATCTGGAGCGGGTCGCCGACCAGATCGGCCGGGCGCTGCGCCCCGGGCACGTCGTGGTCTTCCGCAGCACCATGCTCCCGGGCACCTGCGCGGACCTGCTGGTCCCGATCCTGGAGCTGGCCTCCGGGCTGCGGGCGGGACAGGACTTCGGGGTGGCGGTCAACCCGGAGTTCCTGCGCGAGGGGACGAGCGTGCACGACTTCTTCGAGCCGCCGAAGACCGTGATCGGGGAGTCGGACCCGGGCACCGGGGATGTGGTGGCGGGGCTGTACGCGGGGTTGCCGGGTGAGGTGTTCCGGGTGCCGATCCCGGTCGCCGAGATGACGAAATATGCGGACAACGCCTTTCATGCCGTCAAGATCGGCTTCGCCAACGAGCTGGGCGCGGTCTGCCAGGCGCTCGGCGTGGACTCGTACCAGGTCATGGACGTCTTCCTGGCCGACAGGAAGCTCAACATCAGCCCCGCCTACCTGCGGCCCGGGTTCGCGTTCGGCGGGTCCTGCCTGCCCAAGGACCTGCGCGGCCTGGTGTACGCGGCGCGCAAGGCGGACGTGTCGGTGCCGTTGCTGTCGCACGTGCTGCCGGCCAACGAGGCGCACCTGCGGCGGGCCTTCGACCTCGTGACCGCGCCGGGGCTGCGCAGGGTCGGGCTGTTCGGGCTGTCGTTCAAGCCGGGCACCGACGACCTGCGCGAGAGCCCGCTGGTCGAGCTGGCCGAGCGGCTACTGGGCAAGGGCTACGACCTGCGCATCTACGACGCCAACGTGTCGCTCTCGCGGCTGGTGGGGGCCAACCGGGCCTACATCGCCGAACGGCTGCCGCACCTCGGCGACCTGCTCGCCGACTCGGTGGCCGAGGTGCTGGAACACGCCGAGGTGTGCGTCGTCGGCAGCACGGACGCGGCGGTGCTGGAGGCCCTCGACGGCTTCCGGGGCAAGGTGGTCGACCTCGTGCGCGTGCCGGGCGCCGTGGCGCACCGCGACAGAAAGGATTACGTGGGCATTGGCTGGTAGAGCGCTCATCCTCGTCGAGAACCTCTCCGTCCCGCTCGACCGGCGCGTCTGGCAGGAAAGCCTGGCTTTGCGCGAGGCCGGCTGGGAGGTGCACGTCATCTGCCCGATGGGCGCCAGGCAGGACCGCGAGGCCGAAGCGGTGATCGACGGCGTGCGCATCCACCGCTACCCGCTCCGCGCCGCCACCGGCGGGCCGGCCGGATACCTGCGCGAGTACGGGTCCGCGCTGTGGCACACGTTCCGCATCGCCCGCCGGCTCGGCCGCTTCGACGTGGTCCACGGGTGCAACCCGCCCGACCTGTTCTTCCTGGTGGCGCTGGCCATGCGGGGCCAGGGCACGCGGTTCGTGTTCGACCAGCACGACCTGGTGCCCGAGCTGTACCTGTCGCGCTTCGGCCGGGGGCGCGACCTGCTGTACCGGGCCGTGTCCTGGCTGGAGCGGCGCACCTACCGGGCCGCGCACGTGGTGATCGCCACCAACGAGAGCTACCGCGAGGTCGCCCTGACGCGCGGCGGCAAGCTGCCCGGTGAGGTGTTCGTGGTGCGCAGCGCGCCGGTCGTGGAGCGGTTCCACCAGGTGCCCGCCGAGCCCGCGCTGCGCCGCGGCAAGCCGCACCTGCTCTGCTACCTGGGCGTGATGGGGCCGCAGGACGGGGTCGACTACGCGCTGCGCAGCCTGGCCCGGCTGCGCGACGAGCACGGGCGCACCGACTGGCACGCGGTCTTCGTCGGCGGCGGCGACACCTTCGACGCGATGGTGGCGCTCTCCCGGGAGCTGGGGCTGGACCAGGTCGTCGAGTTCACCGGGCGGATCCCGGACGAGGACCTGATGCGTTACCTGTCGACCGCCGACGTGTGCCTGTCGCCTGACCCGTTGAATCCGCTCAACGACGTCTCCACGATGAACAAGGTCATGGAGTACATGGCGATGGCCCGGCCGATCGTCTCCTTCGAACTGCGCGAGGCGCGGGTGTCGGCGGGCGAGGCGGCCCTGTACGCGCCGGCCGACGACGAGTCGGAGTTCGCCAAGCTCATCGCGCGCCTCCTGGACGACCCGGAGGAGCGGCGGCGGATGGGCGAGATCGGCAGGGAGCGGGTGGCGGGGCCGCTGTCGTGGACCCACTCCAAGAAGGCACTCCTCGCGGCCTACGAAGCCGCCGTGGACCCCCGGTGACCGTCATCCCCGCCGGGCCCGCGTCATTCCCTGCGGCTGCTCGCGTCCGTACCCCAGCGGGTCCTCTCCCCTCGCAGCGAGGTGAGGGCGCGGTCGGTGGCGAGCACCGTGAGGTAGCAGGCGGCGTCCAGGATGCTGACTTCGCGGGCGGCGAGGAGGTCGCGCAGCGCCCCGGCGCGCAGCGAGCGGGCCGGGAGGCCGAGGCGGGCCAGCTCCCGGTTGCCCTGCCGCACCCGGACCCGGCGGGCCAGGTGGGCTCGGACGGTGCGGGCCGGCCGGACCACCGACCTGGCCCCGGTCACCACCACCCGCTCGGCGGAGGCGAAGGACGCGTCCACGTAGCCGTCGTCGGAGATCACCTCGGGCAGCGGGAACACCCGCCGGTGCCCCTCCTCGGCCAGCGCGTACACCCCCACCCCTGCCAGCGCCCGGTGCGGCGCGATCAGCCGGTCGTGCACCCGGTGCACCCGGCGGACGACCCGCCCCACCCCCGACAGGTCCCACTCGGGCGCCGGCGCGCAGGCCAGCACCCCCGGCCGGGACGCCGCCGCGGCGAGCGCGCGCACCGACGCCGCGTCCAGCCGCACGTCCGCGTCCTGGTAGACGCGCGGGAAGACGCGGCAGGCGGCGTCGCCCAGGCGCAACGCCCCGGCCTTGCCCGGCTTCGAGGTCTCCAGGACCCGCACCCCCGGCCGGGCGGCGGCCCGCGCGGTGCCGTCCGTGCAGGCGTTGGCCACCACGATCACGTCGAACTCGCCGGGCGAGGTCCCGGCCAGCAGCGCGTCCAGGTTCGCCCCGATCACGCCCGCCTCGTCGTGGGCCGGTATCACCACGCTGACCGTCGGCCTCATCGCACCGCCTTCCGGACACTCAGGAGACCAGTATGAAAGTGGAACCGGGCGAGCTCGACGGGGTGCTGCTGTTCAGGCCGACCCCGCACCGGGACCGGCGCGGGCTGTTCACCCGGACGTTCGACGCCGCCGTGGCCGCCGAGGCCGGGCTGCGGCCGGAGGCGTTCATCCAGGACAGCCAGTCGCGATCGGTCCGCGGCGCCGTCAGGGGCCTGCACGGGCGCGGCGGGCACGGCGAGGCCAAGCTGGTGCGGTGCGCCCGGGGCGCGATCCACGACGTGCTGGTGGACGCCAGGCCGGGCTCGCCGACGTTCGGGCGGCAGATGGCGGTGCGGCTGGACGACGAGGACTTCACGGTCCTGTACGTGCCGCCCGGGCTGCTGCACGGCTTCCAGGCGCTGACGGAGCCCGCCGACACCTGCTACCGGATCTCCCGCGAGCACGACCCCGCGGAAGATCTCGCGGTCCGCTACGACGATCCGGATCTGAAGGTAGCGTGGCCCCTGCCGGTGACCGAGGTCAGCGAGCGCGACCTGGGCGCGGGCTCCTGGGCCGACCTGACGCGCCGGCTCCGCGGCTGAGAGGTGATGTCCGTGAGCGGGTCCCGCCGGGGCGGTGGACGCGCGAGGTCCTTCTGGGTGGTGGCGGCGGCGGTCGTGCTCGCCGCCTGTCAGGCGGAGCCGAGGCCGACGGTCGCGCCGCCCCCGCCGACCCCGTCGGCCTCGATCGCCAGGCCCGACGGCAGCTCCTGCCCCGACCATCCCACTCCGGCCTGTACGGGCGCGCCCGAGGGCATCAAGCTGACCACGCTGCCGCTCAACACCGAAGACGTCGCGTACAAGGTGCAGACGCCAGGAGCGGTGCTCGACGGGGTGCACATCCGCGGCCCCCTGCTCGTCCACGCCGACGACGTCACGATCAAGAACAGCGTCGTCGACGGGCACATCACCAACGCCGACGGCGACCGGTCGTTCCGGTTCACGATCAGCGACACCACCGTCGGCACCACGAAGACCTGCGGTCCGCTGCCCGCGATCGGCCACGACAAGTACACCGCCACCCGCGTGCTCGTCCAAGGCCACAGCGACGGCTTCCGCGTCTCCGGTGACGCCGTGGACATCCGCGACTCGTATGTCAAACTCTGCTCGAACCCCGGCGACCACTCCGACGGCATCCAGGCCTACCACGGCGGCAAGGGCCTGACCTTCCACCACAACACGGTCGACCAGCGCGAGGCCGAGCACATCACCGCACCGATCTTCCTGGTGGACGAGGGGTCGTCGGACGTCGTGGTCACCGACAACCTCGTGATGGGCGGCACGTTCAGCATCCAGGTGCGCAACGCGCGGGGCAAGCAGGTCGTGCGCGGCAACAAGCTCGTCGACAAGTCGTGGGTGTACGGCCCGGTCGACTCCGAGTGCGGCCGTACCGACTGGTCCGGGAACGAACTGGTCACCATCGACGCCGCCTATCGGGTCACCTCGATCGTCGGGCCGCTGGCCTGCGAGGGCGCGAGCTGATCGGCGCGCACCGCGCGCAGCAGCGCGCCCGCCGCGCCGACCAGGAGGAACGAGATCCCCGTCACGGTGTGGAACGACAGCAGGTCGAACGTGAACGACCCCGCCAGCGGCACCACCAGGCAGGCGGCGACGGTCAGCCCGAGATCGCGGGTGACCGGGTCGGCGCTGAGGAAGCGCGCCCTGAGCGCCGCGTAGCACGCGACCACGAACAGCGCGGCGAACGCCGCCGTGCCGATCAGGCCGGTCTCCACCATGGACAGGATGTACTGGTTGTCGAAGATCTGGTGCTTGGGCGCGTACCAGGTGCCGAGCCCGCGGCCCAGCCAGAAGTGGCGGCCGATCTGCTGCGCGGCGACCGCGTAGTCGTGGGTGCGGTACTGGATGCTCTCGTCGTTGCCGAGATTGGTGAACAGGCCGACGAACGTGCCCAGCAGCCCCGGCACGGCCACCCGGATCGCCACCAGGAACCCGGCCGCGACCAGCAGCGCCTGCAGCCGCCGCCGGCCCGGCCAGCCCGCGAACAGCACCACGCCCGCCACCACCAGGCTGAGCATGGCCGAGCGGGACACCGAGAACATCAGCCCGCACCCGATCAGCAGCGCGCACGCCCACCAGCGCAGTGACGGCTCTGCGAGGGCCCGCGCCCGGTTGCCGTAGTGCACGGCCACCGGCAGCAGCATCGCGCAGGCGACGCCGAACTCGATCGGGTGCCCGGTGGTGGCGGCCACCCGCCGCAGATCGGCCCGCTCCAGCACGAACGCGTCGCCCTCGGTCGTGTAGCGCAGGATCGGCAGCTCCATGAGCCGGGTCAGGTCGATCGAGAACAGGAACTGCAGGGCCCCGATCACCGAGATCACCGCGCCGGCCACGACCAGCGTCTTGAGCACCAGGTCCAGCCGCCGCAGTCCGCGCACCCCGTCGCAGACGGTGAGCGCCAGCCCGACGATCGCCACCACCAGCACGAACGAGTGGTCGGACAGGTTGAGCTCGTCCGACTCCATCGGGCCGGCCGTGGCGAAGCCGTAGGTGGCGAGCATGGCGGTGAAATAGGCGAACAGCGCGGTCCGTACGGGATTGCGCCCCTTGGCCGCGCCCAGCGCGAGCGTGAGCTGCGCGCACAGCCACAGCAGCGCCGCCACCAGGCTGACCATGTTCGCGGGCGTCAGCGACAGCGGCAGGTACCTGAGGACGAGCCGCGCGGGCACGACGAGCAGCACGAACGCGAACACCGCCGCGACGGTCGCCCCGTCCGCCCGCGCCGCCCCGTCGAGATCCGGCGTGGTCCTCGCATCGGGTGGGCGGACCGTCACGGGCGGGCCTGCTCGGCGACGGCGAGTTCCCTCTCCTGCGCCGGCGGGCGGGCACGGCGGCGGCGGAGCGGGCCCGCGACGCTCTCGGCCGCGAACGCCGCCGTCAGCGCGCCGATCACGCCGAGCCCGAGCGCCGCCGCCGACGAGCGGAGCTTCCTGCCCTGCTGCGGCGCGGGCGTGGTCGGCGGCACCGCCTCGCTGATCGTGATGTACGTCTCGGGCGGCGCGTGGACCTGCCGCTGCCGGGCGTCGAGCTCCTGACCGACCCGCTCGATCACCTTACGGACGATGGCCGCCGACGCCTCCGGGGTGCGGCTCTCCCCTTCGACGAACACCAGCGGCCCGGTCGCCAGCGACTCCAGGTTGTTGGTGCCGTTGGTGACCTTGTACTCGGTGTCGCCCTCGGCCGTGCCCATCTCGGCGACCATGTCCGGCGTGCTCATGACGCTGATCAGCATCGAGGCGGCCACGTCGAGCCCGTGGTCGAAGTTCAGCAGCGGGTTCACCTCGGGCACCGGCTGGTCCGGGTCGGGCGGCAGTATCCCGCCGCTGGTCGGCGCGGTCAGCACGAGCACGGCGGTGGTGGTGTAGGTGAGCGGGATCGTGCTGTAGGCGTAGAACGCGCCGCCGAGGGCCAGCAGGAAGGCGGGCAGGGCGACGTACCAGCGCCTGATCAGGACGAGGACGGTCCCCCAGAAATCCACGCGCCCTCCCTCCCCTGGGATGTCGGCGTACAAGGGAGGAGCGTTACACGAGCTTTGTCTTACTTGCGAAACACAGGAACCAGGGAGCATTCTCCACCGAATCCGTCCATCGGCAAGAATGATCGTCAAAAACGGTGGCCGTCGGGACGCATGTGGTCGTCAGCGATTCGGCGTCGTGGTGGCACCCTTCTTCAGGTTAAGCATTTGCTACACTTCTGGGCGTGGAGGAGTGGGAGATCCGCGTCACCAACGAGATCCTGGTCTGGATCAACGCCCTGGACGAACGATCTCGGGTGCAGGTCGTCGATGCCATCGACCGATTGGCCGAGGCCGGTCCGAGCCTGGGCCGCCCGCTGGTCGACAAGTTGGAAGGCTCCCAGGTCCACAACCTGAAGGAACTGCGTCCCGGCTCGGCAGGCCGTTCCGAGATCCGGATCTTGTTCGTGTTCGATCCGTGGCGGGCGGCCATCTTGCTGGTCGGCGGGGATAAGTCCGGGGACTGGTCAGGCTGGTATCGGAGGGCCATCCCCCACGCCGAAGAACTGTATGCGAAGTACCTGTCCGAACGCGAGGCGGAGGAGAAGGACCGATGACGAATTTCCCCAAGTGGAGCGACGTCCGCGCCGACGTCGTGGCCACCTCCGGCGGCGAGGAGGCCGTGGCTGAGGCCCGGCGGCGCAATCAGGCGTACATCGACGGCTACCGACTGGCCGAACGACGCAAGAGCCTGGGCCTGTCACAGACCGAGGTCGCCGACTTGATGGGAGTGACCAAGAGCCGGATCTCCCAGATCGAACGCGGCGAGGTATCCACCGTGGAGGCCATCGGCCGCTACGTACAAGCCCTCGGCGGGCAACTCCAGATCTCGGCCGTGTTCGGCGATGACCTCTACATCCTGCGCGGCACCGACACCCACGCCGCATAACTCGAACACCATCTTCATGGCCCGGATCTTCCTCTGTGCGGAGATGGCGCCAGCCTTCCACTCCCCTATCTCACTGGCATGAGACGTCGTTCCCGCCCTCAGCGAGGCAGTTGGGCCCACACGACGCATTCACCCGCCCGCGTGGCGGTCCTCCAGCAGCCGATCGTGAGTTCGTCCACGACCATTCCTGGCTCTGGCAGCTTGACCGCTCACGTCTCGACCTATGTTCGGGCCCTCGGTCGATGACATAACAAGCGCCTGACCACCGGAAACAGTCAGGCGCTCGCGAATGCGATATAAAAGCGGCCCATATCCCTGAAAGGGGATGACGGAAGTCTCGCTGTCGTCAGACTATGCGTCGAACTCGCCGAGCTTGACCCCGCTGAGGAAGGCTCGCCACTCGCGCGGAGTGAAGACGAGCGCGGGGCCGTTCGGGTTCTTGCTGTCACGCACGGCGATGATTCCGGGGATATTGCTGGCGATCTCGACGCAGTTTCCGCCGTTGTCGCCGCTGTGGGAACTCTTCCTCCATGCCGCCCGCTGGAGGTCCGCATGGGTTAGGTCTTGAGCTTCCATTGGTCTCGGGCTTCCTCGATCATCTCTAGAGACTGTCCGGGACGGTAAGCCTCTGCTCGTAGTTTGTCATATCTATCCCAGATCAGCGCAACGAAGTCGTGTTCGGCTGATACCTCGCCTCTACCTGCGGAGTCCACCGATACAGCCGTGGGGCTGTCCGGTAGCTCGGCGATGATGAAGCTGGACAGCAGGCCGGTAGTACACGGAGTGTCGAAGGGGACGACTTGCACCGTGATGTAGGGGCGGTCGGCAACGGCAAGGAGATGCTCCAGTTGCGCGGTCATGACGAGCGGACCCCCGACAGGGCGACGAAGCACCGACTCATCAATGAGGACCCACAGTGTGGGCGGTGCTTCGGTGTCGAGGATGAGCTGGCGGTGCATGCGAGCGCTGACGCCATCCTCGACGCTTCGGTCTGAGATCCCCGCGAGACCGCCCCGAAAGACGGCCCTGGCGTAGTCCTCGGACTGGAGCAAGCCAGGGATCAGGAGGGGATCCCAGCTTCTGAGAACACGGGCCGAGGGCTCGATCTCGTCCGTCCATCGGAGGTACCAGCCTGGACCGGACGGAGATGTGATGCTGCGGCACAGGCGGGCGAAACGGTCACCTGTGCTGAACACCTGGTCACAGCCCGCGGCGAAATCCGGCTTCGGCTTGCGATCCCCCTTTTCGATATGTGCGACGAGTGATGACGAGCAGTCCAAGCGCTTGCCAAGAGCTGACTGCGTCAGTTCGTGCTCGCGACGTGTTCGGGCTAGCTCTCTGCCGAAGCGCTGAACTGGTGTCAGACGCGGATCAAGGTCGTTGCCCATGACCATCCCCTCACCTGTCTTCCCAGCATCTTGACGGGTGCTGACAGATGTTGACGACGAGCCCCATTTGAAGGAGGTTTTTGGGACTCGATTGTGCACCGATTTCTTCTACAAGATAAGTCTTCACCTGGGCAGACTGAAAGTCAAAGGCTTCCGCCCGATCTATGATCATGACAGGAAATGGACGGCCGCAACGCTGCAGACGGAAACTTTGTGACATACCTAGAGCGGGAGCAAATCGACATTCCCTAGAAAAGGATCAAAATGTACGGAAAAGCTTCCTTGTTCGGAGACATCGTGCCGAGAGTCGCTCAATCGGTGAAGGCCACTGCGGTGGCGGAGCGTTCGAGCTCTGTTGGGCAAAGCATGGTCTGGCGGCTTCGGGATGACGCCCGTGCGGTCGGTGATGCCCGTGACCTCGTCCGGCGCGCGCTCCTGCTGGTCGGTCTGGGGCAGGATCTGGTTGACGACGCCGTGCTGATGGTCAGCGAGCTGGTCACGAACGCGGTTCTGTACGGTGACGCGCCGTACGAGCTGGTGGTACGGGTCGATCCGGCCGAGGTGGTGTGCATGGTGGTCGATGCAGGAGCCGTTCGCCCGGTGCGCCGGAGTGCGGATGCTCAAGCCGAGCACGGGCGGGGGCTGCTGATCGTGGCGGAGCTGTCGGCCGGGCTGTACGGCTGCGTTCCGCAGGGGTTCGCCACGCGCCCTGGGCTGGCGGGCAAGGCGACCTGGTTCGCGCTGCCTCGTACGGCAGGTCGGCGATGAGCCCTGCACCGGACCCGTTGGAGGAGTATCACGGCCTTCACGTGGCTCCTCCCCAGGCAGGTCACGAACGGATCGCCTGGGCGAGCCCCGCTGCCTGGTGCGTCCGGTTCCGGGTTCGGCGGCACACGTGCAGTGGTTGTGCACCCTGTTACGAGGTCTGCGTCGCGGGCGGGCTCTCGTTCGTCCGGAGATCCGCCGATGGCGTGGTCCATGAGACGGTGTGGACGTTGACGGCGGAGACGGAACGGATCTGGGGCGCCCTGCTCAGGGGCGAGGCCCGTTGAACAACAATGCGGGCAGGGCAGATCAGGTGGGGTGGCAGCAAGCTGAGGAAGCCGATGCCCTACACCTGTTACTGACTCACCTGCAGCCGGGCACAGACGCCACAGCCGCGCGAGCCGCTGCTGGGGCCGAATACGACGGCGAGATCGGCGTCGCCACTTCCGGTCTCACCATCGATCTTTCCTGAGCAAGCCTTCTGTCAACGGCCATGTGCGTGTCGCCGCATGCCGCCGCCGACACCATGCCCGAGGAGAACCCGTACTCGACGAAACCCTGTGACGCGGACGGATTGCTGCCCATCGGCGCGAGTAGGGCTCGGTCACCAGTTACGCTGAAGGTGCAACACAGGCGTCGCAGCGGAGGGAGTCGAGCGACGGTGAGCGTGGACCTCGAACACGAGCCCCTTCATGACCTCGCCCGCCGGGTCATCCGGTTGGCCGAGGAAACCCAGCACGCCGCTCAAGTGCTCGAACGCCGTCTGGATGCGCTGGAACGCCGCTCCGAAGCCGCCGGCAGAGCCGAACGCATCCTGAGCATCGCCGCTGACATGCGAACCCACCTCGGCCGGGACCGACTGTCCGTCGAAGATCTGTACGACCCGGACACCGGCCTTCCCGCATGATCATCGATTCCAGCGCCATCATCGCCGTCATCAACGGTGAGCCATAGGCCACCCAATTCGCCCACGCCATCGCCGCAGCCGTGTGTCGCATCTCGGCTGTCAACTACGTCGAAGCGGCCATCGTGGCGGACAACCGCGGTGAGGCCATGCGCAACGCCTTCGACACACTCGTCGACGAGATGAGTCTCATCATCGAACCCGTAACACCCAATCAGGCCAGGATTGCGCGCCAGGCGTACCAGATATACGGCAAGGGCAACAACTCCAAGGCCAAACTCAACATGGGCGACTGTTTCGCCTACGCTCTCGCCAAAGACCTCGACCAGCCCCTGCTGTTCAAAGGCGAGGATTTCCCGCACACCGACATCACCCCCGCACATCCCTGACGGTCAACCAATCCTCTTGAGGTTCCCTGCGGGAGTAGCCGCTGGAATGAGAGTCAAGGGACGTCATTCTCCTGGGGTTGATAGTCGCCTGTGACCAACTCTTGCGCTGTCGTGCAGTAAATGTCGATAAGAGGGGTTATCGGAACGAATTTAGCGCTCGTCAAGAATCCTGAGACACAGTTCTCTCGTCAATCCCTTCGGGCTCGAAGTCCGACCGCGAGAGGACTCGATATGACCGACCACAGCCCCGGCACAAGCTCCTATCCGGAGCCGCAGCCCTGGGTGCAGGCCTATGCACCGATCTACCCGCCACAGCCGGCACGTCATGACCGGCGGTGGCTCACCTACGGCCTGACCGCCTTCGTTTCGCTGCTCCTCGGGATCGTCATCGGCTCCAGCGGCGAGACGGAGACCAGCGCGGCTAGTCCGCGCCCCACCGTCACGGTGACCGAGATGGCGGACACCGTTGCCGAAACCGCACCGGAGCAGACGGAGAGCGGCCCGCTGACCACCGCCCCCGGTGACGGCCAGTACCTCGTCGGCGAGGACATCAAGCCCGGCACGTACAAGACCGCGGGCACCGACGGCTTCACCTGCTACTGGGCGCGCTTGAAGGACGCCTCGGGGGAGTTCGGCGCCATCATCGCCAACGGCAACGTCAGCGGCCAGACGAGGGTGACCCTCAAGAAGGGTGAGTACTTCGAGACCAAGGGTTGCCAGGACTGGAAGCGGGTGGGCTGACGTGCTGTCCATGACTCCCTCGTACCTCGTCGTGCTGGCACTCATGCTGACGCTGGTCAGCGCCACGATCGCGTACCTGATCGCCCGCAGCCGCGCCACCGCCGACCGCACCGCTCTGAAGATCGCCGAGGAGCAGCGGAATCAGGCCCGCGAGCGTGCGGATGCCCTGCTCGCGGAGCGGGACATGGCCCGGCGGCAGCTCGCCGAGCTGGGGCAGGCCCACACCGCCGCGCTGACCGAGCGCCGGGTCCTGGACGAACAGCTCGGCCGGCTCTCCGCCGAGCTGGACGCGGTTCGGAACGGCTTCCAGAGGAGGGAAGCCGATGCCCGGGGCCTGCAACTGATGCTTGAGGCGGAACAGGGCGAGAAGGCGGAGACCGGACGCCGGCTTCGCGAGGCCGAGGTCTCGATCGCGGCCTCGACGGGCAGGGAGACGGAACTGCGCACGGAGATCCAAGCCCTCAGGGCGCAGATCAACGAGCTGACCATGCAGAAACAGGCTCTGCTGGAGCAGGCCGCGTCGGTGCATGCCGTCCGCCAGGAGCTCGACCAGACGCGCGTGGACAACAACCAGCTCCTGGAGAAGACCCTGCGCGCCACCGCGGCCGACATGCTGAAGAAATCCCAGGACGAGTTGGTGACCAGGGCCGAAGCCACCTTGGGCGCGGTCAGCAAGCCGGTCCGCGAGCAGTTGACGGAGATGGACCGGCAGCTCAAGGAGTTCACCAACACCCGCGTCGCGGCCGAGGCCACGCTCAACCAGCAGCTGATCACGCTGACGGAGGAGGGACACCGGACCCGGAAAGAGACCCGTGCTCTGGTCGAGGCGCTCAAGAAGCCGCAAGTGCGCGGGCAGTGGGGCGAGATGCACCTCAAAAGGGCCGTGGAGCTGGCGGGGCTCGTCGAACACTGTGACTTCGACACCCAGGTGCACTTCACGGGTGACGAGAGCGCGCTCCGCCCCGACCTGGTGGTCCGCCTGGCCGGCCGCAAGCACGTCGTCGTGGACGCGAAGGTTCCGATGGCCGCGTTCATGGCCGCGGTCGAGGCCGTCGAGGAAGCCGAGGTGAACAGGCACTGGGCCGACCACGCTCGTCACCTGCGCAAGCATGTGGACGCCCTCGGCGGCAAGGAGTACTTCCGGCAGGTCGCCGCTTCGCCGGAGTTCGTCGTGCTGTTCGTGCCCAGCGACGCCTTCCTCCAGCCGGCGCTGGAGAAGGACCCGTCCCTCCAGGAGTACGCGATCTCCAAGAACGTGCTGATCGCGACACCGACCTCCCTGATCGGTCTGCTCCGGACCGTCGCGTTCGCGTGGACCCAAGCCGCGCTGCAGGACAACCTGAAGCAGGTCTACGAGCTCGGCCGGGAACTGTACGACCGGCTGTCGGTCATGGGCGGACACCTGAACGCCCTGGGCAAGTCCCTGGACCGGTCGGTCAAGTCCTACAACGACACCATCGGCTCGATGGAGGGACGGGTCATGGTCACGGCGCGCAAGTTCCAAGCGCTCAAGGTCGTCGAGGGTGATCTGGCCGAACTCAAGGGGGCCGAGCAGGCTACGCGGCCGCTCGGGACTCCGGAACTGGTGGCGTCGGCCAACGCGGAATCGGCGGTCCGGGCGCTCCCGCCGACACCGGATTCGGAAGACGCCGTCGCCGGTTGATGCCGCGCAGCGCGAGCCGGGGTGGAGCGTTGCAGAAACCCCTGTAACACCCCACATATCCCCGCGATATGGATAAGAGGGGCGTTTCACGGGGGGCTGGAGAGGTCTTCATGAGCGATTTGGCCGTCGTCACGCCCACCTACCGGCCCGACGCAGGCCTCTTCGCCCACCTGCACCGCTCGGTCCTGGAGCACACCTCCGGCGGCACCGTCCACCACGTGGTCGTGCCCGCCTCGGACCGCGCCCTGTTCGCCGGGTACGCGGGGCCGCGCTGCCGGGTGTGGACGTACCCCGAGATCCTCCCCCGCCGCATCACCCACCTGCCCGGCACCGCGCTCTGGATCGACCCGGCGCGGCCGTGGCCGCCGCTGCGCGGCTGGGTCGTGCAGCAGGCGGCGAAAATCGCCGTGACGGCCCGGCTGGACGCGCGGGTGGTGCTGGTCGCCGACTCCGACGTGGTGCTGGTCCGCGACGCCGGGGCCGAACACTTCGTCCGTGACGGCCAGACCGTCCTGTACCGGGCCGACGGCGCCGTGCACGACGGCATGCCCGAGCACGTCACCTGGCACCGCGCCGCCCGCGACCTGCTCGGCCTGCCCGGCATCGCCACCCCGCCACTGCCCGACTACGTCAGCCCGCTGGCCTGCTGGGACCCGGCCGTGGTGCGCGCCATGATCGCGCGGATCGAGGAGACCACCGGCCGCGACTGGCTGGGCGCCTTCACGGCCCACCTGCGGGTGTCGGAGTTCATCGTGTACGGGGTCTTCGTCGACGAGGTGCTGAAGACGCCGCCGCCGGGCGACACCGCGATCTGCCACAGCCGGTGGGACCGCACCCCGCTCGACCACGCCGGCGCCGTGGCCTTCGCCGAACGGCTGGGACCCCGGGCGATCGGCATGATGATCTCCGCCAAGTCACGGACCCCCGTGGCGGCGCGTCTGGCCGCCATCCAGCGCTGCGCCCAGGTCACCGAACTCGATGGGAGCCCTCCTTGAGCAAGCTGGCGGTCATCACGCCGTCCTACGCCCAAGACGCCGAACTGTTCGCCCTGCTGCACCGGTCGGTGCTGGAGCACACCTCCGAGGACACCATCCACCACGTGTTCGTGCCGCCCGGCGACAAGGAGCTGTTCGCCCCGTACCAGGGGCCGCGCTGCCACGTGTGGGTCCGCTCCGAACTGCTGCCCCGCCGCTACCTGCGGATGCCCGGCACGGACGTGTACGTCAACTCCCGCCGCCCGTGGCCGCCTCTGCGCGGCTGGGTGATGCAGCAGACGGTGAAGATCGCCGCCGCCGGGCTGATCGACGCCGACGCCATGCTCATCGTCGACTCCGACGCGGTGCTGGTACGGCCGACCGACGCGACGTCGTTCACCCGGGACGGGCGGCTGTGCCTGTACCGCCTCGAAGAAGGCGTCACCGCCTCGATGGAGCGGCACGTGCTCTGGCACCACGTCGCGCGCGAGCTGCTCGGGCTGCCGCCACCGCCGCCGCCCCCGCTGCCCGACTACGTGACCGCGCTGACGTTCTGGGACCCGCAGATCGTGCGCGCCATGCAGCGGCGCATCACCGAGGTGACGGGACGGGACTGGCTGGACGCCTTCAACGCGCAGCTGCACATCTCCGAGTTCATCCTGTACGGGGTGTTCGTGGACGAGGTGCTGAAGGCGGAGCCGCCGGTCAACACGACGATCTGCCATCTGAGCTACCACCACGAGCCGTGGGACGAGGCCACGGCGGTGGCCTTCGCCGACCGGCTGGGGCCGGACGCGGTGGGGATGATGCTCTCGGCCAAGTCCCACATGCCCATGGCGTCCCGGCTGGCGGCGATCCGCCGGTGCGCTCAGGTGGTGGAGTCCGGCTGACCCCCCTTGCGGGACACCACCTCGATCGGCCCGGTGTCCTCGCCGACGACCCGGAACTGCTGGGTGTCGCCGACGTCCTCGCCGGAGGCCGGGTCGTCCTCGGATTCCAGCTCCTCCACCGTCAGCGGGAACGACGGCAAGGAGGCGCGTGCGGGGTGCGTCCCGTTCCGGCGCGGCGCCTCCTCGGCGACGGGAGCGGGCTCGGGGACGGGGTCCTTCTCCTTCAGGACCCGGGCGCGGAGGCGGGCGGGGACGTCGAACCGGATCAGCGCGAACGCCAGCGCCAGCCCGGCCGCGACGCCCAGGAGCCCGCCCCCGGCCGCGGCCATCAGGCGGTTCTGGACGATGGGCTTAGGCACGGACGGCCGCATGACGTCGAGGATGCCGATGTGGGTGCTGATCGGCGCGTCCAGTGCCACCTGCCGTTCGGCCAGCTCCAGCTTGACCCGCTGCTGGGCCTTGGCCATGACCTCCCTGACGAGCCGCGGCGAGGTGCTCTCCACCTCGATGTACACGAACGGCCCGTTGGTGCTGATGCCCAGCAGGTCGGGGTTGGTCCGCCCGTCGTTGATGGTGAGCGAGGTCGGCCCGTCCTCGGTGACGCCCAGCTCGGCCGCGACCTCGGGGGTGTTGGTGGCCAGGATGAGGATGCCGGCGGTGGTCCGCAGCGCGTCGTTGAACTGGAGCAGCGGGTTGGTCAGCCCCGGCTTGGACTCGGGCAGGGTCTCCAGGGTTCCGCCGCTGGCGGGCACGGTGAGCACCATGGACGCGGTCGACACGTACCGGTCGGGCATGAGGAACCAGCCGGCCAGGGCCAGCAGGATCGCCGCCACCGCGACCGGGGGCCCGACGAACTTCCTCCGGGCCAGGCCGACGACAGTCTTCCAAAAGCCCACTATGTCCGCCCCCGTCGAAAATAACGGTACAAAGAGGAAATCGCGCAGTTCATGCCGCCTGTTACACCAAACGCGCAAGAGAGAGCAGCTTGCGGCCCCGGTGCGCCACCGTCCGGCGCTGCCGTCGCGCGTACATCCTGAGCACCTCGCCGCGCGCCCGCCGCCGCTGGTCGTCGGTCAGATCCGCGTGCCGCAGCCAGGACAGCAACTCCCGGCACTGCAGGGTGTTGGCCAGGTGCGCCTGCCAGGCCGGCACCCCGAGCCGCCGGGCCACTCCGGCGATCCGCTCCAGCCGCCAGTTGCGGTGCGCGAGCACTTCGGGCACGTGCGCCCACGGCCCGGCCAGCGCCAGCTTGGCGGCGTACACCTCGTCCTCGCGCAGCATGTTGCGGCGCGGGATGCCGGTGGCCACCGAGCGGCGCAGCATCCCGTACAGCGGGTCGATCAGCAGATGGCTCTCGTTCAGCAGCCGGAGCATCTCGGCGAAGCGGGTCACCGGGTCGTCGGAGGACAGCGCGGTGCCGTCGTAGGCGGCGGTGCGCGGCACGCCGTCGGGGCCGGTGTAGGCGACCTGGGTGGTGACCAGCACGACCCGCTCGTCGGCGGCGAACGCGGCCAGCCCGCGCGAGACGCAGGCCGGGTCGAGCCGGTCGTCGTCGCCGATCCAGCGCACGTACGCGCCGCGCGAGATCCGGGCGGCGTGCAGGAAGTTGTTGAGCAGGCCGACGTTCTCCGGGTGCCGGTGGTAGACGATCCGGGGGTCGGCCGCGGCCAGGTCGCGGCAGAGCTCCTCGGTGCCGTCGGTGGAGGCGTTGTCGGAGACGACCAGCTCCAGGTGCGGGTGGTCCTGGGCGAGCACCGACCGGATCACCCCCTCCAGCCGGTCGGCGCCGTTGCGCACCGGCAGCGCGATCGAGACCAGGTCAGCGGGCGGCATGGGCCCTCCCTCCGCGTACGAGTTGCGACAGCGCGGCGCGCGGCACCGCGACCAGCACGAACAGCAGTGCTCCGGCCCCGCCGGCGACGCTGAGCTGCAGGAACGCGCCGTCGACGACGGCGGCGAGCCCGGCCATCACCAGGCCGGCGAGCACCGCGCCGAGCAGCGGCCTGGCCAGCCCGGCGGCGAACAGCCCGACGGGCACCGCGGCCCGGCGCAGCGCGAACGCGAGCAGCGGCAGCGCGAGCACCACCGCGACCACCGCGTGCGCCGCCGCCGCGCCCTGGATGTCGCCCGTACGGGCGCCGACGAGCAGGGCGGGCACCAGCGCGAGCGCCCAGACCAGGTTCACCCACAGGGTGGCCCTGGTGGCGCCGAGCCCGGCCAGGATGTCGGTGATCAGCATGCTGAGCAGCCGCACGGCCATCACGATCGCCAGGAACCGCAGCGCCTCGGCGGCGGGCAGCCAGCGCTCCCCGTACAGGAACTCCACCAGCGCCGGCGCGAGCACGCACATGACCGCCGCGATCGGCAGCACGAGGCAGCCCAGCAGCGGGACCGCCCGCCGCACCCCCTCGCGGACCGCGCCGGGGCCCTCCTCGGCCAGCCGGGAGAAGCTGGGCAGCGCCACGTACCGCAGGGCGGTGCCGATGATCCCCGGCACCCAGGCGGCGATGTTGAACGCCAGCAGGTAGAAGCCGAGCCGGGCGGTGCCGAGCGTGTCGCCGACGATCACCACGTCGACGTTGAGCAGCAGCCCCTCGATGCCGAGCCCGACGCAGAGCGGCAGCCCGAAGCGGAGCAGCCGGGCCGCCAGCGCCCGGTCGAAGCCGACCGCGATCCGCACCCGGGCCAGCACCAGCACCAGCACGCCGGTGAGCGCGGCCCCGCTGAGCTGTCCCCAGGCGAAGCTGTAGGCCCCGGCCCCGCCGGCGGCCAGGGTGATGGAGACGCTCGCGTTGGCGCAGAACCCGGCCAGGTTGGCCCAGGCGAGCTTGTCCTGCTCGAAGCGGCGCAGCAGGGCGGCGCTGCGCACCGCGGTCAGCCCGTAGACGACGTTGGTGGCCATCAGGATGCGGATCACCCAGGTCGCGTCCGCGTCGCCGGCGAAGCTCGCGTAGAAGGGGGCGATCACCCAGAACAGCCCGTACAGGGTGAGACTGGACGTGATGGCGACGACGGTGGCGGTGGGCGCGATCTCCTCCAGCTCGCCCCGCCACTGCACGGTCGCGGCGATGACCCCGGCGTCGTTGACGAAGATGACGAACTGGCTGGCCGCCAGCGCGATGGCGAACACGCCGAAGTCGTCGTTCGACAGCAGCCGGGCCAGCACCAGGCTCATCGCGAACGACCCGGCCTTCATGACCAGGTTGCCGAGCAGGCTCCAGCGCAGGCCGCGGCCCGCCTTGCGCCCGACCTCTCCGACGTCGCTCACGTACGGTCCTCGACCCTCTCCAGCCAGATCTCCCGCCAGAACGGGACGAACTCGCGCGGGCAGTTCGCGTTGTAGACGCCTTCGCACACCAGGTCGTCGAGGATGATGCAGGGGGTCTTCATGTGCAGCATCCGCCCGGTCCGCTCGTCCAGGCAGCGCTCCACCCGGGCGCGCACCCGCGCGGTCCTGCCGCAGTAGCGGGCCATCTCCTCCTCGAAGCCGAGCCCCCGGTTGAGCAGGTCGGCGTTGAGCGTGTCGCAGATCTCGTCCTTGGTCCTGATCCTGACCAGCTCGCCGGGCCGCAGGTCGAGCTTGCCGGTGGGCGTGGTCCGCCCGGCCCGCCCTTCGACGAACCCCCAGCGCAGCCCGCGCCGGAACCACAGCCGGCGCGGCAGCGCCTTCTTGGCGGCCTCCTGCAAACGGTTGAACAGCCCGACCAGGAACGCCCGCACCACCGCGGGCACCCCGGCGTTCCCGCTGCGCACGTCGGTGACGTACTGGCCGAGGTCGCGGAAGGGCAGGCAGGTCGGCGCCGCCCGGAGCAGCTCGGTGGCCTGGCAGGAGTACGCGTCCTGGCCCTTGCGGGTGTTGACCTGGAGCAGCGGCGGCAGCCGGGGCGACGGCGCGGCGGGCCGCGGCGGCTCGTCCGGCTCGACCTTCCTGAGCCAGGCCTCCTTCCAGTAGAGGGAGCAGGCGGTCTGGCAGCCGCCGTGCGCGGCCCCGTCGCAGCGGGCCCCGGTGAGGTGGACGGCCCGCTCCATCCGGCGCATGCCGCTGCGGCTGATCGTGTCGCAGAGCTTGTGCGCCACCTTGTGCACGGTCAGCCGTTGCCCGCAGTAGCGCGTCATCTCCGGCATGAACGGCAGGTTCTCCAGCTCCCCCCGCTCGTCCAGCGTCGCCAGGATCTCCTCCTGGCTGCGGACCTCGACCAGGTCCCCCACCCGCAGCTCCATCAACCCTCTCCCACTCGCTTGAGCAACCCGGCGCCCTCGAGCGCGGCGGCCGCGTCGGCGATCACGTCGAAGGGCAGCCCTGACCGGTCCGCGACGTCCAGCAGGCTGGGGCCGCCGTCGGACTGGTTCAGCACCCATAACATCGCCAGCTGGGCCTGCCGCGTGTCACTGCGCCCGCCGACAGATCCGTACAGGCCGCGCCGGCCGAGCTGCGGCTCGCCGTACGGGCTGAGATTGCGGTAGCGGCCGTCGCGTTCCAGCACCCGCACCGCGTCCTGGAGCGCCTCCAACGTCCCGGTCATGGCCTCGGCGGTGACGAACCCGGGGTGGTCGCCGGAGGTGTGGTACTCGGGGTAGCCCGCGTACGGGGTCCGGGTGAGGCTGCCGACCGGCAGGTCGAAGCCGGGCGAGCAGTACTGGCGTTCGTCGTACCCGTACGGCGAGAAGTCCAGGACGGTGTGCGGCCGGTCGGCGAGCACGTGCGTCATCACCCGGTCGACGACGGTGTCGCCGCGCCTGCTGCGCTTGTAGGTGAGCGGGCCGGGGTCGCCGGCGCAGGCGAGCGTCAGCCCTGCCTTGATCCGGCCGACGCGGTCGCGGTTGCGGGCCAGCCAGGTGATCGCGCCGATCGTGCCGGGCGCGAACACGAACCGGTACGTCAGCCGGGGCGACTCCAGCCGGGCGGCGAGCGCGACGGCGACCGCGATCCCGGCCAGGTTGTCGTTGGCCAGCGACGGATGGCACACGTGGCAGGAGATCAGCACTTCCTCGTCGCTGGTCCCGCGCACGACGTGCTCGCCGTAGGTGAGGTGCCCGTCGGCCAGCGTCGAGTCGATCAGCACCTCGTACGGGCCCTCGCCGAGCCCGTCGAGCGTCCGCTGACTGAGGCAGAAGCCCCAGGTCTCGCTGTAGTAGCTGGTCCGGTACGGCACCAGGTCCGGCTGGTCGGGCAGCGTGTGCAGCCGCGGGCGCAGCTCCTCCAGCGGGTACGTGCCGCGCACCGGCACGCTGTAGCCCAGCACGTGCAGGTTGAGCCCGCGGAAGTCGATCACCCGGGCGCCGGAGGGGTCCTTGACGTAGGCGTCGCGGATGTTCCACTCCTTGGGCACCGTCCAGTCGAGCACCTGCGTCCCGGTGGGCACCTCGTGCACGTCGAGCGGCAGGTGTTCGCCGATGACGTCCAGCGTGCGGCGCACGCCGTCGCCGGTGATGGAGCGGCAGATCGGGTAGAGCCGCTCCACCAGGGCGTGCATCTCCTCACCGGTCACGTGCGCAGCTCCGGGGTGACGGTGCCGGCGGCCCGCCGGTCGGCGAGCCTGGCCAGCCGGGTGAAGCGCCGCTCGAACCCGTCCGCGGTCAGCCCGTGCTCGCGGTAGGCGTCGGCCAGCTCGACCGCGCCCGCCTTGACGGTCCACCGGGCGTGGAACGCGGGCAGCGCGGCCCTGATCCGGGTGAAGTCCACCCGGTACGAGCGCGGGTCCGCCCCGTTCTCCCCGGTGATGAGCAGTTCGGCGCCGGGCACCGCCTCGACCACGTGCCCGGCGATCTCCGCCACGGTGAGGTTGTTCTGCTCCCAGCCGACGTTGAACGCCCGGTTGTGCACGGCCTCGCGCGGCGCGGCCAGCGCGGCGGCGAACGCCTCGGCGATGTCGGCCGCGTGCACCAGCGGCCGCCACGGCGTGCCGTCCGACAGCACCCGCACGACGCCGGTCAGGTGGGCGTGCCCGACCAGGTTGTTCAGCACGATGTCGGCCCGCAGCCGGGGCGAGAACCCGAAGGCGGTGGCGTTGCGCAGGTAGACCGGCGAGAAGTCGTCGTCGGCCAGCTCCGCCAGGTCGTCCTCCACCCGGACCTTCGACTCCGCGTACGGGGTGACCGGCCGCAGCGGCGCGTCCTCGTCCAGCAGGTCGTCCCCGCCCGAGGCCCCGTACACCGAGCAGGTGGAGGCGTACAGGAAGCGGCGCACCCCGGCGTCCCGCGCGAGCCTGGCCAGCCGGACCGAGGCCGTGTGGTTGATGGCGTAGGTCAGCTCGGGGGCCAGCGCGCCCAGCGGGTCGTTCGACAGCGCGGCCAGGTGGACCACCGCGTCGACGCCGTCGAGCAGCCCGGCGGGCACGTCACGCAGGTCGCCGACGTGACCCGGCGGGTCCACCGGCTCCGGGCCCAGCACGCAGTCGGCGAACAGCCCGGAGTCGAGCCCGATCACCTCGTGGCCGGCCCCGGCCAGCACCGGCGCCATGACGGTGCCCAGATATCCCAGGTGCCCGGTGAGCAGAACGCGCATGCGGATCAGCCTCCAGCGAGATCGAGAGTGAGTTTGCGCAGGTAGAAGGCCTCCGCGTAGCGCGCCTGGCATTCGATGCCGCGGATTCTGGCCAGCCCGAGGAACGCCTCCCTGTCGAACCAGGAGCGGTGGCGCTGCGAGGGGTAGTGCTCCCACAGCAGGGCGACCTTGGCCTCGGCGACGGCGAGGTCGAACGGCTGGTAGGCGTTGGGGCGGCCGAGGTCGCCGTCCCATTTGACGATCTCGTACCCGAGGGTCAGGTGGTCGCGGAAGGCGGTGGGCACCAGTTCGGCCAGCCCGCGGTGGTCCTGGTGGGCGTCGCCCGGGTGCGGGGCCAGGATCAGGTCGGGCGAGATCCGGACGCGCAGGTCCTCCACGGCCCGCTTGGCCTCGTCCCAGTGCGCGGGCAGCCGGCCGTCGGGCACCTTGCAGACGGTCACCCGCAGGTCGGCGCCGGGGCAGAACGCCGCCAGCGCGTCGCGTTCCTCCGCCTCGCGCTCGGTGCCGCCGCCCGACAGCACCAGCGCCTCGACCCGGATCCCCGGGCGGGCGGCGCAGAGGGTCAGCAGTGTGGCGCCGGCGCCGATCGCGAGGTCGTCGCAGTGCGCGCCGACGGCGGCGACCCGGCGCAGGTCGCCCGGAAGCAGGTCGATCATGCCGCGGTCTCCCAGACGGCCCACGGCCGGTCGCCGCGGGCGTAGGCGCGGTCCAGCTCGACGCGCTGGTTGACGGTGTCAGTGGGCCGCCAGTAGCCGCGGTACGGGTACGCGAGCAGCCGGCCGCGCTTGGCCAGCTCCCGGCAGCCGTCGACGAGCAGGTCACCGCCCTCGGGGATGTGGTCGAAGATCTCCTGGCGGAGCACGAAGTAGCCGCCGTTCACCCATAACGGCATCTCGGTGACGGGGGTGATCTGCCCCACCATGCCGCCCTCCTCGACCTCGACGCAGTGGAAGGTGCCGGGCGGCGGCACCACCATCAGCGAGGCTCCCGCGTCCGAGCGGGCGAACCGGTCGACCATGTCGGGCAGCGGCGCGTCGCTCAGCACGTCGGCGTAGTTGGCCAGGAACATCTCCTCGCCGTCGAGATGGTCGCGGACCCGCCGCAGCCGCTCGCCGATGGACGACTCGACGCCGGTGTGCACGAACGAGATCGTCCAGTCGGAGATGTCGTTGGCCAGCAGCTCCACCCTGCCGTGCCGGAGCACGAAGTCGTTGGACGCGGTCTCCTCGTACCGGAGGAAGAAGTCCTTGATCTGATGGGCCCCGTAGCCGAGGCAGAGCACGAACTCCTTGTGCCCCCAGTGCGCGTAGTAGCGCATCACGTGCCAGATCAGCGGCCTCGGGCCGACGAGCTGCATGGGCTTGGGCGCGTCCCCGGGAGCTCCGGTGCGCATCCGCGTGCCGTACCCGCCGCAGAAGAGGACGACCTTCACACGACCTCCAACTCGGGGATGGGGAAGACCAGCCGGCCGCCCCAGTCGTGGACATAGGAGAGCTGCCCGATCAGCTCGTCCCGCAGGTTCCAGGGCAGGACGAGCACGTAGTCGGGCCGGTCGGCGGCGATCCTGCCGGGCTCATGGATCGGGATGCGCGCGCCGGGGGTGAACTTGCCGTGCTTGTACGGGTTGCGATCCACCGTGTAGGCGAGCAGGTCAGGCCGGACGCCGCAGTGGTTGAGCAGCGTGTTGCCCTTGCCGGGCGCCCCGTAGCCGACCACGGTCTTGCCGGCCTCGGCCGCGCCGACGAGGAAGCCCAGCAGGTCGCGCCGGACCTTGGCGACCCGGGCCGCGAAGCCCAGGTAGCCGGACAGGTCGTGCAGCCCGGCCGCCTTCTCCAGGGCCAGCACGTCGCGCACCCGCTCGCCCGGCGTGCCGGACGGCCGCGCCCACAGCCGGATGGAGCCGCCGTGGGTGGGCAGCAGCTCGACGTCGACCAGGGTCAGCCCGCCGCTCGCCAGCGCCCGCTGGGCCGAGGCGACCGTGTAGTACTGGAAGTGCTCGTGGTAGATCGTGTCGTACTGGTTGCGCTCGATCAGCGTGAGCAGGTGCTGCACCTCGATCGACACCCAGCCGTCGTCGGCGACCAGCGTCCGCAGCCCCTCGGTGAAGCCGATCACGTCGGGCACGTGCGCGTACACGTTGTTGGCCACCACGTGGTCGGCCGGGCCGTGCTCGCGGACCACGGCCGCGGCCGTCTCCGGGGTGAGGAACGCCGTCACCGTCGGCACGCCGGCCCGGCGGGCGGCCTCGCCCACGTTCACCGACGGCTCGATGCCCAGGCAGCGCACGCCCCGCTCGACCACGTGCCGCAGCAGGTAGCCGTCGTTGCTGGCCACCTCCACCACGAACGCGTCCGGCCGCGGCGACAGCCCGGCGACGAACGCGCGCGCGTGCTCCACCCAGGACGTCGAGTAGGAGGAGAAGTAGGCGTAGTCGGTGAACGTGTCCTCGGGCGTGATCAGCGGCGGCAGCTGCGCCAGCCAGCAGGCGGTGCACACCCGCAGGTGCAGCGGATAGGTGACCTCGGGCTCGTCGAGCTGCGCGGCGGTGAGGATCCGCTCGCACGGCGGGGTGGCCCCCAGGTCCACCACCGAGGCCGGGCCGGCGGCCCCGCAGAGGCGGCAGGTCGTCATGCCATCGCTCCCGATCTCCCCTGGGTCATGTAGAACGTCCGGCATTCCTCGTACGAGGGCAGCAGCCCGGTGGCGAGCGCCTCGGCCAGCGAGGGCGCGGCGGCGTCCTTGTCCGACAGCACCGGCTCCAGATGGGCGGGCCAGGCGATGCCGAGCGCCGGGTCGAGCGGGTGCACGCCGTGCTCGCGGGCCGGGGTGTACGGGGCGGTGCAGAGGTAGACGACCGTCGCCTGGTCGGACAGGGTGATGAACCCGTGCCCCAGCCCCTCCTCGATCAGCGTCGCGGTGCGCTGCTCGTCGTCCAGCCGGACCGTCTCCCACCGGCCGAACGTGGGCGATCCCGTGCGCAGATCCACCACCACGTCCAGGATCGCGCCGGACACGCACATCACGTACTTGGCCTGGCCCGGCGGGACCTCGGCGTAGTGCAGCCCGCGCAGCACGCCGCGGTGCGAGACGGAGCAGTTGACCTGGGCGAGGTCGAACCGCCGCGGCAGCGCGTCGGCGCGGAACGCCTCCAGGAGCGCGCCGCGGGCGTCCGCGTGGGTGACCGGGGTGTGACGCCAGGCGCCGTCGATGCCCAGGGGTTCCATGACCGGGCGTGTCATGCCACGTCGCACCGGCGGCCCGCCTCTCCGCTCAGCACCGGCCAGGCGGCGTGCAGCGCGTCACGCCAGTGCCGGATCGGCTCGCCTCTCGTGATCGCCAGCAGGCTGTTGGCCGGTCGCCGCGCCGGGCGCGGGAAGGCCGTGGACGGCACCGGCCGCACCCGGTCCGGGTCCGCGCCCAGCAGGCCGAACACCTCCCTGGCCAGGCCGTACCAGGTGGTCTCGCCGGCGCTGGTGGCGTGGTAGACGTCCGGCGGCAGGTCCGACTGGGCCAGCCTGACCAGGTGGTCGGCCAGGTCGGCCGACCAGGTGGGCTGGCCGCGCTGGTCGTCCACGACGTCCACCGTCGGGCGGGTGGCCGCCAGGTCCATCATGGTGCGGACGAAGTTCGGCCCGCCCGCGCCGTAGAGCCAGGCCGTGCGGACCACGTACTGGCCGTGCTCCAACGCCGCCCGCTCGCCCGCCAGCTTCGTCCGGCCGTAGGCGTTGACCGGCCGGGGCGTCGCGTCCTCCGGGTACGGCCCGGCGGCCGTGCCGTCGAAGACGTAGTCCGTCGACACGTGCACCAGCCGCGCCCCGGAACGCTCGCAGACCTCGGCCAGCGTGCGCACCGCCGTACCGTTGACCTCCATGGCCGCGGCCTCACGGGTCTCCGCCAGGTCGACCGCGGTCCAGCCGGCGCAGTTGACCACCGCCCGGGGCCGGTAGGCGCCGACGAAGTCACGCACCGCGCGGGCGTCGCGCAGGTCGAGCTCGGCGCGGGCGAGCGCCAGCACCGGCTCGCCCGTCACGGCGATCCGGTGCACCACGTCGGCGGCCAGCATCCCCCCGCCGCCGGTCACCAGCCATCTCATAAGCCGGCCCACCAGTCACGGTTGTCCGCGTACCAGCGGACGGTCTCCTTCAGGCCCTGCTCGAAGGGGATCCGCGGCCGGTAGCCGAGAGCGCGCAGCTTCCCGTCGTCCAGCGAGTACCGCCAGTCGTGACCCTTGCGGTCCTCGACGTGTTCCACCATGTCCCATCCCTTGCCGCACGCCTCCAGGAGGCGGCCGGTCAGCTCCCTGTTCGTCAGCTCGGCGGTGCCCGCGATGTGGTAGACCTCGCCGGGCCCGCCCGCCTCGGCCACCAGGCGGATGCCCGCGCAGTGGTCCTCGACGTGGATCCAGTCGCGCACGTTCCCGCCGTCGCCGTAGAGCGGCACCTTCCGGCCCCGCAGCAGGTTCGTCACGAACAGCGGGATGACCTTCTCGGGGTACTGTCGCGGGCCGTAGTTGTTGCCGCAGCGGGTGATGGACACGTTCAGCCCGTGCGTGATCGCGTAGGCGCGGGCGAGCAGGTCGCCGCCCGCCTTCGAGGCCGCGTACGGCGAGCGTGGCAGCAGCGGCGCGTCCTCGGTCCACGACCCCTCGGCGATCGTCCCGTACACCTCGTCGGTGGAGACCTGGACCACCCGGGGCACTCCCGCGTCCAGGCACGCCTGCAGCAGGGTCTGCGTGCCCAGCACGTTCGTGCGCACGAACTCGGCCGCCCCGCCGATCGACCGGTCCACGTGCGACTCGGCGGCGAAGTTGACCACCAGGTCGTGGCCCGGCACCACCTCGGCCAGCAGGCCGGCGTCGCAGATGTCGCCGTGCACGAACGTGTGCGCGGCCCCGTCCAGGTTGGCGCGGTTGCCCGCGTACGTGAGCTTGTCGAGCACCGTCACGTCGGCGCCCGCGAGCGCGCGGACGAAGTGCGAGCCGATGAACCCCGCACCGCCCGTCACCAGAATTCTCTTCATGAGCTGATCTGTACCTTGCTGTGATCGCCCAGCACGAGCCGGTGAGCTCTGGGCGTGTCGGGCGCCCGGGTGACCTCGACGTCGTGGCCGACGAGCGACTGCTCGATCCGGCCCACCCCGTCGATCGACGCCCGCGGCATCAGGATCGAGTACTCGACCTCGCTGCGGGTGACCGCGCAGCCCGCTCCGATCGAGGTGTACGGGCCCACGTACGAGTCGCGGACGACCGCGCCCGCGCCGACGATCACCGGGCCGACCAGCCGCGAGCGCTCCACCACCGCGCCCGCCTCGATCCGCACCCGGCCGATCAGCGCGCTGGCCCCGTCGACCAGGCCGTGGTTCCCCGCGTCGAGCCACTCCAGCACGAGCCGGTTCACCTCCAGCATGTCGGCGACGTTGCCGGTGTCCTTCCAGTAGCCGGTGATGACCGACGACTCCACCCGCAGCCCGGCCTCCAGCAGCCACTGGATCGCGTCGGTGATCTCCAGCTCGCCCCGCCACGACGGCTTCAGCTCGGCCACCGCCGCGTGCACGGCCGGGCTGAACAGGTAGACGCCGACCAGCGCGAGATCGCTCTTCGGGACCGCGGGTTTCTCCTCCAGGCCGACGACCCTGCCTCGGGCGTCCAGCTCCGCCACCCCGAACTGCCTCGGGTCGCCGACCTTGGTGAGCATGATCTGCGCCGCCGGGCGTTCCCTGGCGAAGCGGTCCACCAGGTCGGTGATGCCGCCGACGACGAAGTTGTCGCCCAGGTACATGACGAAGTCGTCGTCGCCCAGGTAGTCGCGGGCGATCAGCACCCCGTGCGCCAGGCCCAGCGGCGCCTCCTGGCGCAGGTAAGTAACCTCCAGCCCGAAGGCCGACCCGTCACCGACGGCCGCCTCGATCTCCGCCCAGGTGTCGCCCACGACCAGCCCCGCCTCGCGGATCCCGGCGGCCGCGATCGCCTCCAGGCCGTAGAACAGCACCGGTTTGTTGGCGACCGGCACGAGCTGCTTGGCCGAGGTGTGCGTGATGGGCCGCAACCGTGTGCCCGACCCCCCGGCGAGCACGAGCGCTTTCACCGTCAGTACGCCCCTTCTCCCCGTGCGACCACGGACCAGGTCTTCCACAGGATCTGCAGGTCGAGCACGAGCGACCAGTTCTCCACGTACCGCAGGTCGAGCCGGACCGACTCCTCCCAGGTCAGGTCGGAGCGCCCGCTGACCTGCCAGAGCCCGGTCATGCCCGGTTTGACGACGAGGCGGCGGCGCACGTCGGCGCCGTACTGGGCGACCTCCTCGCGCAGCGGCGGCCGCGGGCCCACCAGCGACATCTCCCCGCGCACCACGTTGAGCAGCTGCGGCAGCTCGTCCAGCGAGTAGCGGCGGAGGTACGCGCCGATCCGGGTGACCCTTGGATCGTTCCGCATCTTGAACAGCACGCCGTCGAACTCGTTCGCGTCGGCGAGCTCGTCCTTGAGCCGTTCCGCGCCCGTGACCATGGTGCGGAACTTGACCAGCCGGAACTCCTTGCCGCCCCGGCCCACCCTGGTCTGGTGGAAGAGGGCGGGGCCTCGGCTCGTCGCCCGGATCAGCGCCGCGATGGCCAGCAGCGGCAGGGCGAGCAGCAGCAGGGCCGTCATGGCGACCAGCCGGTCGAACACGCTCTTGACGAACTGCCGGGCCCCGTCGAACTCCGGGTGCTCCACGTGCAGCAGCGGCATCCCGGCCACCGGGCGGATGCTGATCCGCGGCCCGGCCACGTCCAGCAGCGCCGGTGCGACGAACAGGTCGGTGCGGTCCGTCTCCAGGCTCCACGCCAGCCGGCGCAGCGCCGTCCCGTCCAGCTCCGGACAGGCGAGCACGGCGACCGCGTCCGCGCCGGTGCGCGCCACCACGTCGGCGACGTCCGCGAACGTGCCCAGGACCGGGATCCCGTCCAGGTCGTCGTCCTGCCGCTCGGCCGGCAGGCACGCGCCCACCACCCGCATCCCGTGGTACGGCTGCCGGCGGAACTGCATCACCAGGTCGAGCACCGACTCCCGGTGGCCGACCGCGATGACCTCGCGCATGTACTCGCCCACCGCTCTCCTGCGGTGCAGCCGTTTGCGCATCCGATAGCGGAAGTAGAGCGTGGCGATCAGCCCGAGCGGCAGCATCGCCATCACGAAGCTGCGCGCGATCGCGGTCTGCGTGGCGTACGCGCCGATGGCCACGGCCGCCATCAGCCCGACGCCGCCGTTGAGCACCGCCTTGAACTCGTCCGTGCCCTCGCCGTTGGCCCGTTGCCGGTAGGCGCCGCCCAGCGCGAGCGCGAGCGGCCAGGCGGCGACCAGGCCGAACCCCAGCAGGAACTCCTCCGCCGGGATGTAGATGCCGTTCAGCAGCCGGACGCCCAGCACGCACGCGCAGGCCAGGAGCGCGCACACCGTGTCGCCGGACAGCAGGAGCCGTAGGTACGCGCGCGTCCAGATGCTCGACGCGTGGCGCGGTTCGGCCTTGAGGAGCACGACAGCGGACTCCCCAGTCCCCACCCTCATAGCACCACCCAGGATCTTCGTGCACCGCGTGACAACTGACGTTCCTTGACACGTCTCATGGGTCGTCGAAGTCCCCACGATTCATCAAGGGCGGCGGCCCCCACTAAAGACTAAAGATCAACCTCGCGATGGGGAATATCGTGATATGTCCACAAGCGGACGAAGGTCAACGACCATGAGACCTTGACGGAACGATCCACAAGTGATCTCTTTAGGATGGCCGTCGGCGCTATTACGGCCATATTCCCGCCGCATTACGGCACGGCGGTTTACGGCTAGTCGTACTCCAGGTCCGGCAGTGCCGACGGCGGGTCCGGGCTGCGCCACACGACCACCACTCCGTCGTGCCGCGCGTCGCTCGCCATGGTCAGCCGGTCCAGATCGAAATCCGGCAGATAACGCAACCGCGCTAGGAATGTCGCATCCGTCGCCGAACGCGGCACGACACATCCCTCGCCGTCACGGTCAAGCAGCACATAAAGGACATCGGACTCGGTTTCGGTGACCACACGGACCTCCACCACGTCCTCCCACGCGAGGGCCTCGACGCTCCCGTCGGCGTAGTGGCGGGTCACGCCCTCTTCTGTGACGTACACGTAGGAGTCCGGCATCGGATTGCCGTGCATGGCCGCGATTCTTGCGAGGTTTGGGGTTGTCCCGCAAGGGTTCGCGCGTACCGGGCAACCTGCGCCCGGACCGTCAGGCGCCCCAGGTGTGGGAGAGGTGGGCCGCGACGGCCGCGCGGGCGGCGTCGGCCGGGCCCGTCGCGATGGCGTCGAGCAGCTCGCGGTGCTCGCGCACCAGCACGTCCCTGTCCTCATAGACCCGGCGCAGCCGCACCAGCCCGAGCCGGGTCTCGGCCGCCAGCGCGCCGTAGAGCCGCACCAGCCGGGGGCTGCCCACCGCCTCGATCAGCGCCTCGTGCAGCGCCATGTGCTCCGCCACCGAATCCGACCACGGCGCCTCGGCGTCGAGCGCGGCCATCCTGCCGAGCGCCGCGTCGGCCTCGCCCACCCGCCGCCCGGCCAGCGCCCCCGCCATCAGGTCTTCCAGCGGTCGCCGCACGAACATCAGGTCGTCCAGATCGGCCGTCGTCACCTCGGGGACGTAGGCGCTGCGGTTGCGCTCGCGCCGGAGCAGCCCCTCGTGGACGAGCCGGGCCAGCGCCTCGCGCACCGTCGGCCGCGCCACCCCGTAAGCGGCGGCGATCTCCTGCTCGGGCAGGGGCGTGCCGGGCTCGATCTCGCCGGACAGCACACGGCCACGGAGCGCGTCGGCCAGCGCGCCGACAGCGGAGACGGGTCTGATCGGGGTCCGCACGGGTGCGACTCTAACGCTCCGCCGGATCTTTCTCACGATCCGGTACGAGCACCCGCTGCCGTTCCGGGAGGGCCACCACCACCAGACTGACCGCCAGCAGCACCAGCCCCGCCACCGAGACCGGGGCCAGCCGCTCGTCCAGCACCACCAGGCCGAGCAGCGCCGCGACCGCCGGCTCCGCCAGCGCCAGGGTGGCGGCCGTGGCCACCGGCGTGGTTCGCAGCCCTCTCCCGTACAGGAAATAGGACAGCGCGGTCGTCCCCAGGCCCAGGTAGAGGGCGGCGAGCAGGCCGCGCGGCTCCCCGAGCCAGCCCACGCCCTGCCAGAGCAGGACCGGCATCATGATCACCGCGGCCCCGCCGAACAGCACGCCCATCACCGCGTTGGACTCCGCGCCCGCGCCGATCGCGCCGGCCGCGCTGACCGCGTAGAACGCGTAGAGCAGCCCGCCGAGCAGCGCCAGCAGCACCCCGGACACGACCTGCCCGCCGGCCTCCGCCCCGCCGCCCGCGATCAGCGCGACGCACCCGGCCACGGCCGCGGCGGTCGCCCCCGCCCAGCGCAGGCTCGGCCGGCGCCGGTGCAGCACCCAGGAGAGCAGCCCGGTGAAGACAGGGCCGCTGCCGATGGCCACCACCGTGCCGATCGCCACGCCGGTGCGGGCCACGGCGGCGAAGAAGCAGAGCTGGTAGGCGGCCACGGCCACGGCGGCCAGCAGGAGGCCCGGCCGGATCGCCCGCCTGAGCCCCGGGCCGGCGAACAACGCCAGCGCCGCCCCGCCGATGACCAGACGGGCCGCGGCCAGGGCGACGGAGTCGGCGGAGACGAGCAACCCGGCGGTGCCGGCCGTCCCCCAGAGCACGGCGGCGCCGACGACGGCGAGGGGGCCATTCTTCATGCCAGACATTGTCTGACAACTATACAATTTCGTCCAGCAAGTTATCGACCAGCCGGCCCGCCGACTCCGCCACCTCGGCCGCGTACTCGTCCAGCAGGCCCAACGCCACACGGACCTCGAGGGCGTGCACGGCAGGCAGCTCCAGCAGCGGCTCGTCCTCCACCGCCGCCCCGCCCTCGACCCGGAACCCGTCGCCGGTCGCCGCGACGGACACGGCGAAGACCACCTCACGGCCGTCGGGCAACATGAACGCCGCACCCGTCCGCACCCCTGCGGGCGGCACCACATAAGAGAAGGGACGGCTGCGCACGAACGGGTGCCGTAACTCGGACAGGATCCCCGCCGCCCGGCCCAGGGTCGCCAGCAGATCCGCCGCGGCCAGGCTGTCGCCGTCCACCCGGCCAGCGTAGATCACCCGCCCCTGCCCCATCCACCCCCGGCCCGGTTCGCACCACGGCGACCGTGCCCAGCCACCCCGGACCGTGAGTCGAGAACGGCCAGGACCACGGCGAGGCAGGGGTTGCGACAACGGCGGCCGGGCCGCCCGTCCCCACCCGACGCACCCTGCCCGCGACTTGAACAGCCAGGACGGCGGCGGGTCGACATGCAGAGGACCGTCCGTGGCAGGCGAGGGACGAACGGCCAGGGTGGACGGTGGGACGAGGGGACGCGGTGGGTGGTGGAGTCGGGTTGACCACAGGGGCGAGGGTTCAGGGGACTGGGTCGGTGGCGAGGCGGGCGTGGCGTTCGACGTCGTGGCGGATCCCGTCGTAGTGGAGTCTGCCGCGTTCGACGCCCTCCGGGAGGAAGCCGGCCTTGAGCGCCACCCGGCAGGAGGCCTGGTTGTCGAGGCGGTGGCCCAGCTCCAGCCGGTGGAGGCCGCGTTCGCCGAACGCCCAGCGGGCCAGTTCGTCGGTGGCCGCCGCCGCGACGCCGCGGCCGCGCGCCTCGGGGAGGGTCCAGTAGGACACCCACCCGGTGTCGTGGTCGTCGATCCGGGTCACCGCGACGTTGCCGACGACCCGCCCGTCGAGGACGGCGGCGAAGGCGTGGCCGGCGCCCTCCCAGGAGGCGATCCACCCGATCGCGTCCTGCGGGGTGATGACGGGCCACGCGCTCTGCCGTCGCATGTCAGGCGCCTGGAAGGCGCGCAGCACGACGGGCGCGTCCTCCTCCCGCCACTCCCGAAGTCTGATCTGTCCCATTAACCGCCTATTTTATGGGCGGCCTCGAACGCGGTGACGAGGTGCTTCGGCGCGGTCAGGCACCACGCCTCGGCCGTCAGCTCGAACAACTCGTCATAGTCGATCCGGTCGAGGTGGACGACGACCCACCCGAACCGCCCCGCGGTGAACTGCACCTCGAACACCTCGGGCCGCTCGGCCACCAGCGCCAGCTGCTCCTCGATCGTCGCCTTGAGCCCGACGGTCTCGGTGTCTTCCCACAGGTATCCGAAACCCTTGCCCCGCACCTTGATCGCGACCCAGCCCGGCCCGTCGCTCGTGCGCACTTCCGGCAGGCTCTCCAGCAGCACGAGGAACTCGTCGACACTCACACCCATGGGCCCCTGTGTACCAAACGCCCCCGACACTTCCCGGCCGACGATCACCCTTCACCCCAGCTCCCCGCGCGTCTAAAATGATCAACATGACCGACGCCCCGTCGGCCCCCTGGCCGCTGACCATGCGGGCCGCGTACGCCGCGCTGACGCTCCAGATGGCGTTCGGGCTGATCGCGCTGGCCGTGGGCGTGGGCGGGGCGGTGGCCACGATGCACCTGGCGCTGGGGGCTTACGCCGCCGCGTGGGTGGCGCTCATGGCGTTGACCGCGTTGATCATGGTGCGCTTCCCCCGGCGCGAACGGCGGGTCAGGTGGGGCGCCGTGGCGCTCCAGGCAGCCATGATCACGGTCCATCTGGCGATCACGGCGATCGATCCCGGGCTCGAGGTCCGGTCGTTCCTGGCGATGGAGGTGTTCGTGCCGGCGTTCGTCATCGCCCTGCTGCTCACGCCCGCCGCCGGCCGCTGGTTCGACCGCTAGAGCCGTCGCACACTCAGCCCGATAAATCGACATTTGAGTTGACTCAGGGTGGCATGAAGTGAAACGGGTGTTTTCCTGTTGTCTCTGATCCCGGTGGTGCTACCGTAAGCGCCTGTTCCCGTTCGCGCTCTGTCACGCAGCGGTAACAATAAGCCTCTGCTGCACGGGGAGCAGCAGCACAGACCCCCGAGGACACGCGGATGTCAGCAGACGTACCTCTTCTCCAGACGCAGCGCAGACTCGCTCCCAAGGAGCTCACGGTCATCACGGCCCTGGGCACCATGGTCGTGGTGGCATGCCTGTGGCTGTGGGCGGTGTTCGCCACCCCGGCCGACGCCAGAGGGGTCATGGCGATCACCGGCGGCCTCTGCGCGGTGCTGCTGACCGGCGCCGCCGCGGCCATCGCCCACTACGTCGCCGTCGGTCGCCGCCAGCGCGAACAGGTCAGGGCCGCCGCCGCCCGGGTCGCCCGGCTGGAGCGGGAGATCGCCCGGGTGTCCGAGGACACGCTGCCCGCGCTGGGCCGGCAGGTGCGGGGCGGCGGCTCCGTGACCGACGCGCTGGCCCGGGTGCCGCAGCCGCCGGATGGACCGTTGCAACAGCTCCTCAAGGCCGTGGCGCACGAGCTCGACGGGCTCGAACGCGAGCGGGCCATCGCGCAGACGTCGCGCTCCGCCACCGAGGCCGAGATCATCACGCTGACCCGCGACACGCTGCCCGAGCTGGTCAAGCAGATCCAGATGGAGCGCAAGCCCGTCACCGCCGCGCTCTCCGAGGTGCGCCAGCCGGTGCACGCCCCGCTGCGCGACCTGCTCGCCGAGACGGCCCGGCAACTGGCCGAGGGCGACCGCCGCGGCGCCGCGGTGATGGCCGCCTGCGCCGGGGCCGCGGCCCGGGTGCAGGCCCAGGCGACCAGCCTGCTCGCGCTCCTCCGTGACCTGGAGGAGCAGTACGGCGACCAGGAGGAGGTCTTCTCCGACCTGCTCGACCTCGACCACCGGGTGTCCCAGCTGGGCCGGTTGGCCGACAACATCGCCCTGCTCAGCGGCGGTCGCTCCGGCCGCCGGTGGACCCGGCCGATCGTGATGGAGAGCGTCCTGCGCGGCGCCATGGGCCGCATCAGCGCCTACCAGCGCGTCCGCGTCCACTCCACCAGCACGGTGGCCGTGGTCGGGTACGCGGCGGAAGGCGTGATGCACGCGCTCGCCGAGCTGATGGACAACGCCGCCACCTTCTCCGCGCACGGCACCGAGGTCCACGTGTACGTGGACGAGGAGGACGCCGGCATGGTGATCACCATCGAGGACAGCGGCCTCGGCATGCGGCCCCGCGAGCGCCAGCACGCCGCCAAGCTCGTCTCCGAGCCGCTCGACCTGCGCACCCTGTCGGGCACCCGGCTGGGCCTGGCCGTAGTGGGCCGCCTGGTCGACAAGTACGGCCTCACGGTCAGCTTCCGGCCGTCGGCCAGGGGCGGCACCGGCGTCGTGATGCTGATCCCGCGGGTGCTCATCACCCAGCCCAGGACCGCTTCGGAGTCCCCGGCCGAGATCGAGCGGCAGTCGCCTCCCGCCCTGGAGGCGGCGACCGTGACCGCCGCCGTCACCGTGCCGGCCCAGACCACGCCCGCCGACGAGGAGCCCGAGGAGCAGTCGCTGCCGCGGCGCCGGCGCGGGCAGACGCTCGCCGAGGCCGCCAGGTCGCGACCGGCGACGGCCGTGAAACCGGCGGCGCGCGACGGGCGGGAGGCGGCGGCCAGGTTCGCGGCGTTCCGCCAGGCGGGCGGCCGCGGGCGGCCCGCCGATCCGGCCTCCGGCGACTCCTAGACCCCGGGCGCTCACAGCACCGGACCCACTTGGATCTCAGATTGGAGGCAGGGGCCGCCCTCCGGGCGGACGCCCCGCGTTTCGATGAGCACTATCGACGCATCGCGTTCCACGGACCGCACCATCGACGGGCTGCTGGAAAGCCTCAAGGACCGGACGCCCGGCATCAGGCACGTCCTGGTGCTGACGAGAGACGGGCTCAAGATGAGCTACAGCAGCGGCCTGTCCAGAGACAGGGCCGACCAGCTCTCGGCCCTGTCCGCCGGGATCCAGAGCCTCTCGCTGAGCGCCTCGGCCGAGTTCGGCGACGGCATCGGCGCCGGGCAGGCGATGGTGGAGTTCGCCGGTGGGCTGCTGCTCATCGTGCCCGCCGGAGAGGGCGCGCACCTGGCGGTGGTCGCCGACGAGGACGGCGAGGTCGGCCTGATCGCGCACAACATGAACGAGCTGGTCGAGCAGATCGGGGTCTATCTGACCGCGGCCCCCAGACCGGTCGAGGGCGGCGCCTCGTGAACCGCCGGCCGATCGACCGGGAGAGCCCGGACCGCCTCTACACCGTCACCGGGGGCCGCACCCGCGCCGACGAGACCGCGTTCGACTCGGTCTCGCTCATCGTGAGCGAGTGCGAGCCCGTCCCCGGCATGCAGTCGGAGCATGTCAAGATCCTCCAGCTGGCCCGTCGCCCGACGGCCGTGGTGGAGCTCTCCGCGGAGCTGCGGCTGCCGGTCAGCGTGGTGAAGATCCTGCTGCGCGACCTTCTGGACACGGGCCGCATCACCGTACGCCACCCGTCCGCCGAGACGGGCAAGCCGGCCCCTGACATCCTGAGGCAGGTGCTCGTTGCACTCCACAACCTCTGACGACGCCCTCGTCCGGACGCCGCTGCTCGACTCCGCCACGGACGCGATGAAGATCGTGATCGTGGGCGGGTTCGGCGTGGGCAAGACCACCATGGTCGGCTCGGTGAGCGAGATCCGCCCGCTGAGCACCGAGGAGGTCATGACCGAGGCGAGCGTGGGCATCGACGACGCGAGCCGGGTCCGTACCAAGACCACCACCACCGTGGCCTTCGACTTCGGGCGCATCACGGTCAACGACAGCGCGGTGCTCTACCTGTTCGGGGCGCCCGGCCAGGAGCGGTTCTGGTTCGTCTGGGACCAGTTGTTCGCCGGCAGCCTGGGCGCGGTCGTGCTGGTCGACACCCGCCGGCTGGAGGACTCGTTCTACTCGATCGACCGGCTGGAGCACCACGACATGCCGTTCGTGGTGGCGGTCAACCGCTTCGCGGGCGGGCCGTCGCTGGACGCCGTGCGCGACGCGCTGGCCCTGTCGCCGGACGTGCCGCTGGTCGACTGCGACGCACGGGACCGGCTGTCGTGCAAGCACGTGCTGATCACCCTCGTCGAGCATCTCACCCGCCTGTACGACCGGACTCCCGCCTGAGAAGGACACGCCGTGACGAACCCCGGATATCCCGAGCACGCCGACGCGGTCCGGCTGTACGAGCCGGAGGTCCTCGACGACCCGGCCGCGTTCTTCGAGACGCTGCGCCGCAAGCACGGCCCGGTCGTGCCGGTGCTGCTCGACGCCGATCTGCCCGCCTGGCTCGTCCTGGGCTACCGCGAGCTGCACCACGTGACCAGCCAGCCGCGGCTGTTCGCCCGCGACCCGCGCCGCTGGAACCAGCACGAACTGGTGCCGCACGACTGGCCGTCCCGCCCGCACGTCGTCCACCAGCCGTCGGTGGTGTTCACCGAGGGTGAGGAGCGGCGGCGGCGCGCCGGCGCCATCGGCGACGCGCTGGACGAGATCGACCGCATCGAGCTGACCCAGCTCTGCGAGAAGGTCTCCGACCTGGCCATCGACGCGTTCTCCGGCGACGGCGCGGCCGACCTGGTGCCCCAGTTCGCGCACCGGATCCCGGCCCAGGTCATCGCCCGCCTGTTCGGGCTGCCGGAGCCGGACGTGGGCACCCTGCTCCGCGCCATCTTCCAGGCCATGAACGACCCGGCCAACCGTGACGAGGCGGAGCTGCGGGTCGGTGAGGTCATGGGCCGCCTGGTCGCCGGCAAGCGCATCCGGCCCGGCCACGACCTCGCCACCCGCCTGGTGAAGCACGAGGCCGGGCTCACCGACCCGGAGGCCGTCTACGACATGCTGTCGTTGCTGATCGCCGCGCAGGACAACTGCGCCGGCTGGATCGGCAACACGATGCGGCTGATGCTCGTGGACGACCACTTCCAGATGGACCTGCAGGGCGGCCGGAGCAGCGTCGCGGAGGCGCTCAACCAGGTGCTGTGGATGGACCCGCCGGCCCAGAACCTGCCCTCGCGCTTCGCCGCGCAGGACTGCGAGCTGGCCGGCCACCGCATCCGCCGCGGTGACATGATCGTGATGAGCCTGGTCGCCGCCAACGCCGACCCGCAGGTGCAGCGGGGCCACACCACGGCCAACCGGGCGCACATGGCCTTCGGCCACGGCGAGTACGGCTGCCCGTTCCCCGCCCCGGAGCTGGCCGAGATCATCTCCAAGACGGCGGTCGAGGTCCTGCTGGACCGGCTGCCCGACATCCGACTGGCCGTGCCTCCGGAGGAGCTGCGCTGGCGGCGCAACATTTGGAACCGCATGCTGGAGGCGCTCCCCGTCGCCTTCACCCCGGCCCTGGGCAGGTGAGCCGGTCGATGTCCCCGCTCGACGCCTATCCCGGGCACGCCTGCGCGGTCCGGCTGTACGCCCTGGAGTCGCTGCCGGTCGCCTTCACCCCGGTGGGCCGCCCCGGCCACTGAGCCCGGCCGCTGGACCCGGTAGTGGAGGGGCGGTTCCGGGTTCTAGGCGACGCCCCATCGCCTGGGCGAGCACGGGTCGACGCCGGTGCGGGAGACGCACACCTGGATGGCGATGTCCCGGCCCTCCCGGTAGTTGACCTTCTTGATCCAGCGGGTGCCGCACGACTTGTTCCAGTACGTCTTCGTCCCTGCGCCGTTCCACACCTTGATGTAGACGGCGTGGCGGTCGCTGCACCGGGTGTCCCACAGCTGGAGGTCGTCGCCCCGGTGGTGGAACGCGCCGTAGACGCCGCCCGTCCGCGCGCTGACGTTCCGGCCCGCGGCCGACTCGGCGGCGGCCGGGGTGGCCGGGGTGGCCGCGGCGAGCAGCGGGATCACGCCCGCCGCCAGGACGGCCGCGCACCTCGCCGCCTTCGTGCTCATCCTCGACATGTCGTTCTCCTCTCGTGTACAAGCCCGTGCGAGTTCTTCCGTACGAGACAGCCTGGTCAGTGCCGGGCGGCCGGTCGTTGGCGGAGAGCGCCCATCTCTTGCTCCCGCGCGCATCCCTTCGGGGCGGGCGCTCTCGTACGATGACCATGTGGTCGGCCTCATCCGCTCGGTGTGGAATGAGCCCCCTGCTCCCGGCCCGCCCGCGCGGGTGTGGCGAGACTGGGCGCTCGTGGCGGTGCTCGTCCCGGTCGCGGTGCTCGAAGGGGTCCTGCGGCCCGATCTTCCGTGGCGGGCCGTGTCGGTGCTGGTCACCGTCGCGCTGGTCCCCACCCTGCTGTGGCGGCGGACCAGCCCGCTGCCGATGATCATGATCTCGTTCGGGGTCACCGCCCTGGCCACGCTGTTGACGGCAGGGCAGTTCGTAGAGACGAACACGCTGGCCTACCAGCTGATCGTGGTGTACGCGCTGTTCCGGTGGGGGTCAGGCCGGGCGGTCGTGCTCGGGCTGGCGATCATGCTCGGCTCGATCGGTCTGGCGCTGGCCACCGGCCGCCTGCCGCCCGCCGAGGCGAGCGGCGGGCTCACCGTGCTGCTCGCGGCCCTGGCCCTCGGCGCGGCCTTCCGGTTCCGGGCCGGGGCGCGGGCGCGCGAGCTCGAACAGGTCAAGTCGCTCGAACGCGAGCGGCTGGCCCGCGACCTGCACGACACCGTCGCGCACCACATCTCGGCCATGGCCATCCGGGCGCAGGCGGGCCTGGCCACGTCCGGCACCCGACCGGAGGCGGCGGCCGAGGCGCTGCGGGTGATCGAGGCCGAGGCGGCGCGCGCGCTGGACGAGATGCGGGCCATGGTCCGCGTCCTGCGCCATGACGAACAGGCTGACCCGGAGCCCGGCCGGGGCATCGCCGACCTCCGGCGGCTGGCGGAGCGGAGCCCGTCCGGCCCGCCCGTCGACGTGGAGATCTCCGGCGACCTCGACGGGCTCTCCCCTTCGGTGGGCACCACGATCTACCGCCTCGCCCAGGAGTCGGTCACCAACGCCCGCCGGCACGCCCGGCACGCCACCCGCATCGAGGTCCGCGTCGCCGCCGACGACACGTCGGTGCGCCTGCGGGTGAGCGACGACGGGCAGGGACGCCAGAACCCCACGCCCGGCTACGGGCTCATCGGCATGGCCGAACGCGCCGGCCTGCTGGGCGGCACCTGCGTGGCCGGCCCGGAGCACGGCAGGGGCTGGACCGTGACGGCCGTGCTGCCGCGGACGGGGGTGGCGACGTGAGCGTCCGGGTGCTGGTCGCCGACGATCAGGAGATCGTCCGTACCGGGCTGGTCATGATCCTCGACGCCCAGCCGGACATCGAGGTCGTCGGCGAGGCGGCCGACGGGCGGCGGGCCGTCGAGCTGGCCAGGCGGCTGCGGCCGGACGTGTGCCTGTTCGACATCCGCATGCCGGGGCTCGACGGGATCGAGGCCACCCGCACCCTGGCCGGTCCGGACGTCGCCGACCCGCTCGCGGTCGTCGTCATCACCACGTTCGACCTCGACGAGTACGTCTACGCTGCGCTGCGGGCGGGCGCCCGGGGTTTCCTGCTGAAGAACGCCGGCGCCCAGCTGCTCTCCCAGGCGGTGCACGCCGCGGCCGGCGGCGACGCGCTGATCGCCCCCAGCATCACCGCCCGGCTGCTCGACACCTTCGCGCGCAGCGGCCCCGCCGCGCCGCCGGCCCGCCCGGTCGAGGCGCTCACCGAGCGGGAGGAGGAGATCCTGGTGACGGTGGCGCGCGGGCGGACCAACGGGGAGATCGCCGACGAGTTCCACATCTCGCTCAGCACGGTCAAGTCCCACATCGCCAGCCTGATGGCCAAGCTCGGCGCCCGGAACCGCGTCGAGATCGCCATGTGGGCGTACGAGACCAACCGGGTCAGGAGCTGAACCGGACCGGCCGCTTCCAGATGACCCACTCCGCGACCAGCAGGTTGATCACCCAGGCGGCGCCGAGGAGCAGCGCCCTGGCGAGCTCGTCGGGCGGGCCGGCCACCAGGTGGTGGAGCGCCTGGGTCAGCGCCTGGGTGCCCGCGCCCAGGCCGATGGCGTAGCCGCGGATCATCCAGGCGCGGTGCGCGGTGAAGTCCCGCCGCCGGATCGCGGCCAGGCCGAGCCCGATGGAGACGGCCATGGCGGTGCCGAACCCGAGACGGAAGGCCGCGAGCAGCGGCCCGTCGTGCTCGGGGAGCGCGTAGAAGACGGTCATCCACAGCCCGGAGAACGCCGCGACGAGCCCGCTCGGGGCCAGCAGCCGCCCGGCGATCCGGTGCCAGCCGGGCTTCCTGCGGCGCAGCCGGGGCACGAACTGGAAGGCCCCGAGCACGGTGTAGACGGTCACGCCGGCGATGTGCAGCACGATCGGCAGGGGCGAGGCGAAGAACCGCGCGTTGTCCGCTGTGACCGCCGCGCCGCCGGTCAGCTCGGCCATGCGGATGCCGCCGGCGAGCACGGGGATGAGGCTGAGCCCTATGAGCGCGGCCACGGTCCGTCCGGCCCGGTCCCGCCGCGTCGCGATCCTGTCTGTCATGCCTCCGATCGTGACGGCGAAGCCGGTGCCGGCTCATCAGCGGAAAGGTCCGTTCTGAGCTGGCCGATCGTCCGTCAATCAGGCGTACTTTCGGCTGATGACCGCTTTGAACAGGATTTTTACGCTGATGGCACGATCTCGACCTTCCCGAGGAGAAGACCATGAAGGCGTTCGTCCTGCGCTCCTACGGCTCACCCGACGCGCTCGAGCTCACCACCGTCGACCGGCCCGTGCCGGGCCCCGGCGACGTGCTGGTCCGGGTGCGCGCCGTCTCCGTCCAGCCGGCCGACTGGCACCTCATGAGAGGCCAGCCGTACCTCGCGCGGCTGATTCCCGGCCCGCTCGGGCTGCGCCGGCCGAAGGTCACCGTGCTCGGCGCCGACCTCGCGGGCGAGGTCGAGGCGGTCGGTGCGGGGGTGACCGGGTTCAGTCCCGGCGACCCGGTGTACGCGATGCCCGAGCAGGGCGGCTTCGCCGAGTACGCCCTCGTCCCCGCGGCGGAGCTGGCGCCGAAGCCGGAGAACCTGACGTTCGAGGAGGCCGCGGCGGTGCCCCTGGCGGCCAACACGGCCCTGATCGCGCTGCGCGACCAGGCCCGGGTCCAGCCGGGCCACCGGGTGCTCGTCATCGGCGCCTCCGGCGGGGTGGGCACGTTCGCCGTGCAGCTCGCCAAGGCGTTCGGCGCGCACGTCACCGGCGTCTGCGGCCCGCGCAACGTGGAGATGGTCCGGTCGATCGGCGCCGACGAGGTCGTCAACTACGCCAAGGAGGACTTCACCCGGCAGGACAGCCGGTACGACGTCATCGTGGACAACGCCGGCAGCCACTCGGCGCTGGCGTGCAGGCGGGTGATGACCCGCAAGGGCGTCTACGTCGTCATCGGCGGCAAGGCCGGGCGCTGGGTGCAGCCCATGGGCCACTTCCTGGGGGCGCCCGCGCTGTCACCGTTCGTGTCGCAGAAGATGACGGCGGTCGACGTGATCGGCTGCACCGAGAACCGGCGCAATCTGCTGCAACTCACCGAGCTCATCGAGTCCGGCAAGGTCATCCCGGTGATCGACCGGGTCTACCCCTTCGCCGAGATCCCCGCGGCGCTCAGGTACTCGGAGGCGGGACACGCCGCCGGGAAGATCGTCGCCACGGTCTGAGCGTCCGCTCTCGGCAGGCCCCGAAACGGCTGGTGCGCCCGTGCGCGATAGGACAGATTTGTCCCATGGAACGCCAGCTCATCAGCCACCTCGCCCACAGGGACCACCCCATCGCCGCGCCCGTCTCCGGCGCGCACGTGACCCGGCTGCTGCGCCGGGCCCGGCTGCCGGAAAGCGCGAGGATCCTCGACCTCGGCTGCGGCGAGGCGGCGTGGACGCTGCGTGCGCTGGCGCTCTACGAGGACGCCACCGCCGACGGGGTCGACATCTCGGCCGACGGGCTCAAGGCGGCCGAGGAACGCGCGGACGCCCAGGGCGTCTGGGAGCGCATCCGGCTGCACGGACGACCGGCCGCCGACTTCCCGGTGGCCGAACAGTACGACCTGGTGCTCTGCGTCGGCGCCACGCACGCGTTCGGCGGGCTCGTCCCCACCGCCGAACACGTCCGGCGCTACCTCAAGCCGAACGGGCTGGCGCTCATCGGCGAGGGATTCTGGGAACGCGAGCCGACGCCGGAGGCCCTGGCCCGGCTCGGCTCCCGGCCGGACGAGTTCCACGACCTGCCGGGCACGGTCGCCGCGGCCGAATCCGCCGGATTCGACACCGTCTACGCGTACACCAGCGACCTGTCCGAATGGGACGACTACGAGTGGTCCTGGACGGGCACGCTGCTGCGCTGGGCCAACGAGCACCCCGGCCCGGACGCCGACGCCGCCCGCGCGGCCGCCCGGGAGCACCGCGACGCGTGGCTGCACGGCTACCGGGGCGTCCTCGGCTTCGTCACCCTCCTGCTCCAGCACAACGGTCAGCCCTCCCAGTAGACCTCCACCACGTAGCCGTCGGGATCCCGGCACTTGAAGCTCTCCAGCCCGGGCTCCGACCACCGCTCGACGATCGGGACCCCGGCCGCCTCCAGGAGGGCCAGCCGCCCGGCGACGTCGGGGGTGGTGAAGCCGAAGTGCGCGAAGTCGGGCAGCGGGCGCGGATCGGGGTCGTGGTGGAGCGCGAGGTCGAACCCGTCGCGATCCCGGATGATCAGTGTGCCGTCGTCGTACTCGCTCGCCGGGCCGGCGTCGAACCCGAAGCAGGTCTCGTAGAACCTGCGGGAGCGCTCGATGTCGCGTACGGCGAGGGCCAGATGGTTCAGCCGCATGGCCCCCGACGGTAACCGGCGGGCGGCCACGTCGTCGACGCCTTTTTACGCGTCCTTCTCCAGGGTGTACGACAGGTGCGCGGACAGCGCGCCGAGGAAGTCGGCCGCGTCGAAGATCTCCCCGGCCGAGGCCACGCCCGTGGTCCTGGTCCGGCCGGTGAGGACGCGGTGGACCGCTTCCACCGCGAGCGGCGCGGTGACGGCGTAGATGTCCTGCCCGCGCGCCACGGCCCGCCGCCGTTCCTGACCTGACCGTACGAGGACGTCGACGAGGAAGGTCTGCCCGGACCGCCCGCGCTCGTCGGCCGCGACCGGCGCCGGGGTGTCCGGGGACGCCAGGTCCCTGGCCGCCTCGACCGTCATGTACGTGGTCACCTCGGGGATGTCCAGGTGGCTCGGGATCGTCACGACGTCGGCCATGGTGAACTCGCCGATCACGTCCCGGTCGCCCAGCGGGCCGGGGAAGGACCACCGCAGGGTGGGCAGGTCGTCGCCGTGGTACTCCAGCCGCCCCTGGGTGAACCGGACGCGCCGGCCGTCCCTGCGCCGCCCGGAGACCTGGCCCGCGAGGCGCGTCCCGGCGGTCGGGTGCCAGTTGCTCAGGCCGTAGGCGACGTGCGCCTCGTCGGCCGCCGTCCAGTCGCCCATCGCGGCGCTCGCCAGCAGGTCGCCCAGGCCGCCGTAGAAGGCCATCGCCGGGACGATCACGGCCCCGGCCGCGCGGGCCCGGTCGGCGAACCGCGCGAACGTGTCGGCGTTGGCCTCGATCTCGGCCGCCACGTCCACGTACGGGATGCCGGCCCGCAGCGCCGCTTCGATCACCGGCGCGGCGGTCGTGGCGAACGGTCCCGCGCAGTTGATCACGGCCGACGCCCCGGCGAGTGCCCGGTCCAGCGCCTCCGCGTCGTCCACCGACGCCGCCCGCACCTCCAGCTCCGGGTGGTCCAGCGCCTTCAGCTTGCCCTCGTCACGGCCGGACAGGATCGGGACGAACCCCCGCTCCAGCAGCTCCGCCACCACGAACCGCCCGGTGTGCCCGTAGGCCCCGTAGACCACCACCGCGTTCATCAGCTCTCCCGTACGTCAAAGTGGATGCTTCGCAGGGAACATTCTGGTCGCGACGACCGGGAGGCACGAGCGTCCGGAACGCCATCATCCATACAGTTTCGGACACCTCCCGCTACTCCCGCAGTTCAGGCGTGTGCTCGCGGAGCACCTCCAGGAACGCCTCCGTGAGCGCCCCGCGATGCCCGCGCCCGCGGCGGACGGCGACGACCGGCAGCCGCGCGTCCACGCCGTCGATCTCGACCGCGCGCAGGCTGCCGATGCGCAGTTCCTCCCGCACGCTGCCGGGAGGCATGAGCGCGACCCCGAGCCCGGCCTGCACCAGCCGCTTCTGCGCCGTCAAGCTGTCGATCCTGGTCACCGGGGCGCCCGCGGGCAGGAGCCGGTCGAGCAGGTGGCCGAACGAGTCGGGCTGACCCCGTTCCGGCGAGAACCCGAGCCACCGCTCGCCGCGCAACGCTCCCAGGTCGGGCAGCCGCTCGGCGGTGATCGGATGCGCGGCCGGGACGACCACCACCAGCCGCTCCGCGCCGAGGGGGATCGACTCCAGGCGCCTGTCTGCGTCCGGGAAGTAACGCAGGCCGAGAGACGCCTCCCCGGTGCGGACGAGTGCGCTGACCTGGCGGCTCGTCGCGGTGGTCAGCTCGACGAAGACGTCGCCGAACCGCGACTCGAACGCGCGCAGCGCGTCCACGATGTGGGAGTCGGCCAGGGTGCCGACGAGGGCCAGCCCGAAGGTCCTGGTCTCGCCCGGCCGCGCGACCTCCTCCCGTACGGCTCGCTCGGCGTCGCGGACCGTGGCGAGCACGGTCTCCGCGTACGGCAGCAGGGCCCGGCCCGCGGCCGTCAGCCGCACCCGGCGCCCGGTCCGCTCGTACAGGGACGCCCCCAGCGACCGCTCCAGCTCCCGGATGCGGCGGCTGACGGCCGGCTGGGACAGGTTGAGCACCCTGGACGCCTCGGTGAACCCGCCGTTCTCGGCGACCGCCACAAAGGCGACGACCTCGTCCATCGTCATCACATTCATCAGTTTTCCTGATGAATCGCATTGCATCTATGCATTTGCCGACAGGTATGACGATGGCGCAGAGTGAGGGGCGTCATTCCACCACCGAGGGGGCACCATGAACGATCAGTCGGCCCGCGCGCTCCGCTTCCGTGAGCTGCACGAGCGGCCCGAGCCGCTGCTGCTGCCCAACCCCTGGGACGCCGGCACCGCCCGGCTGCTGGCCTCGCTCGGCTTCGAAGCCCTGGCCACGACCAGTTTCGGGGTGGCCAACCAGCTCGGCCGCAAGGGGGTGGACCGGCAGGACGTCCTCGACAACGTCCGCGCCATCAGCGAGGCCACTCCCCTGCCCGTCAACGCCGACCTGGAGAACGGCTTCGCCGACGACCCCGCCGAGGCGGCCAAGATGATCGCGGACGCCTGCGCGGCCGGCGCGGTCGGGGGCTCCATCGAGGACGCCACCGGCGACCCCGCCGCGCCGATCTACGACTTCGAGCTCGCCGTCGAGCGCGTGCGGGCGGCGGTCGAGGCGGCCCGCGCCCTGCCCGTCCCCTTCGTGCTGACGGCGCGGGCCGAGAACCTGCTGTGGGAGGCCGGCGACCTCGACGACACGATCCGGCGGCTGCAGGCGTTCGAGGCGGCGGGCGCGGACGTCCTGTACGCCCCCGGCCTGCGCACGCTCGACCAGATGCGCGCGGTCGTGTCGTCGGTCGGCAGGCCGGTCAACGTGGTGATGGGCTTCGCCGATCCCACGATCACGCTGGACCGGCTGGCCGAGGCCGGCGTCCGCCGGGTCAGCATCGGCGGCGCGCTCTCCCGCGTCGCGCTCGGCTCGTTCATCGACGCGGCCAGGGAGATGCGCGACGGGCGGTTCGGCTTCGTCACGCGGATGGCGTCCGCCGACGAGCTCCACGCCGCCTTCGGCCCCTGATCACTCCACGTTGTAGTTCTCCCCCAGCGCCCTGCCGGGGATCGGCTTGGCGATGAGCGCGACGGGGATGAAGAAGCAGATCTGGCCGATCGCCAGGATGAGCGTCCAGAGCGCCTTGTCGTCGTAGTGGGCGGACGCCGCCGCGTACAGCTCGTCGGGGACCCGCTCCCCGGCGGGGTTCGGGGTGAGGACGGCCTCCACCAGCTCCAGCGCGACCCGCTCGGCGCCGGTGAAGTACGGGGCGTCCCGCCAGGACGCCACCGCGGTGATCCGCTCCTCCGCCACCCCGGCCGCGCGGAGCCCATCCGCCTGCCGGACCGTGTGGTACGTGCTGCCGACGAGCTGCCCGGCCCGGAGCTGCACCAGGCCGATCGTGGTCTGCGGGATCGCCCCGTTTCCGACGGCCTTGATCATCGCCCCGGCGAGCGCGCCCACCTCCTCGGGGAAGAACCGGTTGGGGTCGGGCAGCCGCGACCGGAGGTTGTCCTGCTGTGTCGTCATGACGAAGTGCTCCCATCTCGATCTCCGAGCGCCTCGTTACCGCGCTCGAAGATCCGACGAAACACCCGCCCGGAATGTCAGGTCCGCGTCGGTCGCTCCGGATCCGTCGTCCACGGCCGGAGCTTGTCGGGATTGCGTACGCCCCAGACCCGCGTGATCCGGTCGCCCACGACCTCGAACGCCATCACCGACACGGTCACGCCGTCCTGCTGGACCGCCAGCCCGGGCAGGCCGTTGACCGGGCGCTCAAGGATCGTCATGCCGGGCGCCGCGGCGGCGATCTCCACGAGGTGACGGGCGATCAGCTCGCCGCCCACCACCGGGCTGAGCACCGCACTGACCAGCCCGCCGCCGTCGCTGACCGCCGTGGCCCCGGGGTCGAGGAGGCCGACCAGGGCCTGGATGTCCTGGGCCTCCCAGGCCTGCTTGAAGTCCCTGACGACGCGGGCCTGGCGGGCGGCCGGAGCCACGGGAGCCTGCGCCGCGCGCACCCGCCTCCGGGCCGACGAGGCGAGCTGACGGCAGGCCGCCGGGGTCCGCCCGAGGATCTCGGCCACCTCGGCGAAGGGATACCGGAAGACGTCATGCAGGATGAACGCCACCCGCTCCGCCGGCGTCATCGACTCCAGCACCACGAGAAAGGCCATGTTGACCGACTCGTCGAGCGTGACCCGATCGGCCGGATCACCGCCCGCCCGCCCGGCGATCCACTCCGTACGCCCCGGCAGCGGCTCCGGGACCCACTCCCCCACATAGCGCTCCCGCCGGACCCGCGCCGAACCCAGCAGGTCCAGGCAGATGCGCCCGGCCACCCTGGTCAGCCAGGCGCCGGGAGACTCGATCGCCTCGTGCTGCTCCCGCGACATCGCGTACCAGCGGACATACGTCTCCTGTACGACGTCCTCGGCCTCGGTCAGCGACCCGAGGAGCCGGTACGCCAGATTGATCAGCTGGCTCCGCTCTCTCATGATCACGCTCAGGCTCGGGTCGGACGGGGTGGTCATGGCGTCATCGACTCCTCCACGCGGTTGCCCTCACCGGTCCGACGAAACAGCCCAGCGAACTGTGACCCGGCGGTCAGACGTCGCCGGACCCGTCGGCTGCGGGCGACCCGGAGCCCGTACGAACCCCTCCGACCTGACGGTCCCCTCCGAACCGCGATCAACGCCGGCAACATTCGCCGTCGTGCGTCACCCACTCCTCGGTGTCCCGATGGCAATCCAGCCCCACAGCCGCGAACAGGTCGCCATACCCGGCCTCGGAGCGCACGCCGAGCCTCGCCAGCGCAGCGTTGACCGGCCAAGCATGTGCAGGGCCCGTAAGGCTTTCATCCAGGTACGGCCCCATCACCCGACGGCCCGCCTCCCACACGGCAGCGGCCTGACTGCCCACCCCGCCGAACAGGTCCACCTCGACGTAGGCCACCGCACCGCCTCGCGACCACCTGCCGAAGAGACTCTCCCCCTGAGCGGGAAACTTCCAGAAGACGTCACCCAGCTGCCTCTCGCCATCGCGCTCACTGACGGCGTCGAAGAGCTCGTCCGTCAGGGGCAGCATGCCGACACCACACCTCAGGACCACCGCCCTGGCCGCGGCGAACGGCTCAGCCAACGAGCGCAGCACCACCTGCCCACCGAGAACCGCCTCCAGCCGATATCCCACGACGGCCGAGCGTAGCCCTCATGGAGAACTTCAACCGGCTCGAAGGGCAGCGACCGCTTCGACGAGTCCCGCCGCCTCCAAAGCGTCGAGCACATCGTCAACGGTCTCCGGCGGGCTGGTCCGCGAGTCCGCGATCTGCTGCACACAGTCCGGAGTTCATCAGGCAGCGGAGCCTGCCGAGCTTCTCCGCAGGAATATGAGCAGGTCACGCAGGGTGTTGCCGTACAACACATTCGCGTCGTAGACCACCATGCTCGGGGTACCGCATGAGGTAGTCCTTGATACGCCGTACAGCACGACCGGCCACCTCGGCGTCGATGCTCCCCGGATGAACTCGCTTGGCCTGCACGTCCGCCATGACGTCACCCCCTCTTCGCAGTATCCGCACGCAAGCACAATTGCTAGCGGGATACAGAGCGGACAGCCATCAAGGAGGCCGAGCTGACCGCATGACCGACGCCGGCATCCGGTTTTCGGAGGTCTGCACTCATCCGTCGCTGACGCACCCCGGTCGACGGTCAAGGCTGTGTTCGGGGCGGATGGGTGGCGTCGTAGTGGCGTCGGTTGCTGTTGATTTTCTCTCGGTGTGTGGTGGCCCATTCGGCGAGCGCGGCGACGGAGTCCAGGAGTGTCGCGCCGAGTGGGGTGAGCGCGTAGTCGACGCGCGGGGGGACGCTGGGGTGCACGGTCCGGGTGAGGAGGCCGTCGCGCTCGAGTTGCCGCAGGGTCAGGGTGAGCATGCGCTGCGAGATCCCCTGCACGGCGCGGTGCAGTTCGCTGAAGCGCAGGGTTCGGTCGCGGAGTTGCCCGATGACCAGGATGCTCCACTTGTCACCGATCAGGGCGAGGATCCGCAGCACCTGCCGGCATATCTCGTCTGGTGACTCAGGTGGCGTGATGTCGCGGGCAGGCGGGGTGCTCCTGGCAGGCGTCAAGGGTTACCTCCATGTGCGTCACCGACATCAATGTGCCGTCTTGCCACCGTACGAGTAGTGACAAATCATGCTGTTGCGAACAAAGAGTAACTCCGAAGTCGTCGGAAGGACGTTGTGGTGGCGAAGACGCTCGTAGTCGTCGGTGCCGGCCCGGGGCTGGGGATGGGCGTGGCCCGGGCATTCGGCAGGCACGGCTTCCAGGTGGGGCTGATCGCCCGGACCAAGGACACTCTGGACGGCTTGGTGGGTGATCTGGCCAGGCTGGGCATCACCGCCGCGGCCTTTCCCGCCGATATCCGGGATCGCGACGCGTTGACCGATGCTCTCACCAGGGTCGAGGAGACACTGGGACCGGTCGATGTCCTGGAGTACAGCCCCAGCCCGACGGGGCCGATCACCCACGCCGCGCAGACCACGGTGACATCCGCCGCCGCCCAGTTCGAACTGCATGTGCTGGGCGCGGTGGCGGCCGTGGGACAGGTGCTCCCGCAGATGCGCGCCCGGGGCATGGGGACGCTGCTGCTGACGACCGGCGTGTCCGCCAGGATTGCCGCGCCCTTCCTGGCCAACGTGGGTCTGGCCATGGCCGGCTTGCGCAACTGGGCGCACACGCTGCACGCCGAACTCCGCCCCCAGGGGATTCACGCGGCGACGGTGACGATCGCCTCCGGCGTCATCCCGGGTGACGAGGTGGCCGACCCCGATGCCATCGGCGCCCGCTATTACAACCTGTACCAGCAACCGGACCGGGTGGAAGAGGTCATCGGTGACCTTGATGCGTTCCGCGCCCTGGTCGCCCAGTGGACCGGCACAAACGGCTGACGGCGGTGGCGAGGACCCAGGCGGCTGCACACCTCGGCGCGCTTACCGGGTCATCAGGCTGTCGCCCGGTCGGACTAGATGCTTGAGCTGTCTGGGCCTGCCAGGAGCTGTAATCACAGGGTTTCGCTGCGCTACGAAGCGTGATCCTGATAGGTCTGCGGCATGACGCGTGGAGACCTCACGGACGAGCAATGGTCCTTGATCGAGCCGCACCTGCCGCTGGGTGAGCGCATCTCGGTCCCGGACCTGCGGCAGCAGTTCGACGCGGTGCTGTGGCGCTTTCGTACCAGCGCCCCATGGGAGGATCTGCCTGCCGAGTACGGACCATGGCCCATGGCCTACGACCGGTACCGATGGTGGGCGGCTGCGGGCGTGTTCGCGGAGTTGGCGCACGCGTTGCTCCCGGAGACAACGGACATCAAGACCTCCCACACGTCCCCTGCCGGCGCGATTCTGGGCGGCGAGCTGGCCCGGGCGCTGAAAGTGGCAGCCGACGAGGAAAAGGGCCTCCAGCAACTGGGCAGCTTCCCCGCGATCATCGGACAGACGAGGAGCACGGGAACCACGGCCGACGGCTACGACGCCACAGGTTCGGGTTGACGGCGGCCTGGCTGAAGCTCACGGGACCAGCAAGGTGCTGGCCCACGTCCTATGAGGGCAGTACGGGTTCTGGACCGAGGAGGGTGCCCACATCTACCTCCACGACACCGATTTCACACACCTACGAGCCCGGCCCAGCCCGCCCGCCACAGGGCGGCACGGGAGACGCCGTAGGTGTTCTCCAAGGTCACCGAGCCGATGGCGTAGACCTGGCCCGTACCAGGTCGCCGGGCCAGGGAGCCTGGCTTGCCGTGTACCCCGTCGGGGCGGGCACCCCCACCCCGGCGGCACGAACAGCGGCCGTAGCAGCGCCACCCGCGTGCGCAACACCCGCACCGAATGCCGCCAGCCGATACTTCCAGGACAATCAGCTACAACCGGTGCGACGGACGTACGAACCGAGAGTCGAACCGGTACACGGCAGTCGCATTCCCGTCTCGCTCAGAGCATCCACGATGCTGCCGGCAGCCACTTCGGTGAGCTTCCCGTCCCGGATCGCACACGCGAGAAGCCATACCGTGCCGTGCACCTCCAGACCATGGGCTCTTCCTACAGGCACGGCTCGTCGATCGTCGGTGACGGCGATCCCCCCGGAGAGTTCAGCGGCGGAGAACACGCTGGCCTCTCCCAGGTCACGCTCCGAAGATCCGATGCGTTGTATCCACTTGGCAAAGCACTTGATCTCTTCCAGAGAATCGAGTCTTGCCAGTCCGTCAGGCACATCGCGTCGAACACCAGAATGGATCCTGGTTCCACGCTGGTCACAGCTCGAAGTCCGCATCGTCACGCACCGGCAGGTCTGCCACCACGATCTGGCCGCGCATGAGCTCGACCGCCCGGGATTCTGTGATGAGCGACCGCTTGTAGGATTCCAGCACCGCATGCGCGAAGCTCGGAGGCACTCGAACCGTCTCCAGATCAGGTTGAGGCGTCCACCCAACCGCTTCCATCAACTCTGCGCGCGTCGGGTTTCTCTGGCGCATTTCTTTGGCAACACCGCGGTCGATCGCCTCGGCCGCCACGGCCTGCCGCACCGTCAGGGGCCAGGACGTCCTGAAGCGTGCAGCCAGGACCACCAAATCGTCCCGCTTCGCTCTCTCCCCCTGGGAAACCACGCTGCGAAACGCCGCGACCGGGAGAAGAAGTTCCGCGGCGAACGCGTCGATGATCGCTTCTCTGTCGCCACGGGAAGCATGGATGCCGATGTCCGTGGAGTACTCGTCGCCGACTATGAGATGGCCCAGTTCGTGAGCCGCAGTCGTGCGTCGGCGGCCGGGATCTCTGTGTCTGCTGACAACTGCCACACCGAGATCGTCCTCGACCAGCGACGCGCCTTCACCCGGCGCCTCGACCACCGCGACCAACTGCCCGAGCCGTTCACACACCCTCATGAGTGAATCGATGGGCTCAAGGCCGAGACCTAGACGCTCTCGCACCCACAGGGCAGCCCGACGGGCACTCGATGCGTCCCGCACCGCCTCGGGATGGCGTTCGATCTCAGGAGGATTGAACACTCCCCATTCGACAAGCTGCCGGATGTCGCCCAACCACGTGGAGAGAGCCACGTCCAGACGATGGGATTGGCGGGTGGCGTCGGTCATCGTGTCGTCGGCCAGCTCCGCACGGCGGGACACGACCAGTGGCTGTGGATCGAGGAAGTAGCTCAGGGGTACCTGGAGAACCGTCGACAGTTTGGCGAGTTCGAGCGCGTCGACACGTCGAACGCCTCGCTCGATCTTCGCGATCATCGTCCGGTCGAGCTTCAGCGCCGAGGCCAACTCCTCCTGCGACATGTCGGCTGCCAGACGGCACTCGCGCACGCGCTCACCTATGTCAAGCCACTCTCCGGGCTCCTTCATGTTGCGATAATCGCACACGTGCCGCACACGCGCGAGGTCAGGAAGCCAGCTTGTGCCCATGAGTGCGTCAAGCGATCTCCATCCCTTGAAGCACCTCAACTTCAATCGCCGATGGAGGGCTGTACAAGTGCACAGCTCTTCCCAGCCCCCGGACAGCCTCGCTGGCACCGAACCGAACGTCACCTTCGCCGCCAGGAGGCAGCACCGTCTCCCGGTTCAGTGACCTGCACCGGCCCCGGCTGACGACGGCCGGGCCGGGCCGCTCTCGGGGCGGCGGCCTGGGGTGCCGCACGTTCGGCGACTTCCCTCGCCGGAACCTGCGGGATCGTTCCGGTTCGTAGGACTATGTCCTCATGTCAGTGACCGAGTTCGCCGGCGCGTCCCAGGACAAGAATCGTGGCATCACGTCCCCTGGCGGGCTGTATGAGTTCTGGACCGAGGAGGGAGCCCACGTCTATCTCCACGACACCGACTTCAGGCGCCTGACCTACAAGCCCGGCAGGCCGCCCACGTTGGAATTGGAGTTCTTCTACCCCCCGCAGTGGACCCCACCCGAACTATCGAAGACACCCGTCGTGCTCTTCCGGTTCGAAGACGTACGACTCGTCGAATGGCACGAGGACCAGGAGGCCGCTGACCTCGTGGCCGCCTCCCCTGATGCTCCACCGGGGCAGGTCGGGCAGTTCGATTGGGACGGCACTGACATGTTCACTTTGGACACCTTGATCTTGCGCTTGCTCTTTCACGCCCAGCGAGCGGCGGTGATCGTACAAGGGGAGTAGAGCGCATGGAGCCGCGGCCGACTTGCCCCTGCTGCGCATCGAGGAGCCCGGCTCAGCCCGCACGCCACAGGACGGCACGGGAGACGCCGTAGGTGTTCTCCAGGGCCACCGAGCCGACGGCGTAGACCTGGCCCGTACCAGGTCGCCGGGCCAGGGAGTCAGGCTTGGCCGTCCGCCCGGCACCGGCGGCAGGGTCAGGCGAGGGCGTGCGCCCGCCGACGGCGGCAGGCGTGGAGGTGCGGTCGGCCGGGGTCGTATCAGCGCTGAACGCGCAACCGCCGACGGTCACCAGCAGCACGGCCAGCGCCTGACTCGCCGTTCTCATGCGTGGAGTCTCGCACGCCCCCGCAGGCACTCCAGGCCACATCTCCACGAGCCGGTCATGGTGTGACCGCCGCGCATCCTCCTCGACATGGGCCGAGCCTCACAAGCTCCTCGTCGGTGAGCGTCAGACGGGCCGCGGCGGCGGAGTCCCTGATCGACGCCGGACGGCTCGCGCCGGGGATCGGTATGACCCACGGGCCGGCCGCGAGCAGCCAGGCGAGGCACACCTGCTGCGGGCTGACGCCGCGTTCACGGGCGATCGCGTGGAAGGGGGTGTGCTCCGCCGCCTCGGCGTCCTCCCTCTCGAGCGCGCTCCGCGAGATCCCGCCGAGCGGGCTCCACGGCAGGAACGCGATCCCGAGCTCTCCGCAGAGCCGCAGCTCGGGCTCGCTTTCGCGGACCGCGGGCGAGTACCGGTTCTGTACGGAGACCAGGCGTCCATCCAGCTCCCGGTGCGCCTCGCGCATCTGCGCCACGTTCACGTTGGACACCCCGACCATCCGGATCTTGCCCTCGTCGAGGAGATCGCGCAGCACACCCACCGACTCGGCGAACGGCACCGCCGGATCGGGCTTGTGCAGTTGGTACAGCCCGATGGCGTCGACGGCCAGCCGCTTCAGCGAGGCCTCGCACGCGCTCCTGAGGTGCCGAGGATCCCCGTTCACCGTCCAGGACCCGTCGCCGGGACGGCCCCGACCGCCCTTGGTGGCGACGAGGACACCGTCGGTGTCACCGCCGTAGCTCTTCAGGGCGCGGGCGATGAGCAGCTCGTTGTGCCCGACCTCGTCCGCGTGCCACTGGTAGCAGTCCGCGGTGTCGATCAGCGTGACGTCCGCGTCCAGCGCCGCGTGGACCGTGGCGATCGCTCTGGCCTCGTCGGGCCTGCCTTCGATGGACAGCGGCATGGCGCCCAGCCCGATGGGGCTGACGGGAACGTTCCCGATCACACGCATGCCAGGACCTCCGAGATGACACGCGGCAGCCAGTCCGCGGTGTGCGAGAACGCGAAGCCCAGCCCGGTGGCGCGCCCGTTGTCCATCCCGTAGGCGCGGTCGAAGGAGAACGGCGAGGCGTCGTGGCCGGTCGTGTAGAGGGCTTGGCCGGCCCCGGCGGCGGACAGCGCGTCGCACACCTGGGTGACGTCCAGCGGCCCGTGCGAACAGGCGTTGACCGGCCCGGTGAATCCCGACTCCGCTGCCCACACGAGGAAGTCGGCGATCTCCCTGTCGTTGACGAACGACGACGGACGCGGCTCCGGGTGCACGACGACGGGAAGGCCGTCGCGCATCCGCGTCACATAGTGGTCGAGCCGCCCGGTGAAGTCCGCACCTCCCAGCACGTGCCCCGTACGTACGCTGACGAAGTCGAAAAGGGGTTCGCGGGCGAGAACGGCCTCGGCCTGACGCTTGCCTTCCCCGTAGTGCTCCTCGAGGTACTCCGAGTCGTGCCACAGCAGGTCCATCCGTACCGGCTGGGCCGCGAGATCGATCGCGTCCTCACGGACCGGTGCGCTGTCGAGCGAGGAGTAGACCTCGATCGTGGAGGTCATGACGTACCGTCGCGTCCGCCCGGCGAAGACCCGCCGCGCCACGGCCGCCTGGTGCGGCGTGTAACAGACCTGGTCGATCACCACGTCGAAGGTGCGATCCCCCAGAGCGTCGCGCAGCCCGTCCTCGTCGTCCCGGTCGGCGACGAGATGCGTCACCCCTTCCGGCGCCGGCGAGGAGCCGCGGTTGATCACCGCCACGGCCTTGCCCGCGTCGCGCAGTCGTTCCACCACTCGTCTTCCGAAGTACCGGCTGCCGCCGATGACGCACACCTTGTTCACGCGTAGCAGCCTGGCCCTCTACAGTCGTAAGCGGTAGTGGTGGTCTCCTTATCCCGTCATTAGGAAGTCTGATGATCGATGTCCAGCGTCTCCGCGTCCTGCGCGAAGTCGCGCGGCACGGCAGCTTCAACCGGGCCGCCGCCGAGCTGCGCTTCACCCCCTCGGCCGTCTCGCAGCAGATCGCCGCGCTGGAACGCAGCCTCGGCCTGGCCGTCGTCGAACGCAGCACGCGGGGTGTGACGCTCACAGAACCGGGCCGGGTGCTGGTGGAGGCGGCGGAGGCCATCGCGGCGGAGCTGACCGACGCACAGGAACGGATCACCCGGCTCTCCTGCGATCGCCCCCGCTTGACTGTGGCGACGTTCGCCAGCGGAGGACGCCGGCTGCTGCCCCCAGCGCTCTCCCGGTTCGTCGCCGGGCATCCCGAGGTGGAGCTGACCATCCTGGAGCGGGAACCGGAGGACAGCATCCCGCTCGTCCGAGAGGGACGGGCCGACCTCGCCCTGGCCTACCACCTCGACGGTCCGCCGCCCGTCCGGCCAGGCGACCGGTCCGGCCTCGACTGGACCCCGCTCGGACCCGACCCGCTCTGTGTCGTCCTGCCCCGCACTCATCCCCACGCCGACCGGCAGACCCTCCACCTGGCCGAGCTGTCCGACGAACGCTGGGTGCTCGGCTGCCTGAAGACCCTCGACCTCCTGCGGCGCTACTCCACCCTGGCCGGCTTCGAGCTCCGCATCTCCTGCAGCGCGACCGACTACGAGTTCGCCCAGTCACTCATCTCCGCGGGGGTCGGCGTCGCCCTCATCCCGGAGATCGCCGTGACAGAAGACCCCGACCTGGTCACCGTCCGCCTGGAGCCGCCCAGCCCGTCCCGCCACATCGGCGTCGCGACGCCCCGCCGCCGTGGCCCCGCGCGACCGTACGTCGAAGCCCTGCTGAATGTGCTGAGTGCCCCCGGTGCAGTCTCCCGGGAGCGTACGCCCCCGCCTTCTTCCAGCAGCCCCGGGGACGAGACCGCAGTGCCCCCGAACAGCCCTTGAGCAAGCTAGACAGCCACTACCTGCACGGCCTTCCCGCACAGTCTGTTCATGTCGTCCTTGTCAGACGTCAAGACGATGGCAGGACGCACTGAGCACAGAGCGGTGGCCGCCACCACAGCGTCGATGGCGTACTTGTGACCGTGCAGGCGGGCATCCCGAAGGAGGTCGATCGCCCGCGAGGAGATGTCCTCGGTCAACGGCTCGATTCTCAACCGGGACAGATACCACCTCAGACGGTCGTTCTTGACCCGAACGTCTTGCGCCTCGATCGGTGTCATGGCGCTGACCACGACACGAAAATCGTTGTCCTGTGCCTCCCGTACGAACGCCGTCACCCGCTGGTCAGCCTCGCACCATTTCACGAGTCCCTCGGAATCGAGGACGACGGTGCCCGCGCTCAACCGGCTTCGTGCGCGCGCCATCCGTCCTCCTCCTGGAGTTCGGGCGCCGACTTCACGTGACGGAACAGATCGGCCGCCTCGTCACGCAACACCTGCGGGATCGGCCCGGAAGCGGCCTCGTTCGCCTGCAGAGCCTCCTCCAGAAGGTCCCGCTCGATCACCTCGTGAGCGCACAGCTGGCGATCGTTAACTATCGCTACATATTTCCCTATAGAACCCCGCATTTGTGCTCAAAGGTAGTCATGCCCGAAGATGGGTTTCATGCCTGAACTACGGCGCGGTGTGCTGTTCGGTGTGGCCGCGTATGCGATGTGGGGTCTGTTCCCCCTCTACTGGCCGCTGCTCAAGCCTGCCGGGGCGGTCGAGATCCTCGCCCATCGGATGGTCTGGTCGCTCATCACCGTGGTCGTGGTGCTGGCGGTGCGCAGGCACTGGGGGTGGATCAAGGAGATCGCCCGGCAGCCGCGCAAGCTCGCCCTGCTGGGCCTGGCGGCCGTGGTCATCACGGTCAACTGGGGCACCTACATCTACGCGGTCAACACCGGGCACGTGGTGGAGAGCGCGCTGGGGTACTTCATCAACCCGCTGGTGAGCGTGCTGTTCGGGGTGGTGCTGCTGCGGGAGCGGCTGCGGCCGCTGCAGTGGACGGCGGTGGGGTTCGGCACGCTGGCGGTGATCGTGCTGACGGCCGACTACGGCCGGCCGCCGTATCTAGCGCTGGTGCTCGCCGTCTCGTTCGGCCTGTACGGGCTGATCAAGAAGCAGGCGAACGTGGGCGCGGCCGAGAGCCTGACGGTGGAGACGCTGGTGCTGATGGTGCCGGCGCTGGCCTACATCGGGTTCCTGGAGGCCGCCGGGCAGTCGACATTCGGGCACCAGGGCGTCTGGCACGTGGCGCTGCTGATCGGCGCCGGTGTGATCACGGCGGTGCCGTTGATCTTCTTCACCGCCTCCGCCATCCGGGTGCCGCTCAGCACGATCGGGCTGTTGCAGTACATCGCGCCGGTGCTGCAGTTCTTGTGCGGCGTGCTGGTCGCGCGGGAGACGATGCCGCCGAGCCGGTGGATCGGCTTCTCCATCGTGTGGCTGGCGCTCGCGATCTTCACGTACGACAGCTTGCGGGCGGCACGGGCCGCCCGCGTCGGCAGGTCAGCCAGAACGCTCGACCACGTAGTCACATAGCGTCAGGAACGCCGTCCTGGCCGGGATGTCGGGAAGGCCGTTGATGTCGGCGCGGGCGCGGTCGACCCAGGCTTCCAGGTCGGCGCGGGCCCGCTCCATCGCCGGGTGAGCTCGCAGCAGCGTCAGCGCCTCGTCCAGGTCCTCCTCGGCCACCGGGCCCGCGAGCAGCTCGGCGAGCCGGGACTCCGGGTCGCCGGACAGCACGTACAGCACCGGCAGGGTCCTGATGCCCTCGCGCAGGTCGGTGCCGGGCGTCTTGCCCGACTGCCGGGACGAGGAGGCCACGTCCAGCAGGTCGTCGCCGAGCTGCCAGGCCACCCCGATCGCCTCGCAGGCCCGGCTGAGCCGCTCCTCGACGTCGGCGGCGGCGCCGGACAGCAGCGCGCCGAACCGGCCGGCCGCCGCGATCAGCGAGCCGGTCTTGTCGGCGAGCACGTGGATGTAGTGGGCGATCGGGTCGTCGCCGGCGCGCGGCCCGACCGTCTCGCGGATCTGCCCCTGCACCAGGCGGGAGAACGTCTGCGCCTGGATCCGGATCAGCTCGGGCCCGAGGTCGGCGAGCAGGTCGGAGGCCTGGGCGAAGAGGTAGTCGCCGGTGAGGATGGCCACGGTGTTGTCCCACCGGGCGTTGGCGGACGGTGAGCCGCGGCGCACCCGGGCCTCGTCCATGACGTCGTCGTGGTAGAGCGAGCCGAGGTGGGTCAGCTCGATGACCACGGCGCCGGGCACCACGCCCGGCGCCGACGGGTCGCCGAACTGCGCGGCCAGCAGCACCATCAGTGTGCGGAAGCGCTTGCCGCCGGCCTCGATGAGGTGCTTGGACGCCTCCGTGACGAAGGCGTCCTCGCTCTCCACCGACGAGCGCAGCAGCTTCTCGACCGCGGCCAGGCCGTTGGCCACGTCCTGCGCCAGCCGCTCGTCTTCGATAGGAAGGTCAACAACGGGAGGCGCGGACATATGGTTTCCCCTTATCTAACGAAAAGGCTGGAAGCAGCCGTGTTGGCGAGCTGGAGTACGGGCTCCGGGAACAGCCCGACTCCTACCGTAACCAGCAGCGAGAACGCGATGACGGTCACGGTGCCGGTACTCGGCACCGCGATCGTCGGACCGTCGGCCGCGGGCTCGCTGAAGAACATGAGCACGATCACGCGGACGTAGAAGAACGCCGCGACGGCCGAGGCGACGACGCCGAGGACGACCAGGCCTGTCATCCAGGAGCCCAGCGAGTCGCCGGCCTCCCCGCCGCTGCCGATCGCCGCCGTGAAGATCGCGTACTTGCCCATGAACCCGCTGGTCAGCGGGATGCCGGCGAAGGCCAGCAGGAAGAAGGCGAACACCCCGGACAGGATCGGCGCCCGCTTGCCCAGGCCCGCCCAGCGGGACAGGTGGTTGGCCTCGCCGCCGGGGTCGCGCACGAGCGTGACGACGGCGAACGCGCCCACGGTCGCGACGCCGTACACCAGCAGGTAGAACAGGATCGCCTGCAGCGAGACGACGTTGCCCTGCGCGGTGTCGTACGTCGCCAGCACGCCCACCAGCAGGAAGCCGGCGTGCGCGATGGAGGAGTAGGCGAGCATGCGCTTGATGTCGGTCTGCGTGATGGCGATCACGGCGCCGACGATCATCGTCAGCGCGGCGACGGCCCACAGCACCGGACGCCAGTTCCAGTCGAGGTTGCCCAGGCCGACCCAGAACACCCGCAGCAGCGCGCCCACGGCCGCCACCAGCGTGCCGGAGGCCATGAGGGCGGTGATCGGCGTCGGCGCGCCCTGGTAGACGTCCGGCTTCCAGGCCTGGAACGGAGCAGCGCCGATCTTGAACAGCAGGCCCACGCCGAGCAGCCCGAAGCCGAGCAGCAGCAGCGGGTCGAGCAGCGCGCCCTGGGCCAGCGCCTGGTGGATCCCGGCGAAGGACACCGTGCCGGCGTAGCCGTAGAGCATGGCCGTGCCGTACAGGAAGAACGCCGAGGAGAACGCGCCGAGCAGGAAGTACTTCATCGACGCCTCCTGCGACAGCAGGCGGCGCCGGCGGGCCAGGCCGCACAGCAGGTAGAGCGGCAGCGACATGACTTCCAGGCCGACGAACATCGTCAGCAGGTCGTTCGCGGCGGGAAACATGAGCATGCCGCCCACGGCGAACAGCACCAGCGGGTAGATCTCGGTGTGCTCGTGGCCGGCCCGCTCGGCCCCTTCCTCGTCGGAGCTGCCGGGCACGGCCGCCGCCGAGGCGACGAAGTGGCCCTCGTCGTTGATCAGCAGCACGCAGACGACGGACAGGACGAGGATGACGCCCCAGATGAACAACGCGGGCCCGTCGACCGCGAGCGCGCCCATGGCGACCGGCCCCTCGGACACGTCGCCCCGCACGACCTGCACGATGACCAGCGCGAAGGCGCCGATCAGGGAGAGCAGGGTGAGCGGCACCTGGAAGGAGCGGCGCAGGTAGCGAGGCGCGAACGCCTCCACGAGGACGCCGATGATCGCCGCGCCGAACACCAGCAGCAGCGGCGCCAGCGTGCCGTACTCGATCGTCGGGAACTCGATGGTCGGGTTCACTGCCCGGCTCCCTTCTCAGCGACCCCCGGGTTGTCCACCTGGACGTTGACCAGGGTGCTGGTCACCGCGGGGTTGATCACGTCCAGCAGCGGCTTGGGGAAGAACCCGAAGCCGATGATCAGCGCGACGAGCGGAGCCAGGACCCACACCTCGCGGGCGTTCAGGTCCTTGAACGCCTTGACCGGCTCGGCGGTCGGGCCGTTGAGCGCCCGCTGGACCATCCACAGGATGTAGACGGCGGCGAGGATGACGGCCACCGCGGAGACGATCGCCGCCGCGGCCAGCGCGCCTGAGCCGAACGCCTGGCTGGAGTAAGTGCCGATCATCACCATGAACTCGCTGACGAACGACGACAGCCCCGGCAGGGAGAGCCCGGCCAGACCGGCGATCAGGAAGAAGCCGGCCAGCATCGGGGCGACCTTCTGGACGCCGCCGTAGTCGTCGATGTGCGGCGAGCCGCGCCTGGCGATGAGGAACCCGGCGGCCAGGAACAGCGCGCCGGTGGCGAAGCCGTGGTTGACCATGTAGAGAGCGGCGCCGGCCTGGGCGACCTGCGACATGGCGAACACGCCCATGACGATGAAGCCGAAGTGGGAGATCGACGTGTAGGCGATGAGCCGCTTCATGTCGCTCTGCCCGATGGCCACGATCGCGCCGTAGATGATGCTGATGACCGCGAGCACGATGATCGGCGTGGTGAACGCCTTGGCCGCGTCGGGGAACAGCTCCAGGCAGAAGCGGAGCATGCCGAACGTGCCGACCTTGTCGAGCACGCCGACGAGCAGCACCGCGGCCCCGGCGGGCGCCTGCGCGGCGGCGTCGGGCAGCCAGGTGTGCACCGGCCAGAGCGGCGCCTTGATCGCGAAGGCGATGAAGAACCCGGCGAACAGCCACTTCTGCGTGGCCGGGTCCTGGATGGCCCCGACGAGTTCGGGGAACATGAACGTCCCCTTGCCCGCGACCACGTACAGCCCGATGACCGCGACCAGCATGAGCAGGCCGCCGAAGAGCGAGTACAGCAGGAACTTGACGGCCGCGTAGGACCGCTGGGCGCCGCCGTACGACCCGATCATGAAGTACATCGGGATCAGCATGGCTTCGAAGAAGACGTAGAACAGGAAGACGTCGGTCGCCGCGAAGACGCCGATCATCATCGCCTCGAGCACGAGCAGCAGCGAGAAGTACGTCTTCACCGAGCGCTTGGGCGCGACCACGGTGCCGTCGGCGGCCTTGACCCCGTCGGCGTCGTGCCAGGACGCCAGCACCACGATCGGCACCAGCACCGCCGACAGCGCGATCAGCACCAGCGCGATGCCGTCGACGCCGACGCCGAAGTGCACCCCGAAGCTCGGGATCCAGTCGTACGTGGCCGCGAACTTGAACCGGTCACCGGCGGCGCTCGGGAACTGGAACGCCATCACCAGCGTCAGGGCCAGCACCACCAGCGAGACCAGCAGCGTGACCTGCTTGGCCAGAGTGGTGCTGCCCTTCGGGAGCAGGGCCACCACGATGGCGCCCAGCACGGGCACCACCATGAGTATTGGGAGCCAGAGTGACGACATCAGATGTTCCCAACGAGGAGCAGGGCGCCGGTCAGGATGGCGGCGCCGAACAGGATGGACAGCGCGTAGGTTCTGGCGAAGCCCGTCTGGAGCCTGCGCAGGCGCCCTGAGCTGCCGCCGATGCCCGCGGCCAGCCCGTTGACCACGCCGTCGATGCCGCGGTTGTCGAAGAACACCGCGAGGCGGGTCAGCCACTGGCCGGGCCGCATGATCAGCGACTCGTTGAGCGCGTCACCGTACAGGTCACGCCGGGCGAACGTGGTGAGGAACGAGCCGCGCGGCTGCACGGCCGGCACCTCGGCGCGCCCGTACTTGAACCAGGCGATGGCCGCACCGATCGCGACCAGCACCAGCGTGGCGAGGCCGGGGACGCTGAACGGGTGGAACCCCGGCAGGTCGGCGGGACGTCCGACAGCGGGGGCCAGCCACAGCATGAGCGTGTTGCTCAGCACCAGGTAGCCGCCCAGGAAGATCGACCCGATCGACAGGACGATCAGCGGGATCGTCATGACCTGCGGCGACTCGTGCGGGTGAGCGTCCTTCTCCCAGCGCTTCTCACCGAAGAAGGTCATGAAGACCATCCGCGACATGTAGAAGCCGGTGATGCCGGCGCCCAGGACCGCCAGCCAGCCCAGGATCGGCTGGTGGTGGATCGCGGTCTCGATGATGCCGTCCTTGGTGAAGTAGCCGGACAGCAGCGGGAACCCGATGATCGCCAGATAGCCGATGAAGAACGTGGCGAAGGTGAGCGGCATGTACTTGCGGAGCCCGCCGTACTTGCGCATGTTCACCTCGTCGTTCATGCCGTGCATGACCGAGCCGGCGCCGAGGAACAGGTTGGCCTTGAAGAAGCCGTGCGTGATCAGGTGGCCGATGGCGAAGGCGTAGCCCGCCGGGCCGAGGCCCGCGCCCAGCATCATGTAGCCGATCTGCGACATCGTGGACCCGGCCAGGCCCTTCTTGATGTCGTCCTTGGCGCACCCGATGATCGCACCGGCGAGCAGCGTGGCCGCGCCGACGATGGCGACGGCGAGCGCGGCGCCCGACCCCTCGGGGAAGAAGAACGCGCCGGAGCGGACCACCAGGTAGACGCCGGCGGTGACCATGGTCGCCGCGTGGATCAGGGCCGAGACCGGGGTCGGGCCCTCCATGGCGTCCAGGAGCCACGACTGCAGCGGCAGCTGGGCGGACTTGCCGCACGCGCCGAGCAGCAGGAGCAGGCCGATGGCCAGCGTGGTGCCGTTCTGCACGTCCGCCGCGGCGCCCAGCTCGGCGAAGGTGAGGCTGCCGAACGTGGTCCAGATGATGAACATGCCGACCAGCAGGCCGAAGTCACCGACCCGGTTGACCACGAACGCCTTCTTGGCCGCGACCGCCGCCGACGGCTTGAACTGCCAGAACCCGATCAGCAGGTAGGAGGCGAGACCGACGCCCTCCCAGCCGATGAACAGGCCCACGTAGTTGTCGGCCAGCACCAGCAGGAGCATGGCCGAGACGAACAGGTTCAGGTAGGCGAAGAACCTGCGCCGGTCGGAGTCGTGCGACATGTAGCCGATCGAGTAGATGTGGATCAGCGATCCGACACCGGTGATCAGCAGCGCGAACGCGATCGACAGGGGGTCGATGAGCAGCCCCATGTCCACCATGCCCGGGATGAACTCCCACAGGTGCACCGCCTGGCGGCGCTGCGCCTCGGGAAGCCCGAGCAGTTCGACGAACGCCAGCACCGCCACGACGAACGAGGCGAGGGACATGGCCACGCCCAGCAGATGGCCCCACCGGTCGGTGCGGCGGCCGAGCACCAGCAGGATGGTCGCCCCCAGCAACGGGAAGGCGATCATCAGCCAGGACAGCCCGATCACGCCACCGGTGGTGTGCTGGATGATCTCAACGGGATCCACCAGTCACCTCTTAGTACTTCAGCAGGTTGGCGTCGTCGACGGACGCGGACCTGCGGGTTCGGAAGATCGTCACGATGATGGCCAGGCCGACCACGACCTCGGCCGCGGCCACCACCATCACGAAGAACGCGACGATCTGGCCTTCCAGGTTGCCGACTTGCCTGGCGAAGGTGACGAACGCGAGGTTGCAGGCGTTGAGCATGAGCTCGACGCACATGAACACCACGATCGCGTTGCGCCGGACCAGCACGCCGATCGCGCCGATGGCGAACAGCAGGCCGGACAGGATGAGGTATTGCGTGGTCACTCGGACTCCTCCTCGGCCCGTGCCCGGATGGCCTCGGCGAACTTCGGATCCTTGGGCAACCGGTCCTGCTCGACGTCGTAGCGCGCGATGTAGGGGTTGACCGACTCCTCGGAGACCGTCCCGTCGGGCAGCAGCGCCGGCATGTCGACCGCGTTGTTCCTGGCGTACGTGCCGGGACCGGGCAGCGGCGTCGGCCGGTCGCCGAGGAAGCGCGCGCGGGACAGGTCCTTCTGCGTCGCCTTCTTGGTGATCCGCTCGCGGTGCGCCAGCACCATCGCGGCGAGCGCGGCGGTGATGAGCAGCGCCGAGGTGATCTCGAACGCGAACACGTACTTGGTGAACAGCAGCAGCGCGATCGAGCGGATGTAACCGCCTGACGCGGTGGCGGCGGCGAGCCCCTCCTGCGTGGAGAAGGCCGCGTTGCCGACGGCCAGCACGATCAGCGCGGCGAAGCCGATGCCGGCCACGGCCGCCCAGAACCGCTGCCCGCGCAGCGTCTCGACCAGCGAGTCCGAGCTGTCGACGCCCACCAGCATGAGGGTGAACAGGAACAGCATCATGACGGCGCCGGTGTAGACGATGATCTGCACCGCGGCCAGGAACGGCGCTTCCTGCACCGCGTACAGGACCGCCAGGCAGAGCATCACGGTGCCGAGCATCAGCGCCGAGTAGACGGCCTTCCTGTTGAAGACCATGCCGAGCGCTGCGCCGACGGACACGACGGCGAGCACCCAGAACGTGATGGTCTCACCCATTGGTCCGTCCCAGCCGGTAGTAGTCCTCTTCGGTCTCGCCGAGACGCATCGGGTGCGGTGGCTGCTCCATGCCCTGCGTGAGCGGGGCCAGGAGCATCTCCTTGGTGAAGATCAGCGCCTCACGGCTGCTGTCGGCGAGCTCGTACTCGTTGGTCATCGTGAGCGCCCGGGTGGGACACGCCTCGATGCACAGTCCGCACAGGATGCAGCGCAGATAGTTGATCTGGTACGTGCGCCCGTAACGCTCGCCCGGAGAATAGCGCTCCGCCTCGGTGTTGTCCGCGCCTTCGACGTAGATCGCGTCGGCCGGACACGCCCAGGCGCACAGCTCGCACCCCACGCACTTCTCCAGGCCGTCGGGCCAGCGGTTGAGCTGGTGACGACCGTGGAAGCGAGGAGCCGTCGGCTTCTTGACCTCCGGGTAGTTGGTCGTGACGGGCTTCTTGAACATCGTGTGGAAGGTGACCCCGAAGCCCTTGACGGGGTTCAGCCAATCAGTTAGTCCCACTGGGAATCTCCTTGTGCTGCGCCCCGTGGTAGTGCGGCAGGTCGAGCGGCGGCACAGGGAAGCCACCGGCTGCCGGCTCCTTGGACAGCGTCTCGAACTCGGCGTCGACCTCCGCCTTCGCGGCTTCCCTGCGGCGCTGGTTGACGGTGTCGAACCGCATCCAGATCGCCAGCGCGCCGATCACGATGATGGCGCCGAGGCCGGCGGAGACGTACAGGTCGCCGGGGAAGGTGCCGTTGTTGACGAAGATCACGTTGCGCACGGCGGCGACGAGCAGGATCCACGCCAGGTTGACCGGGATCAGCACCTTCCAGCCCAGCGACATCAGCTGGTCGTAGCGGACGCGCGGCAGCGAGGCCCGCACCCACACGATGAAGCAGAACGTGAGCACGAACTTGATGAGGAACCACAGCACCGGCCACCAGCCCGCGTTGGCGCCCTCCCACAGCGAGATGGGGAACGGCGCCCGCCAGCCGCCGAGGAACAGCGTCACGGCGATGCCGGAGGCGGTGAAGGTGTGGACGTACTCGCCCATCATGATCAGCGCGAACTTCAGCGACGAGGAGTACTCCGTCTGGAAGCCGCCGACCAGCTCGCCCTCGCCCTCGGGCAGGTCGAACGGGATGCGCGCCGCCTCGCCGAACATGCAGACCACGTAGATCAGGAACGACGGGATGAGCAGCACGGCGTACCACGTCTGCTGCTGCGCCGCGACGATCTCCGAGGTGGACAGCGTGCCGGCGAACAGGAAGATGGCCACGAACGACAGGCCCATCGCGATCTCGTACGAGACCACCTGGGCCGCCGAGCGCAGACCGCCCAGCAGCGCGTACGGCGAGCGCGAGGACCAGCCGGCGAGCACCACGCCGTAGACCGACACGGCGCCCATGGCGAGCATGAACAGCACCGCCACCGGCAGGTCGACCAGCTGCAGCGGCGTCTGCACGCCGAACAGGTTGACCATCGGCCCGAACGGGATGATGGAGAAGGCCAGGAAGGCCGGCACCACCATGATGATCGGGGCCAGCAGGTAGAGCACCTTGTCCACGGTCCGTGGGAACAGGTCCTCCTTCAGCCCCATCTTCAGGCCGTCGGCGACGGACTGCAGGATGCCGAACTTGCCCGCCCGGTTGGGGCCGTAGCGGTGCTGCATCCGGGAGATCAGCTTCCGCTCGAACCAGACGCCGAGCAGGATGCCGACCATGATGAAGGCGAAGAGCATCACGGCCTTGATGATGATGATCCAGAGCGGGTCCTTGCCGAAGTCGGCAAGGGTCGGATCGGCCGCGAGAACGTGGGTCATGAGGCGCTCCCGATCGTGACGATGTCGCCGGCCACCGCGCCCAGGTCGCGGGTGACCGAGCAGCCGCCCGAGTTCGACGGCACCCAGACCACGCGGTCCGGCAGGTCGGCGATGCGGACGGGCAGCGTGACGGCGTTGGGCCCGCGGCCCCCGACGACGACCTTGTCACCGTCGGCGACGCCGATCTCCGCCGCCGTGCTCTCCGAGACCAGCGCCTCGGCCGCGCGGGCGGTGCCCGCGAGGTACGGCTCGCCGTCCTGGAGGCGGCCGTCGTCGAGCAGCAGGTGCCAGGTCGCCAGCAGGGCCTCGCCCGCGGCGGGCGCGGGCGTGGCGCGGGTGGCGACCGACGGGGCGGCGACGCGGGCGCCGCGCCACGCGCCGATGGACGACAGCTCGCGGCGCGCGGCCTGCGCGTCGGGCAGCCCGAGGTGGACGTCCATCCGGTCGGCCAGGCTGCCGATGACGCCCAGGTCGCCGCGGAGGCCGGGCACCTGGATCGGCGCGCCGAACGAGCGGCCCCTGCCTTCCCAGTTGACGAACGTGCCGCCCTTCTCCTGGACGGTGGCCACCGGCAGCACCACGTCGGCCCGGTCGGTGACCGCGCTGGCGCGGGTCTCCAGGCTGACGATGAACGGCATCCGCTCCAGCGCCTCCAGCGCCAGCGCCGGGTCGGGCAGGTCGTACGGGTCGACCCCGGCCACGACCAGGGCGTCGAGCTCGCCTTCCAGGGCGGCGGCGAGGATGCCCGCGGTGTCGAGGCCCGGCGCGGCGGGCAGCGAGGCGACGCCCCACGCGCGGGCGACCTCGGCCCTGGCGGCGTCGTCCTCGACCGGCCGGCCGATCGGCAGCAGGTTGGGCAGCGCGCCCGCCTCCAGGGCGCCGCGCTCACCGGCCCGGCGCGGGATCCAGGCGACCCTGACACCGGAGGAGGCCAGCCGCACCAGCGCCGACAGGGCGCCGGGCACCGTGGCGAGCCGCTCGCCGGCCAGCACGATCGTGCCCTCGGCCAGCGTGCCGGCCAGGTCGCCGAGCGCGTCGGCCTCGCCGCCGGGTGCGGTGCGGACGAGCGTGCCGCCGAGCTTGGCCAGGCCCGTGGACAGGAACGGGGCGATCGAGGTGACCTGCAGCCCGCGCTTGCGCCAGGCCTTGCGCAGCCGCAGGAAGACGATCGGCGACTCCTCCTCGGGCTCGAATCCGGCGAGCACCACGGCGGGAGCGCTCTCCAGGTCGGCGTAGGAGATCTCGATGCCCGTGCCGGCGACCGCGTGCGCGAGGAAGCGGGCCTCCTCGGCGGAGTGCGGCCGGGCGCGGAAGTCGATGTCGTTGCTGTCGAGCGCGATGCGGGCGAACTTGGCGTAGGCGTAGGCGTCCTCGACCGTGAGCCGGCCGCCGATCAGCACGCCCGCCTTGCCGCGGGCGGCCGCCAGGCCCTGCGCGGCCAGGCTCAGCGCCTCCGGCCACGAGGCGGGCACGAGCACGCCCTCCTCGTCGCGGACCAGCGGCGTCTTGAGCCGGTCGGGCTGGGTGGCGTAGGTGAACGCCCAGCGGCCCTTGTCGCAGTTCCACTCCTCGTTGACCTGCGGGTCGTTGCCGGCCAGGCGGCGGGTGACCCGGCCGCGCCGGTGGTCGGTGCGCTGGGCGCAGCCGGAGGCGCAGTGCTCGCACGCGCTCGGCGTGGACACCAGGTCGAACGGGCGGGCCCGGAACCGGTAGGCGGCGCCGGTCAGCGCGCCCACCGGGCAGATCTGCACCGTGTTGCCGGAGAAGTAGGACTGGAACGGCTCGCCGTCGGCGACGCCGATCTGCTCCTTGGCGCCCCGCTCGAAGAAGTCGATGAACGGGTCGCCGGCGATCTGGTCGGAGAAGCGGATGCAGCGCGCGCACTGCACGCAGCGCTCACGGTCGAGCAGCACCTGCGTCGACAGGGGCAGCGGCTTGGGGAAGGTGCGCTTCTGCTCCTGGAAGCGCGACTCGCCCTGGCCGTTGGACATGGCCTGGTTCTGCAGCGGGCACTCGCCGCCCTTGTCGCACGTCGGGCAGTCGAGCGGGTGGTTGATGAGCAGGAACTCCATCGCCCCGCGCTGCGCCTTCTCGGCCACCGCCGAGGTCAGCTGGGTCTGCACGACCATGCCCTCGGCGACCTCGATCGCGCAGGACGGCTGCGGCTTGGGGAAGCCGCGGCCGTTGCCGGCGTCGGGGATGTCGACCAGGCACTGGCGGCAGTTGGCCGCCGGGTCGAGCAGCGGGTGGTCGCAGAACCTGGGGATCTGGATGCCCAGCAGCTCGGCCGCCCGGATGATCAGCGTGCCCTTGGGGACGCTGATCTGGAACCCGTCGATCGTGCAGGTCACCAGGTTCGTCTCTACAGCGGTTGTGGTCACCGGTCACCCCACACAGTGGACTTCTTCGGGTCGAACGGGCAGCCGCCGACCTCGAAGTGCTTGAGGTACTCCTCGCGGAAGTACTTCACAGACGAGTGGATCGGGCTGGTCGCGCCGTCGCCCAGGGCGCAGAAGGAGCGGCCGAGGATGTTGTCCGCGATGTCGGTGATCGTGGACAGGTCCTCCTCCGTGCCCTGGCCGGCTTCCAGGCGCTTGAGCACCTGCTTGAGCCAGTAGGTGCCCTCACGGCACGGCGTGCACTTGCCGCACGACTCGTGCGCGTAGAACTCGGTCCAGCGCAGCACGGTGCGGACCACGCAGGTGGTCTCGTCGAAGATCTGCAGCGCGCGGGTGCCGAGCATGGAGCCCTTCGCGCCGACGGCCTCGAAGTCGAGCGGGACGTCGAGGTGCTCGTCGGTGAAGATCGGCGTGGACGAGCCGCCTGGGGTCCAGAACTTGATCCGGTGTCCCTCGCGGACGCCGCCCGCCATGTCGAGCAGCTCGCGCAGCGTGATGCCGAGCGGCGCCTCGTACTGGCCGGGCCGCGTGACGTGGCCGCTCAGCGAGAAGATGCCGAAGCCCTTGGACTTCTCGGTGCCCATCGAGGCGAACCAGTCGGCGCCGTTGGCGACGATGCTGGGAACACTCGCCACAGACTCCACGTTGTTCACAACAGTCGGCGAGGCGTACAGGCCCGCCACGGCCGGGAACGGAGGCTTGAGCCGCGGTTGACCCCTGAAGCCTTCCAGCGAGTCGAGCAGCGCGGTCTCCTCGCCGCAGATGTAGGCCCCGGCCCCGCTGTGGACGACGAGCTCCAGGTCGTAGCCGGAGCCGAAGATGTCGGTGCCGAGATAGCCCTTCTCGTACGCCTCGCGCACGGCCGCGTGCAGCCGCCGGATGACGTGCAGCACCTCGCCCCGCACGTAGATGAAGGCGTGGTTGGCCCGGATCGCGTACGAGGTGATGATCACACCCTCGACGAGCGCGTGCGGGTTGGCCATCATGAGCGGGATGTCCTTGCAGGTGCCCGGCTCCGACTCGTCGGCGTTGACGACGAGATAGTGCGGCTTGCCGTCGCCCTGCGGGATGAACCCCCACTTCATGCCGGTGGGGAAGCCCGCGCCGCCGCGACCGCGCAGGCCGGAGTCCTTGACGGCCTGGATGACCGCGTCGGGGTCCATGCCCAGCGCCTTCTTCGCCGCGTCGTACGGGCCGTAGCCGTCGATGGTGAAGGAGTCGGGCCTGTCCCAGCTCGCGGTCAGGACCGGAGTAAGAGTCGTGCTCATGCCTCGGGGGCCTTCCATCCGTTGGCCTTGGCGACCTTGAGCCCTTCGAGCGACGCGCCCGCGGCCGAGGGGCCTTCGGGGGCCAGGTCGTCGGGCAGCCCGGCCAGCACGCGGGAGGCCTCCTTGAACGAGCACAGCCGCTTCGGGCCGCGCGTGGGCCGCACGTCCTTGCCGTCGCGCAGGTCGTCGACGAGCTGCTTGGCCGACTCGGGAGTCTGGTTGTCGAAGAACTCCCAGTTGACCATCATGACCGGGGCGAAGTCGCAGGCCGCGTTGCACTCCAGGCGCTCCAGGGAGACCTTCCCGTCAGGGGTGGTCTCCTCGTGGCCGACGCCGGTGTGCTCCGAGAGCTGCTCCCAGATCTCGTCGCCGCCCATGACGGCGCAGAGCGCGTTGATGCACACGCCGACGTGGTATTCGCCGGCCGGCTTGCGCTTGTACATCGTGTAGAACGTCGACACGCCGACGACCTCGGCCTTGCTCACGCCGAGCATCTCCGCGCAGAACTCGTGACCGTCGTCGGAGACGTAGCCGTCTTCGGACTGCACGAGGTGGAGCAGCGGCAGCAGGGCCGAGCGCGCCTTCGGGTAGCGGCCGATGATCTCCTTGGCGTCCCGCTCCAGACGCTCCCGGACTTCCGGTGCGTAGCTCACCGGTCCACACCTCCCATGACGGGGTCGATAGATGCCACCGCGGCGATCACGTCGGCGACCTGCCCGCCTTCCGCCATGGCGGGGACGGCCTGCAGGTTGTTGAAGGACGGCTCCCGGAAGTGGACGCGGTAGGGGCGGGTGCCGCCGTCGCTGACGACGACCGCGCCGAGCTCGCCCTTGGGCGACTCGATCGGCGCGTACGCCTGCCCGGCCGGCACCCGGAAGCCCTCGGTCACCAGCTTGAAGTGGTGGATGAGGGCCTCCATGGAGCTGCCCATGATGTGCGCGATGTGGTCGGGGGAGTTGCCGAACCCGTCGGGCCCGAGCGCGAGCTGCGCCGGCCAGCCGATCTTCTTGTCCTCGATCATCACCGGGTCGCCCTTGAGCGGACCGGCGATGCGGTCCAGGGCCTGCTCGATGATCTTGAGGGACTCCTCCATCTCCTTCATGCGGACGAGGTAACGCGAGTAGACGTCACAGCCCCGCTCGACGGCGATGTCGAACTCGTAGTTCTCGTAGCCGCAGTAGGGCTGCGACTTGCGCAGGTCCCACGGCAGGCCCGCGGCCCGCAGGATCGGCCCGGTCACGCCGAGCGCCATGCAGCCGGTCACGTCGAGGTAGGCGACGTCGCGCGTACGGCGGACGTAGACCGGGTTCTCGTCGAGGAGCTTGCGGATGTCCTTGATCCGCTTGGGCATCTCCTTGAGGAACTCGCCGACCTTGTCGACCGCGCCCGCGGGCAGGTCGACGCTGACGCCGCCGGGCCGCACGTAGGCGTGGTTCATGCGCAGGCCGGTGATGTACTCGAACAGGTCCATGACCATTTCGCGGTCACGGTAGCCGAACAGGAACGGCGTGGTGGCGCCCAGCTCCATGCCGAACGTGCCCATCGCGACCAGGTGCGACGAGATGCGGTTGAGCTCCATCATCATCACGCGGATCGCCTGGGCCCGGTCGGGCACCCGGTCCTCGATGCCGAGCAGCTTCTCCACGCTCAGGCAGTAGGCCGTCTCGTTGAACAGCGGCGAGAGGTAGTCCATGCGAGTGACGAACGTGGTCCCCTGGGTCCACGTGCGGTACTCCATGTTCTTCTCGATGCCGGTGTGGAGGTAGCCGATGACGGTGCGCGCCTCGGTGACCGTCTCGCCGTCGAGGGTCAGGACCAGCCGGAGCACGCCGTGCGTGGACGGGTGCTGCGGGCCCATGTTGACGACCAGGCGCTCGTCGTCGCTCTCGCGGACGCCGGTGACGACGTCGTCCCAGTCGCCGCCGGTGACGGTGTAGACCTTGCCTTCTGTCGCCTCGTCGTAGGCGGTGCTCATGAGTGATCCTCCCTGCGGTCGTCAACGCGTTGCTCGATGAACTCGCTCACGCGTATGACCTCCTGTGATCCGGCGAGGGGATCGTCGCGCCGCGGTATTCGACCGGGATGCCGCCCAGCGGGTAGTCCTTGCGCTGCGGGTGGCCGTCCCAGTCGTCGGGCATCATGATCCGGGTCAGCGCGGGGTGACCGTCGTAGACGATGCCGAAGAAGTCGTACGCCTCGCGCTCGTGCCAGTCGTTGGTCGGATAGACGCCCACCGTCGACGGGATGTGCGGGTCGGCGTCGGGGCAGCTCGTCTCAAGACGCACCCGGCGGTTGTGGGTCAGCGAGCACAGGTGGATGAGCGAGTGCAGCTCCTCCCCCTCCAGCTGCGGGTAGTGCACGCCGGAGACGCCGAGCGACAGCTCGAAGCGGAGCGCCGGGTCGTCGCGGAGCTTCTGGCAGACCTCGACCAGCCGCTCCCGCTTGACGTGCAGGGTCAGCTCGCCGCGGTCGACGACCACGCGCTCGATGGCGTCGTCCATGTCGAGGGCGTCGACGATCTCGTCGAAGTAGCCGCCGTACGGTCGCGGCGTGGACAGCTGCGGCTGGCGGCGGACGACCAGCCCGCCGAAGCCGGAGGTGTCGCCGGAGTCGTGCGTCCCGAACATGCCGCGCCGGACGACCGGAGCCTCGATCGGCTGCGGCGCCTGTGCCTCTTCGGGCACCTTCGCGTCGGGGACCTCGGGAAGGTTGTCGGGCGAGGTCACTTGGCCGCCCCCTGGTCGATCAGCGGCAGCGTACGCAGCGCCCGCAGTTCGAGCTCCTCGATCTGCTTGGCGCGGTGCGCGCCGAACTTCATGTTCTGGATCTTGTCGTGCAGCTTGACGATCGCGTCGATGAGCATCTCCGGCCGCGGCGGGCAGCCGGGCAGGTAGATGTCGACCGGCACGACGTGGTCGACGCCCTGGACGATCGCGTAGTTGTTGAACATGCCGCCGCTGGAGGCGCACACGCCCATCGCGATGACCCACTTGGGCTCGGCCATCTGGTCGTAGATCTGGCGCAGCACCGGCGCCATCTTCTGCGACACCCGGCCGGCGACGATCATCAGGTCGGCCTGCCGGGGAGACGCCGAAGCGCGCTCCATGCCGAAGCGCGCGAGGTCGTAGTGGGAGGCGCCGGTGGCCATCAGCTCGATGGCGCAACAGGCGAGACCGAACGTGGCCGGCCACACCGAGTTCTTGCGGGCCCAGCCGGCGGCCTGCTCGACCGTGCTGAGGATGAATCCGCTGGGGAGTTTCTCTTCGAGTCCCATGTCAGTCCCACTCCAGACCCTTGCGGCGCCATACGTACGCGTAGGCGACCAGGACGGTGACGATGAACAGCAGCATCTCCACGAGCGCGAACACGCCCAGCCCGGAGGCGATCACCTGTCCGGCGTCGTTGGTGAGCGGCGCGAAGGAGACCGCCCACGGATAGAGGAAGATGATCTCGATGTCGAAGACGATGAAGAGCATCGCCGTGACCATGTATTTCAGCGGGAACCGTCCGCCACCGACCGGCTGGGGCGTCGGCTCGATCCCGCATTCGTACGCGTCGAGCTTGGCGCGGTTCCAGCGCTTGGGACCGGTGAAGGGGGCGATGGCGACCGAGAAGATCGCGAAGCCCCCCGCGAGAACGGCGAGCACCAGGATGGGCACGTAAAGGTCCATCGCTACGCCTCCTCTTGCGCCGCCGCGCGCACCGGCGCGTGGCGAGATCTATGGATTTGCCGGGTGAGTGTGGGAATCATGCTCGTGGCGCGACCTTCGAGAGTGCGTTGATGATCTTGTCTGACGCATCGCCTCGCCGGTCGGTGAGATTACCAAGGAGTTTGAGCGCGAAGCGCATCAGCCTGGGGTGGGGAAGTCCGTGCCTGGTGCCGAAGCTCATCACACCCGGCTTCCCGATCGCCTCGACGAACAACCTGCCCAAGGTGAAGTAGCCGCCGTAGGCGTCCTTCAGCAGGCGCGGATAGTCGCGCAGCAGGCGTTCGCGCTGCGCGGGGGTGGTGCGGGGGGCGAGCGCCCTGGCGATGACCTCGGCGGCTATCTCGCCGGTCTCCATCGCGTAGGCGATGCCCTCGCCGTTGAACGGGTTGATCGAGCCGCCGGAGTCGCCGACCAGGACGAGACCGCGGGTGTAGAGAGGCTGCCGGTTGAAGGCCATGGGCAGCGCGGCGCCGCGGATCGGGGCCCGCATGTTTTCCTCGGTGAAGCCCCACTCGGCGGGCATCGACCGGCACCACCGCTTGAGCAGGTCGCGGTAGTCGATGTTGCCGAAGTGGGAGCTCGTGTTGAGCAGGCCGAGCCCGACGTTGGCGGTGCCGTCGCCGACGCCGAACACCCAGCCGTAGCCGGGCAGCAGCGTCTCCTCGTCCCACAGCTCCAGCCAGGTCTCGAGGTAGTCGTCGTCGTGGCGGGGGCTCTCGAAGTAGGTGCGCACCGCCACGCCCATCGGGCGGTCCTCGCGCTTGTGGAGCCCCATGCCGAGGGCCAGGCGGGTGCTGTTGCCGTCGGCGGCCACCACCAGGCGGGCGCGGTGGGTGGCGCCGTCCTTGGTGGTCACGCCGACGACGTGGCCGCTGCGGTCGTCGAGCACCGGGCCGGTGACGGTGACGCCCTCCATCAGGCGCGCGCCGGCCTTCACCGCGTGGGCGGCGACGATCTCGTCGAAGTCCTTGCGGGTGCGGACGAGCCCGAAGTCGGGGAAGCGCTCCAGCTTGGGCCAGTCGAGCTCGAACCGCAGGCCGCCGCCGACCACGCGCAGGCCCTTGTTGCGGACCCAGCCGGGGCCGTCGACGTCGACGCCCATGTTGAGGAGCTGCTTGACGGCGCGCGGGGTCAGGCCGTCGCCGCAGACCTTCTCCCTCGGGAACCGGGTCTTCTCCAGCACCAGCACGTCGAGCCCGGCGCGCGCGAGATAGAAGGCGGTCGCGGAACCGGCGGGACCGGCGCCGACGACGATGACGTCGGCGTCAGCCTTGCGGGCTGCGGGCACGGTCACGGGCCTGGTCCTGTCCTACAAACGGGGTGTTTTCCGAGGTGGTCCTTTGTGAACCTCTTCACAAACTTTCCGGCCCGTCAGTCTAACCCTTTTCCAGGACAAAGTGGCAGCCGGGGGGCCTTCATGCCCCAGTAGATCACGCCCGTGCTCACACTTTCGAGACGGGCGGTTTGAAGCCCCGGTGCATGGCCACGATGCCGCAGGCCAGGTTGCGCCAAGCGACGCGCTGCCAGCCGGCATCTTGAATCGTACGCGCCAGGGTCCGCTGGTCGGGCCAGTCCCTGATCGACTCCGCGAGATACTCATAGGAGTCGTCGTTGGAGCCGAAGAGCCGGGCCACCTTCGGCAGCATCCGCATCACATATTCGCGATAGCCCAGGTCCAGCACGGGCACCGTGACGTGGGAGAACTCCATGATCACCAGCCGCCCGCCGGGCCTGGTCACCCGGAGCATCTCGCGCAGCGCCTGCCCGGTGTCATGAACGTTGCGCAGCGCCACCGAGATCGTCACCACGTCGAACACGTCGTCCGCGAACGGGAGCCGCAGCGCGTCGCCCGCGACGAACGGGATGCCCGCGCCCGTCAGCGCGTTGCCGCCGCGCCGGCGCACCCCCACCTGGAGCATGCCGAGCGAGAAGTCGGAGGCGATCGCCCGCGCGCCCAGCGCGGTGAAGGTCTCGGTCGACGTGCCGGTGCCGGCGCCGAGGTCGAGCACGAGCTCGCCGGGGCCGGCGTCGACGGCGCGGGCCACGGCCTTACGCCACAGCCGCACCTGCCCGAGGGAGATCAGGTCGTTGACCAGGTCGTAACGCCGGGCCGTGCGGTCGAACATCGCGGCGACCTCGTCCGGCTTCTTGTCAAGCTGAGCGCGCGTCATGACTGCAAGCCTACGGCCAACCAGACAATTGACGGAAAGTAGCCACGTCGCTACTTTCCGTCTGCTAAGAATGGGCGAATGCTTGCCCGAGTCGCCCTGGCGGCGATCATCGCAGCGGCCCCCACCGCGCATCCCGGCGTGGTCTCGGCCGACCCCCTCGACACCACCCCGCACGTCCTCGACGGCATCGTCAACGCCATCACCGTGGTCGGCGGCACCGTCGTCGTCGGCGGCTCCTTCAGCCAGGTCGCCGACGCGTCCAGGACCGTGCGGTTCGAGCGCGCCAACCTGTTCGCCTACGACCTGAAGACCGGCCGCGTGCTGACCCGCTTCGCGCCCGACATCGGCGGAACGGTCCACAGCCTGGCGCCCGGCTCCGACGGCACCGTCTACGTCGGCGGCGACTTCACCGTGGTCGGCTCCTCCCCCGCCCGCGCCCTGACCCGGCTCGCGCTGGCCGACGGCCGGCCGGTGCGCTCGTTCTCCCCGCAGGTGTTCGGCGGCGCGGTCACCACGCTCGCCCGCAGCGGCTCCCACCTGTACGCGGGCGGCGACTTCACCCGGCCGCGCACCGCCCTGGCCAGGCTGGACGCCACCACCGGCGCGGCCGACGACGGCTTCCGCGTCGTCCCAGGCAAGCCGCTCACCCGGAAGGTCAAGGTGCACGCGCTGGCCGTGTCCGGCAGCCGGCTCGTGGTCGACGGCAGCTTCACCACCCTCGACGGGCACTCGCGCCCGCAGCTCGGCGTGGTGGACGTGAGCCGCCCCGTCGCCGCGGTCGCGCCCTGGCGCACCGGCGTGTACGCGGACCCGTGCATGGACGTGTTCCCGTCGTACGTGCGCGGCCTGGACATCTCACCGGACGGCCGCTACTTCGTGGTGGTGACCACCGGCGGCCCGCGCCGCGGCATGTGCGACAGCGCGGCCCGGTTCGAGATGGGCGCGCGGGGCGAGAACGTCAAGCCCACCTGGGTCAACAAGACCGGGGGCGACTCGCTCTACTCGGTCTCGGTCACCGGCGCGGCCGTGTACGTCGGCGGCCACCAGCGCTGGCTGAACAATCCGCGGGGCCGCGACTCGGCGGGCCCTGGGGCGGTGCCGCGCGAGGGCATCGCGGCCATTCATCCCCGTACGGGAATGGCCCTCAGTTGGAATCCGGGCCGGGAGCGGGGCATCGGCGTGAAGGCGTTTTTCGCACACAGCCGAGGACTACTTGTCGGTAGCGACACAACGAGACTCGGGCGGGAGTACCATGCCCGGATTGGCATGTTCCCTCTGCCCTAGTCGTCCTGCGGCTTGGGACGGTCCAGCCTGTCACTGAGACGGGCGCTCACCGCGTCACGTTGCTTGGACAGCAAGACGAAGCTGGCGAATCCGCTGACCACGAACGCACCCCCGATCAAGAACAGGGGGTGCTGGAGCCCGGTCAGCCACAACACGCCGAGGGCAATGACGAACAGGCCGATCCGCGACGCGGTGTAAACGAGAACGGGATGCACGAGGTCGAGATTACTCGGCCGCCGGCACCGCTCGCTCTTCGCATCGGGCGCGAGCGCTGCTACTGTTCCCAGTTAGGGTGTTTCGTAAAGAAACACCCACGAGAGCCCCAAAGAGGCTCTATCATATAACAATCGGGCAGTCAGCTGATAACAACCCGTGATCTTTGCAGAAAACCACGGATAAATCAGGCTTCGCTCGACACACTGGTTACCTGTCCGCCCGCTGGCAGGAAGCGGGATGCGAGGGGGAGAGATTGGTGGAGAGTAGCAGCGAGCGTCTGCTGACCCCTGGAGAGGTTGCCGCCCTCTTCCGGGTAGACCCAAAGACGGTTACGCGCTGGGCTGCGGCAGGCCGCATCAGCAGTATCCGCACCCCCGGAGGGCACCGGCGCTTCCGCGAGTCGGAAGTGCACGCCCTTCTCCGAGGCGAGGACGTTCTAACGGCCGACAGGCCGGCAGGTGAGTCCCCGCGCGTCTGACGTGCCGTCTGGTCGGTGATCCTGCGAGCCAGGATCACCGAGACGGGATGTCGGTCCGCGTGCTCACTGGTCCAACCCGCGGCGAGCACGGTGAAAGGCGCCAACCGCCGATCGTGGCTGGCGCCTGCCAGGCCGCCACGTCACCGCCCCGTGGTGCTCCGACGAGCCCTCCTGCCCTCTCTCCCCACCTCCGGGCTCACACCTCGTCCTGGTCCGCCGCGAACTGGTCGGCTTTGTAGGCCAGGAACTCCCGCTCCAGCGCGTCGTTCTCCTCCGCCCAGCGGCGCCGGCGCTCGGCCGCCTCCTCCTCGGTCACCGACTCGGACAGCCACCGGCTGTAGTCGGGGTCGTCCGGCCCGACCTCTACGTAGGCGTTGCCGATCAGGCGCCCGTCCTCACTGGCCAGGCTCCGCGGCACCCTCAGGGTGCCGTCAGTGAGCCGGATGACGTACATGGCCTACCACCTAGATTCCGTAGCGCCTGTTGAAGAACAGCATGACGTCGAGCGCCATCCGCGTGTTGCCGCCGAGCATGTCGACCAGGGCCGGACGCTGACGGGCGGCGATCGCGGCGAAGGCGTCGGCGAAGAACTCCTTGCGGCCCAGGCCGCCGCCCTGCCGGTGGAACGAGGACACCAGCAGCGGCTCCACCCGCTCGAACAGCGCCACGAAGGCCGGCGAGTCCGACACCCACTCGCCGAACGCCGAGTCGATGTCGTCGATGGCGTGCCCCACCTCGTGCATCATCACGTCGGGCGTGGGCGACGGCCGGTCGCCCACCACGATCTTGCGCTCACCGTACGCGCCGGCGCAGATGTCCCAGGAGGCGCGGCCCGAGGGCAGCGGCGCGCCGCGCAGGTAGCCCATGTCGTCCAGGTCGGGGACACCGCCGGGGCCGACGTAGATGCCCTCCAGACCGGCGGCCAGCTTCTCCTTGAGCCGGTCGGGCAGCCTGGCCAGGCTCTCCACGGCCCGCACCGCCTCGGGGGGCGGCGGGCCATGACGGACGTCCCACTGGCGGTGCAGGATGCGTTCCAGCTTGCCGCAGTGGCGCAGCCCGTCGCCCATCGGCGGCAGATCGGGGCGGTTGGGCTGCGCCCGGGGTAAGGCGTCAGGGAGCTCGAAGTCGTGCCAGGTGTACCTCGGCTCCTCGACGACCGCCGCCGACAGCCGCTCGCGCCCTTCCCAGCGCCGCGGCCTGTCCTTCTCACGAGCCTTGTCACGAGCCTTGTCACGAGCCGTCTCACGAGCCTTGTCGCGCACCTTGTCACGGTCCTTCTCCGGGCGTCGGAACCGGCTCGTCTCCTCGGGACCGCGGCCGGTGTCGGCCGTCCCGCGCGCCCCGGCGTCCGCGTCTCGGGACCTGCGCCTGCGGCGGTCGGCCCAGAACGACCTCTCGGCCTCGGGAGGAGCGTCGGTACGCCGCGAGAAGAGATAGGAGCCCCGCCGCCACCATCGGCCCCGCCGATGGCGTCCCCTGTCACTGGAAATGGCCATCGCACCTCTCGCCGGCCGGTGAGAATCGGGTTCCACGGTACGACGCAGATCTTCCTTAGTCACCTGGAATGGGGCACAAGGTGGCACGATCGGTCTGGAGATGGCTTACAGTTCGGGCATGGCAGGTGTTCTAATCGGCCTGGCTCTTCTGGCCTTCTGGCTGTTCTCGTTGTTCGACGTCATCACGACCCCCGAGGAAGAGGTCCGGCAATCCCCCAAAGCCGTCTGGTTGATCATTGTCACCGCAGTCCCCATCGTCGGCGGCGTTTTCTGGATGATGCGCGGCCGTCCCAAGGCGGTCGTCACGGCGGATCCGATCATCACCGGCGGCGGTGCGGCGCCCAAGGGCCCGGACGACGACCCTGACTTCCTCAAGGAACTGGAGCGCCGCATGCGCGGCGAATCGGACGCCTGAAACTCCGCCCGAAACCCCTCCAGCTCTTTCTTTACCCAACTTTTCCACCACCCGGGGCCGCCCGCCACCACCCCCCAGGCGCCCTGGGTTTCTTCATGCCCGGGATCGGGACCGGTCCAAGGGCCGCACCCCTACACACACGTGCTCCCCGCGCACACGCACGGGGAGCACGTCCATCAGGCCCGGTCAGCCTCAGGTCGCGGGGAGCGGGTCCGTCAGATGTCGGCGTAGCTGTGGAGGCCGGACATGAAGATGTTGACCCCGAACAGGTTGAACATCAGGCACCCGAGGGCGACGAGCTGGACGATCGTCGCCCGCTTCCCGCGCCAGCCCGCCGTGACGCGGGCGTGCAGGTAGGCCGCGTAGGCGATCCAGGTGATGAACGACCAGACCTCCTTGGGGTCCCAGCCCCAGTAGCGGCCCCACGCCTGGTCGGCCCAGAGCGCGCCCGCGATGACGGCGAACGTCCACAGCGGGAACGCCACCACGATGGCCTTGTGGGCCACCTTCTCCAGGTCGGCCTTGGCCGGCAGCCGCGACAGCCCGTCGCCGCGGAGCAGATAGAGCGCACCCGAGGCGCCGGCCAGCACGAACATGCCGCTGGCCAGGATCGCGGCCGTGACGTGGATGGCGATCCAGTAGGAGTTGAGCGCCGGCACCACCGGCCCCGCGGCCGTGTAGAACTTGATCACCGCCAGCCCGAGCCCCAGCGCGGCCGAGACCATCACGAAGGCGCCGAGGAAGCGGACGTTCTGCCGGACGTGGGCGATCAGGAACGCGGTCACGGCGGCGAAGCAGATCGCCACCACGAACTCGTACATGTTGCCCCACGGCCACCGGTCCACCGCCAGGCCGCGGGTGATGATGGCGGCCAGGTTGGCGGCCCAGCCGAGCCAGGCGAGCCCCAGGCCGATCGTGCCCGCGGTGCGGGCCCAGGCGGGCGGCTCGGGCCCTTCGGCCGAATCCTCGGCCACACCGTCGCGGCCTTCCGCGTCGAGCCCGTTCGCGAGCGTCTCGGAGTCGTCGCCCACCGCCAGGTCGGCGGGCGCGCCGGCGCCCACCGGGACGCGGGCGCCGGTCCGAGCCTTGCGGATGTCGCGGCGGGCCTTGCCGAACGCGAGCTCGACGGCGAACCCGATCATGGCGACCAGATAGAGCAGGACGGCGGCGACCACGAACAGGTCGCTCAGCTCTGCCAATGACTCAGCGGACATCCTTGTCTCCTGCCAGTTGCTTCACGATGTCGTCGAACTCCTCGGCGAACCCCGCCGCGGAGCCCTCGGTCCGGGTGAGCCCGCCCACCTCGGCCGTGCCGTCCTTGACCCGCACCCAGACCCGTCGCCGGCGGATGATGAGCGAGAACACGATGGCGATGGTGGCCGTGGCCGCCGACAGCAGAGCCGGGAGCCGGCCGGGGTCGTAGGCGATCTGGAGCGTGATCCACTCCTTGACCCCGGTGAACTCCAGCTTGCCCGCCCCGCCGGGCAGCTCCAGCGACTTGCCCACGGCCAGCGGGGCGCCCGCGGCCTCGCCCATCACCAGAGGGTGCAGCTTGTCCATGATCTCGGGCGGCGCGAGCTCGTACACCGACTGCGGCCGGCCCGAGCGCAGCCCCAGGTCGCCGCTGAAGGCACCGAGGACCTGCACCTCGGGGACCACGGCGCCGGGGAAGGACGAGACGTGGCCGCCGCCCTGGAGCGGCTGGCTGGTCGGCAGGAACCGCAGCAGGAACCCGAGCTGCGACGGCTGGGCGTCGGGCACCTTGACCACGCAGCCGGAGGTCAGCGTGGGCTTGTCCTCGATGAGGCAGGGCACGGGACCCTCGAAGGCGACCTGCCCCTTGCCGTCGGTGACCCGGAAGATCGGGGCGTAGCCGTGGCCGATGAGGTAGGTCTGGGTGCCGTTGATCTGGAGCGGCTCGTTGACCTTCAGCTCGTAGTCGCGGACGGGCGCGCCGGGCGCGTCGGTGACCTTGAGATGGGCGGAGTAGTCGAGCTCCTGGCCCGAGTTGTCGCCGCCGACCTGGTAGGTGGCCTGGAAGTCGCTCAGCTCGAACGAGAACGGCTCCAGCGACTCGGCGTTGACCTGTGGCCCCGGCAGATAGCGGTCGTAGGCGGCGACGGTGTTGGCGAACCCGTCGCCCTCCACCACGAGCACGTTGCCGCGGTAGCCGTACACCGAGCCGATGCCGACGGCCACCAGCAGGCCGAGCAGCGCGATGTGGAAGAGCAGGTTGCCGGTCTCGCGCAGGTAGCCCTTCTCGGCCGCCACCCAGCCGTCGCCGGCGCGTACGCGGAAGCGCAGCTTGCGCAGCCGCCTGGCGGCCTCCTCGACGGTCAGGTCGCCGTCGAAGGCGGCGTGGTGCGGCAGCCGGGACAGGTTGCGCGGCGCGGCCGGCGGCTTGCGGCGCAGCTCGCGCAGGTAGGTGGCGGTGCGCGGGATGATACAGCCGATCAGCGAGGTGAACAGCAGCAGGTAGATGGCCGCGAACCAGGTCGAGCTGAAGACGTCGAAGAGCTGGAACCGGTCGTACCACTCGGCCAGGCCGGGTTCGTTCTGGTAGATCAGCGCGACCTTGTCGGGCTCGACGCCGCGCTGCGGGAGCAGCGAGCCGGGGATGCTGGCCAGCGCGAACAGGAACAGCAGGATGAGCGCCGTCTTCATCGAGGTGAGCGTGCGCCACCCCCACCGCAGCCAGCCCGCAGGACCGAGCCCCTGCTGCCGGGGCTCGCGCTCCTGCTCCAGCTCGGAGACCGTCATCAGATCACCGGCCTGAAGCTGCCGATCAGCCCTTGCATGGTGGCGATCATCTCTCCCCACAGGCCGGTCACCAGGGCCAGGCCGACGGCGACCATCATGCCGCCGCCGATCCTGGTGATCAGCCGGGAATGCTTGCGGATGGCGCGGAAGGTGCGCAGCGCCTTGCTGTAGGCCAGGGCGGCGACGACGAACGGCAGCCCGAGCCCCAGCGCGTAGGCGACGGCCAGCAGCGCGCCGCGCGAGGCGCTGCCCTCGTTGAGCCCGAGCGTGAGGACCACGGCCAGGGTGGGCCCGATGCACGGCGTCCAGCCGAGCCCGAACACCACGCCGAGCAGCGGCGCCCCGGCCAGCCCCGCGGCGGGCGCCTTGTGGATCCGCACGTCGCGCATCAGCCACGGGAACGCGCCCAGGAACGCCAGCCCGAGCAGGATCGTCAGCACGCCGAGCACCCGCGTGATGACGTCGGCGTTGACCAACAGGGCCTGTCCGAGCTGCCCGAACAGCGCGCCGCTGAGCACGAACACGGCCGCGAACCCGGCCACGAAGAGCGTGGTGCCGAGCACCAGCCGCCCCCGCTTGGGGTCGTCGCTCATGCCCGTCACGTACGAGAGATAGCCGGGGACCAGCGGCAGCACGCACGGCGACAGGAAGGACACCAGCCCCGCCAGCACCGCGATCGGCACGGCCAGCAGCAGGGAACCGGAGGCCACGATGTCATTCATCGCGCACCTTGGTCACGGCGTTCTTCAGGTCGGTGTAGCGGACCGCGCCGAGCGCCCGCGCGGCGATCCTGCCCTGCTTGTCGATGATGAGCGTGGACGGGATGGCCGCGGGCGGGACCGTGCCCTGGAAGGCCAGCGCGACCTTGCCCGGCTGGTCGTAGATGCTCGGGTAGCCGGTGCCCTCGGTGCGTTCGAAGGCCAGCGCGTCGGCCTTGCGGTCCTTGAAGTCGACGCCGATGAACTCCACGCCGCCGGCCTTGGTCTCGGCGGCGACTTCCTTGAGCACGGGCGCCTCGGCCCGGCAGGGCGCGCACCAGGAGGCCCAGAAGTTGAGCACGACGACCTTGCCCTTGTGCGCGGCCAGCGACGCGGTGCCGCCGTCGAGGGTCGGGCCCTCGATCGCGGGCGCGGGCTTGCGCTCCGCGGCCTCGAACACCTGCATCGTTCCGTCGCCCGCGACGAATCGCGTGTCGCCCGCCTGCGGCTGCCCGCTCTGGCTGCCGGCGCACCCTGTCACGAGAGCGGCGAGAAGGAGCAGGGAGATGGACTTCGCGCGCACGGGAGGAAGATCTCCTTGTACTACAACCGGTAGAGCCGCCACTCTACCCGCGTGGTCAGGCGCCCGGGACGCTGGGGCCCCGCTCCAGCGAGCCGGCGGGCTCGCTGTAGCCGACGCTGACGAGCCGGTCGCCCTCGAACGTGAACGTGGTCAGGCTCGCCAGGCCGCACTGCCTGCGCCGGGGGTCGTGCCAGAGCCTGCGGCGGCCCTCCGCGGCCATCCGGACCGCCCAGATGGGCAGCTGGTGGCTGACCATGACGACCTCGTGGCCGCGCGCGGCCTCCCTGGCGTCGTCGATGGCCGCCCGCATGCGCGCGACGATCACCGGATAGGGCTCGCCCCAGGAGGGGCGCATCGGGTTCCAGAAGTAGCGGTAGTTGCGCGGGCTGCGCAGGATCTGCAGCCCCTGCCCGACGGCCCGGCCTTCGAGCAGGTTGCCGGCCTCCAGCAGCCGCTCGTCGATGCGCACCTCGAGCTCGTGGGCGGCCGCGACGGGCGCCGCCGTCTCGCGGGCGCGCTCCAGCGGCGAGCTGTAGACGGCCACGATGTCGCGGCCCGACACGGCCTTGGCGACGGTCTTGGCCATCAGCTCGCCCGTCTCGGACAGGTGATAGCCCGGCAGCCTGCCGTAGAGGATGCCGCCGGGGTTGTGCACCTCACCGTGGCGCAGCAGATGAACGACGGTGGTTTCAGCCATGGTGGCCTCAGCTTATCCGCTCGACGGCACCTGATCGCCAGAGCCGATCGGCCGGGAGTAGAGTCGGGGCCTCCGGAGGGAGTTGCCCGATTGGACCCGTTGGCGCTGGGGCTCGTCCTGGTCGCGGCCGTGGCGCACGCGTCGTGGAACCTCCTGAGCAAGAAGGCGGCCCACGTCGACAGCCTGGTGTTCGTCTGGCTGGTGGCGGCGGCGGGCGCGGTGGTCTGGAGCCCGTTGTTCGTGGGGTTCCTGGTGGTGGCGCGCCCCCGGCTCGACTGGACGGGCCTGGCGGTGATCGGCGTCAGCACCGCGATCCACCTGGGCTACTTCGTGCTGCTGCAGCGCGGGTACGGCAGCGGCGACCTGTCGCTGGTCTACCCGGTGGCGCGCGGCACCGGGCCCATGCTGGCGAGCCTGGTGGCGGTGGTGTTCCTGGGCGAGCGGCCGACGGCGGTGGGGATCGCCGGGATCGTCCTGGTGGGCGCCGGGGTGCTCCTGATGAGCGGGGGCATCGGCGGGTCCGGCCTGAAAGGGCTGGCGTTCGGGCTGGCCACCGGGGTGTTCATCGCCACCTACACGGTCTGGGACTCGCGGGTGGTGAGCGCCTTCGCGGTGGCGCCGCTCCTGCTGAACTATCTGGGCGAGGTGGGGCGCACGATCGTGCTGGCCCCGTTCGTGCTGCGCGGGCGGCGTCGGGCGCTGGCCGCGGCCGCCTGGCGGGCGCACCGGCGCACGATCGTGGCGGCCGCGGTGCTGGTCTTCGTGTCCTACCTGCTGGTGCTGGTGGCGTTCACCAGGGCGCCGATGAGCCTGGTCGCGCCGGCGCGCGAGATCAGCGTGCTGATCGCGGTGGTGCTGGGCGGGCGGCTGCTGGCCGAGGACGGGCTGCGCCACCGGCTGCTGGCCGCGGGCGTGATCGTCGGCGGCGTGGTGGCCATCGCGCTCAGCTGACCGCCCAGCCGTTCTCCTCGCCGCTGCTCACCCGTACGAGAGCCTCGACCGTGGCCCGGATGGCGGGGCGGCGGGCCGCGTCGCTGCGCCAGAGCGCGTAGATGCGGCGGGTCTGCCGGGGCAGCAGCGGGACCAGCCGGACGCCCTCGGGCACCGGGTCGCGGCCCAGGCGCGGCACGATCGCGCAGCCGAGCCCGGCGGCGACCAGCGCGAGCTGGGTCGGGTACTCGTCGGCCATGGCCATGATCTCCGGCTCCAGCTCGGCGCTGCGCAGCGTGAACACCAGCCAGTCGTGGCAGATCGTGCCGGGCGACGAGCTGATCCACCGCTCGCCGCAGAGCGCGGACAGCTCGACCTCCTTGCTCGCGGCCAGCGGGTGGGCGGCGGGGAGCGCCACGTCGGCGATGTCGTCGAGCAGGGTCTTCCTGGACAGGCCGTCGGGGATGGGCATCGGCCGGTTGAGCCAGTCCTGCACGATCACCAGGTCGAGCTCTCCCCTGGCGACCTCGCGGATCACCCGTTCGGGCTCGCGCTCGTACATCTGCACCGACAGGTCGGGGTGGCGGCGCCCGAGCTCGGCGAGCGCCCTCGGCATCAGGCCGCGGGCGGCGGTCGGGAACGCGCCCACGTTGAGCCGGCCGACGACCTCGCCGCGCAGCGCCTCGAAGTCGGCCTCGGCTGTCTGGACCAGGGCGAGGATGCGTTCGGCGTGCTCGGCGAGCAGGCCGGCGGCGTCGGTCAGCCGCACCCCGCGCCCGTTGCGCTCGACCAGCCGGGCGCCGGTCTCCCGCTCCAGTTTGGCGATCTGCTGCGACACCGCCGACGGGGTCACCATCAGCGCGTCGGCCGCGGCTCCGACGGAGCCGTACACGTGCACCGCGTGGAGGGCCTTGAGCCGGTTCAGATCCAACATGTAAGCGAGTCTAAAGCGTTGACCCAAGAAAGTCTCGCTTGTCCTTCATTCTGAAGCGTTGGAAAATAGTTGCATGAGAATCCTTAAGCAGAAGAAGCTCCCGTCCCAGTCCACCCCGTACCTGAAGACCCTCGCCGAGCAAGCTCGCGAGCTGCGCACCCGTACCCGCAAGGCCGCCTGAGCGCCCCCGCGCCCGGCACGGTCGCCGTGAACACCCTCCGCCCCGTCCACCTGGCGCTCGCCATCGGGCTGGCCTTCGTCTGGGGCGTCAACTTCGTCGTCATGCAGGTGGGGCTGGAACACTTCCCGCCCCTCCTGTACGCCGGTCTGCGGTTCGCGCTGGCGGCCTTCCCCGCCCTGCTCCTCGTCGGACGTCCGGCGGTGCCCTGGCGGTGGATCGCCGCCGTCGCCGCCACCCTCGGCGCGGGCCAGTTCGGCCTGCTGCTGGTGGGCATGCGGGCCGGCATGCCCGCCGGGCTGACCTCGCTGGTCCTGCAGATGCAGGTGCTGTTCACGATCCTCTTCGCGGTGACGCTGCTCCGCGAGCGCCTCACCGCGCGCCGCGTGACGGGCCTGGCCGTCGCCTTCGGCGGCCTGGCCCTCGTCGCGCTCGACTTCGGCGGATCCGGCCCCATCGGCGCCTTCGCCCTCTGCGTCGCCGCCGCCGCTGCCTGGGGCCTCGGCAACGTCGCCCAGCGCAAGGCCGCCCCGCCTGACGCGCTGCGCTTCATGGTCTGGGTCAGCGCCCTGTCGTCCCCGCCGCTGCTGCTCCTGTCGCTCTGGCTGGAGGGCGTGCCGGCCCTGACGACCGCCCCGCTGGAAGGCTGGCTGTCCCTCCTGTACGTGGCCTTCGTCTCGACCCTCGGCGGCTTCGGCGTCTGGGGCTTCCTCCTGCGCCGCTACGACGCCTCCACAGTCGCCCCTTACACGCTCCTGGTGCCGGTCTTCGGCATGAGCACCGCCGCCCTCTTCACCGGCGAGCCCTTCACCTGGCTCCGCGTCATCGCGGCCGTCCTCATCGTCACCGGCGTCCTGTACGCCGGCACCCGGCCTCGCCCCCGCCCCGAGCCCACTCCACCCCACCCGGCCCCGGAGCCCACCCCGGCGAACCAGTGACCCGAGCCCGGCGGGGGCTCTTGGGTCAGAGGACTGCGGCGGCGGCCTTGGCGGCGGTGGGGAGGGCGTCCGCGACGCGGGCCAGCGCGTCGTCGCCGTGCGCGGCCGACAGGAACCACGCCTCGTACGCCGACGGCGGAAGATAGACCCCCTGGTCCAGCATCGCGTGGAAGAACGCCTTGTAGGCGGCGACGTTCTGCGTCTGGGCGTCGGCGAAGCCCGTCACCGGCCGGTCGGTGAAGAAGATGGAGAACAGGCTGCCCGCCGTCTGCAGCCGGTGCGGCACCCCGGCGGCGGTGAGCGCCGAGGTGGCGGCCTGGGCGACGGCGTCGGCGGCGGCGTCGACCTTGGCGTAGGCGGCGTCGTCGAGCGCGCGCAGGGTGGCCAGGCCGGCGGCGCAGGCCAGCGGGTTGCCCGACAGGGTGCCCGCCTGGTAGACGGGGCCCTCGGGAGCCAGGTGAGCCATGACGTCGGCGCGCCCGCCGAAGGCCGCGGCCGGCAGCCCGCCGCCCATGACCTTGCCGAACGTCATCAGGTCGGCGTCGACCGGGTCGAGCCCGTACCAGCCGGAGGGCGAGACGCGGAAGCCCGTCAGCACCTCGTCGATGACGAGCAGCGCCCCGTGGCGGGTGCACAGCTCGCGCAGACGGGCGTTGAAGCCGTCGAGCGGCGGCACGATGCCCATGTTGGCCGGGCACGCCTCGGTGATGACGCAGGCGATCTCCGCCGCCTCGAAGGCCTGCTCGACCAGGTCGATCGCGTTGTACGGCAGCACGATCGTGTCGGCGGCCGAGGCGCCGGTCACGCCGGGCGTGTCGGGCAGCCCGAAGGTCGCCACCCCGGACCCGGCCGAGGCCAGCAGGGCGTCGACGTGGCCGTGGTAGCACCCGGAGAACTTGATCACCTTCGACCGGCCGGTGAACCCGCGGGCCAGCCGCACCGCGCTCATCGTCGCCTCGGTGCCGGAGCTGACCAGCCGCACCTTCTCCACCGGCGTCACCCGGCGCACGATCTCCTCGGCGAGCTCCACCTCTCCAGGGGTCGCGGTGCCGTACGAGAAGCCGTGCGCGGCGGCGTCGGCCACCGCCTCCACGACCGCGGGATGCCGGTGTCCGAGGATCATCGGGCCCCACGAGCACACCAGGTCGACGTAGCGGTTGCCGTCGGCGTCGGTGATGTAGGGACCCTGGCCGGAGACCATGAAGCGCGGTGTGCCGCCGACCGCGCCGAACGCGCGGACCGGCGAGTTCACCCCTCCCGGCACGACGGCGCTGGCGCGGGCGAACAGGTCCTCGGAGTTCTGTGTACGGCTCACCCGAACAGGTTAGTCGGCGAGCCACTCCAGGACGCGGAGCGGGTCGGGGAGCGGGCGGCCGTCAGGGGGCCGCAGCCAGGAGACGGGCTGGCCGGTGGTGAGCGTGGACGGCGGGGCGAGGACGTAGCTGTCGCGGCAGTGCCAACGCAGGCCGGGGGTGTCCTCGATGGCGGCCGGGTCGCAGTCGAGGTGACAGGACCACCATTCGTCCTCGTCCTCGGGATTGCCCCGGGTGGCGACATAGAACAAGACCCGATCGCCGTTGGCGGCGACCGGGCCTGATGGGGTGTCGGCGGCGTCGATCCGGGTGAGGGCGGAGAGGCCGACGGAGAGAGGTACGTCGAACACGTCGAAGACGCGGCCGGTGGGCAGGATGACGTTGGCCTCGGGCTCGTACTGCCACCAGCGGGTGAGCTGCGCGGCGTCGGTCGTGGCCTGGATGTTCCAGGCGGGCGAGAGCGGGTGCGCGCCCGGGTCGGGACACCCGACGCGGTCACAGGAACAGGCGCGGGGGCCGTTGCGCAGCGGATGCGCGCCGGGCACGGAGGGCCAGCCCAGGGCCGCGTAGCCGAGGACGGCGTCCAGCCGGGTATGCCGCGGCCGTTTCCTGGTACGGCGAGCCAGAGGTACCCCCACCATGGTGTCTCCCGTCGATCCCCGTGCCGCAGGCAGCCCCGTCTCCTGGCCTGGCGCACACGCGGGACACACCAGCACGTCTTATGGCACTCTAACGCACACGCCTCAGCAGTTGACCGGAACCCCTCGGTTAGAGGCGGCGCGCCACCTCGGTCGCCCAGTAGGTGAGGATCAGGTCGGCCCCGGCCCGCTTGATCGACGCCAGGGATTCCATGATCATGCGCTCGCGGTCGACCCAGCCGTTGGCGGCGGCGGCCTCGATCATCGCGTACTCGCCGCTCACCTGGTAGGCGGCGACGGGCACGTCCACCTCGTCGCGGAAGCGGCGGATGACGTCGAGGTAGGCGAGCGCGGGCTTGACCATGACGGCGTCGGCCCCCTCGGCCAGGTCGAGCCTGACCTCGCGGAGCGCCTCCTCCAGCGGCCCCGCGGGGTCCTGCTGGTGGCTGGCCCGGTCGCCGAACTGCGGCGCGCACTCGGCGGCGTCCCTGAACGGCCCGTAGAAGGCCGAGGCGTACTTGGCGGAGTAGGCCAGGATCGGCACCTGGGCGAACCCCTCGGCGTCGAGCGCCGCCCTGATGGCGCCCACCTGGCCGTCCATCATGCCGCTCGGCGCCACCATCTGGGAGCCGGCCCTGGCCTGCGCGACCGCGATGGACGCGTAGCGCTCCAGGGTGGCGTCGTTGTCGACCTCGCCGCTCTCGGTGAGGATGCCGCAGTGGCCGTTGTCGGTGAACTCGTCGAGGCACGTGTCGGCCATCACCACGATGGCGTCGCCCACCTCGGCGGCCACCTCGCGCAGCGCCACCTGGAGGATGCCGTCGGGGTCGTCGGCGGCCGAGCCGCGGGCGTCCTTGACGGCCGGGACGCCGAACAGGATGAGCCCGCCGACGCCCGCCTCGGCGGCCTCGTGCGCGGCCTTCAGCAGCGAGTCGCGGGTGTGCTGGAGGACCCCCGGCATCGAGCTCACCGGGTGGGGCTCGGTGATGCCCTCCTTGACGAACAGCGGCAGGATCAGGTCTGCGGGGTGCAGCCTGGTGCCGGCCACCATCGCGCGCAGCGCCGGGGAGCGGCGCAGCCGGCGCGGACGGGCCACGGGGAACTGGGCGCTCACTTCGTTCGCCTCCTGGCGCCTCGGCGGGTCTGGGACGGCCGGCGCGGCGAGTCGCCCGCGGCGAGCGCCGCCGACCGCTGCTTGGCACCGTACTCCGCCAGCGCGGCCGCCAGCGCGGAAGCCGAGGGTCTGTCGGCCATGACGTCCACGCGCAGCCCGAACTCCTCGGCGGTGCGCGCCGTCTGCGGCCCGATCACCGCGATGACCGTGACGTTGTGCGGCTTGCCGGCGATGCCGACGAGGTTGCGCACGGTCGAGGACGAGGTGAAGAGCACGGCGTCGAACCCGCCGCCCTTGATCGCCTCGCGGATCGGCGCGGGCGGCGGCGCGGCCCGCACGGTCCGGTAGGCGGTGACGTCGTCGCACTCCCAGCCCAGCTCGGTCAGCCCGGCGACGAGCGTGTCGGTGGAGATGTCGGCCCTGGGCAGCAGCACCCGGTTGATCGGGTCGAGCATCGAGTCGTACGGCGGCCACTCGGCCACCAGCCCCTCGGACGACTGCTCGCCGGAGGGCAGCAGGTCGGGCTTGACGCCGAACTCGACCAGCGCCCGCGCGGTGGCGTCGCCGACCGCGGCGACCTTGAGCCCGGCGAAGGCACGCGCGTCGAGCCCGTACTCCTCGAACTTCTCGCGCACCGCCTTGACGGCGTTGGCGCTGGTGAAGGCGACCCACTCGTAGCGGCCGGTGACCAGGCCCTTGATGGCCCGGTCCATCTGCTGCGGGGTGCGCGGCGGCTCGACCGAGATGGTCGGCACCTCCTCCGGCACCGCGCCGTACGAGACGAGCTGCTCGGACAGGGCCTGGGACTGCTCTTTCGTCCGGGGGACGAGCACCCGCCAGCCGAACAGCGGCTTGGTCTCGAACCACGACAGCGCCTCGCGCCGGCCGACGGCCTCGCCCACGACGATCAGGGCGGGCTCGGCCAGCCCGGCGTGCTTGAGGTCGGCGTGCAGCCTGCCGAGCGAGGACACCACGGTGTGCTGCTCGGTGGTGGTGCCGGACGCGGTGACGGCCACCGGCGTGGTGTCGGGCTTGCCCGCCGCGATCAGGGCCTTGCCGATCGCCACCGCGTCGGCCAGGCCGTGGTAGATGACCAGGGTGCCGGGACAGGCGGCGTGGGACGCCCAGTCTTGCTCCTTGGCCGCGTCGACGACGCGGAACTCGGGCACCGACATCGCGGACGGGATGCCCGCGTAGGCGAGCACGGCGGTCGCGGACGGCACGCCGGGCACGATCTCGAAGTCCACCTCCGCCGCGGCGCAGGCCGCGACCTCCTCGGCCACCGTGGAGAACAGCATCGGGTCGCCGTCGCACAGGCGCACGACGAGCCGGCCGGCGGCGGCGTGGCGGAGGTAGTCGCCCTCGGCCACCTCCACCTGGGGACGGCTGTGGCGCAGCAGCGGGCGGTGTCTCTCGTCGCCCAGCACCACGACGTCGGCCTTGCCGAGCAGCTCGGCGCCACGCAGGGTGAGGAGATTGGGATCACCGGGCCCGGCGCCCACGAACGCGACGAAACCGGAGGTAGGACTATCGGAGCTCAATGGGAATGCTCCCCCATCAATCTGTCGGCCCCTTCGTGAAGCATCTCGGCCGCGAGCCGGCGACCCAGATCTTCCGCCTCCGAAGGAGAGCCGGCGGTGGACTTGCGCACCGCCTGGCGGCCGTCGATGGAGACGACCGCGGCGGTCAGGTGAAGAGTCTGCCCGTCATCGAGCCCGAAAGCACCCACGGGGGCAGAACAGCCGGCTTCGAGCGCGGCCAGGATGGTCCGCTCGGCGGCCACCGCGGAGCGGGTCCGCGGGTCGTCGAGCACGGACAGGAACTCGATCAGGTCGGCCCGCTCGGACAGGCACTCCACGGCCAGCGCACCCTGCCCGGGGGCGGGCAGCAGCCGGTCGACCGAGAAGATGTCGGCGATCTCGGCGGTGCGCCCGATCCGGTTGAGCCCGGCGGCGGCGAGCACGACCGCGTCCACCTCACCGGCGGCGATCTTGCCGATACGGGTCTCGGCGTTGCCGCGGATCGGCACGTACTCCAGATCGGGCCGGAGCGCGCGGAGCATGGCGACGCGGCGCGGCGAGCCGGTGCCGACGCGGGCGCCCTCGGGCATGGCGGCGAACGGGACCGGGCCGACGAGCGCGTCGCGGTGGTCGTGGCGGGCGGGCAGCGCGACCAGCTCGATGCGCGGGTCGGCCTTGGTCGGCAGGTCCTTCAGTGAATGGACGGCGAAGTCGATCTCGCCCTCCAGCAGCTTGTCGCGGAGCGCGCTGACGAACACGCCGGTGCCGCCGAGCTGCGCCAGGTGGGCCTTGCTCACGTCGCCGAACGTGGTGACGCCGACGAGCTCGATGGCGCGTCCGGTGCGCTCGGTGTAGGCGTCGGCGACCATCCCCGACTGCGTGGTGGCCATCAGGCTGCGACGAGTGCCCAGCTTCAGGGGCCGCGAGTTCACAGCTCTACCTCCCTTACGGCTTCGGGCATCTTCGGATCCAGGTCGAACAGCTCGCGCAGCGCTTCGGCATAATGATCGCCCCCAGGCGACGTGGCGAGCCGCTTGACACGCACAGTGGGCTCGTGGAGCAGCTTGTCGACGACGCGCTGCACGGTCAGCGTCACCTCGTCCCTGGTCTTGTCGTCCAGGTCGGGCACCCTCATCATCAGCCTGCCCAGCTCGGACTCGACCACGCTCGCCGCCTTGCTGCGCAGCGCCACCACGGTGGGGGTGACCCGCGAGGCGCGGGCGGCCTCCAGGTAGGCGGTCAGCTCCTCGGCCAGGAGCCAGCGGGACGCGCGCACCGCGTCGCCCTCGTAGGAGCCGATGCCGGACTCGCGGATCGTCTCCAGGTCGACCAGGGTGACGCCGGGGACGGCGCGCACGGCCGGGTCGATGTCGTGCGGCAACGCCAGGTCGAGCAGGAACGCGCCGCGCGTCACCATGCCGGCGGTGATCACGTGGCGGCCGCCGCCGGTGCAGGTGATGACGATGTCGGCGTCGGCCAGCTCGCGGCCGACCGCGGCGAACTCCACCGCCCGGCCGCCGACGGAGGCGGCCAGCCGGGCGCCGCGCTCGAACGTACGGTTGGCGATGACGATGTCGGTCACCCCGGCGCGGGAGAGCGTGGCGGCGGCCAGGGAGCTCATCGAGCCCGCGCCGACCACCAGGGCGCGCTTCCCGGCCAGGTCTCCGGCGAGCGCCAGGCCCGCGGTCACCAGGGAGGCGCCGGCCCGGTCGATGCCGGTCTCGGTCTGGGCCCGCTTGCCGACGCGCAGCGCGTGCTGGGCCAGCTCGTTGAGCGTGGCGCCGACGGTGCCGTGCTTCTGCGCGAGCTTGAGCGCCTGGCGGACCTGGCCGAGGATCTGGGCCTCGCCGACCACCATGGAGTCGAGGCCGCACACGACCGAGAACAGGTGCTCGACAGCCCGCTCCTCGTAGTGCACGTACAGGTGCGGCGTCAGCTCGTCGACGGGCACGCCGGAGTGGCGGCTGAGCAGGTCGGTCACGGCGGTGACGGCGGCGTGGAAGCGGTCGACGGCGGTGTAGACCTCGACCCGGTTGCAGGTCGAGACCACGAAGGTCTCGGCCACGCACGAGTCCTGCCGCACGTCGTGGAGGAGCTTGGAGAGCGCCTCGCCGGTGACCGACACGCGCTCCAGCATGGCCACCGGGGCTGTCCGGTGGCTGAGCCCGATCGCCAGAACACTCATTGCGTGTCCACTGCCATGAGTGGCCCCCCAGCCTTGCGTTGCTCGTGGAACGCGAGAATCTGCAGTTCGATGGAAAGGTCGACCTTCCGCACATCGACGGAGTCGGGAACGGTGAGGACGACCGGGGCGAAGTTGAGGATGCTGGTCACGCCTGCGGCAACCACACGATCGCATACTTCCTGAGCCGCTGCCGCCGGTGTCGCCAGAACCACGATCGAAACTCCACGCCGTTTGATCACGGCTTCCAGTGCGTCAATATGTTCAACATTCAACCCCGCGATGGTGTCGCCCACGACATCGGGGTCGGCGTCGAACATGGCGGCCACCCGGAAGCCCCTGGAGACGAAGCCGCCGTAGTTGGCCAGCGCACGGCCGAGGTTGCCGACGCCGACGATGGCGACGGCCCAGTCTTGGGTCAGACCGAGCTCGCGGGAGATCTGGTAGACGAGATACTCCACGTCGTAGCCTACGCCGCGGGTGCCGTACGAACCCAGGTGCGACAGGTCCTTGCGGAGCTTGGCGGAGTTGACCCCGGCCGCGGCGGCGAGGTCCTCGGAGCTGACCGTCGCGATCCCGCGCTCAGCCATCCCGTGCAGCGCCCGCAGGTAGAGCGGAAGCCTGGCGACCGTAGCCTCGGGGATGCCTCGGTCGCGGGGGTGGGACGGGCTCTTCACGTGCGGGAGCTCCAGGGGAACGGGCGGCCGGGGACCGCGTGACAGAAATCGAACCGCCTTTCAGGTTAATCCCTTTGTGAACCGATGCACAAAGTCGGCACCCTGGCAAGGGGGGCTACGGTGGGTGACATGCATCGCATCACCCTCATCGGCAAGCCTGGCTGTCATCTGTGCGACGACGCCCGGGAGATCATCGCCCGGGTGGCAAGCGAGCTGGGCGTCCCCTGGGCGGAGCTGAGCATCGAGGACTCCGAGGAGCTGCGCGAACGCTACTGGGAGATGATCCCGGTGACGCTCGTCGACGGGGTTCAGCACGACTTCTGGCGGGTCTCCGAGGATCGGCTGCGCGCCGCGCTGACCGGCTAGAACATCGCCGTCGGCAGCGGCACGACCTTGGCCGCGTTGACGTCGAGCTCGATCACGTTGGTGGCGAGCACCAGGGCCTGACGCTCGTTGACGAACCGCTCGACGTGCGGCTGCCGCTGGTGGTCGCGGTAGGCCACCTCGTCGCGGTAGATCTCGTAGACGATGCGCTGCAGCGGCGCCGACTTGACCGCGTGGCAGGCGTACACCAGCGTGTCCGGCTCGCCCCTGCGCACCGCCTCGACGGTCTGCTCGGCCAGCCGGTCGAAGGCGGGGCCGGAGCCGTCCATGAGCGTGAAGACCGTGAGCAGGCCGAAGATGCTGGGCGACAGCTTGCCCGAAGAGCCCTGCGCGGCGGGCTGGACGGCGGGCTGCGGGCCGGTCGCCGGCACGCGCGGCGTGAACACGTCGGCGCCCTGCGGGTAGATCGCGCCGGTGGCGGGCCCGTCGGGCATCGGCGGCGCCTGCTGCGGCATCGCGTGGCCGGTGTGGCGGCCGTTCATCACGTAGCCGGTGGACGGGCCGGCGGCGGGCGGCACGGGGGCCCCGAACCCGGTCTCCCCGGTGGACGGGCCGCGGTCGCCCCGCGCCATGCGGGCCGCGTAGTCGGTCTCGCCCGTGGACGGGCCGCGGTCGCCGCCCGGGGCCATGCGGGCGGCGTAGTCGGGCTGGTCCGTGGCGCGGTACTCGGCCACCAGGTCGCCCAGCCCCGACCGGCGCGGCCGCGGCGGGATCGCGGCGGGCCCCTGCGGGCTCGCGGCGACGCGCTCGGGCTCCGCCCTGCGCCCCGCCGGCCGCCGTTCCTCCCGCGGCTCCTCGTCGAGGTCGTCGAAGTCGTCGTCGTCCTCGTACGGGGCGAGCGGGCGCAGCACGTTGTACCAGATCGCGGCGGCGGCGACGATCAGCAGCACGGTCGTGAACACGCCGGGCACCGAGAACCGCATCGCCCCCATCAGGGCCAGCCCGGACGGCACGATGACGAGCGACGCGTGCAGGTTGTCGGTGTCGTACTCGTCGCCGTCACGCCACCGGAGCGCGGCCACCACCACGCTGACCGCCATGATCACGGCGGTGATCGCGTGCGCGCCGAGCAGCAGGTAGTCGGGGATGATGGCCCAGTGGTCGGCGGCCTCGGGCAGGGTCTTGCCCATGTCTTCCGTCTTGAGCGGGTCGACCACGAGGATCACCGACGCCGTGACCGTGAAGGCGACGCCGAACAACCAGGCCACGAACTTCGGCGGCACCTTCTCCGCCAGCAGCTGGATCAGGCCCACGGCCAGCCAGAGCGGCGCCAGCAGCGACCCGGTCAACTGGAAGATCTTGAAGGTGGCGGCCCCGAACCCGATCAGGTGGCCGATGCCGATCACGCCCAGTGACAGACACAGTGCGGAGACTGCAACGGTCCAGGCGATCAACCAGCCCTCTGACTCCTCTCGCAACCGCCTGACCAGGGCTCCGACGGCGATGGCGGCCAAGAGCGCACCTGCGAAAGCGATGACAGCAACGAGGATCTCCATGGTGTCTCCAATGCTGCCGGACAAAGCCTCCCAGCCGGTAGCCGAAGAGGGAACGGGTTGGACCACACCGTATCTGCCGCTTACTGGATGTCATGCCAAGGGCAAGTGGATTGTGCAATTTCCGGTTGATTTCTAGAGTGTTCGAGCACGCCGCACCCCTTACCCGTAGGGATACCGGATGCCTGACTCGTGGCCGTTCTCCGGGTTGCTCGCGCCGGCAGTCGCCGCGCCCACCCGGACGACCGAGCCTGACGTGCGCGAAGACCGTGACACGACCGCCGACGACGACGACCTGCGCACCCTGGTGCTGCATGCCAAGACAGGAAACTCGGACGCCTTTGGCACGCTCTACGACCGATATGTGGACCTTGTCTACCGCTACATCTACTTCCGGGTCGGCTCCCACCCGCTGGCCGAGGATCTGACCAGCGAGACCTTCCTGCGCGCGCTCCGCCGGATCGCCGACTTCACCTGGCAGGGCCGCGATTTCGGCGCCTGGCTCGTGACGATCGCCAGAAATCTTGTTACCGATCACTACAAATCCAGCCGCTACCGGCTGGAAGTCTCCACCGGCGAGGTGATCGACGTCCCGCTCGACGGAGCCCACATCCCGGAGAACGCCGTCGTCACCGCCATCATCAACGACCGGGTGCTGCGCGCGGTCCGCGATCTCAACCCGGAACAGCAGGAGTGCGTGGTGCTGCGCTTCCTGCACGGCCTGTCCCTCGCGGAGACCGCGCTGATCATGGGGAAGAAGAGTGGAGCGATCAAAGCACTCCAGTTCCGGGCCGTGCGCACGCTGGCCAGGGCGCTCAAACACGACCTTGCGTAACCCGCTGCCACGCACCGTCGTTAGGCAGGTGTCACGGCAACGCCGCCAGGCGTCGAGGGAGCGGACATGAAAAGGGCGCGCGGATCGCGCGAACGGGTGCTCGGCCACCTCACCGAGCTGAGCGGACTTCCGCTCGGCGGTGGTCCCGACCCGGCCTTCCGCGAGCGCCTGCGCGCCGAGCTCGCCTCCGCCGACCGGATGGCCGACAGCGCCGCCGACCTCTCCGCAGAACGCGCCGCGGACCGTACGGACGACCGCGCCGCGCGACCCGCCCCCGGGCCGTCCCCGCGACACGCCCGGCCCGCGCACCGGCGTCCCCGCCGCAGGCGGCCGATGCTGGCGCAGCTGGCCTCCAGCGGCGTCGTCGTCGCCCTGATGCTGTCGATGCTCGCCACCTACCGGGCGGTGCCGGGCGACACGCTCTACCCGCTCAAGCGCGCCACCGAGAGCACGCTGGTCCGCCTCAGCACCGACGACGTCGTACGGGGCGAGCGCGAGCTGGTGTCGGCCAAGACGCGCGCCAGGGAAGTGGCCCAGCTGCTCGGCGAGCCCGGCGAGGGAAGCCTGGTGAGCCGGACGCTCAAGGAGATGGAGCAGTCGACCCGGGCCGGCGTCACCCGGCTGGAACGGGCCGAACCCCGCTCCCCCAAGATCGGCAAGTTCGCCGAGGCGCAGCGGAACGTGGTCGAGCCGATGATCGAGAAACTCGACGGCGACGAGCACGACCAGGCCGTCGGCTACCTCCACTACATCGAAGGCCTGGTGCCCCCGTCTAGGTAAGCTGAAGCGCATGTGGCGGCTTATACGACGACGGGACGATGCCCAGGCCGAGATCGCCGGCGAGGCAGCGGCGGCGGCAGCGGTCGTCGTGCCGCCGAGCGAGCCCGACCTGGAGGCCGCGGCCTTCTTTGACGTCGACAACACCATGATGCGCGGGGCCTCCATCTACCACTTCGCCCGGGGGCTGGCGACCCGCGGCATGTTCAACTCCGGCGACCTGGTCAAGTTCGCGGTGGGCCAGGCCGTCTTCCGGATGCGCGGCAGCGAGAACCCCGAGCACATCGCGGTCGCCCGCGAGACCGCGCTGGCGTTCGTCGCGGGCGCGAAGGTCGACGACGTGGTGCGGCTCGGCGAGGAGATCTACGACGAGGTGATGGCCGACCGCATCTGGGCCGGCACCCGCTCGCTCGCGCAGAGCCACCTCGACCAGGGCCAGCGCGTGTGGCTGGTGACCGCCACCCCCGTCGAGCTGGCCCGCGTGATCGCCCAGCGGCTCGGGCTGACCGGCGCGCTCGGCACCGTCGCCGAGACGAGCGAGGGCGTCTACACCGGCCGGCTGGTCGGCGACCTGCTCCACGGCCCGGCCAAGGCCGAGGCGGTGCGGGCGCTGGCCCGCCGCGAGGGCCTCGACCTGACCCGCTGCACCGCCTACAGCGACTCGGCCAACGACCTGCCGCTGCTGTCGCTGGTCGGCAGCCCGGTGGCCATCAACCCCGACAGCGAGTTGCGCGAGCACGCCAGGAAGCACGACTGGCCGATCAAGGACTTCCGCACCGGCCGCAAGGCCACGCTGACGGCGCTGCCCATCGCGGCCGGGCTGGGCGCGGTGGCCGGCGGGGTCGCCGCCGGCATCGCGCTGCGCAAGCACTACCGCGCCCGCTAGCGCAGCGAGGCGAAGAGCCTCTCGGCCTCGGGCTGCTTCCAGGCGAGCCGGTTCGGGTCGTCCGGGTGCGGGACCCACGGCACGGTGACAAGCTTGATCGGGCTGTCCCGCAGGCTCATGGCGATCCCGGCCATCCGTTCGGTGTCGAGTCCTGGGTCGGTCGTGACCGAGCCGGCCACCACGGACGCCAGCTCCTCCAGTTTGCCGGGATCGTCGAGGGCCTGCCGGGCCTTCTTCGCCATGGCTGCGATGACGGTCTGCTGGCGCCTCATCCGCATGATGTCGGAGCCGTCGCCGTAGTTGCGCAGCCGCATGTAGCCCACGGCCTGCTCGCCGTTCAGCAGGCTCTTGCCCGCCGGGAGCTTCAGCTCGGATTTCGGGTCGTCGATCGGCTGCCGCACCATCACCTCGACGCCGCCGAGCGCGTCCACGAGCCGACCGAACCCGGCGAAGTCCGCTTCCACCATGTGGTCGATCCGCACGTCCGTCAGGCTCTCCACGGCTTTCACGGTGCAGGTCAGCCCTCCGTCCGTGTACGCGGAGTTGATCAACGCGGTGCGGGCGGGCGCCGATCCGCAAGCGGGGAGCCGTACGAGCGAGTCGCGCGGGATGCCGACCGCGGTGATCCGCTTCCTGTCGGCGGGCAGGTGCAGCAGGATGATCGAGTCGGTGCGCCCCCTGTCATCGGTGACGCGCGGCGCCGACCCCTTGTCGACGCCCACCAGCAGCACGTTGAGCGCCTCGGTCACCTTCTCCGGGCGCGCCCCGGCGGGATAGGCCGCCGTCGGGTGCCGGTCCGCGAACAGCAGCGTGGGCACCACCACGGCGGCGACCGTGGCCATCGTGGCGACGGCGACCAGCGCGGCGGCAGCCCAGCCGAACCGCTGCCGCCGCGGCCGGCCGGCCGTCGCGCCCAGCAGCCGATGCCGCTGGCGCGCCAGCGTCGCCGGAGGTTCGTGCTCCAGCGCCCTGCCGAGGTCCCCGAGCAGCTTCAGGTCGTCCATCGTCACTCCTCTCCGAGCATCGGGTTGGCGTCGCCGAGCGCCGCGCGGACCTTCCGCCTGCCCCGGTTGAGGCGGGAGCGCACGGTGCCGATCGGGATGCCGAGCGCCCGCGCGGCTTCCTCGTACGTGAGATCGCCCCAGGCGATGAGCAGCAGCACGTCGCGGTCCTTGGCGGGCAGCGCGGCCAGCGCGCCGGCCAGATCAGGGCCGGCTGCCTGCGCGGTCACCCCGGCGGCCACCCGGTCGGCGGGCGACTCCACGTCGAGCTCGACGGGAGCGCGGCGCAGGGCGCGGTAACGGGCGGCCTCGCGGCGGTGGTGGCGGGAGACGAGCTTGGTGATGATGCCGAACAGCCAGGGCCGGGCGTCGGGCTGGGTCAGGTCGTAGCTTCGCCGGCGGGAGAAGGCCACCAGGAACGTCTCACCGACGAGGTCCTCGGCGGCGGGGCCGGCGCCGAGCCGGCGCGAGACGTACCGGTAGAGCATGCCCGAGTAGCGGTCGAACAACTCGGCGAAGGCTTCCGGCTCGGTCAGCGAGGCGCTGATGAGGTCAGCGTCCGCATCCCGGATGGCGGGTTGAGTGATCATCTCCGCCCTTCTGTGGGGGAACGGTCGGAGATGTCTTGCCACAACCCGTCGTCCGGGTTCACGGCGGTGTTACAGGAAGGGCGGGAAGGCGTGGCCGCGCCGGAGCCTCAGCTGGTCGAGCATCTGCTGGATGACCTCGCGGACGCGGTCGGTGAGGTTGAACACCAGCATCGGGTCGTCGGCCGCCCCGGGATCGTACTCGTCCGTACGGATCGGCTCGCCGAACTCGATCAGCCACTTCGACGGCAGCGGCACCAGCCCGAGCGGGCCCAGCAGCGGGAAGAACGGGGTGATCGGCACGTAGGGCAGCCCGAGCACCCGCGACAGGAACGGCACCTCGCCGATCTTCGGGTAGATCTCCTCCGAGCCCACGATCGCCGTCGGCACGATCGGCACCCCGGCCCTGATGGCGGAGGCGACGAAGCCGCCGCGGCCGAACCGCTGCAGCTTGTAGCGCTCGGAGAACGGCTTGCCCACGCCCTTGAACCCCTCGGGGAACACCCCGACCAGCTCGCCCTTGCGCAGCAGCCGGTCGGCGTCCTCGCGGCAGGCGAGGGTGTGGCCGGTCTTGCGAGACAGGTGGCTGAGCAGCGGCAGCTGGTAGACCAGGTCGGCGCCGAGCAGCCGCAGCGCCCGCCCCGCCTCGTCGTGCAGGGCGACCTGCATCATCAGCGCGTCGACCGGGAGCGTGCCGGCGTGGTTGGCCACGACCAGCGCGCCGCCCTCCTCGGGGACGTTCTTCAGCTCCAGCGCCTCGACCCTGAACCAGTGGTGGTAGATCGGCCGCAGCAGCTCCAGCAGCACCTTGTCGGTCAGCTCGGCGTCGTAGCCGAACTCGTCGACCTCGTAGTCGCCGGTCACCCGCCGCCGCAGGAACGCCAGCAGCTCGGCGACCGGGTCGGGCGCCTCGTGGACGTCGTCCTGGGGATAGGACGGGGCGGCGCTGATCGGGACGACCGTGGCCGGCTCGTCCTCGTGGGGAACGCTCACCGCTGGGCACCTCCGAGTGCGTGCAGCCCGCGCGAGCGCAGGAAGTCGTCGAACGCCGCGCCGGTGGTGAACTTGGGCCGCCAGCCCAGCTCGGCCTCCAGCGCGGACGTGTCGACCGCGCGGCCGTGGCGCATCAGCCGCAGCTGCTCGGGCGAGTACTCGACCAGCCCGGCGCCGCGCACGGCGTTGCCCAGCAGCCGGAACGCCGGCGCCGGCAGCGGCACGGCGGGCCGTCCCGCCCTGCGCACGCACTGCGACAGGAGCAGCACGCCGGCCCCGGCCACGTTGTACGTGCCGGGGTGGTCCTCCGTCGCCGTCCGGCGCAGCACCTCGACCGCGTCGTCCTCATGGACGAACTGCAGCCGGGGGTCGAAGCCGAGCACGGTCGGCAGCAACGGCTGGGTGAAGTAGCGGGTCAGCGGCGAGTCGACGCCCGGACCCATGAAGTTGGCGAACCGCAGCAGCGACACGCAGGCGTCGGGACGCCGGCGCGCGAAACCCCGCACGTAGCCCTCGACCTCCACGGAGTCCTTGGCGTAGCCGTGGCTGGGGCTGTGGTGCGGCTCCAGGTCCTCGGTGAACACCGCCGGATCACGTGGGGAAGACCCGTAGACGGCCGTGGTCGAGCGGACCACCACGCGCCGCACGGTCGCCGACCGCTGGCAGGCGCCGAGCAGCTGCATGGTGCCGATGACGTTGTGCTCTTTCATGGCAGCCCGGCCGCCGCTCCTGGACGGAGCGCTCACCAGGCTCATGTGCACGACGGTGTCGATGTCGGCGGCCGCGATCACCTGGGCGATGTCGGGGCTGCGCAGATCCACCTGGACGAACTCGGTCCGGCCGAGGGAGATGCCGCCGTCCCGGGTGATGGAGGGGGGCGGCACGGTGTCCACTCCGATGACGCGGCTGATGTCCGGATCGGCGGCCAGAACACTCGCCAGCCGGGCGCCGATGTGGCGCGAGACCCCGGTGACGAGCACGGTGTGGGTCATCTGCGCCTCGCAGCTGCGTCGTCTACTTCTTGTTACGCCGCTGGATGCGCGTCTTCTTGAGCAGCTTGCGGTGCTTCTTCTTGGCCATCCGCTTGCGGCGCTTCTTGATCACAGAGCCCACGGGACCCCCAGGTCTTGGTAGCACGTCAAAATCGCGTGCGAGCGCACGCAGGCTCACAGACTACCGGCGATCCGTGGTAGATCGCCCCTCGGGGGGCGAGTGCCCGGCCGCGCGCCGCGGCCGGGCCCCTCCCGCGCCTGCATTCACGGCGTGCCGCGGCACGCCGCTACCCGTGACTCAACCGGCCTCGATGTAGGCCTCGCGAAGATAGTCGTGAACCGCCTGCTCCGGCACTCGGAACGAACGGCCGACACGGATGGCCGGCAGCTCGCCCGAGTGCACCAGTCGGTAGACAGTCATCTTCGACACTCGCATGACCGTGGCCACTTCAGCCACAGTCAGGAACTTCACCTCACTGAGAGGTCTTTCGCCTGCACCCATCGGACGCCTCTTCCGCACGTGTTTCCGGGTTATCCCCACTGGTGCCATTGCTCACGCACGTGTACTGCCGTCAGCGTAAGTCGGGACTCGGAGTGCGCAAACCCCCCAGTTTCCCAGTCCGAGGTTCCGCCTGTCAGGCGAATCCGCGAAAACGCTGGCCAGCCACCCTCTTCAGCCGCACGGACAGCTCTTGGAACTGTCCAAACTGTCATACATAAGAGTCGCCCAGGCCTCATCAAAAGTTGGCAAAGGGGCTGCGAGCCCCTGGGAATGCAGGGGCGAAAAGACGGTATGAGGATGACCGATTTCGACTCATAGGGCTGCTGTGACTCGTGTGACGAGACGCTCGGTGAGCGGCTGGTAGTAGCGCGGTAGCACGTTGTCATCGAGCGGCACCACCACTTCGATCTTGCCCTCGGCCTCTCCGACGAAGAGCCCGGGGTCGTTGCTGTCGGCGAATGCCACAGTGGGCACTCCCGCCTCTCCAGCAGCCCCTGCCCACCCGTGGTCGGCGATAACCAGATCGGGCCGATCGTCTCCCAGCTCGGCCAGCATGTGCTCCATCGGGGCCGCGTCGTGGGTGTGCACGAACGCGCCCTTGTCGTCGAGCATGGCCACCTCGCCGAGATAGCGCAGGCGGCGCGGGCGGCCGAACCCGGAGCCCGAGTAGGTCCAGCCCTCCGCCGGGGCCAGCAGCGTCGCCCCGTGCTCCAGCGCCATCTCGGCCAGCGGCAGGTGGACGGCCAGCAGGCCGGTGGGGTGCCCGGTGGCGAACAGCAGCCGGGGGTTCGGCCGGGAGAGCGCGGCGGCGATCCGGTCGGCCATGGCGTCGAGCGCGTCGATGGTGAGATCGGGGTCGATCGTGTCCTGACCCCAGCGGTGACCCGGGTCGGCGACCACGCCGGCGGCCTTGGCCATGAGCGCGAGCACGTCGCGGAAGCGCCACGGCTGCTCGAAGGTCAGCCCGAGCATGTAGTAGGGGTCGCGGTTGGCGAGCGAGCTGTAGTGGTCCAGGTTGTTCTCGCGGGAGGTCGCGACATCCCCGGCGATGCGGGTCTGGACGAGGTGCTCACGGAGTCGATCGCGGCTCAGCACTGGCCTTCCTTAGGGCATCGGATCGAGGCCGTGCAGCGGGAACACCGCGTTTCTGGTCGCCATGATCGCACGGTCGATGGGGTCCGCTGGGTCATAACCTCCGGAGAGATCCTGGAATTCCGCGCTGCGCCCGTCGGTCATGGTGAGCGGCGGCACCTCGCCCGTGCGCTCCCGTACGAGACGGCGCCAACCCTCGCTGGTCGGCGTGGCCGGGTCGATCGGGTGACCGGCGACCTCGGCGATCAGGTGGGTCCAGATGCGGGGCACGACCTGCACCAGCTCGTAGCCCCCGCCGCCGGTCGCGATCCAGCGGCCGCCCGCGGTCTCGTGGGCCAGCCGGTGGAGGTAGGCGTAGGCGGTGCGCTGGCCGTCGACGCTGAGCATGAGGTTGGCGAGCGGGTCGAGCGCGTGGCTGTCGCAGCCGTGCTGGGTGACCAGGATCTCGGGCCTGAACTCGCGCAGCAGCGGCGGCACGACCGAGTCGAAGGCCCGCAGCCACCCGGCGTCGCCGCAGCCGGCCGGGAGCGCCACGTTGACCGCGGTGCCGTCGACGCCGGTCTCGCCGGGGAACCCGGTGCCGGGGAAGAGCGTGCGCGGGCTCTCGTGCAGGCTGATCGTCAGCACCCGCGGGTCGTCGTAGAACAGCGCCTGCACGCCGTCGCCGTGATGGACGTCCACGTCGACGTAGGCCACGCGGCCCGCGCCCTGCCGCAGCAGCCAGGCGATGGCCAGGGCCGGGTCGTTGTAGACGCAGAACCCGCTGGCGGTGCCGGCCATCGCGTGGTGGAGGCCGCCGGCCACGTTGACCGCGTGCTCGGCCGTACCCTCCCAGACCGTGCGGGCGGCGGCGAGCGAGGCGCCGGCGATCAGCGCGGACGCCTCGTGGACCCCCGCGAAGGCGGGGTTGTCGGTGGTGCCGAGGCCGACCGACAGGTCGGGCTCGCCGGCGACGGAGACGCGCTTGACGGCCTCGACGTAACCGGGGTCATGCACCATCGCCAGCTCGTCGTCGGTGGCGGGCACGCACGGCGCGACCTCGACCTTGTCGAGCACGCCGAGATCGCGGGCCAGCGCCATGGTGAGCTCCACCCGGACGGGCGCGAGCGGATGGTCGGGGCCGAAGTCATAGGAGGTGAGGGCGTCGTCCCAGATGACTCGCGCCGGCTGGCTCATGCATGCTCCCGTTTCCCTCGCCTTGAGCTGACGTTACCGCAGCGTCAACGGCGGGCGTCCAGCCGCCTTCCCGGCAATAGCGCAGAAATTTCCCTTAGTCTCAGATCATGGGGGTTCGTCGGCGAATCCGGGACGCATGGTTATTCTTCCGGCGCCCGCGGGTCTTCGACGTCACCCTGGTGATCTTGTTCGTGGTGCCGGGGGTCATCGGCGGCCTCGCCGTCTGGCTCAGGGGCGGCGGCCTGTCCTTCACCGCGCTCTACCTGAGCACCGCCCTGCTCCTGCTCATGCGGCGTAAGCGCCCTCTGCTCACCGCCGCCCTGTCGCTGGGGATCGAGATCATCGCCTCTTTCCTCGCCATGCCCTCCGGCAGCCCGTTCCTGGTGATCGCCCTCTACAGCCTGGGGCGCTACACCGACGGGCTCAGGGCCGCGATCGCCGGCGGCGTCGGCGGCATCCTGCTCGGGGCCGCGCGCGAGGTCTCGGCCGCGCTGGACCCGGGCCCCGACGCGCAGGGGCTCTGGCTGGCCGGCCTGGTGCTCGTCGTCATCCCGGTGGGGCTGGGACAGTACGTCCGGATCCGCGCCGAGCTGCGGGAGCGGGCGCAGCGGGAGGCGGCCGACGCGGCGGTGCGCGCCGAGCGTCGGCGGATCGCCCGCGAGCTGCACGACGTGGTGGCCCACCACCTCAGTGTGATCAACGCGCTGGTGGGCGGCGCCAGGGCCACGCTGCCGCCGGACCAGGACGTCGCCCGCGAGGCGCTCCATGGCGCCGAGGAGACGGCCCGCCAGGCGCTGTCGGAGATGCGCCAGCTCCTCGACGTGCTGCGGGCCGACGACGGCGGCGGCGCCGACGCGGCGACGGGGGTGGGCACCGCCCGGCTGCCCGCCCTGGTCGAGGAGGCCGGGACCGCCGGTCTGCCCACCCGCCTGACGGTGCTGGGCGAGCCGCTGACGCTGCCCACCGCGGTCGACCACGCCGTGTACCGCATCGTGCAGGAGGCGCTCACCAACACGCGCAAGCACTCGGTGGGCGCCCGGGCGACCGTGCTCCTGTCGTACGAGCCGTCGGCGATCGAGGTCGAGGTGCTCGACGACGGCATGGCGAGGCCCTCGCCCGGCCCGACCGGGTTCGGGCTCGGCGGCATGGCCGAGCGCGTGGCATTGTGCGGAGGACGGCTGTCGACCGGCCCGCGTGAGGAGGGCGGTTTCCGCGTGCACGCCCGCATCCCTCTGGAGAAGACGTGATCTCGGTGTTGCTGGTGGACGACCACGCGCTGGTCCGCAAGGGCTTCCGGCTGATGCTGGAGGCGCAGCCCGACCTGACCGTGGTGGGCGAGGCGGGCGACGGCGCGGAGGCGGTGCGGCTCAGCGAGGAGCTGCGGCCCGACGTGGTGGTGATGGACCTGCACATGCCCGGCCTGGACGGGGTGCGCGCCACCGAGCTGATCACCGAAGGGCTGCCGGACGTGCGGGTGCTCGCGCTGAGCACGTTCGACCTCGACGAGAACGTGGTGGCCGCGCTGCGCGCGGGCGCCTGCGGGTTCCTGCCGAAGGACGTCTCGCCGGAGGAGCTGGTGGAGGGGGTACGGGTCGTCCACGGCGGCGATGCGGCCCTGGCGCCCCGGCTGCTGACCAGGCTGATCGGCACTTTCGTGGGCGCCCCCCGGCCGTCGCGCGCCCCGTCGCGCGGGCACGCCGCGCTGGACGCGCTCACCGACCGCGAACGGGAGATCCTGACGCTGATCGCGCGCGGCCTGTCCAACGCGGAGATCGCCGGGGCGCTGGGCGTCTCACCGTCCACGATCAAGAACCACGTGACGAGCCTGTTCGCCAAGATCGAGGTGCGCGACCGGGCCCAGGCGGTGATCGTCGCGTACGAGGCCGCGCTGGTCAGCCCCGGAGACTAGGACCACGGTCCTACAGGGGGCGGTCGCGAACCGTACCTCGGGCGGACGATAACGATCTTCGCGGCGACCACCCTGGATCCATGACCGCGATTCGGGCGACCAACCTCACCAAACGCTACGGCAAGACCACCGCGGTGGCCGACCTGTCGTTCGACGTGCGGCCCGGCCAGGTGACCGGGTTCCTCGGGCCCAACGGCGCCGGCAAGTCGACGACCATGCGGATGGTCCTCGGCCTCGACCATCCCACGGGCGGGGCCGTCCTCGTCGACGGCACCCCCTACCAGGAGCTGCGCCACCCGCTGCACAAGGTCGGCGCGCTGCTCGACGCCAAGGCCGTGCACGGCGGGCGCAACGCGCGCAACCACCTGCTGGCCATCGCGCTGAGCAACCGCATCCCCGCCCGCCGGGTGGAGGAGGTGCTGGAGCTCGTCGGCCTGTCCGGCGTCGCCGGGCGCCGCATCGGCGGCTTCTCCCTGGGCATGTCCCAGCGGCTCGGCATCGCCGCCGCGCTGCTCGGCGACCCGGAGATCCTGCTCTTCGACGAGCCGGTCAACGGGCTCGACCCCGACGGCATCCTGTGGATCCGCACCCTCATGCGCGACCTCGCCGCCGAGGGCCGCACGGTCTTCGTCTCCAGCCACCTGATGAGCGAGATGTCGCAGACCGCCGATCACCTGATCGTCATCGGCAAGGGGCGGATGATCGCCGACACGAGCGTGCCGGAGTTCATCGGGCGCAGCTCCCAGGGCTACGTGCTGGTCCGCTCCCCCCGGCTGGCCGAGGTGGCCGAGCTGGTCAGGGTGGGCGAGCTGCACGACGACCACCTGCGGGTGACCGGGGTGTCGCCGCTGGAGATCGGCACCATGACCGCCAGGGCGGGGCTGCCGCTGGAGGAGCTGACGTTCGTCAAGCCCTCGCTCGAAGCCGCCTACATGGAGCTCACCAAGGACAGCCTGGAGTACACCTCATGATCGACGTCATCCGGTCCGAATGGATCAAGATCCGGTCCGTACGGTCCACCATGTGGACACTCGTCACCACCGTCGTGCTGATGCTGGGCATCGCCGCCCTCATCAGCGCCTCCGCCGCGAGCATGGCCGAAGGGCCGATCCCCGGCGAGCAGGCGGTCACGACCAGCCTGTCCGGCGCCATGATCGCAGCCCTGGCGATGGCCGCCCTCGGGGTCCTGGTGATCTCCGGCGAGTACCGCACCGGCAGCATCCGCGTCTCCCTCATGGCCGTGCCCCGGCGCATGAGTCTGCTGATCGGCAAGATCGTGGTGTTCACCGCGGTCTCGCTGGCCGTCTGCCTGGTCGCCTCGGCGGGTGCGATCGCCATCGGCCTGGCGATCACCCGGCCGCCGTCCATCGAGTTGGCCGTGATGGCGCGGGCCGCCCTCGGCTGCGCCCTCTACCTGACCGCGTGCGGGCTCTTCGGGCTCGCGCTGGGCACGCTCATCAGGCACACACCCGGCGCCATCGTGTCGGCCGTCGCGCTCATCATGGTGATCCCGCCGATCACGACCCAGCTCCCCGGGGTGTGGGGCGCCACCGTGTCCGACTACTTCACCACCAACGCCGGCCTGCTGGTCGTGTCCGGACAGGACAACGGCTCCCTGGGCCCGTGGAGCGGCCTCACGGTCTACCTCACCTGGATAGCCGCCACCATGCTGACCGGCGCCCTCCTCATGCGCCACCGCGACGCCTAGGGATCGGCGGCAGCAACCGGCCGAGGGCGGCCCCGAGAGCACGAGCAAGGGGGTGTCAGCCGCCGAGGGGGCAGTTCACCGCCCTGGATACGCCAGCGCGTCGAAGCGATCATCTGGACCGATCCCTGACCGCCTACGACCACTGGTTTCACCTTCACCTGGGCCGAGCCTCGGCACGTCGGAGGGCCGACGCGCCGATGCGGTTCTCGCCGGCCGGGCACCGCACACGGACTTGCCCGCCGTGGGGATCACGGCGGGCAGTCGCTCAGCTTGTCCGCTCGGCAGCGCTCAGCTGCACGCAGAACTCGTTGCCTTCCGGATCTCCCAGGACGACGAAGTCGTCGTCGCCGCGATGGTCGGCCACCATCGTGGCGCCCAGCCCCAGGAGCCGGTCGACCTCCTCGTCGCGAGTGCGGCCCACCGGCTGGAAGTCCAGGTGGACCCGGTTCTTCACGACCTTTCCTTCAGGTACGCGGATGAACAGCAGGCGCGGCTGAGCGTGCACGACGGCCGCCGGGTCACCGGGCTTGTCGTCCTCGTCCAGGGGCTTGCCGAACACCGCGCTCCAAAAGCTCGCGAGATCATAGGGATCGCCGCTGGTGTCGAACGTGATGCTGTGAACAACGGGATGCATGCGGTCTCCTCGGAGACAGGGACCGCGCCGCTATCGGGCGACAGCGACGAAGGCGCGGTCAGGAATCGGACCGAACATCTGAACCACACCTCCTTTCGCCGTCGAGCTGCCAGGATCTCACAACGAGGTGGCCGCGACCACCGGCGGCCGAACTTGACCGGCGAATGCCCTGTTCGGCCCCGTCCGCTGGAACACCGGTGCACCCGTGAAACGATCCCCGACCGCCTACGACCACTGATTTCACATCACCGATCTGGGTGAACCAGTCCAAACGGGGCGGCGCAGTCGGGGTCAGGCCCCAGCGCGGGTTCGGGGCCCAGGCGGGGCAGCTCCAGGCGGGACGGGCCAGTTGTTCTGTCCCACACGGTCAGGCCCGGACGCGATCAGGCCGGGACGGGGTCACCCCCCACGCGGGTTCGACCCGGACGGGGTCCGGCCCGGACGCGGGCAGGCCTGGACGCGGGCAGGCCCGGGTGGGGTCAGCCGGAGGCGAGTTGGCGGCCGCGGTCGCGGGCGGCTTCGATGGCGGCCAGGAAGGCGGCGCGGACGCTGTGGCGTTCGAGTTCGGCGATGGCCGCGATCGTGGTGCCGCCGGGCGAGGTGACGGCCTCGCGCAGGATCACCGGGTGTTCGCCCGAGTCGCGGAGCATGACGGCCGCGCCGACGATCGACTGGGTGACCATGTCGAGCGCCGCAGCCCGAGGCATGCCGAGCAGGATGCCGGCGTCGACCATGGCTTCCACCAGGTAGAAGAAGTAGGCGGGCCCGCTGCCCGACAGGGCGGTGGCGGCGTCCTGCTGCGACTCGGGGATGCGCAGGACCTTGCCGACGGGCCGCAGCAGGTCTTCGGTGCGCTTGAGGTGCTCCTCCCCCGCGTAGGCGCCCGCGGAGATCACGCTCATCGCCTCGTCGAACCGGATGGGCGTGTTCGACATGACCCTGACCACCGCCGTCTCGGCCCCCAGCCGCTGCTCGACGAAGGCCGTGGTGATGCCGGCCGCGGCGGAGATCACCAGGCGGCCGGGGGGTAGGTGGGAGGCGATCTCGGCGAGCAGCGCCCCCATGTCCTGCGGCTTGACGGCCAGGATGAGCGTGTCGGCCGACTTGGCGGCCTCGGCGTTGGAGACGGCTCGTACGCCGTAGCTTTCGGTCAGCGCCCGCGCCCGCTCCGGCCGGCGCGTCGTGGCCAGCACGTCGCCCGGCTTGAACCCGGCCCGGAGCAACCCCGACAGCAGGGCCTCGCCCATCTTGCCGGTGCCGAGAATCGCGATCATCTGTTGCCCTTCGTGCAGGAGACGCCGGTCCGCAGCCTACCGGCGCCCGCGGTCAGCCCCGCGACAGCAGGGAGCGGGCGAAGAACGCCAGGTTGGCGGGGCGCTCGGCGAGCCTGCGCATGAGGTAGGCGTACCAGTCGGCGCCGTACGGGACGTACACCCGCATCCGGGCGCCCTGCGCGGCCAGCCGTTCCTGCTCGTCGGGCCGCACCCCGTACAGCATCTGGTACTCGAACCCGTTGTGGTCGCGCCCTTCCAGCACGGCCAGGGTGGCGGCGATGGACAGGAGCCGAGGGTCGTGGGTGGCGACCATCGGGTAGCCGGTGCCGCCCATCAGGAGCCGCAGGCAGCGCGCGTACGAGCGGTCGATGTCGGCCGTGGAGGTGTAGGCGCCGGGCGCGGTGTAGGCCCCCTTGCACAGCCGTACCCTGGCCCCTTCGAGCTTGGCGCAGCGCTCGGCCGCGTCGGGCAGGTAGGCCTGCACCACGATGCCCACGCCGGGGTGTTCCTTGCGCAGGGTGGTGTGGATGGAGTGGAGGCCGGGGACGGTGTCGTGCTCCTCGGCGTCGAGGGTGAGCGTGATGCCGCGCAGCGCGGCGGACTCGCAGATGGTGGCGGCGTTGTCGAGCGCGAGCTGCTCCGACAGCCGCAGCCCGAGCGCGGTGAGCTTGACCGACACGTCGGAGCCTTCCGGCAGCACCCGGAGCAGGTCGAGATAGGCCCGCACGGCGCCCTCCGCCTGCGCCCTGTCGTGGACGTCCTCACCCAGGTGGTCGACGGTGACGAGCAGGCCACGGCGGGTCAGCTCGGCGACCGTGCGGGCGATGTCGTCGGCGACGTAGCGCTTGACCACGTTGCGGGTCAGCGGCGAGGTGGAGATGACGCGCTCGGCGCGCGCACTCCTGGAGACGGCGAGTAGAGCCTGACGCAGCACGGCTCAACCCTACTCACCCGGCATGCGCCTGCCGCCCTTCCCGGTGAGACCGGTGGCCGCGGGATTTCCATGACACCTTCACAACCGGGTCAACCGGCTGAACCGGACGCCAGTCACATCCGTCCTAAGGGTATGCGCACAGTGACAGCGACTCTCATGGCCGGATGTCTCGTCCTCGCCGCCGGGTGCGGCGCGGAGCGGCCCGCCGAGCAGGCCGCGTCCGAGAGGCCCGACACGCCGGTCTCCAGCTCCCCCGTGGCCGACGCGGTGACGACCCCGCCCCCGGCCAAGCCCAAGCCGGTGAAGCCGACGGGCGACGCGGTCAACCCCCGGAAGGTGCGTTTCACCAAGGCGACGCCGGTGGCGAAGGGCCGCCAGGTGCGGCTGACCTGGTGGTCGGGCGTGGCGCCGTGCACGGTGCTCGACCGGGTGAAGGTCAAGGAGACGAAGAAGCGGGTCACGATCACCCTGTACGAGGGCCCGTCCCCGAAGGCGAAGAACGTCTCCTGCATCATGATCGCCATCGAGAAGACCACGACGGTCAAGCTCAAGGCCCCCATCGGCAAGCGGAAGATCGTCGACGGCGCCAAGAGCTGACCGGATCAGCCCTGTTCGGGCAGGCGGAGGACGAATCGCGCGCCATGGGAGGCGTCCTCGATGGTGAGGCTGCCGCCGTGGGCCTCGACGATCTGCCGCGCGATCGGCAGGCCGAGCCCGGTCCCGTGGGCGTCCCTCTTGCGGGAGGCGTCCAGCCGGACGAAGCGCTGGAAGACGACCTCGCGCTTGTCTGGGGCGATGCCCTCACCGTCGTCGTGCACCTCCAGCACCGCCGCGCCGGGTTCGCGCATGACCGTGACGGTGATAGCGCTCTCGGCGTGCCGTTCGGCGTTGTCCAGCAGGTTGTTCAGCACCCGGGTCAGGGCGATCGGCTCCCCGTGGACCGTCACGCCGGGGGTCAGGCGGCGGATCACCTCGACCCTGCGCGGACGCGTGTCCAGCTCGCCGGCCACCAGGTCGGTCAGGTCGACGCGCTCGTGCCGGGTGCGCACGCCCGCGTCCATCCTGGCGATCCGCAGCAGGTCGGTGACCAGCGCCTGCAGCCGTTCCACGCTGCGCAGCAGCGCGTTGGCCGTGCGCGGCCAGTCGGTCTCCCGCGGGCGCATGAGCGACTCCTCCAGCTCGGCCTTCATCGCGGTGAGCGGGCTGCGCAGGTCGTGGGAGGCGTCGGAGGCGAAGCGGAGCTGCTGCTCGACCGCGGTCTGGGTGCGGTCCAGGGTCTGATTGGCGGTCTCGGCGAGGTCGCGCAGTTCGTCCTGGTGCTTCGGCACCGGCACCCGCCGGCCGAGATCACTCGCGGTGATCTTGGCGAGTTCGCCGCCGATGGCGCTCACCGGCTCCAGGGTCTTGCCCACGATCCGGTGGCAGCCCGCCATGGTGACCCCGACGAGCAGGAGCCAGCCGCCGACGATCGCGGCCAGGTGCTGAGGGGAGATGTACCAGGGGACGTTCTCCACGGCCAGGTTGACCCACCACGCGCCGTCGGCCGTGTACAGCGGGCAGGAGACCACGATCATGCACTTGCCGGCGAACTGCCGCAGGCCGCACAGCTGCGCGTCGGCGAAGGCGCCGCTGACCTGGGGGCGGAGGCCGGTGATCTGCGGCTCGCGGGCCGTGAAGCCCGGCGTCGAGGCGATCAGCGTGCCGTCCGAGTCGAAGACCTGGACCATCTCGCCGAAGGAGCTCGCCAGGTAGCGGGGAGGCGGGTTGCCTTGGGCTATCTGCCTGCTCATGATCATGAACTGCGCGACGAGATACTTCTTCCGGCTCTCGACGGCGGTCTCCCGGAGCGCCGTGAGGGCGAACACCGCCACGGCGGTGCAGACCAGCGCCATGACCACGCCCGCCACCATGGTCAGACGGATCCTGATGGAGCGCCGATGCCACCACGCGCTCACCTGACGTCCTTTCACGGCCGATGCAGTGCTGGTTCCGAGACTTGTTGCCGTTCGGGGGGAGATCGATCGCCAAGGACGTTCAAAATCGGCCATCCGTGTCGGGACATCGACCCCTAAGGGACATCTCAGGGGAACAAAACGCCCTCGTCAGAGGTTGAGTCGGGTAGGCTCAAGTCGTTTGACAAAGGCCACTGGCATCCGTAGGTTGAGCGTAACCGACTCAACTTTGACTACAAGGACGTACTCATGGCACGTGCGGTAGGTATCGACCTGGGGACGACCAACTCCGTCGTCTCGATTCTCGAGGGCGGTGAGCCCACCGTCATCGCCAACGCGCAGGGCTCGCGGACCACGCCGTCCGTGGTCGCCTTCGCGAAGAACGGCGAGGTGCTCGTCGGTGAGGTGGCCAAGCGGCAGGCCGTCACCAACGTGGACCGGACGATCCGGTCGGTCAAGCGCGAGATGGGCACCAACTGGTCCCAGGAGATCGACGGCAAGAAGTTCTCGCCGCAGCAGATCAGCGCCTTCGTCCTGCAGAAGCTCAAGCAGGACGCCGAGGCCTACCTGGGCGAGAAGATCACCGACGCGGTGATCACCGTCCCGGCCTACTTCAACGACGCGCAGCGCCAGGCCACCAAGGAGGCCGGCACGATCGCGGGCCTCAACGTCCTGCGCATCATCAACGAGCCGACCGCGGCCGCGCTCGCGTACGGTCTCGACAAGGAGCAGGACCAGACGATCCTGGTCTTCGACCTCGGCGGCGGCACCTTCGACGTGTCCCTGCTCGACGTCGGCCAGGAGGACGGCCACGGCTTCGTCGAGGTGAAGGCCACCAGCGGTGACAACCACCTGGGCGGCGACGACTGGGACCAGCGGGTCGTCGACGAGCTCGTCAAGCGTTTCCAGAACGCTCACGGCGTCGACCTCTCCAAGGACAAGATGGCCCTCCAGCGCCTCCGTGAGGCCGCGGAGAAGGCCAAGATCGAGCTGTCGGCCCAGTCCGAGACCTCGATCAACCTGCCCTACATCACCGCCTCGTCCGAGGGCCCGCTGCACCTCGACGAGAAGCTCACCCGCGCCGAGTTCCAGCGGCTCACCGCCGACCTGCTCGAGCGCTGCAAGGGCCCGTTCCACCAGGTCATCAAGGACGCCGGCATCAAGGTCTCCGACATCGCCCACGTGGTGATGGTCGGCGGCTCGACCCGGATGCCCGCCGTCACCGACCTGGTCAAGGAGCTGACCGGCGGCCAGGAGCCCAACAAGGGCGTCAACCCGGACGAGGTCGTCGCCATCGGCGCCGCCCTGCAGGCCGGTGTGCTCAAGGGCGAGGTCAAGGACGTCCTGCTGCTCGACGTGACCCCGCTGTCGCTGGGCATCGAGACCAAGGGCGGCATCTTCACGAAGATCATCGAGCGCAACACGACGATCCCGACCAAGCGCTCCGAGGTCTTCACCACCGCCGAGGACAACCAGCCGTCGGTGCAGATCCAGGTGTTCCAGGGCGAGCGTGAGATCGCGGCCTACAACAAGAAGCTGGCCACGTTCGAGCTGACCGGCATCGCCCCGGCGCCGCGCGGCATCCCGCAGATCGAGGTCACCTTCGACATCGACGCCAACGGCATCGTCAACGTCTCCGCCAAGGACCTGGGCACGGGCAAGGAGCAGACGATGACGATCACCGGCGGCTCCGCGCTGCCGAAGGACGACATCGAGCGCATGATGCGCGAGGCCGAGTCGTACGCGGAGGAGGACCGCAAGCGCCGCGAGGAGGCCGAGGTCCGCAACAACGCCGACGGGCTCGCCTACCAGACGGAGAAGTTCCTCCGCGAGAACGACGACAAGGTCCCCGGTGACATCAAGACCGAGGTCAACGACGCGCTCGCCGAGCTGAAGAAGGCTCTGGAGGGCACCGACACCGACACGATCCGCAACTCGGCTGAGAAGCTCGCCACCGTCAGCCAGAAGATGGGTTCGGCGATCTACGCGCAGAACCAGGGTCAGTCCGCGGGCGGGCCCGAGGGCGCTCCCCAGGACGCGTCCGCCGGCCAGGAGCAGAAGGCCGACGAGGACGTCGTCGAAGCCGAGATCGTGGACGATGAGCCGAAGAAGGACAAGTGAGGCCGTTGCGTGAGAACGGGCATGAGGAGCCGGTGATCCGCGACAACCGCAAGATCGACCCGGAGACGGGGGAGGTAAGGGTGCGCGCCGAGAACGATTCGCCCGAGCAGGACCAGCAGGAGGTGCCGGCCGAGGTCGACGCCGAGCTGCGGGCCCAGCTGGACGAGCGGACGGCCGACCTGCAACGTGTCCAGGCCGAGTACCAGAACTACCGCCGCCGCGTGGAGCGCGACCGGGTGGCCGTGCGCGAGCAGGCCACCGCGGCCGTGCTGGCGGAGCTGCTGCCCGTGCTCGACGACATCGGCAGGGCCCGCGAGCACGGTGAGCTCACCGGGGGCTTCGCGAAGGTGGCGGAGGCTCTGGAGGCGGCGCTCACCAAGCTGGGGCTCAGTTCCTTCGGCCAGCAGGGCGACCCGTTCGACCCGGTCATCCACGAGGCGCTGATGCACAGCTACTCGCCGGACGTGACCGAGCCGACCGCGGTCGGCGTGCTGCAGCTGGGTTACCGGATGGGCGAGAGGGTGCTGCGCCCGGCCCGTGTGGCCGTGGCCGAGCCCGGGGACGCTCCCGCGTCCGATGACGACGACAACTGACAAGGACGAAGGGCCGTAGATGAGCACCAAGGACTACCTGGAGAAGGACTACTACGCCGTCCTTGGTGTGCCCAAGTCCGCCAGCGCCGAAGAGATCAAGAAGGCGTACCGGAAGCTGGCCAGGCAGTACCACCCCGACACCAACCAGGGCGACACGGCCAAGGAGAAGAAGTTCAAGGAAGTCTCCGAGGCCTACGACGTCCTGTCCGACAGCAAGCGCCGCAAGGAGTACGACGAGGCGCGCACGCTGTTCGGGTCCGGGGTGGGCGGCCAGCGTCCGGGTGGCGGCGGCGGCTTCCCCTTCGACTTCGGCGACCTGTTCGGCGGCACCGGTCAGCAGACCGGCCAGGGGACGGGCGACCGGTTCAGCGACCTGTTCGGCGGGCTGTTCAACCGGGGCGGCGGCTCGACCCGCACCACGTCCGCCACCAGGCCGCGCCGCGGGCAGGACATCGAGTCGGAGGTCACGCTGTCGTTCACGGAGGCGGCCGAGGGCGCCACCGTGTCGCTGCGGCTGACCAGTTCCGCCGCGTGCACCGGGTGCAGCGGGACGGGAGCCAAGGCCGGCACCACCCCGCGGGTCTGCCCGACCTGTGAGGGCACCGGCGCGGCCAGCCGCAACCTGGGCAACTTCGCCTTCTCCGAGCCGTGCCGCGACTGCAAGGGCCGCGGCCTGCTGGTCGACGACCCCTGCCCCGTGTGCGAGGGCAGCGGCAGGGCCAAGAGCACCCGGACCATCCAGGCCCGCATCCCCGCCGGGGTGGCGGACGGCGCCCGGGTCAGGCTCAAGGGCAAGGGCGCCCCTGGCGAGAGCGGCGGTCCCGCCGGTGATCTCTACATCGTGACGCACGTCAAGCCGCACCCCGTGTTCGGCAGGTCGGGTGACAACATGACGGTCACGGTTCCGGTGACGTTCTCGGAGGCGGCGCTCGGTGCCGAGATCAAGGTGCCGACGCTCAAGGGGATGCCGGTGACCCTGCGCATCCCCGCGGGCACGCCCAACGGGCGCACGTTCCGCATCCGCGGCCGGGGCGTCACGCGCAAGGACGGCACGAAGGGCGACCTGCTCGCCAGCGTCGAGGTCGTGGTGCCGAAGACGCTCGACGACAAGTCGCGTGAGCTGCTCACGGAGTTCAACACCGCCACCGCGGCCGAGGACCCACGGGCCGAGCTCATTTTGAGAGCCAGAAGCGAGTGAGCCCATGGACGCCAACTATTTCGACCTGTCCGATGACACTCCTGTTTACGTGATTTCGGTGGCCGCGCAGCTGTCGGGGCTGCATCCGCAGACATTGCGGCAGTATGACCGGCTTGGCCTGGTCTGCCCTGGCCGCACGGCGGGGCGCGGCCGCCTCTACTCGACCAGAGACATCATCCAGCTGCGCGAGGTGCAGCGCCTCTCCCAGGAGGAGGGCATCAACCTCGCCGGCATCAAACGGATCCTGGAGCTGGAGAACGAGTCGTTGCGGCTGCGTGAGGAGGTTCACCGGCTGCGCGCCGAGCTTCAGATGATCAAGGCTCTGATCCGTTACGAGCTGCCACCGGGGGCGTAGATGGACTACAAGCTCACTCAGAAAAGTCAGGAGGCGCTCTCGGGGGCCATGCGGCGGGCCGCCGCCGACGGCAATCCCGAGATCTCTCCGATCCACCTGCTGACCACGCTGCTCTCGCAGACGGGCGGCACCGCCGTGCCGCTGCTGGAGGCGGTCGGCGCCGACTGGCGTGCGCTGCGGGCCAAGGCCGAGGAGAGTCTCGCGGCCCTGCCCAAGGCGCAGGGCGCGACGGTGGGGGCGCCCACGAGCTCCCGCCACCTGCTCACGGTGATGAACACCGCCGCCCAGCACGCCAACCGGCTGGAGGATCTGTACGTCTCGACCGAGCACCTGCTCGTGGGCCTGGCCGCCGACGGCGGCCAGGCGGCCGAGCTGCTCAAGTCGGCCGGGGCGACCCCGCAGGCGCTCCTTGACGCGTTCGAGAAGGTACGCGGCCACGCCCGCGTCACCAGCGAGACCCCCGAGGACACCTACCAGGCGCTGGAGAAGTACGGCGTCGACCTGACCGAGCGGGCCCGCGCGGGCAGGCTCGACCCGGTCATCGGCCGCGACTCTGAGATCCGCCGGGTGGTGCAGGTGCTCAGCCGGCGCACCAAGAACAACCCGGTGCTGATCGGCGAGCCCGGCGTCGGCAAGACGGCCGTGGTCGAGGGCCTGGCCCAGCGCATCGTCGCCGGCGACGTGCCGGAGTCGCTGCGCAACAAGCGGCTGATCTCGCTCGACCTGGGCGCGATGGTCGCCGGCGCGAAGTACCGCGGCGAGTTCGAGGAGCGGCTCAAGGCCGTGCTCTCCGAGATCAAGGAGAGCGACGGCCAGGTCGTGACGTTCATCGACGAGCTCCACACGGTCGTCGGCGCGGGCGCCGCCGAGGGCGCGATGGACGCCGGCAACATGCTCAAGCCGATGCTGGCCCGCGGCGAGCTGCGGATGATCGGCGCGACCACGCTCGACGAGTACCGCGAGCGCATCGAGAAGGACCCCGCGCTGGAGCGCCGCTTCCAGCAGGTGTACGTGGGAGAGCCGACGGTCGAGGACACGATCGCGATCCTGCGCGGGCTGAAGGGCCGCTACGAGGCCCACCACCAGGTGCAGATCGCCGACAGCGCCCTCGTCTCCGCCGCGGCGCTGTCCGACCGCTACATCACCAGCCGCTTCCTGCCGGACAAGGCCATCGACCTGGTCGACGAGGCCGCCTCCCGGCTGCGCATGGAGATCGACTCCCGTCCCGTGGAGATCGACCAGCTCCAGCGCGCCGTCGACCGGATGAAGATGGAGGAGCTGGCGCTGTCCAAGGAGACCGACGAGGCCTCCGTGCAGCGCCTGGAGCGCCTGCGCCAGGAGCTGGCCGACCGCCAGGAGGAGCTCAACGCCCTGGTCGGCCGCTGGGAGCACGAGAAGGCCGGTCTCAACAAGGTCGGTGAGCTGAAGAAGCAGCTCGACGAGGCGCGCGGCACCGCCGAGCGGGCGCAGCGCGACGGCGACTTCGAGACCGCGTCCCGGATCATGTACGCCGAGGTGCCGCGCCTGGAGCAGGCGCTGGCGGCCGCGTCCGAGGCCGCCCCGGCCGAGGACGCCATGGTCAAGGAGGAGGTCGGCCCCGACGACATCGCCGAGGTGATCTCGTCCTGGACCGGCATCCCCGCGGGCCGCCTGCTGGAGGCGGAGACGGCCAAGCTGCTGCGCATGGAGGAGGAGCTGGGCAAGCGCCTCATCGGCCAGAAGGAGGCCGTACGGGCCGCGTCCGACGCGGTGCGGCGCAGCCGGGCCGGCATCGCCGACCCCGACCGGCCGACGGGCTCGTTCCTGTTCCTCGGCCCGACCGGTGTCGGCAAGACCGAGCTGGCCAAGGCGCTGGCGGAGTTCCTGTTCGACGACGAGCGGGCGATGACCCGCATCGACATGAGCGAGTACTCCGAGAAGCACAGCGTCGCCCGCCTCGTCGGCGCGCCTCCCGGCTACGTCGGCTACGAGGAGGGCGGCCAGCTCACCGAGGCCGTCCGGCGTCGACCGTACACCGTGGTGCTGCTGGACGAGGTGGAGAAGGCCCATCCCGAGGTCTTCGACATCCTGCTCCAGGTGCTCGACGACGGCCGGCTGACCGACGGTCAGGGTCGCACGGTCGACTTCCGCAACACGATCCTGATCCTGACGTCCAACCTCGGCTCGCAGTTCCTCGTCGACCCGACGCTGACCAACGGCGCCAAGCGCGAGGCCGTGATGGGCGCGGTGCGCAGCGCGTTCAAGCCGGAGTTCCTCAACCGGCTGGACGACGTGATCCTGTTCGACGCGCTCGGTTCCGAGGAGCTGGCGCAGATCGTCGACCTGCAGGTCGACCGGCTCGCGCGGCGGCTGTCCGACCGCAGGCTCACCCTGGAGGTCACGCCCGCGGCCCGCGAGTGGCTGGCCCTGACGGGCTACGACCCGATGTACGGGGCGCGTCCGCTGCGCCGCCTGGTCCAGTCGGCCATCGGCGACAAGCTGGCCAGGGCGGTGCTCTCCGGCGAGATCGTCGACGGCGACAAGGTCCTGGTCGACCTCGGCGACGACGAGCTGACCGTCGAGCGCGCCTGAACCCCGTCGAACGCCCGAGGCCATCCTCCGGGCGTTCGACGTTCCCGCCCGGGTCATCCGCGCGCCCGTTCCTTAAGGTTCGGGCCAGCCTTCCGGCAAGCCGCCTCCCGGCTCCCGCGTGCCTGGCTAGCTTCGCGTTCGTCAGATCACCGAAAACGATCAGGGGGACGAGAAGTGCCGACTCGGAGCATCCGCAGAATTCTTGCCATGGTCACTCTGACCGCGGGGGTCACCTGGCTGGGGGCGGGCCCCGCGGCCGCCGACGACTGCCGGGACTCCAGGACCCGCATGGGCTCGCCCGCGGCGGCGCTCTGCGACGAGCTCGCCAAGGTGCGGCTGAGCGACAGCACCGCCCCGCTGCTCGGGTCGGAGAGCACCCATCTGGCCCTGGGCGCGGTCAGGCTGGCCGAGCACCTCGGCCTGACCGGGCTGGCCACCGCCCACTCCGCGACGGGCCTGTCGGACCTGGGCGGCGTCGTGGCCACCTCGGCCATGCCCGCGCTGCCGGCGCTGCCCGGCGTGACGTCCCTCGCGGGCGCGGCGAACCTGCTCAAGCTGCCCGCCCTGCCCGCGCTGCCCAAGGTGCCCGGTAAGCCGGGGAACTACCGGCGGCTCGCCAACCCCACGAAGGTGGTGCAGCGCCCGGCCGACATCCCGGTCGACGTGACCGCCCCGGTCGAGCAGGTCAAGAGCACGCTCGTGCGCCGCACGCTGCCGCAGGTGGCCGAGGCGCTCGACACGGCCAAGCTGCCGATCAACTCCTTCGACGGCGTCACCAGCCTGCTGAGCAGCGTCAGCCTGCGCTGATCCCCGGCCCCTCGACGGCGGGGGGATCAGGAGACGAGGGCGTCGATCTCGTCTTCGGGCAGGCCCAGGTCGAGCCTGATGCGGTAGCGGGTGCGCAGCATCGACACCCGCTCCGGATCGTCGCTCTCGCAGGTCAGCAGGGCCTGGGTGACCCACTCGTGACCGGCCTCCAGGTCGCCGTAGGCGACGAGGGTCTCGGCGATGCTGTGGGCGGTCGCCGCCGAGACTCCGCCTTCGGCGCGGATCGTCTCGACGACCTCCCTCGCCTCGTCGTGCCGGTCGAGCTCGAAGAGCGTGTCGGCGATGCCGGCACGCGGGTCGATGCCCGTCTCTCCGCCGTCCTCGACCGCGCGCTGGAAACACTCCAGCGCGCGGGCCGGCTGACCGGCCGCACGCCACTCCTCGGCCGCCTGAACCAGGATGGACGCTCTCGACACGTCGCCGCTGGAGTAATCGAGCGCGACGTCGTACAGCCTGCTGGCCACGGAACCGTGGTCGTCGGCCAGCAGCGCCTGCTCCAGCAGGCGATCAAGGTGCTCACGGGTCACATGCGCCACAACGCGAGACTACCGAGAGCCGTGCGGTTTTGCCCGCTCAATACGCATCGCCGATGCCCTGATGAGACCGCCACGAAACGTCATCACTTCATTACGTCGCGCATATATGCGCAGGTCGTTGGGCATATACCAGTCACTTCACGCCCGCAAGCGGAAGGGGCTGGGATGGGCAGGTCCAGGCAGACGACGTTCGCGCTTGCGGTCGCCGTGGTGTTGTCGGCGGTGGGGCCCGGGGTGGCCGGCTACGTTTCGGCCCGGCTCGAAGGGGCCGAAGCGGCCGAGCTCAGACTGCGGGCCCTGGAGGCCGAGTTGCAGGCGAGACAGGAGCGCGCCGCCCGGCCGGTGGCCAACCCGGACGCGTGCGCGCGGACCGACGAGCCCCACTGGCTCCCGGAGCTGCTCGAAGCCTGGGAGCGGACTCGCTAGTCGGGCTGCGGCGGATAGGCCCTGAGCTGACGTGACAGGAAGCCGCGCACGAGCTGCCTGGCCGCGTCGATGATCTCCTCGGAGCCGTCGGGGTCGTGCCGGAAGGCCAGCTTGAGCACCGCGTCACCGGCCTCGACGGCCACCAGCGCGGCGGTGTCGAGCTCGTGGCTGTCGGCCAGGCCGAACTCCGTCAGCAGCAGCCCCCGCAGCCGGCCCGCGATCACGGTGTTGTTGTCGGAGTCGGAGTCGAGCAGGTTGAGGTCGACCACGTCGCCGAAGTGGAGGCTCTTGAAGCCGGGCACCGTGCGGTGCATGTCGACGTACTCGTCGATGATCGCGTCGACGGCATCCCACCAGCCCCGGTAGTCCTCCTCCATGAAGCGGCGGCCCACCCGGGAGACGAACAGCTCCACGTTGCGCCGGGTCAGCTCCTGGGTGATCGCGCGCTTGTCGGGGAAGAACTGGTAGACCGAGCCGATCGCTACCCCGGCCCGCTCGGCGATGCGGGTCGTGGAGAGCGACTCGTAGCCGATCTCGTCGAGAAGTTGGGCGCAGGCGTCGAGCATCCGCTCGACCCGTCGGGCGCTCCGGCGCTGCGTGGGCTGCCGTCGCAGCGGCTTCGGCGACGCACAGTCATCTTCCAGTTGCGGCATGGACACGACCTCATCTTCCCCCGCCAGAACAGATCGTTACCCGCGATTGACCGGATTTCCCGGGAATCCCGTGAGCCTGGCCAGCCCACGCAGGGCGGATGGGGAGATCCTGGACAACGCGTACCCCATCTTGCCCTCCGCGTTGACCGGCACGACAGCCTGATTCCGGTGCACGGCGCGCAGGACGTGGGCCGCCACCCGCTCGGGCGGGTAGGCGCGCCGCCGCAGCGCCTCCTCGGACAGGTCGCGGGACAGGCCGCTCACGTACGTGGCGTTGCGCGCGATGGTGGTGCTCACGAAGCCCGGGCAGATGGCGCTGACCCCGATGCCCTCCCCCGCCAGTTCGGCCCGCAGGCAGTCGCTCAGCGACTTCACCGCGGCCTTGGAGACCGAGTACGCCGGGAGGAGGCGGGTGGGAACGAACGCGGCCACCGACGCGATGTTGACGATGTGCCCGCCCTCCCCGCGCTCGGCCATCTGGGCGCCGAACAGGCGGCAGCCGTGGATGACGCCCCACAGATTGACGTCGATGGTGCGCCGCCAGTCGTCCGGTGAGTGGTCGAGGATCCCGCCGACGACGACGATGCCGGCGTTGTTGACCACGATGTCCGGCACGCCGTGCTCGGCCCGCACGCGTTCGGCGAACGCGGCCATCCCTTCGGCGTCGGCGACGTCGACCGTCAGCGCGTACGCCGTACCGGCGAGGTCCTTGGCGATGCCGTCGGCGGCCAGCCGGGCGGCGTCGGCGTCGATGTCGGCGCAGACGACCTCGGCCCCGTGCGCCGCGAAGGCCCGAGCGGTGGCGCGCCCGATGCCCGCGCCCGCGCCGGTCACCACGACGAGCCGGCCGGCGAACGCCTTGCGCCCCGGGTCGACGCGGGCCCGGCGCAGGCTCCTGCTCTCCGGCTCGCCCTCGACGTGGCCGGCGAACTCCGCGATCATGCGCGCGATCAGGTCGGGCCTGCCGCGCTGCGCCCAGTGACCGGCGGCGATCCTGCGGTGCCAGAGCCGCGGCGCCCACGGCCGCAGCGACTCCAGCAGCGCGGTGGAGACGAACGGGTCGCGCAGGCATTCGATGAGCTGTACGGGCACGTCCACCCGCGGGTCGCCGGCCGGGCCCCGCCGGGTGAAGGTGTTGGCCCGGTAGAGCTCCAGCCCGTTCCGGGCGTCCTTGGGCAGGGTCTCGGCGGGATGCCCGGGCCGCGGCCCGACGCCGTCGGACCGGCGGAGCGTCCGCTCCATCAGCGGGGGCATGAACGTCTGCCAGGCCAGCTCGGGCAGGAGCGGGAGCTGGAAGGCGCCGATGTGGAAGGACCTGGCGGCCTGCCCGGCCACCGCCCGCAGGTCGCCGCTCCTGAAGAACCGCTCGCTCTGGGCCAGCCCGGGGCCGCCGAAACCGGTGAAGGAGGCGATCCGCTCGCGCAGGCCGGGCCGGGCGACCGCGTCCCAGCCCTGCAGCGAGCCCCAGTCGTGGCCGACCAGGTGGACCCGGGGCTTGCCGATGGCGTCGATGACGGCGGCCAGGTCGGCGGCCAGGTGGTCCAGGCCGTAGCGGTGCCGTCCGGACGGGGCGGTGGAGCGACCGGCGCCGCGCACGTCGTAGCGGACGACGTGGAAGCGGTCGCGCAGCCGCTCGGCGACCTCGTCCCAGACGCGGTGCGTGTCGGGATAGCCGTGCACCAGCAGAAGCGTGGGGGCGGCGGGGTCGCCCTCCTCGAAGACCGCCAGCCGGACGTCACCGGACTCGACCCAGCGCATCACGCACCTCCGGGGGTTCAGGGCCGGGCGGCCAGCCCGGTGCAGGAACGCAGCGCCTTCCAGTCGGCCACGGCCTGTTTCCTCGAGGTGCCGGTCATCGGGACGGGCACGCCGTTCTGGATGGTGGCGGGGGTCCACTGATCCTTGAGGATCTTGCGGCCGTTGATGGTGAGGGTCAGCACGCCAGTGCGGCCGGTGGTGGCGGGGTTGGAGTTGTAGAAGACGAAGTTGCCGAGGCCGTAGCTGATGTAGGCGTTGTCGAGGTACCCGGAGCCCAGCAGGATATGCGCGTGCCCGCCGACCACCACGTCGGCGCCGGCCTTGACGAGCTTGGGGGCCAGGGAGAGCTGCGCCGGGTTCGGGCACTTCTGCATCTCGGTGCCCCAGTGCAGGTGCACGATGACGGTGTCGGAGTTCTTGCGCGCCTGCCGTACCGCCTTGATCAGGCGGGCCTCGTTCTTGGCCGAGGCGAGCCCGCCCTTGTCGGGGGTGGCGGTCCAGGAGGCGATGAACTCGGCGTCCAGCACCTGGGTCGCGCCGATGATCGACACCCGGTTGCCGTTCACCGTCTTCCTGAACGGCTTGTACGCCTCGGCCTCGTTCTTGCCGACGCCCACCATCGGGAACTTCGACTTCTTGATGGCGGCGAGGGAGTCGGCCAGGCCGGTCTCCATGTAGTCCATGCCGTGGTTGTTGGCCATGGAGGCCACGTCCACGCCGGCGGCCTTGAGCGCGGTGATCGCGCTGGCCGGCGCCCGGAACGTGAACTGCTTGCCGGGCGCCGGGGTGCCGCCCGTGGTGATCGCGGTCTCCAGGTTGATCATGGCCAGGTCCGCCTTGCGGAGGACCGGGGAGATCGGGCCCATCGCGGTGCGCGGGTTGTTCAGCCGGGACCGCAGGAAGCCCTCGAAGTGCACGTCCCCGCCGAAGGCGATGGTGTACGGCCTGCGCTTCGGGGTGGCGGGAGCCGTCGGCTCGGCGGATGAGGTGGCAGCGGCCTGTCGCTGCCGCTCAGGCGTCTCGGAGCCGAAGACGGAGCAGGCGGCGAGCGAGGACACGACGGCCAGCGCCGAGAGTGCGCGGGGGAAGTTCACGGGGGCGCCATCCAGCTCGATCGGGACTATCAGGGATCGAGCATGCCATGTCCGGACTATTACCGCGTAGTGCCCCTGGCTTTACCTGGCGAAGCAGTGCGTGAACGACGGGGTGGCTCAACCGGAGACCGGGAGCGAGGCGCAGGGGGGAAGGGGGCGGCGGGCCGGCGGTGCGTCAGGACCGCCGGCGGCCGGAAACATGTGGGGGGTTCAGGCCACCGTGGCGTGTTGATCAACGGGACCGAGGTGCGTCATGATGTGCGGGAATCTTGCGCTCGCCGTGCGAGCGGGGAAACACGGAGGCCGGTGACGAGCCTCCACCTGACGGCCCTGTCCGGTTGCGCTACCAACCTGCCAGGGCCGTTTCTCACGCGCCGGCCGCGAGGGCCTCCAGGTCGAACTCTCCATCCCGGACCCCGGCCGTGAAGGCGGCCCACTCGGACGGGGTGAAGACCAGGACGGGTCCGTCCTGCTCCTTGCTGTCCCTTAGCGCGACATTGCCGTCGGCAAGGGGGGCGACCTCAACGCAGCTGCTAGCGCCGTTGCAGAAGCTGCTCTTCTGCCATGCCGCCGTCTTGTGATGGATAGACATTTTCTCCCCAAATGGGCGAAGGGGCGCCATTGCCCCTTTTTGTGGTCGTTCGTCAATCAGCCTCGCCACATCATGGCCTTGCGTTGGATGAGCACGCGTGATTCGTCCTCGTCCAGCGCCTGGGCCCTGATGTTCTCGAAGGCCACCTCGTAGCCCGCTACCCGCTCGAGGTCTTCGACGAAGTGAGCAGTATAAAGCTGCTCCAGGTACACCACATCGTCGAAATCCGCGAACTTGAGGTGAATGAACGCTCCCGTGCTGACCGGGTGCAGCGCGTCCATGGGCAACACCTGAACGCTGACGTGGGGCAGAAGGGACAGCTCCAGGAGATGCTCCATCTGCGCCCGCATCACCGAGGGCTCGCCGAAGCGGCGCATCAGGGCAGGCTCGTCCAGCACGAAGCGCATCTCACAGGGGTCGGCGCGGTGCAGGACACGCTGCTGTCTGTCGAGGCGGGCCTCGACCCTGCTCCGAACTCCGCTGTGGGTGAGGCGCGAGATGCCTCGGACGGCCAGGATGACCTCTCGGGCGTACTCCTCGGTTTGGAAGAGGCCGGGCACAATCTGGGGTTCCCAGTTGCGCTGGATGACCGCCTCTGCCTCCAGCCCGAGGAATCTTGTGTACTCCTCGGGCAGGGCGTCTTCGTAATCTTCCCACCAGCCGCGCTGATCCGCATCCCGCAACAGGCCAAGGAGCTCGTCAAGTTTCTCTTCGTCGATGCGGTAGAGCTTCCCCATCGCCTTGATGTCGTCGGGGCTGGGCATCGTCTTGGCGGCTTCGATGCGCGAGACCTTGCTGGGGGACCAGCCGAGCTCCTTGGCGGCCCTGGCGCCGGTGATTTTGCGTCGCTCTCGGAGAAGCCGGAGCTCCTGACCGAGTCTGAGCTTGCGGACAGTCGGACTGCCCTGCGTCGGTGGCACCGTCGACTCTCCTTGCCGGGAATGAAGGTGTAGCCGGAAGGAACCGTTTCGAGCCCGCGGTCTTGGGCCGTTCACTCAATCTTACACTGCAACTTGCACGAGCACCTTCATTTGGTCTTGCCAGAAGGCTTTCACGGAGAGACCGTGTGAAGCAAGCAAAGCTCCTGTGGGGGAAGGGGGCACGATGACGATCTCCGGCACTCGCCCGCGTTTCGCCGAAGAGTATCCATCGCGTGCAAGTTGCACGGCAATACGAAGGACGCTTGCGAAGAAAACGGAATCTTTCTTGCTGGAGGCCTTGCAGCAAGAGACTCTCCGGGGGACGATCGGGACCAGAAAGAGCCCAGGGGTGAGGAGGCCGGGATGACCATCACACGGCCCCACCGGAAGGGCCTTTCGCCCACGACCACCCGCGGCCGGTCAGGCCGCAGAACCGGCAACGGCGCCGTCCCGGATATGCGCATCGATCACAGGGAGGCCGTCTGCCGGAAGGATCTCGCACTCAGCTAAGAGTCACCGCCGCGATCTGTCGCTCGCTTCAGAGCACACGAAGCCGGACCGAGGCCAAGCTCTCACCCGCCACACCTGGGCTGCCACCCAGCGGCGGGCCGGTCATCGGCCTGCAGTCCGGCGTAAGAAGCCACCTCTGTTTTGCCGCGAAAGGGGTCTTCTATGTACTCACAAGGTACCAAGGGACTCAGCCGACGCAAGTCCTGGGTACTCACCCGCATCCAGGAACTGATCGCCTGGGCCGACCGCGAAATCTGCATGGAGCCGGACGAGTTCGCCCACCGGAGGGGCTGGACCGTCACCAGGACCGGTTTCGCCTCCCGTCGCTACCGCGACCCACGCTTCGACCAACTCAAGATCGTCACCCGGGTGCCCGAGGAGGTGTCCTGAGATGCCGAGGAACCCACGCAACCAGATCTACCCGGGCTACGAGGACCTGCCCGCCCCGGCCGGCTCGGGGATGCTCACCCGGCTCTGGCGGATCCGCACCGAGCTGCTGATCGTCGCCTGCGTCGCGCTGCTCGCGCTGGCCCTCGTGGACGCCACCAGGAAGGGCAGCTGGCTGCCGTTCCTCCTGCTGACCAGCGCCGTGTCGGTGCCGGCCGCGACGCGCTACGGCCGCAGCTGGGTCGTCGCGCACTTCTGGTGCGTGGTGTCCCGCCACCGGTTGCAGCGGGTCTGCCTGGAGACCACCATGCACACCCGCCGGGGCCGCATCCCGCTGGTGCTCTGGATCACCCCGACCACCACCGGCGAGAAGGCCCTGATCCTGACCAGGGCGGGCATCTGCGCCGAGGAGTTCGAGGCCTACGCGGAGGAGATCGCGGCGGCCTGCTGGGCCAGGGCCGTCACGGTCTACCGCCATCGCACCCGCGCCAACCTGGTGATCGTCGAGATCGTCAGGCGGGACGCGATCCCCGGGGCCTCCTCGCCCGGTCTCGACCGGCTCTACGGGCGGCGGGCCTGGATCTCGCTCCGCCACGACCTCGAGGAGCCGCCTGATCTGCCCCGGCAGCTGGTGCTGCAGCCGCTGGGCTGAAGGCCTAGGGACCCGCGCCTCCCTAGGAAAAGCCCCGGAGACCGCGGGGGCTCCGGGGCTTCCCCATGTCCACCGTACGAGTCAAGATGAGTTCAGCTGACGAACTCAGGAGTCGTGATGACCTCGACCGTCCACCGGACCTGTCCTCTGTGCGAAGCCGTCTGCGGTCTGACCTTGACCCTCGACGACGGCGGTCACGTGACCAGCGTGCGCGGCGACCGCGAGGACCCGTTCAGCCGGGGGTTCATCTGCCCGAAGGGCGCCAGCCTCGGCCGGCTGGACGAGGACCCCGACCGGCTGCGCAAGCCGCTGATCCGGGAGGGCGGCCGGTGGCGGGAGGCGGGCTGGGACGAGGCGTTCGCCGCGGTCGAGCGCGGGCTGGCCGAGGTGACCGCCGCGCACGGCCGTCAGTCGGCCGCCGTCTACCTGGGCAACCCGAACGCGCACACGATGGCGGGCGCCCTCTACAACGCGCCGCTGATCAAGGCGCTCGGCACCCGCAACGTCTTCTCCGCCAGCACCGCCGACCAGATGCCCAAGCACGTCGCCAGCGGGCTGATGTTCGGTCACCCGCTGGCCATCCCGGTGCCCGACCTGGACCGCACCGACTATCTGCTGATGCTGGGCGCCAACCCGCTGGAGTCCAACGGCTCGCTCTGCACCGCCCCCGACTTCCCCGGCCGGCTCAAGGCGCTGCGCCGGCGCGGCGGGCGGTTCGTCGTGGTCGACCCGCGCCGCACCCGGACGGCCGAGCTCGCCGACGAGCACGTGTTCGTGCGCCCCGGCACGGACGCCTACCTGCTCTTCGGCCTCGTCCACACGCTGTTCGCCGAGGACCTGGTCGCGCTCGCCCACCAGGTCAACGGGCTCGACGAGGTGCGCGAGGCGGCCAAGCACTTCCCGCCGGACGTGGTGGCCCGCCGCACCGGCGTGCCCGCCGAGGTGATCGTGCGGCTCGCCAGGGAGCTGGCGGCGGCGCCGCGGGCCGCCGTGTACGCGCGGATCGGCACCTGCACGGCCGAGTTCGGCACGCTCGCGCAGTGGCTGGTGGACGTGCTCAACACGCTGACCGGCAACCTGGACCGGCCGGGCGGGGTGATGTTCGCCAAGCCCGCCACCGAGTTCGCCGGCCGGCGCGGCCCGTACCGGGTGGGACGGTGGAAGAGCCGGGTGCGCGGCCTGCCCGAGGCGAACGGCGAGCTGCCGGTGGCGACCCTCGCTGACGAGATCGAGACGCCGGGCGAGGGCCAGGTCAGGTTCCTGGTCACGGTGGCGGGCAACCCGGTGCTGTCGGCCCCGCACGGCCACCGGCTGGACCGGGCGCTGGCCGGGCTCGACTTCATGGTGAGCGTGGACCCGTACCTGAACGAGACCACGAAGCACGCGCACGTCATCCTGCCGCCGCCGCGGGTGCTGCAGTCGGGGCACTACGACTTCGCGCTGCTGGGCTTCGCGGTGCGCAACTACGCGCGCTACTCGCCGCCGTCGCTGCCGCTGGACGGGCAGCCGTCGGAGGCGCAGATCCTGGCCAGGCTCACCATGATCGCCTCAGGGCTGGACGGCGACCTGGACGAGTTCGTGATCGGCCAGATGCTGGCCAAGGCCGTCGAGACGCCCGGGTCCGGGGTCGAGGGCCGGGACGTCGCCGAGCTGCGCGCCCTGCTGGAGGGCCGCACGGGCGTCGAGCAGCGGCTCGACCTCATGCTCAAGCTCGGCCCCTACGGCGAGTGGGCGGGCGGCGGCGACCTGTCGCTGCGCAAGCTGCTCGACAACCCGCACGGGCTCGACCTCGGCCCGCTGCGGCCCCGGCTGCCCGAGGTGCTCAAGACCGCCTCGGGCGTCGTCGAGCTGGCGCCGCCGCTGCTCCTGGAGGACGTCGACCGGCTGCGCGCCGGGCTGGAGACGGAGCCTCCGGAGATGGTGCTGATCGGGCGGCGCCACCTGCGGTCCAACAACAGCTGGCTGCACAACGTGGGCCCGCTGGTGGGCGGCAGCAACACCTGCACGCTGCAGATCAACCCGGTGGACGTGGCCCGGCTCGGGCTCGGCGGCGAGGCCGTGGTCCGCTCGGCGACGGGCGAGCTGACGGTGCCGCTGGAGCCGACCGACACGATCATGCCCGGCGTGGTGAGCCTGCCGCACGGCTGGGGGCATCAGGGCAGCTCGCAGGCAGTGGCGGCGAAGCACGCGGGGGTGAGCGCGAACGCGCTGACCGACGAGTCGGCAGTGGACGTTCCGTCCGGTAACGCAGTGTTCAACGGGGTTCCGGTGAACATTTCACCTACCAGTATGATCAGCGCCCATTAGGGTGTCGCGCGTGACTATCGTGCCAGCAGAGGACCGCCTGAACTCCCAGATCGCCTTCGCCGTCGAGATCGACAAGCTGAAGCGGATCATCCGCCGCAACCTGCTGATGGACGGCTCCAGACGGGAGAACGACGCGGAGCACTCCTGGTACGTGGCCACGCTGGCGATGGTCCTGGGCGAGCACGCGCCACCGGGCACCGACCTGCGGCGCGTCGTCGCCATGCTGCTCGTGCACGACCTGGTCGAGATCGACGCGGGCGACACGTTCATCTACGACCCGGTGGCGGTGGCCGCGCAGGCGGAGGCCGAGCGCGCCGCCGCCGACCGGATCTTCGCGCTGCTGCCCGACGGGCAGGGCGCCGCGCTGCGCGAGCTGTGGGAGGAGTTCGAGGACCGCAAGACGCCCGAGGCGAGGTTCGCCAAGGCGCTCGACCGGTTCGCGCCGATCCTGGCCAACCACCACACCGAGGGCGGCACCTGGCAGCTGTTCAAGGTGACCGCGTCGCAGGTGCGGGAGAAGGTCCGGCTCATCGAGGAAGGCTCGCCGTCGCTGGGCGCGTACGCCCGCGCCGTCGTCGAGGAGTCGGTGGCCAGAGGTCACCTTTCCGAGTGACGTCCGCACCCCTGGGGTAGGGGACTTGTCGTGAAAGAGACAGTACGGGCGAGACGTCGGCACTTTGGACGTTTCGTCGGACCCGTAGACCTCACCGACCGGCTCGAGAAGGCCACGTCGATGGACCGGCCGATCAGAGCGCTGGCGAAGACGATGCGCGAACGGCTGCCCCAGGGCTTCCTGCGCGACCTGTTGCACGGCGTGCCGACGGGCAAGCCCGCGCACCCGCCCCTGGCCTCGGTGAGCCTGGGCTGCTGGTTGTCGGCGACGATGCTCGACATGGCCAAGGCCGACCCGCGCGCGGTCCGGCTCCTGCTGGCCACCGGCGTCGTCACCGCGCTGCCCACGGCCGCCGCCGGCCTGACCGACTGGTCGTCCCTGCACCGGGAGCAGCAGCGGGTGGGCTTCGTGCACATGGTGTCCAACGTGGTGGCGCTCGGGCTGTTCTCCGGGTCGCTGCTGGCCCGGGTGCGCGGTCGCGAGCGGACCGGGCGCGCGCTGTCGTACGCCGGCCTCGCGGCGGGCGGGTTCGGCGGCTACCTGGGCGGCCACCTGGCCTACCGGATGTCGGCCGGGGCCAACCACGCGCCCCAGGTCTCCCATCTGGTGCCGCTGGGCTGGCACGACCTGTGCCTGCTGAAGGACCTGCCCGACGGCCGTCCGGTGTCGCGGCGGCTCGGCTACATCTCGCTGTTCGTGCTGCGCCGCGCCGAGAGCGTGACCGTGATGGTGGACACCTGCCCGCACCTGGCGGGCCCGCTCCACCAGGGCAGGCTCGTCGAGGAGGACGGCGAGGCGTGCGTGGTGTGCCCGTGGCACGGCAGCACGTTCCGGCTGGACGACGGCTCGGTCAGGCACGGGCCGGCCACGGCCCCGGCGCCCACGTTCGAGACCCGCGTCCGCAAGGACGGCACGATCCAGGTGCGGCCGCAATTGACCTGAAGTCTGCTTGAGGTTTTACGGTCGCCTCATGAACAAGATTCTGGTGACCGGCGCGACCGGTAACGTCGGCGGACATGTGGTGACCGAGCTCGCGCGGGCCGGCCTGTCCGTCCGCGCCCTGGTGCGCGACCCCTCACGGGCGCGGCTCCCCGAACAGGTGGACGTGGTGACGGGCGACCTGACCCGGCCCGAGACGGTGGAGCCCGCCCTGGCGGGCGTGGAGAAGGTGTTCCTGGTGTGGCCCGGCTTCGCCGCGCAGACCGCCGAGCCGGTCGTCGAGGCGCTGGCGAAACACGTACGGCACGTGGTCTACCTCTCCGCCAACGTGCCGGAGGAGAGCGACGCGCCGCCGATCTTCCACCAGGAGCTGGAGCGCCTGATCCGCGCCTCCGTGCCGAACTGGACGTTCCTGCGGCCGAGCGGCTTCGCGACCAACACGCTGGGCTGGGCCGACCAGATCAGGACGGGCGTGGTGCACTGGCCGTACGGGCAGGCGGCGCGCGCCCTCATCCACGAGAAGGACATCGCGGCGGTGGGGGTGCACGTGCTGACCTCGGCCGGGCACGGCGGCGCGGCCTATCCGATCACCGGGCCGGACCTGCTCACCCAGGCGGAGCAGGTCCGGATCATCGGCGAGGTGACCGGCCGCGAGGCGCGCTGGGAGGACATGCCGCCGGAGGAGGCCCGCGAGCACCTGCTGGCGGCCTGGGGCGACGCGAACTTCGTGGACAGCGCGCTGGCGGGCTGGCGGAGCTTCGTGGACTCCCCCGAGCAGGTTACGGACATGGTGGAGAAACTGCTGGGCAGGCCGGCGCTGTCGTTCCGGTCATGGGCGCGCGACCACGAGGCGGACTTCCGTTAGGACTTCTCGTCGGCGGGGTGCTCGACCAGGGCGAGGATGCGGCTGGACATGAACCGGGCGGTCCGGATGGCGGTGCCGCTCCGGGTCACCTCGCTCACTTCGACGAGCCCCCGCCGGGTGGCCACTTCGACGCGGCGGCCCGCGCGGGTGGCGACGACTTCGTAGGTGCGCGGGGTGCCGCCCGCGTCGATGACGATCTCCACGCGATCACCCTTCATGTACCGATTTATACCCAGAAAGTCGGAAATTTATCCGTACACCAGTTTGATAATCGCCACGATCCCCACCGCCACGATGACCACCCGCAGCAGCGGCGCCGGGATGCGGCGGCCGACCTTCGCCCCCACGAAACCCCCGACCATCGCGCCCAGCGCCACCATCAGCACCGCCCACCAGTCGACGTCCGCGACCAGCACGAACAGCACGGCGGCGGTGAAGTTGACCACCAGCGAGAGCACGTTCTTGGCCGCGTTCACCCGCTGCAAATGCTCGTCGAGGAAGCTGCCGAGCAGGCCGATGAGCAGCACGCCCTGGGCGGCGCCGAAGTATCCCCCGTAGACGCCCGCCCCGAACACGCCCAGCCACAGGGCCGGCCCGCCGTCCGCGTGCGCGTGCTCGCGCCGGGCGGCCAGCCAGGTGTTGAGCCTCGGCTGGATGATCACCAGCACGCAGGCCAGCCCGATCAGCACCGGGACCACGACCTGGAAGACGTCCGGGTCGAGATAGAGCAGCAGGATGCCGCCGGCCAGCGAGCCCAGCGCGGACCCGGCGGCGAGCCGGACCAGCCGGTCACGCTGCCCGCGCAGCTCGGCACGGTAACCGTAGGCGCCGGTGACGGAACCGGGGACGAGGCCGATGTTGTTGGACACGTTAGCCACGACCGGGTCGACGCCCACGGCCACGAGGGTGGGGAAGGTGATCAGGCTCCCCGAGCCGACCACCGCGTTGATCGCCCCGGCCGCCAGACCGGCGAGCCCCACGGCGAGCGCTTCCCAGACCGTCACCCCTGCCCCTTCCCCTTCAGGCGTTGACGACCGAGCCTAGGGGGCCTGACGGTGTGGCTCCGCGTCCGGGGTGGCGGGACGGACTACGCGTCCGGGGCGGGCGGTTTCTGGGGAGTGAACAGGCCGCCGAGGTTCTCCAGCGCCTTCCCCATTTCCGACGGGACAATCCAGATCTTGTTGGCGTCGCCCTTGGCGATCTCGGGCAGGGTCTGCAGGTACTGATAGGCCAGCAGGTGCTGGTCCGGGTTGCCCTCGTGGATCGCCTTGAACACCATGCCGATCGCGTCCGCCTGGCCCTTGGCCCGCATCGCCTGGGCCTCGGCGTCCGCCTGGGCGCGCAGAACCGCCGCCTCCGCGTCGCCCCTGGCCCGTAAGACCGCCGCCTGCTGCTCGCCCTCCGCCGCCAGGATGGCCGCCTGCCGCTGCCCCTCGGCGGTGAGCACGGCGGCCCGCTTGTCGCGGTCGGCGCGCATCTGCTTCTCCATCGAGTCCTGGATCGAGGCCGGCGGGTCGATGGACTTGAGCTCCACCCGGTTGACCCGGATGCCCCACTTGCCGGTCGCCTCGTCCAGCGAGCCGCGCAGCTCGGTGTTGATCTCCTCGCGGGAGGTCAGCGTGCGCTCCAGGTCCATGCCGCCGACGACGTTGCGCAGCGTGGTGACGGTGAGCTGCTCGACGCCGATGAGGAAGTTCGCGATCTCGTACGTGGCCGCCTTCGGGTTGGTCACCTGGAAGTAGATGACGGTGTCGATGGAGACGACCAGGTTGTCGGAGGTGATCACCGGCTGCGGCGGGAACGACACCACCTGCTCGCGCAGGTCGATCAGGTCCTTGATGCGGTCGATGAACGGCACCACGAGGTTGAGCCCCGGGGCGAGGGTGCGGTGGTAGCGCCCCAGCCGCTCCACGATCGCCGCCGTGGCCTGCGGGATGATCCTGATGGTCCGCGCCACCCCGAAACCCACCGCCGCGACCACGACGAAGGCGACGATGAGCTGCTCCACCGACATGGCTACGCTCCGAAATCGACGGGCCCGACGCGCTGCATGATATTTCGTCCGGGTCGCCCGCGGGTGATCTAGTACGGGCTGATACGGGCCGGGGCGTCGCGGCTAGTACGGGCGGACGTACCAGCGGCCCTCGGCGCTGCGCTCCAGCGACAGGGGCACCCCGAACGTCTGCGACAGGTTGTCGGCCGTCATCACGTGTTCCAGCGGCCCCTGGGCCACGATCGCGCCGTGACGCAGCATCAGGCCGTGGGTGAACCCCGCAGGGATCTCCTCCACGTGGTGGGTCACCAGGACCAGCGCCGGCGACCGGTAGTCGCCCGCCAGCACCGACAGCCGCCGCACCAGGTCCTCGCGGGCGCCCACGTCGAGCCCGGCGGCCGGCTCGTCGAGCAGCAGCATCTCCGGGTCGGGCATGAGCGCGCGGGCCACCTGCACCCGCTTGCGCTCCCCCTCGGACAGCGAGGCGAACCGCCGCCTGATCAGATGGGCCGCGCCCATCATGTCGATCAGCTCCACGGCCCGGGTGACGTCGTTGGAGTCGTACTCCTCCGTCCACCGGCCGAGCAGCGCGTACGAGGCGGTCAGCACCAGGTCGATGACCTTCTCGTCCGGCGGGATGCGCTCGGCCAGCGCGGAGCTGCACAGCCCGATGCGCGGCCGCAGGTCGAACACGTCGGCCACGCCGACCCGCTCCCCCAGCACCTCGAGCGACCCGTCGCTGGGGAACAGCAACGTGGACGCGAGCTGCAGCAACGTCGTCTTGCCCGCGCCGTTGGGCCCCAGCACGACCCACCGCTCGTCTTCCTCGACCGTCCAGTCGATGCCGCGCAGCAGGGTCGCCCCGTCGCGTCTGTAGGCGACGTCCTGAAACCGCAGCACCTGACCGCCCATCCCCGATCCCTCCTTGAGGAGTAACCCTGGGGACAAACCTATTGCAGGGCGAGCGCATATCGTGGATCGGTGCGCCCTGAATCGCCTATCTGTCCCGTGCTGGTCGCCTGGGGTAACGCCTGGCTCACCGGCCACATCGGCCTGGACGAGGCAGCCGACCACGTCGAAGCCGTGGGCGGCCCCGCCGTCGTGGGCGAGGTCCCGCTCCGTAAATACCTGGCCAACCTTCGGTCCGGAGGGCTCAGCGGGTTCCGGCTGGCCCTTCCTGCGCCCGGTGACCCGCTGGGATTGTCGGGGCCGCCGGGATTCAACTCGGCCGCCGTGGACGCCGGACAGGCCGCGATCGCCGTGCTCGACGACACCCGGATCGGGCTGGTGCCCTCGCTCGATCTGCGCGGTTCCTCGTACGTCGGAGTGAAGCTGGACGTGCACGACTCAGGGCCGGTACGGCAGGACCTGCCGTCGGTGGCGGAGGCCGAGCGCGAGCTGTCGGACGCGATGCGGCAGGCGACGGCGGCGCTGGCCGCCGCGGGCGGGCCGGCGCGCGAGCGGCCGCGGGACGTCGACGGCGGCGGCGAACTGGCCCCCGGCTACCCGGCGCGCGCCCACCGCGTGTCGGTCCTGGCCACCCGGCTGGGCGCGGCGCTGCGCCTGGCCGAGGAGCGCGGGCTCACCTCCGGCGAGATCGCCACCCGCGGGGAGGCCCTGCGCGACCTGGACCGGGCCGTACGACGCGCGATCGTCGCCGCCCACCACGCCATCTACGAACCGGTCAGGAACAGCTGAGCCGCCGTCAGGCGAGGTCGTGCCTGACGGCGTAGAGGGCGGCCTGGGTGCGGTCCTGCACGCCGAGCTTCATCAGCACGTTGGACACGTGGGTCTTGACCGTCTTCTCGGCCACCGCGAGGTCGCGGGCGATCTCGCGGTTGGACCGGCCCGCCGCGATCAGCTTGAGCACCTCGCGCTCCCGGTCCGTCAACGGCATGGGCGAGGCCCCCGCGGGCGCCGCGCCCCCGCCCGCGAGCATCGCCTCGGCCGCCTCCGGCGCGAGCAGCACCTGCCCGTCGTGGACGGCGCGGACGGCGCGCACCAGCGCCACCGGATCGATGTCCTTGTAGAGGAACCCGGCCGCGCCCGCCCGCATCGCCGGGCTCACGTCGGACCTGTCGCTCACCGAGGTCAGCACGAGCACCCGGGTCGCGTCACCGGACAGCTCGCCCAGCGCGCCGAGCCCGTCGAGCACCGGCATCTTGAGGTCCAGCAGCAGCACGTCGGGCGCGAGCTCGCGGACCAGCTCGACCGCCCGCAGGCCGTCGCCCGCCTCGCCCACGACCGTGATGTCTTCCTGCAGGTCGAGGAAGGTGCGCAAACCCTGACGCACCACCGGATGATCGTCGGCGATCAGCACCCGGATCACACCCCCACCTCCACGCGCACGGTCGTCCCGGCACCGGACGCCGAGCCGACGGTCATCAGACCGCCCACCGACTCCGCCCTGTCCTTCATCGAGATCAGCCCCAGCCCGCGCGACGCGCCCTGCTCGAACCCCGTGCCGTCGTCCTCGACGCTCAGCACCAGCCTGCCGCGCGCGTACGACAACCGCACGGTCACCAGGTCGGCCTCCGCGTGGCGCAGCGCGTTGTGCAGCGCCTCCTGCGCCACCCTGAGCACGGCCACCTCAACGGCGGACTCCAGCGGCGGCAGCTCGTCCGCCTCGAACACGACCCGCGCCGGATGCAGCCGGTCGAGCATCCGCACGTGCTTGCGCAGCGTCTCGCCCAGCCCGTGCCGGTCGAGCTCGGCGGGCCGCAGCTCGACGATCACCGCCCGCAGCTCGCCCAGCGCCTCCCCCGCCAGCCGCTGCACCCGCTCCAGCTCGGCCGCCGCCTTGTCCGGGGCCGAGTCCAGCATGGCGCCCGCCGCCTGCGCGCTCAGCCGCAGCGAGAACAGCTTCTGGGTGACGGCGTCGTGCAGCTCGCGGGCCACCCGGTTGCGCTCCTCCAGCATGGCCAGCTCGCGGCTCCGCTCGTACAGCCGGGCGTTGGCCAGCGCGATCGCGGCGTGCGCCGCGAACACCTGGAGCAGGTCCTGGTCGGCCTCGGTGAAGCCGCCGCCGGTGTGCTTGTTGGCCAGGAAGATGATGCCGAGCACCTCGCCGCAGTCGGTGATCGGGACGCCGAGGAAATCCTTCATCACCGGGTGCGCCTTCGGCCAGTACTCGAACCTGGGGTCGTCGCGCAGGTCGGGCAGGCGCACCGGGGCGCCCTCGCGGAGCATCGCGCCCAGCATGCCGTGCTGGCGCGGCAGCGGGCCGATCGCCTCCCACTGCTTGTCGGTGATGCCCTCGGCGACGAACTCCCCGAACGAGCCGTCGTCGTCGGGCACCCCCAGCGCGGCGTAGCGGGCGTCCAGCAGCCGCTGCGCGGACCGCACGATGACCTGGAGCACCTCGCGCACCGACAGGTGTCGGGTGACCGCCAGCACCGCGGTGCTCACCGCCTGCAGGATCTCGTCGCGTTCGGCCGTCACGCCCTCACTCTACTGACGACCGGCCGCCCGGCTGGAGACCGCCGTGAGTCCTAGGACGATGGGCCCGGGAGGCACCGGACCGGGGCCCGATGTGCGGGAGCGGCCGGGTTCCTACCGTCGCAAACATGACGAACACCGCACTGATCACCGGCGCCTCCCGCGGACTCGGCCTCGCGCTCGCGCGGTCGCTGGCGGAGGCGGGCTGGGACCTCGTGCTGACCGCGCGGGGCGCGGACGACCTGACCCGGGCCGCGGCCGAACTGGGCGCCACCGCCATCCCCGGCGACGTCACCGACCCCGCGCACGTGCGCCGGCTCGCGGACGCGGTCCCCGAACTGGACCTCCTGGTCAACAATGCCAGCGGCCTCGGCGCCACCCCGCTGCCGCCGCTCGCGGCCTACCCGCTGGAGACGTTCCGCGACCTGCTGGAGACCAACGTCACCGCGCCGCTCGCGCTCGTCCAGGCCACGCTGCCCGCGCTGCGCGCCCGGCGCGGGGCCGTGGTCAACGTCACCTCCGACGCCGCCACCGGCGCGTACGAGGGCTGGGGCGGCTACGGGGCCACCAAGGCGGCGCTGGAGCAGCTGTCCAACGTGCTCGCGGCCGAGGAGCCCGAGCTGGCGGTCTGGTGGGCCGACCCGGGCGAGATGGACACCAGGATGCTGGCCGACGCCGTCGGGGCGGACGAGGCCGCGGCCGCCACCGACCCGGCCAAGGTCGCCGCGGCCCTGCACGACCTCGTCCGCTCCCGTCCCGCCAGCGGCCGGGTGAGCCTGCAATGACCGCCACCCTCGACTTCGCCCTGCCGCCCGCGCTGTCGGCCCAGGAACCGCCCGAGGCGCGCGGGCTGTCCAGGGACGGGGTCCGCCTGCTGGTCTCGGCCGGCGACCGGGAACCCGCCCACCACCGCTTCACCGACCTGCCCGGCCTGCTGGCTCCCGGCGACCTGATCGTGGTCAACAACTCGGCGACGCTGCCCGCCGCCGTCCGGCTGGACCGGCTCGCGGTGCACTTCTCCACCGCGCGGCCCGACGGCACCTGGCTGGTCGAGCTGCGCCGCCGTACCGCCACCGCGAGCGAGCCGTACCCCGGCGGCGCACCGGGCGAGTGGCTGCCGCTGCCGGGACGCGCCACCCTGCGGCTCGTCGCGCGCGAGACGCCCCGCCTGTGGCGGGCCGAGCTCGACCGCGACGTGGAGGCGTACCTGCGCCGGTACGGGGTTCCCATCCGGTACGGGTACGTGCGCGGGGAATGGCCGATCGAGGCGTACCAGACCGTGTTCGCGACCGTGCCGGGCAGCGCCGAGATGCCGAGCGCCGCGCGGCCGTTCACCGCGGAGCTGGTCACGGCGCTGGTGGCGCGCGGCATCGGCGTGGCGCCGATCACCCTGCACACGGGGGTGGCGTCGCCCGAGAAGGACGAGCCGCCGTACGCCGAGCGCTACGCCGTGCCGGAGAGCACGGCCCGGCTGGTCGAGCTGGCCCTCGCCGGGGGCTCCAGGGTGATAGCCGCCGGCACCACCGTGGTGCGGGCGCTGGAGACCGCCGCCGCCGGTGGCCGGGTGACCGCGTCCGAAGGATGGACCAGCCATGTCGTGACGCCCGTCACGGGGGTGCGGGCGATCACGGGGCTCATCACCGGCCTGCACGAACCACGCTCCAGCCACCTGATGATGCTGGCCGCCGTGGCCGGGGAAGGACCGCTCCGCGCGGCGTACGAGGCGGCTCTGCGCGAGGGGTACCTGTGGCACGAGTTCGGGGACGCCCACCTGATCTTGCGGGCCTAATTGCGGACCTGCGGCGCGGGCATCCGAGCGGGCGCAGTACCGTGGCTGAATGTGGACCAGCGCACCCTCCTGATCACATTCACCGGCCCAGACCGGCCAGGCGTGACCTCGCGCCTGTTCACCGTCCTGTCGGGCTTTCCCGTGACCGTCGCCGACATCGAGCAGGTCGTCATCCGCGGCCGGCTCACGCTCGGCGTCCTGGTCGCCTACGCCGGAGGGCCGTCCACCGGCACCGGCAGCACCCTCGGCGCCATGTGGACCGCCGTCGAGCGGACCGCCGAGGACCTGGGCATGGAGGTGGAGCTGTCCACCGGATCCCTGGCCAAGGAGCACCGCCGCCGCGGCCGCCTGTCGGTCAGCGTGCTCGGCGCCACCCTCCAGCCCGCCGCCATCGCGGGCATCGCCGGCCGCATCGCCGCCGCCGGCGCCAACATCGACCGCATCGAGCGGCTCGCCCAGTGGCCGGTCACCTGCATCGAGCTGTCGGTCTCCGGCGCCAACCCCGACGAGCTGCGTGTCCAGCTCGCCGCCGAGGCCGCCGCCCAGCAGGTCGACGTGGCCGTGCAGCGCACCGGCCTGTCCCGGCGGGCCAAGCGGCTGATCGTGATGGACGTCGACTCCACCCTCATCCAGGGTGAGGTCATCGAGCTGCTGGCCAAGCACGCCGGCTGCCTCGAAGAGGTGGCCAGGGTCACCGAGGAGGCCATGCGCGGCGAGCTCGACTTCGCCGAGTCGCTGCGCCGCCGCGTCGCCCTGCTCGAAGGGCTGCCCGCCGAGGTGTTCGAGCAGGTGCGCGAGGAGGTCGTGCTCACCCCCGGCGCCCGCACGCTCGTACGCACGCTCAAACGGCTCGACTACCGCTTCGCCATCGTCAGCGGCGGCTTCACCCAGATCACCGACGGGCTCGTCGACGAACTGGGCATCGACTACTCGGCGGCCAACGTGCTGGAGGTCGTCGACGGCAGACTGACCGGCCGGCTCGTCGGCGAGATCGTCGACCGGCCCGGCAAGGCACGCGCGCTGGAGCGGTTCGCCCGCGAGGCCGGTCTGCCGATCAGCCAGACCGTGGCCATCGGCGACGGGGCCAACGACCTCGACATGATCGCCGCGGCCGGGCTCGGCATCGCGTTCAACGCCAAGCCCGTCGTGCGCCAGGCGGCCGACACGGCGGTCAACACGCCCTACCTCGACTCGATCCTCTATCTCCTCGGGATCTCGCGCGACGAGGTGGAGGCGGCCGACGCCGAGGACGCCCTGCTCGTCAGTCGAGCTTCGGGTCCCAGCGTTTGATCAACTCGCCCTCGCCCGACGACAGCTCGGGCCACGGCACCGCACACCTGATCACCGCGAACGTGCCCGGCCTGAACCCGTGGTCGCCGCCCGTCAGCATCGTCGCCAGCTCGTGCACGGCCGGGTTGTGGCCGCACAGCGCCAGCGTGTGGAGGTCGGGATCCTGCCGGCGCAGCCGCTCCAGCAGCCCCTCAGGGTAGGCCAGGTAGATCTCCGGCTCGTACCGGGTCGGCACGCCGGGAAAGGCCAGCTCGGCGGTGCGGCGGGTGCGCCGGGCCGGCGAACAGAGCACCACCTCGGGCTCCAGCCCCAGGATCCGCAGCTCCTCACCCGCTCGCTCGGCATCCCGCTCACCGCGCTCGGTCAGCGGACGGTCCTCGTCGGACATCGCCAGCGTCGGGGTCGCCGCCTTGGCATGGCGGAGCAGGATCAGCGTGCGCAACTCGGTCATCCTCTCGACGCCCAGACGGCCAGCGCCACGATCACCGCCATGATGGCCAGCATAGCGAGCAGGATGAAGGCAAGGGTCTTCCCGCCGCTGGGCGGCTTGTCGTCCATCCGCTCAGTTTCCCACCGCACCACGACACCCCGCCTACCACCCTCACCGAACACGCCCGCCCTTTCCGCCACGCCCGCAACCACGCCCCGTCACCCTGGCCCGCCTTCCCGGAAACACGCCCCGCACACCGACCCCGCCTTCTTCGCCGCCGCGGAGTCCTGACCACCTCCGGGGGGCACCCCCCGCACGGGACGCCGCGCCCGGAGCACCTCGCGTGACACGCGATCTCCTCCAAGGTGACGTCCGCCCCGTTCCCCCCGCGCGCGAAAACATGCCCGCACAGCGACGCCTGGCCCCTTTGCCCTCGCGTCGCGCCCTACTAACCCCGGAGCGAGCCCCCGCATGGCGACGCCCGCCCCCCTTCGCCGCCGCACCCTGCCACCCCGGAGCGAGCCCCTTTCCGTCGCGCCCTACTAACCCCGGAGCGAGCCCCCGCATGGCGACGCCCGGCCCCCTTCGCCGCCGCACCCTGCCACCCCGGTGCGAGCCCCTTTCCGTCGCGCCCTACTAACCCCGGAGCGAGCCCCCGCATGGCGACGCCCGCCCTCCTTCGCCGCCGCACCCTGCCACCCCGGAGCGAGCCCCTTTCCCTCGCGCCCCACTCACCCGAAGTGAGCCCCCACATGGCGACGCCCGCCCCTCGGTCTTGAGAGGCGGGCGTCGGGGTGGAACGGTGTCAGGACGCGACGGGTTCCTTGTCGCGGTCGTTGTCGTTGGCCGGCTCGGTGGTCACCGAACGGCGCTTGGAGACGATGATCGCCGCGACGACCACGCCCACCGCCACCACCGTGACGATGATCCGCAGCGCGGTGTTGTCGGCCCAGAGCACCACGGCCGGCGCCACCAGCAGCGCGACCAGGTTCATCACCTTGATCAGCGGGTTGATGGCCGGACCCGCGGTGTCCTTGAACGGGTCGCCGACGGTGTCGCCGATGACCGTGGCCGCGTGCGCCTCGGAGCCCTTGCCGCCGTGGTGGCCGTCCTCGACCAGCTTCTTGGCGTTGTCCCAGGCGCCGCCGGAGTTGGACAGGAAGACGGCCATCAGCGTGCCGGCGGCGATGGCGCCCGCCAGGAACGCGCCCAGCGGCGCGTACCCGAGCGCGAAGCCCACCGCGATCGGCGTCATGACCGCCAGCAGACCCGGCGTGGCCAGCTCGCGCAGCGAGTCGCGGGTGCAGATGTCGACCACGCGCCCGTACTCGGGCTGCTCGGTGCCATCCATGATGCCCGGCTTGCTGCGGAACTGCTCGCGTACCTCGAAGACCACCCGCATCGCCGCCCGGCCGACCGCCATGATGGCCAGCCCGGAGAACAGGAACACCACGGCCGCGCCGATGATCAGACCGACCAGCACGTTCGGCGCGTCGATGCCGAGGCTGAACACGCTGCCGGACGGCAGCTCGCTCTCCACCGCGGTGCGGAACGCGCCGAACAGCGCCGTTGCGGCCAGCACGGCCGTCGCGATGGCGATGCCCTTGGTGATGGCCTTGGTGGTGTTGCCGACGGCGTCCAGGCTGGTCAGCACGCGGGCGCCCTCGCCCTCGACGTCGCCGGACATCTCGGCGATGCCCTGGGCGTTGTCGGAGACGGGGCCGAAGGTGTCCATCGAGACGATGACGCCGACGGTGGTCAGCAGGCCGGTGCCGGCCAGGGCGACCGCGAACAGCGCCACGGTCACGTTGCCGAAGCCGAGCAGGAACGCCCCGTACACCGCCGCGCCGATGATCAGCGCCGAGTAGACCGCCGACTCCAGGCCGACGCTGATGCCGGCCAGGATGACGGTCGCGGGGCCGGTACGGGAGCTCTCGCCGATCTCGCGGACCGGGCGCCGGTTCGTCTCGGTGAAGTAGCCGGTGAGCAGCTGGATGGCGCTGGCCAGGACCAGGCCGATGAGCACCGCGCCGATGGCGATGACCCGCGGGTCGGCGTCGGACTGCACGGACGCGCCGGTCAGGCCGTCGAAGCTGCTGGGGAGGTACCACAGGGCGGCCGCCGCGACCAGGACCGCGGAGATCCCGGCCGAGATGAAGAAGCTGCGGTTGATGGCCGCCATGCCGTTGCGGTCCTTGTCACGCAGGCGGGTGACGAAGATGCCGATGATCGCGGTCAGCACGCCGATCATCGGGACGATGAGCGGGAAGATCAGACCCTGCTCACCGAAGGCCACCCGGCCCAGGATGAGGCTCGCGACCAGCATGACCGCGTACGACTCGAACAGGTCGGCCGCCATGCCGGCGCAGTCGCCCACGTTGTCGCCGACGTTGTCGGCGATGGTGGCGGCGTTGCGCGGGTCGTCCTCAGGGATGCCCTGCTCGACCTTGCCGACCAGGTCGGCGCCGACGTCGGCGGCCTTGGTGAAGATGCCGCCGCCGACTCGCATGAACATGGCGAGCAGGGCGGCGCCGAAGCCGAAGCCCTCCAGCACGCCGGGTGCGTTGCCCTGGTAGATGAACACGACCACCGCCGCGCCCAGCAGGCCCAGGCCGACGGTGAACATGCCGGCGACGCCGCCCGTGCGGAAGGCGATGCGCATGGCGTACTTCTCGCCCGTCTCCCGGGCGGCGGCGGCGACGCGGACGTTGCCGCGCACGGCGAGCCACATGCCCATGAATCCGGTCAGCGCGGAGAACACCGCGCCGACGACGAAGAAGATCGAGCGTCCGACCCGTACGTCGGTTTCGCCCGGTAGGAGGAGCAACAGGAAGGGAATGATCACGACGAAGATCGCCAGGGTGCGGAACTGCCGCGTCAGGTACGCCGCGGCCCCTTCCTGAACGGCACGGGCGATGTTCTGCATGCGCTCCGTGCCCTGATCTGCGGCGAGCACCTCACGCACCAGGCCGCCGGCGACGGCCAGCGCGATGAGTGCGACCGCGGCGACCACGATCACGATGGTGAGATTGTTACCGCTTAGGGTCAGATTGGACGCTGGCTCCAGTGCCAGCATGTGCCTAGACATCGTTCTCCTCGGCAAGACCGGTCGTCCTGCCCGGTGGTGCTGCAATGTAGGCGGGCGGTGCGGCACCATCCGGGTTGTGGGTGCCGCTTCCGGTTGAATCCGCGATTTCGCCGGATCACCTTGGCCGGTGCCGGGAGTCTACGCAGGGGATACGCAGATATGAAGGCTCTGGAGGCGGGCAATTGCGCGCCTGGTCAGTAAGTCGCTGACAGCGGGGTGGTTTGCGAATTGACAGATGATATTTCCCCCTGTTTACGGTCATGACTGACAGAAGAAAAGGTCTGACCGAAATACTGTCCCCCAGTTCTCGCGGTGATCTTGTACGGCCCCCGTCCCCGTATGGCGTCGCACCAGGTCGGCGCGGGTACGGAACCCGTGGGGAGGCAAGAGATGAGCGGATCACGGGGATCGGTGGCCCTGGTCACGGGCGCGAGCCGGGGCATCGGCAGAGCGCTGGCCGTACGACTCCACCAGGCGGGCATGCGGGTCGCGGCCACGGCCAGATCGGCGGAGGCGCTCGACGCGCTCGCGGCCGAACTGGGCGGCGACGACGTGCTGGCCCTGCCCGGCGACGTCACCGACCAGCAGGCTGTGACCACCGTCGTCGAGACCGCCGAACGCGTCCTCGGCCCCATCGATCTGCTGGTCAACAACGCGGGCGCGGCCGAGCCCCGCGAGACCACGCTCTGGGAGGCCGACCCCGAAGCATGGTGGGGCACCATCACCACGAACGTCCTCGGCCCCATGCTGTACATCCGCGCCGTGGCGCCCGGCATGCTCGCCCGCGGCAGCGGCCGGATCGTCAACGTCAACAGCCTGCTCGGGGTCTGGACGCTGCCCACCCAGACGGCCTACGGCGTGTCCAAGGCCGCGCTGGGCAAACTCACCGCGTCCCTGTCTGCGGGACTCGCCGGTACGGGAGTGCTCGCGTTCGACTACAGCCCCGGCCGCGTCCGCACCGACCTGACCAGCGACCTCGGCGACCTCCCCGGCGCCAGGGACGACTCGTGGACGTCCATGGAACAGGCCGTCGACGGCGTCCTCGCCATCGCCCACGGGCGCCTCGACGCCCTCGCCGGCCGATTCATCCACGCCCGCGACGACCTCGACACCCTCACCCTGCGAGCCGCCGAGATCACCGCCCGCGGCGGCAGGGTCGTCTCCCTCACCGAGGCCTTCGACGGGGACCCGCTGTCGCGACGATGACACCGTAGGGAGTGTCCTGACCCTTCCGGTCAGGGCGCCCCTTATCCAGCGTTCAAACCCCTGCCCGCGACCCCCGCCTTCGGCCGGTGACGTCCCCCTGGCAGCCCCACCCCGAGCGCCCCCGCCAGAAGGCCGCCCGCGCCCAGTCCAGTCCGACCAACGCCCAGCTCACACCCTGTTCGAGCCCTCATCCGTTCGACCCTCACTGATCAGGCCCCATCGGAACTCCGCCCTGTCGCAAGCCACGCTGGTCGCCCCTCAACCCCTCACCAAGTCAGCCCCGTCCGGACGGCACCATGACCGGCCCCCTCAGCGCCGCATCGAGCCCCGCCTCGTGCGAGCCGCGCTGCCCGGATTCCAAGGTCCTCAGCATGCCCAGCCCATCGAGGCCGCGCCACTGATCGGGACCCGTCAGAGCTCTGCCCTGTCCCGGGCCGCGCCGGTGGCCCTCAGTCCCCTCACCCGAATCAGCCCCGTCCGGGCGGCTGCAGGAGCCGCCCCCTCGACGCCGCGTCGAGCCCAATCTCGTCCGAGCCGCATCGGCCGGGATCCCCAAAATCCTCAGCATGCCCAGCCCATCGAGACCGCGCCACTGATCGGGACCCGTCGGAGCTCCGCCGTGTTCAGGCCACACTGGTTGGCCCTCAGCGCCTCAACCAGATCAGCCGCGTCCGGGGCACTACGACCTGCCCGCTCAGCTCCTGTTCGAGCCGTCCCAATTACCGGCCCCTCAGCTTCGTCCGGGCCGCACTATGACCGGGGCCCTCAGCCCCGTCTGGGCCGCACCAGGGCCTGCCCTCTCAGCTCCGGCCGAGCCGCACCGTGATCGGAGATGCTCGGTCTGCCCAGCCCCGTGCGAGCTTCATCCCGCAGCCCAGCCCAACCCTGCAGCCCACCCCAACCCGAGGACCGGCCCAACCCTGCAGCCCACCCCAACCTGGGGACCGGCCCAACCCCGCAGACCGGCCCAACCCGAGGACCGGCCCAACCCGAGGACCGGCCCAACCCGAGGACCGGCCCACCGCGAAGACCGCCGACGGACATACTGCCTACGGCAGGATCACCAGCCGACAGGATCGCCGATCGGCCGGTTGCCGACGGCGGAGTGTTCAGCCGTCGGGTTTCCGGCGATCAGGTTGTCGGCGAGATCAGGCTTCGGCGATCGGTTGCCGACAGCCGGATCAGGGTCGTCAGCGGAGATGGCCGTTGGTGGCGGCGGGCCAGCTCATGCGGATCCGCATGCCCTTCGGGCTCGGGAACACCTCCACGTCGTCAGCCAGCCCCGCGATCACCGCGATACCGAAGCCGGACATGAACGAGTCGGAGAGCATTCCCAGATCAAGGGGCTGCTCCTGCTTGATCTCATCACTCGGCGCCTGGTCGCTGACCGTGACCTCGAAGCGCCCGGAGTCGTCCTTCAGCTCGATGCGGATGGGCTCGCCCGGACAGTGGGCGCGATGCGCCTCGACCGCCCGGGAACACGCCTCACCCACAGCGAGCCGGACCTCGTCCAGCAAGGACTCCTCCACGCCGGTACGCCGGGCGATAGCCGTGGCCACCAGCCGCGCCGTGCGCACGTGTGCGGGAAGAGCGCTGAACGTCAGCTCGACAGTGGCCATCTACTTGTCTTTGCCGTGAGCTTCCTTGGCCTCGTCGACCGAAGCGTAGATCCCGAAGACCTTGGTCAGACCGGTGATCCGGAAGATCTTGAGGATGCGCTCCTGGGTGCAGACCAGTTCGAGAGAGCCGTCGTGCGCGCGGACCCGCTTGAGCCCGCCCACCAGGACGCCCAGACCCGTCGAGTCCAGGAAGTCGACCTTCTCCATGTTCACGAGAAGGTGGAAGTTGCCCTTGTTCACCAGGTCGATGAGGAGCTCACGCAATCTCGGCGCCGTGTAGACATCGATCTCACCTTCGACCTCCACGATGGTGAGTCGGTCTTCGGTGCGGTGATCCAACTTCAGATCCACAGATCCTCCAGCGCCTCGCCTGCGAAAGTACCCTTGCGGGCCTGGCAGTCTGGAGCGGTGCCCCCGACTGTCGGACCCTGACGCGCGGCATTCAACCACGCGTCTGGCTTGTGTCTATACGAAATCACGATTCCCGGCGACTTTGCCCACGGATGCAGACTGGAAACAGTGACTTCCTCCGCTTCCTCCCCACACCGACCAGGTCCACTCCTCCAGCACCTGCTCGGCGTTCCCGCACGTCATGAGCGTGTCACCCATGTGGAGCATGTTCCAGCACGTCAGGCGGGTCAAGTGGGATGGCCCAAATGGGTTCCCGAACTCCTGGTTACGCGCTTGGCGAACCACGGCATCCCGGGATTGTGGCAGCACCAGTACGAGGCCGCTGACCTGGCCTATCGTGGCCGAAACGTGATCATATCCACGGGTACGGCCTCCGGGAAGTCGCTGGCGTACCTCACCCCGGCGGTCAGCGCCTGCCTCGACAACGGCACCGTGCTGTACCTCACACCGACCAAGGCCCTGGCCGCCGACCAGCTTCGCGGCATCCGCGACCTGCGCATCACCCAGGTCAGAGCCGCCTGCTTCGACGGCGACACCCCGTTCGAGGAACGCACCTGGGTGCGCAAGCACGCCAACTACGTGCTCACCAACCCGGACATGCTGCACCGGAGCATCCTGCCTCGGCACGCCCAGTGGTCGATGTTCTTCCGCCGGCTGCGGCTGGTGGTCGTGGACGAGTGCCACGGCTACCGGGGCGTCTTCGGCTCCCACGTCGCACAGATCCTGCGCCGCCTGCGCCGCGTCTGCGCGCGGTACGGGTCCTCCCCGGCCTTCTTGCTGGCCTCGGCCACGGCGAGCGAGCCCGGCGTCTTCGCCAAGCGGCTGACCGGGCTCGACGTCGACGAGGTGACGGCGGACGCCTCGCCCAAGGGTTCGACCACCATCGCGCTGTGGGAGCCGCCTCTGACGGAGCTCAGAGGCGAGAAGGGTGCTCCGGTGCGCCGCACGGCCACGGCCGAGGCCGCCGACCTGCTGGCGGATCTGGTGCTGGCCGACGTCCGCACCCTCGCCTTCGTCCGCAGCCGCCGCGGCGCCGAAACAGTGGCCCTCCAGGCCCGCGCCAAACTCGCCGACGTCGCCTTCTCCCTGTCCACCCACGGCCCGGCTCACAGCCACACCCTCCTCCCGATAAACGACTCGTCCCATCGCCAGGGCCTTCCGCCTGACTCGTCCTACCGCGAGGGCCCTCCTCCTGACCCGTCCCATCGCCAGGACATCCCATCCGGGCACGACCCCGCACGCGGAAAGACCCCCTCCCCTGTCCACGACCTCCCGCGTGATCAGGATCCCTCGCCCCTCTCCGGACACCCGCGCGACCAAGCCTCCACGCCCGCACACCACCCTTCTCGCGATCAAGAAGCGGGGTCCGGGCATCTCTCGCCCGACCACCGCCCCTTGTCTGAGGGTGAGAGGCGTGTTTCTTCCTCCGGCGAGGTCACTCCGCACGCCGGCTCCGGTCACCACTCGTCTCCAGCGCCTGCCCGTGGGGCGACGGGGTCTCTGTCGTGGGCGTTGCCCGAGGAGGAGGGGTGGGAAGGGCTGCCCGAGAAGGTGGCGGCGTATCGGGCCGGCTATCTGGCCGAGGACCGCAGGCTGCTGGAGAAGGCACTGCGCTCCGGTGCCCTGATGGGCCTGGCCACCACCAACGCCCTGGAGCTCGGGGTGGACGTGTCGGGCCTGGACGCCGTGCTGATCGCCGGTTGGCCGGGCACCCGCGCCTCGCTCTGGCAGCAGGCCGGCCGGGCCGGACGCGAGGGCCAGGACGCGCTGGCCGTGTTCATCGCCCGCGACGACCCGCTGGACACCTACATCGTCCACCATCCCGAAGCCCTGTTCGGCCGGCCGGTCGAGGCCATCGTCCTCGACCCCGACAACCCGTACGTGCTGGGCCCGCACCTGTGTGCCGCAGCGGCGGAGATCCCGCTGACCGAGCAGGACCTGCCGGTGTTCGGCGAGGCCGCGCGCGCCGTGCTCGACGACCTCGTCAGCGACGGCCTGCTGCGCCACCGCCCGGCCGGTTGGTACTGGACCCGGCGGGAGCGCGCCACCGACCTGGCCGACATCCGGGGCGGCGGCGGTGCCCCGATCCACGTCGTCGAGTCCTCGACCGGCCGCCTGCTCGGGAGCGTGGACGAGCCGTCGTCCCACACGACCGTGCACACCGGCGCGGTCTATCTCCACCAGGGCGAGACGTTCCTCGTGGAGGAACTGGACCTGGACGCCGGCGTCGCGCTGGTCACCGAAGCCACCCCGGATTACTCGACGTTCGCCCGGGACATCACGGACATCTCGATCCTCTCCGCTCTGCGCTCCCAGCCGCTCGGGCCCGGCACCCTGACCTTCGGCGAGGTGGAGGTGACCCGGCAGGTCGTCTCGTACCTGAAACGCCGGACGCAGTCGGGCGAGATGCTCGGCGACGAGCCGCTGGACCTGCCGCCGCGCACCCTCCGCACCCGTGCCGTCTGGTGGACGCTGCCCGCCGCGGAGATCGCCCCGCTGGCCGAGGAGGGTTTCGACCTGGGCGGGTCCGCTCACGCCGCCGAACACGCCGCCATCGGCCTGCTCCCTCTCTTCGCCACCTGCGACCGGTGGGACATCGGCGGCGTGTCGACGGAACTGCACGCCGACACCGGCCTGCTCACGGTCTTCGTCTACGACGGTCATCAGGGCGGCGCGGGCATCGCCGAACGTGGGTACGCGCGTGCCAGGGAATGGCTCACGGCCACGCGCCAGGCCATCGACTCCTGCGAGTGCGACCGCGGCTGCCCTTCCTGCATCCAGTCGCCCAAGTGCGGCAACGGCAACGACCCGCTGGACAAACAGGGCGCGCTCCGGCTCCTGGCCACACTCCTGCGCCCCTGACCCGCTGGTCGAGGGGACAGATCCGGCGCCCGGACCAGGACGCGCAGGAACGACGGCGCACGCGCCACGCTTCTCGCCGCCGCGCGCATGATCTGCCGCCGTCCCGCCGAAGGCATGCTTCGGCAAAGGATGCGAAGCGCGCGATTCCGGGCTGACAGGGCGGAAACGAAGGTCACAGCGATGACCACGGAAACCGCCACCACCCGCAAGTTTTCGGTGACCACGCTGACCGCCATGGTGGTCGGCTCGATGGTCGGCGCCGGGGTGTTCTCGCTGCCGAGCAACTTCGCCCGGGCCACCGGGGTGTACGGGGCGGTGCTCGCCTGGCTGATCGCCGGGGCGGGCATGCTGATGCTGGCCTTCGTCTTCCAACGCCTGGCGGTGCGCAAACCGGAGCTCAACGCCGGCGTCTACGCCTACGCCAAGGCGGGGTTCGGTGAGTTTCCCGGGTTCTTCTCCGCTTTCGGCTACTGGGCCAGCGCCTGCGTGGGCAACGTCACGTACTGGGTGCTGATCAAGTCGACGCTGGGCGCGATCGTGCCGGGGCTCGGCGAGGGGAACACCCTTCTCGCTGTGGGCGTGTCCGTGATCTGCGTGTGGGCCTTCCACTATTTGATCGCGAGGGGCGTCGAAGAGGCCGCCGTGATCAACAAGATCGTGACGGTCGCCAAGGTGCTGCCGATCGTGCTGTTCGTGATGATCCTCGCCTTCGCGCTGCGCGCCGACGTGTTCACCGCCAACCTGTGGGGTGGCGACGGCGAGTCGACAGGTGGCCTGTTCGAGCAGGTCAAGGCGACGATGCTGGTGACCGTGTTCGTGTTCTTGGGCGTGGAGGGGGCCAGCGTCTACTCCAGGTACGCCCGCCGGCGCCAGGACGTGGGACGGGCCACCGTGCTCGGCTTCCTCGGGGTGCTGGCGTTGTTCGCGTCGGTGACCCTGCTCTCGTACGGAGTGCTGCCCCGGGGCGAACTGGCCGAGCTGCGCCAGCCGTCGATGGCCGGAGTGCTGGAGTCGGTGGTCGGCCGGTGGGGCATGGTCTTCATCAGCGTCGGGTTGATCATCTCCGTGCTCGGGGCGTATCTGGCCTGGACGCTCATGGCGGCAGAGGTCCTGTACGTGGCCGCCAAGGACGAGGACATGCCCGCCTTCCTCAAGCGGGAGAACGTTCACGGCACGCCGGTGACCGCGCTGGTGATGACCAGCATCCTGATCACGCTGGTGCTGCTCGTGACTCTCTTCTCCGAGGACGCCTTCACGTTCACGCTGAAGTTGTGCAGCGCGCTCTCGCTGATCCCTTATCTGCTCGCCGCCGCGTACGCGTTGATGCTCACGGTGCGCGGCGAGACGTATCAGCTCGATCAGCGGGCCCGCCGCAACGACCTGTGGATCGCGGCGCTCGCGACCGTCTACACGGCCTTCCTGCTCTTCGCCGCCGGGCTCAAGTTTCTCCTGCTCTCGTGCATCATCTACGCGCCCGGCACGGTCCTGTTCGTCATCACCCGGCGCGAACGGGGCAGGCGTCCCTTCTCCAGGCCGGAGCTGGGCCTGCTGGCCGTCACGGTCGCCGGCGCCATCCTCGGCATCATCGCCCTGGCGACCGGCCGGCTCACCATCTGACTCCTCAAGGAGGAAGGAACCATGACCGATCAGGTGCTCGGCGTCCACTCGGAAGTGGGCACGCTGCGCAAGGTCATCGTGCACCGTCCGGAGCTGAGCCTCCGGCGGCTCACCCCGGCCAACCGGGACCGGCTGCTCTTCGACGACATCATCTGGGTGGAGCACGCGCAGCGGGAGCATGACGCGTTCGTCGCCGTCATGCGCGAGCACGGCGTCGAGGTCTTCTATCACCGGGAACTGCTGGCGCAGGCGCTGGACGGGAGCTTCGAGGCCAAGCAGCACGCCGTCGAACAGGCCGTCACCCACCTCACCGTCGGCCCGGCACTCGTGGACGGCGTCCGCGAGACGCTCTCCGGATGGAGCGGCGAGAAGCTGGCCTCCCACCTCATCGGCGGGCTCACCAAGCAGGAGTACGGGATCACCGGGCTGGAAGGCAGCTCCCTGGTGGCGGCCTCGGCCCGGCCGGACGACTTCGTGCTGCCGCCGCTGCCGAACTCGCTCTATCAGCGTGATCCGGCCGCCTGGCTCTACGGCGGGGTGTCGCTCAACCCGATGTACTACCACGCCAGGCGTCTGGAGACGATGAACCAGAGCACGATCTACCACTATCACCCCATGTTCGCCGGAGAGGAGTTCGCGTTCTGGTATCCGGAACGCGGTGATGAAGCACGGTTCGACGAGGAGGACTACGGAGCCGCCGCCATGGAGGGCGGCGACATGATGCCCATCGGCAACCGCACCGTCGTGATCGGCCTGAGCGAGCGGACCAACCCGCGGACCGTGGAGCACATCGCGCTGTCGCTGTTCGGCGGGGGCTCGGTCGATCGGGTGATCGCCGTCGAGATCCCCAAGCGGCGTACCTACATGCATCTGGACACCGTGTTTACCTTCCTGGACGTGAACAAGGCGGCGGTCTACCCGCCGTTCCTGGAGACGGCTGTCACGTACTCGCTGCGTCCGGCGGACAAGCCGGGCACCCTCGACGTCCACATGGACGGCGACTTCGCCCGCGCGGTGGCGGATGCCCTGGGGATCCGCGAACTGGAGCTGATCCCCACGGGCGGCGACGACTATCAGCAGGCCCGCGAACAGTGGGACTCGGGCAACAACTTCTTCGCCCTGTCCCCCGGCGTGGTGATCGGCTATCACAAGAACCAGTTCACCAACCGGCAGTTGCGGGACCGGGGCATCGAGGTGATCGAGATCGAGGGCTTCGAGCTGGGCAAGGGGCGAGGCGGCGCTCGGTGCATGACCTGCCCCATCGAGCGGGCCCCGATCTGACACCGCGCGGCTGGTGCGGGCGATTCATGATCGGCTCGTACCTCATGGCGTTGACTCATGGTGGCGTTCGGAGACCCATTTCGGAGGGGCCGGCACGGGAGCGGCCGGTCAAGGTGCGGGGGCCGAGGCCCGGGAGGGTGATCGTCAGCGTCGTCCGCACGTCGGCCACCGCGCCGGTGATCGTGCAGCCGGACAACTCGACGCCGTTCTCCTTCGCCAGCGAGGCCGCTCTGGCGCAGGCGCCTTCCGGGTCCACCAGGGCCAGCTCGGCCGCGGCCAGCGCGCTGAGATCGGCGGCGTCGTACACGCGGTGGCGTGCGACGCGCGCTGAGCCCACCATGGCGACGGCCAGGGCCGCGGCCATCAGCAGACCCATGAGCGCGACGCCCCAGAGTGTGGCCGAGCCTCGGTCTTTGCGTGACATCGGAGGTCGCCTGTCAGGACTCGGTTGCCGCGGTGGCGGAGGCGGTCACGTGGACGGCGGGCAGGGCCGGGCCCCAGGGTGGGCGGACGGCCAGGGAGACGTGCACGGTCGTGAGTTCGGGGGTGCGGTTCACCGTTACCTTGGCTTCGGGGTGAGTGGCTGAACGGGCGAGGTCTCGTACCTGATCCAGACGCTCGCCTCTGGCCGCGGCACGAGCGGCGGCGCGGGCGGCGTCCACGCATTCGAGGTGGGCTCCGACGGCCTGGACGGCCCACAACGCCGCTGCCAGGACGACCATGAGCGCAGGGAGCACCGCGGCCGTCTCGGCGGTCACGGAGCCTTTCGACGACTGCCGGCGGGTGGTCATCCGTTGGTGTTGAGCGCCCGGTCTATCAGGGACGAGAGCATCTCCTGCACCTGAGGGCTGCTCACCACCTTGAAGAGCAGGGCGGCGAAGGCGCAGGCCGCGATCGTGCCGACCGCGTACTCGGCGGTGGACATGCCCCTGTCGCGGGCGGCTGCCGTCAGGCGGGCCTGCCTGACGGACCACCAACGGCGGGTGCGGGCGCGGAGGGAGAGGGCCTTGACGTTCTGCATCGTGCCTCCAGGAGGGGTGGGCCGGGGTGTCCGGCGTTGCGGGTCCTAGGTTCGCTCGAACGGGCTCGGGGCCAGGGGGCCGAGTGCCGTTCTGGGGATAAGCGGGTGGGGTCGTGCCGGGGTTGTGGACAGAGGGCGTACGAGGGCGCGGCGTGTGTTGGAGGGTGCGTGCCGGGGGCGGGTCGTCGGGCCGACATCGTTGAGGTAGCTCGGATGCTCGGCCCACGGGGATGTCTGCCTTCAGGGGAGGACGATCGTGGTGGCCAGGCCGGCGATCACGGGGATGATGCCGAGGAGGACGAAGGCCGGGAGGAAGCAGAGGCCCAGAGGCGCCACGGCCTTGACGCCCACGCTGCGGGCCGCCGCCACCGACTCCGCTCTCGACGCTTCCCGGGCGTCGTCCGCCAGACGGGTCAGTACGTCGGCCACCGGGGCGCCGCTCTGAGCTGCTCGGATCATCGCTCGGGCGAGCTGGGCGGTCGCCGGGTCCCGGGCCAGGTGGCTCCAGGTGGGCTCCGGGTCGGCGCCGAGCTTGAGTTGGGTGGACACCCAAGTGAGCCGGAGGCCTAGAGGACCGCTGATGGCCGTGGCCGCGATGTGGGCGGCGGCGCTGGTGGGCCGGCCCGCGAGCAGGCAAGCGGACATGAGGTCCGCGGCGAACGGCAGGTCGGCGACGATGCGGGCGCGGTCGCGTTCGAGCTCCGGTGGGTCTCTGCGGTGGAGGACCGTGGCGGTGATCGGGGTGACCAGCGCAGCCGCGAGGAGGCCGGGGAAGCCGCCGACCAGCAGGCCGACGATCACGCCGACTAGGAGGGCTGGGAGGAGGGTGCGTTGGGAAAGCCGACGATCTGTCGGTGCTCCGTCGGTGAGCCACTCGGGTGAGGGTGGATCGGCGGGGTGGGGGGTGTCCTGTCTGGAGGGTGGTTCAGGAAGCAGGCGGGCGAGGCGGTGGGTGGCTGTGGTGGGCGAGGTCCAGAGATAGGCCGACAGAGCGGTGCAGACGATGGATGCGAGCGCGAACAACGGAAGTCCTTCGGGGTGGGTGGGGTTGGGCATTCGCGTGGGTGTTGTCCGTACTGGTCGGTGGGTGGGTCGGGCGGTCGCCGGGTCCCGGGCCAGGTGGCTCCAGGTGGGTCGAGAGGTCAAGAAGGTCGGTCGGGGCGATGGGGGAACGGGGCGGACGTCGGCGTGGGGCTGCGAAGTGGGCGGAGGGTGAGGGCGGTCAGAGATTCGTTGCTCGGGTGGCCATGCGGTGGGTCCACCAGAGGCCGCAGGCGTCCAAGGAGAGGCCGACGGTGAGGCAGAGGAAGCCCGGGATGCCGCCCAGCAGGAAGGAAAGGGGGCGCATGCCTAGGGCTGCGGCCATCAGGAGACCCAGGGCCGGGAGGATGGCCAGCATTCTGGCCGTGGTGCGGGGCCCGGCCAACTGGGCTGCCACGTCCTGACGGTGGGTCTGGGAGGCGCGCAGCGTCGCGGCTACCCGGTCCACCAGGGTGCTCAAGCCCGCGCCGACCGTCAGGCTGACGTCCCAGCAGGCGGCGAGGCGGCGTAGGCCCTCACCGCCCTCCTCGGGGGCGGCCTGAAGCAGAGCGGTGGATACGTCGCCGCCGTCTCTGGCCGCGGCCGACACAGGACGCAGCGCGTCGGGGTCGGGGAAGTCGACTGCGGTGAGTGCTCTGGTCAGGGCTTCTCCGGGGGTTCTGCCTGCTGACAGCTCGGCTGTCATTGCATGGCACAGCTCGATCGACGCTCGGCGCCAGGCGTCGGCTCGGCGTGACCTGCTGGGACGGGTGAGAAGGGTCTTCAGGGGGTGTGGGCGGGGCTTGTCCTCTCGGTGGGTGAGCCGGGTGAGGCGTCGGGTCCCGGCGTCGGGACCGGTCCACAGCCAAACGGCTAGGGCTGTGAAGAGGGCGGCGGCGGCAACGGTCATGACGGTGGCTCGCCTATGCGGCGCTGCGGGAGGGCGTCTGGCTGGTGGGGAGGGTGGTGCCCTGCTGTGGGTGTACGGGGGCCTGCGCGGGAGGAGCCTCCATCGGGGAGAGGGAGTCGCCATGGGTGGGAAGAGTCCTGGGCGTCGAGAGGCTCTGCGCGGGCTTGGGCGTTGAGAGGCTCTGCCCGAAGTGGGCGTGGGACGTGGAGATTCCCTGGGTGGAAGAGAGCTGGGGAGTGGAGAGCTGGGGAGTGGAGAGGGAGAGGCGCGGTGCTGCGGGGTGGCTGGGCGGAGGCGCCGGGATCGAGTTGGTGAACGGAGGTGCTGAGGCGGAGTGAGTCGGCGGAGGCATCGGGGCGGAGGGGGCGGGCGGAGCGGGGGTGGAGTGTCTGGGCGGAGCGGGGGTGGCATGGGCGGGCGGAGGTGCCGGGATGGGATGCGTGGGCGGAGGCGCTGAGGCGGGATGCGTGGGCGGAGGTGCTGAGGCAGGATGCGTGGGCGGAGGTGCCGGGACGGGATGCGTGGGCGGAGGCGCTGAGGCGGGATGGGGAGGCGGAGAGGCTGGGGTGGGGTGGGCTGGAGGAGAGGATCTATGTGGGTTCGGGGGCGGAGTACGGTCTGGGCGTGGGGAGTCGCTGAGGGTGGTGTAGGCGGGGCCTGGGCGGACCTGGCCGTCGGGGGTGAAAGTCACGGCGGGGATGGCTTGGACGAGGCCGTCGTCGGTTCGGGACAGTAGGCAGATCTCGGAGATGCGGCGTTTGCCGTCGGTACGGCTGCGGGTGAGGTGGATGACGACGTCCAGGGCGGCGGCCAGTTGGCTGTGGACGGCTTGCCTGCTGAGACCGGCCGCGCATCCCAGGGCCTCCAGACGGGGTGGGACGTCGGCTGCCGTGTTGGCATGAAGAGTGCCGCAGCCGCCTTCGTGGCCCGTGTTCAAGGCCGCCAGGAGATCGACCACCTCCGCTCCCCTGACCTCACCGACCACCAGCCGGTCGGGGCGCATGCGCAGAGCCTGGCGGACGAGGTCGCGAAGGCCTATGCCACCGGCCCCTTCGACGTTGGCGGGTCTGGATTCGAGGCGGACCACGTGGGGGTGGAGGGGGCGGAGTTCGGCGGAGTCCTCGACCAGGAGGAGGCGTTCGCCCGGGTCGGCCAGGGACAGGAGGGCGGAGAGGAGGGTCGTCTTTCCAGTGCCTGTGCCGCCGGAGATCAGGAAGGCGCGTCTGGTCGTGACCAGGGTGGTGAGGATGGGGACGGCGGCTGGGGTGATGGTGCCGGCGGCCACGAGGTCGGGCAACGTGAACGTACGGCGGGGCGGCAGGCGTAGCGAGACGCAGGTGCCTCCCGAGGCGACCGGCGGCAGGATCGCGTGCAGGCGGACGCCTCCGGCGAGGCGGGCATCGACGTACGGGGAAGCGTCGTCGAGGCGGCGGCCCGCGGCGGCGGCTAGGCGCTGGGCGAGCCTGCGCACCGCCGCGTCGTCGGTGAAGGTGATCGAGGTGAGGCGCAGGCCTTGACCGTCGTCGACCCATACTTCGCGGGGGCCGTTGACCAGGACGTCGGTCACTTCGGGTGCCGCGAGGAGCGGTTCCAGCGGGCCGGCGCCGATGAGGTCGGCGCAGAGGGCGCGGGCGACGGCGAGGATCTCGGCGTCGCCGTAGACCGCGCGTTCGGCGCGTAGTGCTACGGCTACCTGGGCGGCTGTGGGTTCGGCCCCGGCTCTCGCGAGACGTACCCGGACGGCTTCTACAAGTTCGGGGGTGACCTGGTGGGACATGGGACCTCGATTCGGGCTGGGTTGTGCGCCGGTGGTGCCTCGGGGTTGGTGGCCAGGGTGGTCGGGTCAGTGGTGGCGGTGCTGGGGGCGGTGCTGGGGGCGGTGCTGGTGGCGTGCTGGATGGCGGTGCTGGGGGCGGTGGTGGTGGGGGTGCTGGGGGCGGTGGTGGGGGGACGAAGGGGCTGGCGTTTGGGTGATGCGGGTCAGGGTGGGAGGAGGTCGTGGAGGAGGGTGGCGCAGAGGGCGCCGAGGGTGGTGCGGGGGCCCAGTTTGGGGAGTTCGCCGCGGTTGAGGGTGGTTGTCAGGCGGGGCTGGTCGGGGAGGCGGGCGGCGGCGGGGATGGCTAGGGAGACTGCTGCGGTATCCGGGTCGAGGACTCCGGGGCGGATGACGGCGCGGAGGTCGGAGGTGTGCTCGGCGGCTTGGCGCAGGACTTGGGCGGCGGAGAGGATGCCGCGGACGTCGGCCGTGGCGACCAGGAGGGTGGTGGTGGCCCTGGTGAGGGCTTCGGCGGCGGCCGCGTCGAGGTGGCGAGGGAGGTCGACGATCACCAGGTCGAACCCTCGGCGGCCGGCTTCCAGAACCGAGCGCATGGCCTCCGGGGGGATGGGGCGGACTTCGCCGCGATGGAACGACAGGACCGAGAGGTCACCGAAGCCGGGAAGGGCTCCCTGAAGGGCTGTGGAGCTGATTCGGCCCTGCCTGGCCACCAGGTCGGCCCAGCGGGCTCCTTCCGTCTCCTCCTGACCCAGGAGGGCGTCCAGGCCGCCTCCCAGAGGGTCGGCGTCGACGAGGAGGGTGCGGAGGTGGTCCTGGGAGGCGCGCAGGGCCAGGCAGGCGGACAGGACGCTGGCCCCGGCGCCGCCTCGGCCGCCGATGACGCAGAGGATCGTGCCTGACTTGGGGTGTGGCTCCATGGCGTCGGCCAGTTCTTCCACCAGGCGGCGCTCTTCGTCGGGGAGGGGGATGACCGCCTGGGCGCCGACGGTGACGCAGCGGCGCCAGGTGTCGGGGTCGTCGGGGGTACGGGTGACGAGGAGTACGCGGTCTCTGGCGGGCGGGGCGCAGGCGGCGACGGCGTCGGCGAGGTCGGCGCCGACGATCACCAGCGGGGCCAGGGCCCAGAACGGGCGGGCGTGGGCGGGGGCGTGGGCCACGTCGAGCTGGGCGCCCGCCGCGGCGGCGATGCGGACCAGGTCGTCGAGCAGGTCATGGTCCTCGGTGATGACCAGTGGGCGATTCATCGGGCCTCCCTGGGGGTGGGGGTCCGACGATGCCCGGAGTGGGTCGGGCCCTACGGAGGCGAACCGGGTTCTGGGGATGACGGGGGCATTGCGTACACAGGCTGTGGATAACTAACTCGACCTGCTGCGTGCCACGCCTGTTGGGTGCATGCCGGCCGGGGGTGAGCGGACGGAAGACAGGCGGGTGGTCGGCGGGGCTAGCGCGGGCGCGGGGGTACGAGGCGCGGGGGCCCGCAGGGGCATGGGCGGGGGTGCGGGGGCCGGGGGCGCAGGGGCGCGAGGGTACGGGGCGCGGAGGCGCAATGACGGGGGCCGCGGGGGGCACAGGGAACACGGGGCAGGGACGCGGGCCGCGCAGAACCTAGCAGGACCCGGGGAACGCGGATGCGGCACGCGACCCCAGGACGCCGAACTATGTCTGGAAATGGGGCGACCCCCGCCGGGGGGGAGAGCGGGGGTCGCCTGTTCGGTCCGGCTCCGGGGGGGTAGAGCCGGTCCCGTTTCAGAAGAAAGCTTTCATCACTTCACCAGAGCATGGCAAGGGACTGGGAAACCAAACCCCGTGCACAGTCGCTCCAGTTTCGGGCGATACCACCGTATGCTGCCCGATCGACTCGAGTTTCGTCGAGGCGCAATCTGGCATTTGCGCCAAGTTTTTTGCTAATCGCATAACGATCACATAAAGGCCATCACGGAACGTGATGGGCACTACGGACCTGCCACCGCCGAGGCGGCGCGCGTGCGCCCGCGCGCACCGGTCGCCGCGCACCACGGTGCCATCGCCCGCATCGCCGCCCCCGTCGGCGATGCGCCACGCCGGTGTCCCGGGCAACCTCCGGTAAAGGTCTTGTTCTCAGGGGTTCCCATCAGGGCGGATCCGTCGTAGAAAGAAGGCACGGACCAGTTGTCCGGGTGCATCAGCCGGGCACCCACGCGCGACCAGCCGCGGGAGGCGCGTCGTGACGGGCTTGACCCGCTCCGACGAATACAGGTGCACGCTTGGTAACCCGGTGTGATGCACCGGCAGACGGCGTCTCTTGACAGAGGCGCCGTCGGCTATGTCGTCAGCCTCTTTGCATGGCTTCGCAGATGGCGGCCGCTTCCCGCACTCCCAGGCTTACCGCAGAGGCACATTGCTGTATCCACTGGGCGACGCCCTCCGGCGTGCCGCTCAGGTAGGCCCGCAGCCCCTCGGCGTACGGCAGCTCCAGGTGGCCCACTTCGACGGCCACCAGTGACTTGGGGTCGAGCCCGTACTCGACCAGCGTGAGCCGTTCGGCGGCGCGTGCCACCACGCCGTCGGCCGTGCCGAAGGGCCGCAGCACCGCCAGTTCGGCGTGCACGATGGCGGCCAGCACCAGGGCGGGAGCCTTGCCGGGCCCGTCCATCAGCTGGAAGAGGCTCTCCATCCGGGCCGCCGTCTCCTCGGCGGACGGCGCGGGGCCCAGGCCGAGCGGGTCGGGGGCGGTGTCGTCGGTCCGCGGCCTGCCTAGCGCCTCCTGGCCGGTCAGCCCGGCGGCGGCGACGGTGTGCAGGCGGGCCAGCACCTGCCGGGGCGCCTTGCGCCAGGTGGGCCCGAGGCGGCCCAGTTCGGCGGAGGCGCGCAGCGCTCCCTGGACGACCGGGTCGTGCGCCTCGTCCCCGCGCAGCGCGTCGAGCGTGACGTCCACGCCCGCGAGCGCGGCCGAGGCGCGGGCGCCGCGGAGCGACGACTCGGTGGAGACGGCCGGGCTGGCGCGGCGCAGGACTCGGTGGCGGTAGAGCCGGTCGACGGCCTCGCGGGCGGCGTCGACCGCCTCGGGCACGCCGGGAAGCCGCGCGATGACGGCCAATGGGTCACTCACGGATATCGACCATACCGGCGGGTAGAAGATCGCTCTCGCGCGCCTCGCAGATCGCTCTCGCACACCTCCCGGAGGGGGGCCCATAAAGCTTCCGCCTTTGGCGCGTTCCAGGATGGAGATTCAGAAAGACAACGTTTCAATAGCTTTTGTCATTCGAATCGGCAAGCTGTCTGCTTCGTGCGACGAACGGTACAGACCTGTCTAGACCTCTTGTGTGGATGCGGCGTGACCTGGTGAAGTGGGGGTTGACCCAACCGAGTACGGCCCCAGAAGGAGCGCGAACGTGGCCCCGGAGACCCCTGGCAACGAGACCCAGGCACTGTCCAACCTGCTGCAGGAGAACCGCCGGTTCGCGCCGCCGGCTGAGCTGGCAGCGGCCGCGAACGTGACCGCCGCGGCCTATACCGAGGCCGACGCGGATCGCCTCGGGTTCTGGGAGCGTGCCGCCGAACGGCTGACCTGGGCCAAGCGCTGGGACACCACCCTTGAGTGGAACCCTCCCTTCGCCAAGTGGTTCGTCGGCGGCGAGCTGAACGTCGCCTACAACTGCGTCGACCGGCACGTCGAGGCCGGCCACGGCGACAAGGTCGCCTACTACTGGGAGGGCGAGCCCGAGGGCGACTCCCGCGTGATCACCTATGCCGACCTGCAGGCGGAGGTCGGCAAGGCCGCCAACGCGCTGCGGGAGCTGGGCGTCGGCAAGGGCGACCGGGTGGCCATCTACCTGCCGATGATCCCCGAGCTGCCGATCAGCATGCTGGCCTGCGCGCGCATCGGCGCCGTCCACTCCGTGGTGTTCGGCGGCTTCTCCGCGGCCGCGCTGAAGAGCCGCATCGACGACGCCGACGCCAAGCTGGTCATCACCGCCGACGGCGGCTACCGCCGCGGCAACCCGTCGGCGCTCAAGCCGACCGTCGACGAGGCCGTCGCCGAGTGCCCGCAGGTGGAGAAGGTCCTGGTGGTACGGCGCACCGGGCAAGAGACCGCGTTCGGCGAGAAGGACCTGTGGTGGCACGACGTGGTCGACCGCCAGAGCCCCGAGCACACCGCCGAGCCGCACGGCGCCGAGGACCCGCTCTACATCCTCTACACCAGCGGCACCACCGGCCGGCCGAAGGGCATCCTGCACACCACCGGCGGCTACCTGACCCAGACGGCCTGGACGCACGACGCGGTCTTCGACCTGAAGCCCGAGACCGACATCTACTGGTGCACCGCCGACATCGGCTGGGTGACCGGCCACTCCTACATCGTCTACGGCCCGCTGGCCAACGGCGCGACCAGCGTGATCTACGAGGGCACGCCCGACACCCCGCACCGGGGCCGGTTCTGGGAGATCGTGCAGAAGTACAAGATCACGATCCTCTACACCGCGCCGACGGCCATCCGGACGTTCATGAAGTGGGGCGACGACATCCCCGCCAAGTTCGACATGTCGAGCCTGCGGGTCCTCGGCTCGGTGGGCGAGCCGATCAACCCCGAGGCGTACGTCTGGTACCGCGAGAACATCGGCGGCAACCAGTGCCCGGTCGTCGACACCTGGTGGCAGACCGAGACCGGCGCCATCATGATCAGCCCGCTGCCCGGCGTGACCGAGGCCAAGCCCGGCGCTGCCATGCGCCCGCTGCCCGGCATCGTCGCCGACGTGGTCGACGACCAGGGCAACAGCGTGCCCGACGGCGGCGGTGGCTTCCTCGTCGTCCGCGAGCCGTGGCCGGCCATGCTCCGCACCATCTGGGGCGACGACCAGCGCTACATCGACACCTACTGGTCGCGGTTCGACGGGATGTACTTCCCGGGCGACGGCGCCAAGAAGGACGAGGACGGCGACCTGTGGCTGCTGGGCCGCGTCGACGACGTCATGCTCGTCTCCGGCCACAACATCTCCACCACCGAGGTGGAGAGCGCGCTCGTCAGCCACCCGAAGGTGGCCGAAGCCGCGGTGGTGGGCGCCACCGACCCGGTGACCGGCCAGGCCATCGTGTCGTTCGTCATCCTGCGCGGCACGGTCGAGGAGAGCGCCGACATCGCGACCGAGCTGCGCGCGCACGTCTCCAAGACGCTGGGCCCGATCGCCAAGCCGCGCCAGATCCTGGTGGTGCCCGAGCTGCCCAAGACCCGGTCCGGCAAGATCATGCGGCGGCTGCTGCGTGACGTGGCGGAGAACCGGAGCATCGGCGACGTCACCACGCTGGCCGACAGCACGGTGATGGACCTGATCTCGGAGAAGCTCCCCTCGGCGAAGGCCGAAGACTAGGAGCGATCCGCACCCGGCCCCCTGTCCCCGCGCCTGGGACAGGGGGCCGCGCGCGTGCCGGGCCGGCTCGGCACCTCGTCCGCGGATGCGGTAGATCTGGGAGTGATTGCGGGGCGCGTGGTGGGCAGGTTCCTGGGATGTTCCGCGGGGGTTCCACGCGTGGGGCCACGGCGGCGACGCGGTTTCGCGTACGGTACGCGAGCTCGTATCCCGCTGAATGATGATTGACACGGCCATCAGGCCCCGATAGGAGACGTTCATGCCGCAGACTCCCGAGGAAGAATCGCTGGGCTCGCTCGTCGCCCAGGCGACCGATCACATCTCGACCCTGGTCCGGTCGGAGATCGAGCTGGCCAAGTCCGAGTTCAGGTTCGACGCCAAGCGGGTCGGCACGGCCGTCGGCGCGTTCGCCGCCGCCGCCTTCGCCGCTCACCTGTGCCTGATCCTCGCCTCGTTCACGTTCGCGTTCGTGCTCGCCCAGTGGCTGCCGACGTGGGCCGCCTTCCTCATCGTGACCGTCGTCTACCTGGCCGCCGCGGGACTGGCGGTCTTCTTCGGGGTGCGCAAGCTGAAGGGGCTGGCCAAGATGAAGCGGACCGGCCGGTCGTTGAAGGGGCTCAAGGAGATCGCCCACCCCGACGAGCCGGAGCTCCAGGTGGGCGACGGGAGGCCCAGCCCGGTCAAGAGGCCGGTGGCGAGCGATGGCGCCTGACGAGGCCGTCGTCCGCATCGAGGGTCCGTGGACGCACCGCGCGGTGCACGCGGGAGGCACCCGGTTCCACATGGTGGAGGCGGGTGAGGGGCCGCTGGTGCTGCTGCTCCACGGGTTCCCGCAGTTCTGGTGGACGTGGCGTCACCAGCTCGTCTCGCTGCCCGCGGCTGGCTATCGCGCGGTCGCGGTCGACCTGCGCGGCTACGGCGACAGCGACAAGCCGCCGCGCGGCTACGACCTGCCGACGCTGGCCGCCGACGCGACGGGGCTGATCAGGGCGCTGGGCGAGACAGGGGCGATCGTGGTCGGCCACGACTGGGGCGGGCTGCTGGCCTGGACGATGGCGGTGCTCGACCCGAAGTGCGTGCACCGGCTGGTGGCGGTGGCGGCCCCGCACCCGCTGCGGCTGCGCAACGCGCTGCTGACGGACCCGTTCGGCCAGCTCAAGGCGAGCCGCCGGGCGTTCGGCTTCCAGCTCCCGCTGCTGCCGGAGTGGCGGCTGACCCGCCGGGGCGGCGCGCTCGTGGGCAAGCTGCTCGACGAGTGGTCCGGGCCGGAGTGGCCCGACGAGGAGACGTCGCGCACCTACCGCGAGGCGTTCAGGATCCCGACGGTGTCCCACTGCGCGCTGGAGTACCACCGGTGGTTCGGCCGCTCGCAGCTGCGCCCCGACGGCCACCGCTACGCCAGGACGATGCGCACCGAGGTCGAGGCGCCGACCCTCCAACTCCACGGCGCGCTCGACCGTTGCGCGCTGCCGCGCACCGCGCAGGGGTCGGGCCGATACGTCGCCGCCCCGTACCGCTGGCGGCTGTTCGAGGGGGCGGGCCACTACCCGCACGAGGAGATTCCCGACGTGTTCGACACCGAGCTGATCGGCTGGCTCGCGGACCCGGAGCCCGATCGATGAGAGACCGAGACCCGGAGGGCCGCCCGCGCAACGCCCGGCCGCGTGACGCGTTCGGCCGGCCGCTGCCGTACGGTTCGGCGGGGACGCCGAGGGTGCCCGACGACTACGCGCCGACCACCGGGCAGGCGCTCGCCGACGGCCGCCGGTTCCTCGCCGAGGGGCTGCCGTTCAACGCGCACGAGGTGTTCGAGGGCCGCTGGAAGTGCGCCCCCGAGGAGGAGCGCGAGCTGTGGCAGGGCCTGGCGCAGATCTGCGTGGGGCTGACCCATCTGCAGCGCGGCAACGGGCGCGGCGCGCTGACGTTGTTCGCCCGCGGCGCGGCCCGGGTGCAGTCGTACGGCGACCCGTACGACGCGGTGGGCAGGGCGGCGTCCGCCCTGAACGAAGACAGCGACGCCGGCGCGGCGATCACCCTGATCCTGGCCGAGCTGCCGGGCGACCCGGGCTGAGGGTCAGTCGCACTCCTGGGTGTCGGCCGGGCTGGTGTCGTTCCTGCCCTGGTCGGCGTCGGGGCGGACCTCGTCGGCGGTGAGCGCGTAACCCGTCTCCTCCTGGCTGACCGCGGCCGCGAAGATCACCCCGTACACCCGGCCGTCGACGGTGAGCAGCGGGCCGCCGGAGTTGCCCGGCAGCACCACGCCGCGGATGGCGTAGACCGAGCGGGTGACGTTGGTGTCGCGGTAGATGTCGGGGCTCTCGGCGTTGTTGATGCGGCTGCGGATGCGGGCCGGCTCGGCGGTGAAGCCCTGGCCCTTCGGGAAGCCGGCGATGATCGCGTTGTCGCCCTTCTGGGCCTCGCCGTCGAAGGCGAGCGCGGGCAGGCCGAGGCCGGGCACGCGCAGTACGGCGATGTCGCGGCGCGGGTTGTAGCGGACCACCGTGGCGGCGTGCCGCCTGCCGCTGTGGTCGACGATCTGCAGGTCGCGGGTGACCCCGGCGACGACGTGCGCGTTGGTCATGATGCGGTCGCGGGCGTAGACGAAGCCGGTGCCCTCGATGTGCTTGTTGCAGCTCTCGGCGTTGCCCTGCACCTTGACGATGGCGCGGGTGGCCCGCTCCAGCTTGGCGCCCTTGAGGATGCTGCGCGGGGCCGGGTCGACGTCGACGAGCTGGCCCGCGCCGATCGCGTCGAAGACCGGCGGGAACTCGGAGCGGTCGATGAACTTCTTGAACGGCTGCTGCCAGTTGCGCGCGGCCTGCGGGATGGCCTGGTCGACGGTGGTGAGCAGCAACGACCCCTTGACCTGGTCGACCAGCGGGGTGAACGAGGTCGAGACGATCAGCGAACCGATCAGCCAGGCGATCACCAGGACCGACAGCGCACTGGCGAACGTGCCCCCCACCGCGTCGGCGACCTTGGCGGGCTCCCACGTGACGTGCGAGCGCACCACGGCGCCGATCGTCGAGGAGGCGAACTGGCCGATCGTCGCGGCGAGGAAGACGACCACGATGGCGAGCAGCGCCTGAGGCGTGTCGCCGTCGACGATGGCGCGGGCGATCGGCGGCGCGATGAACACCCCGAGGACGGCCCCGCCCACGAATCCGACGAAGCTCATCACACCGATGATGAAGCCCTGCCGGTATCCCGAGATCCCGAAGGCGATCACGAGGCCGATCAATATGAGGTCAAGCAGATCACCGCGCACGCTTCAAAGCTAACCAGGGACTGGGTCAAGTGTGCATGTCTTCGGCCAGGACCGCCCGTACGTGACGGTTAGCGTGATCCGCATGCCGCCGTTCGAGGGAACAGTTCGCGGTCTCATCGAGGCAGCTCTCCAGGACACCGACCCGGACGGGCCGGTGCGGTGGCAGGTGATCAGCCTGCTGCGGGAGCGCGGTGACCTGGAGTCCTTCATCGAGGCCCGGCGGCTGTGCGCGGCCGACGAGGCGTTCGAGCGGCTGCTGGGCGTCGACATCCTGGGCATGCTGGGCGCGTACGTGGACCGTACGCTGCCGATCCTGCGTTATCTGGCGGCCAGCGAGGACGACGCGGTGGTGCTCTACTCGGTGCTGATCGCCTTCGGTCATCTCGGCGACCCGCGCTCGCTGCCGTCGGTGATCGACCTGGCGCACCATGGGGACGCGCGGGTGCGGTACGGGGCGGCCTACGCGTTGCAGCACGTGCTGGGCGACCCGCCGGATCGTTCGGGGCTGGCCGCGCTGCGCTCGCTGACCGAGGACGCCGACGCCGACGTGGCGGGCTGGGCCTCGCTCGGCGTGGCGCTAGCCACGGGCCGCGAGATTTAGCACCTCGACGGGGATCTCCTCCACCCGGTCGCGGTCCCAGGGCAGCTCCAGCCCGCTGTCGCGGAGCATCCCGTCGAGCACCGCCGCGGTGAACCCCCACACGAGCATCCCGCGTACCCGGAAGGCCGGGCCCGCCATGCCCGCCCGCCAGCGGAGCATGACGCGGTTGCCCGGGTCGGTCAGCTCGGCCACCGGCACCCGTTCGACGGAGTCGACCTCGTCGGGCGAGGCGGCGTGCACGGCCGACGGGTCGTGCCACCAGCCGAGCACGGGCGTGACCCGGTTGTCGCTGTGCGAGAGGTAGAGCTCGGGCATGGTGCCGAGCACGGTGACGCCGCGCGGGTCGAGGCCGGTCTCCTCCTCGGCCTCGCGCAGCGCGGCGCCGATCGGGCCGTCGTCGTCGGGGTCGACGCCGCCGCCGGGGAAGGCCGGCTGGCCGGGGTGCCGGCGTCCGCGCGCGCTGCGCTGGATGAGCAGCACGTCGGGGCCGTAGGGGCCGTCGCCGAACAGCGCCAGCACCGCCGCCTTGCGGCCGCCGCGGGCGGGCGGGCGCAGCCCGGGGGGCACGAGGGTCGTGGCGGCGTTGGCGGCGAGCTGGTCGAGCCAGTGGGGCACCTCGGTCACGACTTCTCCAACGCCGGGGGGATCAGGGAGCTTCCCCGGCTACGAGAAGGGCCCGGAACGCACCAGTTTGCGGGCCTCCTCGGCGGCCGTCGGGCCGGTGCCGTAGGAGGGGCAGAGCGCGGCCAGCGGGCAGACGCCGCACGCGGGCCTGCGGGCGTGGCAGATGCGCCGGCCGTGCCAGATGATCCGGTGGGAGAAGACGGTCCACTCACGCTTGGGGATGAGCTCGCCGACCACCTGCTCGATCTTGACCGGGTCGGTCTCCTCGGTCCAGCCGAAGCGGCGCACCAGCCGCTGGAAGTGGGTGTCGACGGTCAGCCCCGGCACCCCGAACGCGTTGCCGAGCACGACGTTGGCGGTCTTGCGGCCGACGCCGGGCAGCGTGACGAGGTCGGCCATCTTGCGCGGCACCTCGCCGCCGAACCGGTCGCGCAGGCCGGTGGCCAGCCCGATGAGCGAGCGGGTCTTCGCCCGGAAGAACCCGGTCGGCTTGATGATCGCCTCCAGGTCCTCGGGGTTGGCGGCGGCCATGTCGTCGGGCGTCGGGTATTTCGCGAACAGCGCGGGCGTGGTCAGGTTGACCCGCACGTCGGTGGTCTGCGCCGACAGCACGGTGGCGACCAGGAGCTCGAACGAGTTGGTGAAGTCGAGCTCGCAGTGGGCGTCGGGGTAGGTCTCCGCGAGGACCCGGTTCATCTTCCTGGCCCGCCGCACCAGCCCCAGCCGGGTCTCCGGCTTGCGTCCGCGGGCGCCCGCCACGTTCGTCGCCATGCCGCAAGAGTATGGCCACGCGCCCGCTTCCCGGGACATGGGGAAATTTTTCGCCTTCCTTTGAACCCTCCCCCGCCGTCTCTGCGTACAAGAGCGCGACAACGAGGCTGGAATGGGGAGACGGCGATGACCATCAACGCCGGTGAGAGCCTCCGCGTACGGGGAGAGCTGCTTGCGGACGCCGTGCGGACGCGTGGCCCGGTCAAGGGCGAGGCGTTGCACAGGCTCGCGTTGGCCTGCGCCACCGCCATGGCCAGGCTGCACCTCGGCGGGGCGTCAGGGTTGGGGCTCCGTCCCGATGCGATCGTGCTCGACACCGCGGGGCCGGTGTATCTCGACTGGCGGGCGCCGCTGTCCGCCGAGGACCTGCGCGCGCAGGACGTGCGCGACTGGGCGGAGGTGGTGGCCTTCGCGGCCGGCGGCGGCGACCTGGACGTGCTGCCGCCCGCGTTGCGGTCCGTGGTGGAGGAGTGCCTGCGCCCGGAAGCGGCCGCGCGGCCGTCCTCGGCGCATCTGGTACGGATCCTGCTCGGACACGCGACGGCGGGGCCGGTCGGCTCGGTGGAGGACCTGCTGCGCGAGGCGGAGGAGCGGGTGCTGGCGCCCGCCTCCCGCCCGCCGGAGCCGCCTCCCGACCACCCTGAGGCGCCGTGGCGACGGCCGGCCTTCTACGCGGGCGTGGCCGGCGGGATCTTCCTGGTCACCATGGCCGCGGTCTCGCTGACCGCCGGTGGCGGCGACCGCGAGGTCACGCCCGTCGGCATCGGCTCCCGTACGGCCACGTTCCAGCAGCGGGCCGAGCTGGCCCGTACCGGGGACAAGCTGACCGCCGAGGGCACGCTCAGCCGCGACCGGGGCGCGCCGACCGCGTACGCGATGCGGGTCGGCTGCGGATCCCGGAGCGGGCAGGTGCGGCTCGCGGCGGGCGGCGGCAGCGTGGACGGCGTCCCGTTCGACCTGGAGCGACCGGCCGCGGGCTCGTGCCTCCAGCAGTACGCGCTGCACGCCCGGCGCAACAGCTCCCCGTACACGATCGAGGCGCTGCTGACCGCGGCCGGCCGGAAGGTGCGGGTGGCGGACGGCGGGCGGACGCTGAGCGGCCGGGTGCCGCTGGAGAGCGTGCGCGGCGAGGAGACCATCGGCGCGTACGCGGGCGTGATCGCCACCGGTGACGTCGCCTTCGAGCTGCGCCTGGACGGCCAAGGGCGGCCCGAGCGGCTGCGCCTGGAGATGACCAGCGTGAACGCGGGACCGCTGACGAGCGAGACCTCGTACCGGGACTGGCGCGAGGGGAGGTGACCCATGGCTGAGGAGTTCTCCGCCGACCGGCGGGAAGCCGCGAACGTCTCGCGCGACCTCAAGGCCATCAGGTCCGCCCTGGACGGCGGCACCCTGGGCGGGCGCGGCGGCGAGACCGGGTCGGCGAAGGTCGACGCGGCGCTGCGCCGGTTCTTCGAGGAGTCGTCCGACAACAGGGAGAAGATGGACCAGCTGCTGGAGCGGGCCGCAGGCCTGCTGGACGCGCTGGTGGAGGGCACCGGCACGCTCGACGGGTCGCTCGCCGAGGCGCTGACCACCTCCTCCCAGGGGAGCGACTCGTGAGGGGCTCGCCGCTCGCGCTCGGCCTGATCACCGGCATCCTGCTGGCGACCGGCGTGGCGTGGGGCGTCTTCGCCCTCGTCGGTACGCCCGCGCCGCGGCCGCCCGAGCCCGTGTCCGCGCGGTCCCCCGAACCCGGGCCCACCCCCGAGGAGAGCCGGGACCCCACGCCGAAGAAGGCCGACCTGGCCGGGCGGGTCAGCCGCGGCGGACTCGTCGCCGTGTCGATCCGGGGAGGCAAGGCGGTCGGCTACTTCTGCGACGGCACGAACGAGGTCTGGATGAAGGGCACCGCCAGGGACAACCGGGTGAAGCTCTCCGGCGCCGAGGACGGGGACTTCACGCTCACCGCCGAGCTGCGCGACGGCAGAGCGACCGGCCGGCTCGGCCCCCGAGGGGACACCTGGCGGTTCACCGCCTCGACGGTGCGCAAGCCGTCCGGGCTCTACCGGGCCACCGCCGACGTGCGCGGCTCGCGGATCATCGGCGGCTGGATCGTGCTGGCCGACGGCACCCAGGTCGGGGCCGTCAGCGTCGACGGCCTGGCGGAGCCCGCGCCCCGGCTGACGCCCGGCCGGGACGTCAGCTCGTACGGGGTGGCGCTGCGCCCGGAGGGCGTGGACGCGTTCTTCGCGGGGGTGGCCGGTGGCTGATCTGCCGTTCGGGTTCACGGTGCGGGTGCCCGAGTCCTGGTACACGTTCGACGTCTGGCGGGCCGGCCGGGGGGCCGACCTGTCCAGGGCGGTGGACGCGCGGATCGCCGCCGCCCCCGCGCTCAAGCCGCACCGGCCGACCCTGGTGAGGCTGCTGCGCGAGGTGGCCGACCTGGCGGGACGGCACGGCGCGGTCTTCGGCGCGGCCATGACCGACATGGAAGAGGGCGCCCCGGCCGTGATCGCCACGCTCATGGCCTTCCACACCTCCGGCGATCCGGACCCGGCGGGCAACACGGTCGAGGCCATCGCCTCGGGCGTGACGGCGATCGCACCGAGCTCGGACTCCCCTGTCTGGCGTGAGGTGCGGATCGTGGAGATCCCCGCCGGGCGGGCCGTACGGGTGCGCGGCGTGCGGGAGGACGCCGTGGCCATGCAGACGCTCGTGCCCGTGCCCGGCGACGAGGGCGTGCTGGACCTGGTGCTCACCAGCCCGCAGCACGACCTGGCCGAACCGATGCTCGACCTGTTCGACGCGATCAGCGCCACCTTGGCCTGGTCGGACCCGAGAAGCTAACCGAGAAGGAAAACAAGGAGAGTGATCTGTCATGGCAGGTGGCACCCACCACTTGAGCTTCCCCCAGGTGGAGAGCAGTGCGAACCGCCTGAACAAGGAGAAGGAGGACATCGAAGGCCGGCTGACCCAGCTCAAGTCGATGATCGACCAGCTCGTCAGCAGCGACTTCGTCACCGAGCGCGCGTCCGGCAAGTTCCAGCAGGACTACGAGCAGTGGAACACCGGCGCCAAGCAGGTCATGCAGGGGCTGGACGGGATGAGCCAGTTCCTCAAGACCGCGATCGCCAAGCACCGCGAGCTCGACGCCTCGCTCAGCTCCGGAGGGTGATCCCATGAGCATGCCGGCCGGATGGGACGTCCTCGGTCTGCCCGGTGATCCCGCACCGGGTGACCCCGGCCAGGTCCGCGCGCTCGCCGGCCGGTTGCTCGGCGAGGCGCGGCTGGCCGACGACAACACCGCCAAGCTGCGCGGGGTGTCCGGGAACGCCGGCACGCTCCGGATGCGCGGCGACTACGCGGCCTCGTACACCGAGGCTCTGGGTGAGCTGCCCGGCGAGCTGGCCAAGCTGGCCAAGGCGTACCGGGGCGCGGGCGACGCGCTCATGACGTACGCGGGCAGCCTGGAGCAGGCCAAGACCCGGGCGGGCAGCGCGCTGCGCCAGGGCACGGCCGCCGTCGAGCAGTACCAGGGCGCGGTCAGGGAGGTGCGGGCGCATCTGCCGAACGCGGGCGGCGCGCTGCCCGAGCTGGAGTCGGCGGTGACCGCCGCCGACCCGGCCGTGCAGGCGTCGGTGCGGCCCGCCGTGCAGCGGGCCCGCGGCGCCGACGCCGAGCGCAACCGGGCCCGCAGGCTCGCCGACGAGGCCGCCCGGCTGCGCGGCGACGCCGAGAACAGGGCCGTCGAGGAGATCGAGCAGGCGCTCGAAGGCAGCGGCATCCAGAACCGGTCGCTGCTGCGCAAGGCGCTCGACACGGTGACCGCGCCGTTCCGGTCGTGGGACGCGTTCGTCGACTTCGCCGGCAAGGTCGCGCTGGTCGCCGGCGTGGCCGTGCTGATCATCGGCACCGGCGGCCTGGCCGGGGCGATCCTGGCCGGGGTCGCGGTCGCCGCGGGGGCGGTGGTGCTGGCCGACAGCCTGAACAAGTACCGCCAGGGCAAGGCGGGCCTGGGACAGGTCGCGCTGGACGCGCTGGGCGTCATCCCCGGCGGCAGGAGCGTCGGGCTGCTGGCCCGCGGCGGCCTCGCGCTGGGCGGGATGGCCGCGGCCGTCCGGGCCGGCGGCGGCAGGCTGGCCGGGCTCGGCGCGCGCGGCGCGTCCATCCGCTCGGCGCTCGGCTCGCTGAAGGGCCGCGCCTCCTCCGCCGCGGCGTCGGCCTGGGGCAGGACGAAGCAGGCGTTCAGCAAGGACCCGGTGCACTTCCCCACCGGTGTGGTGATCCTGCCGCAGGTGGACGTGGAGCTGCCCGGGGTGCTGCCGCTGGTGCTCGAACGCACGCATCTGTCGGACCACGGGACCGGGCGGTTCTTCGGCAGGTCCTGGGCGTCCACCTTCGACCAGCGGCTGGAGATCGACGACGCGGGCGTGTGCCTGGTGACCGCCTCCGGGACGCTGGTGTCCTTCCCGCACCCCGAAAACGACGGTTTCGCCGTGCCGGTCGAAGGGCCCTGGCTGGAGCTGCGCGGGGACGACGGCTCGTACACGGTGACCGATCCGGAAACCGGGCTGACCACGCGCTTCTCCGGGTTCTTCGGCGAGCTGGGCACCGTGCCGCTGGCCGCCGTCACCGACCGCAACGGCAACCGGATCGACTTCCACTACACCGAGGACGGGCTGCCCGCCGAGGTGGCGCACTCGGGCGGCTACCGGCTGGACGTCGAGACGCACGACGGGCTGATCGTCTCCATCCGGCTGCGCGGTGCGGGGCAGACGCTGCTGTCGTACGCGTACGAGGACGGGAACCTGGTGGAGGTGGTCGACTCCTCGGGGCTGCCGCTGCGGTTCGGCTACGACGCGTCGGGGCGGATGACGCGGTGGGACGACCGGATCGGGGCCTGGTACGCCTACGCCTACGACGGTGAGGGGCGGTGCGTGCGCGGCTCGGGGGCGGCCGGGATCTTCGACGTCGAGCTGGTGTACGAGGACGGGGTGACGCGGGCCCGCGACTCTCTAGGACACATCACGACTTATCACTACAACGAGCGGTTCCAGGTCGTACGGGAGATCGACCCGCTCGGCCACGAGACCGTATACGCCTGGGACCGGCACGGCCGCCCGCTCTCCCGTACCGGCCCGCTCGGCGACACCGAGGGGTACGCGTACGACGGCGGCGCGCTGGTCGCGATCACCCGCCCCGACGGCGCCCGGCGGGCCTTCACCGTCGGCGACCACGGGCTGCCCGTCACGATCGAGGACTTCGACGGCGCGGTCTGGCGGCGCGCGTACGACGAACGCGGCAACCTCACGGCCGACTCCCGGACCGGCGAGACGTACGCCTACGACCCGCGCGGCCACCTGACCGCCGTCACCGACGCGCTCGGCCACGCGCACACGGTCGAAACCGACCCGGCCGGCCTTCCCCTCGCCGTCACCGACCCGCTCGGCGCGACCACCCGGTACGAACGCGACGCGTTCGGCCGCGTCACCACGATCGTCGACCCGCTGGGCGCGGCCACCCGCTGCACCTGGACGGTCGAGGGCCGGCTGACCGGCCGCACCCTGCCGAGCGGCGCCCATGAGCGGTGGCGGTACGACGCCGAGGGCAACCTGGTCGAGCACGTGGACGCGCTCGGCCAGTCCACGCACGTCGAGGTCGGCCCGTTCGACCTGCCGGTGTCCAGGACCGGGCCCGACGGGGCGCGGCTGCGCTTCACGTACGACACCGAGCTGCGACTGGTCGAGGTCACCGATCCGCAGGGGCTCACCTGGCGGTACGCGTACGACCCGGCGGGCAACCCCGTCAGCGAAACCGACTTCAACGGCCGAGTCCTGACTTATGCGTACGACGCCGGAGGCCGGCTCGTCGAGAAGGTCAACGGCGCCGGCGAGCGCGTCACCTACACCCGCGACCCCCTCGGCCTCGTGACACGGCAACGCTCCGGCGACCGCGAGACCACCTTCGCCCACGACCTCATGGGCCGCCTCGTCCACGCCGCCGGCCCCGACGCCGACCTCCGCGTCGAACGCGACGCCCACGGCCGCGTGGTCGCGGAGACCTGCAACGGGCGCACCGTCGCCTCCGCCTACGACGCCCTCGGCCGCCGCGTCCTGCGCCGCACCCCGTCAGGCGCCGAGACCACCTGGACCTACGACGCCCGCGACCAGGTCGAATCCCTCCGGACGGCCGGCCACACCCTGCACTTCACCCACGACCCGCTCGGCCGCGAGACCGCCCGCCACCTGGGCACCACCCTCGCCCTCACCCGCGAGTGGGACCCCGACTCCCGGCTGCGCGCCCAGACCCTCCTCTCGGGCCGCGGCCGGGTCCTCCAGCGGCGCGCGTACGAGTACCGCCCCGACGGCCACCTCACCGCCGTCTCCGACCTCCACGACGGCCCCCGCCACTACGAGCTGGACCCGGTGGGCCGCCCCACCTCCGTCACCGGCCCGTCCTGGACCGAGTCGTACGCCTACTCCCCCGCCGGCCGGCTCACCGAGGCCGCCTGGCCCGGCACCGCCCCCGGCGCCCGCTCGTACCAGGGCACGATGATCCGCGCCGCGGGCAAGACCACCTACGCGTACGACGCCCAGGGCCGCGCGGTCCTGCGCCGTCGCGCGTCCCTCTCCACCAAGCCCAGGACCTGGCACTACACCTGGGACGCCGACGACCGCCTCACCTCCGTCACCACCCCCGACGGCACCACTTGGCGCTACCTCTACGACCCCCTCGGCCGCCGCATCGCCAAGACGGACGGCACCACCCGCGTCGACTTCGTCTGGGACGGCCTCCACCTGGCCGAACAGCTCACGGACTCCCGCACCACCACCTGGAACTGGTCACCGGGCACCTTCCACCCCCTCACGCAGCTCGACCAGGACCCCAGCCAGGACGAGGTGGACGCCCGCTTCTACGCCATCACCACCGACCTCGTCGGCACCCCGACGGAACTGGTCACCCCGGAGGGCGAGGTGGCCTGGCGCGAACGGCACTCCCTCTGGGGCGCCCCCGTCGGCCCTCCCCAGGCGACCGCCTGCCCCCTCCGCTTCCCCGGCCAGTACGCCGACGACGAAACGGGCCTCCACTACAACCACTTCCGCTACTACGACCCGGAGACGGCGAGGTACGTCAGCGGCGACCCCATCGGGCTCATCGGCGGCTGGGACCCCCACACATACGTGGACAACGCCGTCCAGGGGCTGGATCCGCTCGGGCTCGCCCCGTACCCGCAGTTCATCGCCGGTCCTCAACTGGGCGTGCTCCGGGTCACCGCCAAGGCGCCGTCACCTTCCGAGGTACGCGCCGCCCAGTACATGGCCGGGCGGGGCCACCGGGTGCTGTTGCGCGATCCGGCGGGGACGCGGGCCGGGGGCGGCACCAGTGACCTGCTGGTCGACGACGTCCGCTGGGACGTCTACACGCCCAGGACCGGGAACGCCAACAGGATCGTCAGCGCCGTCGCGTCCAAAGGCAGCCAGGTGCACGGCGGCGGGGTTATCGTCGATCTGGCGGAGTCCTCGGTCAACGCGGTGGATCTGGCTAACATCGCGAACCGGGTGGCAGGCACGGGTGGACGGGTCGGCGAAATCGTGGTGTTGCCCTGATGGCGAAGTTCTTCTGCAAGTGCGGGACGATCATTCGGACCAGCGGCGAGATACCGAACCCGCTGGAGTGGAAGCTGATGTCCGACACCGAGTTCGACACCTTCCAGGGTCTCGTGGACGTCGAGAAGATCTACCTGGCCGCGAAATCCATGTTCCGCTGTCCGACCTGCGGCAGGCTCTGGGTCTACTGGAACGGCTTCGACAACGACCCGAAGTGTTACGCCCCCGAAGACCTCTGATCGTCGTGCAGGGCCAGTTGGACCAGGTCCAGGCGGCGGGCCGCCGCCAGGTAGGCGCGGCCCGGGGGGCCGGTGAAGTACTGGTCCGGTTCCAGGGTGAGGCCGTGTTCCCTGGCCACCACCCGGTTGGCCGGGGCGAGCAGGAGGCGGGTGCCGCTGCGGAGGGTTTCCGTGAGGACCCCGGCCAGTGAGCGGCGCTGCCCTTCGAGCACCGGAAGCGCGTCCCCGCACAGCACGAGCGCCCGCCGCCCCAGCTGCGACAGGGCGGTGGTCTCCTGCAGGAGCGTGGGCAGGGTCTCGAAGTTCTTCTCCGACGGCGTCACCGTGATCTGGTCGAAGTCGTCCACCACCACGGCGAACCGGTCCCAGCCCGCCACCGCCTCCCGCAGCGCCGTGTCCGGGAAGGCCGTGCCTGACAGCGCGCCGGGCAGCCGGGACAGCGGCGACCGGGGCGGCGCCACGGCCAGGACGGGCACACCCCGGTCGAGCAGCCCCGTGGCCAGCACCAGCGCGGCGTTGCTGCGCCCGGACCCGGGCGGCCCGGACACCAGCACCAGGTGGGGCCCGGCGTCGAAGAGGTCGAGCCCCAGAGGCGCGACGTCGGGCCCGCCGACCCCGAGCGCCACCCCGGGGACGTCCAGGGCCGCGAGAGGCACCGATGCCGGCATCGGCGGGAAGGGGCGGGCGACGAGGCCGGGGCGCGGGTCCGGCTCGCCGGGCAGGGCGACCTGGACGTGCAACCCGGTGGCCGCCTCGATGGCCCGGCCGGGCAGGACCGGCGGCGACACCATGCCGGACGCGAGGTGCGACCGCCGGGTCTCCTCGCGCGGGAACGGCAGGAACAGCCGCTGCGAGAACAGGTCGGGCGTCTTCCCGCGCAGCATGTCGTAGCCGCCGACCGCCACCACGTGCACGCCCACGGGCGGCCCTCCGGCGGCGATGGCGCGTACCGTGACCAGCAGGTTCGACTCGAAGAAGTCCGGGTCGGCGCGGTCCTCGAAGCACTCCCACCCGTCGACGACCAGCAGGATCGGCGGGTCGCCCGCGGCCCGGGCGTGCTTGCGACGCTCGGTCTCGGCGGCCAGCCAGGTGATCAGGCGCCGGACCCGGTCGGGCTCGGCGGCGGAGACCACGGCGCCGCAGTGCGGCAACGCGTCGTACGCGGCCAGCCCGCCAGGCTGGTTCTCGATCACGTACAGCCACGCCCGGCCGGGGTCGAGCCCGCTGATGAGGGTGCGGGCGAACGTGGTGCGCCCCGACTGGGGCCCGCCCGCCACCATAAGCCGTTCCGTCCCGGCGAGGTCCAGCGCCATCGCGGGCTGCGCCTGGTTGACGGGGTCGTCCGCGAGCCCGTACGGGATGCCCGCCGTCGGGGGCAGGGCGGAGGCGGGCAGCGCGGCCGGCAGCGGCGGCAGCAGGGGCCGGAACGGCGGGTCCATCGGCACGCGCGCGGACGCCGCGATCACGGCCTGGATGGCGAGGTCCTGGTCGGTACGGGTGCCGCGCGGCGGGCCCGCAGGCTCGGGCCGCGGCAGGCCGAGGGACGCCCACGGGACGAGGCGGGCGGTGGCGGGCGCGGCGCCGGTGGGCGGCGGGTTGCCCAGGTATCCGGTCTGGAAGGGCTGCGGGGTGCGCTGCTCCGCGCCCACCCGCATGATCATGCCGCGCCCGCGCAGCCGGGACGGGATGGTGGCGGCGTCGGGCACGCCGAGCACCTCGGTACTGTCCGACGGCTCGTTCTGGCGCAGCGTGATGCGGAGCGAGATGTTGTTCTTCAGCTCGGGTGACAGCTTGCCCTGGAGCGACTGGGTGGCCAGCACCAGGTGCATCCCGAGCGAGCGGCCCTTGGCGGCCACGTTGACCAGCTCGCGCAGGAAGTCGGGCGAGGTCTCCAGCACCCGGGCGAACTCGTCGAACACCATGACGAGCCGCGGCAGCCTGCCGCCGGCGGCCCAGTACGCGTCGATCTCGCCCCCGTACCTGGCCAGGATGGCCTCGCGGCGCCGGACCTCGGCCCGTACGGAGGAGAGCACCCGCAGGGCGGCGGCCTCGTCGAAGACGTCGGCGGCGGTGTCGCCGGTGGAGCGGATCAGGCTGACCACGTGCGGGCAGTGTTCGAACGGCAGGAACGCGCTGCCGCCCTTGAAGTCGACGAGCACCAGGTTCAGCTCGTCGGGCCGGTTGGCCAGCAGCAGCGAGGTGACCAGGGTCTGCAACAGGATGCTCTTGCCCGCCCCGGTGGCCCCGCCGAGCATGGTGTGCGGTCCGTCGGCAGCCAGGTCCACGGCGACCGGGCCGGCGCCGTCGCCGCCGACGGGGATCCTGGTGGTGGGGCCGGGTGACGCGGCCCAGCGGCGGAGCACGGCGTCCGCGTCGGGCACGCCGAGGCCGAGCACGTCGAGCAGGCGCAGCGCGTCGGGCAGCACGTTCTCGGCGCGGGCCAGCGTGAGCCGGTCGCGCATGGGGGCCAGCGCGCGGGCGATCCGCTCGGCTGCCTCCTCCCCCAGATACTCGGGCTGCACGGGCGTCGGCAGGCCCTGGCGTCCCCTGGTGAGCATCAGCCGGGTGCCGTCCAGCTCGCACACGCCGCGGCACTCGTTGAGACTGCGCTGGTCGGCGCAGATCACGTACACCCCGACGGAGGGACCCTCGCGCAGCACCTCCTTCATGCCGGGGATGTCGCGCAGCGCCCTGGCGCCGTCCAGCACGACGACGATCTCCTCGCCGAACCGGGTCTCCCTGGACGACTTGACGGCTTTCACCCGCTCGCCGACGAGGTCCTTGAGCTCGTCGATCCGTTCGGTCCTGGTCTGCGGGGTGTTGCCGACCATGCAGGGCACTCCGGCGCCGCCGGCCAGGTGCGGCAGCCAGCGCGTCCACGCCAGGTGGTCGCCGCCGGACGCGGTGATGACGACCAGCCGCAGCTCGTCCGGGTCGCGCAGGGTGCCGAGCTGCACGAGCAGCCAGCGCAGCAGCGCGTCCGTGGACGGGGGCGGCCCGACGACGCCGAGCACCCCGATCTCGCGCAGGTCGACGGTGACCGGCGCGCCGCGCAGCATGGGTTCCTCGAACCCCTCCCAGGGCTCGCCGCTCAGCTCGACGGCGGCCCGCTCGTCCGCCACCCCGACGCGCAGCGCCAGCCCGTCGGGCGAGTCGGCGTTGCGCGGCCACAGCCCCGGCCCCTCGTGGAAGGCGGCGATGGTCAGATCCACCTCGTCGGGCGCGACCAGGGCGCGCAGCCACTGTTCCCGTACGACGTGCCGGCGCATCCGCTCGGCCGTCTCCCGCTTGCGCTCGGCGAACTCGCGCTCCTTGCGCTTGCGCTGGCGGCCCTCGACCCACTGGGTGCCGAAGAACGTGACGGGCGTCAGCAGCCCGAACAGCAGGAAGTACGGGCTCTGCAGGAACACCGCCATGAGCACCGCGATCGGCAGCGGGATGAGCGACGACAGGAGCTGGACGGCGAAGGTGCGCGGGGTGGCCTCGCTTCTCGGCAGGGTGATCCGCTCGGCGGGCACGGCCGGGGACGGGGCGAAGGCACGGTCGAAGTCGACCCGGCCGTCCAGGCTGCGGACGGCCTTGAGCCGCGCGGGCGGCAGCGGCACCCAGCGCAGCCGGTCACCGCCGACCCGCAGCACGGAGTCGGGGCGCAGTGCCGCCTGCCCGTCGGCCGGGAGCTCGTCGACGAGCGCGCCGCCGCCGAGGTCCACCACGGTGACCTCGCCGGTCCAGGACACCTCCAGCTGGGCGTGCGGTTCGGCGACCGTCTGGTCTCTGGGCAGGGTGAGGTCGCCGCGCCGCCGCCCGATGACGTGCCGGCCGGGGCTGAGCCAGAACACGCGTCCTGCGTCGGGCCCGGCGAACACGCGGACCGCGCCGGCCGCGGCCATCGGCCGCCAGGGCCGGGACCGCTCGGGCTCGCCGACGCTGATGACCGACCCGTGCACGAGCGGGCTGTCGGCGACGGTGGCGTCCGGGTCCAGCTTGCCGGTGCCGACGAAGCAGGGCCGCTCGTCGACCGCCACGGGCAGGGCACGCAGCAGGGACGCGATGGGGGTGTCCGGTTCCGCGGTCACCTCGACGTCGTGCTGGGCGGGGATCGCCGGGTCCCGGACCGTCAGACGGATGATCATAAATCCCCTCTCCAGGGGACTAGACCGCGTTTATGGGTGAATCTAGCCGACTGGAGGACCCGGAGCGGGGGATGAGTAAGCATGTTGACGGTTTTGTTCGTACACTTCGGCAGGAGGATCGCACGGCTCGTCTTGGGGGGACCACCTCGGGCCCAGCGCGGTTCGTCCAGCCTGAGCGACACCCGCGGCGAGCCTGCTCACCAGGTGTGCCGCCCGGAGTGGTGTGCGTCACAATGGCAGCAGAGGAGGCAGAGTGAACACCGAAGACGTGCTGGGCAAGGCTCCCCTGTTCGCCGCGCTCGACCGTGAGAGCGCCGCGGCGCTCCGGACGAGCATCACCGAGGTCCAGCTCTCCAAAGGGCAGACGATCTTTCACGAGAACGAGACCGGCGACCGGCTCTACGTGGTGCTCGAAGGCAAGGTGAAGCTCTCCCGCACCTCCCCCGACGGCCGGGAGAACGTCCTCAGCGTGCTCGGCCCGAGCGAGATGTTCGGCGAGCTGTCGCTGTTCGACCCCCGGCCGCGCACCGCCACCGCGACCGCGCTGACCGAGGCGCGCCTGGCCGGGCTGGGCCACGACGACCTGCGCCCCTGGCTGACGGGCCGCCCCGAGGTGGCGCTCCACCTGCTGCGCGCCCTCGCCCAGCGGCTGCGCCGCACCAACGACGTGCTCGCCGACCTGGTGTTCACCGACGTGCCCGGACGCGTGGCCAAGCAGCTGCTCGACCTGGCCGAGCGGTTCGGCACCAAGACCGACGACGGCATGCGCGTCCACCACGACCTCACCCAGGAGGAGCTGGCCCAGCTGGTCGGCGCCTCACGCGAGACGGTCAACAAGGCCCTGGCCGACTTCGCGCAGCGCGGCTGGCTGCGCATCGAGGCCAAGGCCGTGGTGATCCTCGACCACGACCGGCTCTACAACCGGTCCAGATAGTCGAGCTGGGCCCGCACCGACATCTCCGCCGCGGGCCAGAGCGAGCGGTCCACGTCCGCGTACACGATCTTGACGATCTCCCGCGGCGTGCGCGCGCCCTGCCGTCGCGCCTCCCTGATCTGGTCGAGGCGTTCGCGCCGGTGCGCGATGTAGCCGTCGAGCGCCCCGATCGGGTCGGGCAGCACCGGGCCGTGGCCGGGCAGCAGGGCCTGCGCCTCCAGGCTCTCCGCGACCGATCTCAGCCGGTCCAGGCTGCGGAGATAGTCGGCCAGGCCGCCGTCGCCCGCGATGATCGTGGTGCCCCGGCCGAGCACGGTGTCGCCGGTCAGCATGGCCCGGTCGGCGGGCAGCCAGAAGCAGAGCGAGTCGGCCGAGTGGCCGGGCGTGCCGTACACGTGGATCTCCAGCCCGTCCACGGTCACCACGTCGCCGTCGGCGAGCCCCTCGTCGCCCAGCCGGTGGCGCGGGTCCAGGGCCCGCACCGGCGCTGAGGTCAGCTCGGCGAACCGCCGGGCGCCGCCGCTGTGGTCGAAGTGCCCGTGGGTGAGCAGGATCCGGGTGACCCTGCGCTCCCCCAGGTGGTCGCGGATCCGGAGCAGGTGGGCCTCGTCGTCGGGCCCGGGGTCGACCACGACGACCTCCCGGCCGCCGATCACCCACGTGTTGGTGCCGTCGAGCGTCATGATCGACGGGTTGGGCGCGAGGAGGTTCTCCGCGTGCGCGGTGCGCGAGCCGTCGGGCGTGTCCAGCGGGATGTGCAGCCCGCTCATGCCGACTCCAGCCGGAACTCGCCGTCGACCTCCACGACCCTGGGCAGCACGGTGACGATCTCCCGCTCCTCGGCCAGCACCGACGCCACGGTGTCGTGGCGGGCCAGGTCGCTCAGGGTCCGGTACGTGGGCGGCATCAGGAAGATCTCCCCTCGGTCGGCCATGGCCAGAGCCTCGCCCGGGCGGCGCCACTCGACCTGGTCGGCCTCGCCGCCGACGTCGCGGGTGCGCTGGCCCTCGGGCAGCACGGCGACGAAGAAGCGGGTGTCGTAGCGCCGGGTCTCGGCCTCGGGCGTGATCCAGTGGGCCCACGGCTTGAGCAGGTCGGACCGGAGCACCAGGCCGCGCTTGGCGAGGAAGTCGGCGAAGCCGAGGCTCCGGTCGAGCAGCGCCAGCCGGTCGGTCTCCCAGTCGTCGCCCCGCGTGTCGGCGACCACGGAGTCGGGGCCGGGCCCGGCGAGCAGCACCCCCGACTCCTCGAACGTCTCGCGTACGGCCGCGCACACCAGGCCCCTGGCCACCGCCTCGTCGGCGCGGAAGACCCGCCCCCACTCCACGGGCGACGGCCCCGCCCAGGCGACGGCCTGGTCGGTGTCGCGCGGGTCGACCGACCCCCCGGGGAAGACGTACGCGCCGGCGGCGAAGGCCATGGTGGGCTTGCGCCGCAACAGGTAGACCTGGATGCCGCCGGCCCGGCCCGCGCGGAAGAGCACCACGGTGGCGGCGTCCCGCGCGCGGACCGGGGCGACACGCCCGGCCAGCACGTCTCTGATGTGCTCGGCGTGTTCCCGAGAGAACCGAAGACCAGCCACGATGACCTCCAACTAGAACATCACTCGGTCATAGTGACATATCCGACGTTCAGGACACCTCGGCGATGAGCTCCACCTCGACCGGGACGTTCAGCGGCAGCGCCGCCACCCCGACCGCGCTGCGCGCGTGCTTGCCCGCCTCGCCGAACACCTCGCCCAGGAACTCGCTGGCGCCGTTGGCGACCTGCGGCTGCCCGGTGAAGTCGGGGGCGCTGGCCACGAACACCACGGCCTTGACGATCCGCTTGATCTTGGCCAGGTCGCCGACCTCGGCCTTCAGCGCCGCCAGGGCGTTGAGCGCGCAGATCCGCGCCGCCTCCTGCCCCTCCTCGACGCTGACCTCCGCGCCCAGCTTGCCGGTGAACCGCACCTCGCCCTTCACCACGGGCACCTGGCCCGAGGTGTAGACCAGGTTTCCGGTGCGCGCCGTGGGCACGTAGGCGGCCAGCGGCGCGACCACCTCGGGCAGCTCCAGCCCGAGGTCGGCGATCTTCTGCTCAGGCGTCACTGCTTCTCCCGCTTGAAGTAGGCGACCAGCTGCTCGGGCGTCGCGCCCTGCAGGATCTGGACCAGCTCCCAGCCATCGGAGCCGAAGTTGTCGAGGATCATCTTGGTGTTGTGGATCAGCACCGGAGCCGTGAGGTACTCCCATTTCTTCATGGCCATCAGCGTAGTGTGAGCAATCTCCGGGACTCTCGTGGGCTTACGTCAAGTGACCGTTCGGTAGCCTCGAATCGTGGACTCTCGGGACACCGATTGGGACGGCGTGCGCCTGCACGTCGTCACCGGCAAGGGCGGCACCGGCAAGACGACGGTGGCCGCCGCGCTGGCGCTCGCGCTCGCCTCGGGCGGCCGCAAGGTGCTGCTCGTCGAGGTCGAGGGCCGGCAGGGCATCGCCCAGATCTTCGACCTGCCGCCGCTGCCGTACGAGGAGCGCCGCATCGCCGTGGCGCCCGACGGCGGCGACGTGTACGCGCTGGCGGTCGACCCCGAGGAGGCCATGCTCGAATACCTGGAGATGTTCTACGGCATGCGCCGGGCGGGCCGGGCGCTGACCAAGATGGGCGTGCTCGACTTCGCCACCACGATCGCCCCGGGGTTCCGCGACGTGCTCGTCACCGGCAAGACCTCCGAAGCCGTGCGCAGACGCGACAAGAACGGCAAGCGGGTCTACGACGCCGTGGTCCTCGACGCCCCGCCGACCGGCCGCATCACGCGCTTCCTCAACGTCACCGAGGAGGTCGCGGGCCTGGCCAAGGTCGGCCCCATCAAGAACCATTCAGATCTCGTACGAGGCGTCGTCAAAAGTCCGGAAACCGCGGTCCATTTCGTGACCCTGCTTGAGGAGATGCCCGTCCAGGAAACGCTCGACGGCCTCGACGAACTCCGCGCGGCGGGCCTGCCCGCCGGAGGCGTCTTCATCAACATGGTGCGCGAGCCGCTCCTCCCGCGACCCGTACTCGACCAGGCGGCCAAGGGCCGCATCGACACCGCCGACCTCACCGCCGGGCTGGAGGCCGCCGGCCTGGCCGCGGGCGGCGACGCCAAGGCCCTGGCCGAGGCGCTCGCCGAGGAGGTCGTCGAGCACGCCCGCCGCACCGAGCTCGAACGCGACGAGCGCGAGACCCTCGCCGCCGCCGCACGGCCACGCTACGAGCTGCCGCTGCTGGCCGACGGGGTCGACCTCGCGGGCCTGTACGAGCTGGCCGAGAGCATCCGCACCCAGGGAGCAGTGTGAGAAAGCCCGCCACCCTCGACATCGACGCCATCCTCGACGACAGCGGCACCCGCATCATCGTCTGCTGCGGATCCGGCGGCGTCGGCAAGACCACCACCGCCGCCGCCCTCGGCCTGCGCGCAGCGGAACGCGGCAGGTGCGCCGTGGTGCTCACCGTCGACCCCGCACGCAGGCTGGCCCAGTCGATGGGGCTCACCGAGCTCGACAACACCCCGCGGCGCATCGTCGAGTGCGAGAGCGGCGGCCAGCTCTTCGCGATGATGCTCGACATGAAGCGCACGTTCGACGAGATTATCGAGGCGCACGCCGACCCCGAACGGGCCCGCCAGATCCTGTCGAACCCCTTCTACCAGTCGCTGTCGTCGAGCTTCGCCGGCACCCAGGAGTACATGGCCATGGAGAAGCTCGGCCAACTCCGCCGCTCCGACGAGTGGGACCTGATCATCGTCGACACCCCGCCGTCACGCTCCGCGCTCGACTTCCTCGACGCGCCCGAGCGGCTCGGCCGGTTCCTCGACGGACGGTTCATCCGGCTGCTCACCGCACCGGCCAAGGCCGGGGGGCGCAGCGCCTTCCGGCTCTTCAACGCCGGGTTCGGGCTCGTCGCCGGCGCGCTGAACAAGCTGCTCGGCGCTCAGGTGATCAAGGACCTGCAGACGTTCGTGTCAGCGCTCGACGCGGTCTTCGGCGGCTTCAGGCAGCGCGCCGAGCTCACGTACAAGCTGCTCCAGGCGCCCGGCACGGCCTTCCTCGTGGTCGCAACGCCGGAGCGCGACGCCATGCGCGAGGCCTCCTACTTCGTCGAACGGCTGGCCGAGGAGCGGATGCCCCTCGCCGGCCTGGTGGTCAACCGGGTCCACGAGTCACCGGCCGCGACGCTCTCGGGAGTCCGGAGCGCCGCGGCCGCCGAGAACCTGGCGTCCCGGGGCGAGCACGAGTTGACCGCCGCCGTGCTGCGGCTGCACACCGGCAGGATGCAACTCACGGCTCGCGAACACCGGGAGCAGGACCACTTCGTGACCGCGCACCCGACAGTGCCGATCGCCAAGGTCGCGGCGATGTCCGACGACGTGCACGACCTGGCCGGCCTGCGCCGCGTGGGTGAGCTCATGGCGAAGGCCTGACCGGCGCTTCCTTCTCTGGGCACAAGAGCGCGGCCGGCGTCACAGCCGGCCGCACCTCGCCCTGGACCGATCAGCCGGCGATCAGCTCGTTGGTCCGCTCGTACTCTTCCTTCGCGGACTCGAGCAGCTCACGCCATGAGTCCACGTCGGGTCGCCGCCGCAGCAGCGCACGCCGTTCGCGTTCGGTCATACCGCCCCACACCCCGAACTCGATGCGGTTGTCCAGCGCATCGGCGAGGCATTCGGTACGGACCGGGCATCCTCGGCAGATCAGCTTCGCCCTGTTCTGCGCAGCCCCTTGGACGAACAGAGCGTCCGGGTCCGCACCTCGACAGGCGGCACGGGAGGTCCAATCCGTGATCCACATTTTTCGACCCCACTCCCCTTAGGTGGTCAGTCGTCATTTGGGGCCGACGGGCGCGGGCGCCGAGCCTCCGTATTCAGTTGCCGCAGGGAGAACGTACGCAACGAGACGTTCGGGCCGACAGACCCCAGAGGACCAAATTCTCGCTGGACTCTTGACCGGGAATGACTAGTCACCCCGTCCAGTCAAGGCGAAATGGTGTCGTGTTACCGTTAGCGCCACGCTTTCGACGTAGGCTTGGTACTGTGCAAGCTCAGGGCAAAGATCTTTTCTCGCCGATCCTGAACGTCATCAAGTTGACGGTGGCCGGCGCGGCCGCGGGCGTGCTCGCAGCCGCCGTGGCCCTGCCCGCCGTGGGTGGCGCGGGCGTCTCCGCCAAGTCGGCCGTGGGAGCCCTTGATCTCAAGCCCGAAGAGCTCACGGAGCCGCCGCTCTCCGAGCGCACCAAACTGGTCGACGCCAACGGCAAGCAGATCGCGCAGTTCTATTTCGAGAACCGCCAGTCGGTCGAGCTCGACAAGGTCGCGCCGATCATGCAGAAGGCCCTGATCGCGATCGAGGACTTCCGGTTCTACAAGCACGGGCCGATCGACCTCGAGGGCACCGCCCGCGCTCTGATCAAGAACCTTACCACCGGGGGCGTCACTCAGGGCGGTTCTTCCATCACTCAGCAGTACGTCAAGCAGGTGCTGGTCAACGCGGCCGAGACCGACGAGGAGCGGGCCGCCGCGACCGCCACCACGGTCTCCCGGAAGCTCAACGAGCTGCGCCACGCCATGGCGATCGAGATGAAGTACACGAAGAACGAGATCCTCGAGCGCTACCTCAACATCGCCTACTTCGGCGCGGGCGCCCACGGCATCCAGGCCGCCTCCCGGCGCTTCTTCGACAAGCCGGCCTCCGAGCTGACCCTCGCCGAGGCCGCCACCCTCGCCGGCGCGGTGCAGAACCCCGCCAGGACCGACCCCAACGTCGGCCCCAAGTCCAGGGCCCTGCTCCTGGAGCGGCGCAACGTCGTCCTCGACCGCATGGCCGAGGTCGGCGCCATCACCCGCCCGGAGGCCGACGAGGCCAAGAAGAAGAAGCTCGGCTGGAAAGACATCGAGATGCCGGGCGGCTGCGAAGAGAGCCAGTACCCGTACTTCTGCCTCTACGTGCAGAACGAGATCCTGCTCAACGAAGACTTCGGCAAGACCGCCGAGGAGCGGCTCAAGCTCCTCCAGCGCGGCGGCCTGACCATCAAGACCACGCTCGACCCGAAGATGCAGAAGGCCGCCGAGAAGGCCATCAAGAAGTACGTCAGCCCCAAGGACAAGCCCGTCGCCGCCCAGGCGATGGTCGTGCCGGGCACCGGTGAGATCAAGGCCATGGCCGCCTCCCGCAAGTTCGGCAACTCCAAGAAGAAGAACGAGATGTCCTACAACCTCGTCGCCGACGCCGCGCACGGCGGCGGCCGAGGGTTCCAGCAGGGCTCCACCGCCAAGGTCTACACACTGACCACGGCGCTGTCCGAGGGCCTGAAGTTCTCCGACGGCTTCCCGGCGCCCAACGGCTACCGCGCGTCCTCGTACGGCTCGTTCAAGGACTGCAAGGGCAACGGCGTCGGCGACCCCTCCCACACCGTCAACAACTCCAGCGAGGGCGGCGGCGGCTTCAAGACCCTGGAGAGCGGCACCTGGGGCTCGGTCAACACGTTCTTCATGAAGCTGCAGCAGTCCGTCGGCCTCTGCGACACGGTCAAGACCGCCAAGAAGATGGGTCTCAAGCGGGCCGACGGCGGCAAGATCGGCGAGTTCGAGACCTTCACCCTCGGCATCAACGAGGTCGACCCGGTGACGGTCGCCAACACCTACGCGACGCTCGGCGCCCGCGGCAAGTACTGCAAGCCGCTGGCCATCACCGAGGTCAAGGACCGCGACGGCAAGGTCACCCGGTTCAAGCCCAAGTGCGAGCAGGTCCTGGACGAGAAGGTCACCGACGCCGTCAGCGCCATCCTGTCCGGCGTGTTCACCAAGGGCACGATGAGCGGCGTCGGCGGCATCGGCCGCGACGCCGCCGGCAAGACCGGCACCACCGACAACTACACCGCCGCGTGGTTCGCCGGCTACACCCCCAACCTCTCCTCGGCCGTCAGCATCGGCGACCCGCGCGGCGCCTTCAGTCACAACCTGATCGGCGTGACCATCGGCGGCCGCTACTACTCGTACGTCTACGGCGCGTCGATCTCCGGCCCCATCTGGAAGGACTCGATGATCGCCGCGCTCAAGGGCGTCGAACCGGCCAAGTTCCGGCCGGTCGACCGCTCGCGCTTCGGCGGCTGCAGCGACAAGTGCGCGCCCAAGCCGAAGAAGAAGGACCGCGACGACCGCGACTTCGACGACCTGCGCGACCTGTTCGACCCCGACCGCAGCGACCGGGGTGACCGCGGTGACCGGGGCGACCGCGGGCGCGGCGGCGACACCAACAACCGCGACTGGGGCAACTGGAACGAGACGGGCCTGGTGCCGGCCGAATGACGGCCGGCCCCGGCTGAGGGCGACCCGCTCAGGAACTCAACCTGGCACGCACGGCGGCGGCCACCCTGCCGCCTTCGGCCCGCCCGGCCACCTTCGGGTTGACCACCTTCATCACCTGCCCCATCGCCTGCGGGCCGGAGGCGCCCGTCTCGGCGACGGCCTCCTCGACCAGCCGGTTGAGCTCCTCGTCGGAGAGCTGGGCGGGGAGATACTCCTCCAGCACCGCCTGCTCGTCGAGCTCCGCCTGGGCCTGCTCGGCGCGCCCGGCGTTGCCGAACGCCTCCGCCGCCTCCCGGCGCTTCTTGGCCTCCCGCGTCAGCACCTTGATGATCTCGTCATCGGAGAGCTCACGCGCCGCCTTGCCGGCCACCTCCTCGACGTTCACCGCCGCCAGGGCCATCCGGATGGTCCGCAGCCGGACCTCGTCCCGATTCTTCATCGAGGCCGTGAGATCGGCCTTCAGCTTGTCCTTCAATCCGCTCATGCGGTCCATCTTGCCGCCTGCGCGGACGGGCCGTGCCGGGAGTCGGGCATCATGAAGAGGTGAGGAAAGCAGTCGCAGTACCACTGACAGTGCTCGGGCTCGGCGTGGCCGGCGTGGCCTACGCGTCGGTCGTGGAGCGCAACTCCTTCCGGTTGCGCCGGTTCGACGTGCCGGTCCTGGCGCCGGGCCAGCGTCCCGTGCGCATCCTGCACCTGACCGACCTCCACCTGACGCCGCGCCGCACCATGCTGATCAACTGGGTGCGCTCGCTCGGCGCACTGGAGCCCGACCTGGTGGTCAACACCGGCGACTCCATCGCCCACCCCGACGCCGTCCCGTCGCTGCTGCACGCCCTGGAGCCGCTGCTGCGCCGTCCGGGTCTGTTCGTGTACGGGTCCAACGACCTCTACGCCCCGCAGCCGAAGAACCCCCTGCGCTACCTCTGGCGCACCTCGCGCAACGAGCGCCGCCAGCACACCCCGTCGCTCCCCTGGGAGGAGCTCGGCGCCGGCATGGCCGCCGAGGGCTGGCTCGACATGAACAACACCACCGCCCGCGTCAAGGTCGGCGACCTCGACGTCGCCGTGGCCGGCATCCATGACTCCCACATCTCCCGCGACCGCTACGACCTCGTCGCCGGCCCCGCCCCCGCCGACGCCGACCTCCGCCTCGGCGTCATGCACTCCCCCGAGCCGCGCAACCTCACCCACTTCGCCGACGACGGCTACCAACTCCTGCTCGCCGGCCACACCCACGGCGGCCAGCTCTGCATCCCCTTCTACGGCGCCCTGGTCACCAACTGCGGCATCGACAGAAAGCGCGTCAAAGGCCTCAGCCGCCACGACTCCGCCTGGCTCCACGTCTCCGCCGGCCTCGGCACCTCCCCGTACGCCCCGGCCCGCTTCGCCTGTTTCCCGGAGGCGTCCCTGCTCACGCTCGTCCCCCGCCGCTGAGACACCCCAGGTGGTCACAAGCACCCGCGAAGTCGGCTAGACTTTCCACGCACGTGCAGGACGACGTGCACCGGGGTGTAGCGCAGCTTGGCAGCGCGCTTCGTTCGGGACGAAGAGGTCGTGGGTTCAAATCCCGCCACCCCGACACTGTTTGACCAGGTAAGGGCTTGATCCGCATAGCGGGTCGGGCCCTTTTCTGCTTCTGGAAGTCGATAGGAGCCAATCGGGGAGCCACCTCACTCGGACTCAACCCGTCGGCCTGTCGTGTTGAACGCTCAACGTAGGTGCGTCTCGTACAGCAGGGTTCCGACGCTTGTGCAGAACACCAAGTTGTGATCTTGCCATGCCTCGCCCGTCTCAAGCTTGTGGGCGGCCTGGCGCTTATGGTGTTGCCGGAGTGCCTCATCAGGGCTTGGGCCGTTGCGCGTTCGCCGTGAATGGCATTCTTGCTGACACCCCCTACTCGGTCGGCCCGCCCCCGTAGATGGCGACCTGTTGCGCTCGAACCTTGCCTCGGCCACTCGCTGCCACGCCACGAAGCTGGGGGATCCAAGCGCATTACTGGCGCACCTTTCCCCAGAAGTCTTGGCCCGAGTACGGCCCTGAGCCGGAGAAATACGGGTGGAATATGCCCGAACCGAGGTCAACTTGTCGGGAGACGATTGGAGTGCGATGCCCGCCAATGACAACCTGACCCGCGCTGAGGCGCTGACCGTCGCTCTCACGAGTCTGGACACGTTCAACGGCTATGTGCAGCAGGCCGAGGCTAAGGTGACGACAATGGTCACCATTCACCTAGGTGTGTCGGCGCTCGCCGCTACACAGGTAGGCGCGGTGGCACCACACTTGGCCGCCAGTCTGCCGAGTGCGGTTGGGTTCGCCGCCCTCCTGTCCATCTTCTGCGTCGGCTTCCTGATCGCGGGCTGCCATCTGGCCCTAGCGCTCCGTCCGGATCTGAGGGCGCCGTACGGGGTGAACCGCTTCGGGCTGGTACGGCCTACGAAGGCGGGTCGGCCACCCGCCTCCACGACCAAGCAACTGGAGGAGGTACGGCTCCTCATCGAGGTGCTCACGACGGTGGCACTTCAAAAGCACCGTCGTGTCCGACGTGCCCTTCCCTGGATGGGGCTAACGTCCGTCTCGGCCATTCTCTGGGTGGCCGTGGCTGCACTAGTCAAGTGATCACGAGAAGAATTCCGCGTCCGCGAAAATCGAATCCGATTCCAACGGTGGAACATCGACGCCGAGCTGCTTGAGTGCATGCCGCAGCGCCCCTTCGCTCGCGATCACTAGGTCAAAGATGCCTGCCTGCTGGTGCACATCGACCATCTCATTGACGAGCTTTACGAGGCGCTCGGCGCGCTCCTGACGCTCGTCGAGCAGTTGGGCCACAACGTCGGCAGCCGCGTCCGGGTGCTGAGCGAGCCGCACGGCGTAGCGAGCGATCCAGTGGTCTGTCGCCGAGGAGAGGAGTCCCTCGCTGATCCCCTTGAGCTCTTGAATCTTCTGGAGCCGGAGAGCCTTCTCTTCCGCCTCTGAAATGATCTGATGTTTGCGGATCTGGGCCTCGCGCTGGAGATTACCGGCCTCCTCGCTCAGATTGACGTACACCCGCACCGACCAGCGGCCCTGGAGCGTCGAATGCGAGGCGAACACAGACGAGATCCTTTGGTTCGACTCGGCTTCCGCCTCTCCTGGGAGGAACGCTGAGTGGCGGCGACACACGTCACGTACGACTTGCCTGGCCAGTCCTTGCGCCTGGGCCTTTTCTTCGGTGGCATCGCTCCACAAGCCACGATGATGCCTGCTGCCGCCTACGGCCGGCATGCAGCGAATCTCCACGCGAAAAGTGAAGCCATCCCCAAGAGCGGGTGTCTCGAACTCAAGCTCGGTCGCGTCCATGTCGTCCTCCGAGATCGGAATGTCGAACCGCCGCATTAGCCAGATCATGGATGCGCGCCTCGTTTCAACAGTTGATGGAGGATCAGCCGCCGCTCGGCCGTGACAATTCCTTGCGATTGCCATGCACGCAGATGAAAGAGGAGCGGCATGCGAAGGTGAGGGTAACGAGTTCCGACGATTGTGAAGATCTCTTCCATGACCTGCTGACAGGAGACCGCTCCCGCCCACCTTGCGAGCAGGTGCCACACTGGTGGCGTCCGCTGATCAGCCGCCGACGGCGCGGGCCTAGACCAATCGAGCGCATGGCACAGCAGAGCTGCCACGTCGCCACGCGGCGCGTCCTCGGCCAGAGGCAGACGCCCCGGGAACGCTTCTGGCGGCAAGTAGGCAAGGCGTGCGGGGGCTAGGGCCGCCGTCCGGCGCAGGCCATAGACGTCAGACATGGTCCATTGCCGCAGCTCCCTCAGGATCCGCTCTCCGGTCGCCTCGACATACACTTCAGCGATTGCCCCTGCGACCAGGGTATGTAGGTGATTGCTACGGGAGTGCTGGACCACGCGCTTGAAGGACGGCAGGGCCTTGTCGATCGCCTGCACACCGATCTGCGAGCCGTACGCTATCGCCGCAGCCATCCGCCGTCGGTAGTTGCCTCTCGACCAGCTCTCCAACAGCCAGTGCGTACGCTGGGCCAGGTCTGGGTTGAGCGACCATGCCGCCTCGAGTGTCGCCTTCGCAAGCTCGCTGCCGGCGTGACCGGCGTCGGACCAGGGTTCGAGGAACTCGAATCTCACACCGTCGAAATCGCAGGCTGCCAGCTGGGCCACCGCCTGCGCCGCACGGGTCGCCACCCGAGCGTCCTTTTGGTCGGTGAACTCGCGTAACCATTCATGCAGAATGCCGCGCAGCGCTGGCACCCCTTCCCACGCGACTTGAAGTACCTGCTCTCTTACGTCGCGCCGCAGCCGGATGCGATGCCCGTCCCCCTGCACCGAACGTGGCTCCGTCCGTATTCCTTCATGAACGAGCAGTGACTCCAAAGGTTCCCAGACCGGTGGTCCAGGCCGGGTCCTCTCGTTCTCCTGGTTCCGGATGCGCTCCTCGAGCCGGAGAGCAGCTCGGGACACAATCGGCTCCGTGAGATCATGGAAGACGCCACTACTGATCAGGAAGCATCTGCTGAACGACGACTCCTTGGAATTCTTGGCAGCGAACGCTTGATTGAGTCGCTCCCGCACTGGTTTCTCCAGGCTGTCAAGAACCGCTTCCAGCTGAAGACCGCCTCGCAATCCGTAGACGACATCATGGGCCCTCTCTTCGGCCCGGCTCGGCGAGCATCCGTCCAGCATCTCTGTCAGTCGCCGCTCATGTGCGTCGAAATCGTGTGTCTTCCATGCGTCCGGTTCCCCAAGCCGATACTCGATCCACGCTCGGAACACATCTATGGGATGTGCAGGATCGTGCACGACCAGGGACTCCCCGCCCGTTCCCCTAGTGAGGAGCACCACGATCCGGCAGTTCGCTTCGTGAGCGATGGACCGCAGCTGGGTGAGCATCTCGTGAGAGTCCTCCGCCCAGACGTCATCGCTCGGTTCAAGGACGAATCCATGCGCGCCGGCCAGATCCTTGCTCGTGAGCTCACTGAGCACCACGTTTCTATTGATCAGGCCAACAGAGAGCCCTTCCTGATCACCGATCCAGTCGAGCAGGGCAGCATAAGCGGTTGTGCGCCTCCCGGTCTCGGGCGGTCCTTTGAGCAACATCACCAGAGTGTCTGAAAGGCGTTCTGCGAGCTGCGTCCTTGATCCAGTCGTCACTGTGCAGTCACGGATGATTCGCACCTGTTCAGGAGTCAAGGGCGTAACGAGCCGCGTCGGTCTGTCCTTGATATTGAACTGCTGGTAGTTGTACTGAGCGCCTGCGACTGCAACGTTGGCGCCCTGGCCCGACACGTCATAGAGCGCCTCCGACGCCAGCCCACTCAGACGGAACCGGCGCTGTTCCTCCTCATCCTCGGGTGACAGGGAGTCAATATCGTCCTCGGGAGATACTGGAGTCTCTTCCTTGGAGGTATCACCTTCCGGTGACGGCTCGGGTGTGTGCTCCCTCTCGCCAGGAGCCTGTTCCTCGTTCATCGCCCGAACGTCTGGTGATTGGTCTGGTCGCCATACAATGCTACGTTGGCCCCTGCGCCACTGATGTTGAGAGCCTGGGCCGTGCGCTCGATGCCAGGCCTGGGCGGGACGGTCGGAGAGATATCTAAAGCGTGAACATTGTGGCCCGGTACATGGATATAGCCGACGTACCGATTTTTCTTCTCCTCGACATCTACCCGACGGAACCGATCGCGACGCGGACTTCCGGGCCGCTGACCGATGTAGTCCGTGAAGATACGTTCGGAGACGATCACGCCAAGGGATGCCTGAGGGCAGGCGGCGAGCGCGGCTCGGAGAGGCTGCGCGCCGACCAGCCGGTTCGGCTGCACTGCGTGATCGCCGGGATACCCATTGGCCCCGTCGAGCTGGATCGGACCCTCGTGGATAGCTAGTCTGACGCGGATGTGGAACGTCGCTGTCTGCTTGTGTCGCAGATACTTCGACAGCGCCTTGACGAACGGTCTCAACACGGCCACCGGATCGGTCTTCGGCGGGAGGATCACGAACTGACCGTCGCCTTGCTTCTGACGATCCCAGTCGAGGATCTGGAGCCTCGCCGAGCGGCCGGCGTAATCAAGTGCGTCCACGAGGGTGGCTTGCAGTTTCGCCTGGTCATGGCTATTCCTGCTGCTGTAGTCCTCGACGTCGGCAGAAAGCATGATCCTGTGCTCTTCCATCCTGCTCCTCCTCGCGTAGGTGGACACTCACCATGCAGCCCCTCGGCGCATCCCGACCCGGATTAATACGGGCCGAGCTCGGCGAATCGAATCAGACGCCTCACGTCCGCAATGACGATCCGCTGCTGTGAGTAGTGGACTAACCCCTGGTTGCGCAGCCCGCGCATGGCCTTTTGGATCGTTCCTTCTTTCGCGCCGATCAGACCCCCAAGCTCTGCCTGGGTCAGCGTGACGCCGATGTCCAGTCCCTGCCGCACATGAGTGCCATGACGTTGCGCAAGTGCCAAGAGAAGTCTGGCAAGGCAGACGTCGGCGCTGTAACCGACGAACTCCAGCCGCCTCTGGTTTGCCCAGCGGAGCCGGTCCCCGATCAACTGGCTCAGCGCTACGCCGACTGCGGCATGGCGAGCCATGAAGTCAACGAATATCGGGCCCTTGACCACCGAAATGATTGATCTTCCACAGGTGGTAACGGTCGCCGACCGCGGCATCTGATCGAGGGTAGCCATCTCACCGACGATGTCCCCGCTCACCCGGACTGCGAGTAGCGCTTCCGCGCCGTTCTCTGCCCGTGCGGTTACCTTGGCCACCGACTTGAGCAGGATGAAGACGGAGAGGTCGTCGTCCCCCTGGCGGATCAAGGTGTGATCTGCTTCAAACCCGACTACTACTCCGAGAGCCAACAATCTCTCTCGAACAGAATCGGGCAGGCGCCGAAGAAACGTCCTTGCGGCAAACGAGTTCGAGGGCTGCATCCCCGCCACCTGCTCCTCCTCGCACAGAGCCCACATGGGAATATGACACCGGGAAGGGGATCCATCAACGGGAAGGACGTAAGATCGCTTCTGCGTTATGGCGCATCCTTATGGCCATCCCCATGAAGCTCACCGTCCAGGCAATGCTGGGGATGACGTAGCGCTGACGCTTGAGGTGTCGCCAAGCGCCAAAGGCCCACGCACTCCGGCGCCGGAAGAACGTGGCGATCACTGGCATTGGACCATGTCATTCTCGGTAACGATCAGCAGGCGTCAGCGCTCTTACTCCGTGCATCGCGTTGTCATCGGCCGGACAAGCGACACGTTCTGGTCCGCGTTCCTGCGCTCGTTCACCGCCCCGCAGCCTGGCCGGGTAGAGCTGCTCCTCGGCGACGCCCACGCCGGCTGATCCCCGCCACCCGCACAATCTCCACCCGCACCCCTGGCTCATGCCGAGGCGGCCAGGTAGGCCTGACCGCGCGGAGAGAGTCGGTAGCCGGTTTCCAGGCTGATGGTGAGCCCGAGGTTCTTGAGCTTTCGGACGTCCAGTTTGAACTGGGCGGGGTCGCGGTCCAGTTCGGCGGCCAGGTCGGCGGCGCGTACGGCGGGGCGGCGGGCGATGATGTCCAGGGTGGCCGCCGTCCAGGGCCCGGACCGGTCGAGCTTGGCGAGGCGGGCTCTGATGGTCTGCAGGTCCGACTCGGACAGTTCGGTCGTGGCGGCGAGTTCGTCGCGGGGGTCCGGGGCGTCGACGAAGTGGATGCGGAGCAGGTACACGGGGTCGCCGGGGCGGCCTCGGAGGTCGGCTGCCGCGGCGGCGCATGACGGATAGCCGGCCGCCGTGGCGTCCGCGTCCGTGATCTGGTCGGGGGTCACGACGTCGACCGCGTCCACCGCCACCCGTCCGGCCGGGGTGCGGTACACCTGGCCCGCGGTCACCTGGCGTCGCCGCCAGCGGCGGAAGAGGACGGTGATCGCGCCGCTGCGGATGCCGTCGTGCCGTTCCTTCTCGATCAGCATCCCGGCCTCCCAGGGGAACGTCGTACGGTCACATGCCCGGACGGCTGGAAAGGTATCCGCTCGACCGGCGGATCCACCAGGAGTACATGACGCTCATGGGCCGGTCGGGAGGCATCGGCCCGGCCGGCTGGTTGGTGATCTCGGCGCCTGACGCCCTGGCGGGCAGGCGCAGTTGCCTGGCCCGCGTCCTCTCGTAGCCGCGCAGGTCTCCCAGGGAACGGGCCAGCAGCCAGGCGTCCTCGACGGCCTGGTTGGTGCCCGGGGCCATGGCGGGCGGCATCGTGTGGGCCGCGTCGCCCAGCAGCGTGGTCGGGCCTTTCCCCCAGACGCGCGGCACCTTGTGACGCCAGTGCGGGAACGCCGCCATCCCGGTGACCCCCGACAGCACCTCGGGCACCAGGCCTGCCCAGTCGCCGAAGAGCTCCTTGAGCCGGCCCATCGGGTCGGTCTCGTCCAGCCAGAGCGGCCGGCCCGGCGCGGCGCGCACCTCGAACCAGCACAGCACCCGGCCGGGGCCCGCCGGGGAGAGGCCGCACATCCCCTCCTGTCCGGTGATGACGAGGGTCCGTCCGCTGCCGACCAGTTCCCGGGGCACGTCGGCGAAGGTCTGCCAGGTGACCCAGGGGGTGCGTTCGGCCGGGTCCTCGCTCCACAGCGCCCGTCGTACGACCGAGTCGCGGCCGTCCGCGCCGACGAGGACGTCTCCCGCGACCGTGCGGCCGTCGGCCAGCATGACCTCCGCCCGCTCGGGGGCGGCGGCCACGACCTGGCTGCCGTACTCGACGGGCACGCCTTCGGCCAGGCGTTCGGCCAGGGCTCGGCGGGCGATGTGGACGCTGGGCGCGCCGTACCTGCGTTCGGCGCGGGTGAGGTCGATGGTCGTCCGCAGCCTGCCGTCCGAGGTCCACACCTCCAGGCCGGTCAGGCGGCTGCCCAGATCGGAGGGGTCGGCTCCGAGCTGCCGCAGGATGCGGATCGTGCCGGGCCAGAGGGTCACCGAACCGCCGGAGGTCCGTAAGGCGGGCGCCTGCTCCAGGATCCGCACGTCGTGCCCGGCGGCGGTGAGCGAGCGCGCCGCGGCCAGCCCGCCCGGGCCCGCGCCTATGATGACTGTTCTGATACCCATAGTATCTGATACTAGGAGTCTCACTAATGGCTCGCAAGCCGGACCCCGCGGTCGACGCGCGCATCAAGCAGGCGGCCATGACCCTGATCCACGCCAAGGGCCTGGACTTCACCATGGACGACGTCGCGCAGGCGGCGTCCGTGGGCCGGGCGAGCGTGTTCCGCCGCTACGCCACCAAGCGCGACCTCCTGCTCGACGCGCTCGGATCGGCGATGGACGCCCAGGTCACCATGCCCGACACCGGGTCCTTCGCGGGCGACCTGCGCGTGGTCGTGGCCGAGACGCTGGAGGCGTGGCAGGCGACCGCGACCACGGCCAGGCAGGTCTACGGCGAGGCCGGGCGCGACCCCGCCGTGGCCGAGATCATGCGCTCGGCGATGCGATCGCGGATGGAGCGCTCCTGGGGCATCTACGAGCAGGCGCTCGCCCGCGGCGAGGTACGGGCGGACGCGGACCTGTGGCTGCTGAGCGACATGCTCGTCGGGCTCGTCGTCTACCGCGGGCTCCTGGGCAAGCCGCTGCCCTCCGCGGACGACCTCGTGGCGGCGTTGCTGCACGGCTTCGCGCCGCGCTGACCGATGTACGTTTCATCGGATCGGCACCGGCTTCTCCCCTGGTCAGAGGGCTGAAGGGCGGATGGAGGAGGCCGGCGCGCTGGCGTGGACGGCAGGTAAGCGGTTACCGTCCGGACCGGCATCGTGTGCCGGCTCCCACCGGGCGCCCGTGCCTTTCCCGACCGACGAAGCCCCCGTCTCTGGAGCCGACATGCCGGCCAAGCGCTGGGCGGCCCTCGCGTCGCTCGCCCTGTCCCTGCCCCTGTGCCTGTCCCCTCTCGCGCCGCCGGCCACCGCCGCGACGGCTTCCTCCGTACCGCTGGAAGAGATCGACACGGTCACCACCCAGGTCGCCTTCGGCCTGCGGCGCCCCACCGCCATCGCGGCGCCCGACGACGGGACGGGCCGGCTGCTCATCACGGAGAAGCGCGGGACCGTACGCGTCTACCATCCGGACACCGGACTCGAATCGGCTCCGATCATCGACATCACGACGTCGGTGGACGAGTCGGGCAACGAGCGGGGACTGCTCGGCATCGCCCTGTCCCCCGACTTCACGGAGAGCCAGGAGCTCTACCTGGCCTACACCGCGCTGCCGGACGGCGCCGTGACGCTGGCCCGCTACGACCTGGACGAGGCGAGCCTCGAACCGCTGCTGGCGCAGGAGCACGCCGAGTACAACAACCACAACGGCGGACAGATCACCTTCGGCCCCGACGGCTACCTGTACATGAGCATCGGCGACGGCGGCGGCGCCGGTGACCCGTTCGACTCCGGGCAACGCCTCGACACCCTGCTGGGCAAGATCCTGCGCGTCGACGTCAGCCGGGCCTGCGGCGACCTGGCCTACTGCGTACCCGATGACAACCCGTTCGTCGGCGTGGCGGGAGCCCGTGCGGAGATCTGGATGTACGGCGGGCGCAACCCCTGGCGCTTCTCCGTCGACCGCGCGGACGGCTCGATGTGGATCGCCGACGTCGGCCAGGGCCGGTGGGAGGAGATCAACCACGTCAAGCCCGGACGGCAGGCCGGCGCGAACCTCGGCTGGTCCTGCTACGAGGGGCTGCAGGTGTTCGACGAGGCCCAGTGCCGCCCCGGCGCCTCCTACACCGAGCCGGTCTTCACGTACTCCCCGTACACCGGGAGCTGCGCGGTCATCGGCGGCCAGGTCTACCGCGGTGCGGAGTTCGCCGACCTGGTCGGCGACACCTACATCGCCACCGACTACTGCTCCTCCATCGTGTGGGCGCTGCGCGAGGACGGCGCGGGCGGCTACACCGTCGCCGAGATCGGCCGCACCCCCACGCAGGTCACCGCGTTCGGCGCCACGCCGGAAGGCGAGTTGTACGTGGTCAACGACCTGCCCGGCGGCCTGCACCGGGTCTCGTTCGAGCGTACGGAGCCGACCTGCGGGATCACGTACACCACCCGGACGTGGGGCGTCGGCATGACCGTCGACCTCACGATCACCAACACCGGCACGACGCCGATCAACGGCTGGCGGCTGCGGTTCGCCATGGCCCGGGGCCAGACCGTCATCTCCGACTGGAACACCGATCTCACCCAGGGCGGCGACATCGTCACCGCGGTCAACGCCGGTCACAACGGCTCCATCGCCCCCGGCGCGAGCGTCACCATGGGGTACCTGGCCAGTCACACGGGCGACGCGTCCCTGCCCACCCGCTTCTCGCTGAACGGGGACACGTGCCGGGTGTCCCCCGCATGAGGCGCGACGCCGGGGACCGCTCCTCCGCTGGTCACGGTGCATCCCGTGGGCGCGACGGTGGACTGCGCCGAGGCCTTCCGGCCCGCGACGGGTCAGGTCATGCGGCAGCTCGCCGACATGACCGGGCGCACCGAGCGGGCCATCGCGGCCGACACCCTGCGCCTGCACCACATCGAGGCTTCCGATGAGCTGCTGCACACGTTCGGCCTCGCCCTGGCCGAGTCCTTCCTGACCTTCGAGGCGGAGATCAGGAGACGCGGCGGGGTGCTGGACGGCGCGGCGGAGGCGCTCGCGAGGCTCGCGCAGGAACGGGCCACGGCCAACTACGGGCACCCCTTCGCGGCCGAGAACACCGTGCTCATCGAGGACACCCCGAACGACGTCCTGGCCGGGCATCTCGGCGGCGCCCGGGTGGTCGCCGTCGCCACCGGGTCGTGCAGCGCGGAGATGCTGCGTGAGGCGGGGGCGGAGCTCGTCCTCACCGATCTCGGCGACACCCGGGCCGTCGTCCGAGCCATCCTCGACGACGTTCGGTAGGACATCCGCGGCCCCGGGGGGAATCATCGTCTCATTGGCCGAACACGTCGAGACGTGAGGAGACGTCGTGAGTACGAGCGTGACCGACGAACAGATCCGGGCCCTGGCCGCGACCGCGAAGCCCTACAGCCTGGCGATCCTGCAGTGGGCGCCGGGACGGACCATGGAGGGCGCGGCCGCGATCGAGCTCGAACACCAGCGCCGCATGGTGTCGCTGCGCGCCGACGGCGTGATCGCGATCCTGTGCCCGGTCGCCTCCGACGCCGTGGCCGGGGTCGCGATCATGACCGTGCCGGCCGAGGAGGCCTCGGAGATCATGGCCGGGGACCCCTGCGTGCGGGCCGGGATGATGCGCTACGAGGTCCACCCGTGCCACGGCTTCCCGGGCGACGCCCTTCCCGGATGAATGACGGGCATTCGCCGATCGGGAATTGATTGTCCTGCAATTCGGCCGCGCTTGCCGCGCAATACCTGGACTTATTCGATTGCGATCGGATCGACGGCCGCGGGGCAGGCCGGCCCGTCCATTCTTAAATTGCATCGATCCTTGCCGCGCAATAATGGGCGGCCTACTGTTCGACTCGCACGGGCAGCCTCATATTTCACGGGCTGCCGAACGGAAGGCCGGTCCGGGAAACCGCGCGGATCCGCATCCGGCGACGTCCAGCGACGCAAGGAGATTCCTGCCCCATGCCCCGCAGAAGCCTCGGGCCGCTGATCGCGGCCTTATCCGTGCTCGGCGCCTCGGTGCTCGTCGCGCCTCCCTCTCTGGCGGATTCCGCCCGCCTCGAAATCCCGCCCAAGGAAGTCACCGTCACCGCGGCGAACTCTTCGGACATCACCCGCACCGCCCAGGGAGCCCGGCTCCTGGACACGTTCGCGCAGCGGCTGCGGTCCCCCGGTGTTCCCGCCGACTTCCGCGAGCAGCGGGATCCGACCGACGACTACCGCGTCCTGTCCGTGGACGTGCGGAAGGCGCTTCCCGACCCCAGGTGCGAGCGCGAGACCGAAACTGTGATCCTCCCCCGGACGGTCACCGGGATCCGCTACCTGAAAGGCAGCCCTGATCCTCGGGAGAACTCCGATCCCTGTTTGGTCACCGTCAAGTGGGACGACGACGTGGCGCTGAACGTGCAGGACGACGCCGGCGGCGGTCAGCGGTCCGCGGCGGAGAAAGCGGCCGCGAGCCTGGAAGAGTACGGCTCGTACTGCGCGTCAAGGACCTACAAGTCCGGCCGCTGGTACATGTGGTGCCACAAGAAATTCGTCCTCAAGAACGACGGGAACAGCACCTGGAATTATTACGGCATCGAATCCTGGAACTCGTGCCAGGCCACCCAGAAAGGCCGTGACGTTTCCCGCTTCCTCACGTCCTGCGGGCGCGGCCAAGAAGTCAGCCGCGGTTCGAGCAGTTGGGTGGACTACAGTCCGGACCAAGGGAACACCACCGGGGCATGCCGGTCGATCGATCTCTCGCTTTCCGTCGGCTGGGTCGGCATCGGCGGGTCGTACAATCATTGCGAAGAGCAGCGGGTCTACCTCTACAGCGATGGCGGCAAAATGAGCAGCTACTGGAAGGGGAAGAGCGAATATCTGCGCACCACCAGGCACCGTGCCTCGATCAAGGTTCCTCAGGCACAGGGTCGTCCCCGGTGGTCCCACTGGTCGAATTCCCAGGCGGTGGTCTGCCTGTTCGTCTGCACGCCGGCCTGACGGCATCTTTCGCCTGCTCTCGGGCGCAGGCTCACACCGCGCCCGAGGGCGGCCACTCCCGGAGGAAACGATGAAGCGGCTCGTGGCATCGGTGATCGCCTTGGTGGTTCTGCTGGGCGGTTGCACCGGGGGCCGGGAGTTGCCGCCTCCCAAGTCGCCGCCGGCGATCGACGACGCCGGCGCGCGTGGCGCGCTCGACGAGGTGGTCAAGGACATCTCGGCGAACGGAGTCGTGGATTTCTGCGGACGACTCGCCCGCGACGCGGCGCAGTGCGAGGACACCTTGGGCGACGCGCTGCGTGCCTGCCTTCTGCCGGGAGACGCGCCGCGGGTCCTGAGATCCGCCCCTTTCAAGAGGGCCGGGAGCGAGGAAGGGTGGGTCCTGGAGGTGGCCGGCCGGACCATGGACGGCCAGGCGTACACCTCGGAGTTCTTCGTGGTCCACGACCAGGATCGCGTCCGGCCTGCCGTCGGCGTCTTCTGGACGGGGCTCGGCCTCGTCGACTCGCCTTTCGGACCGCACAACACGAAGGTGCCTCAGCGGGCATGCCCGTGAGGATCACCTGGACAGGGCGGATCGAGGGGTGCATGATTTGTTTACGGGTCCGTACCGTAAACAAAAGGAGCTCGGATGGACACGGACGTTCTGGTGATCGGGGCCGGGCCGGTGGGGCTGGCGGTGACCTGCGCGCTGCTCCAGCACGGCATCGCGGTGCGCGTCGTCGACAAGGCCGCCGGGCCGGCCACCTCCTCGCGGGCCAACTTCGTGCACGCGCGCGGCTCGGAGGTGCTCGACCGGCTGGACGCGCTCGACGGGCTGCCGGAGGAGTCGGTGCGGGCGATGACCATCACCTCCTACGCCGGTGACCGGCCGATGATGCGCCTGCGATTCGGCGACCCGGGGCTCGACACCGCCGCCCCGCCCATGGTGATCTCGCAGGCCCGGGTCGAGGCGCGGCTGCGCGAACGGCTGGCCGCGCTGGGCGGGCGGCCCGAGTGGGGCAACGGACTGGTCGGGGCCGAGCAGGACGCGACCGGTGTCACCGCCGTGCTCGCCGACGGCACCACCGTCCGGGCGGGCTGGCTGATCGGCTGCGACGGCACCGGCAGCACCGTGCGCAAGCTGGCCGGCATCGGCTTCCCCGGCGTCAAGATCAGCGAGCGCTTCCTGCTCGTCGACGGGCGGCTGGAGGGTGAGCCCGCGCTGGACCGGTCGGGCACCAGCGGCTGGGCGCACGCCGAAGGCATGCTCGGCGTCATGCCGATGCCCGGCGACCAGTGGCGGCTGCTCGCCTACGACGCCGCCTTCCAGGAGGACAAGCCCAGCGAGGAGCAGATCGCCGAGCGCGTACGGCACATCCTGCCGCGGCGCACCGGCCGGCCCGGCCTGCGGCTGGGCGAGGTCACCTGGGCGTCGCTGTTCCGCGTGCACCGGCGCCTGGCCGACACCTACCGGGCCGGGCGCATCCTGCTGGCCGGGGACGCCGCGCACGTGCACGCCCCGTTCGGCGGGCAGGGCATGCTCACCGGCCTCGGCGACGCCGAGAACCTCGCCTGGAAGCTGGCCCTCGTCGTACGGGGGAAGGCCGGCGAGACGTTGCTCGACACCTACGAGGCCGAACGCCGCCCGCTGGCCACGGCCGTGCTGCGCGGCAGCACCGCCGCCACCAAGGTCAACATCGCGGGCAGCCCGATCGGGCGTCTGCTGCGTGACCAGGTGCTGATGCGGCTGTTCAACCAGGGCTGGCTGCAGCGGTGGGCCACCTACACCACCTCCCAGCTGTGGGTGAGCTACCGGCGCGGGCCGCTCGGCGGGCGTCGGAGGCTCGGCCCGCCGCGCCCCGGCGACCGCGTCGGCGACCTGCCCTGCGAGCGCGCCGACGGCAGCCGCACCCACCTGAACGCCGAGCTCCGGGGCGCCTGGGCGGTCCTCGGGAACGGCGCCGACGCTGTCTTCCAGGTGGCACGGCAGCGGCTCTGCGACCACGTCGTGCGGCTCCACTCGGACGACCCGCCCATGCTGATACGCCCGGACGGTCACCTGGCCTGCAAGGGCGGCGCCGCCGAGGCCACCCGCTGGCTGGACGGAGCGCTCCGGTGACCGCCTCCCGAGGGCGCGGACGCCCGCGCGACCCCGAGACCGACACCGCGATCCTGACCGCCGCGCTGGAGCTGTTCGTCGAACGCGGGGTCGAGGGCACCAGCATGGAACAGGTCGCCAAGCGCGCCGGGGTGGGCAAGCTGACCGTCTACCGCCGCTGGAGCAGCAAGGAGGACCTGCTCGCGCAGGCCATCGAGCACTGGGTCCGCGCCGAGGTCACCCCTTCGGCCGAGGACGTCTACGCCCTGCGGCCGCGCGACCTCGTCGAGCGCGTCCTGCCCACGGCGGCCGAGATGTCCGCCGGGGCCGACTACCGCGCGCTGATCGCCCGTGTCATGGGGTCGGCGGTGAGCCATCCGCAGCTGATGAAGGTCTACTGGGAGCAGTACGTCGTCCCCCGCCGCGAGCTGGCCGCCGCGATGCTCAGGCGCGCCCAGCAGGACGGCGCCGTGGCCGCCGACGCCGATCTCGACGTGCTGATCGACATGATGGCCGGTGCGGTGATGTACCGCGTGCTGCAGCCGGACCCGCCGGACGCCGAGGAGATGCTGCGCTACCTCACCGCCGTCTACCGTCAGGCCGGCCTGTACGCGCCGGACCCGCCGGATCCGCCGGCCCAGGACGGCTGAGCGCTCAACCCTGGCCGAACTCTTCCCCACAGCGGCGGCCCCGGTGACGCGGGGGTCAGAGAGATTTGGAACGGAATCCGGCGTCAACGGGGTTCTCCCAGGTCAGTGACCCCCTGCTGCTGGGGTCTTCGGGACGTGGTTGACGCCGGATTCCGTTCCATCGCACAGACGGTTGGCACTGATAATGATCACGGTGTGGGCGGCAGCCCTGGGTCTCGATGTGGTGAAGGTGCGGCGGGCGACGGGTGGGGGTCTGGGACGATCTGAGGCATGGCGCGTGGTGATGGTGGCGGCCGGGATGGCCGGGGCGAGCCGGAGTGGCGGCCGGTGGCCGACGTGGACATGATGACCGCGGTCGTGCTGGAGCAGCTGGGTGCCAACCGCGATCAGTTGCGGACTTTGGAGCCGGCGCGGTGCGCTCCGCATTTGCTGGACGGCCCGGAACTCCTCTAGCTACGGTCATCCGCCACCCAGTTGATCAGTGGGTACGGCGGCGGGGCGCCAGGACCTCGGTGACCTTGGCGATGGTCTCAGCTCCGGGTTTGACGTAGCGCATGGCGGTGCGGGGGTTCTTGTGGCGTGTCTAGCCCATGATGAGCTGCACCCACCTCGGCCTCGCCGAGGTGGGTGGCGGCGCTGTGGCGCAGCTGGTGCGGATCGAGCCCGGCGTAGGTGTCGAGCAGGACGCGGGCGCGGTCGTAGCCCAGGCGGGCGCGGCCGGTGTGCGGGCAGATGTCGCCGGCCGCCGGCCGGCGGGCGGGGACGGGGCGGCGTTCGGACAGGAACAGCGGGCCGTGCGTGCGGGTGCTTCCGTCCGGGAGCCGGAGGAGTCGGGGCAGCAGGTGGACGGTGCCAGACTCCCAGTACACCCACTCGATCGCGCCGCCCTTGGAGCGGACAGGCGCCCGCCGGTGCTCCAGGTCCCTGTCCTCGACGTTGAGCGCCAGGATCTCCGCGGCCCGGGCGGCGGTTTCGTACAGCATCCGCCACAGGGTCTTCTCCCGCAGTGGGAAGTCGCGGCGTGACAGCAGCCGGTGGATGGTGGTCTTGGCGACGGCGCGGGTCTCGTCGGGGCCTTCCTTGCGGCGCTCGGCGTCGGCGGGGACCGAGGGTGCGGCCCAGCGCTTCTTGGTCTGGCACCAGGACAGCCAGGAGGTGACGGCGGCGCGGTTGCGGTTCCAGGTGGCCGGCGCGCATCGGCCCCACAGTTCGGTGAGTGCGGTGCCAATCTCGGTGTCGGTGACGTTGGCGAGCGGCCGGTCGCGGCCGAGCCGCTCGATGGTGCGGTCGATCGCGGAGGCGTAAGCGCGGTGGGTGTTGGGGTTGGCGGTGCGCGGGGTGGACAGGAAGGCGTCGGCGGCTGCGGCGAGCGTGACGTCTCCACCGCGAAGGGCGGTGATCTTCGGGGCGGCGCTCATGCCGCCCGCCGTGGGAAACCTGCGGCGATGTACCGGATAACGTGCCCGAGTCGCGCACTGCCTCGGCGGAGGGTTGTCCTGGTCGCCGCGTCGCCGTGATCGCTCATGTACGTGATAATAGATAGTTATCCCGTACATGAGCGGTTGCGTCGCTGGAGTCACAGCGGACGACGAGCGTCCCATGGAAGTGCCGTGAGCGGATGTGCCGGTTAGCCGGCCAGAGTTCTTCTTTCCCGTGATCTCACCCAGGCGGTGAAGCCCTCGATCGCATCGATGACGGCCTCGAAGCGGACCGAATGGTACAGGTCGAAGGCGTGGTTCCCGCCGCGCAGCTCGGCGTAGACGACGGGGTTGGCCGAGGTGTGGCGTAGCCGGTCGGCGAAGTGCCGGGCGTCGGCCGCGGGCACCTGCGGGTCCAGATCGCCGTGGGCCACGAGGAACGGCGGCGCGTCTGGTGCGATGTGGGCCAGTGGCGAGGACTCCGGGCCCTGGCCGAAGTAGCCGCGATACCAGCCGTTCAGGTAGATGGCGCCGGTCACGGAGGTGTCGGCGTCCTCGAAGCCCGGTTGGAAAGCGGGGTCGTTCGGGGTGAGCGCGGCCAGTGCCGCCATGTGCCCGCCCGCCGAACTGCCCGCGACGAACAGTGTCGACGGGTCGGCGCCGTACTCGTGGGCGTGCTCGCGTACCCAGGCGATGATCTTCTTGAGGTCGATCAGGTGCTCCGGATGCTGGACCTGCGGCCGTAGCCGGTAGTTGGCGCTGATGCACACCCATCCCTGGCCGGCGAGGTGGTAGAGAAGAGGAAGCGACTGGCTGTTCTTGTGGCCGCCGGAGTAGCCGCCGCCGTGCAGGTGGATCATCACGGGCGCGCCGGACGGGCGCGAGCGGTGGTGGTAGAGGTCGAGCACGTTGCGGCGGCCCGCGTCGCCGTAGGCGAGGTTGGCCGTGCGCCGGACGTCCAGGCGGCGCTTGACGATGGGCAGGAACAGGATGCGGACCCACGGGGGACGGCGCCGCAGCCCGGCGCGGAGGTCGGCGTCAATGGCGGCGCGCCACCCCGCGCCCAGCCCGAGGTCCATCGCGCGCTCGATCCTGGACCGCTCCCCCATCGCGCGGTAGGCGATGACCGCGAGCCCGATCGCGCTCACGGCGGCCAGGGCGACGATCGCCCAGCCGCCCGCCGAGTCGATGTCACCCTCGGCGAACGCCAGTGCCGTCGGGAGCAGCAGCAACCAGAAGAAGGCCGCGAACGGCAGTTCGTTGGCGGCCAAGCCGAAGTAGTAGCTCGGGCGGCCGAGCGGGCGGGAGAACGGCACCGGCCGTAGCGCGAACAGCGTACCGATCGCGACGAGCGCCACAGCGAACAAATACCCGAAGGGCACAGAAACTCCAGAGATCGAAATTTGACACCAGGGTGTGACCGCCCAGGTCTGTCAGAAGTAGCCAGGGGGCGTCGGCCCGGCCGCAGAAGGCCCACCAGCGCAAGGCATGTCAGCCAAGCTTGATCGCGATGGGGGTCAGAGTGATCAGAGATCCGTAGGGCAAGTTCATCGTCGCGCCAGCCCCAGCACGATGACGGCACCGACGACCAGGTGCATCAGGACCAGCACAAGCGTCGCGGCGGCGCCGACCGCGCTGCCGAGCGGGCCGAGGAGCGACAGCGCGCACACGGCCAGGGCGATGATCGTCCAGATCCGGGCGGGCCGGGACGCGAACCGCTCCAGGACGGCCAGCAGCCCCCAGCCCGCCAGCCCGACCACCAGGCTTGCCACCAGGACCGATCCCGGTTCGATCGCCTGCGTGCCGGCCCCCATGCGCACGGTCAGCGTGGTTCCGGCGACCGGCGCTGCCAGGGCCCAGACGGCCAGGGCAGCCACGGAGGCGCCGACGACGGAGGAGATTCGCTTGGCTGAGGTGTTCATGCAGGTCAGCTTCGCCCATTCGCCCGATCCGCCGCATCGGGCGCGTGGTCGCTCGGTGTTCTCCCCCAGTGGGGTATGGCTCCTCCTTTGGTAGGTGATGGCGCCTGAGGACCGGCGATTACCCTGACCCGGTGAAAAAGATCCGACCCTCGCACCCGATCGCGGTGGCCGGCGTGGTCCTCGTGATAGGCGGCCTGAACGCCCTTACCCTGTGGAGCCTGGCCGACGGGCCCATGTGGGGGCTGGATGTCGCCGTCGCGGCGGTGAGCCTGGTCGCGGCGCTCGCCCAGCTGTGGTGGCCGGCCTCGGGAGCACTGGCCGCCACTCTCCTGGCGCCCCTTTCCCCCGTGGCCATTGCGGCGGCGACGATGGGGGCGTTGCAGGTGGCCCAGCGCAGGCGCTTCCCCGTCGCGGCGGCGGTGGCGGCCGGGGGCGTTGCGGCCCACGTGGTCCAGGGGCTGTGGCGACCGAACTCCGGCATCTCCCAGCAATGGTGGTTACTGCTGGTCTGCGCCTCCTACGGCGCGCTGCTCGGCTGGGGAGCGCTGGCCCGCTCCCGCCGCGCCCTGCTCTTCTCCCTGCACGAGCGTGCCAACCGCGCCGAGGCCGAGCAGGGCAGGCGGGTCGCCGAGGCCAGGATGGCCGAACGCCGCCAGCTTGCCAGGGAGATGCACGACGTGCTGGCCCACCGCCTGTCCCTGGTGGCCACCCATGCCGGGGCACTGGAATACCGCCCGGACTCCTCCCCTGAACAACTCGCCCGGGCCGCCGGGGTGATCCGCGCCGGTGTACACCAGGCGCTGGAGGAGCTCCGCCAGGTGATCAGCCTGCTGCGTGAACAGGACGACCAGCTGGACGAGCTGGCACTCCAGCTGGCGCTGGCCGACCTGCCCGGCCTGATCGCCGACGCGCGGGAGGCCGGCCAGGAGGTACGGCTCCGCGAGGAGGTCACCGACGATGGCGCCTTGCCGCAGGCCGCGTCCCGGACCGCCTACCGCGTCGTCCAGGAGGGGCTCACCAACGCCCGCAAACACGCCCCCAGCCGGCCGGTGGACGTGCTGCTGTGCGGCGCTCCCGGCACGTCCCTGCTGATCGACATCCGCAACCCGCTGACCCCGGCGGGCACCGCCCCACTCACGCCCGGCAGCGGCCTCGGCCTGGTCGGGCTCACCGAGCGGGTACGGCTGGCCGGCGGGCAACTGGATCACCACCACACCGAAGGAGAGTTCCGGCTCCAGGCCCGGCTACCATGGCCCGCGTGATCCGCGTGTTACTGGTCGACGACGACGCCCTGGTCCGTGCGGGGCTGTCCATGATGCTGGACGGCGCCGCTGGCATCACGGTCGTCGGCGAGGCAGCCGACGGCCAGGAGGCCATCACCGCCACCGACGCCCACGCGCCCGACGTCGTCCTGATGGACCTGCGGATGCCGCGTGTGGACGGCATCACCGCCACCCGCCGGCTGCGCGCCCGTGCCCGCCCGCCTGAGGTGATCGTGCTGACCACGTTCGACACCGACGAGAACGTCCTGCACGCCCTCCGCGCGGGCGCCGCCGGGTTCCTGCTGAAGGACACCCCGCCGCCGCGGATCGTGGAGGCGGTCACCCGGGTCGCCACAGGCGATCCGATCCTGTCCCCGCACATCACCCGGCGGTTGATGGAGCGCACCGTCGCGCAGGCCGGCGCCTATGAGCAGGCCCGTGCCGCGCTGGCCGCCCTCACCCCGCGCGAGCACGAGGTGGCCCTGGCGATCGCGCACGGCCAGACCAACGCCGACATCGCCGCGGACCTGGCCATGGGCATCACGACCGTGAAAGCGCACGTCTCCAGCATCCTCACCAAGCTCGGCATGGACAACCGCACCCAGATCGCGATCCTCGCCCACGACGCGGGTCTGACCTGACCCGCCTGGAGCGAAGCAGACGCCGGTATCGCCCATCTCCGCGTACGCGCTGTATTACCGGGAGAGCCTGGGGATGTCCTCCGACGAGACGGCTGCTCGGCCTCCCTGTAGTCCCGGGAGGCCCTGCCAGCGTTGCGCACAATCAGCCGGGCGGGTGAGCGCGACGCCATCCAAGACGGGCAGGTCGATCCCGGACGCGCCGAACCGTTCGGGCCCACATGGCGACGTCCCCGGTGTCGTCGTCGCCGGGATCGGGGTCGCCGGCCACCCGCTACGCCTCTTCTGCGCTGCCGCGCAGCGCGTCGGCAAGGTCCCGCATGCCGTCGATGGCCGCGACCAGGCCGCCGCCCAGCGCCTGGGCGAAAGCGATCCCGGTCTGCTTGGCGATCAGGTGCGGGTTGGCCGCACCGTAGTTGTCGGCGCGCAGGTAGGTGTGGTCGACGTAGCCGAGCCGATGCCGCTCCAGCGCGGGCACGCCCTTGACCGCGATCGGCCCGTAGGTGATGTTCAGCGCCTGGGCGGTCAGGCACGCCGCCACCGAGATGTCCAGGTCGTCCAGGTGCGGGCCGGTGCCGGCGATCGAAATTGAGGCCTCCATGAACTTCGGGCACCAGCCCAGCACCTCCACGACCGCCTCGGAGATGTCCGCCCGCGGCATCATCGCCTCCACCCGCTTGCGCAGGTCGATCAGCGACGGCGGCTCATCGATCGCCTTGACGCTGACGACGTGGATCTTGCCGTCGTCGTCGATGGTGACGGAGGTGTTGGCGGCCAGCCCGGCCCGCACCACCCGGTAGGCGCGATCCAGCCGCTCGGCGTGCTCGGCCAGCAACCCGGCCGGGTCTTCGGGCAGGCCCAGGTCGGTCAGCACGCTGTCCTTGACCGCCGCCCAGGCCGCGCCCTTCAGCAGCTGGGCGTCCGGGTCGCGCCACCGGCTGGAGGCGGGCGCGTAGATCTCGCGGCGCTTGAGGTGGCGGTGGAACTGCTCCAGCACGCAGGACACGTACGCATTGCGGTCGAGGAGGTTGTCGGTGCGGGCCGGATGGCCGAACGCCAGCCGCTTCCACGGCCCGGTCACCACCAGCGGGTCGATCAGCCGCAGCGGCAGCACCGTGACCGGATGGTGGCGCGAGCGGTAGGCCAGCGCATCCGGCAGGCGCTGCATGGCGGCCAGCACCTGCCGACCCTCAGCGTTGGCCTCGAACGCGATCACCGCGGTCAGCAGCTTCACGAAGCCAGACACGGTGGCGTACTTGCTCGCCATCGCCGCCCGCCAGCCGCCGTCGTCCTCGGCGTCTGGCGGCGCGCGGGCTACGAGGCGCTGTTCGACCAGGCGCCCCCGGGCGTGCTCACCGGCGAGTCCACCCCCTTCTACCTGTACGACCTCGCTGGCCAGGGTGCATCCACGCCGGTCGGCCGGGCTGGAGCCGATCGGTGGTCGCCTCTTCCTTGGATGGATCACGGGCTTCCGTCGAGCGGGGCCGGGCCGAAGGTGTCAAGTCTTCCTACAGGTCATACAGGTTTCTTTGACTGTATGCGATATGCATACAATTAAGCATGCTGGAAGACGCCATCACCCAGTGGCACACGAGCGTCAACGCCCGCGACCCGGAGCGAGCAGCGAAGGCGGTCAGCGATCCGGTCGTCGTCCTGGGCCCGAAGGGGGCGGGGGCGATCACTCCCGAGCAGTTCGCGGAGTGGGTCGAGCGGTCCGGGATCACCCTGGTGCCGAGGTCGCGGCACCCGATCAGCGAGCGGCTCATGGTCGTCGAGCAGGACGCGACCTGGCCCGGGAGCGAGTCTCCCACCAGGGTCGCCACGGTGTTCCGGGTGGCCGGGGGCAAGGTGTCCGCCGCGCTCCGCCTGCCCGACCTGGAGGCGGCACTCGAACTGGCCGCCCTCTGCCGCGAGATGGCGGCCACCGAATGAGCGAGCCGGGGCCCGGACAGGTCTTGTTCCAGTTCGTACGGCACTGGTCGCGCAGGACCGTGGACCAGCGGACCGCCGAGCAGGGCCGGCTCGTCCTCATCACCGAGGCCGTCTGCGCGCTCACCCGGCACGGCAGGGAAGCCACGGTCAACGCCGTCGCCCGCGAGATCGGCATCGACCAGAGCGGGGCGTCACGGCTGGTGAGGGACGCGTCGGAGGCCGGCTATCTGGAGATGCGGACCTCGGTGGAGGACAGACGCCGACGCCACGCGACGGTGACGCCGTCGGGGCACGCGATGCTGGCGGACGCGCACGCCTGGCAGGAACAGGTCTTCGACCGGCTGACCGGCGACTGGAGCGAGCAGCGGCGCCGCGACTTCCAGCAGGCGATGACCGACCTGGTCGAGCGTTCCTACCGCGTCGACTGACGACGCGGCGCCCGGACGCCGGGATCGGTGGACACCTCGGCCGAGGCATAGTCGTGATGTAGACTATGTGTCATGTCCCTTAGGCATGCGATCCTCGGCCTGCTCGATCTGCAACCGATGACCGGATACGACCTCAAGAAGACCTTCGACAGCACCGCCGGCCACTTCTGGGCGGCCGACCGGTCGCAGATCTACCGGACCCTCGGCGTCCTGCGCGCGGAGGGCCTGGTCGAGGAGGAGGTCATCCACCAGCGGTCGCGGCCCGACCGGCACGAATACCGGCTGACCGAGGCGGGCTCCGCCGAGCTGGACGGGTGGCTGCGCTCCCCCGCGCCCACCGAGCCGCCCCGCGAGGCGTTCCTGGCGCGGATCTACTTCGCCGGCCGCACCGACGACCCCCAGCTCGTACGGGCGCTCGTCGAGGAACGCCGGGCCATGGTGAAGGAGCGGCTGAGCGAGCTGCGGGCGATCGAGGCGCCCACGTCCGCCCTCCCCGAGCGGCTGCGGGCGTTGACGCTGCGCAACGGCATCGCGCACCTGGAGACCGAGCTCACCTGGCTCGACGAACTGGAAGAGGTGTTGTGATGCACGTGCGCGAGGAGCATCCGGACGCCGGCCCGACGCTCGTGTTCCTGCACGGCGGCAACGTCGCCGGATGGATGTGGCACGAACTGGCCGCGTCGCTGCCCGGCCACCACAGCCTGATCCCCGATCTGCCCGGGTTCGGCGGGTCGAACGCCGAGCCGTGGACGACCCTCGCCGAGGTGGCGGACGCGGTGGCGGAGATCGTCCGCGAACGCGCCCACGGCGGGCGGGCGCACGTCGTCGGCCTCTCCCTGGGAGCCGTGGTCGGCACCGCGCTCCTGGCCCGCCATCCCGATCTCGCCGGGAGCGCGATGCTCACCGGCCCGCTGCTGCGACCCCTCGGCGCGGCGGCACGGCTGGCCGGGCACGCGCAGGTCCCGTTCTGGGGTTCGCGGGGCTACTGGCAGGTGATGGCGCGCGCCTACCGGATGCCCGAGGACGCGGTCCCCGCGTTCGTCGAGACCGGCGTCGGCATCGACCGCGCGTCGGCGCGGCGGATGCTGCGCGAGATCTACGGAGGCGTGCCGGCCGCCGACCTCGACGGCCTGCGGCGGACCCGGACGCCCATCCTGATGCTGGCGGGCGAGCGTGAGCCGAAGCTGATGCACCGGGCGCTGTCGGAGGTCACCTCCCGGGCGCCGCGAGCGGTCGCGCGGATCGCGCCCGGCATGCATCACGCGTGGAGCGGCGAGGACCCCGAGCTGTTCAGGCGCGTGCTCCTGCACTGGCTCACGCGCGGCGAGCCGTTGCCCGACCTGCTGCCCGTGCGCGTCTGACGACCTGCGGATCCCTGATCAGGAGCCCGCCCTGGTCATCCGCAGCGCGAACTCCGCGTAGGTGTCGGCGACCTGCTCCGGTTCGTACGGCATGGCGGGGTCGTACCAGTTGGCCACGCGCATGCCCATCCCGCTGATCGCCGTGACGGCGAGGAAGGCGTCGGGCGCGTCGAACACGCCCGTGGCGATGCCCTCGTCGAGGATGTCGATGAGCAGCCGTCGGCCGTCGGCGCGGAGCGTGAGCGCGGGCCCGGCCAGTTCGTCGGAGAGTGCGTGCAGCTCGTTGTTGGCGACCACCGCGAGCATCGGGAACTCGGCGTGGACCAGCACGTGCGCGCGGACCACGCGCCGCAGGCGCGTCTCGGGGCCGGCCGGGCCCTCGGCGGCTTCGGCCAGGCGCCGGTGGTGTTCCTCGTGACCGATGCGGACCAGCTCGGCCAGGACGTTCTCCTTGGCCGGGAAGTGGGAGTAGAGCGTCGCCGAGCGGATCTCGCAGGCCTCCCCGAGGTCGCGGATGGAGGTGCCGTAGAAGCCCCGCTCGGCGAAGAGCAGCAGCGCCTCGCGCAGGATCCGGCCGGAGGTGCCCTCCAGCAGGACGTGCTCCGGAAGCCTGACCTCGGAGGCGGCGAACCGGCGCTGGGTCGCCGGCGCTGCCGATCGATCGTTGGTCACGCCCTCATTCTGCCGTGATGTCGCTCTGGGGAGCAGGCCCTTGCCGTGCCGGGTGACCGCGATGATGTCCATGCGCCGACCGTACGAGATCAGGCGTATCCCCAGGCGGCGGCGTACTTGGCGAGCTGGGACGAGAGCGCGACGCCTTCGAAGGTGCGGGCGGGCTGGATCCGGCCGGACTTGATGGCGTCGCTGCGGTCGCCCAGGTTCGGCAGGAACCGGCCGTGGTCGTGCTTGCCGTAGTCGAGCATTCCCTGCTCCCACGGCACGCCCAGGTAGTCGCAGACCTCGCGGGTGACCCGTTCAGGCTCGGCGGTCAGCTCCTCGTACCGCAGCGTCAGGCCGTCGAGGGTGCGGCGGGCCTTCTCCAGGGGCTTGAAGTACTTCAGCGCGTTCGCCTCCAGGGTCTCCCGGGCGGCGGTGTTGCCCTTGCGATTCTCCAGCGAGGAGACCACGCCCTCCGGATGACGCAGCAGGAAGAGGAAGCGGGCGTCGGGCCAGGCGTACTTCAGCCGTTCCCAGACGAAGACGTTGCCCGGCGTCTTGTCGACGATGACGTCCTTGCCGCTGCGCTCCAGCTCCAGATGGAGGATGCGGTCCCAGAGCACGTGCTCCAGCTCGACCTGGTCCAGGCCGAGCTCCAGCATGGACTCCTCGGAGAAGCCGGGGGTGGGCTGCACGCGGAGGGTGCGCAGGTGGAGCTCGTGCGGGGCGCGGATGCGGGAGTGGCTGTTGAGCAGCGTGCGCAGCAGCGTGGAGCCGGACCGCACCGGCGCGATCACGAACACCGGGGAACTGACCTGCCGGGGCATGATCGGGACGCTGTAGTCGACGACCTGCACGCGCTTCGGGGGCCGCAGGGACTCGGTTTTCGGACTGTCCTGAAACTTCGGCGGGCGAAGCGCCTGCCCCAGGAGTCGGACTCTTCGCCTGATGCCGGTTTTCACGACGCTCATGCGGACCTGCTGCCTTTCCTTCGCGTGCCTCGCACTCCCTCGGGTTACGGACGACCGAAAGGGGAGATGGGGTTCAGACAACCTATCCCTGACCAGGCGTAAAGGGCATCCGAACGGCGACGACTCCCAGGAAACTGCCAGGCAGCCGGGGTGGGGCTAGCATGCTGAGGTCGGACGACGAACCCCGAGGAGGCCGACGATGACCGGCACGCAGCCCGCCTTCCGCCGCACCCCCATCGACGCGGACGAACGGGCGCGCGCCGAGGCCAACTTCCTGCCCCTGGTCGTCGAGCACCTCACCGCCCACGGCCGGTTCCGGGTGAGCGCCGACACCCCGGAGATGGTCGAGCTGTTCCAGAGCGTGGCCCGCAGGGCGGGCGAGCACCTGCGGCGGCCCGTGGTCAGCTACGCCAACGGCCGCTACATCGTGATCGCCTTCCAGCAGGAAGACCCGCCCCTGCCGAGCTGAAAGTTTCACCTCCGCCCGGGGCGTCGTCCCAGGTCACGGGTTGCCCGCCGATGGCGCGCGTTGAGCTCGCGCCGCACCGGCGCCTACGGTGCTCCCATCCGCAAGCGGCGAACCGCACGAGGAGCCCGGCATGCGCGCCCGTCTCGTCACCGCCCTGCTCATGACGCTGGCCGCCCTGGTCGCCCTCGCCCCGGAGACGCGGGCCCAGGTGCTGGGCGGGTTCGACTTCGACCGGGCGGAGGTTTCGGTCACCGGGCTGCAGGTGCCGTGGGGGCTGGCGTTCCTGCCCGACGGCAGCGGGCTGGTGGCCGAGCGCAACACCGGGCGGATCATGCGGGTCCGCCCCGGTCAGGCCCCCGCCCAGGTCGCCACGGTGAGCGGGGTGAGCGCCTCCGGCGAGAGCGGCCTGCTCGGCCTCGCGGCCGCGGACGACTGGGTCTACGCGTACTTCACCAGCACCGCGGGTGACAACCGCCTGGTCAGGTTCCAGCTCAGCGCGCCGCAGACGCAGACGGTCATCCTCTCCGGAGTGCCGAGCGCCACGATCCACGACGGCGGCCGCATCGCGTTCGGCCCCGATGGCATGCTGTACGTGGCCACCGGCGACGCCGCCACCACCGGCAACGCCCAGAACCTCAACAGCCTCGCCGGCAAGATCCTGCGCATCACGCCCACCGGCGGGATCCCCGCCGACAACCCGTTCCCCGGCTCCCGGGTCTGGAGCTACGGCCACCGCAACGTCCAGGGGCTGGCCTGGGACGGGCAGGGCCGGATGTACGCGACCGAGTTCGGCCAGAACACCTGGGACGAGATCAACCGGATCGTCGCGGGCGGCAACTACGGCTGGCCCACCTGCGAAGGCACCTGCGGCAGCGGCTCGTTCCGCGACCCGATCGTCACCTGGACGACGGCCCAGTCCTCGCCGAGCGGTCTCGCGTACGCGAACGACACGCTGTTCGCGGCGGCGCTGCGCGGCCAGCGGCTGTGGGCGGTGCCGCTGAACGCCGACGGCACGGCGGGCACCCCGCAGGCCGAGTTCACCTCGGAGTACGGACGGCTGCGCACGGTCGCGGTCGGCCCTGACGGCTGGCTCTGGGTGGCGACCAGCAACCGCGACGGCCGCGGCACCCCGGTCGCCCAGGACGACCGCATCATCCGCGTCCCGCCGGCCACGGGCGGCGAAGACCCCGACCCCACGGGCGGCTGCACGGCCACGGCCACCACCCAGACGCAGTGGGCCACCGGCTACGTCGTCCAGCCGGTCACGGTGACCAACACCGGCACCGCCCCGATCACCGGCTGGCGGGTCACCGTCACCCTGCCCCAGGGCCACCAGGTCACCGGCTCGTGGAACACCACCAGGACCGGCGCCGTCTTCGACAACGCCCCCTACAACGGCGCGCTCGCCCCAGGCCGGAGCACCACGTTCGGCTTCCAGGCGGCCCGCCCCGGCGACGGCAGCGGGGTGCCCACCGGCTACGCGTGCGCGGTGCGCTAGCTTGCCGGGATGGAACGCACACCCCCGATCTACAGCGGCGACGAGCGCGCCGTGCTCAACAGCTGGCTCGACTGGCAGCGGGCGACCCTCGCCGCCAAGTGCGCGGGCCTGAGCGAGGAACAACTGCGCGAGCGGGCCGTGCCGCCGTCGAACCTCTCCCTGATCGGCCTGGTCAGGCACATGGCGCACGTGGAGCGGGCCTGGTTCCGCCAGATCATCGACGGCGAGGACCTGCCGCGGCTGTGGGGCAAGGACACCCGCCAGGACGCCGACTTCGAGGACGTGGACACCGCCTCGGCCGAGGAGGCGTTCGCCACCTGGCAGGCCGAGATCGAGCGGGCCCGCGAGATCTCGGCCGCGCTGCCGCTGGACGCGCTCGCCAAGCGGCCGCGCCACGGGAACGACGTCTCCCACCGGCGCACCCTGGTCCATCTCATCCAGGAGTACGCCCGCCACAACGGCCACGCCGACCTGCTGCGCGAACGACTCGACGGGACGACTGGGGAGTAGTGGGCGGATCTCGTTGGTTTCCGGCCCGGCGAACCGCAAGAATGGCGCGATGAGCGTGGCTGACAGCACGGAGACCGACTGGGTGTCCCGATTCGCCGACGAGGTGATCGCCGAGGCGGAGCGCCGCGCGCCGGGCGAGCCCATCGTGTGCGCCTCGGGCCTCAGCCCGTCGGGGCCGATCCACCTGGGCAACCTGCGCGAGGTGATGACCCCTCACCTGGTGGCCGACGAGATCCGCAGGCGCGGGCACGCGTGCGTGCACCTGTTGTCGTGGGACGACTACGACAGGTTCCGCCGGGTGCCGGCCGGGGTCGACCCGTCCTGGGCCGAGCACGTCGGCAAGCCGCTCAGCTCGGTGCCCGCCCCGCCCGGGAGCGAGCACGCGTCGTGGGCCGACCACTTCAAGGCGCCGATGATCGCGGCGCTGGAGGAGCTGGGCGTCGACTGCCGCGGCATCAGCCAGACCGAGCAGTACACCTCGGGCGCGTACCGGGAGCAGATCCTCATCGCGATGCGCGAGCGGGAGCGCATCGACGCGGTCCTGTCCCGCTACCGGACCAAGCAGGGCGAGGAGCGGACGGGGCCGTATTTCCCCTATCGCCCGTACTGCGAGATGTGCGAGCGCGACCTGACCACGGTCACCGCCTATGACGACGACACCACCGAGCTGGCCTACACCTGCGCGTGCGGGTTCGGCGAGACGGTGCGGCTGGCCGAGCACGACCGCGGCAAGCTGTCGTGGAAGGTCGACTGGCCGATGCGCTGGGCGTACGAGGGCGTGGTGTTCGAGCCGTCGGGCGTCGACCACCACTCGCCGGGCTCGGCCTGGGTGGTCGGCGGGGAGATCGTCGGCCCGGTGTTCGGCGGCGAGCGGCCGATCGGGCCGATGTACGCGTTCGTCGGCATCACCGGCATGGCCAAGATGAGCAGTTCCAAGGGTGACGTGCCGACCCCGGCCGACGCGCTCCAGATCATGGAGGCGCCGGTGCTGCGCTGGCTGTACGCCCGCCGCAAGCCCTCCCAGTCCTTCAAGGTGGCCTTCGACCAGGAGATCCAGCGGCTCTACGACGAGTGGGACGCGCTCGGCCGCAAGGTAGCGCAGGACGCGGCCCAGCCCGCCGAGCTGGCCGCCTACAACCGGGCGGTGCGCGGCTCGCGCGGCCCGCTGCCCGAGACCCCGAAGCCGGTGCCGTACCGGACGCTCGCCTCCATCGCCGACGTCACCACCGGCGACACCGGGCAGATCCAGCGCATCCTCGGCGACCTCGACGGCGTCGCCACGCTGGACGAGGTCCGGCCGAGGCTCGACCGGGCGCAGGCGTGGATCGACACCCACGTGCCCGCCGAGCAGCGCACGCGGGTGCGCGCGTCGCCCGACGAGGAGCTGCTGGGCTCGCTCGGCGAGGGCGATCGCGAGTCGCTGCGCATGCTGGCCGAGGGCCTGGACGAGCACTGGTCGCTCGACGGGCTGACCACGCTGGTGTACGGGGTGCCGAAGCTGCGCGCCGGGCTGGCGGCCGACGCCAAGCCGACGCCCGAGGTGAAGGCGGCGCAGCGGGCCTTCTTCGCGCTGCTCTACCGGCTGCTGGTGGGCCGCGACACCGGGCCCCGGCTGCCGACGCTGCTGCTGGCGGTCGGCGCCGAGCGGGTGCGCAAGCTGGTCGGCGTGTGAGCGCCGTCTATCTGATCACCGGCATCCAGGCGGCCGGCAAGTCGACCGTGGCCCAGGCGCTGGCCGAGCGGCTGCCCCGCGCCGCGCACGTGCGGGGCGACGCGTTCCGCCGCATGATCGTCTCGGGCGGGGCGCCGATGACCCCGGACGCGGGGGACGACGCGCTGCGCCAGCTCCGCCTGCGTTACCGCATCGCGGCCGCCGCGGCCGACCTGTACGCCGGCGAGGGGTTCACCGCCGTCGTGCAGGACGTGGTGCTCGGCCAGGAGCTGGAGCTGTTCACCCGGCTGGTGACGACCCGGCCGCTGATGGTGGTGGTGCTCGCGCCCGACGCGGCCACCGTGGCGCGCCGGGAGGCGGAGCGCGGCAAGACCGCCTACGGGGCGTGGACCGTGGCCGCGCTGGACGAGGGGTTGCGCCGCGACACGCCGCGCATCGGCCTCTGGCTCGACACGTCCGCGCAGACGCCCGCCGAGACGGTCGAGGAGATCCTGGCCAGGACGGACGAGGCTCGGGTCTAGCGGGGCCAGCACATGAAGCGGTTCGTTGTCAAGACTTCATGACCGGACTGGACCATCCCCCGTAAGACCCGATTTTTCGGTGTATGTTCCCAGGTCACAGGATGGTCAACGACGCCGCGTGACGCGATCTTTGCAAGGCGTCGGCAAGTGCTTTGCATGCGCGTGGAGGGATCTTTGGCCGCATGAACGAGCAGCACTTCCCCGCCACCGTCAGCGTCATCGTCCCGGCGCTGAACGAGGCAGCGAATCTCCCCCACGTGTTCGCCGCACTACCGGCCTGGATCGACGAGGTGGTCCTGGTCGACGGCGACTCCACCGACGACACGGTGGCGGTCGCCCGGCGTCTGCGCCCCGACCTGCGCGTCGTGACACAGACCCGGCGAGGGAAGGGCAACGCCCTGATCGAGGGCGCCGCCGCGGCCAAGGGCGACATCATCGTCATGATGGACGCCGACGGATCGACCGACGGCCGCGAGATCCGCTCGTTCGTGACCGCGCTCACCAGCGGCGCCGACTTCGCCAAAGGCTCCCGCTACGCCCCCGGCGGCGGCTCCGACGACCTCAGCCCCCTGCGCTCCCTCGGCAACCGCGCGCTCACCGGCCTGACCAACCTGCTGTACGGAACGCGCTACACCGACCTGTGCTACGGCTACAACGCCTTCTGGGCCCGCCACCTCGACTCGCTCGCCCTCGACTGCGACGGCTTCGAGATCGAGACCCTGATGAACATCCGCGCCGTCAAGGCCGGGCTGACCATCCGCGAGGTGCCCAGCCACGAACGCTCCCGCATCCACGGCGAGAGCAACCTGCACGCGCTGCGCGACGGCTGGCGGGTGCTGAAGACCATTCTCCGGGAGCGATTTCGCGCCTCCGCCGTCCCACGGACCCAGGTGGCGCTCGCGAAGTGAAGGGTGACACGCTCTGAACATGCGTTACATCGTGATCGGCGCAGGCGCCGTCGGCGGCACCATCGGAGCGCGGCTCCACCAGGGCGGGCACGACGTGCTTCTCGTCGCCCGCGGAGCCCACTACGAAGCGCTGCGCGAGCGCGGCCTGCGCCTGATCACTCCCGACTCCGACCAGGTCCTCGACATCCCGGCCGCCGACGGCCCGGTGCCGACCCGCGAGGGCGACGTGCTGATCCTGGCCACCAAGTCGCAGGACACGGTGGCCGCGCTCGACCCGTGGCCCCGCCACCTGCCCGTGGTGTGCGCGCAGAACGGCGTGGCGAACGAACGATCCGCGCTGCGCCGGTTCGAGCGCGTCTACGGCATGTGCGTGTGGTTGCCCGCCCTGCACACCGAGCCTGGCGTGGTGGCGGGCTACGGCTGGCCGCGCTCCGGCCTGCTGCACGTCGGCTGCTACCCGTGCGGCGCCGACGAGCCCGCCAAACAGATCGCCACCGACCTCGACCGCAGCCACTTCGTCGCGCTGACCACCCCCGAAGTGATGCGCTGGAAGTACGGCAAGCTCCTGAGCAACCTGGCCAACGCCGTCGAGGCACTGTGCGGCCCCGCCCCCGGCGCCGAAACCGTGCTGGCCCACGCCAGAGCCGAGGGCACCGCCGTACTGGAGGAAGCCGGCATCCCGTACTCGACCCCGAGGGAAGAACGCCTGCTGCGCGGCGACCGGGTCGAGATCCGCCCGATCGGCGGCGAGGCCCGCGCCGGCGGCTCGTCCTGGCAGAGCCTGGCCAGGGGATCCGGCTCGATCGAGGCCGACTACCTCAACGGCGAGATCGTCCTCCTGGGCCGCGAACTCGGCATGCCGACCCCCGTCAACGAGGTGCTGCAACGCGAGGCCAACCGGTTCGCCCGCGAACGGCGGCCGCCAGGGTCGATGACGGTCGAGGAACTGACCGGGCTCATCGCCGCGCGTTCCGCAGCCGGATCCCGCTGAACTCCAGACTGCTGGTGATCACCTCGTCCCAGAACGGCCAGAGCCTGTCGAGCAGCCGGAGCTGGATGCCCGCCCGCTCGTGCAGCTCGACCAGATCGCCCACCGGCTCCGGCGGGCCGAGCGGCGTCACCGGCACCGTCGACACCACGGCGTTCGGCGGCTCGCCGATCGGCGCGAACCGGTCGGCGGGCAGCCGGTAGGCGTACAGCTCGACCTTCATCATCGGCTTCAGCCAGCCGTACTCGATGGCGTGCACGCGGTCACCACAGCCAGGACCGATGATCCGCTCGGCGTCCTCCGCCGTCGTCCCCGGCCCCGTCCAGGCCATCGCCCGCGGGCAGGCGCGCGGGAACCAGTAATCAGGACACCTGTCAGGCCCGACCGCCCACACGTACGGCTCACTCTGCCGTGACGTCGGCGCGACGTGGGGGACGAACCGCTCGATCGTCGGATCCTCCGAGAAGTGCAGAACCTCACCAGGAGCGGGTCTCATACCGCGATTCTGGCGCATACCCCGACGCGGTCTGGGCAGTTGGACGTCGCTTTGACGACAAGGGGTGAGTACAGATGATCTTTCTGGGTCTGTTACTGGTGATCCTCGGCGCCGGCGGAGCCATCCTGGTCTTCGCCGAAGAGGGCACCACCTATGACATGTTCGGCTACACCTTCCAGCCGAACCACGTCGAGATGTTCGTCGCCGGCGCCGCCGCCGCGACCGTACTGCTGCTCGGGCTGTGGCTGATCATGGCCGGCTCGCGCAGGTCCGCCAAGCGCCGCCGCGCCCTCCGCGCGACCCGCGCCGACGCCTCCCACCGGGTGGCCGAGCTGGAGGACGAGAAGCGCCGCCTGCAGGAGCGACTGGAGAAGGAGCACGCGGCCAAGCAGCGCACCGCCGCCGACAAGCGCACGGCCGACGAGCGCGTCGCGACCGAGCGCACCGCCACCGAGCGCGCCGCCGACAAGCGGACCGCCGACGACCGCGCCGCCGCCACGCACACCGCCGACGACCGCCTCGTCGCCGGCAGTGCCGAGGACACCAGGCGATGACGGCCCCTGGCGCGGGGGCGTCAAGCCCCCGCGCCGGCGCATGACCCCGGCTCGCACGGGGGTGTAATCTGCGGAGCGCCTGCACACGCCTCCGGAGGTCGCATGCCCCCCACACGTGGCCGTCCCATTGCGATCAAGCTGCTCATCCTCCTGCTCGTCCCGCTGACGTCCCTGGTCGGGTTATGGGCGTTCGCGGCGGGGCTGACGGCCGGCGACGGCATCCAGATGCTGGAGACCGACAAGCTGACCACCAACCTGGCCCAGCCCGCCAGCGAGCTGACGACTCACCTGCAGAACGAGCGGCTGTCGTCGATCCAGTTCACCTCGGCCAAGCGCAATCCGGAGACGTTGTTCCTCCAGCGCACGCTGACCGACAAGGCGGCCAAGGGTCTCCGCGAGACGGCGGCCCGGCAAGACGATCTCACTCCCGCGATGAACGCGCAGCTCAGCGTGCTGTTCTCGCAGCTCGACCGGCTGCCTCAGATCCGCGAGGACGTCGACGCGCCCAATCCGTCCCAGCTCGACCTGATCAACGGCTACAACCAGATCATCGACGCGTCCTTCCGCATGTACGACGCCCTGGTGCTGGTGCCCGACCTGGCCCTTTACCGCAACGTACGGGCGCTGGCCATGCTGGCGGAGGCCAAGGAGATGCTCTCCAGGGAGCGGGCGATGATCGCCGTGGTGCTCAGCAGGGGCCGGGTGGTCAGCGCGGAGCGTGAGGCGTTCGCGGAGTGGGCGGCCACCCGCCGGCTGCTCTACTCGCAGGCGCTCTCGCAGCTCGACGGCGACCTGCGCGCCCCCTACCAGGAGCTGATCAGCTCTTCTCTGTACCAGCAGTTCCTGGAGACCGAAGACCTGATGCGCGGGCAGACCATCGTCGACGGCCTGCCGCCGCAGGCGGCGACCTGGCCGATCACCGCCAACAACGTGTGGAAGGCGGTCGAGGGTCACCAGCGCACCGCCACCGCCGCCTACGCGCAGCGGGTGGCGCCCACGGCCACCGGCATCCTGATGAAGATCGCGGTCGCGGGCGGGGTGGGGCTGGTCGCGGTGCTCGCCTCGATCCTGTTGTCGCTCCGGTTCCGCAGGCGGCTGGTCCGTGAGCTGGCCGGGCTGCGCGACGCCGCCACCCATCTGGCGCAGGTGCGTCTGCCCGCGCTGGTCGAGCAGTTGCGGGGCGGGGGCAAACCGTCGGCGGAGGCCGCGATCGAGCCGCTGGAGATCAAGGCGGAGACGTCCGAGGTGGCCGACATCGCGCAGGCGTTCAACGACGTGCAGGCCACCGCCGTCAACGCGGCGCTCAGCCAGGCCGCCCTGCGTCACGGCGTCAACCAGGTCTTCGTCAACCTCGCCCGGCGCAACCAGTCGCTGCTGCACCGCCAGCTCATGCAGCTCGACGGCATGGAGCGGGGCACCGAGGACCCGGTGATGCTGGAGGACCTGTTCAAGCTCGACCACCTGACCACGCGCATGCGCCGCCACGCGGAGAGCCTGATCATCCTGTCCGACCAGCAGCCCGGCCGGGGCTGGCGCAACCCGGTGCCGATCGTCGACGTGCTGCGGGCGGCCGTGGCGGAGGTCGAGGAGTATCAACGCGTCGAGGTGTTGCAGCCGCCGCCGATCTCGCTGGTGGGCACGGCCGTGACGGACGTGGCTCACTTGATGGCGGAGCTGGTGGAGAACGCGACGTTGTTCTCGCCGCCGCGCACCCGCGTCGACCTGCGTACCTCGACGACACCGCACGGCGTGACGGTCGAGGTGGAGGACCGCGGGCTGGGCCTGCCCAGGGATGAGCTGGACCAGCTCAACGCGCGGCTGGCGGAGAAGCCGGAGTTCGATCTGGCGCAGAGCGACCGGCTGGGGTTGTTCGTGGTCGGCCGGCTGGCGGCCCGTCACGGCATCAAGGTGACGCTCGCCCCGTCGCCCTACGGCGGGCTGACGGCGCGGGTGATGCTGCCGGAGAGCCTGCTGGCCGACCAGCCTGTGCTGGCCGGCCGTTAGGTCCTGGTCGGCGGCGTCGGAACCGGTAGGTCCTCAGAGCCGGATGAACGGCTCTTCCAGGTGGGACGTCGCGAGCAGCGCGTGCTCGGCCCGGAGCGCGGCCAGCACCTGCGCACGGGTGGCGGCGGCGTGCTCCTGGTCGTTGTCGTAGAGGTAGCGCACGGCCGGGTCGGCGAGCTGCGCGGGGTGCAGCACGAGGTCGCCGGTCATCGCCAGGTCGCCGATCCGGGCGATCTGGTGGCCGGGCGTGTGGCCGGGGGTCAGGTGGACGTGCAGGCCGGGCGCGAGCTCGGCGTCGCCGTCGACCACGTGGAGCTGGCCCTTGATCACGTCGATCACCTGGTCGAGCATGGCGCCGGCGGCGGCCTCCAGCTCGGCCTGCTGGAGCACGTAGCGGGCGTTCTCGAACAGCGGCCGGCCGTCGGCGACGGCTCCGCCCGCGTGGTCGCTGTGCAGGTGAGTGAGGATCACATGGGTCACGTCGGCGGGCGTGGCGCCCGCGGCGGCCAGCTCCCCGACCAGCGAGCCGGGGACCGGCGCCCAGCTGGACGCCGGTGAGTCGGTGCCGCCGATGCCGGTGTCGACCAGGGTCAGGCGGCCCGCGCTGTCGCGGAGCAGATAGCAGTGGAAGTGGAGAATCCACGGCTCATCCGGGAGGTCTGCTCCCGGGAACATCTCGGCGAGCGGGCGGCGGATCGCCTCGCCCATGGGACCGGTTGCGTCACAGAGCGGCGTCACTTCGACGCCGGCCACGTGGAGGGGTTGGTGCGGCACGAACCCAGACTAGGCGGCCACGGGCTCGCGCGGGACGAACTCGTTCTCGAGATCGGCGGCGAAGACAGCGCGCCGGCAGGTGGCGCACCGGTACATGATCGGGCCTTCGTCGAGCTCGTTGTGGCAACGCGGGCAGCGGGTGCTGTTCATGTCATCCCCCAAGGATCGTCTGCGTATAGGAAACCTCGTCGTCATTGCAAAGGTCCTGCAGGGCGCTTGCGGATTCCATGTCCGGATCGGACAGGACGGCGAGAAGAACATTGTTACGGTCCACCGCGCGTTTCACGCGCGAAGACACGAGAATGCCCCGGGAATAGCCCAAGAGGGCTAGGCGTTGCATGGGCAGCGACGTGTGATACGTTGCGACTGGCGTTGAGCTTCAGCTCCGCCGCCTCCTTCCCCGGCGTTCCCTTCGTGCGGGCCCCGGGTTTCTTTCCATCGCGCCGGTGCCTCTCTCCGGCTGCCCTCAAAGGGGTTCTTCATGTCTGTTCACGTCATCAGCGGGTTGCTGGACGTGCGGGACAAATCCGCATTTGTCCGTACCCAACACCTTCCCTCCCCCGGTGACCTGCGGCTGAGCGCAGACCGGGCCAGGCAACTCGGGCTGCGGCCCGGCGACCACGTCACCGCCCAGGCCGACGGCGGCAAGCTCGTCAAGGTCGAGACCGTCAACGGCGAGAGCCAGTGGCACGACCGGCCGCGGTTCGCCGAACTGACACCCGTCCATCCCGACGAACGGCTCCGCCTGGAGACCGAGACGCTCAGCACCCGGGTCATCGACCTGTTCGCGCCCATCGGCAAGGGCCAGCGCGGGCTGATCGTGGCCCCGCCCAAGGCGGGCAAGACCATGGTCCTGCAGGCCCTGGCCGCCGGGATCTCCCGCAACCACCCCGAGGCCCACCTCATGGTGCTGCTCGTCGGCGAGCGGCCCGAGGAGGTCACCGAGATGCGGGCCGGCATCCAGGGCGAGATCTTCGCCTCCACCTTCGACCATCCCGACCGCGACCACACCGCGATCGCCGAGCTGGCCGTCGAGCGCGCCAAGCGCCTCGTCGAGCAGGGCCGCGACGTCGTCCTGCTGCTCGACTCGCTGACCCGGCTGGCCCGCGCCTACAACAACACCGCGCCCGGCAACGGCAAGACGCTCAGCGGCGGCCTCGACGCCGCGGCACTCTACCCGCCCAAGCGGTTCTTCGGCGCCGCGCGCAACGTGTCCGGCGCGGGCTCGCTCACCATCCTCGCCACCGCGCTCATCGACACCGGCTCGCGCCTGGACAACAACCTGTACGAGGAGTTCAAGGGCACCGGCAACATGGAGCTGCACCTGGTGCGCGACCTGGCCGAGCGCCGCGTCTACCCGGCCGTGGACCTGGACGCCTCCGGCACCCGCCGGGAGGAGATCCTGCTGCCCGCCCGCGAACGGCAGGTCGTCTGGCGGCTGCGCCGCTCGCTCACCGGCCTGGAGCGCCACCAGGGCATGGAGATGCTGGTCGGCAAGCTCCGCGAGACGCCGTCGAACGCCGACTTCCTGGTGCAGGCCGCCGCCACTACTTGACGGCGCCGCGCAGCACTCCGGAGATGACCCACCGCTGCGCGAACAGGTAGACCAGCAGCGCGGGAGCCAGCGCCATCAGATAGGACGCGAACGCCGTCGTGTAGTCGGCGCTGAACTGGTTCTGGAACACGTACTGCACCAGCGGCAGCGTACGGGCGCTCGGGCTGGACAGCACGACCAGTGGCAGCAGGAAGTCGTTCCACGCCCACAGGAACGTGAGGATGCCGACCGTGGCGTTCATCGGCGCCAGCAGCGGGAAGATCACCCGCCAGAACACGGTCCACGTGCTCGCCCCGTCGGTCCGCGCCGCCTCCTCCAGCGACCTGGGGATCGACTTGATGTATCCCACGTACAGGAAGATGTTGAACGCGAGCCCGTACACCACGTACAGGAAGATCAACCCGAGCTGGTTGTCCAGGCCCAGGGCCGAGGTCTGTTTGATGACCGGCAGCATGATGATCGGGAACGGCACGAACAACGCCGAGACGAAGTAGAAGTACAGCCCCTTGAACAGCCTGCTGTGCAGGTTGCGGGCGATGGCGTAGGCCACCAGTGAGTTGGTCAGCAGGGTCAGCAGCACGGCGCCGACGGTGATCAGGGCGCTGTTGAGCGCGGCCTGCGGGTAGTTCGTCAGCCGCCACGCCTCGGCGAAGTTGCCCCACTGGGGGTCGTCGGGCAGGTCGAAGCCCGCGCCGGCGAGTTCGGCCGGCCGTTTCAGCGCGGTGACCACGGTGAAGTACAGCGGCACCAGCACGGTCAGCGAGCAGGCCGCCAGCAGGGCGGTCAGCCACCAGTTCACACGTCTGCGACGTACCATCAGGCGCTCATTTCACGACGTTGCAGGACCCGCAGCTGGAAGCCGGAGACCGCGACGATGACGAGGAAGTAGACGATGGCGTTGGCGGTCTGGTAGGCGTACTCGCCGCCCTCCAGCCCGCCCTGGTAGATGAGCAGGGAGACCGAGGTGGTCGCGGTGCCGGGACCGCCGTTGGTCAGGGCCACGATGTGGTCGAACACCTGCAGGAAGTTCTTCAGCGACAGCACCATGTTGATCGTGAAGAACGGCGCGATCAGCGGGAACACGATGGACCTGAACTGCCGCCAGGTCCCCGCGCCGTCCACCGTGGCGGCCTCGCGGACGTCGGTGGGGATCGTCTGCAGGCCGGCCAGATAGATGATGATGTTGAAGGCGGCCGCCTGCCAGACAGCCACGAGCACGATGCCGAGCCAGGCCAGGTCGGGGTTGACCAGGATGTTGGAGCTCAGCGCCTCGATGCCGAGCGCCTGCGCGACGGCCGGCAGCGAGTTGGCGAACAGGTAGTTGAAGATGTAGCCGACGATGAGGATCGCCAGGACGTTCGGGATGAAGAAGACGCCGCGCAGCGTGGTGCGTAACCGGATGCGCGCGTTCAGCCCGAGCGCGATGGCCAGCGCGATCGCGTTGGTGAGGATCGTGGCCACGATCGCGAACTGGAACGTGAACAGGTAGGCGTCGAGGACCCGGTCGTCCTGGAAGAGGTTCGCGTAGTTCTTCAGTCCCACCAGGTCGTACGACCCGTAGCCCGGATAGTCGGTGAGGCTGTAGTAGAAGCCCTGCAGCACCGGCAGCGTGTGGAAGATCAGGAACAGCACGAGCGCGGGGATGACCATCCAGTAGAAGGTCCTGGCGGTTCTCGTCATGGCGGGCCCTCCGTCACGATCGCCTGGCGGCGACCTTGTCCCACTCGGCGTCCAGCGTCCGCAGGAACGCGTCCTGGTCGCCGTCGATCACGTACTGCTGCAGGTACTGCTCCAGCGGGATGGTGAGCGGGATGCCGTGGTCGGCGTAGCCGGACAGCCTGCCCTCCTCGAAGTACGGCATGAGGCCCGCGAGCGCCGGGTCCCGCGAGACGGCGCCCTCGATCGGCGGCACCGCGAGCTGCTCCTCGGCGTAGGCCTCGATCACCTCGGGGCGCATCAGGTAGGCGATGAACGCCATCGACTCCTCCGGGTGCTCCGGTTCGCGGCCCATGGTCAGCGCCACGTCCACGCCCGACACCAGCCGGGTCGCCGCCGGGTCGTCCGTGGCCGGCAGCGCGAACGTGCCGATCTCGAAGTCCGGCTCGAACTGCTTGATCGCCGGGAGCGCGAAGCTGCCCTGCAGGTACATGGCCGCCTTCCCCTGGGCGAAGGCCTGGTTGCCGTCGTCGTAGCTGCGCGAGAACCGGTCGCGCTGCCCGTACCGGAACAGCTCGCCGAGCTTGGCGACCACCTCCGGGTACGCCTGCGCGAAGGTGGTGCGCCCGGCCTCGCGACGGTCGAAGAAGTCCGGCGGCGGCAGGTTCGCGGCCAGGGCGTTGAACGTGGGCAGCGTCGTCCAGGCGTCGGCCAGCGTGACGTAGAACGGGTCGACCCCGGCCGCGCGGAACGTGCCGGCCGCGGCGACCAGCTCCGACCAGGTGCGCGGCGGCTCGACGCCGTGCTCGCGGAACAGGTCCTTGTTGTAGATGACCCCGCTGGCGTTGGACGCGAACGGCAGGCCGTTGACCTCGCCTTCCCGGTGCACGCCGAGGTCGTTCAGGATGCGCTGGATCGGCGGGCTGACGCCGCGGGCGACGGGGGCGCCGGAGAAGTCGTGGAAGACGCCGGCTGCGGCCAGTTCGCCGAAGACGCCGTTGCCGTTGAGCGAGATGACGTCCGGGACGTCGTTCTTCACCAGCCGGGCCCTGATGGCGCTCTCGGCGGTCGGCGTGTGGTTCTGGGTCACGTCGATGTGCGGGTGGCCGCGCTCGAAGTCCGCGATGATCCGGTCGAAGGTCTCGATCGCCTCCGGCTTGAACTGGAAGAACTCCAGCTTGACCCGGGTGTCCTGGGCCTGGAGCCCGCAACCGCCCGCGAGCAGGACCGCCGACAGGACGAGGGCGCTGCGCTTCACGACATGCCTCCCACGGTGCGATACGCGCCGGTGCCCCCGAGATACCGGCGGTCCACTGCCCCGCCGGACGCCCTTCATGTCCCCGCGGGGAGGCGGAGCGGGACAATGGGCCGCATGCTGGCCGACATCGTCGAACACCTCGCCTGCCCCGTGTGCGGGCAGCCGCTGCGGCTCGATCCCGGCGCGCTGCGCTGCCCGGACGGCCACTCCTTCGACGTGGCCAGGCAGGGTTACGTGAGCCTGCTCGTCGGCTCGCGCCCGCCCGGCACGGCCGACAGCGCGGAGATGGTCGCCGCCCGCGCCGCCTTCCTGTCCGCCGGCCACTACGCGCCGCTGGAGAGCGCGCTGGCGGAGGCGGTTCTGGCCGGGCATGGCGAATCGTTTTCACAGTCGCCTGACGGCGGATGTACGAAGGCGTACGGTGGTTCTGTTCGCGCGACCGCGCCGGTCATCGTGGACGCCGGCGCCGGGACCGGTCACTACGCGGCGGCGGTGCTCGACGCGGCGGGCTGCGGTGTCGCGATGGCGTTCGACGTGTCCAAGCACGCCGTGCGTCGGGCCGCGCGGGCCCACCCCCGGGTGGGCGCGTTCGTGGCCGACGTGTGGCGACGCCTGCCGATCGGGGACGGGGTCGCCGACGTGGTGATGAACGTGTTCGCGCCCAGGAACGGGCCCGAGTTCCGGCGCATCCTGCGGCCCGGCGGGCGCGTCGTGGTGGTGACGCCCGCGCCCGGCCACCTGAGCCCGCTGGTGGAGGAGCTGGGGCTGCTGTCCGTCGACGCCGACAAGGAGCGGCGGGTGGCGCGCAGCCTGGAGGGGTTCGCCGAGGTGGAGCGGCGCGTGGTGGCGTTCGGGATGGCGCTCGGGCCTGACGAGGTGCGAGCGGTGGTGGGGATGGGACCGAGTGCGTGGCACGTGGACGAAAAGGAGCTGACGGAGGGGATCGCGAGAGTTTTCGCCCCGAATATGCCGAAAAAGCAGGAAAAGGTGGTCACGAAGGCGGAGTTTCATCTATCTACCTTCGAAGTGACACCTGACGCAAGGTAGCTCCCTTGACGGGCATCTGAGACTGGTGTTACTGATGGGGCGTTTAGCCCTAAATTCCCCCACATTTCCGGAGTAATTCCACGGCCCAGGCGTAATACTGGACGGCAACCCGGCGTCGAAGAGGACGGCGTGGGCGCCCACGGGAGGGGAGCGCGGCGGATGAAGGCGGAGGAACGCTGGCAGGCCAGGTTCCGCGCGTCGCGCATGTCGCTGCCCTCGTACGCACCCCTGGCCCCGCACCGCTCGATCTACCTGTCCACCGCCAGCGGCGCGTCCGAGGTCTACGCCTGGGACCGCGCGAGCGGCGCCATCCGCCAGGTCACCGACCGGCCCGCGGGCACGGCGCACGCCGCGATCGACCCCACCGGCCGGTGGATCTACTGGTTCGCCGACACCGACGGCGACGGGCTCGGCACGTGGCTGCGCCAGCCGTTCCTCGGCGGCCCCGACGAGCCGGTGGCCCCCGGCCTGCCCGCCGGGCAGACGGCCGGGATCGCGCTGTCCTCCACCGGCGTCGCCGCGCTCAGCCTCGCCGTCGGCGGGGCGTTCCGCATCCACTTGGTGCGCGACGGCGAGCCCGCGAAGCTGCTCTACGAGCACGGCGAGGCCGCCTGGGTGGCCGGCATGTCGATGGACGGCGAGCTGATCGCGATCAACCACGGCGAGTACGGCGACGTCCGCCACCCCGCGCTGCGCGTCGTGCGCCCGTCGGGCGCGGTGGTCGGCGAGCTGTACGACGGACCCGGCATGGGCGTGGCCGGGCTCAGCTTCGCCCCGGTGCCGGGCGACTCCCGCCTGCTCGCCCTGCACGAGCGCCGCCGCCGACGCGAACCGCTGGTCTGGGACCCGGTGTCCGGCGCACGCCGCGAGATCTGGCTGAAGGACGACGGCGAGATGACGGCCGAGTGGTACCACGACGCCCGCGGCCTGCTGATCCTGCGCGGCCACCGGGCCCGCAGCCACCTCCACCGCTACGACCTCGCGGGCGGCGGGCTGACGCTCATCGACACCCCGCACGGCGTCATCGAGGAGGCCCGCCCGCGCCCCGGCGGCCACGTCGAGTACACCTGGTCCAGCGCGTCGCGCCCGCCGGTCATCCGCTCGACCAACGGCCAGGTCGTGCTCAACGCCGCCGGTCCGGCCGCCCCGCCGAGCGTCCCCGTCGAGGACCTGGACGTCGACGGCCCGGCCGGGCGCATCCACGCGCTGATCTCCCGTCCGGAGAACGGCGCCGCCCCGTTCCCCGCGGTGTTCCTCCTGCACAGCGGCCCCACCCACCACGACCAGGACTCCTTCTCCCCCGAGGTCGCGGCCTGGGTGGACGCCGGGTTCGCGGTGGTGCGGGTCAACTACCGCGGCTCGACCGGCTACGGCACCGCCTGGCGCGACGCGCTGCACGGCGACGTCGGCCAGATCGAGCTCGCCGACGTGACCGCGGTGCGGGCCGCCGTGGTCGACGCCGGCATCGCCGACCCCGACCGGCTCGTGCTGGCGGGCACCGCCTGGGGCGGCTATCTCACCCTGCTCGGCCTCGGCACGCAGCCCGGCCTGTGGGCCGCCGGCATCGCCGCCGTGCCCATCGCCTGTCACACGACCTCGTACGAGGACGAGGCCGAGAGCCTGCGCGCCTACCACCGCGCGCTGCTCGGCGGCTCACCCGAGGAGCAGCCGGAGCGCTACGCGGCCAGCTCCCCCATCACCTACGTCGACCAGGTCAAGAGCCCGGTGCTGATCCTGGCCGGCGAGAACGACAGCCGCTGCCCGCCACGCCAGATCCAGAAGTACGTGGCCCAGCTCGAACAGCACGGCCGCGAGCACGAGGTCTACACCTACGACGCCGTACGAGGAAGCCTCGTGGTCGCCGAGCGGATCGCGCAGACGGCGCTCCAGCTGGAGTTCGCCCGCAAGCACGTGAGCCGGCGCTGACGCGGGAGCCGCGCGACCGCGGGAGCCGCGCGACCGCGGGAGCCGGCGCTAGCGCGCGCGGAGCACCAGGATCGCCAGGTCGTCGGCGCTGGGCTCGGTGGCGAAGTCGGCCGCGCCCCTGCGGATGCGCTCGGCCACGGCCCTGGCCGACAGGCCCGCGCACTCGGCGAGCATCTTGGCCAGCCCGCCGTCGTCGTCGAGCAGCCGTCCGCCCGAGCGGCGCTCGGTGACGCCGTCGGTGACCGCCAGCAGCACGTCGCCGGGGTCGAGGTGGATGGTGTCGGCCTCGAAGACGACCTCGGGGAAGACGCCCAGCAGTGACTGCGGGGTGGTGACCCCCTCCACGACGCCGCCGGGCTTGAGCCGCAGCGCCTCGGGGTGGCCGGCCGAGACCAGGCGGACCTCCAGGCCGTTGTCGGCGGGGGTGATGTCGCCGTGCAGCAGGGTCAGGAACCGGGCCCGTTCCCCTTCTTCGAGGATGGCCTGGTTGAGCCGGCCGAGCACGGCCGCCACCCCGTACCCCTCGCGGGCGAGCAGGCGGAGCGTGTGGCGGGCGAGGCCGGTGACGGCGGCGGCCTCCGGGCCGGTGCCGCAGACGTCGCCGATCGCGAAGCGCCAGGAGTCGTCGCCGGCCTTGAACAGGTCGTAGAAGTCGCCGCCCACCTCGTTGACCTCGCCGGCGGGCTCGTAGACGACGCCGTAGTCGAGGCCGGGGACCTCGGGCTCGTTGGGCGGCAGGAGGCTGCGCTGCAGGGCCCGGTTGGCGGCGGCCTGCTGGGCGTAGACGCGGGCGTTGTCGGCGGCCAGCGCGGCCCGCCTGCCGATGTCTTCGGCGAGCTGGATGGCCTCGTCGGGAAACCGGTCGGGCCGGCCCAGGCACATGACGCCGAGCCCGCGCCCCCGGGCCGTGAGCGGGACCGCGAGCACCTCGTTGTCGCCCAGGTGGAAGGTGGAGCTCATCCGGGTGCCGACCGAGGCGACGTCCATCTCGGCGAGCTGCTCGCGCAGCCCGTCGATGCGGGCCTCGTCGGCGTGCCACAGATAGACCAGGCGGAGCGGCGAGGAGGCGGTGTCGGCCGTGTAGACGGCGCACCAGTGGCTCAGCCGCGGCACCACGACCTGGGCGATGATGGCAGGCACCATGTCGGGGTCGAGCGTGCCCGCGAGCAGGTCGCTGGCGTCGGCGAGGAACCCCAGCCAGTGGGGCCCGCGGCCGCTCTGCTGCTGCCACTCGACGGCGCCCGCGCTGTCGTGAGAGCCGGGTAGCGTGAGTCTGGCCCAGTGGACACGGGAATCACCCGAGAAGGTGATCCCCCATTCCTCGACATGCACGGAGGGAGCCTTCTGATCACCCGCCGCGGTGTTGCGCTGCTTCACCTCAACTTGGACAAACCCCCCCAAGTGACGCCAAAGCATTTCAAAAGGTTCGTCTATGACCTGGCCGGCCAGATCACCGGCGACCTGCTCGGCGATCGGAAGCACGCCACCGGTGGCCCACGCGGTCATCACCTCGCGCGTGAACCTCATCGCGTCGGTCACAGCCGACTCGCCGGCCGCGAACGTCGCAGCTAGCACCGCATGGGGAGAAGCAGTCATCCCCACGTGCCTACCACACTTCCCACTGACTTGGGGTAAATCCAAGGACAGGACTACGAGCTACTCATCGTGACAGACTTGAATCACTCGCTGGAGTCGCCGGTGAGTGAAGGAGGCCCCATGACCACGGCCAAGGCCGCGCCAAGTCCTGAGGAGAGGACATACACCGAGTCGGATCTCGTCCCCATCCTGGAGACGTTGTTCTCATGGCGTGACGGCGACTTCCGGCGTCGCGTCCCGTACGCTCCTCCGGGCATCCTCAGCGAGGTGCGGCTGCTGCTCAACGAGGTCGCGGACCGCCGCGAACACCTCGCCAACGAGCTGGCCAGGGTGCGCAGGGAAGTGGTCAAGGAGGGCCGGTTCGGCGAGCGGCTGACGCCCGGCCCCGGCGTGGGGGCCTGGGCCGAGAGCGTGGAGTCGGTCAACATGCTGATCGACGCGCTGGTGAGCCCGGTGAGCGGCGCGGCCGACGTGATCGACGCGGTGGCGAAGGGCGACCTGTCCCGGCGGATCGACCTCGACCGGTCGGCCCGGGGCGAGGTGCGCCGGCTGGGCAAGGCGATCAACGGCATGGTCGACCAGCTCGCGTTGTTCAACTCCGAGGTGACCCGGGTCGCCAGGGAGGCCGGCACCGAGGGCCGGCTGGGCGGCAGCGCCAACCTGCGCGGCATGTCCGGCAGCTGGCGCGACCTCACCGAGGCGGTCAACACCATGTCGTCCCGCGTGGCCGCGCAGGTGCGCGACATCGCCGTGGTGACCACCGCGGTGGCCAAGGGCGACCTGAGCCGCAAGGTGACGGTCGACGCGGTGGGCGAGATGTTCGAGCTGAAGAACACCGTCAACACCATGGTCGACCAGCTCTCCGGGTTCGCCGAGGAGGTCACCCGCGTCGCCCGCGAGGTCGGCACCGAAGGACAGCTCGGCGGCCAGGCGCAGGTGTCGGGCGTGTCGGGCGTCTGGAAGGACCTCACCGACAACGTCAACTTCATGGCCAACAACCTCACCTCGCAGGTGCGGAGCATCGCGACCGTGGCGACGGCGGTGGCGCAGGGCAACCTGTCGAAGAAGATCACCGTTGACGCGCAGGGCGAGATCCTCCAGCTCAAGGACACCCTCAACACGATGGTCGACCAGCTCTCCTCCTTCGCCGACGAGGTCACCCGCGTCGCCCGCGAGGTCGGCACCGAGGGCAAGCTGGGCGGCCGGGCCGAGGTGAAGGGCGTGTCGGGCGTCTGGAAGGACCTCACCGACAACGTCAACTCCATGGCGCGCAACCTGACGTACCAGGTCCGCAACATCGCCCAGGTGACCACCGCGGTCGCCAACGGCGACCTCACCCGCAAGATCGACGTCGACGCGCAGGGCGAGATCCTGGAGCTCAAGTCGACCATGAACACCATGGTCGACCAGCTCTCGTCCTTCGCCTCCGAGGTGACCCGCGTGGCCCGCGAGGTCGGCACCGAGGGCCAGCTCGGCGGCCAGGCCCAGGTACGCGGCGTGTCCGGGGTTTGGAAGGACCTCACCGACAACGTCAACTCCATGGCCAACAACCTGACCTCGCAGGTGCGCCAGATCGCCGCGGTCTCCTCCGCGGTGGCCCAGGGCAACCTGTCCAAGAAGATCACCGTTGACGCGCAGGGCGAGATCCTCCAGCTCAAGGACACCCTCAACACGATGGTCGACCAGCTCTCCTCCTTCGCCGACGAGGTCACCCGCGTGGCCCGCGAGGTCGGCTCCGAAGGCCAGCTCGGCGGCCAGGCCCGGGTGCAGGGCGTGTCGGGCACCTGGAGAGACCTCACCGACAACGTCAACTTCATGGCCAACAACCTGACCTCGCAGGTGCGCAACATCGCCGAGGTGACCACCGCGGTCGCCAACGGCGACCTCACCCGCAAGATCGACGTCGACGCGCAGGGCGAGATCCTCGCGCTGAAGACCACCATCAACCGGATGGTCGACCAGCTGTCGTCGTTCGCCTCCGAGGTCACTCGGGTCGCCCGCGAGGTCGGCTCCGAAGGGCGGCTCGGCGGCCAGGCCCGGGTCGAGGGCGTCGAGGGCACGTGGAAGCGGCTCACCGAGAGCGTCAACGAGCTGGCCGGCAACCTGACCACCCAGGTGCGCGCCATCGCCACCGTCACCAGCGGCGTGGCCCGCGGCGACCTGACCCGCTCGATCGCCGTCGAGGCGCAGGGCGAGCTGGCGGAGCTGAAGGACAACATCAACTCGATGGTGGCCAACCTCCGCGAGACCACCCAGGCTAACCAGGAGCAAGACTGGCTCAAGTCCAACCTCGCCCGCATCTCCCGGCTCATGCAGGGTCACCGCGACCTGTTCGAGGTGGCCAAGCTGACGATGAGCGAGCTGACCCCGCTCGTGTCGGCCCGCTACGGCGCCTTCTACTCGGTCGACCCGGAGAACGAGCGCGACCTGCTGCTGATCGGCGGTTACGGCGTCCGGCCCGACCGGGGGCCGCGGGCGCGGTTCGCGTTCGGCGAGGGCATCGTCGGCCAGGCCGCGGCCGAGGGCAGGCACATCGTCCTGGACGACGTGCCGCCGAAGTTCATCACCATCGACAGCGGCCTCAGCCAGTCGACGCCCGCGCAGATCGTGGTGCTGCCGATCCTGTTCGAGAACCGCGTGCTCGGCGTGCTGGAGCTGGCCTCCTTCAGCCCGTTCGGCGAGGTCCACCTCGACTTCCTGACGCAGCTGGTGGAGAACATCGGCGTCACGATGAACACGATCATCGCCAACTCCCGCACCGAAGACCTGCTGACCGAGTCCCAGCGCCTCACCCGCGAGTTGCAGGAACGCTCCGACGAGCTGCAGCGCCAGCAGGAGGAGCTGCGCCGGTCCAACGCCGAGCTGGAAGACAAGGCGGCGCTGCTGGCCAAGCAGAACCGCGCGATCGAGATCCAGAACTTCCAGATCGAGCAGGCCCGCCGCACGCTGGAGGAGCGCGCCGAGCAGCTCGCGGTCTCCTCCCGCTACAAGAACGAGTTCCTCGCCAACATGTCGCACGAGCTGCGCACGCCGCTCAACAGCCTGCTCGTGCTGGCCAAGCTGCTGACCGAGAACGCCGAGGGCAACCTGACCCCGCAGCAGGTCGAGTTCGCCCGGACCATCCACGGGGCCGGGTCGGCGCTGCTCCAGCTGATCAACGACATGCTCGACCTGTCCAAGGTCGAGGCCGGGCGGATGGACATCCACCCCACGCAGGTCTCGCTACCCAAGATCATCGACCTGCTGGAGGCGGCGTTCGCGCCGCTGGCGGCCGACAAGGGGCTCGCCTTCAGCGTCGAGGTCGACCCGGCCGTGCCGCAGGAGCTGCGCGCCGACGAGCAGCGGCTCCAGCAGGTGCTCCGCAACCTGCTGTCCAACGCGGTCAAGTTCACCCCCAAGGGCGAGGTGAAGCTGCGCGTCGTCCCGGCGTCGCCGGACGTCGACTTCGACGACGACTCGCTGCACATCACCCACGACCTGCTCGCCTTCCAGGTGATCGACACCGGCATCGGCATCGCGCCCGACAAGCGCGACGTCATCTTCGAGGCGTTCCGGCAGGCCGACGGCACCACCAGCCGCAAGTACGGCGGCACCGGCCTGGGCCTGTCGATCTGCCGGTCCATCGCCCGGCTGCTCGGCGGCGAGATCCACGTCGAGAGCGAGCTCGGCCGGGGCAGCACGTTCTCCCTCTACCTGCCGGCCACCTACACCGGCCCGCTGCCCGTCAGCGCCGCCGAGGGAGCCCGCAGCAGCGGGCAGCAGCTCGTCACCGCCTCGGTCGAGGAGCCGACGACGATTCCGGAGCCGCCCGGCATGCCGCTCGACATGCCGCTGCCGGAGCTGGTCGAGGCGCCCGTCGAGACCAGTCAGTGGCAGGGCGACGACCCGCTCGGCGGCGCCAAGATCCTGATCGTGGACGACGACATCCGCAACGTCTTCGCGCTGACCAGTGTGCTCGAACGACACGGCGCCACGGTCGTCTACGCTGAGAACGGCCGCGAGGGGATCGAACAGCTCGAACGGAACGAGGACGTCGCGCTCGTGCTGATGGACATCATGATGCCGGAGATGGACGGCTGGGCGACGACCTCCGCCATCCGGCGCATGCCGCAGTTCGCCGACCTGCCGATCATCGCGCTCACCGCCAAGGTCATGCGCGGCGACCGGGAGAAGAGCATCGCCTCCGGCGCATCCGACTACGTGCCCAAGCCCGTCGACGTCGACCGCCTGCTCGAAAGGCTGCGCGGATGGCTCAGTCGCGGCCGCACCTCCGACTCGCCGGCGGAAGGTTCCGACCATGCCTGACAGGGCCAAGATCCTCCTGGTCGACGACCGGGAGGAGAACCTCATCGCGCTCGAGGCGATCCTCAGCTCCCTCGACCTGGTGCCGGTCCGCGCCAGGTCGGGCGAGGAGGCACTGAAGGCGCTGCTCAACACCGAGTTCGCGCTGATCCTGCTGGACGTGCGGATGCCCGGCATGGACGGCTTCGAGACGGCCGCCCACATCAAGCGCCGCGAGCGTACGAGAAACATCCCGATCATCTTCCTGACCGTCGTCGACAGCGCCCCCGACTACGCCTTCCGGGGCTACGCCGCGGGCGCGGTCGACTACCTGACCAAGCCGTTCGACCCTTGGGTGCTGCGGGCCAAGGTGTCGGTGTTCGCCGACCTCTACAACATGAACAAGCGCCTGGCCGAGCAGGCGGCGCTGCTGCGCGAACGGGTCGGCCACGAGCTGCCGCCGGGCTCCGGCGACCAGGCGTCGATCCTGCCCGAGCTGTCCCGCCGCCTGACGGCCGTCGAGGAGGAGCTCACCCGCGTACGGGAGATCGCCCGCAAGTCCAAGGACCCTGCGCTGTCGGCCCCGCTCACCGACCTGACCGACCGCGTCACCCAGTTGCGCGCCGGCTTCGACGCCCTCTCCTGAGCTCAGCGCCGTGCGGGGACGGGCAGGAGCCCGGTTCCCTGCCCGCGCAGCACCGCCGTGACCCGGTCGGCCACGTCCAGCTTGCGATACAGGTTCTGCTGGTGCTTGGCCACGGTGCGCGGGGAGATGCCCAGCCGGTGTCCCATGGCGGTCGCGGTCAGCCCGTCCGCCAGCAGGGTCAGCACGGCCAGCTCGCGCCCGGTGACGCCCAGCCGCCGCGCCCGCTCGGCGGGATCGTCGCGCCCGCCGGGTGACGGGCCGAACGCGTCACGCCAGCGCCGCAGCTGCCGCAGGTGCCGGTCCGCGGCCAGCAGGAGGGGCTGCACCCGGCACGCGTAGGCGAGGTCGCGCCCGCCGATCCGCTCGCCCGGGGCCCGGCCGACCAGGAACGCGCGGGCGCCGCCCATGGGCAGCGCGAGCTGCTCGTCGACGCCCAGTTCGGCCCGGAGCACGGCGTGGGCGGCGGTCCGCCGCCAGCGTCCGGTGGTGGTCACGTCCGTGATGGCGAGGGGCCGGCGATCGGCGTGGGCGGCGTAGTACAGGGCCAGCGGGTGATCGCCGACGGCCCGGCTCACCAGGGTGTCCTGGTCCGGCGAGGCGAGGACCGGCGCCCGGGCCAGAATGCGGCCCGCGCGGCCACGGGGGCGGACGCCGTCGAGGAACACGCACACCGCGCCGCCCAGCGCGTCGTTGAGCTCGGCGGTCAGGCACGGCCAGTCGAGCTCCGGCGCGGTGCCGCCGACCAGCTCGACCGCCAGGCCGAGGATGCGTTCGTAGTCCTGCGGCAGGAGGGCCATACGGCTGAGTGTCGGCCCCGCTGCCCGGCCTCTCCAGGAGCTTTTCCGTACCGCCACTACGCACTCTTGCGTATTTTCGCGGCCTGGCGGGGCCGTGATGCTGGGGGACGTCCACGCGGGCGCGTCCCTGCGCGCCGGAGGGGAGATCGCATATGCGACCCACGCTCACACCACTGATCCTCGTGCTGGTCCTCGTCGCGCCGTCGCCGCCGGCCGCCGCGGGAAAGCTGGTGACCGACCTGGTCAACGTCACCCCGGCCGGTCAGCAGGCGGTCGGGCTCAGCCGATGGCCGGACCTCACCGAGAGCGGCGCCGTCCTCGCCTTCGACTCCCTGGCCACCGACCTGGTCCCGGCCGACACCAACGACGCCCGCGACGTCTTCGTACGCAACACCGCGATCCCGGCCACGGTCCGGGCCAGCGTCAGCAGCGGCGGCGTCCAGGGCGACAACGACAGCGAGACGCCGTCGATCGACGCGCACGCACACTACGTGGCGTACGAGTCGCGGGCCACGAACCTGGTGCCCGGCGACACCAACGGCGTCAGCGACGTCTTCGTGTTCGACGTCTGGCAGGGCAAGACCGTGCGGGTCAGCGTCACCGACGCCGAGGGCCAGGCCGACGCCCGCAGCGGGGACCCGGCGATCAACAAGGACGGCGGACGCTACGTGGCCTTCTTCTCCACCGCGAGCAACCTCGTACCCGGCGACGTCAACGGCGTGGGCGACGTGTTCGTCCGCGACCTGCGGCTGGGCACCACGACGCTGGTCAGCGTGAGCGACGGCAGCACCCGGGGCACCGGTGAGAGCTACCATCCGGCCATCAGCGAGGACGGCCGGTGGGTGGCCTTCACCTCGGACGCCGCCAACCTGGTCGCCGGCGACACCAACGGGGTCGCCGACGTGTTCCTCCGCGACCTGCGGACCGGCACCACCAGCCGGATCAGCGTCAGCGGCACCGGGCAGCAGGCCGACGGCAGCAGCGCCCTACCCTCGATCCGGGGCACGTCCGTCGCGTTCACCTCCCGGGCGACCAACCTGGTGGCCGGCGACACCAACGGGGTCCAGGACGTGTTCGTGCACCACCGGACGTCCGGCGGCACCATCCGCGTCAGCGTCGGGACCGGCGGGACCCAGGCGAACGCGCCCAGCACCAACCCCTCGATGGGCGACTACACGTACGTGGCGTTCAGCTCCGGTGCGACGAACCTGGTGGCGGGCGACACCAACGGCGTGGACGACGTGTTCAGGCACAACCGGGTCTCCGGGGTGACCGACCGCTGGAGCGTCGAGAGCACCGGCGGCCAGACCGGCCTCGGCCCCGCCGGGCAACCGATGATCAACGGGATCGGGGGGAGCGTGGCGTTCGTGTCGAGCGCCGTCGGCTTCTTCCCGGGCGACCCGGTCAACACGCAGGACGTCTTCCTGCGGCACCCGTGAACCGGCGGGGTCAGCTGCGGGCCCGCTCCAGGGCGTCCCAGAACCCGCGGCGCAGAGCGTGGCGGACCTCGTCGTGCAGCAGGAAGTCGATCGGCAGCGACGAGCCTTGCAGGAGCCTGGCCTCCAGGTCGGACGGCATCCGGGGCTTGCGCGCCAGCACCGCCTCCAGCCAGAGGGCGGGGGCGTCGCGGGCCACGGACTCGCCGAAGTCGTGGCCCTCGCGGTGGGCGGCCTTGACCGCGTCGGCGAGCGTCGTGGCCCCCGAGGTGGACGAGGCCGCGGCGGGCTGCGAGGTCACCGGCGCGGGCTGCGGCCCGGTGTAGGGCCCGAGCTGCGAAGGCTGGTAGGCGCCGGCGCTCGACGGGGAGGAGAACTGCCCGGTGGTCGGCGACTGCTGGGGCAGCGGCCCGGTCGCCGGCGCGGGCGGCGGTTGCTGCTGCGCGGGCGGGTCGGCCGGGAAGGTGTAGGAGGGCAGCGCCGGCGGTTGCGCCTGGGCCCGGCTCGGCGCCGGGGTGGCGGGCTGCGCCTGGCCGCCGGACGAGCGCGGCGCGGCGTGACTGCCGGTGCCGGTGCCGACCGCCGGCATCGAGCCGGTCGACGTCGAGGAGGGGAGCGACGACGGCAGGGATGACGGCAGCGACGACGGCGAGGACGCCGGGGGCAGCGCGTGCGAGCCGTGGCCGTTGCTGACCGGCTGGTGGCCGTTGGCGGCCTCGGACGCCCCGGTCACCAGCGACACGTAGGGCCGCAGGTGGCTGGCGCCCAGCTCGATGAGGTCGTCGCACTCCTGGCCGAGGCTGCGCGAGACGGCCCAGCTCCCGTCGGCGGCGATGTGGACCACGGTCAGCCGGACGCCGAGGTCCTGCGCGTCGCAGACGACCTGGGTGAGGTCCTCGTCGCCGCTCACCACGACCGCGTCGCAGATCGCGGTGTTGCGGGCCAGCGTCATCAGGTCGCGGTGGACCTGCGCGTCGACGCCCTCGCGGCGGCCGGGCCGGATGCGGGACAGGCGGAGCTTGAGACCGGGGATGTCGGCCAGCACGTCGTGCTCGGGGGTGCGGCGGCCCTCGATCGTGGCCTCGTACCAGTAGCAACGCAGCAGCGGCAGGCCCGTGCGCTCGCGGGACAGGCTGGACAGCAGTTGGAGCAGGCCGGGATAGTCCCACGCCACCGACTCCCGATGGCGGGTGCCATGCACGGCCATCGCGCCGTCAGCCAGCAGATAGCCAGCGTCGACGAACAGCGCGCAGCGATCCACTGACACCGCCCCTTCCGTGGTGGTCCGACTTGCTGGCTCTGCACCGTCAGAGCCGGACTCGGCGGCCCTGTCCCAGGGTAATGAAAGCGGGTGATCGTGCGAGGGTTAATCCCGACGATTCGCCCCTCGACCGGCGTCAAGCCAGATCCGTTGAGCGAACCGTACCAGTTTGTCTTGTTCGCCGTCACAACCGCGGACGCACGCTCACCGCCGCGACCCCGAACAGCACCACGTCCCTCTTCCCCGTGATCGTCAGCCTGGGACGGGCGGGCAGAGTGTGACTGATGGTATCCACATCCACACCGAACGTCGTGCCGGATGCGCCGTTCGCCGAACCGTCGAAGACGTTGTCCGGGTCGCGGTCGCCGCCCTCCGGCGTGAGCGGACCCGAACCCAGCGACACCCGGTCGCCGCGCAGACCCGCGTCGCCCTCCCAGGCGACCAGCTCCATCCGGGCGGCCCCGCCGGGCTCCAGCCCGTCGAGCGGCAGCCGCAGCGCCGGGGCGTCGCTGCCGACACTCCGCGCGTCGTCCAGGACGAGCACGCTGCCGTACGGGGCGCCAGGGTCGGTGGTGACGACCACGAGACTCCAGCCCGCGTGGCCCGGCTCCCCCATCGGCGGGTCCGCCGCCCACCACAACCCGTCCTTGGCCCTGCTCGCCGCCAGCCCGGTGACGTCCGCGAAGGCCTGGTAGGCGGGGCCGTCGGGCAGCTCCTGCCAGGCGACCCGGCTGGGCCGCACGGTCACGTAGCGGCCCCGGCCCGGCGGCTTCAGCCTGATCGGCCCGGCCTTGTCGGCGGTGGCCGACCAGTAGAGGCCCGCCCACAGGACGCGGCCGCCCGTAGGCAGCGTGAGCCTGGCGGCGCTGGAGGCGTCGGTCCGCTTCGACCGGTCCTCGTCGAGGGGCCGCAGCCGCCACAGGTCGCCGTCGCGCCGGTCGCCGTCGCGCCGCCTCGCCTCCGCGCACCCTTCGTGCTCGGCCGGGCAGGTCAGCAGGCCGTTCCCGACCGCCCTGACCGTCACCTCGCCGTCCGCGGCGAACCTGGCCGGCGCCCCCGACTCACGCACCCCGGCCGCCGCCCGCCCGCTCAGCCGCAGCGCGCCCGCCTCGACCCGCAGCCGCGGCCCCGCGCCGACCGGCGCGTCGGGCGCCACCCGCACCCGCAGGAACACCGACGCCGCCTCACCGGCCGCCAGCGGCTCCCTGGCACACCTAGCCCCGCCCTTCACCGGCCTGCACTGCCACCCTCCACCGGCCGGCCTCTCACTCCGGCTCGCCGTCCACTGAACAGCCCCCCGCCCCTTCTCCCCCGCCACCCACTGCACCGCCCCCGGCTCCCCGGGTGCGCGCTGGGTTTGGTGTCCGGCCGTCTGCCGCACCGCCCCCCGCTCCCCGGATGCGCGGTGCGTCTGGTGTCCGGCCGCCGGCAGCATCGCGTTCCGCTCGCCGGGCGCGCGCCGCACCCCATCCCGCCCTCCGGGTGCGCGCTGGGTCTGGTGTCCGACCGCCTGCGCCACCGCGTCCCTCTCGCCGGGCGCGCTCCGCACCCCATCCCGCCCTCCGGGTGCGGGGCGGATCTGGTGTCCGGCCGCCTGCGCCACCGCGTCTCGGTGCTCGGGCTGCTTGTTCGTGGGGGCTTGTCGGTCGTCGGTGGTGACCCACTGGACCGCGCCGGGCTTCTTGGGGGCCGACCAGGGGATTTTCGCGATCGGGGTGGTCGTGGGGGCGAGGGTGACGCCGGGAGGCAGTTCGATGGCCGCGTAGACGGCTCGGGTCGGGGTCTTGCCGGTGTTGCGGGCGCGCAGGGCCACGATGCCCTGCTCGCCCCGTACCAACGCACCCATCACCGCGACGGAGGCCCGCAACCGGGCCTGCCCGCCCCGGCGCTCGGCACGTCCGGCGGCCCTCTCCTTGTCACGCACCGGCGATGGGGCGCCCTCCCTTGCTGTCTCACCCGACCCCGCCCGTTCGCGGTGGGGGGCGGCCGACGGGGATTCGGTGACCTGCCGGTCGGGCTGGGGCGGGACGAGGGCGGGGGGCTCCCCCGTGGCGACGCCAGGACCGGGGTTCCCGTGGCGCGGACCGGTCGCGTACGCCCGGCCGTCGGTCCCGTCCTTGCCAGGGGCGCCGGTCTCCCCCGAGCCGCCGACACCACCCGGCGTGCCGACACCACCCGGCGTGCCGGCCTCGCTCGGGGTGCCGGCGGGCGAGGGCTGGGCGTTCGTGCCGCCCGCCTTCGGGCCGGCGGGGGCCTCGTCGTGCGCGGCCGTGCCGCCGGGGGTCTTCTCCCCGTACGGGCCGACGTGGTCGTAGTGGTCGGCGGAGGAACGGGGCTGGGCGGCCGCCGTGGGCCGGACCCCCACGTCCTGGCCGGACACCACGGCGAAGGCCGCCGCCACCGCCATCACCATGACGGCGCCGCCCGCGACCATGATCTGCTGAGCCGAGCTGCGCCGCATCCAGCCGAGCACCCGGCCGGGAACCGTCACGGGGACGGGCCGGGACACGGCCTCCAGGTAACCGGCGGCCGCGGCGCCCAGCACCAGGGGCCCGACGACCGAGCGCAGCCCCCGGGTGACGTCGGTCAGCTCCCGCTGGACGGTCTGGCAGTTGGGGCAGTCGCGTACGTGCTCGTCGACCACCCGGGTGTCGCGCCGGGTCAGCCCGCCGCGCACGTAGGCGCCCAGCTTGCCGATCACTGCCCGGCACTCGGGCGGCGGCCCGCCCGTCAGGTAGGTCCGCAGGTAGGACTGCCGCAGCCCCTCGCGCGCCCGGTAGGCCAGCGCGGAGACCCCGTTGGCCGACAGCCCGAGCAGCGGCGCCACGTCGGCGGAGCGGGCGTTCTCCACCTCGGTGTGCCAGAGCACCGCCCGCCACCGCTCCGGCAGCGACAGGTAGGCCTGCGCGATCAGCGAGCCCTCCAGCCGGGACGTCACCAGGTCGGCGGGCAGCGCGGGGTTGAACAGCTCGAACTCGGCCGTCACGCGGATGCGGTCGTGCACGGTCTGCCGGACCACGGCCAGCAGGTAGGGGCGGAAGGCGGCCTCCGGCCCGCTGCCCCGGCCCACGTGGTCGAGGACGCGGGTGAACGCCTCGGCGACGACGTCGTCGATCTCCGCCTCGCCCCGCACGAGCTGCCCGGCCAGAATGCGGGCGGCCCCGGCATGACGCTCGTGGAGCAGCCCGTATGCCGGGGCATCACCCCCTCTGACCGCATGCAGGAGGTGTGCGTCGCTCCGCGGTGATTCGGCACTCATAGTGACCTCACAGTTACGAACTGTTGCCCGTGGAGTCTTTCCGCACTCCGGCCCATGGCTAAACCGAGCACGCCTCTTTGCCGGGAACGGCGGGCTCTAAGCTGAAGCCATGAGCGACCGCGACAGCCTGCTGGCCGAGATCAAGAAGAAGGCCGTCGTGCACGGCCGGGTGGTGCTCTCCTCGGGGCGGGAGGCCGACTTCTATCTCGACCTGCGCCGGATCACCCTCGACGCCGTGGCGGCCCCGCTGGTCGGCAGCGTGATGCTCGACCTGACGGCCGACCTCGGCTACGACGCGGTGGGCGGGCTCACGCTCGGCGCCGACCCGGTGGCGGCCGCGATGCTGCACGCCGCGGCCGCGCGCGGGCGGGCGCTGGACGCGTTCGTGGTGCGCAAGGCGCAGAAGGTGCACGGGCTGCAGCGCCGGGTGGAGGGCCCCGACGTGAAGGGCCGCCGGGTGCTGGTGGTGGAAGACACCTCGACGACCGGCTCGTCCTCGATGACCGCGGTGGAGGCGCTGCGCGAGGAGGGCGCCGAGGTGGTCGCGGTGGCCACGATCGTCGACCGGGGCGCCGCCGCCAGGATGGCGGAGGAGGGCCTCGACTACCGCACGGCGTTCACTCTTGAGGATCTTGGACTGTGAACGCCTCGCGCTCCCCCGGCTCGCCCTCCGGCCGGACGCGGCCGTTCTCGGTGACGCGTACGGTGCCGGCGTCGGAGAGCACCACGTCCAGCTCGGGCTCGAAATAGCTGACCTCTTCGCCCCGGGTCATGTCGCGGTGCTGGAGCACGTCTCCGCCGGGGACGCGTACGGTCACGAGCGGGCAGACCTCGGCCAGGCACTCGATGCGCACGGTCGGCGCGGGCGCGGAGGCCGTGGGGGTCGACGACGGGCGCTCGGGCGCCGCGGCGCCGGTGTCGAGCGAGTCGAGCAACGCCCGCCCGCCGATGACCAGCAGCACCACCAGAGCCCCTACCGCCAGCACGGCGAGCGCCAGGCGGGCGAGGCCCATCGGATCAGACCTGTGGCGTCCCACGCGAGGAGACTATCCAATGGTAAGCGGGCTTTCCCGATGAGTTCCGGATCTCGGCGGGGTCCTGGAACCCCCCGGGGGGTCGCCCCTACCACCATGGGTACGGGACCGGGATACTGAACAGCGCGAAGCCGTTACTTCTAGGGAGATGACTCATGCCCATCGCGACTCCTGAGGTCTACGCCGAGATGCTCGATCGAGCCAAGGCACGCGGGTTCGCCTACCCGGCGATCAACGTGACCTCTTCCCAGACGCTGAACGCCGCGCTGCGCGGCTTCGCCGAAGCGGAGAGCGACGGCATCATCCAGGTGTCCACGGGTGGCGCCGAATACCTGTCCGGCCCGACGGTCAAGGACATGGTGGTCGGCGCGACGGCGCTGGCCGAGTACGCCCGGGTGGTGGCGGCCAAGTATCCGGTCACGGTGGCGCTGCACACCGACCACTGCCCGAAGAACAAGCTCGACGGCTTCATGCGCCCGCTCGTCGACATCTCGCTGGAGCGGGTGTCCAAGGGCCTTGACCCGCTCTTCCAGTCCCACATGTGGGACGGCTCCGCCGTACCGCTGGAGGAGAACCTGGAGATCGCCAAGGAGCTCCTCGACAAGTGCGCCCGCGCCCGGATCGTCATGGAGATGGAGATCGGCGTGGTCGGCGGCGAGGAAGACGGCGTCGTCGGCGAGATGAACGAGAAGCTCTACACCACCACCGGCGACGCGCTGGCCACCGCGGAGGCCGTCGGCGTCGGCGACCAGGGCCGCTACATGCTCGCCGCCACGTTCGGCAACGTCCACGGCGTCTACAAGCCCGGCCACGTCAAGCTGCGGCCCGGCGTGCTCAAGGAGATCCAGGAGGCGGTGGGCGCCAAGTTCGGCAAGGACAAGCCGTTCGACCTGGTCTTCCACGGCGGTTCCGGCTCGCTGCTCGAGGAGATCCACGAGGCGATCTCGTACGGAGTCGTCAAGATGAACATCGACACCGACACGCAGTACGCCTTCACCCGGCCGGTGGCCGACCACATGTTCCGCAACTACGACGGCGTGCTGAAGGTCGACGGCGACGTCGGCCAGAAGAAGACCTACGACCCGCGTGCCTGGGGCAAGTCGGCCGAGGCCGGCATGGCCGCCCGGGTCACCGAGGCGTGCGAGCACCTCAAGAGCAGCGGGACGAAGCTCACCTAGCCACGGCGACGGCCCGGCGGGTATGACTTGTCCTATGGATAACCTTCTCGCCGGGCCGCCCCCGACTCACCTGCCGGACACGCCCGAGGCCAGGGAGGCCCTCGAATCCGGTGTCAAGGCTTCCGACGTGGCCGCCCGCTTCCCCGCCTACCCGGCGGCGTGGGCGTCGCTCGCGGAGGAGTACTTCGCGCAGGGTCATGCCGTCACCTCCTATGCCTTCGCCCGTACGGGCTACCACCGCGGTCTCGATCACCTGCGCCGCAACGGCTGGAAGGGGCACGGGCCGATCCCCTGGGAGCACGAGCCCAACCGCGGCTTCCTGCGTTGCCTCTACGCGTTGAGCCGGGCGGCCCAGGCCATCGGCGAGAAGGACGAGGCCGAACGGTGCCTGCAGTTCCTCAAGGACAGCACCGAGACCGGCTATGACGCGCTGACCAAGGGGTAGCTCTTGGGGCGATAAGCCGTACTCGGGTAGTCTCTCTACGCAAGAGCCCCTGTCGCGATTGCGCCAGGGGTTTTCGTTTTGTGTTCGGGAGACTTCACCATGCCGGCTGCCGTTCTCGTGGGTGCCCAGTGGGGCGATGAGGGCAAGGGCAAGGCCACCGACCTTCTCGGTGGCGACGTCGACTACGTCGTCCGTTACCAGGGTGGCAACAACGCTGGCCACACCGTGGTCATCGGCGACCAGAAATACGCACTTCACCTGCTGCCCACGGGCATCCTCTCGCCACACGTGGTGCCGGTGATCGGCAACGGCGTCGTGATCGACCCGGGAGTGCTGCTGAGTGAGATCGACGGCCTGGCCGAGCGGGGCATCTCCGCGGAGCGGCTGCTGATCTCGGCCAACGCGCACCTGATCATGCCTCACCACAAGGCGCTCGACAAGGTGACCGAGCGCTACCTGGGCAAGGCCAAGATCGGCACCACCGGCCGCGGCATCGGCCCGGCCTACGGCGACAAGATCTACCGGGTCGGCGTGCGGGTGCAGGACCTGCTCGACCCGGGCATCCTGGCCAAGAAGATCGAGGTGGCGCTGGGCGAGAAGAACCAGGTGCTCACCAAGGTCTACAACCGGCGCGGCATCGAGGCCGAGGCGGTCGTCGAGGAGTATCTCGGCTACGCCGAGCGGCTCAAGCCGCACATCGCCGACACCTCGCTGGTGCTGAGCAAGGCGCTGGACGAGGACAAGTTCGTGCTGCTGGAGGGCGGTCAGGGCACGCTCCTCGACATCGACCACGGCACCTACCCGTTCGTCACCTCCTCCTCGCCGACCTCGGGCGGCGCGTGCGCGGGCGCGGGCATCCCGCCGAACCGGCTCACCCGGGTGATCGGCATCCTCAAGGCCTACACCACCCGCGTCGGCTCCGGCCCGTTCCCCACGGAGCTGGAGGACGAGATGGGCGAGTGGCTGCGCCAGACGGGCGGCGAGTACGGCGTCACGACCGGCCGCAACCGGCGCTGCGGCTGGTTCGACGCGGTGATCGCCCGCTACGCGACCCGGATCAACGGCGTCACCGACTTCTTCCTCACCAAGCTGGACGTGCTGTCGGGGCTGGAGCGGATCCCGGTGTGCGTGGCGTACGACGTCGACGGCACTCGGCACGACGAGATCCCGATGACGCAGACGGAGTTCCACCACGCCAAGCCGATCTACGAGGAGCTGCCCGGCTGGCAGGAGGACATCACCGGCGCCAAGACGTTCGAGGACCTGCCGACGAACGCGCAGGCGTACGTGCGCGCGCTGGAGGAGATGAGCGGCGCGCCCATCTCCGCCATCGGCGTGGGCCCCGGCCGCGACCAGACCCTGGTGATCCGCTCGCTGATCTGATCACCCGCCATGAGAACGCCCCACCCGCCAGGTGGGGCGTTTTTCGTCCGCGTCGTGAAGCCGACCGGGCATTCGGCGGACATTTCGCGACCAGCGGCTTCTCCCGCTTGTGGGCATCCGACCGTCACGTCATGATGCGGGACGGCGCCGCCACGAGCACCCCCGACGACGACGGAACGAACCGCCCCATGCATCCTTCGCCAGCCTTGTACGGGCTCCCTCCTCAGCCGGCAGCGTTGTACCCGGTCCGCGGCCTCGCCATGGTCGCCGTGGCCGCTCTGGCGCTCGACGCGGGCGTCACCGTCGGCGCGGCCGTGATCGACCTCCGGTACGCGGACCTGGTCGACCGGGTGGTCGTCGACGCCGGGGCCGTGCCGGAGGCGGAGCTGGCCCGGAGCCATCTCGTCCACGCCTTCTCCGGCGTGGTGATGGTCCTGGCCTATCTCGTGGCCGTCGTGGCGTTCCTGGCGTGGTTCTACCGGGTCAGGGTGAACGCCGAGATCCTCGCGCCGTACGGCCACCGGCGGAGCAGGCCGTGGGCGATCGCCGGCTGGTTGGTGCCGGTCATCGCGTTCTGGTTCCCCAAGCAGGCGATGGACGACATCTGGTACGCCTCGCAGCCCGGCGGCGGGCGCCGGGGGCAGGTGCTGATCGACGCCTGGTGGATGTTCTGGCTGGTCGGGAACCTGGTGGCGACCGTGGTCGCGCGGGTGCTGGTCGAGGCCTTCTCCCGGGGCGACGGCCTGGGCAGGGTCGCCTACGCGGCGCGGGTGGACGTCGCCGGCCTCGCGCTGATGCTGATCGCGGCCGTGCTGGCGATCGGCGTGGTCCTCCTGATCACGAACGCGCAGGAGGAGTACAGGGCCGGGGCCCGGAGCTGATCAGGGAGCGGTCAGCACGGCCGCCGTCATGGGTGAGCGCACCTGCCAGCCGAGGCTCTCGTACAGGCTCCTGCCCACCGGCGTGGCCACCAGCACGCCCATGACCGCGCCCCGGGAGACGGCGGTGGCGGCGAGCGTCTTCATGACGACCCGGCCCAGGCCGCGGCGCCGGTGCGCGTCGGCGGTCTCGACCTGGTCCACCACGGCCGCCCGGCCCACGACGGCGATCTGCCCGCGGGCGGCGATCTCCCCCGCGTCGGTCAGCAGGCGGGCGACGGTGACCCCGGCCCTGGTGGTGACGGCCAGCGTGTACCCGTCCGGCGCCGCGGTCTCCTCGGCGGCGAGCGCGCCGGTCATGAGGTACTCGGGAGAGTCGATCGTCCAGCGCGGCGGGAGGTAGGGGGCGATCAGCTCGGCCGGGGCGCAGAGCTTGAGCCAGGTGCCCGGCACCGTGATCGCGGAGGTCAGCTGCTGGACGAGAGCGGGCGTCGGCGCCGGGACGACGTGACGGACGGCGTGGCCGGGCAGTCCCACGTCCACCCGGAGCCCCCAGGGCTCGGGCACCGGCGCCGAGGTGCCGCGCGAGACCGTCCACCCGTCCACCCAGGCGCGCACCATATCGACCTGAGTGGTTTCGAGGGCCTTGGTCATAGTTGCTCAGCTTATTGCAATTTTGTCGCATTTATAGCCAAAAAACGGGGTGCATCGTGCGATAACGGCTGCTTACCCTCCCCTCATGGACATTCGGCGCGTCACCCGGTTCGAGGCCGTCGAGGCGGCCGGCCATCTCTTCGACGCGGCCCCCGACCGCGCGGCCACCGACAAGTTCCTCGCGGAAGAGGGACACCACCTCCTCATCGCCTACGTGGACGGCACGCCCGCGGGGATGGTGACCGGCGTCGAGATGTCCCACCCCGACAAGGGCACCGAGATGTTCCTGTACGAGCTCGGCGTCGACGACCGCTTCAGGCAGCAGGGCATCGGCCGCGCGCTGGTCGCCGCGCTCGCCCGGCTGGCCCGCGAGCGGGGCTGCCACGGGCTGTGGACGGCCACCGGCGAGGACGACAAGCCGGCCCAGGCCACGTACGAGAGCGCCGGCGGCGCGCCCGAATGGGACCAGGTCGTCTACACCTGGGAGTTCGACCAGCGGTAGCTATGCCGCAATCGGTATAAAAAGGACGCGGCGTGGCACCACCTGAGGACGGCCCCGGCCAGGTAGGGTCCCCGTGTGCGCGTTGAGATACATGGTCACCGGGGAGCGCGGGGCCTGTGGCCGGAGAACACCCTGCCCGGCATGAGCCGGACGATGGAGCTCGGCGTGCACGCGCTCGAGTTCGACGTCGCGCTCACCGCCGACCGCCGGCTCGTGCTGACCCACGACCTCACGGTCTCCGCCGTCACGAGCGCCGACACGCGCCCGGTCACGCCGGACGACCCGGCTTTCCCGTACGTCGGAAAACCGATCAACTCGCTCACCCTCGCGCAACTGCGCACGCTCGACGTCGGGGTGCGCTTCCCGCGCCACCCGCAGGACCCGTTCGCGCTGACCCAGGTGGCGATGCCCGACACCCGCATGCCCACGCTCGGGGCCGTGCTGGGGCTGGTCAACGCCTACCAGGCGGGGAGCGTACGCCTGCACATCGAGCTGAAGTCCGACCCCACCAGGCCCGCGCTGTCGGCCGCCCCCGAGGAGTTCGCCGAGCTGGTGCTCGACGAGCTCGACCGGCACGGCAGGCTGCACAACGCGGCGATCCTGAGCTTCGACTGGCGGATCATCTCGCGGGTGGCCGAGCTCGCGCCCGACGTCCGCCGCTTCGCGCTGATCGAGCTCGACACCCTCGACTGGAACGGCCCGCTCGGCGACGACGTGCCCGCCGCCGCCCGCGCCGCCGGCGCCACCACGCTCTCCCCCGAGCACGTCATGGTCGACGAGCGGCTCATGGCCCAGGCCGCCGCGGCGGGGCTCGACGTCGCCGTCTGGACCGTCAACGACCCCGCGCTCGGCGCGCGCATGCTCGACCTCGGCGTCTCCGGGATCGTCACCGACTATCCCGACCGGATGCGCGAGCTGTGGCGCGAACGCGGCCACGAGCTGCCCGAGCCGGTCGGGCCGCTCAAGCCGGTCGGCGTCTAGCCCCCCGCCTCCCGCCCGATCGTCCTCCAGGGCCGGCCGCTGCGGCCGTTCAGCCCAGCCGTCGCGGCCGTTCAGAGCCAGCCGTTGCGGCGGAAGCCGCGGTGCAGCAGCACGCACACCGTGACCATCACGGCCAGCACGGCGGGGTAGCCCCACACCTGGCGGGTCTCCGGCATGAAGTCGAAGTTCATGCCGTAGATCCCGGCGATCATCGTCGGCACCGCCAGGATGGCCACCCAGGACGAGATCTTGCGCATGTCCTCGTTGGCCAGCGCGTTCGAGCGGGCCAGCGCCGCCTGGAGGATGGAGCTGCACAGCTCGTTGGACGACTCCACCTGCTCGCACACCCGCGACAGGTGGTCGCCGACGTCGCGGAAGTACTCGCGCATCTCCGACGGGATCACCCGCCGCTGCGGCAGCGCGGCCAGCGGCGCCTGCAGCGGCGTGACCGCCCGCTTCAGGTCGAGCATCTCGCGCTTGAGCTGGTAGATCCGGTTGATGTCACGGGAGCTGACGTCCGCGAACACCGTCGCCTCGACGTCCTCCAGCTCCAGCTGCATGAGGTCGGCGACCTGGAGGTAGCGGTCGACGACGTGGTCGGCGATCGCGTGCAGCACGCCCGCGGGACCGCGCGCCAGCAGGTCGGCGCCGTCCTCGATGCGCTCGCGCACCTCCGTCAGCGGGCAGTGCTCGCCATGGCGGACGGTGACCACGAAGTCGGGGCCGAGGAAGATCATGATCTCACCGGTGGCGATGATCTCACCGGCCGGCTCGGCGTTGTCGAGGTAGGCGATCGTCTTCAGCACCATGAACAGCGAGTCGCCGTAACGCTCCACCTTGGGGCGCTGGTGCGCCTTGACGGCGTCCTCGACGGCGAGCGGATGGAGTCCGAAGACCTCGGCCAGCCACTCGACCTCCGGTGCGGCCGGCTCGTGCAGGCCCACCCAGACGAACGCCTTGGCGCCCTCGGTGTTCCTGTTGTGCCGGCGGACCAGCTCCAGTGACTCGACGATGCCCGCGGCCCGGGTCTTCTCGCCCTCGACGTACGCGGCGTACTCCACGATGGAGTCGACAGGTGGCACACACGCCTCATTCAGCAACGAGTGACGCTGACGCGACGGGTGCGGCTGAACGGGGTGACGGTTGATGCGACGGAAAAGCGTGGACGAGCGCATGGCAGTCCCTTTCCGCCCGACCTGGCACGCTCCACGCGTGATGCGACATCACCTCTTACTCACGAATGCGTGGAGGCACGATCAGGCTGCCGGATTGGAGTGGTCAGGGGAGGACGACATGTACGTGGGCGAGCACGTACTGCTGGGATCACCAGGATTCATCCCGGACCACCTCCAATCACACGAGACACCATAAAGCCGCCCCAATTTACCACGGGCGGGGGAACGCACTTGACTGTACTCGTCGAGCGGCCGCCGGATCTGGTGGAAGCTGCCAAAGAATGCAGAACTCTTCCGGCATGTACTCGCAGCCTGCTTCTGCCCCTGCCGGCCCCCTCCAATCCCCGCCCTCCCTTCGGCCTGATGCTCCCCGTCCGACGATGGGCCCCGGTCACCTGCGGGTCTCCTCTACGGCACCCGGCCGAGAACCGGAGGGCTCGCGGAGGAAGGGCGAGGGTCCGAGGACGCGCCACCGCCGTCCGATGGCCGGGGTTGTGGAGGATGGCGAGAGGTCCGAGGGCCTCGCCGCGCCCCGTCCGATGGCAAGGGGCGCGGAGGAGGACAAGGAGGCCCGGGGGCGAGGGGGTCGGAGGCAAGCGAGGGGTCCGGGATACGGGAGGAACCCGAGAGGGGAGCGAAGGCGCGGGGGTCGCGAGGCCGGGAAAGGTCGCGAGGCCCGGGAAGGTCGCGGGGGCCGGGGGAAGGCCGCCGGGCCGTCCGGGGTCGGGGACTCGCTGTGGGGGCATCCCCGATGGTCAGGGTTGTGGGGGTGGGAAGGGTGGGGTTGGGGGTTGGGGGGTGGGAGGGGGGCGGGGCTGCGAGAATGGGCGGGTGCGCGTACTCGTTATTGGTTCCGGAGGGCGGGAGCACGCCCTCTGCCGTTCGCTAGGGCTGGATCCGCAGGTCGCCGAGGTGCATTGCGCGCCGGGCAATCCCGGCATCGGGCAGGTCGCCGAGCTGCATCCCGTCGATCCGGTCGATCCGGGGGCGGTCGCCGGGCTGGCGAAGCGGCTGGGGGTGGATCTCGTGGTCGTGGGGCCGGAGGCGCCGCTGGTCGCGGGGGTGGCCGACGCGGTGCGGGAGGCGGGCATCGCCTGTTTCGGCCCGTCCCGGCAGGCGGCCATGATCGAGGGGTCCAAGGCGTTCGCCAAGGAGATCATGCGGGCCGCGGGGGTGCCGACGGCGGAGGCGCGGGTGTGCGAGGCCGCCGACGCGGCCGAGGCGGCGTGCGCCGAGTTCGGCGCCCCGTACGTGGTCAAGGACGACGGGCTGGCGGCCGGCAAGGGGGTCGTGGTCACCGACGACCGGGAGGCGGCGTTGCGGCACGCGCGGGCGTGCGGCCGGGTGGTGATCGAGGAGTATCTCGACGGGCCGGAGGTGTCGCTGTTCGCGCTCTGCGACGGCAGCACGGCGGTGGCGCTCCAGCCGGCTCAGGACTTCAAGCGGGCCTACGACGGCGACGCGGGCCCCAACACGGGCGGGATGGGCGCCTACACCCCGCTGCCGTGGGTCCCCGAGGGCCTGACCGAGCAGGTGATGCGGGAGGTCGTGCACCCGACGATCGCGGAGCTGGGCCGGCGCGGGATGCCCTACCAGGGGGTGCTCTACGTGGGGCTGGCGCTGACCGCCAAGGGGCCGAAGGTGGTGGAGTTCAACGCCCGGTTCGGCGACCCGGAGACGCAGGTGGTGCTCGACCGGCTGGAGACGCCGCTGGGCGGGCTGCTGATGGCGTGCGCGACGGGTGAGCTGGGTCCTGACCCGGTGTTCAGGCCGGGTTCGGCGGTGACGGTGGTGGTGGCCGCCGAGGGCTACCCCGTCGCCCCGGTCAAGGGCGACGCGATCACCGGTGTGGAGCCCACGGACGACGCCTACGTGCTGCACGCGGGCACGACGCTGGCCGACGGCGAGCTGGTCTCCGCCGGCGGCCGGGTGCTCAACGTCGTCGGCACCGGCCCCGACCAGGAGAGCGCCCGCCGGCACGCCTACGAGCTGGCCGGGCGGATCCGGATGCGCGGCGCTCACTACCGGACGGACATCGCCCGATGAAGCACCTCCACTCCGGCAAGGTCCGCGACCTGTACGAGACGGACGAGGGCCTGCTGCTGATGGTGGCCTCCGACCGGATCTCGGCCTTCGACCATGTGCTGGAGCCGGAGATCCCCGGCAAGGGCGCGATCCTGACCCAGCTCTCGCTGTGGTGGTTCGGCCAGTTGCGCGACGTGGTGCCCGACCATGTGGTGTCCCGCGGGCCCGACGCGCGCAGCGTGCTGGTGAAGCCGCTGGAGATGGTCCCGATCGAGTGCGTGGCCAGGGGCTACCTGACCGGCGGCGGGCTGAGCGAATACCGCGCCACCGGTGCGGTGTCGGGCGTCGCGCTGCCGCCGGGCCTGGAGGACGGGTCGCGGCTGCCCGAGCCGATCTTCACGCCGTCCACGAAGGCGCCCGTGGGGCAGCACGACGAGCCGATCCCGTACGAGCGCGTGGTCGCGGAGGTCGGCGAGGAGACGGCGGCGGAGCTGCGCCGCATCACGCTCGCGGTCTACACGCGGGGCGCGGAGATCGCCCGGGAGCGGGGCATCATCGTCGCCGACACCAAGATCGAGCTCGGCCGCGACTCCGACGGCGTGCTGACGCTGGGCGACGAGGTGCTCACCCCCGATTCCTCGCGATTCTGGCCGGCCGACCCATGGGAGCCGGGCCGTTCACAGCCGTCCTTCGACAAGCAATATGTCCGCGATTGGCTTACTTCGCCGGAATCCGGATGGGACAAAAACTCCGGAACTCCCCCACCGCGTCTGCCTGACGCCGTGGTGGAGCGAACAGCCCAGCGATACCGAGAAGCTTATGAGCGCATCACCGGGGTTGCCTTTACAGGATGATTCGGCAGGGTCAAGGGGTGTTACCGGCTACTGTTGGCCGGGCCGAGCCTCACGTTGAAACTGTCAAGGAGCCGCCCGAATGGTCCGTTACCGCGTGCGCGGTGGCAACTCCCTGCATGGAACCGCTTTCATCCAGGGCGCCAAGAACGCCGTGCTGCCCATGATCGGTGCGGCGCTCCTCACGGCCGAGGGCCGCACCGTCCTGCGCAACGTGCCGATCATCGAGGACGTGCGCCGCGCCGTCGAGCTCGCGGAGGCCGTGGGCGCGTACGTCGAGCTGCACGAGTCCGAGCGCACGCTGGTCATCGACGCCTCCCGGCTGACCAGCCCGGTGCTGCCCGCCGAGATCGCCCGCAGGTTCAGGGGCTCGGTGCTGTTCACCCCCGCCCTGCTCCACCGGCTGGGCGAGGCGATCGTGGAGGGGGTCGGCGGCTGCAACCTCGGCAGCCGCAACCTCGACTTCCACTATCTCGGCTACAAGCGCCTGGGCGCGGTGGTCGACGAGGGCGAGACCGTCATCCACGTCAAGGCCTCGGGCCTGACCGGCGCCACCCTCTATCTCGACACCCCCTCCCACACCGGCACCGAGAACCTCATCATGGCCGCCGCCCTGGCCAAGGGCACCACGGTCATCGAGAACGCGGCGCTGGAGCCCGAGGTCCTCGACGTGATCGACATGCTCACCAAGATGGGGGCGCGGATCAGCGGCGGCGGCACCGGCTTCATCACCGTCGAGGGCGTGGAGGAGCTGCACGCCGTCGAGCACACCGTGATGCCCGACCGGCTCGACGCGGGCGTGTTCGCCATGGCGGCGGCCATCACGCAGGGCGAGGTGAGCCTCGTCGGCACCGGCCTCGACCTGGGCGTGGTGCGCTACAAGCTGGAGCAGATGGGCGTCGACTTCGCCCGGCAGGGCGCGGTGCTGCAGGTGCGCTGCGACCGGCCGCTGCGGCCGATCAACATCATCACCGACACCTACCCCGGCTTCGCCACCGACCTGCAGTCGCCGATGATGACGGTGGCCGCGCTGGCGGGCGGCACGAGCTACATCCACGAGCGCATCTTCGACGGCCGCTTCGCGCTGGCCGCCGAGCTCAACAAGATGGGCGCCAACGTGGAGGTCGAGGGCAGCCGGGCGATCGTGCGCGGCGCGACGCCGTTGACGGGAACTCACGTAACCGCTCACGATCTGCGTTCGGGTATAGCGCTGGTGCTCGCCGGACTGGCCGCCAAAGGCGAGACCGTCATCGACTCCGGATACCTCATCGATCGCGGACACGCACATCTCGCGCCGCGAATGCGCGCGCTCGGCGCGGACATTACACGAGAGATTTCTGAAACCTGAAAAGACTTGAGAATCCCCCGTTGAGCTGCTGAGATACCTTCTCGGGCGGTCAACCAGAACGTCTTTCCGGAAAAGTCGGGCGTGACATTACGGCCCCCGCGAGCGATCGTTCCAAAAGAGAGCACTGCAACGGATCGCAGGATGGGACGAACATTGGTCGAGAGGGCGGAAGAAACTTCCCGAGTGTCACGCGCGGGCGCTATGACACCGGATCTCACCATTGGCGTGGTCGGACCTCATGACCTGGTCGAGCGGGTCATGCTGATGGGTCACGCCGCAGCGCCGCTTCCGTGCCGTCTGGTGGCCGCCGCCTATCGTGACGAGCAGGAGGCGCCCGACAAGGTGACACGGCTCGGTCCCGGCGTGGACGCCTGCCTGTTCGCCAGCCCGGTGCCCTACGACCTGGCCAGGCGTTCCGGCGTGTTGACCATGCCCGCCACCTACGTGCAGGTCGGCGGGGCGGCGTTGATCGCGGCGCTGGCCAAGGCCGCGCTCGATCCGCGCTTCGACCCGCAGCGGGTGAGCGTGGACGTGGTGAGCCGGGCCGATGTCGAGGAGGCGTACACCGATCTGGGCATCCCGGCGGCGGACGTGCACAGCCGCGACGAGCCGGGCGCGACCGGCACGATCGCCGCCTACCACGAGCGGCTCGCCCGCCAAGGGACGACAACGGGGGCGCTGACGTGCCTGCCCGCCGTGGCCGAGCGGCTGCAGGCGGCCGGGGTGCCGGCCATCAGGATCAGGCCGACGTCGGCGGCCATCCGCACGGCCCTGCACACGGCGGCGCTGCTGGGCGCGCACCACAGGCTGGAGGAGTCGCAGCTCACGGTCGTGCTGGTCGAGGTGCCGACGCTGCGCGAGCCGGTGCGCCGGGCGGCCCCCCGCTACTGGCGCGACGAGCTGCGGCTGTCGCTGCACCGGCTGCTCGTCCAGGAGGCCAACCGGATCAACGCCAACGTCTGGCCCATCGACGACCACAGCTATCTGGTGACCGCCACCAGGGGCTCGGTCGCGGCCGCCACCGACGGGTTCCGGGTGCTGCCGTTCGCCGCCAGGATCCGCGACGAGCTGGGTCTGGCGGTCGAGGTGGGCGTGGGCATGGGACGCACCACCCACGACGCCGAGTCGCACGCTCGGGCCGCGCTGGCGCGCACCCAGGCGGGCAAGCAGGCGCAGGGGTTCGCCGTGGACCGCGAGGGCCGGGCGCTCATCCCGGCTCCGCGGATGCCGCCGACCGGCACGGCCGCGCTCAAGCCGAAGGGCGTGGAGGTGCTGTCGCGGCTGGCCGCCAAGCTGGAGGGCGGCGACACCGTGGTCGACGCGGAGGGCGCCGGCAAGATGCTGGGGGTGACGCCGCGGACGGCGCGGCGGCTGCTGCGCACGCTGGTTGACGAGGGACTCGCGTGGCCGCTGCCGCCGAACCGCACACCGCAGCCGGGCCGGCCGCGCCAGCTCTACCGCCTGATCGTGGAGAAGCTGGGGCCCCGCTGACGGCCGCCGACGGGCCCGCCGTCCGCCTTCCCTTCCGACGGCGGCGGGCCGCCCGCGCGATCCTGGCCACGGCTTTACGGACCCTGGGTTGACTTCCCGTCAATTCGCGGTTGGGGCGGCGAGAGGCGGGTATGAATTTCGTCGCCCCCGATCGATGGGATTCGGACGGGGGCGCCAACCGTTTCAGGGGCCCCCGTCGACTGCGGCTTCCCGCCCCCAGCCTCATCTCAGCGTCTGATACTCGCGCGCGTTCTGTCGGTCCTGGGCACTATTGTCATGAGTCATGACAGCTGACACACCTGGCAAACGGACTTCCCTGCTTGTCTGGGTGGCGCTGGGCATCGTCTACGTGGTCTGGGGCTCCACCTACCTGGGCATCGCCATCGCCATCGAGACCCTGCCCCCCATGCTGAGCGGCGCCCTGCGCTTCATCTCCGCCGCCCTCCTGCTCGGCGCGTTCCTGATGGTCAAGCGGGGCCCCGGCGTCTTCCGGATGACGCGCCGCGAGTTCTTCGGCGCGGCGCTCGTCGGCCTGCTGCTCCTGACCGGCGGCAACGGCATGGTCGCCGTCGCGGAGCAGCACATCTCCACCGGCCTCGCCGCGCTGCTCGTCGCGTCCGTGCCGCTCTGGCTGGTGGTGTTCAGGATCGCGGTACGGGACCGGCCTCAGGTGCTCACGCTGGCCGGGGTGCTGGTCGGGTTCGGCGGCGTGGCGGCGGTCTCGCTGAGCGGCGGCGGCGTGAGCGGCAGCACGACCGGGATCGTGGTCATCCTGCTCGCCGCCGCGTCCTGGTCCGTCGGCTCGTTCCTGTCGGCGCGGATCGCGATGCCGGCCAACACGTTCGCGGCCAGCACCGTCGAGATGGTGGCCGGCGGCCTCGGCATGATCCTCGTGGGCGCCGTGTCGGGCGAGCGGCTCGACCTCGCGGCCGTCTCGGGCCGGTCCTGGGCCGCGCTCGTCTACCTGATCCTGGTCGGCTCGCTGGTCGGCTTCACCGCCTACACGTGGCTGCTGGGCAACGCGCCCATCTCGCTGGTGTCGACGTACGCGTACGTGAACCCGGTCGTGGCGGTGATCCTCGGCGTGCTCGTCCTGCAGGAGCAGGTGACCGTTCAGATCCTGCTGGGCGGCCTGGTGATCCTGGTGGGCGTCGCCCTGGTCGTGTCGACCGAGCGGAAGCGACGCCCCAAGATCCCCGAGCCCGCCGAGCCGGTGACTACGACGACTTCCTGAAGGCGGCCGCGGCGGTGAGGAAGGCGTCGTTGGCCTCCGGGTCTCCGATGGAGATCCGGGCGCCCTCGCCCGCGAACGGCCGCACGGCCACGCCCTCCACCGCGCAGGCCGCGGCGAAGTCCATGGTGTCCTCGCCGAGCCGCAGCCAGACGAAGTTCGCCTCCGTCGGCGGCACCTCCCAGCCCTGGGCGATCAGCGACTCGCGGACCCGGGTGCGCTCCTTGACCACCCGCTCCACCCGCTCCAGCAGCTCGTCCTCGGCCGCCAGCGAGGCGAGGGCGGCCACCTGGGCGAGCTGGTTGACCGCGAACGGGATGATCGTCTTGCGCACGGCGGCGGCCACCGGCTCCTGCCCGATCAGATAGCCGACGCGCAGCCCCGCGAGCCCGTACGCCTTGGAGAACGTGCGCAGCACGCACACGTTGGGCCGGTCACGATAGAGGGTGAGGCCGTCGGGCACCGACTCGTCGCGGACGTACTCCCGGTAGGCCTCGTCCAGCACCACCAGCACGTCCTGCGGCACCCGGTCGAGGAACGCCACCAGCTCCCGCTCGCGGATCGCGGTGCCGGTCGGGTTGTTGGGGTTGCACACGAACACCATGCGGGTCCGGTCGGTCATGGCCTCGGCCATGGCGTCCAGGTCGTGGTCCTCCCCTGCCAGCGGCACCCGCACGGACGTCACCCCGGCCAGGTCGGCGAGGAGAGGGTAGGCCTCGAACGAGCGCCACGCGTAGACCACCTCGGCGCCCGGGTCGCCGATGCTCTCGAACAACTGCTGCGCCACCGTCACCGAACCGGCGCCCAGCGCGATGTGCTCCGCCGGCACCCCGAACCGCTCCGCGATCGCCTCGGTCAGCTTGACCGCCCCCGGATCGGGATAGCGGTGGATCAGCCGAGCCCCCTCGGCGATCGCCTCCACGACGGACGGCAACGGCTCGTAGGGCGACTCGTTGGACGACAGCTTGTAGGAGCGGCCGTCGGGCGTCATGACGGCCTTGCCCGGCTTGTAGGCCGGCATGGTGTCGAGAATCGGGCGGAAACGAGGCATGTCCATACGATAGGCCAGGCTTCCCGGCGTCACCGTCAGGCCCTCAGCTCACCGGGACGGTCATTCCTTGAGCGAGCGGAGCATCGGCGGGTGGAGCAGCTCGGCCGGGCCGCGGCGGTAGAGCTTGGCGGGGCGGCCGCCGTCGCGGGTCGTGCTCGCGCCGGTCTCCACCAGGAAGCCCTCCGCCTTGGTGACCTTGCGGTGGAAGTTGCGCGGGTCGAGCGGGCGGCCCCAGACGATCTCGTACACCCTGCGCAGGTCGGCGACCGTGAACTCCGGCGGGCAGAAGGCGGCCCCCAGCGAGGTGTACTCCAGCTTGGCCCTGGCCCGCTCGACGCCGTCGAGCATGATGCGGCGGTGGTCGAAGGCCATGACGGCGAGCGAGTCGACCGCCTGCCAGCTCATGTGCGCCTTCTCCGAGGCCGGCAGGTCGGGGGCGATGCCGAGGTAGGCGACGCTGAGCACGCGCTGGCGCGGGTCGCGGTCGGGGTAGCCGTACGTCTGGAGCTGCTCCAGGTGGATGGGGGCGCCGGGCAGGCCCGCCCGCTCGGCCAGGATGCGCTGGGCCGCGGCCGGGAGGTCCTCGTCGAGCTGGATGAACCCGCCGGACAGCGACCAGCGGCGCAGGAAGGGCGGGTTGTCCCTGCGCCACACGAGCGCGCTGAGCTCCTGGTTACGGACCGTGAGCACGACCAGGTCGACGCTGACCGGAATGCGCGGGACCATGCAGGCACGTTACACGCTGCGGCCCCGCCCGGTGACGAGCAGACCGTCCCGCATGAACTGATTCGCGCCGGAGCGACGAGTTTCCGGGCCGGCCGTGGTCCCTACAGGCATGAGCACGCGAAACGAGTTCGCCGTCCAGCCGGTCCTGAGCACCGCGGACGTCGAGCGGTTGAAGTCCTTCTACGTCGAGCTGTTCGGGGCCGAGGAGCACCTGCGGGTGCCGGGCCGCACCGGGCCGTTCATGATCGAGCTCAGGCTCGGCCGGGCCGGTCTCGCCCTGGTCGACCACAAGGCGGAGGGCCCGAGCGCCGTGAACGTGTTCGTGGCCGACGTCGACGCCCTGCTGCCGCGGGTGGAGCCCGCCGGGGGCAAGGTGCTCGGCCCGGCCAAGGACATGCCGTGGGGCCACCGGGTCGCGCACGTCACCGACCCGGACGGCAACCAGGTCAACCTCACCCAGCAGCTGTAGGCGGGCCCATCAGGTGTCGATGCGGACGTGCAGGGGTTCGGTCGTGACCTGGCCGGAGGGGAGCTTGACGGTGATGCGGATCCACTCCCCTTCGGGCACCTGGCCCCAGTCGAAGGGCACCCAGGCCGTCACCATGTGCTCGGGCAGCTCCGCCAGCGGGTCCTCGTCCAGCCAGCCCACCTCGGCGACGTTCAGCTCGGCCCGGCCGGACGACCACTCGACGCCGATGGTGCCGTCCTTGAGGTTGTAGCCGCGTACCTCCAGCCCGTCCTCGGGGGCGCGGGCGCGCCGGATGGCGTCGACCGCGATGGGCCGCTGCCAGTCGCGCGTGATCTCCGACTCGACCGACGGCGAGCCGCAGGTCATGAAGTCGCTCCACATGTACGAGACGATCTTCTGGACGTACCGGCCCGCCATGGTGACGGCCTGGTCGAGCCGCTTCTTGTCGGTCTTGCCGCGGGTGCCGTGAGCCGCGCAGGGCTCGTCGCCGGACGGCTCGAAGGCCTCGACGTTGGCCCAGAGCTGCACCTCGTGGCCGCTTTCGAGCATCTCCTCGCGGGCCGCGGCCATCTCGCGGTAGTAGTCGCGGGTCGAGCCGTGGTAGGCGGTCTTGTACGTGCTCTCGCCGACGACCGGGCGCAGCCGCTCGTCGACCTCGTCGTCGCGCTCGTCGGGCCAGTAGAGGCCGACCTTGCCGGTGCCGCGGCTGTCTTGCGGGGCGATGATGCCGACGCCGGTCCGGGCCAGCGCCTTGAACCCGTCGGCGACCTGCGCCGGGGTCTGGCCGAAGGCGACGCGCTTGCGGGCGTCGAGGTACGGGCTGATCAGGATGGGCTTGCCGGGCAGCTCCTGCTCGACGATGCGGTGCTGGTCGGCGTACACCTCAAGGGTGGGGTTGTCGGCCAGCGTGCCGGCCATCTGCACCTCGAACGGCTGGTAGACGCCGCCGAGCGACTGCCGGCCGGCGAAGCGCGCGCCGTAGTCCTGCAGGATGCGCCGGGTGACCGTGGTGAGGGTGCCGATGTGCTTGCGGTTGGCCCTGGTGGGCACGGCCGGGTCGCGCGGGGCCAGCGGCAGCGCGGGGAAGATCTGCACACCGAACTGGTCGCCGAGGTCGAGCAGCTTGGTCAGGCTGTCTTCGGCCGACCCGGCGATGAGGATCAGGTCGTACGTGGCGCCCTTGGTGAAGTTGCAGCTCGGGTCGTCGGAGCCGTCGGGCGGGGCGATGAGGCGGAAGTAGGTCCGCTTGCCGGCCCGGACCGCGTGCTCCATGGGCGCGCACCTGAACAGGCCCTCGCCGAACGACTCGTCGGTGCGGTAGACGTACACCCGGCCGATGCGGTTGTCCGGGTGGGCGTCCTTCAGGTCGCGCTCCGCGGCCGCGTGACAGGTGAGGCCGTCCTCCTGGCAGTCCTTGTAGAGCGGGTCCACCTCGCCGTCGCGCGTCCTGACGCGGCCCCGGCCGTCGACGGTGCGGTACTGCAGCCCGTACCCGATCCTGATGGCGGTGTCGCCGCCCACGTTGTGGATCTCCTGGAGCTGGTGGCGCCAGGTGCACGGGTTGGACGTGGGGGTGATCCAGTAGCCGGTGACGGCGTACGGCGCCTTCTCCCGCGTCTCGAACGTTCCACAGGGGTCGGTGAACTCGCTCACCAACGGCGTCGGCTCGGTGCGGGTGGGGGTCGGCGTCGACGTGGGCGTGGCCTGGGAGGTGGTCTTGACGGGTTCGGCGTCACCGATGGGCAGGACGACGACCACGGCCGCGACGGCGGCCAGGACCGCTGCGCCCAGGAGGACGAAGAGCCAGCGCACGTTCAGGAACCCACCGCTCTACCGCTTCACCCCGGCCCAGGCTTCGAGCTGGGCGACGAAGCGCTTGGCCGAGTTGGGCCAGTGGTGGTTGGCTCGGGCGGCGGCGTAGCCCCGCGCGCCCTGGGCGCGGCGCTCGCGCACGTCGTCCCTGAGGGTCAGCACGGCCTGCGCCACCGCCTTCGGGTCCTCCCACGGCACCACGACGCCGCTTTCGTAGCGCTCCACGAGCTCGACGGCGCGGGGCGACGGGGTGGTGACGACGGGGATGCCGTGCGCCATGTACTCAATGATCTTGGTGGGCATGGAGTGGCGGTAGTTCGGCTCGTCGCGCAGCAGCGACAGGCCGGCCAGCGCGCCGTCGAGCCGCTTGAGCGCCTCGTCGTTCGGCATGAAGTCGCGCCACTCCAGCAGGCCCTCGGTGACGGCCTGGTTGAGCACCGGACGGCTCTGCGGGTCGGCGTAGCCGATCAGCTCCACGGCCACCCGGTACGGCTGGAGCAGCCGCGCCACCTCGACCGCCTCGAGCACGCCCCGGGCCTTGGACAGCCAGCCGAGGTAGACCACCCGGTCGTCGCCGGGCGGCGTGACCGAGTCGGGCACCCACGTCTCGTTGGGCACGATCAGGTGGGCGTGCTTGAACCGGCCCGCGTACGCGGTCTCGGCCAGCAGCAGGTGGAGGTTGCTCTCGGCGGTGCTCTCCAGCATCCGGGCGAGGAACCGTACGGGCGGGCGCAGGATGGACGGCAGCCACGGCTTGAGCGAGAGCGTGGCGGGGGTGTCCTCGTGCACGTCCCAGACCACCGGCGGCCGGTTGCGCACCCCCCAGACCGCGAACAGCAGCTCGGGGTCGTGGATGAGGACCAGGTCGACCTGCCGGCGCATGCGCTTGAACAGCCGGCGCGCGGCCCACACCGCCGAGATCCGTTTACGCTGCACCGCCCTGGGCAGATCGACGCCCGTCACCCAGGGCCGGGGGACGACCCCGTGCCCGGTGTAGGAGGCGGCGTACGTGACCTCATGACCGGCATCCACGAGGGCGCGGATCTGCCGGTGCAGGATCCTCGCGTCCTCGGGGTTATGCACCACCGTCATGACGAGCACGTGCACGCGCGTTGCCTCCGGTCGCTACAGCCGCTCGACGCGTTCACCCTCGGTGAGCACACCGCGGGTGTCGAGCACGAGCCTGGCCTTCGCCTCGACCATGCCCAGGTCGAACGCGGCGTGCTGTTGTAGCAGCACCGTCACGTCGGCGCCGGCGACGGCCTCGGCCAGATCTTCCTCACGCCGCACGGGCGTGCCATCCACTGACCACTCCTTGACATGCGGGTCGGCGAACGAGAGATCGGCGCCCAGCTCCAGCAGCGCACGCGCCACAGGCAGGGCCGGGGTCTCACGCTCATCGGCGATGTCCGGCTTGTAGGTCACGCCGAGCATAACGACTCTGGCGCCGTTCACCGCCTTTTTGTGCCTGTTGAGCAGACGCTGCACGCGAGCCACCACGTAGGACGGCATCCGCTCGTTGATCTCCTGGGCCAGCTCCACGAACCTGAACGGGTAGCCGAGCTTGCGCACGGTGTAGGACAGGTACGAGGGATCGACCGGTATGCAGTGGCCGCCCACGCCGGGGCCGGGCAGGAACTTGTGGAACCCGAACGGCTTGGTGGCGGCCGCCTCGATGGCCTCCCACAGGTCGACGCCGAGCTCGTCGCAGAAGATGGCCATCTCGTTGACGAGCGCGATGTTGACGTGCCGGTAGGTGTTCTCCAGCAGCTTGGCCATCTCCGCCTCGCGGGTGCTGCTGACCGGCACCACCTGCTCGACGAAGCGCCCGTAGAACGCGGTGGCCCGGTCGCGGCAGGCGGGCGTGAAGCCGCCGACGACCTTGGGGGTGTTGCGCAGGCCGTACTTGGGGTTGCCCGGGTCGATCCGCTCCGGCGAGAAGGCCAGGTGGAACCCCTCGCCCGCGGTGAGCCCCGAGGACTCCAGCAGCGGGCGGACCAGCTCGTCGGTGGTGCCGGGCCAGGTGGTCGACTCCAGCACCACGAGCGTGCCCGCGCGGAGGTTGCGCGCGACGGTCTTGCTGGCGCCCTCCACGGCGGAGAGGTCCGGCCGGTGGTCCTCGTCCAGAGGCGTGGGCACGCAGATGACGATCGTGCTGCTCTCGGCCAGGACCGCCTCGTCGAGCGTGGCGCTGAACCCGTTGGCCAGCATGTGCTCGAGATCGGCGTCGGTCAGGTCATCGATGTAGGACTGCCCGGCCTTCAGGGCGTCGACCTTGCGGGGGTCGACGTCCAGGCCGACGACCTTCAGCCCGGCGGCCACCGCCTCTTTCGCGAGGGGCATGCCGACGTAGCCGAGGCCGATGACAGCCAAGTCGATTTCTGTCACAGCGGTGCCTTAGGGAGCCGGAAACAACACTTCATGGTCGCAAAGGTTATCTCAAGTCCACCTAGCTCACGCCTAATGCGACGGAACCCGTCAGAACAGACAGCCATAGTGAAGGTCATCGTTCCGTAAGGGTCCTGTACAGGGCTTGGTAAGTCTCGGCAACGCGGCTCCACGTGCGCTTGGCCGCCACTTCGGCCCGACCGGCCTCGCCCATCGCGGCCCGCCTCTCCGGATCGCCGGCCAGCGCGCCCAGCGCCTTGGCCAGCTCGGCCGGGTCTCCCGGCGGCACGAGCAGGCCCGCGCCGTCGCCGCCGACCAGCTCCGACAGGGCCGGCAGGTCGCTCAGCACGACCGGTTTGCCCAGCGCCATCGCCTCCACGGGCTTGAGCGGGGTGACGAGCCTGGTCACCCGCAGGTCCTCGCGCGGGCAGACGAAGATGTCGATGGCGTCCTGGGCCTGCAGGGCCTCCTCGGGCCCGACCCGGCCCGGCAGGATCGCGTCCGACAGCCCCAGCTCCTCGACGAGCTCCAGCAGGGCGTCGCGCTCGGTGCCGTCGCCGACGATGAGCACCCGCACCGGGTTGCCCTCGTCGCGCAGCAGCGCCGCGGCCCGCAGCAGGGTGGCGAAGCCCTCGTAGGCCACGATGCTGGACACCGAGCCGACGACGATCTCGCCGTCCTCGACGCCCATGGCCCGGCGGAACGAGGCTCCGTCGTAGCGGGCGGTGAGCAGCTCGTCGTCGACCGCGTTGGGCGCCAGGTAGATGTTCTCGCGCGGGACGCCGCGCTCGACGATCTCGACGGCCATGGTCTCGGCCAGCGTGACCACCGCGTCGGCCTCGCGCATGAGGAACGCCTCGCGCTCGCGCTGGAGCACGTGCCGCTGGCTGCCCACCCGCTTGGGGTCGCGCGAGGCCCAGGTCTCCTCCAGGAACCCGCGTACCTCGTACACGAACGGGGTGCCCGTGCGGTCGCGCACGGCGTGCGCGACCGAGCCGTTGCGGTGGTCGGTGGCGGCGTGCAGGACCTGCGGGCGGAGCTCGGTGACGAGCTTGGTGACGGCGTCGGCGCCCTTGACCATGCGGCCGCGCATCTCGAACGGCACCTCGCCGCGCCCGTCGGGCAGCAGGCGGTAGTAGGGGACGCCGTCCAGCTCCTCGTACGGGGGAGCGTCCGCGTGGCCCTGGAGCATGGGGAAGCCCCAGCTCGTGACCACGTGCGGATCGAGCCCCGCGGCCTTCTGGGCCGTGACGATGCGGTGGGTCCTGACCGTGTAGCCGGCCTGGGTGTAGGGCAGCGAGTTCGTGATCAGGTGGACCACGCGACCGGCGACCCGCTCCAGGATGGCCACCTTGGGGCCGGGCGGGATCGGGTCGGGGCTGATCGCCGCCAGCTCACCGCGGTAGTAGGCGGCCCTGCGCTTGACGAACGGGTATTTGGCGTAGGGCTCCAGCACTTCCGCCGCCATGGTGACGCGGCCGGAGTCCCAGTGCTCCTTGGCGTCGTTCCAGGGCGCCTTGAGCATGCGCATGCCCAGCTTGCGCACGACGAGGCGGGCGCGGCGCGCGGCGGGCCAGGCCACCTTGCCGATGACCGGGCGCAGGCGCGGCGGCATGGCGTCGGCCGCCGCCTGGGCGACCCGGACCGGGTCGGCCTTGACCTTGGTCACGACCACGCGGGAGACGATGATCGGGTGCTGGAGGAAGCCCTTCAGAAGTCCACCGACGCCGGCACGGGCAGACTTCGCGGACACCCCGGCGGAACTTTTTGAGGAGTCTTGAGGACTGGCGTCGGATGCCACGCGGTGACCGTACCATAGGCAGCGTTTTTTCCCTTCCGCTATGAAAGGCGAGGTCAATGAGGGAGAACCCCCTGGTCCTGCACGTTCTGGGCGCTCGTCCCAATTTCGTGAAAGCGGCCCCGGTGGTGCGTGCACTCGGCGAGCTCGGCGTGCGGCAGGGCATCATCCACACCGGCCAGCACTACGACGCGCTGATGTCCGACGTGTTCTTCGCCGACCTCGGCCTGCCCGACCCGGTGGCGAACCTCGGGGTGGGCTCGGGCAGCCACGCCAAGCAGACGGCGGCCCTGCTCGTGGGCCTGGAGGAGACCTTCCAGGAGCACGACCCGGACCTGGTGGTCGTCTACGGCGACGTGAACTCGACGCTGGCCGCGATCCTCGTCTGCGCCAAGCTCGGCATCAAGACGGCGCACGTCGAGGCCGGGCTGCGCTCGTTCGACCGGAGCATGCCTGAAGAGGTCAACCGGATCGTCACCGACTCGCTCTCCGACCTGCTCTTCGCCACCTCCCCCGACGCGCTGTCGCACCTGGCGGCCGAGGGCGTGCCCGCCTCGAAGGTGCACCTGGTGGGCAACCCGATGATCGACAGCCTGTTCTCCGCGCTGCCGTCGCTCGACCCCGCCCCGGTGGTGGCCCGGCTGGGCCTGCCGGAGCGGTACGCGGTCGCGACGCTGCACCGCCCGGCCAACGTGGACACCCCCGAGGCGGCCCACGAGCTGGTCTCGGCGGTGCTCGGCGTGGCCGCGCAGATCCCGGTCGTGGTGCCGATCCACCCGCGCGGCCGCACCCGCCTGGCCGAGGCGGGGCTCGTCGACGGCCCCTCGGTGCGCGTGGTCGATCCGCTGGGCTATGTGGACTTTCTCTCACTCGTCCGGGGCGCCGCGCTGGTCGTCACCGACTCGGGCGGGGTGCAGGAGGAGACGACCATGCTCAGCGTCCCCTGCCTGACCGTGCGGCCCAACACCGAACGGCCGATCACGATCACGCACGGCACGAACCGGCTGGTCACGCCGGCCCTGCTGCCGGCGGCGGCGGAGAAGGCGCTGGCCGACGGCGCGGTCACGCCGGCGGGCGAGCTGCCCCCGCTGTGGGACGGCGCCGCGGGGCCGCGCATCGCGCGGGTGATCTCCGCGTGGCTGAAGGGGGACAACCTCTCGCCTGCGGCTCAGGGGAAGCGTTCCGAGTAATCCCCAGATTTGGTACGGATCTCGCCGTACTATGACATACCTCCGCACCAGCGATAGGCGATAGCTCATGGCCGAAACCCCTGAAGAGCCCACGTTCCAGCGCCTCGGACCGGTGAACTGGCTGCCCGAGGAACGCAAGGTCGTCGAGCGCTACGACGCGGAGGTCAGAGAGCTGCGCCGCCGGCTGGAGATCGCCGAGGCCAAGGCCGCCTACGCCACCTGGAAGCTGGAGGCCACCCAGGCCAAGCGGACCTTCAAGCTGGGCGAGGCCATCGGGTCCAAGAGCCCCGGCAAGGTGCTGGAGGCGGTCCGGTCCAAGGAACGCGCGCCCAAGCCGCCGATGCCCGTCAACGAGGCCATCGAGCAGGCCGGCAACCGGCCGCCCGAGGTCAAGGTGCCGGCGGTCAAGTGGCCCGCGGGCCCGGTGAACCGCCCCGACCTCAAGGTCGCGGTCATCCTGGACGACTTCTCCAGGATGGCCTTCCGCTACGAGTGGGACCAGATCGAGTTCGGGCTCAAGGACTGGCCGGAGATCTTCGCGGAGAAGCGGCCCGACCTGCTGTTCTGCGAGTCGGCCTGGCACGGCAACCAGGGCCGCTGGCGCTACCAGATGACCGGCACCAACGCGCCCAAGGAGCCGCTGCGCGAGCTGGTCGCCTGGTGCAGGGCGGAGGGCATCCCCACGGTCTTCTGGAACAAGGAGGACCCGCCGAATTTCGACTTCTTCATCGACACGGCCAAGCTGTTCGACTACGTGTTCACGTGCGACGGCGACATGCTGCCGAAATATCGCGAGATTCTGGGGCACGACCGGGTGGACGTGCTCCAGTTCGCCGCCCAGCCGCGCGTGCACAACCCGATCCAGCAGCGCGAGGGCCGGCTGCACGATGTGGTCTTCGCCGGCATGTACTTCCGCGACAAGCACCCCGAGCGCCGCGAGCAGATGGAGACCGTGCTCGACCCGGTGCGCGAGCTGGGCCTGCACATCTTCGCCCGCAACGGCGAGGTGGACGAGAAGTACGCCTGGCCGGAGAAGTACCGCCCGCACATCGTGGGCGAGCTCCCCTACGACCAGATGCTCGCCGCGTACCGGATGTACAAGGTCTTCCTGAACGTCAACTCGGTGCTCGACTCGCCGACCATGTGCGCCCGCCGCGTGTTCGAGCTGTCGGCCTGCGCCACCCCGATGGTGACCGGCTGGTCGCGGGCCGTGGAGGAGACCTTCGGCGAGCTGATCCCGATCGCCCGCGAGCCCATCGAGTCGTACAACCAGGTGCTGCACCTGATCAACAGCCCCGAGCTGCGCGCCCGGATGGGCCACCTGGCGATGCGCGAGGTGTTCGACAAGCACCTGTTCACCCATCGGGTGGACCAGGTGCTCCAGCTGCTCGGCCGGCCGGCGACGCCGCGCTCGCGGTCGATCTCGGTGGTGCTGCCGACCAACCGGGCCTCCCAGATCGAGCACGCGATCTCGTCGGTGGCCAAGCAGATCCACCGGCCGCTCCAGCTGATCATGGTGCTGCACGGCCTGGACATCGACCCGGTCGTGGTGGCCGACAAGGCGCGGATGGCGGGCGTCACGGACGTGACGGTGCTCCCGGCCGACCCGAGCCTGTCGCTGGGCGCCTGCATGAACCTGGGCATCGACGCCGCCGAGGGCGAGCTGATCGCCAAGATGGACGACGACAACCTCTACGGCGAGCACTACCTGTCGGACCTGGCCCGCGCCTTCGACTACACCGAGGCGGAGCTGGTCGGCAAGGGCGCCCACTACGCCTACTTCGAGGGCTCCAACACGACCATGCTCCGCCTGCCCGGCCTGGAGCACCGCTACTCGTTCCTGGTGCAGGGCGGGACGTTCCTCGGCACGGCGGACATGTTCCGCGCGTACCGCTTCCCCGACCTGACCCGGGGCGAGGACACCCACCTCGTCCGCCGGCTCAAGGAGGACGGGGTCAAGATCTACTCGGCGGACCGGTTCAACTTCGTCTACTGGCGCAGCGCCGACGCCGCCATGCACACCTGGCAGGCCGACCACATCAAGCTGACCAGGAACGCCCAGTTCTCCTTCGTCGGCCGGCCCGACGACCACGTGCTGATCTAGACGTGCGGTTCTAGACGGCGGCGCGCGAGAGGTTCTGGTCGGCGAGCCGCCCCAGCTCCAGCAGGCCGGTGCGCTTCACCTCCCGGCCGACGACCATGAGGCTCATGACGAGCCCGCCTCGCCTGATGGTGACCGTGCCGATCTGGGCCTGCCGGTCGCCGCCCGAGGCGGTGGTGAGGTAGGCGCGCGACTCGTCGCCCTGCCGAGGCATGGCGAGGTCGCGGGTGTGGTAAGTCACCTCGGTGCCGCGCACCTGGGCGCGGTAGGTGTCGCACTGGCCCGGCAGCGGGCCGGGGAAGTCGGCGGCCGGCAGCGCGACCACCGCCTGGGTGATCGCCCCGCGGTCCGAGGTGAACCCGATCACCGCCGCCGGGGCCTTGGCGATCTCCGGCCGGGCGGCGTCGAGCTGGGCGGCCCCCGCGCACTCGGGGTGCTCCAGCTTGGCCTGGCGGATCGCCTCCAGCCCCTGCTTGGTGGACTTGAGCTCCCCGTACGTGCCGACCTCCGGGCCGTACGCGACCTTCATGCCCTTGGGCACCGGCAGCAGCGCGGCGCGGAGCTTGGCCGACTCGGCGGGCGAGGGCGGCGAGGGCGGGGTGGACGCGGCGGGGGCCGGTGCGGCGGCCTTCTCGGACGAGCAGCCCGCTATGACCGTCATGCTTAGAAATACGGCGGAAAATGCCTTAAGCATGAGTTCTCCATTTCACTTCAACGACATCGTTCAGACGTTAAGGGAAACGCGCCGCCCGGACCCTGCCAACGGCGTTATCCATGGGTTCGGCGGCTTCGGCTGGAAACCCTTCACAAGCCCGTCGAGCAGCAGTTACATCCTGGTACGAGCCCGCGCGCGGAGATTCGGCGGCATTTCTCCTACGGCATTCCCCGTAACAGGGAGCGCAAAGTCTCACCCACCCGCCGCGCGCCTCACGCGGGCCTTTTCCGGCGAGTCCTGATGATCGCCGCATGGGGGACATCGGCCGTTCGGCGGCGGGACGCGAACTGGGCATGGGGCGCGCCATCTCGCGCCGCGACTTCTTCGACGGGGTGGCCGTGGCGGCGGGGGCGGCCGCCCTGGCCGTGCCCGGACAGGCCGGAACGGCCTACGCGGCCGCGGCCGCGCCCGGGGCCGCCGCCTTCCGCGGGGGCACTTCCCAGGCGCTCAGCGTGCTCCACGCGCTGCGGGACGGCCGTTTCTGGCAGCACGCCGACCCGCCCGTGCCCACCGGCGAGACCTACGACCTAGTCGTGGTCGGGGCCGGGCTGAGCGGGGTGAGCGCCGCCCACGAGTGGCTGCGCCGCCACCCCGGCGCGCGGGTGCTGATCCTGGACAACCACGACACGGCCGGCGGTCACGCCCAGCGTCCGGGCTCGGGGACGACGCCGGCGCCCGCGACCTGGACCACGGAGTTCGGCGAGCTGCTCGACCGGCTGGGCGTCGCGGCCGCCCCGTGCCAGGAGTGCGGCGCGGACGACAGCGTGATGTGCGACCGCGAGACGTTCCCGGTCGAGACGCTGGTGAGCACCGACGCGCCGGCCGAGGGATGGATCGGCCGGCTGCCCGTCGCCGACGCCGCCAGGGAGGACCTGCTCCGCCTGTACGCGGGCCCGCCGGACCCGTTCCCCGGGCTCGCGGCCGAGGACAAGCAGGAGCGCCTGGCCGGCCTCACCTACTCCCGCTACCTGCTGGAGACGCTCCGGGTGCACCCGGACGCCGAGCGGTTCGTCAGGACCATGCCCAGCGCGGCCTGGGGGTACGACACGCGGGCCCTGGGCGCGGTGGACGCCTGGGGGCTCGGCTATCCGGGGTTCGCCGGGCTCGGCCTGGACGTGGGCAAGCCGTCGCGGTACAACGCGCCCACGGTCGCCAAGGAGTGGGGCACCACCGGCCGGGTCGCGCACCTGCCCGGCGGGGTGCACGGGCTCGTCAGGGCGATGCTGGCCGAGATGGGCGGCAGGGCGAGGCTCCGGCTGTCCAGCCCGGTCGTGTCGGTGCGCAACGACGGCCCGCCGGAGACCGCGACCGCCGCCACGGTCGGCTACTTCGACGGTCACGAGGTCAGGTCGGTGGGCGCCGGGGCGGTCGTCCTGGCCTGCTGGCACGCGGTCGTCCCCTACCTCGTCCCCGACCTGCCCGGCGACCAGCGCGAGGCGCTGAGCGCGGCGGTGAAGACACCGCTCGTGGAGGCCGTGGTGCGGCTGCGGAACGGGGACGCCTGGGGGCGGCTCGGCGTCGCGCGCACCCGCTGGACCGGGGCGTACTGGTGCATGAGCGAGCTGGTGCGGCACGCCGGCGACGGCGTCACGGCGCGCCTGGTGTCCGCGCCCTGCCGGTCGGAGCTGGGGCCGGTCGAGGGGGCGGCCGAGGGACGGCGGGCGCTGCTGCGCACCCCGTACGAGGCGCTGGAGTTCGGGGCGCGTGACCAGCTCGCGCGGCTGCTCGGGGCGGGCGGGTTCGACCCGGGCCGGGATGTCGAGGCGGTGACGGTCTACCGGTGGGGTCATGGTTACTCGCCCGAGTACGGCCGTCCGTGGCACGCGTTCCATCCGGACGGGCCGTCGCCGGCCGAGGCGGCGCGCCGGCGGTTCGGCCGGATCGCACTCGCGGGGTCGGACGCGGCCCCCTCGGCCAGGGCGGACGCGGCCGTCAGCGCCGCCTGGCGCGCGGTCGGGGAACTGGCGGGGTGAGGCAGGCGGTAATACCCTCGTGTCCTACTCGAAGCCTTCCTGAGGCCTGCATCGGTAATCGCGTAAAACATCCCTGTTGCTCCCACTGCAGCGGATGCTTAATCGGTGCTAGTCTCCTGTGCGATCTTCCGGAGGTGTATTCACACAGAGGTTGTGAAAATGCCCTCGACTCCGAGGTTGGGACATGGGCTCGCAAAACCGGTCAATTCGGTTCAAGATCTTCTTATTGCTGCTGTTACCCCTCCTGTCCTTGAGCGCGCTCTGGGGCTTCGTGCTCAACCTCACCGTGAGCGACGGATGGGCCCTGCTCCGCGGCGACACCCTTTACCAGACGGTCGGCGTCACCTCCACCGACCTGGGCGTCGAGCTCCAGGCCGAGCGGGAACGCTCGCTGCTCAAGCTCACGGACGGTGAGCCCAGCGCCGAGCTGGGCGAGCAGCGCGGGCGCACCGACACCGCGGTCAACGCCTTCCGCGAGGCCGTCACCGAGGCAGGCGACGAGCTCACCGACGACATGCGCACCCCGCTGAACACCCTGCAGGCCGAGCTGTCGCGGCTGAACGCCATCCGCTCGGGCATCGACGGCGGCTTCAGCACCAGGATGCTCGGCCTCAACGAGTACAACCGGCTGCTCGACGCCATGTACCGGTTCTACGACCACCTCGCGCCCGCCCCCGAGCTGGCCATCTACCAGCAGGTCGCCGCGCTGCAGACGATGAGCAACGCGCACGAGTTCCTGCTGCGGGAGCAGGCCCTCATCCGGGCCGCCCAGCTCGACGGCCGGCTCACCGAGCCCGAGGCGGCCGCGTTCACCGAGTACGCCTCGTCCAGGAAGTTCCTGCACGCGCGCGGCCAGGCGGGCCTCGACGTCGAGCTGCGCCAGCCGTACGAGGAGCTCTTCAGGAGCGAGTCGTTCCTGACCTTCGCCACCATGGAGGCCCGGATCATCAGGGCGGGCGCGCCGCCCCCCGACGCCGCCGCCTGGAACGCCGCTGCAGGCAAGGTGATCGCCGACCTCGACGCCATCAGCGGCCAGACGGCCGCCAAGCTCGGCGGCAGGGCGGCGGACGCGGCCACCGCCACCAGGATCCAGATCGGCGTCGCGGGCGGCATCGGCATGATCGCCGTGCTGGCCTCGATCGTCATCTCCGTGCGCTTCGGCCGCCGGCTCGGCGCGGAGCTGGCCGGGCTGCGCTCGGCCGCCGTCGAGCTGTCCGAGCGGCGGCTGCCCGACCTGGTCAGGCGGCTCAGCAAGGGCGAGGAGGTCGACGTCGCCGAGGCGACCAAGCCGATCCAGGTCAGCGGCTCCGCCGAGATCAGCGACGTGGCCGGCGCGTTCGGCGCGGTCCAGGAGACCGCGGTGCGCGCCGCGGTCGGCCAGGCCGCGCTGCGCCGCGGGCTCGGCCAGGTCTTCCTCAACCTGGCCAGGCGCAAGCAGGGCCTGCTGCACCGCCAGCTGTCGGTGCTCGACGGCATGCAGCGCCGCACCCACGACCCGGACCAGCTGGAGGAGCTCTTCAGGCTCGACCACCTGACCACCCGCATGCGGCGGCACGCGGAGAGCCTGATCATCCTGTCCGGCTCGGCCCCCGGGCGGGCCTGGCGCAAGCCGGTCCCGGCTATCGACATCGTCCGGGCGGCCATCGCCGAGGTGGAGGACTACACCCGGGTCGACGTGGCCAGCATGCCCGGCAGCGCGATCGACGGCTCGGCCGCCGCCGACCTCACCCACCTGATCGCCGAGCTGGTGGAGAACGCCACCATCTACTCGCCGCCCGACACCACGGTCCAGGTCCGCGGCGACCGGGTCAGCAACGGCTACTCGGTCGAGGTGGAGGACCGCGGGCTCGGGCTGCAGCAGGAGGAGTACGACGCGTACAACCACGTGCTGTCGGACCCTCCGGAGTTCGACCTGGCCGACAGCGACAGGCTCGGCCTGTTCGTGGTGGCCAAGCTGGCCCAGCGGCACGCCATCAAGGTGCTGCTGCGGCGCTCACCGTTCGGCGGCACCACCGCCATCGTGTTCGTGCCGGACAGGCTCGTCTCCGACCAGCAGGAACTGCCCGCCGCCGGGAACGACGGGCTGCCCTCGCTGCCGAGCCGGACCAGGAAGAAGGCGCTGGCGGTCGTGAGTGGCACGCACGCGGGCTTGCCAAGGCGGGTCCGGCAGGCCACATTGTCATCTCGGCTCAAGGACGGCACGCCGCCCGAGCCGGAGCCCGATCGGAAGAACGAACGCTCTCCCGACGAGGTGCGCGACCTGTTCTCCGCGTTCCAGCGGGGAACCCAGCGGGCCCGAGAAGAAGCTGATGAGGAGGGGGAGGCATGAGTGTGCCGACGACCAACACCGGTGAGCTGAACTGGCTCCTTGACGACCTGACGACCCGGGTGGGCGCCGTCAGGCAGGCGGTCATCCTGTCGACCGACGGCCTCGCCGTCGGTTACTCCAAAGGGCTGACCCGCGAGGACGCCGAGCATCTGTCCGCCGTGGCCGCCGGTTTCCAGAGCCTGGCCCGGGGCACCGGCCGCCACTTCGGCGGCGGCGACGTCCGCCAGACCATCGTGGAGATGGAGTCGGCGTTCCTGTTCGTGACGGCGGCGGGCCAGGGCACGTGCCTGGCGGTGCTCGCCGACGCCAACGTCGACGTGGGTCACATCGCTTACGAGATGGCGATGCTGGTCAAGCGGGTGGGCCAGCACATCACGACCAACCCGCGCATGTCATGAGCGAAACCCCGCAGTGGCTGGACGAGGACGCGGGGCCCATCGTGCGGCCCTACGCCCTCATCCGAGGTCGCACGAGGTCATCGGGGGCCAATCTCGACCTCGTCGCCACCGTCCGCGCCGTGGGGGACGCTCCTGATGACCTCTCCCCCGAGCAGTCGCTCATCCTGAGGGCGGCTCGCGCCCCGATCTCGGTGGCCGACGTGGCCGTCGAGATCGACCTGCCTGTCGGCGTCGTGCGGGTGCTGCTGGGCGACCTGCGTGACCAAGGCCTCATCTCGGTGTCGGCCCCCTCAGCGGCGGGATCGCGCCCGAGTGAGGGCATTCTCAAGGAAGTGATCAATGGACTCCGTGCTCTCTGAGGACCCCGTCGCGCTCAAGATCCTCATTGCCGGCGGCTTCGGCGTCGGCAAGACCACCCTGGTGGGGTCGATCAGCGAGATCAAGCCGCTGCGCACCGAAGAGGTGCTGTCAGACCGCGGGATCGGCGTCGACGACATCGACGGCGTCGAGGCCAAGACCACCACGACCGTGGCGATGGACTTCGGCCGCATCACCATCCGGGAGGGGCTGGTCGTCTACCTGTTCGGCACCCCCGGCCAGGAGCGGTTCTGGTTCATGTGGGACGAGCTGTCCTACGGCGCGCTGGGCGCGGTCGTGATCGCCGACACCCGGCGGCTGACCGACTGCTTCCCCTCCGTCGACTACTTCGAGCAGCGCGGCACCCCGTTCGTGGTGGCCGTCAACTGCTTCGACGGCGCCGAGCAGCACAGCGTGGACGACGTGCGGATCGCCCTCGACCTGGACGACGACGTGCCCGTGATGCTGTGCGACGTGCGCCGCCGCGCCTCGGCCAAGGAAGTCATGATCACGCTCGTGGAGCACTCGCTCCGCACGCTGACCACGACCGGTTAGAGCGCGCGCAACCCGCTGATCACTTCGCGCAGGAGGCTCTCCGTGGGCGTCGCGGCCTTGGACCGCGGCGCCTTCACCGTCACCAGGTCGTAGTCGATCAGGTCACCGATCAGCACCCTGACCACCGCCACCGGCAGGTCGAGCTCGCCCGCGACCTCGGCGACCGGCGTGGCGTGCCGGGCCACGCAGCTCAGCAGCCGCCGGTGCTGGACGCCCAGCTCCGCCTTCGCGGGCGCCGGCCGGCCGGTGAGCGACACGGTGGCCAGCAGGTCGAGCCCGGTGGACAGCGCCTTGGCCGCGGGCCTGGTGCGTCCGCGGGTCACCGCGTACGGGCGCACGACCGGCCCGGCCTCCTCGTCGACCCACTCGTGCTCGCGACTCACGATGGCCTCCCCCCGTCCGGGTCACTGCTGTCTTCACGTCCGCGCTGCCAGCCCGACTGGAGCGAGGAGAGCAGCGCCCTGGTCTCCTCCGGCGAACGCTCCGGCGCCGGCCGCTCCTGCTCCGCGGCGGCCGGGGCGGCGTCCTGCGGCGTCTGCTGCTTGAGCCGCTGCGGCAGGTTGGCCTGGCGCACCCGGCGGGGCAGGCCGGCGCCCGCCGACGGCTCGGGGGCGCGCTTGGTGGTCCGGACCCGGCGCGGCAGCTGGCCCGGCCCGGGACTCCTGGTCTCCAGGGGCGTGCCGTTCTCCGGCGGGGCGTCCCTGCCGACCACCGACACGGTGACGGACTCCAGCTCAGGCGGCTCCGGCGGGCGGATCGCGGGCATCGGCTGGATCAGGTGTACGGGCACCAGCACGATCGCGGTGGTGCCGCCGTACGGCGACGGCTTGAGCGTGACGCTGACCCCGTGCCTGGCCGCCAGCATGCCGGCCACCGCGAAGCCGAGCTGCTCGGTCCGCGCCGGGTCGAACTCGGGCGGGCTGGCCAGCCGCCGGTTGACGGCCTCCCTGGCCTCGTCGCTCATGCCCAGCCCGCGGTCCTCGATCTCCACCGCGAAGCCCTTGCCGACCAGGTCACCGCGGACCGACACCTCGCTGCCGGGGGCGGAGAACGTGGTCGCGTTCTCGATCAGCTCGGCGAACAGGTGCATGAGGTCGGCCACCGCCTCGCCCGCGACGCCGCACTCCGGCATCGGGTAGACGCGCACCCGGGGGTACTCCTCGACCTGGGCCGCGGCCCCGCTCAGCACGTCCTCCACGCCGATCACGCCGCGCCAGCGCCGACCGGCCGCGCCGCCGGACAGCAGCACCAGGCCCTCGGCGTGCCGGCGCATGCGGGTGGTCAGGTGGTCCAGTCTGAACAGGCGCTCCAGCGCCTCCGGCTCCTCGGTCTCGCGCTGCATCTCGTCCAGCAGCTTGAGCTGGCGCTGGACGAGCGACTGGCTGCGCCTGGCCAGGTTGCGCAGCGCCTCGGCCACGCCCTCGCGCAGCCTGGCCTGCTCCACGGCGGCGTCGACCGCGGTGTGCCGTACGGTGTCGAACGCGGCCGCCAGGTCGGCCACCTCGCCAGTGGCGCCCGCCTCCACCTGGATCGGCGGCACCTCGGCCGCCGGGTCCACCGGCTCGCCGCGGCGCAGCTTGGAGACCACGCCGGGCAGCCGCACCTCGGCCAGCTCCTGGGCGGAGCCGCGGAGCGCCGCCAGCTCACGGGAGAGCCGCCGGCCGACCCGTACGGAGATGACGATGGAGAGGACGACGGCGATCAGGCCGAGCACGCCCGCGATGACGGCGTTGACGATGATGAGCATGCCGGCGGGCTCCATCCGCCCCAGCAGCACGTCACCGGACCTGTAGAGGCCCTGGGTGTACTCCTCCAGCACCGGCTCGACCATGCCCCGCCACAGCTGCATGTCGACCGGCTGGCCCCCGACGTAAGAGTGCAGCGCCCGTTCCATGGAGCCGTAGGCGCCGGAGGCGGCCATCTTCTCGAACGGCGCCCGCATCTCCTCGTCCAGGTTGGCCATGGCCTTGGGGAAGAGGTACGTGCGCGCGCCGTCGATGCCGGACAGCAGGTGGACCTCCGCCATGGTCCACCCGTCGCCGCCCCCGACGGAGTTGCCGGCGACGATCAGGGCGTGCTCGCGGCTGAGGAGCTCGCGCACCTGCGAGGCCATGATCAGGCCCTGCGCCTGGCGGGCGAGCTCCACGTCGGTGCTGACCGTGAAGGCCGAGTAGAGGCGGTCGAGGGTGTCCGGGATGGTGGCGTACTCGGTGATCAGGGCGTGCGGGGTGAGCGCCCGGTCGTCGACCTTGCTCCTGATCGCCGACAGCCGGTCGATGGCGGTGAAGACCTCGGCGAGCCGGGCCTTCATGGTGTCGTCGAGCGCCGCCTGGGTGTCCTCGGCCATGGCGCCGTCGGTCAGGTTCTTCCTGACGCGGTCGACCTTGGCGCGGGCGTCGGTCAGTTTCTTGCCGTCGGTCGCGGCGCCTGACAGCATCTCGGCGGAGGCCAGGCGCTCCGCCTGCAGATTGACCACCAGGAAGTCGGCGTGATCGATGATCCCGGTCCAGAAGGTCTCGACCTTGAGAAGGTTGAGCGCGTCCCTCGACGTCGTGCTGGCGGCGAATCCCCAGAGCGCGACCAGGGAGACCAGCGGGATGACGAGCAGCGTCGAGATCTTGAATCGGATGGATCTGCCCGATGCCATGACACCTGCTCCCGGATAGAAGATCGCGGGAGAGAATAGCACTCATCGAGGCCGAGATAAGATCAACTAGCGATAAATCTGTGATATGTCGGAAATTTGAGGACGCTACCGCTCCAGGCCACCCGCAGCAGCCAGACCGCCAGCACGGCCAGCAAGGCCACCTCCGCGCCCAGCAGCGCCCGCTCCACCAGCCCGATCAGGACCCGCTCCCCCGGCAGCGCCACATACGTGATCGCCAGCACCCCGAGACCGCCCGCCAGGGTCACCCACTCGACCGTCCTGGCCACCGGCTTCCACGTCGCGTCACGGGCCAGCCGGGGCACCAGCAGCGCCCCCGCCACCGGCAGGCTGACGAACGCCGCGATCGACACGTACCGGTGGATCTGGGCCGCGAGCGTCAGGTCCTCGCCGAACGGCGAGGTCGGGATCGCCGCCGCCACCAGCAGCGCGCCCGACCACACCAGGAGCAGCCGCTCCGGCATCCCCCTCACCGGAGCCCCCACCGACCGCAGCCCCGCCAGCAGCGCCAGCGAGCCGAGGGCGACCACCGCCATCGCGGCCTCCGTGACGCCCCCGCGGTCGGCCACGGCGAACTCGCTCACGGTCACGTTCAGCGGGTCCAGGTACGGGTCGGGGTCGAACTGCCCGACGACGATCCCGGACACGCCGACCGCGAGCGCGGCGAGCGCGACGATCGGATAGGCCCTCGGGCCCAAGGGGACCCGGACGCTCCGGGACGTCTCCCTGATCACTGCGGTCATGGCATCGAGTCTTCCCGGGGCGCGGCCCGGGGACATCCGGCGTCGTCCCCTACGTCACCCTGATCGATCCCTGAGTTGCCGGGCCGCGCTGTCGAGGAGCATGTCCAGGGCCGCCGGGTAGCCGCTGTCGTTCATCCTGGCCACCAGGTAGGGGGCCGTGGCGGCGATGTGCGGGTGCGTCTCGGCCGGGAGGCGGGCGTAGGTCTCCTGCCAGACCTGCTCGTCGGCCTCCCTGACCGCCTCGGGCAGCGCCAGCGACGCGGCGTCGAGGACCGCGAAGGCCAGGCTCTGGTCGATGAACGCCTGATAGACCCGCACCGCGTCGGGGTCGGCGAAGCCCGCGGTGCGCAGGATGCCGAGGATCGTCTCGTCCACCGCCACCTCGTGCGGACGCCCCGCCACCCGGCTGGCGGTGAGCACGGCCGCCTGCGGGTGGGCCAGATAGGCCCGGTAGATGCTCAGCCCCAGCGCCCGCAGGTCGGCCCGCCAGTCGCCGGCCGCGCGCCAGCCGTCCAGCGCCGCGGCGAACAGCGCGTCGGCGATGGCCAGGGTCAGGTCGTCCATGCCGCGGAAGTAGCGGTAGATCGTGCTGGCGTCGGCGCCCAGCGCCAGCCCGAGCCGTCTGGCCGTCAGACCGGCCGCGCCGTGCTCCCTGAGCATGCGCAGCGCGGTCTCGATGATCAGGTCATGGCTGAGCACCTGGCCCTGGCGGGTGGGCCGGCGCCGCCGCCGGGCCGCGTCGGGCACTACGCGCTTCGGCATCCCTCTCCTTATGCCAACACCATTGACGTTGATGAGCTTAATGGCATTTCCTGGACGCGCACCCCCCTCTACCAGGAGAGATCATGCGTATTCTGCTCGTGGGCGCCGGCGGTGTGGGCACCGCCGTCACCCGCATCGCCAGTCGCCGGGAGTTCTTCGACCATATGGTGGTCGCTGACTACGACCTGTCCAGGGCGCAAGCGGCGGTCGCCGCGCTCGACCCCCGCGAGACCCGCTTCACCGCGGCCCGGGTCGACGCCTCCGACCGGTCCGCCGTCATCGACCTGCTCCTCGACCACCGGTGCGACGTCCTGCTCAACGCCACCGACCCCCGCTTCGTGATGCCGCTGTTCGAGGCTGCGCTCGCGGGCGGGGCCCACTATCTGGACATGGCGATGTCGATGTCCAGGCCGCACCCCGAGCAGCCGTACGAAAAGGTCGGCGTGATGCTCGGGGACGAGCAGTTCGCCCGCGACGACGACTGGCGGCGGGCCGGCCGGATCGCGCTCGTCGGCATGGGCGTCGAGCCCGGCCTGTCCGACGTGTTCGCCCGCTACGCCGCCGACGAGCTGTTCGACGAGATCGAGGAGATCGGCGTCCGCGACGGCGGCAACCTCACCGTCGACGGCTACGAGTTCGCCCCGTCGTTCTCCATCTGGACCACGATCGAGGAGTGCCTCAACCCGCCGCTCGTCTACGAGCGTGACCGCGGCTGGTTCACCACCGAGCCGTTCAGCGAGCCCGAGGTGTTCGACTTCCCCGAGGGCATCGGCCCCATCGAGTGCGTGAACGTCGAGCACGAGGAGGTCCTGCTGGTGCCCCGCTGGGTGGACGCCGGACGGGTCACCTTCAAGTACGGGCTCGGCGAGGAGTTCATCTCCCGGCTCAAGACCCTGCACGAGCTCGGCCTGGACGGCACCCGCCCGGTCACCGTGCGGACCGACCGCGGCCCCGCCCAGGTCTCGCCGCGCGACGTGGTGGCCGCCGTGCTGCCCGACCCGGCCGAGCTGGGCGAGCTGATGCACGGCAAGACCTGCGCCGGCACCTGGGTGAAGGGCGTGAAGGACGGCCGGCCGCGCGAGGTGTACCTCTACCACGTGGTGGACAACCAGTGGTCGATGCGCGAGTACGGCTCGCAGGCCGTGGTCTGGCAGACCGCCGTCAACCCCGTGGCCGCCCTGGAACTGGTCGCCACCGGCGTGTGGACGGGCGAGGGCGTGCTGGGCCCTGAGGCGTTCCCGCCGCGCCCGTTCCTGGACCTGCTGGAGGCGTACGGGTCGCCCTGGGGCATGCGCGAGCAGTGATCGGCGGACCCGGGAGGCGTTCAGCGCCTCCCGGGGTCCGTCGTCACAGACCCGAGGGGTCGCGGCCCACGCTGATCTCCTCGGCGATGCGCCGGATGTCGTCGCCGGTGATGCCGGGGGCCGGAGGGAGCTGCCGCGTCAGCGCGTCGATCACCACGGGCACGGGCTGGCCCGCCAGTCTGCCCGCGATGCCGTGGACCGTGCGGAACAGCGCCTCTTCGTCGTGCATCCCCGTCTCCTCATACGACTACCCGGGCCACGGTACGACGGGGCACCGACAATTTCCGGCCGACGCTCCAGGAGCGGTTCCAGAGTGTCCATCCCGGCCTGACAGAACCGGGCGCAGTCGGGTTACGGTGGTCTTATTCCGATTTCTCCCCTGGAGAACGTCATGCCGAGGGATCCAGACCACGTGCTCGACGCCATCGACGGCGTCGTCGACGAGTGGGAGACGCTGAGCGCCGACGCCATGCGCTGGTCGCCTCCCGAAGACAAGGGCGACGACCTGCTGCGCGAGGTGACCGAGATCTTCGGGCCGCTGGCGAACGCGCTCACCCAGGCGTTCCGCCCGCTCGGCGACGCGGTGAACCGCGTCCTGGAAGACCTGCTGCCCGACGACCAGGGACCCGCCTACGACCCGGACGACGACGAGCGCTAGCCCGTCCGGCGCCGGCGGGCTACGACGACGAGCGCTAGCCCGTCCGACGCCGGCGGGCCCGCCGCGGGTAGGCCTTCGCGGTCTCGGCCAGCCTGGCGGCGTGCTCGGCCTGCTTGCGCCAGTGGCCGTAGGCGTCGCCCCGCTGGGCCAGCCGGTCGAGCTCGCGCACCGTGGCCAGCGGGATGAACGCGGGCTCGGCGTCACGCCACGGCGTGCCCGGCAACGGCATGAACGTGTGGGTGTGGATCCGGGCGCCCAGGTCGGCCAGATCGGCGGCCAGCCGGAGCGAGGCCTCCTGGTCGGCCGCCTCCTCGCCCGGCATGCCGAAGATGAAGTCGACGTTCGGCCGGAAGCCGTGCTCGGCCGCGATCCGCACCGCGTCCCGTACCGGGGAGGTGTCGTGACCGCGCCCCGAGGCCGCCAGCACGCGGTCGGAGCCCGACTGCGCGCCGATGATCAGGTTGTCGTTGGCCACGTAGCGCCTGAGCAGCCGCATGGCCTCGGGCGTGACGTGCTCGGGCCGCACCTCGGAGGGGAAGCTGCCGAAGAACACCCGGCCGTGCGACGGCAGCTCCTCCTTGACCCCGGACAGCAGCTCCTCCACCGCGTCCAGGTCGGGATCGGGGCCGGGCGACCCGTACGACAGCGAGGTCGGCGTGATGAACCGGACGTCGCGCAGCCCGTGCGCGGCCATCGCCCGCACGTGCTCGCGCACGCTCGCCACCGACCGGTGGCGGAACTGGCCGCCGAACATGAAGGGTGTCTGACAGAAGCGGCACGTATAGCGGCAGCCTCGCGTGATCTCGATCGGGCCGAACCGGCCGCGCCGCGCCGGGAACGACGGGAACGCGTCCAGCGGGAGCTGCGGCGCCGCCGGGGTGCGCAGCGCGACCCCGTCGGCGTCCTTGAGCGCGAGCCCCGGCACGCCGGTGAGCGGGTCGCCGCGGCGCAGCGCGCCGACGAGCGCGACGATCGTCGACTCGCCCTCGCCGATGCCGGCCAGGTCCCACCCGGCGTCGATGACCTGCTGCGGCTCGGCGGTGGCGTGCACGCCGCCCGCGATGTGCAGGACGCCGTCACGGTCGGCCAGCGCCCGCACGGCGGCCAGCTCGGCGGCCATCGCCTCGGCGTCGGGCGAGTAGAACGACCACAGCACCAGCACCCGATCGGCCTCGCTGGCCGCGATGTGCGCCGCCGTCTCCTCCACGGTGGTGCCGAGGCCGAGCCCGTGCTCGACTCCCCCGGTCTCCAGCGCGGCCAGCAGGGCGTGCACGCCGTAGGTCACGGCTTTGCGATATCGGACCACCACGTCAACAGCGAGCGCCACGCCGTGCAGCGTAACCGACCCCCGTCGCTAGCGGGCGAACCGCCTGACCGCCGCCTTCAGGGCGTCTCGCATGCCCGGCTGTCCGGCGCTGTGGCCCGCCTCCTCCACGACCACCAGCTCGCAACCCGGCCACGCCTTCGCCAGCTCCCACGCCGTACGCAACGGAGTGCTCAGGTCGATCCGGCCGTGCACCAGCACCCCCGGCACGTCGCCCAGCTTCTCCACCCCGGCCAGGATCTCGCCGTCGTCCAGCCAGGCATGATGGCTCCAGTAGTGGGTGACCAGCCGCGCGAACCGCATCCTGAACCCGGGGTCCTCGTAGCGCGGGTCAGGCTGCTGACCGGCGCTCACCCGTACGTGCGAGTCCTCCCAGTCGCACCAGTCGCGGGCCGCCCGCCCACGGACGGCGGGATCGGGGTCGGCGAGCAGCCGGGCATAGGCGTCGACGAGCCGCTCGCCCCGCAGGTCCGCCGGAACGGCGTCGCGGAACCGTTCCCACTCGCGGGGGAAGTAACGGCCGACGCCCTCGGTGATCCACTCCACCTCGGCCCGGGTGGTGGTCGCGATGCCCGACATGACGATCTCGCTGACCCGGCCGGGGTGACGGATCGCGTAGGCCAGGCCGAGCGTGGTGCCCCAGGAGCCGCCGAACAGCATCCAGCGGTCGATCCCCAGGTGCTCGCGGAGCAGCTCCATGTCGGCGACCAGGTGGTGAGTGGTGTTCACGGACAGGTCGGTGTCGTGGTCGGCCGCGTCAGGCGTGCTCCGGCCGCAGCCGCGCTGGTCGAACAGGACCACCCGGTACGTCTCCAGATCGAAGTAGCGCAGCCAGCCCGGCCCCGCCCCGGAGCCCGGCCCGCCGTGCACCACCACGGCGGGCTTGCCGTCCGGCACGCCGTGGACCTCCCAGTGGACGTGGTTCCCGTCGCCTACGTCGAGCATCCCGCCGTCACCCGTCACCGCGCCGTCGTCCTTCCCGTCTCGCGCCTTCACCAGAGGCATTCTCACCGGCGGGCGGGCTCGGCGCGCGGGTCGTTCTCACCGGGCGAACCCGCTCCGCGCGTCGGGTCGTTCTCAGCGGCGAACCCGCTCAGCGCGTCGGGTCGTTCCCGCCGGCGGCTCCACCCAGCACGTCGAGTCGCCCCCACCCGCGAACCCGCCCAGCACGTCAAGTCGCCCCCACCCGCGAACCCGCCCAGCACGTCATGTCGCCCCCACCCGCGAACCCGCTCCGCGTGAGAGGCGTTCTCGGCGGCGGGTCGCGTGCGCGGAAATTCGACTGATCTTGTCGGTGGTGGCTGCGATAGTGAGGGGGTGTTCCAGACCGCCCCTTTGATTCCCTGCCACGTCCGTGACCTCCCCGACGGCGCGATCGAGCTGATGCCGATCGTGCTGCCCATGGTCCTCACGGCCGCCCAGCGCCGCAGCCTGGCCGCCGTCCTGCTGGAGGGCCTCGACGACGACACCACGCCGGCCGGCGCCGGCCTCATCCTGGCCTAGTCGCCGCCCAGCCTCGCGCGATAGACCCGCCGCGCGCGGTCGTAGAGCGCCACGTGGTCCTCGTACTGGTCCTCGGTGGCGAAGACGCCCGACTCCCGCAGCACCTCCTCCAGCCGGTCCAGCCAGTCCAGGCACCACCGCACGTCCTCGGGCCGGGCCACGTGCCTGCCCGCGACGTTCAGATAGACCGGGCTCGTGTGCGCGTACGCGCCCTTTCTATGGAAGGTCCGCGGATGCGGCCCTCCGGTGGCGACCGCGACCACGTACGTCGGCTCGCCCGCGGTCAGCGTGGCCGTGAGGCGGGCGGGCGGCCCCTGCGCCAGCACGCCGTCGGCGGTGCGGATCTCCAGGGTCTCCACCTCGGGCCCGACCGAGGTGACGGTGATCCCCACCCGCTCACCGGGCGCCAGGTCGAGCGTGTCGCCGGGTCCGCGGCCGTTCACGCTCAGCCCGAGCCACGGGCCGGTGGTGGCGAACGTACGGCCCATGAGGATCGCCTCGGCGAACGACTCGGCGGTGAGCGGGCCGTCCACCCGCGCGTACACCCGCTCCCACCCGGGCGGCCCCGACGAGGTGCCGCGGTGGCAGAACGACAGCACCGCATCGGTGCCGGCGGTCACCGTCAGCCGGTTGCCGGCCCCGATCAGGCGCCGGTAGACCGTGGCGGTGGCGCCGATCGACGAGTGGTTGAGCACGTCCAGCGTGTCGATCAGGCCGAGCGCGGCGTCCGCGACGATCTCCCTGGCCGAGCAGTTGCGCCCGCGCTGCACGGCCACCTCAGGAGGGTCCGTGTCGGAGACCGGCAGGTGGAACGGGTGCCCGTAACCGAGCACCGCGCCCATCCGGTGCAGTTCCTCGCAGGCGACCGCGTTCGGCGGCCAGTCGACGTCACCGGCGAACCCGGTGTGGAAGCGCTCGGGCAGCCCTCGCAGCCCGAACGCGCCCACGTGGCCGACCAGGTCGTTGCGGTACTCCACGCCGATCCTGGCCAGATGGCGCCCGTCGGACCACGGCAGGTCGCGGCCCAGCCAGTGTTCGAGCGCCTCGCGGTCGTAGACCCGGGCGCTCGCCACGTTCCCGGCCACCAGATTGAGCACGTGCAGGTCCTCGCCGTGCTGGGCGGCCGCGGCCAGCGCGGGCGCGGCCGGTTCCTCGCCCATCCAGTTGAGGTGGACGTGCATGTCGCCGCCGTACCAGCCGTGCGCCGCCGCGTCGTACAACCGCTCGGGGGTCAGCTCGACCAGCGTCTCGGCGCCCGCGGCCGGGGTCAGCTCGACCTCGGACTCGGCGTACTCCATGCCCCTGGTGACCGTCACCGTGACCGGCTCCGCGGGCACGGCCACCACCACGTCGTCGCCGTGGAAGTACGGTCTGCCGCGCCCGTCGACCTTGGGCGGGGCGCCGTCTGGGTACCAGCCCTGCCCGTCGGCCGACGTCACGCTCCACCGGCAGGGGAATCCGGCCCGCAGCCGCACCGCCGCCGCCTCCGCCCGCCTGCTCAGCGGCGTCAGATCCACCGGCGCCCCGTCGGCGACGACCTCCCGCCGCACACCGACGATCTTCGCGCCGCGTGGCGGGAGCTCGTACGCGTCCCCGTCCACGACCACCGTGACGGGCTCGTCCCGGCTCGAATCCAGCAGCAACCACGTACCGCCCGATCCGCCGCCGAGCACCGCCCCCGCACCGGCCTCCGGCGCAACGTCGCCGGGCACGACCCCCGCGCGGACCTCCGGCGCCACACCGTCGAGCACCACTCGCGGGCGGGCCTCCAGCGTGACGCCGTCGGGCCGCAGCCGCAGCGCGGGCAGGGAGGCGAGCAGTTCGCCGCCGAGGGCGTCGCGGACCAACCGGTCGACGTCCACCTCGCCCATCCGGTCGTCGATCTCGTGCTCCGACGCCCCGGGCAGGCGCTCCGCGAGCTGCCGCATCCCGGTGCCCCAGTAATCGTGGCGGCCGTCGAGGAAGACGGTGGCCCATGCCTGGACCACGTACGACAGAGGTTCCTCGCCCCAGCACACGCCGTGCCGGTCGCGCAGGTCTCGATAGTCGGCCAGGGCACGGGCGACGGACTCGGGAAGCAGCGGATCGTCACACATCGGACACTCCTCGCAGTCACCTGCATCGTGTCACGAAACGCTGGGCCCGTCAGTCCGTTACCACCCACCGCCCGACTGAACGGCCGACACGACCACGGCCAGCCCGCTCATCCCGACCATCCCGATGATGATCAGCAGGGCGACGATGCGACGGTTCACACGGCGGATGCTACCCGGCGCGGCGCGCCATAGTGCCATGTCAGCTTTGAGGCGGAAATAACGGTGCGCCGAGCCCGGTTACCCCTCGTGCACCCGCTGACGAAAGGTAACTCCCATGGCTCTGCCTCTCTCCATTCTCGATCTCGCGTACATCGGCAAGGGAGAGACCGCCGCCGACAGCCTCGCCGCCAGCGTGGAACTGGCGCGGCGCGCCGAGCAATGGGGCTACAGCCGCGTCTGGTACGCCGAACACCACAACATGCCGACGATCGCGTCCTCCGCCACCAGCGTGCTGATCGCGCACGTGGCCGCGCACACCAGCACCATCCGGCTCGGCGCGGGCGGCGTCATGCTGCCGAACCACTCCCCGCTCACCATCGCCGAGCAGTACGGCACGCTCGCCACCCTGCACCCCGGCCGGATCGACCTGGGTCTCGGGCGGGCGCCCGGCAGCGACCAGAAGACCATGCGGGCGCTGCGCCGCACCCCCGCCTCGGCCGACGGCTTCCCGCAGGACGTGCTGGAGCTCCAGGGCTACCTGACCGGCGACTCCCGCATCCCCGGCGTGGACGCCACCCCGGGCAAGGGCACCGACGTGCCGCTCTACATCCTCGGATCCTCGCTGTTCGGCGCCCAGCTCGCCGCCATGCTCGGGCTGCCGTACGCGTTCGCCTCGCACTTCGCGCCCGCGGCCCTGGAGGAGGCGGTCTCGCTCTACCGGCGCGAGTTCAAGCCGTCCGCACAGCTCACCGAGCCGTACGTGATCGCCGGCGTGAACGTGATCACCGCCGACACGAAGGAGAAGGCGGAGCAGCAGTTCCTCGCCGCCAAGCGCAACCGGGTCAGCCTGCTGCTGGGCCGAGACCGCGAGTTCACCCCCGAAGAGGCGGACCTGATCCTGGAGTCCCCCGCCGGGCAGCAGATCCTCCAGATGACCAAGTACTCGGCCATCGGCACGCCCGGCGAGGTCAAGGAGTATCTGGACCGGTTCGCCGAGCGTGCCCAGGCGGATGAGCTCATCGCGGTCTCGGCCGCCCCCGACCGCGAGGCCTGGCTACGCTCCTTCGAGCTCCTCGCCGACGTCCGCGGCCTCGTCGCCGCCTGACGGCACCCGCTCCAGGATCACCAGCGGGATCTCCCGGTCCGTCTTGGATTGGTACGAGTCGTACGTCGGGAAAATGGCCGCCATGCGCGGCCACAGTTCCTTCTTCTCCTCCTCGGTGGCAGTGCGGGCGCGGGCGGCGAACTTGTCGGCCCGGACCTGCACGGCGACGTCCGGCTCGGCCACCAGGTTGAGATACCAGGCCGGGTGCCCCGCGGACCCGCCGTTCGAGGCGACGAGCAGGTAGCGCCCTCCGTCCTCCCCGTAGATCAGCGCCGTACGACGCAACTGCCCAGACTTCCTGCCCCGGGTCGTGAGCAGCAGCGTGGGCAGCCCTTGATACAGGTGCCCGCTCTCGCCGTCGGTCTCCACATACCGGCGAATATGCTTCGCCACCCAGCCTGTCGGGCTGTCGATTACCTCGTCCATGCGGGCAAGTCTGGGACGTCGACCTAGGTTCAGGTCAAATCGGTAGATCTCCGTCTCGTTCTTCACCTTCGGTGACGGGCCCCGGGCCACGTGGCGACGCCCAGCCGCGTAACAAGGCCCAGCCGCGCCCAGACGGAGGAACGGGACCGGCGACCACACCTACCCCCACCATGCCCACGTCGAGGGATCCCGTCGGAGGAACAGAACCGGTAACCACGCCCACCCCCACCAGGCCGACTCAAAGAACCCCCACCCGAGGAACAAGACCGGTGACCGCATCCACCCAGGTCAGAGGAACCCCGCGTCGCGGATCTTCATGGCTACCTGGACCCGGTTGTCGGTGTCCAGCTTGGCGAAGATGCGGGTGATGTTGGCCTTGACCGTCGCCACGCTCATGTAGAGGCGCTCACCGATCTCCGCGTTGGAGCTGCCCTTGGCCACCTCGACGGCGACCTCAAGCTCCCGGTCCGTCAGCTTGGCCAGCTCCCGTCGCGCCTCCTCGCTGCGAGGCTCGTGGCCGCCGGTGGCCGCGGCGATCACTTGGTGGGTGACGCTGGGCGACAGCACCGGCTCGCCCGCCGCGACGGTGCGTACGGCCTCGATCATCTTGGCCGGTGGCGTGTCCTTGAGCAGGAACCCCGCGGCGCCGAGGCGGAGCGCGCGCAGCACCATGTCATCGGCGTCGAAGGCCGTCAGCACGAGGATCCGCGGCGCGTCCGGCTGCGACACCAGCAGCTCGGTGGTGACCAGACCGTCTTGGCCGGGCATGCGGATGTCCATCAGCACCACGTCGGGCCGCTGGTCGCGGACCATGGCCACGGCTTCATGACCGTCGCCCGCCTCACCGACGATCTCAAGGTCGGGCTCGCCGCCCAGGATGAGACGCAGCCCGGTGCGTACCATCGGGTCGTCGTCGACGATCAGGACGCGCGTCACAGCCTCAAGCCTCCCACGGCAACCGGACATCAAGGACGAACCGCCCGTCCTGCTGGGCGTGCGCGATCGTGCCGCCCGCCATCCGCACCCGCTCCGCCAGGCCGACGAGCCCGAGCTTGCCACCCGGGCCGGACGACGCGCCGTAAGGCGTCGGGTTGGCCACGTGGATGCGCAGCGCGTCGCCGGGACTGCCGCCCAGCTCCACCGTGACGCCGCTGCCCGGCGCGTGCTTGCGCGCGTTGGTCAACGCCTCCTGGACGATCCGGTACGCGTTGCGCCCGGTCTGGCTGGGCAGCCGGTCGCGCCGCTCGATGGAGTCGGTGACCTGGAGCTTCTGCCCGGCGGTGCGGACCTCGTGGAACAGCTCGTCCAAGTCGGCGAGGGTCGGTTGCGGAGCAGCCAGCGCGCCGTCGGAGCGGAGCGTGCCGAGCACGGTGCGCAGCTCGTTGAGCGACTGGTGGGCGTTTTCCTGGATGGCCCGCGCAGTCTCACGGGTCTCTTCGGGGCCGAGGTCGACGCGGTAGGCCAGACCGCCGGCGAGCATCGCCAGCAGGGACATGCGGTGAGCCAGCGCGTCGTGCATCTCCTGGGCGATCTTGGTCCGCTCGGCGAGCTTGGCCTGTTCGATGCGCTGCAGCTCGGCCTGCTCCGCGGCCAGCGTGGCGTCGCGTTGGGAGCGCAGGTAGAGGCCGAAGACGGTCAGCCCGCCGAGGATCGCGGTGCCCGTGACGAGGCTGACCATGCCTTGCTGGGTGATGCCGCCCGCGACCGAGTAGAGCCCCAGACAGACCCAGAACAGCACCGCCACCGGCACGATCTGCCGCCAGCCACGGTGGGTGCACAGAGATACATAGGCCACCTGCGCGGGCCCGGTCGCCGTGGTCGACAGGGCGGTCAGCAGCGCGGTCGCGGCGGCGATCTGCCACGGCCACCGTCGCCGCCAGCGCATGAGGACCAACCCGAGCAGGCCCAGCGCCACGTCGAGCAGGGCGTGCGGCAGCCGCGCCGGATCATGACCGACGACCCAGGCCCAGACCACGCCGTAGAACAGCATGGGCGCCAGCGCCAGGAGATAGCGCAGCGCACTGCCCCACCGGTCGAGGGGCGGCTGGTGGCCGGAGCGGTCGTTCACGCCCCCAAGCCTAGGAACTTCGCCGCGTTGCCCTTAGCGACCTGGGTCGATCGCTGGGCCACCCTGGGTCTATCCCATCGTCGACCTGGATCCGATGAGCGGCCCGGCCCTTCCGCGATGAACTGGGTCCCGTGATCGAGTTCAAGCATGTGACCAAGACCTACAGAGACGTGAGAGCGCTCGACGACGTGTCCTTCACCGTCGAGGCGGGCGGCGTCACCGGCTTCGTCGGCCCCAACGGGGCAGGCAAGTCGACGGCGCTGCGCATCCTGGTCGGACTCTGCCGCGCCACCTCCGGTTCGGCCACCGTGCTCGGCGTCCCCTATCCAGACCTGGAGGATCCCGGCCACCAGGTCGGCACACTCCTCGACGCGAGCGCCTTCCACCCCGGCCGCAGCGGCCGCGAGACCCTGATGCTGGGCGCGATCACCCTCGGGCTCCCCCGCTCACGGGTCGACGAGGTGCTCGACCTGGTCGGGCTGACACGCAAGGAGTCACACCGCGCCGTCGGCGCCTACTCGCTGGGCATGCGGCAGCGGCTCGGCATCGCCCACGCGCTGCTCGGCAGGCCGCGCGCGCTCGTCCTCGACGAGCCCGCCAACGGCCTCGACCCGCAGGGCATCCGCTGGATGCGCTCCCTCCTGCGCGACCTGGCCGACTCGGGCTGCGCCGTCCTGCTCAGCTCCCACCTGCTGCACGAAGTCGAACGCGTCGCCGACCACGTCGTGATCATCGGCCGCGGCCGCGTGCTCGTCCAGGGCACCATCACCGAGCTCAACCAGGTCGGCGACCTGGAGCAGACCTTCTTCCACCTGACCTCCGACGCCGACCGAAGCACCGTGTGACATCGAGCCCGTCGGAGCACCGTGCGACATCGAGCCCGTCGGAGCACCGTGTGGATCGGGGCTTACTCGACCTGACCGCCGCGTCGCCGAACATCACGTGACCACCCCGTCCACCACCTGACCGTTCACACCAACGGAGTGCCGGATGACCATCCCCTTTCACCGCCTGCTGGTCGTCGAGACCCGCAAGCTCTTCGACACCCGCAGTGCCAAGCTGATCACCGCGATCCTGCTCGTCCTGACCGTGGCGGCCATCTTCAGTCGCGGTCTCTACGCCGGCCCCGACCTGCGGCGGCTCATCTGGACGGCGGGCATCGGGTACGGCACGCTCCTGCCCGTGCTGGGCATCCTCACGGTCACGAGTGAGTGGAGCCATCGCACGGCGCTGACGACGTTCGCCCTTGAGCCCCGCCGGTGGCGCGTGATGGCGGCCAAGTCCGTGCCGCCGATGCTCGCGGCGGCGGTGGCGAGCCTGTTCGCGATGCTGGTCGCGTTGCCTGCCACCGCGGTCACGGGGGCCCTGCAAGGCGTCCCCGCCGAGTGGAACGCGACGCCCGCGGCCCTGGCGGGCTGGGCGGCGACGAACATTCTTTTCGTCACGTCGGGGGTGGCTGTCGGCGCTCTCCTGCTCAACGGCCCGGCGGCAATCGTCATCTGCCTGGCGAGCACCATGCTGTGGAACATCATCGCCTTGCTCGGCACCACCGGCGAGACCTTGGCCACGTGGCTCGACCTCAACCGCACCACCACGCCCCTGATCACCGGCGAGCTGACCGGCGCTGACGCCGCCCGCCTCGCCACCTCGGCCGCCTTCTGGATCGCGATCCCCCTGGCGGGCATCGCCCGCGTCTCCCGTAGAGAGATCAAGTAGGCGTGATGGAGGGCGGGGAAGGTCCCGACGTGTACGACTCCTGGGCTCGCTGGTGCCGAGCCGCCGCTCGGTCAGGAAGATTGCATCTAGGGCATCGGAACTCCCCTCGGTGCTGGTCCAGGACGCTCCGCCTCTGCCAGGACGCTCCGCCTCGTTGATCGCCGAAGCTCGTTCCGATGTCGGTCGTCGAACGCCACGCCTCTGGTGATCATCCTCGCCTGTCCCGATGCTGATCGCGGAAAGCGTGCTCGGCTGTTTGGGATCTTCCTGAACGGCTGATGGTGGGGGCGCCAGGTTAATGTTGTGGGCATGTTCACCTGCAGTCAGTGTGGTACGGCGGTGACGCTGGATCTGGTGGAAACCGGCTATGAGCCCTTTCGTAGGCCGCCTCGGCGTGAACTCCATGAGGACGCCCCGCAGCTGATCCCGCGTGGTCGGTTCGCCGTCGATCCCGAGCCCTTTCCCGTCCTAGTGTTCGTTCCCGGCATAGAGCGCACTGTGGCCGATAAGGGGCCGCGTGGCACGATCGTGGTGAATGTGGAGGATCTCATCGCGGTGGAGCCTCATCCGGATCCATCGAGCATGGGCTTCGGGTGCTGCGGATTGGACCCGCATGGCCCCAACCTGATGTGTGCGGGGTGTGGTCAGGGGATTGCCGCCAAGGCGAACGACTGCGGCATGCCGTGGCACTGGGTGCGGCTCTTCCCTGATGCGGTGCTTGGCGCGCCTCCTCCTCCAAAGCAGTCCACCGTCCACCGCAGGCACGACAAGCATCGTCGAGGCCGTTGACAGGGGTGCCCAAGGGGCCGAGTGGTGATCGCCGATGTCGGCCGGACCCGTGCCCTCCAGGCGGGGATCAGGCAGGCGGACACCCAGACAGTCGAGGGCCCGGCAGGTGGGGCCGCCAACGTGGGGGCCGTGCCGGTGAAGCGTGCCGGTGAAGCGTGCCGGTGAAGCGTGCCGGTGAAGCGTGCCGGTGAAGCGTGCCGGTGAAGCGTGCCGGTGAAGCGTGCCGGTGAGGGGCCGTGCACGTGAGGTCTTGCTCGCGGAGTCCGGTTTGCGCGGTCCGGCTTGCGGTGTGTGGTTTGTGGTGTGCGGCTTGGCCGGGGTGACTGTACGGGTGGAACGAGGCGCGCGGCGGGAGCAGCAGCCGCTGTCCCGCCGCAGCCCTTACGCCGAGTGGGTGGCGTAGTAGCGGCGGGATTTGTCGCGGCTGCCGCAGGTGGTCATGCTGCACCAGCGGCGCCGCCGGTTCTTGCTGGTGTCGAGGAACAGCCACACGCATGACGGGCAGGCGCCGAGCCGGTCCAGCGGCCCGTGGGTGAGGAGTTCGACCGCCGAGGCGGCCACCTCCCACAGCAGCACGCGCACCGTACGAGGGGCTTCCCAGTGCAGGCCGTACGTCTCCCCGGACGCCTTCAGCCGGGCCCGGCCGACTCCTTCGGCGTGGGTGGCCAGCACCGCGTCGAGGTCCTCCGCCAACGGGGACCCGGAGCGGGCGAGCGCCTCGAACACCCGGAACACCGCCTCGCGCAGCTCCCGCGCCGCCGGCAGGGTTTCGGCGAGCCCGGTCGGGTCCTCGATGGGCAGGCCGATGGCGTCTGCCCAGGTTCGAGCCTCTTCGGGTGTCGCCAGCCAGTCCCGTCGGGCGACGGGGCGGGCGTTGACGGTGTTGGCGAAGTCCAGGCAGAGCGCGTTCCCGACCAGTTCCACCTCGGTCATGCCTCCATTATCTCACCGTTCAAGCCGGATTGACAGGTAGGACAGGGCGGTCTTACCGTTCAACAAGCTTTGAGAGGTGTGAGTCATGCGTGTCCTTCCCACGTCGCTGGGCCGGTCGTTCAACGGGCTGTGGTTCGGCACCGGGGCGGCGAATCTCGGCGACGGTCTGGCCTTGTTCGTGCTCCCGCTGCTGGCGCTCGCGATCGGCACCTCGCCCGGCGGGGTGGCTGCCGTGACGACCGCGCTCACCCTGGCCTGGCCGGTCTTCGGCCTGCACGCGGGATGGATCGTCGACCGCGTCGACCGGCGCGCCCTGCTCACCGGCGTCAATCTCGCCCGCGCCGTGGTGCTGGCCGGCCTGACCGCCGCCTATATGACGGGCGCGCTCTCGCTCGTGCTGATCCTCGTCGCCGCCGTCCTGCTCGGCGTCGCGGAGACCCTGGTCGACACGGCGCTGACCTCGACCATCCCGCGGGTCGTCGCCCCCGCCCTACGCACCCGGGCCAACGCGCGCATCGAGGCCACGATCAACATCACCAACCAGCTCGCCGGCCCGCCCCTCGCCGGCCTCCTGGCCGCGACCACCCTCGCCCTGGCCACGGGCGCGGGCGCGGCTCTGTACGTCCTCGCGGTCGCGGGCATCCTGGTGATGACGCTCTCGCCCGTACCGGTAACTCCCGTACCGGTAACTCCCGCACCGGTCGAGGCTCCCGAGCCCGGCACCCCCCAGAGAACGGATGGCGTGGTCGCGGGGATCCGCTACCTGTGGCGGCAGCCGGTGGTGCGCACGCTCACCCTCTACACCGCTCTGATGAACGTCGTCTGGGCCGCCCACGGCGCCCTCTTCGTCGTGTACGCGGTCGCGCCGGGCCCGCTCGGCCTGTCCACCACCCAGTACGGGCTCCTGCTGACCGCGATGGCGGTCGGCGGCCTGGTCGCGTCCATGGTGGTGGAGCCGCTGCGTCGTCGGTTCGGTGTGACCACCCTGCTCGTCGCCGACGCCGCGGGCACCGTGCTCCTGGTCCTGCCGGTCGCCATGGAGGCCTCCGCCTGGGTGGTCGCGGCCGGCGCGGTGGTGGCGGGCGCGGGGTCGAGCATCTGGCGCATCCTCGTGGCCACCATCCGCCAGAACCTCTCCCCGCCCGAGTTGCTGGGCCGGATCTACGCGGCCTCACGCGTCATCAGCTGGGGCATCCTTCCCCCGAGCGCGGCCGTGGCCGGCGTGATCGCGGAGGTGTGGGGGGTGCGCGCGGCGTTCGTCGCCGCCACGGTGCTCGCACTGGCGGTGATGGCGGCTTTCATCCGGTACGCGCTCCGTACCGATCTGTCGTCCGCCATCGACGCGACCCCCGCCCCCTCTGTGAGCGCATGAACCGGACGCCCCCCGGACGTCCCTCGGACGCCCCCGGACGTCCCTCGGACGTCCCCGAGCGCCCCTCGGACGTCCCCCGGACGTCCCCCGGACGCCCCTCGGACGTTCCCGAGCGCCCCTCGGACGTCCCTCGGACCCTCTAACGCCCCTCGGACGCCCCCGAGCGCCCATCGACGGATAAAGTCGGACGTCGATCGATCGATGGGGCCGCATGGGGATCGAAGGGTCGTTCTGGCGGGCGATCGCGGTCTACCGCGTCGCCTCCCTGGGCTACGCCGCGCTGCTGCTGGCGGCGGCCGACGGCTACCAGCGTCCCCTCGCAGGCTGGCTCGTCATCGGCGTGATGGCGGTCTGGACGGCGTTCACCACCGTCGCCTACTCGACCGCGCGCAGCCGCGCCCTGCTGGTGGTGGACGTCCTCGTCACCCTCGGGTGCATGCTGGCCTCGCCGTACGTCCAGGGGACCGGGGCCGAACAACCAGGTCTGATGCCCATCACGGCGACCTGGGTCGCGGGGCCCGTGCTCGCCTGGGCCGTCCACGGCGGGCGGCGGGCGGGCGCGCTCGCGGCGGTGGTCCTGTCGCTCGGCGACCTGTGGCTACGCGGCCTGCACGAGTTCAACCTGTCCGCTCCGGTGAACGGATCCGTCCTGATGATCCTCGCCGGTACGGTCGTCGGCCACGTCGCCCGGCTGACCAAGGACGCGGAGGAACGGCTGCAACGGGCCGTCGAGATCGAGGCGGCCAACCGGGAGCGCGAGCGGCTCGCCCGCGGCATCCACGACTCGGTCCTCCAGATCCTGGCGCTGGTGCAGCGCCGGGGGCTGGAGATCGGCGGGGAGGCGGCCGAGCTGGGACGGCTCGCCGGGGAGCAGGAGGCGGCGGTGCGCGAGCTGATCCGCAGCGGACCCGCAGCGGCGGAGCGGGACAGCGCGGGCCTCGTCGACGTCGGGGCCCGGTTGCGCCGCTTCACCACGCCGTCGGTCACCGTCTCGGCGCCCGCCACTCCGCTGCCGCTCCCCGCGGGCCAGGCCGAGGAGCTGATCGCCGCCGTGGGCGCCGCGCTCGACAACGTCCGCCGGCACTGCGGCGAGGACGCGCGGGCCTGGATCCTCGCCGAGCACGACGGTGACTCGATCACCGTCACCGTCCGCGACGAGGGGCCCGGCATCCCCGCCGGACGCCTCCGGGAGGCGGAGGCGGAGGGCAGGCTCGGCATCGCCCAGTCCATCAAGGGCCGGATCGCCGGCCTGGGCGGCACCGTGGGTCTCACGTCCGTGCCCGGCCAGGGCACCGAGATCGAGCTCGTCATCCCCGTCCACGGATAGCACCTCGGTCTACAGTTACGGCATGACCAGCGCTCTGCGGGTGATGGTGGTGGACGACCATCCGATGTGGCGGGACGCGGTCGCCCGCGACCTGGAGAACGCCGGATACGACGTGGTGGCGACCTTGGGCGAGGGCCGCCAGGCGCTCCGCGTTGCCGGCGCCGTACACCCTGAGGTGGTGGTCCTCGACCTGCGGTTACCCGACCTGCCTGGCGTGGAGGTGGCCAGAGGTCTGGCCGCCACCGACCGTCCGCCCCGTGTCCTGGTGCTGTCGGCCAGCGGCGAGCACGAGGACGTGCTGGAGGCCGTCAAGGCCGGCGCCTCCGGCTATCTGGTCAAGTCGGCCGGCCGGGAGGAGTTCCTCGACGCCGTCCGGCGCACGGCCGAGGGCGAACCGGTCTTCACCCCCGGCCTGGCCGGCCTGGTGCTCGGCGAGTACCGCCGCCTCGCCACCCAGCGGCCCGCGGACGACGGCCCCCGCCTCACCGACCGCGAAACCGAGGTGCTCCGCCTGGTCGCCAAGGGTCTGTCGTACCGGCAGATCGCCGAACGGCTGGTCCTCAGCCACCGGACCGTGCAGAACCACGTGCAGAACACCCTCAACAAGCTCCATCTCCACAATCGAGTCGAACTCGTCCGCTACGCGATCGAACGGGGACTCGACACGGCGTAGACCGGTTCAGAGCTTGTCGACCTTGAACGGATCGTGCTCGGAGAGCAGCTTGTCCAGGCGCGCCTGGTCGACGCGGTTGGCCATGTTGGCGACCTCCTGCCGATCGCGTACGCACTTGGCCAGGCCGAACGCGGACGTCACCGAGTAGAGCACGGCGATCCCGAGGAACGCCCGGACCCAGGGGCTGACCGGCATGAAGATGAGACCGAGCGCCACGCTGCCGAGGGCCACGGCGAAGGAGATGACACACTGCGCGTAATAGGCGGCTGTCATGGTGGGCTGGACTGGTTTGGTCATGCCCTCAGGGTCCGGCACGGGCCGGGCGTCCGCCTGAGTACGCGTACCTAATCCGCCTGAGTGAAACGACCCGGGGCGAGGCGGGCCTGCTCTTCCTTGACGATCCGCTCGGCCAGCGATTCGTCCGAGACGTCGATGGCGTCGGGCGTCGACTCGGCGAGGTGGCTGCGCCGGGCGTAGGCGTCGAACAGCGTGGACTTGGCCTGCATGATCTCCAGCAGCCGTTCGTCCATGCTGTCGGGCGTGAGGAGCCGGTGCACCTGCACGCGCCGCACCTGGCCCATCCGGTACGCGCGGGCCACGGCCTGGCTCTCCAGGGTCGGCTTGACCTGGGGCTCGCAGATGATCACGACGGACGCGGCCTGGAGGTTGAGCCCGACCCCGCCCGCCTGGATCTGGGCGAGCAGCACCGCATGGCCCCGGGCCGCGGTGAAGGCGTCGACCACCTCCTGACGGCGTTCCGGCGCCAGGCTCCCGTCGATGGGCCCGTGCGCCGGCGCCCTGACGGCCTGACCGGCGGCGGCGAGCACGTCGCGGAAGTAGGAGAACACCACGACCTTGAGCCCGGCGCGGGCGGCCTCGTCGACCAGCTCGCGCAGCCGTTCCAGCTTGGCGGACTTCTCCGGCACCGCGTAGGCGGCGCGGCGCATCGCCATGAACTTCCCCGACTCCACCGCGTCGCGGTAAGCGGCGGCGTCGGACACGCTGAACTCCTCCCACTCGTCCATGTGGACCAGGTCGGGCAGCTCGGTGACCACGTCCTTCTGGTTGCGGCGCAGGTAGACGGGCGCGACGGCCCGGCGGAACGCCTGCGCCCGATCGCTTCCGTGAACCAGCTCGACCTTGCCGGGCAGCAGCCCCGGCTGCAGGTAGCCGACGAGCGTGCGGAACTCCTCAAGACGGTTCTCCATCGGCGTGCCGGTCATGAACAGCACCGTGCCGACCCGGTCGCACCAGCGGGCGACGGCCTTGGACCGGCGGGCCTGCGGGTTCTTCACGTAGTGCGCCTCGTCCACGACGAGCATCCCGACCCGCGGCTCGGGGTTCAGCGCGCGGAGCCCGTCGTACGTGGTGACCGCGACCCCGCCGCGTTCCAGCCACGCGCCCTGGGCCAGCCGGCGATCGTCGCCGTGCAGCCGGTAGGCCTTGAGCGAACTGCGGGTCTCGATCTCGCGCTGCCAGTTGACCAGCACGCTCGCCGGGCAGACCACCAGGGAATGCGTCGTCCCCCGCGCGTGCAGATGAGCGAGTACGGCGATCGCCTGGATCGTCTTGCCCAGGCCCATGTCGTCGCCGAGGATCACCCTGCGCTGCGCCAGCGCGAACTGCGCCCCGAACGCCTGATAGCCGCGGAGCGACACCCGCCGCAGCGTGTCGTCGAGCTCCTGCCGCCTGACGCGCTCGGCCAGGTCGCCGGGCAGGAAGCCCTCGGCTGCGGCCTGGTCCGACGGCGCCACGGCCGAGAGCTCCGCCAGCAGGTTGTAGTAGTCGGCCGCGCGGATCTCGAAGTCGATCCACGCCAGGGCCCCGTCGGGCGGCGGGCGCAGCAGGTCCGTGGTGGTCTGGGCCAGCAGCAGCCGGAGCTCGGTCTCGTCGGCGAGCAGCTCGGCGATCCGCTCCGCGGCCTCCGCCGCGCGGGCCCGGCGACGGGTTCCCGAGAGCAGCCTGCGGAACCAGTTGCTGAGCGGACGGACCTGCGGCAGCGCCTCGTTCAGCCGCCGTCCGACCGCGTTCGCCGCGCGGCGGGCGCGGACCAGCTCGGGCCCGACGGCGACCAGCCGGTACAGCGCGACGAGCAGGCGGGTGGTCTCGGCGTCGCGGTTGTCGACGTCGATGTGGGCCGTGCAGGACTCTTTCGCGACCCGCGCGATGCTCTCGGCCGCCTTCTGCGCCTGCCACCTGGTCTGCTGGCCCACTCCTGGCAGCTGTTGCAGCTCGTACGGGGTAGCTTCAAGGACGCTGAGCACGGTGGTGTAGCCGGCGTCCTGCAGCGCCCCGAACCGCAGCCGGCCGCTGGTGACGTCCTTCAGCCGGGACACCGGCATGGCCCCGAGCTCCGCCCTGGCCTGCCGCACCCGCAGCGGTTCGAGGGCGGCGCGGACCTCTGCGACCGCCCGCTCATGCTCGACGACCAGCCCGCGCGCGTCGGCCAGCAGCCGCCGCGCGCGCCTTAACAGGCCCCGAACCTCCCCGGCAGACGGCGATTCCATGGATAGACGCTATCCCCAGGCTCGCGCCGAACAGTACCCGGACGAACGGATCGAGACGGCTTGAGCGGGTGGCGGCCGGGTAGCGAGACTAGATTTGGACGTACACGAAAGGATCCGATCATCGGCAGCGACGACACCTTGCCCCCTTGGGAGGACCGGCCCCGGCCGGCGCCCCGCCGCGTCACCGAATCGGCGATGCTGAACGCGCGTGAGCAGAGCCGGGCCGACGTCGCCCAGTGGACGTGCCCGCACGACCAGCACGCCGGGCAAGGCTGCGTCACCTGCTATCACGCCACCGCCGACGTCGATCCTGCCCTGCCGCTGTGGGACGTCGCCGCGTGGTTCACCACCGAGCGGCCGATCCCGATCAGAGCACTCCAGGACGTGCACCGCCACGACCGCGCACTCACACTCACCCAGCCGTCGACCCCGCTGGTCTACCTGCTGAGCGCCCAGGTGGGAGCCGCCTCGGCGGCGGAGGCGGTGGCGGGCGTGGTCGGCTTCCTGGTGCAGAACCGGCACATCGTCGACGCGTTCACCGTGACGGAGATCCGCGCCGCCCACTCCTGACCTCGTCGCGCCAGGGCGACAGGTCGAGACCCGGATAGCGAAGCGCCATGGCGGCGAGCGTCTCGGGCGTCCAGAAGGGATGCCCGGGTGGCGGGAAGCCGAAGAGTTCGAGCTGCCGCCGCGAGGCCCGCTCGACGAACCGGTACCACGCCGGCTCGTGGCTGCGATCGGCCCAGGCCTGGCGCTGGCCCCACTCGGCACCGGCCGACCGGTAGTTCAGATGCATGCTGTAGCGGGCGCCGCGCGCGGCGGTCAGCGTCGTCCCCCGGTGGAAGGTGTCGAGCCGGAAAGCCACCACCGTCCCTGCCGGTCCGGCGGCCGACACCTCCTCCTCGTACAACTCAGGGCTGCCGCTCGGAGACACGAACCCGCCCTCGCCGCCCGCGCCGTCGACGCGCGGATACCAGTTCGGCCTGGCAGGCAGATCGGCCGTACGGGTGCGCGAGACGAGATGCGGCGGCCCGAGCTCCTCGGGGACGTCCGCCAGATAAACGAACATCTCCAGCTGCCGGAAGCCGGGAGCGTCACTGGGCACGAGGACGGTGTGGTTGAGATAGTCGCGGTGCATGACCTGGTCATAGTCCGCGGCGCCGGTGTACTTCGCCCAGGCCTCCGCGGAGTAGATCCGGATGTCGTGGTCCTCCAGCAGGGCTTCGGCCAGCCGCGTCAGCCGAGGATGCACGGCCAGGAGGCTGAGCTCGGCACTCGCGAAAGGAAAGGCGTCGATGCCGGCGAACTCGTCTCCCAGGAACCGTTCGTACCGCGCGTCGCCTTGGTCGTGGAACCCCTCAGGTGAGGGGAAGAGCAGCCCCAGCTCACGAACGGCCGGAGCCAGCTCGTCGGCCGGGATGAACCCGGGAAGAACCACGAATCCATGGGTCCGCCATGCCCGCCTCGCGTCGTCAAGGTCCACCGGCCCACCAGGCACGAACCCGCTCGCCCTGCGCACTCCATTTGTCGGTGATGCGACCTCGCCCCTCTCAACCTTGACGTGCGGAAACCGGCTCAGGGGGCGGAAAAAGGCGGAGAAAGCGCTCCGCGGTGGCCCGCGGCCCGGTCAGCGCCAGGTCGCCCTCGCTGAGAACGTCGTCGAGGGTGCGGGCACGGCCGAGCACGGCGGCCAGGGTCTGCGGGCTGGTCTCGATGACCAGGTCAGCCTGCGCCGGGTCGGCCTCGGCCCGGCGCAGGTGGAGGCCGTCGCGGTCGGTCCGCACCAGGAAACGGTGCTCGCCGAGCCGCAACTCGACGGTGAGGGTTTCGCCGGCGGCAGGCGCGAACAGTGCCTTCAGCGACAGGGCGGCGGAGTCGGCGCTGAGCGGGACGTCGCGAGGCAGCGCGGGAGAGCGGCTGCTCCAGCGGGCGAGGTCGGTGACGACGGGCTCCAGAAGGGAGGTTGGACATGGACGACCACAGAAGACCGCGCGCATTCGCCACGTTCCTCCGCGTCTACGGCGTCCTGCTGCTGGTGATCTTCGTGCCGCTCCTCATCGGGTTCATCGTGCGGACACCCCTGCTGGCGGAGGCCGGCGGCCCGCTGAACTGGATGATCTGGAACGACGTCGGCTCCGGCCATGAGCACGCACACGTCCCGCCCATGCTGTTCACGGTCTACATCGTCTGGGGCGTGTTTCTCCTGCGGGCTGCCCGCGACCCGCTCGCCCACAGGTCGTTCCTGTCCTTCACGATGTGGGCCAACGCGGCCCACGCCCTCCTCATGGCCGCCCAGGCGACCACGGACCTGGACCGCTACTGGAGCAAGTTCCTGAACGACGTCCCCGTCATCCTGATCCTGGCCCTCGGCATCCTCTTCCTCAGGCCCCCGGTCGAGCCAGGGGTGTAGGCGGACGGTTTGCCGTCCACGGCGAAGGCCATCGACCCGATTCGAGGAAGATTCGCCGCATAAAATGAATAGGAAAGGCGTGACCGGCCAGGCCGGCTTCGCCGGCGAAATGCGGGTTGTTCGGATGGGTGGGTTGGTGTGGGCCATGGGCGCAGTCCTGCAAGCCGTTGGATACTTCCGCTGCTTGTCGCCGCAATCGCCACCTTTCTGCTCTGGATCGGCCTGACCGTTTTCGACAAGGGATTGGACGCGGGCAGCCATGTCGCGGGAATCGCTTCCGCGGTCTTCGCCGCGACGGCCTTGTTCCTTCAAATTCGGTCGTCACAGTCACGTCCGGAACCGGCTGACACGGATATCCGGGTCGAGTCCGCGGCCCGCGCGCTCGCCCGGCGCGTGCAGGAAATCAGCCGGCAAGAGGAACGCAACGGGCGCATCGGCGACCCATGGGCGCTGCGGGTGCGCTGGCACGCCGCCTCTGACGACGTGGTCGACGGCGGTGACAGGCCTCCGCCGCAGAGCGGCGACCTCCCCGGCTTCTACCGGAGGCTTCGCACCGGCCGCCTGGTCATCATCGGCCGGGCCGGGGCGGGGAAGACCGTGCTCGCCCACCGGCTGATCCTGGAGTGTTTCGACCACCCGGGGGATGTGCTCCGCGTGCCGGTGCTGTTCAGCCTCGGCGGCTGGGACCCGAGCCGCACCGGCCTGCACGACTGGCTGGCCGACCGGCTCGTCGGCGACCACGCCTTCCTGCAGGGCGCCGAGGCCATCGGGACCACGCTGGCCGGAGCGCTGCTGGAGAGCGGGCGGATCCTGCCGGTGCTCGACGGCTTCGACGAGATCCAGCACCATCACCGCGATGCGGCCATCAGCGAGCTCAGCCGTTTCGACGGGCCGCTGATCCTCACCACCCGGCCTGACGAGTACGCGGCCGCGGCCGATGCCACGAGACCTCTCAGCAGGGCCGCCGCCGTCGAGCTCGACGACCTCTCTCTCGACGACGTCCAGCGCTACCTCCAGGCTGTCAGCGGCAAGACCCGCACCGCCCAGTGGGATGCGGTCTTCTCACACGTACGCACCCGTCCCGACGACGTCGTCAGCCGGAATCTCGCCGCGGCGCTGAGCACGCCGCTTCTCGTCATGCTCGCCCGTACCATCTACAGCGACACACCCCACGGAAACCCCACGGACCTCCTCGACGCCGGCCGGTTCCGCACCCGGGACGCGCTCGAGGAACACCTCTTCAGCGCTTACCTCACCGCCCTCTACGACCCGCGCCGCACCGTCCGGTCCGGTGCCGGGAAGGCGCGCTGGACCGACCACCAAGCCCGGCGCTGGCTCGGCCACCTCGCCGGCCATCTCGCCCGGCTCGACACGCAGGACCTCACCTGGTGGCGGCTCGACGCCACCCTCCGCCGCCGCACCCGCGTCCTCGTCACCGGCCTCGTGGCCATGCTCGCGGGCGGGATCGTGGGCGTCCTGAGCTATGTCGCCGCCGTTCGCCTGTCCGGGGCGCCGGTCGGCGGGTCCCAGGTCCGTGAAGGACTGCTGGAGATGGGCACCGGCCTCGTGGCGGGCCTCGCCGCCGGGCTCCTGAACGAGAGAAGGACCGGCCGGAACCCCGAACGGCTGCGCCTGGGCCCTTCCCGGCACCCCGTCCCCGCACGACCGCGGGCCTGGCGCGGGATCGGCGCCGAACTCGTCATCGGGCTCTCGGCCGCTCTCCTGTTCTCGCTGGCCTCGTGGCTGATCTGGGGCTTCGCGCACACCGACTTCTCCAACCCCTCCGCCGGACGTTTCGTGCGGGCCTTCGCGCCGTGGCTGGACGCGACAGGCCCACTCAGCTACGTGGCGGCCGGCCTCGTCCTCGGGTTCCTGGTCGGGATCTCGTACGCGGTCGTGAACGCGGTCGTGTACGTGTTCAGCGGGTCGAACGACCGGAGTTCCGCGGTGAGTCCCTGGGACCTGCTGTCCACGGACCGCGCGGTGACGCTCTTCCGCGTCGGCATGGTCGGATGCGGGGTCTTCCTGGTGAACTTCGTCCTGGTGGGCCGGCAGTACGGCGACTTCGCGAGTGAGGCGTTCGTGCGTCAGGGCCTCCTCTACGGCTTGCTGTACGGATCCTTCGCCGCGCTGACCCGGCTCGTCCTCTCGGCGTGGGGAGGCTGGCTGCTCTTCGCACGCGTGTGGCTTCCCCTCCGCGGCCGGCTGCCGTGGCGGCCGAAGCTCTTCCTCGACGACGCGTACGACCGAGGTGTGCTGCGGCAGTCCGGCGCTGTTTACCAGTTCCGGCACGTCAGGCTCCGGGACCATCTCGCCGGCCCGGCAGTGCCGGATGATACCCCCGTGGGTGTGGGTGCGGTTCTGAGGCGCTCGTTCGATAATGAGGGCCGGGGGATGACCGCCGCTGATACGGAGTTGCCGTGATGGGCTATGTAGTTGTCTTTGGTCAGTTGCTGGTGCTGGGGATCTTCCTGGTCTCGCTGGTCGGCAAGGTTCGCAGCCGTCAGGCGTACCGGGAGTTCATCACGGCGACCGGCAGGCTGCTGGCCGTGGGCCCGGGACGGGCACGATGGCTCGGCCTGCTCGCGGTGGCGGCGGAGGCGGCGATCGTGGTCCTCGTCGCCGTGCCGGTCACCGCGTCCGTGGGGTTCGTCCTGGCGGTGGTCACGCTCGGCGGGTTCGGTTACGCGCTGGTCCGTGCCCTGAGGCGGGAGGAGAAGGCGGCACCCTGTCACTGTTTCGGCGCGTCGGAGACGCCCGTCGGGAGGCGTCACGTCATCCGCAACCTGGTGCTGATCGTGGCGGCCCTGGCGGCGCTGGGCGCGGCCTTCACCGGGACGCCGGGTGGCGTCGAGATCCCGGGAGTGGTGATCGCCGCGGCCGCGGCGGCGATGTGCGTGCTGGTCGTCGTGCGCCTCGACGACATCGCCGAGCTCTTCCGTCCGGTCGACGTCAGGCGTTGACGGGTCCGCCCGGCGTGCGCCGGAACCGCTGCCCCGGGTACTCCACCCTCACCTCGGGAGGAACCGGAAACGCCCGGCGGTCATCCGTCAGCCTATAGCCCGAGTGATCATCTCCGCGGTGCCGTATGCCGGGAAACACCGGCTCTGGAGCGAGCGACAAGGCGGGGACGTCCTCGCTCGTTCGATCAGCGATCAGGAACCCGGTGTCAGCGGGCCTGCGGCAACCTCCGGAAAGTGTCCCGGCAAACAAGAAGGCCCGCTCCGGGAGGTGCCTGGTAGCGGGCCTTTCGCTAGCACTTCCGTTAGCAAGGTCACGCGCAGCGCCAAGGCTCTGTCGGACCCGGTCGCTACTCTCCTGCCCATGGCAGTCCCCGAGATCATCCCCATCGGCTACGAACCCGAATACCACACCGGTGACATCGGCCACTGGGAGGGCGGCCAATTCCTCGGCTCCGTCGTCGCTGCCTTCCCCCAGAACTACACGCACACCGACGACTGGCAGGCGCACAAGCGCTGGCATGCCGTTCTGCACACCTTCGACGCCGCCGGCCACCGCCTCGACGCGCGCGTCGAGTGCACCGGAACCGACGACGATCACTGGGCCGCCGTCACCGCCGCACGCAACCGGTTGAACGCCTGGCTCGGCGAACTCCCCGGCCTCCACTTCGGCGACATCGCCATCCGCCCCTTCCGCCACGACGTCGAAGGAGTGCTGTTCGGCCTCGTCATCGAGACCTTCGAAGACACCGAACACGCCGAGCTCTACCCGAACACCATCGGCTTCTACGAACCTTGGGACGGCTCATACGACACGTGACCACCTGATCCGTAAGGAAAGGCAGACGCCCTGTCAGCGGCGTCCCGCCCTGGTCAAGCGGTGCATGCTGATCGATAGCACGCGGTCGCGTATGGCGGTGTTGCTGTATGGCGCTGCTGTACAGCACTTTACCCAGCATGCTTCGGCGCTGTTGCCACCCAATTCCGCCGCTGGGGAACAGCCACGTCGTCCTTCCAGCTTGTCAGCCGGCAACGGACGGATACCGGGCTGCCGCAAGGTCGTCGGCGAGGTCCTCCACGGCAAGATCAGCGTTCAGCGCTGTGACCACCGCCTGCGTCAGCGGACGAAGGGCATAGACGTGCCGCACCGCATCAAGATCCACGGATACCTCGTAGTAGTCCTCCGCGAACCGCCGGAACACCTCCGGAGACGAATCGACGAGCCGCGCGAACAGGTAAATCGCCCCATCGGGATCGCTCACGCCGTCCGGGTAGCCAATCTCACCCACCCGCCAACGACCATCGCCAACCTCCCGCCATAGGCAGACAGTCACGACCGGCATTCCGTCCTCATCACAGAACGCCGGCTCCTCCACACAATGGCGGAAGACCTCGGGGACAAAGTCGAGCACGCCCGGCCACGGCCCGTCGTTGCCGTACGGGCTCATCACCGCCTCGTGGCCGAAGCCACGGACATACGCACCCGCCGCGGAGAAGACGATGGAGTACTCATCTCCCGAGCCGTTACGCATCGAGGCCATCTCCTCCCCAGGGCCCCAGCCCGCATCGAAAGAGTGGTAGCGACTGGACCATTCCGGACTCAAGATGGCCTCCAGCACCGCCATGGATCGGCACAGATCGCGAAGCACCGGGACATCAGGCAGCAACCGGGCCACATCGTGAGCAGTCATGAGCCTCATCCAATCGGATGCCGGCGACATCCTCGGTGTCCTCCCGACCAGCATGGGACGACCAGCACTTCAGCAAGGGCGGCGGCTGAGAGCTGGGCCGGTTCCACCGGTATAGCTCTGACCTGCAGTTCTGTCTCTCGCCGGTTCTCAACGTATCGGGGTGTCTCACGTCCTTATGTGCCCTCGTTGTGCCCTGTGCAGGAGCACTTCCATCGCCTGAAGCACGTCCGTGACAACGGCTAACGACGAGTGCCATTGGGGTAGTAGTTCTCCCAAAACTGATCAGCGTGTTCGGAGCAGTAGCCGTAGGAGGCCCCATCCTCGCTGGATTCACTGGTGCTCGGGTCGCCTATGTCGAGCTCAAGGCCCCCGGCCGTGGCGTGCCAACTGTCTGGACCCCCAACAAACACGAGAAGACACAGTGGGAGAAGCTGCGCCTCCTGCCGAACGTGCTCTACACCGACGGCGCTCTGTGGGCAGTGTTCCGCGACGGGGAGTTGGTCGGGCAGATCGCCCGGCTCAACGGCGACATCCGGAAAGCCAGCGACAAGCTCGCTCCTCTCGATGGCGAGTTCGCCCGTGTCCTCTCCGACTTCCTGCTCTGGAAGCCGAATTCGCCCCGCAACATCCACCAGCTAGTGCGCGCGGTGGCCGGGCTGTGCAAGCTGCTGCGCAGCGAGGTGATCGAGACTATCGGCCGTGAACACCGGGGAGAGGAGAAGCCGAAGATCTTCACCAAGCTGAGCGCCGATTGGCGCAAACTGCTATTCACCGGGCTGACGTATGAGGACCGCGGAGCAGCTCAAGGCGTTCCTTCAGTACGCCCGCAATCATCGCCTCTGGCCCTTCTTTCACCTGGCCGCCTACACCGGCGCTCGTCGTGGTGAACTCCTCCACCTCCGCTGGTCGGATGTGGACCTTGACGCCAAGCAGATCCTCGTCAGAGGCTCAGCGTCGTTCATCGCCGGTGAGCGCGTGGAGGGGACCACCAAGAGCGGCCGGAAGCGCATCGTCAGCCTCGACGACGGCACCGTCGCGGTTCTCCGCAGCCAACGCACGATGCAGGCAGCCGACAAACTCAAGGTCGGCCCTGAGCGGCGGGGCGGCGACGACTACGTGTTCACCACGGGTTGGGGCGAGCCCGTCCACCCGGACACGCTCAGCTCACTCTTCTCGATTCTTATCAAGCGCTGCAACAAGACCCACCAGGACGAGCCACTACCGCACGCCCGGCTTCACGATCTGCGCCATATCCACGCGACCACGCTCCTCCTGGCCGGCGTTCCCGTCCACGTCGTCGCGGCCCGGCTCGGTCACGCCGACCCGTCGATCACGCTCCGGGTCTACGCCCACGTGATCCGTTCAGCGGAAGCCTCCGCGGCGGACACCTTCGCCCGCTCGCTCAGCCATCAGGAGCCTGGTGTTAGCAGCCCCGTTAGCAAGATCCCGAGATTGTCCTGACAAACAAGAAGGCCCGCTCCAGGATGTGCCTGGTAGCGGGCCTTTCGCATGTGCGCGGCCGAGAGGACTCGAACCCCTAACCTTCTGATCCGTAGTCAGATGCTCTATCCATTGAGCTACGGCCGCTCGCTGCGTAAGCAAGCATAGCGGGTCTTGAGCCGTGCCTCGAACCAGTTACCGCAATCATGACCCCGTCGGTTCGGTCTTCTTGGGCCAGAAGGTGTAGCTGACCGGCCAGATCAGGGCGATCAGGGGCACTTTGGCCGCCTGGCCGAGGAACGCGTACAGCGGGCCCATGCGCTCCGGCTCGCCGACGAGCCAGCCCAGGGCCAGCACGATCGCCCACGAGATTCCGTACGCGAGGACGATGCGCAGCCAGAAGACCCACTCGTAGCGGGTCCGGGCCGCGCCGCCCGTGGGTGGGCCCGAGGGCGGGGGGCCGCCGGCGAAGCGGTGGTGGAACTTGGCGTCGGCCCATTTGAGGGTGCTGTGGCCGAACACGATCGAGTAGGCGAGGTACGCGGCGGCGAGGCCGTGCCTGAAGTCGGCGGTGGCGCCGCCGCGCATGTCGATGACGGCCGCCGCGAGCAGGATCACGTCCAGCAGGGGGACGCTGATCAGGAGGGCGGTGCTGAGGGAGCGGCGGTTCCACAGGTAGCGGCAGGCGAGGCCGAGACCGAGCAGCACCCAGAAGCCGACCTCGCACGCGATGATGACGGCGATAATCACCCTTCCAGCTTGGCGGTTGTCCGTGGGGAGAACCTCCCCACCGGGAAGGGCCTGTGGATACATCGAAGTGTGTATCCACAGGCGGCCTCGCGAAGGATCGAAACGGCCTCGCGAGGTGGTGGGATGTGGGCATGAACCGCGTGCCGTTGTGGGCGGGCCTGGCCTTCGTCGTGGGGGTGGTCCTGATCGGGGCCGGGGCCCGCATCGAGCGTGGGGTGCCCGACTGGGTGCTCGTCATCCCACTGGCGATCACGTGCGTGGCGGTGCTGCTCCGTTACCGGTCGCCGCTCGGCTCGCTCGGGCTGGGCACGGTGGGCCTGGTCATGGACGTGTTCGTGGGGCCGTCCCTGGGGACGATGCTCGTCTACACCGACAATCTGTACGCGGCGGCGCTCTACGGGCCGGCCCGGTTCTCGCGCTGGCTGCTGGTGATCACCACGGTGGGGGCGATCGGGTCCGGAGCGGTGACGTGGTTCCTCTGGTACGACTGGCGGACGCTCGCTCTGACCGTGGTCCAGGTGGGGTTGATCCTGGTCACGCCGGTGACCACGGCTCACATCCTGCGCCAGCACCGCGATCAGGCGGCGGCCGAGCGGGCCAGGGCCGAGCAGGTGGCGCGGCTGGCGGAGCTCGATCGTGAGGCGGCCATCACGGCGGAGCGGACGCGGATGGCCCGCGAGCTGCACGACATGATCGCCAACCATTTCAGCGCCATCGCCATCCAGTCCACCGCCGCGCTGTCCCGTAAGGACCTCGACCCGGCGACCGTGCGAACGATCATGGAGACCGTACGGGAGAACAGCGTGAAGGGCATGGCCGAGATGCGTTCCATGATCGGGCTGCTCCGGCAGGAAGGTGACGAGGGCGAGGCCATGAGACCTCGGCTGCGCGACGCCGAGAGCCTGGTGGAGCGGTCACGGCAGTCCGGGCTGGTCACCGAGCTGCACGTCGACGGCACGCCCCGGGACCTGCCCGCGCCGGTCGACCTGGCGGCCTACCGGATCCTCCAGGAGGCGTTGACCAACGCGCTCAAACACGGCGACCCCCCGGCCAGGGTGCGTCTGGCGTACGAGCGAGCCCAGGTGTCGATCACCGTGGACAACCCGATGAGCAGCCGGGACAAGCGGCTGCCGGGCGCCGGGGCGGGGCTGATCGGGATGAAGGAGCGGGCCAACCTGGTGGGCGGGACGTTCGAGGCGGGGCCGCACGAGAACGGGTGGCGGGTCGCGGTCACGCTTCCGGCGCCGAGAGAGGAGCCCGCGTGACGTCGGTCCGTCGACGGGGGGAGGCCGGGCGTGGCGGATGACGGGGACGGTGGATGGGCGGGACGTCTCGTGGATGGGCGGGCCAGGCCTCCGGAAGAGCGAACACGGCCCGCGGGCGAATGGGGCCGGGCCGTGGATGAAGGGTGAGGTGGGCCGAGTGGGCATCAGGGTGCTGGTGGCTGATGATCATGCTGCCGTACGGACCGGGATCGTGTTGATCCTCGACGGGACCGATGACATCGAGGTGGTCGGGGAGGCGGCCGACGGGGTGGAGGCGGTCGCCATGGCGCGTGAGCTGCGGCCCGATGTGGTGCTGATGGACATCCGGATGCCTCGGATGGACGGCATCTCCGCTACTGCCGAGCTGGCGGGGATCACGGATGTACTGATCCTGACGACGTTCGACGTGGACGAGTACGTGTTCGGCGCGCTGCGGGCCGGGGCCGCGGGGTTCCTGTTGAAGAACACCGACGCCGACGCGCTGGTCGACGCGGTGCGGCTGGTGGCCGGCGGCGACGGGCTGATCTCGCCGGGGGTGACGCGTAAGTTGATCAGGGCGTTCGCGGAGCAGGCGCCGGTCCGGCGTGAGCCGTTGGATCCGAAGGCGTTGACCCCCCGGGAACGGGAGGTGCTGGCGTGCATCGGGCGCGGGCTGTCCAATGCGGAGATCGCCAAGGAGCTCGACATGGCGGAGGCGACGACGAAGACGCACGTCAGCCGGGTGCTCAACAAGCTGGGTCTGAAGAGCCGGGTGCAGGCGGCCATCTACTACTCAGAAGGGACATAGCGCCGTAAGGTGAGCGCCGTGAGCATGCCATCGACCCGATTGCCCCGGTCTGCCGGGTGTGGTCGCGGGGTCGGGTGGCGTTGGCCGCGCGCCGCGTACCCCGGGAGGCTGGGGTTGATGGTCGGCTGAGGGTTGCTGCCCGTCGTCCTGGCGGGGCGGCGCAGAGGGCGCGGCTCGGAGAGGTACGCCTGAACGTGAGCGGCAAGCGGGCGTCTACCGGCGAGTTCTAGCGTGCTCGCCGGTCGAGAGGGAGAGACATGACGACACCACCGGACGACCCCGACAAGCACGACCCGGGATCCGGCGACCCGGGCCACGCCAGGCCTGGGTCCGGCGATGCGGGTCACGCCAGGCCTGGGTCCGGCGATGCGGGTCAAGCCGGCTCTGGGGGCGGAGATTCGGGTCAGGGTCGGGAGGTGGTGCCGGGATCCGGCGACCCGGGCCAGGAGGGGCCGACCCGGAATTTCCGCAACGACCCACCCGGATGGGTCCCGCCCCAGGAGGGGCAAGGGCAGCCGGGGCCAACGCCTCCGCCTGGACCACCTCAGGGCTCCCCCAGGCCGGGCGCCAACCAAGGTCCACCCCAAGGGCCGCCGCCGGGCTCGCCGTGGCAGGGACCGCCGTACGGACCGCCGCCCGGGATGGGTGGACCGAGTGGAGTGGGTGGACCTCCCGGATCGCCTGGGGCGGGCGGGCCACAAAGCCCACCCAGGATGGGTGGCCCGCAAGGACCGCAAGGACCGCAAGGACCACCCGGACCGCCGCCCGGGGTGGGTGGCTGGGCACCACCCCCGCCCCCTCCCCCCTCCAAGGGCGAGAACGTCGGCATCACCGTCGGGATGGCGTTCGCCGGGTTGTCGATCTACAGCGTCATCAACCTCGTGCTCGCCTTCTTCATCTTCTTCGCGGCCATGAACAGCCCCGCCCAGAGCACTCCCCTGGTGATCGTCGGGACGGTCGCGCTGGTGGTCTGCGGGCTGGGGGCGGGCATCGGGCTGGTGCTGGTGCGTAAGCCGTGGACGCGGGGGCTCGGGATGGGGCTGATGATCGGCTGGGCGCTCTGGTCGATCTGCACGGCGGGCTTGTGCACCGGCCTGAACCCGGCCCTGTACGGCGCGTGACATGCCGCTGCACGAGATCTTCGTCGGCCTTGGCGTAGCGGTCGCCTCGGTGGTGTTCTTCCGGGAGGCCCGCCGCAGGGGCGCGCTCAGCGAGCAGTCGCTGGTGGCCGTCACCGGCGCGCTGGTCGGCGGCGCCATCGGCATGCGCCTGGCGGGCTGGCTGGAGACGCTGGACCTGCGGCATCTGTGGCTGTACGGGTCGCGCAGCGTGCTGGGCGGGCTGACCGGCGCGTACCTCGGGGTCCTGATCGCGAAGCGGATCATCGGCTACAAGGAGCGGACGGGTGACCTGTTCGCGCCGGCGGTGGCGCTGGGCATGGCCGTGGGCCGGATCGGCTGCCACCTGACCGAGGCGCCGGGCCGGCCGACCGGGCTGCCGTGGGGCGTCCACGCCCCGGCGAGCACGCCCGACTGTCCGGGGTGTCTGGCGGGCCAGGCGATGCATCCGTCGTTCCTGTACGAGATCGCCTTCCATCTGGCGGCGTTCGCGGCGCTGGTGTGGGCGCGCGAGCGGCTGACCCGGCCGGGTGAGCTGTTCACGCTGTATGTGGCGGGGTACGCGGGCTTCCGGTTCCTGGTGGAGTTCACCCGGGCGAACGACATCCTGTGGCTGGGGCTGACCGGTCCGCAGTGGTTCCTCCTGCCGGGGATGCTGCTGCTCGGGCTGAGGCTCGGCTATGGGTGGCGGCGCGGCTACTACCGAGCGCTCTTCGGACGAACGGTCACTACGATGCCCTCTTCAGGAGAAAGGCCATGACATGAGCACGGGGATGGGCCTCAGAGGCGACCGCATCGTCCGTTACGTGAACGCGTTCTGCCCCCACTGCCACGGCCGGGACCTCGACCGGGTCGAGCGGCTGAGCGGCTATCTGGCGGTGCGCGACGAACGGGTGTGGCTGGAGCGCGGCTGCCGGGAGCACGGGCTGGTGCGCACCCTCTACGACGAGGACCCGGAGATCCTGGCCTACCTGGAGGAGTGGACCGCTCCGACCAAGCAGCACGTGCCGGACGTGGCGGGCAACTTCGATCCGGTCCCTGCCGCGTACCTGAAGGGGTTGCCCGAGCTGCAGACGCAGCACACGTGCATCCTGCTGGAGGACATCGCGGAGGCGTGCAACCTGCGCTGCCCCACGTGCTTCGCCGACAGCTCGCCGGAGCTGAGCGGCGTGGTGCCGGTCGCCGAGGTGCTGGCGAACGTGGATCAGCGGCTGGCCAGGGAGAACGGCAAGCTTGACGTGCTCATGCTGAGCGGCGGCGAGCCGACGCTGCATCCGGAGCTGAAGACGCTGCTGCACGAACTGGCCCAGCGCCCGGTCACCCGCATCCTGATCAACACCAACGGCGTGCTGATCGCCCGCGACGACTCCCTGCTCGACCTGCTCACCGAGCATCGTGAGCGGGTGGAGGTCTACCTGCAGTACGACGGCTCCTCGGCGGAGGCGTCGCGCCACCACCGCGGCGGCGACCTGCGCAGGCTCAAGCAGCAGGCCGTGGAGCGGCTGTCGGAGCGGGAGATCTTCACCACGCTGGTGATGACGGCGGCGCTCGGCGTGAACGACGGCGAGATCGGCGACGTCGTCAAGCTGGCGCTCGACACCCCGTTCGTGGGCGGCGTGTCGTTGCAGCCGCAGTTCGGTTCGGGCAGGTCGGCGGCGATCGACCCGATGGACCGGCTGACCCACACGGGCGTGCTCAAGCGGCTCGGCCCGCAGACGGGCGGGCTGGTGACGTGGCGCGACCTGACCGCGCTGCCGTGCTCGCACCCGCACTGCTGCTCGGTCGGCTACCTCATCCGCGACGACTCCCAGCGGTGGCGTTCGCTGGTGGCGCTGATCGGCCACGACCGGCTCAAGGAGAACCTGGGCCTGGTCTCCAACCGCATCGCCGACACCGAGATCCCCCGCGAACTGCGCCTGGCGGTGCAGGAGTCGCTGCTCGGCCTGCTGTCGGAGCAGTCGTCGCTGTCGCACCCGCAGATCGGCGACCTGTGGCGCGACATCTGCGAGAACTGCGACCTGGGCGTCTCCACCCTGCTCACGCTGGCGTCGTCGGCGCTGCCCGGCCGGCGCAGGAAGCTGCGCCGGATGATGGGCGAGCGGGTGGTCCGGATCACGATCAAGCCGTTCATGGACATCTCGACGATGATCGAGGAGCGGCTCACGCAGTGCTGCGTGCACGTCGGCACGCGTGCGGACCAGGACCAGTGCGCGCCGTTCTGCGCCGTGCAGGCGTGGCCGCAGCTGTCGGCGCAGCGGCTGTCCGCGGTGGCGTCCGAGCCGCGGCTGCGGCTCCCGCTGGAGGTGATCACGTGATGGCGGAGAGCGCGCCGTACGATCCGCTCCGGTTGTGCGTGTACGCGACGATCGCGCTGCTCGCCTGGCTGTTCGGCCCGTGGGCACTGCTGGCCTTCGCCGGGCTCGGCTTCGCTGGCTACTGGAAGGCGCGGCGGGCCGGGTTGACCCGGAGCAAGTGCCTGCTCCGGGACACCCGGCTGGTCCTCGCCTATCTGGGGCTGCTGGGGGCGGTCGCGGTGGCGGCGATCGTGCTGTCGTTCACCTGACGGCGAGCAGGTTCAGCACGGTGAGCTCCCCACGGTCGCCCCAGTGGAAGACCGTGGGGCGAGGGACGCCGAACCCGAGCTCGGACCCGCCGCCGCTGAGCCCCGCGAACTTCCCGGTGTCCAGGTCGTAGACCGCGGTGGTGATCGTTCCCGAGGACAGCCGGCCGAACACGAACCGGTCGGCGAGCAGGCCGCGGAACGCCAGGAGCTCCAGTCCGGCCGGGAGCGGCCGCCGGTCCGACCCGTCGAGCCGCTGACGGAACGCGCCGTCGTCCGAGGTGCCCGCGCACCACCGGCTGCCGCAGACGAAGGCTTGCGCCCCGGAGGGCGCCGACGCCTCCACCGACCGGCCGGTCTCCAGATCGACCGTCCGCTCCTGTGCGTGCGGTTCGCCGGTCGGGTACGCGGCGGCCAGGGGCCACGACGTGAGGTGGAGGCCGTCGGTGCCGTCGATCTTCCGCGGTTCGCCACCGGTCAGCGGGAGCCGGTAGACACCGCCCTGCTCGATCGAGAACACGATGTGATCCCCGACGATGTCGAAGCCGTCCACCTGAGCGAATTCGCCGGTCAGGTGGGCGATGTGCTGCGTTTCGCCGCCGGTTCGCGGTACGTGCCAGAAATTGGCGAACGCGTCGTCGCCGGCGTCGGGTGACTCGCCCCACCAGACGATGTGCTTCTCCCCCGCTTTGACGTCCCGGAAGCCGTAGCCCGGCACCTTCGGCTTGGGCATGTCGCCGATCGTGCGGAACGTCCTGGTGCCGGTGTCGAACGCCTCCAGGCGGTCCAGCCCTCCGGCGGGCGCCGGTGCGCCCACCAGGATCTCGGTCGGGCCGAGCGCGGTGATCGGGAGGTAGTCGCGGCCGTCCACGGCCGTGCCGGGCATCGTGAACACCGCCTCCGGCCACACCTCGGCGACCGGCACGGCGACCGGCTCGGCGCTCCGGGTGACGGCCGGTCGCGCCTGCTCGTCCCTGTCGGACAGGACCGCCGTCGTACCCCCCGCCACCAGCACCACCGCCGCCGCCGCGGCCAGCGCCACCCGCAGCCGCTGCCCGCGCCGGCGCGCCCGGCGGCGGGCCGCCACCGCGGCCGCGAGCGTGGGCGCCGGCTCGGCGTGCTCCGCGGCGGTGCGCAGGGTGCGGATCAGGTCCTCTTGGCTTCTCATCGTGCCTCCTCCAGCGAGCGCATGACGCGGAGCTTGTCCAGCGCGCGGGCCGCCTGACTGCGTACGGTGCCGCGGGAGACACCGAGGATCTCCGCGATCTCCTCATCGGGAAGGTCCTCGTAGTAGCGCAGCACGAGCACGGCGCGCATCCGGCGGGGCAGCCGGGCCAGCTCGGCCCAGAGGTCGGCGTCGTCGTACCGGTCGAAGTCACCGCGTTCCGGCACCGCCGCCACCAGGTCCTCGCGGCGGCGGCGACGCCAGGCGTTGATGTGCTGCCGCACCATGATCGTGCGCACGTAGCCCTCGGGGCTGTCTTTCTTGCGTACGCGCGACCAGGCGTCGCCCAGCCGGGCCAGCGCCTCCTGCACGAGGTCGGCGGCGTCCTCGTTGCTGCCTGTCAGGACATAGCCGTACCGGAGGAGGGCGTCACCTCTGGCCCGGACGAACGCGTCGAACGAAGGGTCCACGAATCCAAGGACCGCCGGAGGGGCGGTCCTGTTGCATCACTCGGCGGGCACGTACAGGGAGAGGGTCTCGGCGACGCAGGCGGGGCGGCGTTCGCCCTCGACCTCGACCGTCATCTTGAGCGCGGCGAGATAGCCCGCGGGGGTGCCCTTGACGCTGGTCAGCTCGGCGACGGCGCGGACGCGCGAGCCGACCGGGACGGGGCGCGGGAAGCGGACCTTGTTGAGTCCGAAGTTGACGCCCATCTGGATGCCGTCGACGCGGATCAGCTCGAACATGAACGACGGCAGCAGCGACAGGCTCAGGTAGCCGTGCGCGATCGTGCCGCCGAACGGGCCCTCCTTGGCCCGCTCGACGTCGACGTGGATCCACTGGTGGTCGTCGGTGGCGTCGGCGAACGTGTCCACCCGGTCCTGGGTGATCGTGCGCCACTCGGTCGGGCCGAACGTCTCGCCGACGCCGTCCTTGAGCTCCTGGATGTTCGCGAAGGTCCGCATGAGGCCGAACGCTATTGGGCGGGCGGGACGGCTGCCAAGTTGAGCACCCGGTACTCGTCCGGCTTGTCATCGGGGGTGGTTCCCCAGTACAGGACCGTGGTGGGTTCGGACGAGGTGCCTCGGCCGTACCAGCTTCCTGAGCCGTCGAGCCTGCCCAGCTTGTCCGAGGCCAGGTCGTACACGCCGGAGGAGACGAGGAAGCGGTCGAGCGCTGGATAGGCGTGCATCCCGGGGGCGCCGGTCTTCCGCAGCCTCGGCGGGTCCGTGCCGTCGGCGCGGTGGATCAGCAGTCCGCCGTCGTCGTCGTGACCGTGACACCAGACGGGGCCGCACCTCCAGCCGCGGACGCCGGGTGGCGCGGCCGTGACCCGGGTCGTGCCGTCGGCGAGGTTCACCAGCCGGGTCTGGTTGCGCTCAATAGCCTCGGGACCTTTCGCGACATCGGAGGCCCACGGCCAGGCGATCAGATGGAGGTCGTCGCCGCCGGGGACGCGCTCCGGCTCGCCGCCTGTGAGCGGGACGCGCCACACGCCGCCGCCGCTCTCCGACCAGAGCACGTGGCCGTCGCCGATGGCGATCGCGTCGACGTCGGCGTCCCGGCCGGTGCGGGTGACGAGGAGCCTGGCCTCGCCCCCGGCCAGCGGCGCCGTCCAGATCTCGCGTACCCGGGTGCCGTCGGGTCTCTGACCGATGCCGGACCAGGCGACGTCGTCGGGACCCACGGTCGCGGACTGGGGGAAGTACTTCTTCAGGCCCTCGCCCTGGGGCACCCGGGTGACCACCCTGGTCGTCCTGGTCTTGCTGTCGTAGATCTCGAACGTGCCGGCCTTCTCGAACGAGGACTCGGCGGCGAGCAGCACCTCCGTGGCGTTGAGCGCGGTGACCGGGCGGTAGCGCCAACCGTCGGCGTTGGCTGCCGGCATCGTGAACAGCGCCTGCGGCCACAGTTCGGTCACCGTCGCCTGGTCGGGACTCAGCGGCTCCTGCTCGGTGGCCGGGGTGATGGTGACCGTGGTGGTGGCCGCGGGCCTCAGCGGCTCCTGCTCGGTGGCCGGGGTCATGGTGACCATGGTGGTTGCCGCGGGCCTCAGCCCGTCTTTGCTGTCGGGGCCGGAGCCCCTGGCCACCGCCGTGCCCGCGATCACCGTGATCACCGCCGCGGCGGCGAGGGCCGTGGCGCGCCGCCTGGTGCGCCGGCTGCGCAGCCGTGCGACGCCCGCCAGCAGGTCCATGTCGGGCGCGCCCGACGCGCCTTCGCGCAGAGCCGTGGTCAGCTCTTCCTCGGTTCGCATCCGTGCCTCCCTTCGAAGACGGCCGGTCGTACCCGGAGTGTTTTGAGCGCGCGGAACGCCTGGCTGCGGACGGTTCCGCGGGAGATGCCGAGGATGTCGGCGATCTCCTGGTCTGTCAGGTCCTCGTAGTAGCGGAGCACCAGCACGGTGCGCTGTCTGCGGGGCAGCGTGGCCAGCTCTTTCCACAGCTCACCGGTGGAGTGCGCGTCCGTGTGGGCGCGCTCGGGGATCTCACCGGTCAGCTGCTCGCGCCGCCGTCTGCGCCACCAGCTCACGTGCTGGCGCGCCATGATCATGCGGACGTACGCCTCAGGATTGTCCTTGTTGCGTACGCGCCGCCAGGCGTCGCCCAGCTTGAGCAGCGACTCCTGTACGAGATCGGCGGCGTCGTCGGCGTTGCCGGTGAGCACGTGGCCGTAGCGCAGCAGGGCCGGCCCGCGGGCACGGACGAATTCCTCGAACTCCACACTTCCATGACGCACGGGAAAGCCGGGCTGTTGCGAAGATCTTTACCTGAAATCATCGCCCACGTGTTCGAGTCCGCGCTACAGTCGTAGCAGCGGCAATCGAACAGAGGTTCGGCCTGATGAGAGGGGGTGTGTCCGGTGACAGTGCTCGCAATGCCCCCTGCGCGGACACGCCGTTGCACTTTCTTCCCGAATCTAAGACGGCCGCTATATGGCCCAATAAAGTCGGAGAGCGTGGACCCTGTGCGCAATCCCTACGCCCCCGGAGCCGGTCAGCGTCCGCCGGAGCTCGCCGGGCGCGACCGTGAGCTGCAGCAGTTCGAGGTCGTGCTGGAGCGGGTGGCCCGCGGGCGGCCCGAGCGCAGCATGGTCGTCACCGGCCTGCGCGGGGTGGGCAAGACCGTGCTGCTCAACACGTTCCGTTCGATGGCCATCCAGCGGCTGTGGGGCACCGGCAAGATCGAGGCCAGGCCCGAGCAGTCGATCCGCAGGCCCGTCGCCGCCGCCCTCCACATGGCGATCCGCGAGCTGGCGCCGCGCCACCGCGCCCCCGAGCGCATCGAGGAGTTCCTCGGCGTGCTGAAGGCGTTCGCGATGCGCGACCCGTCCGCGGCCAAGGGCACGTCCCACTGGTCCCCCGGCATCGAGGTGCCGGCCGCTCGCGGCCGCGCAGACTCCGGCGACCTGGAGATCGACCTCACCGAGCTGTTCGTCGACGCCGCCGGCGTGGCGACCGACCTGGGCGTGGGCATCGCGCTGTTCATCGACGAGATGCAGGACGTCCAGCCCGCCGACATCTCCGCCCTGTGCGCCGCCTGCCACGAGCTGTCCCAGACCGGCGGTCCGCTGATCGTGGTCGGGGCCGGGCTGCCGCATCTGCCGAGCGTGCTGTCGGCCAGCAAGAGCTATTCCGAGCGGCTGTTCCGCTACGCGCGCATCGACAAGCTCGACCGCGAGGCCGCCGACCTGGCGCTCATCCTCCCGGCCCGCGAGGAGGACGTGGAGTTCACCCGGGAGGCGCTCGACGCCCTCTACGACGCGGCCGACGGCTATCCCTACTTCGTGCAGGCCTACGGCAAGGTCGCGTGGGACCTCGCGCCGCGCAGCCCGATCACGCTCGACGACGTCCGGGTCTCGGCGCCCGAGGCCGAGGAGGAGCTGGCCGTGGGCTTCTTCGGCAGCCGCTACGAACGCGCGACCCCCGCCGAGCGCGACTACATGCGGGCCATGGCCGAGATCGGCGACGAGCCCGTGGCCACCGCCGAGGTGGCGGAGGCGCTGGGCCGCAAGCCGTCGAGCCTGTCTCCGGCCCGCGACAGCCTGATCAAGAAGGGTCTGATCTACAGCGCCGAACGCGGGCTGATCGCGTTCACCGTGCCGCATTTCGGGAGGTTCCTGCGTGCCCAACCCATCTAGACGGCACCCCTAGTCCTCTATTGGGTTGTCTAGAGGGGAAGCTAGATAGCCCAATAGAGTTAAATCGTCATGCCCGTCGAGGGAAATCTAGCCCTCTCTAGCGTCAGGCCGATACTGGCGTATACGAGGGCAGAGGCTCGCTGTCCGCCTCCACCACCGCCATCCTCACGGCGGGGCGGCGGCCGGCCATGAAGACGGCGAACACCACGTCGTCCTGCGCGTGGTTCTTGAAGACGAAGAACCGCCAGCACAGCTCGCGCCAGCTGTCGTAGGGCTCGGGCGAGACCAGCTGCGCCCGTTGGGCGCGCCAGGTGCCGCTCGCCCGCAGCCGCGCCAGCACGACCCCCTCGGCGGGCCCGCGGCGCTGCTCGCACGGCGCCCGGTGCCGGGCCCGCTCGATCAGCTCGTCGATCTCGGGCGAGAGCACGGCCAGCAGCACCAGCCCGGCCAGCACGAACTCCCACGACGGCCGGGTGAACGCCACCCAGCCGGGCACCGGCGCCCACACCGTGAGCCCGGCCATGCCGGTCAGCACCATGGTCCTGGCGATCGACCGTACGCCGACCGGAGCCGAGCTGACCTCGCCGAAGCACCCGCATCCCGCGTCCGGCCGGCGCCTGCGCAGCTCCAGCAGCACGTACGTGGACATGGCGAAGAACGCGACCGTCGCCCAGCGGAAGATCGGGTGCGTGGTGAGCAGCAGCCCGCCCGCGAGCACCAGCTCACCGGCGGCGCACACGAGCAGCGCCGGGACCCGGAACCTGCCGGGCACCAGCACGGCCGGTCCGAGGTTGGCCAGCGCGTTCGGCTCCCTGCCGGACCGTATGACCATGACCTTCGCCGCCGTGCCGAGGCACAGCAGGACGATCAGGACCGGCAGCTGCGATGCCAGCACGTCCCTCACCCCAATCCGATCTGCGCGTTGAAACAGCCCTTGACCAAGTCTCCGCCGAGTTCCACGTACGTGAGCGGCGACAGTTCGGCGATGCGGCCGCGCGGCGAGGTGTCGCACTCGACGCAGCGGTCGCAGAAGCGCCCGGCCACGCAGCCGCACGCGACGATCGGCACGTTCGCCGAGCGGCCGGTGCACACGTTGTGCACCTGCAGCAGCGACCCGATCGCGAGGTACGGCAGGCCCGCGCACGACACCCCGGCGTCCGGGCAGCCGGCGTCCGACCGCTCCACCATGGGGTAGGCCGCGCCCCGCTCGTCCTCGTCGAAGGCGTCGGCCCAGGTGACGGTGCCGGAGATGCGGGCGGTCGTGCCGCCGTAGGAGGGCGGCGGCGCCGGGACCGACCGGGCCGGATACCCGGGCTGGGAGGTGGCGGGCAGCATGGCCAGCGTCGTCCCGTCCTTCCTGACCCCGATCGCGTCGAACAGGTAGCCCGGCTCGAACTGGGGATGGCGCACCCGTAGCCGGCCGGTGGCGCGGTACGGGATGAGGATGGTCCGGCGGCCCCGGTGCGGCCCGCAGTCGAGCTCGACGGACACGTCCTTGCGGCCTTCGACGGCCACGATCGTGCCGGTGACGCGGATCGTGTCGGCCCAGATGTGCTCGACGACGCGGCCCTCGCGCGTACGCATGACGACCCTGGCCCCGACGGGCAGGTCGGCGGGCGCGACGTCGCCGCCGTGCCAGGCCTTCGCCCACGGCGCGATGACCAGCCGCTCTCCCGTGCCCTCGGGTGTCTCGACGAGGATGAGGTGCGGGCTGACGTCGCGGATCTGGCCGGTGACCGCGCGGATCGGCTCACCCTCGGGTCCCGGCCCGGGGACTCCCGGCTCGCGGCCCAGCACGGCGGCGGCCAGCACCCGCCGGCGGTCAACGCTCGGATACGCCATGGCTAATAGGGTCACACGGCCGGATGAGAGGTCGCGCCGTATGCCGCAGACAAGAGCAAAATACGCATCCCCCGGTGAAGGAGATGACATCCGGCGTCGAACAATCCGCCACCGCTCTTGACGGATCTTTATCGTCGGTGGGCCGAAACCTGAATTGCGGTTCAGCCTGATCGGCCCTCTGGCCTGCGATTCTGACCACAATGCAGACGGCCGGGGTGGAAGAGGAGTTCCGTGCGTACGTGCGAGCGCGCGGTCCGGCGCTGCTCCGTGCCGCCAAACAGCTCACCGGACACCCGCTCGACGCGGAGGATCTGCTGCAGAGCGCGCTGACCAAGACATATCTGGCCTGGGACCGCATCCAGGACAGGGCCGCACTAGACGGGTACGTGCGGCGAGCCATGGTCAACATCAACATCTCGCAGTGGCGACGGCGGAAGCTGGAAGAATACCCCTCGGACGAGCTGCCCGAGGTGGCCTGCGCGGCAGAGGCGGCCTGCGGCGAGGTGCACGAGCGGCTGGAGCAGGCGCTCCAGGGGCTGCCCGACCGCATGCGTGCCGCGATCGTGCTGCGTTACTACGAGGACATGACCGAGCCGGAGATCGCCACGAGACTGGGCATCAGCGTGGGCACGGTGAAGAGCACGGTGTCGCGGGCGATGGCCAAGCTCAGGACCGAACTGACGTCACTTCGGCACCCGCTGTAGCACACGGCCGCACGACGCTCCTGATCTTGCGGAGCGTGGTCAGGAACGCCTCCAGCTCGTCCGAGCCGAGCAGGCCGGTGAACACCTCGTCGACGTCGGCCAGATGCTGGGGCAGCACCTCGTCCAGCTTGTCGAGCCCGGCCGGGGTGAGGGTGGCGTACGAGGCGCGGCGATCGGTGGCACACGCCTCGCGGATGACCAGGCCGTCACGTTCCAAACGGTCGACGACGCGGGTCACCCCACTGGTGGACAGGCCGGTCTGAGCGGCCAGGTCGGTCATGCGCAGCGCGTGCCGGGGCGAACGACCGAGCCTGATCAGCGTCTCGAAGTCGATCTCCGACAGCCCGGCGGCGTTGAACACCGGTTGCATCCGGGCCGTCAGTCCCGCGTACACCTCCGACAGCAGCCCTATGGCCGTCAGCCGGGGGTCGTTCATGTTGGTCACGTCCATACTGTAGATGACGTTAGTTGACGACGGGAATATTCCTCGTGTAGATGTTTGTTGTCGCAACTGTCCGCACAACAAACACTCTTCCTGAGGGAACTCTGATGACCACTCGTACCTGGAACGGCCTGACCATCCCCACCCCGGGCACCTACGCCCTCGACGTCGCCCACACCACCCTCGGGTTCGTCGTCAAGCACATGATGGTCAGCAAGGTCCGCGGCAACTTCTCCGACTTCTCCGGCACCATCACGGTTGCCGAGGACCTCCTCCAGTCGGCCGCCGAGCTCACGATCAAGACCGAGAGCATCAGCACCGGCGTCGCCGACCGTGACGGCCACCTGCGCAGCGACGACTTCCTGTCCGTAGAGAAGTTCCCCGAGATCACCTTCAAGAGCAAGAGCGTCGTGGCGGCCGGCGGCGACGAGTTCACCGTGGTCGGCGACCTCACCATCCGCGACATCACCAAGGAAGTCGAGCTCAAGGTCGAGTACGGCGGCGCCGGCACCAACCCGTGGGGCCAGCCCGTGTGGGGCTTCTCGATCACCACCGAGTTCGACCGCGAGGACTTCGGCCTGACCTGGAACCAGGCCCTGGAGACCGGCGGCGTCCTGGTCGGCAAGACCGTCAAGATCGAGATCGAGGGCGAGGCCAACCCGGCCGCCTGACGATCCACAGTTATCCACAGCCTTGAGCCCGCCCCCCACCAGGGGCGGGCCCTTTTCCACAGCCCGTTACCCACAGGCTGTGGATGACTTGCCGGTGGCACGCAGGGCAATCGCTTTGCCGCCTGGGCCGAAGGCCGGTACGCTAACCCTGGCCACCCGGCTACCAGGAGGATTCGCCTAGTCAGGTCTATGGCGCCGCACTGCTAATGCGGTTTGGGTTTACCGCCCATCCGGGGTTCAAATCCCCGATCCTCCGCACGTCAAAGGCCCTTTTCCCAAGTACGGGGAGAGGGCCTTTTTGATCTCTGTAGGCGTCAGGGTTGCAGTTTGGGTTGCAGTTGGCCTCAGGGTGATCCCCAGAGGGCGGCACCCATGCGTTCGCTGGCGTCCTTCATCTGGAGGGTCGCCACGTGGGTGTAGCGCTCGGTGGTGGTGACCCGAGTGTGGCCGAGAATCTCCTGTACGACGCGGATGTGGACGCCCTGCTCTATCAACAGGGTCGCCGCGGTGTGCCTCGCGTCGTGGACCCTTGCGTCCCGAACGCCGGCCTGCTTGAGCATGGACTTCCACTGCTTCCAATCCTCCGTACGCTCGATCGGGCCGCCGAGCTTCGTTGTGAAGACCAGATCGTGATCGGTCCACCTGTCTCCAGCCCTAAGCCGTTCCGCGGCCTGGAGCTTCTTGTGTGCGCGTAGGAGGGCGAGAAGAGCCGGAGGGCACTGGAGCGTGAGCCTGCTCTTGCCCTTGCGCTGCCGAAAGACGAGACCTCCGCCGGTGCGCTTCGGGCACTTGTCGGCGTGGCTCGTGCAGTCCTTCGGGCAGGGGCGCTTGCAGCAGCGGTGAGCACGCTTCTTACACGTTGGCGTGCAGTCGCTTTCGTGCCGGTGTTCCTTGCAATTCTTCCTGCACGCCTTGCGGTGCCACTTCTCTCCGCAGGCGTGCGGATCGCCGCAGCCGTGCTGCCATTCTGACCGCTGGATCTGGAACCACGCCCGCACCTCTCCGGTTTCCAGGTTGATGTACGACCAGCGGAGTCCAAGAGCCTCGCCCTGACGAATGCCGAGAGCGAGGGCGACCGACCACCGCGCGCCGTTCCTCTTGGTCTTGGCGATGTCGAGGATGCGCCGTGCCTCTTCCCCGGTCAGCGGTTCGATCTCCGTCGTGGTGGCGGACGGAGCGTCGACCAGCGTGGCCACATTGCGAGCGATGCGGCCCCGCCGAACGGCGATCGTGAGAGCACGGGACAAGATCCGGTGTACCTTGAGCACGCTGCTGGAGGAGAGGCCCTCTTCCAGCATCGTCGTGTACGCGGTATCGAGGTGCTCGGGCGTGAGCCGGTCCAGGCGGTGCTTCCCGAGGAGCGGCACGATCCAATTCCTTGTCTTGGATCGGTAGTCCGTCAGCGTGCGAGGCGCCATCTTGTCCGAGAGGACCAGGCGCTCACAGATCACGTCGAGGAACTCCGCCATCCACTCGGCGACGGTCGGAGCGCGGCCCGCCTTGCTCACCCGGCCTGACTCTCGCTGGTTCTCCAAGTCACGAACCTTGCGCGTCACCTCCGCCTCAGTCTTGCCCTTGCGGTGGCGGCGATCAGGCGACCCATCCGGCTTGATGCCGACCGTCACCCAGCCGTGCCACAGGCCGTCCTTGCCGAGGAAGATGGACGAGCGGCCGTTCGGCTTTCTACCGGTCATCACGCCACCTCCATGGACGCCTGAGCCTCAAGGGCGTGGGCGTAGTCCACGAGAGCGGCGGCCGGGATCAGCCGATAGCCGTTGTGCTTGATCGATCGGAGTTCACCCGACTTGATCAGCCGGAACACGGCCGTGCGGCTCATACCGAGGACAGCCGCCGCGTCCTTGGGGCGGTAGAACAAGGGATCCATCAGGCCGCCTCCTCCCGAGTTGCCGAATGATCTTGTCCGGTGGCTCTGGCCTCCAGGTCTCTGAGGTGTGCTCGCCAGCGTTGGCGTTCGGCCACGGTGCGCAGGAGACGTACGGCGAGGGGAGGCACGTTGGCGTCTCCGGCCGGGACGGGCCGCCAGATGTAGCGGTGTGACTCGGTCGGTTCGTCGGCCTGGCCGAGGGCCTCCATGACCCAGGTGCGGCGGTCCTGCCTGTGCTCGGCGAGGGTCTTGTTGCTCCACTTACGGGACACCAGGACGCGACGCCCGGCGTAGCCGAGGTGTTCGGGCTTGTGCGCCTTGGAGCGGCACCGGCCGGGAGCCATCCCGGCCTTGGCGTTCTTGGGCTGGACGCCGTAGCGGAGCCAGTTCGGGCAGGTCGGCGAGCAGGGCTCGTACCGCAGGGCATCGACCATGCGGGCGGCATGGTCGCGCTGGGCCTGGCCTCCGTCGAGGCTCTCGCCGATGGACTTGGTCAGGTACTTGGACAGGTACCGGATGCACTGGTCGGCGTCCGGGGTTCCGGCGAGGACACCTTGCACGTCCACCTGTTCGCCGAAGCGCAGCACGTGGAGAGGTTCGGCGTCCTCGTCCAGGGCGTCGAGGGCCTCGTCCCAGGTGGGCAGGACCTCGCCGGTGGTCGGGTCGAGGTAGCCGGCCTGCTCGTCCCAGACGGGCAGGTGGTCACCGTCGAAGCGCACCTCGTCAGCCGGTGGCCACCACACCTGGTGATAGGTGGCCGCGGCTATCTGCTTGATCTCCGCACGCGGGAGGGTGCCCCGGATGGCCATGTGCAGGTGCGGGGCGAGCCGCTTCTGAGGCTCCACAGCCGCGAAGTACTGCACGTCATAGCCCGCGACCCGGCGAAGGTTCTGCACGAAGCGGTCCACGAGCTTGGAGAAGTGCAGCGCGTCCCGAGCGGCGCGCCGGTAGTCGTAGGCGTCGGGGTCGAGTGGTACGCCGTCGCGGACCTTGCCGTAGCTGGGCAGAGTGAGCGTGACGAACAGCGACGGCCGGTAGACCTTGCCGTCCGGGCTGGTGAACGTCCGGCCGAGCGTCGTGTTGGCCATCTTCCGCTTGGGAAGGTCCGGGGCATCCTGCCGCCGCCGGGTCGATCGGGTGCGCTTGGGAACCGCGGATCCAGTGACGCTGCCCCGCATACCTGCGGCGTTGATCTCGTCATCCAGGCCGGACAGGACAGCGTCCAGGTCGGTCGTGTCGTCGCCAGCCTGCTCGGCGGCGTCGCGCTTGGCCTGCATATCGGCGCGGAACTCGACCAGCCAGCGCTGTTCCTCGTTCGGGTCGTCCGGCGTGATGGCCGGTTCGGCGTCGAGGTGCCAGCCCTCGCGGCATTGAGCCATGCGGAGCTGGCGATTGCGCTTGGCGCAGGATGGACACTTGCTGTCCAGGGTGGAGCCGCACGGTACATCGATGATCTCGGATTTGCCAGTGACGATGTCGAGTCGCCGCAGCGGGATGGGGCTGATGCAGACCCCGTGCTGCTTGGCGACCTCTACGAGCACGTCCCGGGCCATCGGCATGGCCTGGCGGACGGCCCGGGGCAGTGCACGGTCGTGCGGATGGGTCATGCGGTACTCCCTTCGTCGGTGGTCTCGGTCATCGCGGCGCAGAGCCGGTAGTGCTTTTGGGCGGAGTAGGCGTGGATGCGGGGGTGGTGGAGCTCGAAGACTCGCATTCGTGGCAGGTCACGGGCGGTCAGCAGGACCAGCAGCGGACGGCCTGCGACCAGGCTGATTTCGTCGGCGGTGCCGTGAAAGCAGATTTTCACGCGGCCTCCCCATGCGGCGCGTAGGCGTCGACCATGGCGCGGATGTCGTGATCGGAGACGTAGGCGGCGCGGACCCGGACAGGTTCGGGGCTGGCTTCCAGCCGGACGTAGCCGACGCCCGCGCCCAGCTCCGGAACCGGTGAGATGTGGTCGGCGAGCGCGCCGCGATCACGTGCACCGTCGCCGAGGACCATGTCCACCTGTTCCGACTCGTCCAGCCGCAGGGCGATCTTGTCGGGGAACAGGTTGCGGATGTTCATGACCTCTTTGCGCGGGTCCTGAAGCGCGGCCAGGACGCCGACGCCCACCGCGCGGCCTTGCGTGGTCAGCGTGGCCAGTGCGGCGGAGACGCGCTGCCGGAGCTGCCGGTCCGACTGGTAGGCGGTCAGGAACGCCACCTCGTCCACCACGACCAGGATGAACGGATCATCGATGGTGGGTATGTGGGAGCGCTGGAGACCGGCGAAACGAGCCGCACGCTTCTGCATGACGCAGACTGCCTCCTCCAGCAGGTCGGCGCACTCTTCCGGAGTCGCCGCGTACCGGGGGCCGAACAGGGCGCGCCCGTAGGACAGCTCCATCAGCTTGGGGTCCAGAGCCCACAGCTCGACCAGTCCGGCACGGACGGCGGGGAGGAGGGAGCGGATGACGGACCAGATGATCGACCCCTTGCCGGCCCCGGTCGCACCCGCGACGAGGACATGCGTGCCGTGCACCTTGAGCCGCCACGGCTGCCCGTCCTCACCCCGGCCGATCTCGACCGGTCCCACGGTCGGCTCCTCCGGTACGGCGAGCGCGGACAGGGGCGAGGCGAGTGGATCGCTGCGTGGGAAGGTCAGCGTCAGCCGACCGGCCCGGGACAGCGCCACCCGGCACGACTTCGCACCGAAGCCCTGGGCCAGGTGGTCGAGGCGATCGGACCAGTCCTTGACCGCTTGGCCCTTGAGCATGCGCACGGTGACCAGGTCGGCCCACGAGGTGCAGGTGACCTTGCCGAGGATGGGCAGGTAGTCGCGGCCCCGTACGTGGCGGCCGAGACCGGAGACGATCATGACGGGTTGCCAGTGACGGCGGTAGATCCAGACGAGTCGCCACCAGGCCAGCAGCCGGTAGCCGACCAGGCGGGCGAAGGACGGGCGGTCGAGGAACGCCCACGAGATCAGGGCCAGAACGACTGTCCCGGACAGAGAGGCCGCCAACGGCCAGCCGTAGACGTACCAGAGAGCGCCGAAGGCCACCGGGACGGCGGCCGCGATGGGGTGACGCCAGACCGTACGGACGAGCCCGGCGAGCATGCGCCCGGCGAGGATGACGATGGTGAGGATGGCAGGAGTGGTGACCACGGCCGGACGGAAGACAACGGCCGTGTCGGGCGTGGTGGAGACGAGGTTACGCGCCTCGTCGCCAGGCAGCCGCTTGAACATAAGCTGGGAACCTCTCGTGATTGAGCAAGTCGTGGGAGAACCGAGGGGCCGCCGGAAGTTGCCGCTTCCAGCGGCCCCGCCTCATGTGTCAGGCCGCCGGGTCGGTGGCGTCCTTGTCGGCCTGCTCGGCGTGCAGGCACTCGCAATCGGCCAGGTAGCGAGCGGCGGCGTTGAAGATCTCGCGGGCCAGGGTCAGATCGGCGTCGGTGACCGACCCGGCTCCGGTGGTGGAGATGTGGACGTGCGCTTCGTCGGAGCTGAACTCCAGGTACGGGCGCGGGTTGCTGAGCAGGATTCCGGCGCGGACCCGCAGGTCCGGTGTGTAGAAGGAGACGCCGAGGTGCGGCGTGGACTCCGGTCTTAGGGAGCAGGTGAGGTAGGTGTAGGGCCGGTGCTCGTTCACGCCGCGACCCCCTGTCCGTCGAGCAGGCCGTGGAAGCTGCGCTCCAGCGAGCGGGCGAAGCGGTGGGCCTCGCGGGCGAGCTGGCGGGCGAAGTCCAGGTCATCCTTGGTCACGGGTCCGCTGGTGGTGACCAGGACGGAGGTGGCACCGAAGTCGAGCGCCAGGACGGGCTCACGGCGGGTGAACGGGTGGTTGAGGGTGCGGGCGGCGTGTCCGGTAGTCAGCCGGATCACGCTGTTGCGCGGGGTACGGCGTCGGGTCATCAGGCGGCGTCCTTTCCGGCCTTGCCCTGGGCGGGCTGGGTGGTCTGGTGGGGAGCCCGCATTTCGCGGACTTTGATCGAGTAGGCGAGCCGGCCGTTGCCGTTGACGTACGGCGTGACCGTGATGCCGTCGAACTCGACGGGTGTGAACGGAAGCCCCTGGATCGGGGCGGGCGGCACCGGCTGAACCGGGGCCAGGATCTTGACCGCTACCGTCTTCTGGGCGGGCTTGAGGGTCGGGTCACCGTCCATGACCGCGACCTGCCAGACCAGCTCTCCGGTCTGCTTGTCGCGGGCCTGCACGAAGCGGCCGTTGGTCGAGGCGTCGAAGTCCTTGACGGGTTCGACCGTGCCGACGACGTAGCAGCCGTGTGGGAAGACCATGGCGTAGGTGACGGGGATGGGGCCTTGCAGAGCCATAACGGCTCTCCTCTCTTGACTGACTGACACTTGACCTATCAAGTGATGCTCTGAGAGTAAGAGGCTTAAACTTGCTACGTCAAGTGACCCGGCTGAAGTGACGAACCTCTTACCAATGCGGCAGGTGCAGGTTCTACGCGGGCAGCTCGAAACCCTGGGGGCCGGAAGGCATCAGCCAGCCGGCCCACCGTGCCAAGTACGTGAGTTACGAAACCGGGTAGGCGTCTTCCAACTCGTGCCGGTCCGCCGGGAGTAGTACCTCAACCACGACCAAGGGCCGGCCGGAGGCGTCTCGGACGGCGCCGAACACAGCGAGAAGCGGCACATTCTTGGGCATGCCGAGTTGCTTGGCCTCTTGGGTGGTGGGCATGCGTGCGGTGATCTGCTCCACTATGTGATCGAAGCGCACGCCCTTGCGGGACCTCAGATGCTCACGGATGCCCTCCCGCAACGGCTCACCACTCGTCAGGTCGGTCCCCTCCGACAACTCCAGAGGCAACCAGAGCGACACTTGCCCAGTTGGCTCGCCATCACGGATCACCAGTCGACGACGCAGAAACGCCTTGCTCTTGGGCTGAGCGTCCAGCAACACCGCCACCCGATTGGGCAGCGCGACGGCCCCGGCCTCGATCAACTCACCGGGGGCGTCGGTCTCCGGGTTGGTCAGGTAAGCCTGTCCCGGACGGTTGGGCTCCACGGCCGCCATCGCGGGACGTCCGCGTACGAAACGGCCCTTGCCCTGCTGAGACTCGATCCACCCCTGTTCGCGCAGCACTCGCAGCGCGGCGACCACGGTAGGCCGGGACACGCTGAACTCTCGGATGAGCTGGTGTTCGCTTGGGAGGAGAGAACCGGGCGGATAGGTTCCCGACTCGATACGCCGCTGAAGGGCCTGCACAAGCTGTGCATACTTCGGCGGCACGGACTCTAGCGACATTTTGACCGTCCAACACCCGACAGGTTGTTTTACCAAGTTTGAGCGTAACCTGGGCTCAGCCCACTCGTCCACACTTTCCACAGGGGTGCAGGAGAACACCCGACAGGCAGCCGACGGAGGGAACGGGGGCACCCTCCTATGAGTATGGGCTGGACTGCCTGTCGGGCGATGAGACACGGCAAGGTTGGGAAGGACCGGCCCCGATCCCCTCCGAACAGGGCTGACACCACCTTGCCGCGCCCGTCTGCTACTTGGCGACGTACTCCGCCAAGACGTCCGCCGCCCCCTCGACATCATCGATCGGATGCCGCTTCTCGGCGCTCTGCCAGGAGTAGTAGGCGCCGCCGTATCCGACGAACACCCACACCGGCAGACCCGGCTCCCGCTTGTGCACCATGAGCGCGCAGTTGTTGTCCCGCAGTTCGGCGTTGACGCCCCGGCTCACGAGCCGGTCACGCAGCCGGATCAGGGCGTTCGCCTCGTCCATCTGCCCGAAGCCGTGCAAGACCGCTTGCGTGATCGAATTCATTTCCCGTTCCCTCCGGCCTGGCCGCTTGCGAGGCAGTCGAGACACGTCCGCTCTCCCATCCGTTCCGCCTCCTCCCCGCCGACGCCGATCAGGAGAGCGTGGCGCGAGCTCTTGAGCTTGTAACCACGCCCACGGCACGCGGGACAGGGGCTGGTCTCGCAGTTCTCGTCTGGCCGGGTCACCGTCGCCATCTCCTCGCGAGTCGTTTTCGGTGCTCCCTGCGGCGGAAGCCCGCTTCGCTTACCTTGTTGGTTGATGGCAAGTCCACCGGCAAAGCAGAATGAGGGGACCCGCCGATAGGCCCCCCTCATAACCCCTTTTCGATCTCCGCTCGGAAAGAAGGCCAGATATGCCCGACGCCGCACCTAATGAGCGACTTCGGAACTGGCGACAGCAGGCCGGTTTGACTCGTGCCGAAATGGCCAAAATGGTCAACCTCAGCAAGAGCGGGATCAAGCACCGCCTGAGCTGCGACGAGGAACGGATACGCCGGTGGGAAGCCGGAGAGGTCACCTGGCCACGGGAGCCATACCGACTGGCTCTGGCCGAGGTCACGCACCTTGACCCCGAAGACCTAGGCTTCGCCCCCACCAGACGCGGACGTACTCCTGAAAAGCCCGTCACAACGGTCGATAGCATCAGCAATGCGCCGCGCGCTGTAACTCTCCCCGAGCTTGGTGGCGAAGAAAGAGACGTACGACGCCGTGAATTCGTCGGTCTCACCGGGGCCGCCCTCTTCAGCGCCGTACTCGGAAAACCAGCTCAGGGCGCGGACACGGACATCGAGAAGCTAGCCGCCGTGCTGATCGACTACGCCAGCCCCGCCAAAGGACCCGCCAGCCTCGATTCCCTGGCCAAAGCGGTCGCCGTCGCCAAACGCAACTACCAGGCATGCCGGTACACCGAGGTGACCGCGAAACTCCCCGCTCTTCTCCACGAACTTCGCGCCGCCTGCGCCTTCTTGGAGGGGGACGAGCGCCTACGGGCACAAGCGCTGTCCGCCGAGGCGTACCACGTCACCGCCTCCATCCTGCTCAAACAGGAAGACAAGGGCCTGGCCTGGCTCGCAGCCGACCGCAGCGTCCAAGCCGCCCACGCCAGCCAGAACCCGCTCATGATCGGCTCAAGCTCTCGCATCATCACCCACGCCCTGATGGACGGCGGCCATCACCACGCGGCCACCGGCGCGGCCCGCACCGCGGCCGAACGCATGGCGGCCGACCTCACCGAGCCCACCCCCAATGATCTGTCGATCTACGGATCTCTGCTGCTCCGCGGAGCCATCGCAGCCGCGGACACGGGCAGCCGTCACAACACTGCCGAACTCCTGGACGAGGCAGCCGAGGCCGGCAGTCGGCTCGGTCAAGACGCCAACCACATGTGGACCGCGTTCGGCCCGAACAACGTCCTGTGCCACCGGATCAACGTCGCCCTCCGGTTCGGCGACGCGGGCACCGCCATCGACTACGCCCGCCAAGTCGACCTGGACCAGCTCCCCATCAACGAACGCAAGGCGACCCTCCTGCTCGACACCTCCCGCGCCTTCCTCATGTGGAACCGACACGACAAGGCCCTACACATCCTGCGCGCCGCAGGCGAGATCGCCCCAGAGGAGATCTCCGGCCGCCCCGCGGCCCTCCGGCTGGTACGTGACATCCTGGCAACCGCCCCGATCAGCGTCCGCCGCGAAGCCCGCGACTACGCGGCAACCCTGGGAGTCATCGCGTGACCCAACCCGGCCAAGTCCTGTACATCATCGTCTGCGCCGCAGGACCAGCCCCCGACGTCGGGCGCCTCGTCACCCTCGCCCAAGACGCCGGCTGGACCGTCCAGATCATCGCCACCCCGTCGGCACTCGACTTCATCGACACTGCCGAACTGGAGAAGCGGACCGGCCGCCCCGTCCGAAGCCAGTACCGCAAACCGCACGAGCCCAAATCGCCCCGTGCCGACGCCATCATCGTCGCCCCGGCCACGTACAACACGATCAACAAGTTCGCCCAAGGCATCGCCGACACTTACGCACTCGGCGTCCTGTCCGAAGCCCCAGGTCTCGGCATCCCCGTCGTCATCCTGCCCTTCGTCAACACCGCCCTGGCAGCACGCGCCCCCTTCCAACGCAGCGTCGACCAGCTCCGAGCCGAAGGCGTACGTGTCCTGCTCGGCCCCGGCCAGTTCGAGCCACACCCGCCAAGCTCCGGAGCGGAACGCATTGAGAACTATCCGTGGTCGCTGACCTTGGAGAACTTGCCGAATTAATCTCTTATGGATCAAGCGGCGGCGCGGCGCGCCGCCGTACCCCCGGCCCTCCGCCCGCCCGCCGTCCGGGCGTGCGGCCTGGAGGCCGGTCCCGGACGGCGGCGGGACACCGGGCCGGGCACCGCACGCCGGCCCCGCCGTACCAACCGAACGCGCCAACCGGGGTTGCCACGCCGCCGCACAGATGCGGCCCTACGATCGCCACGGCATGGCTGGCCGTCGTTAATGGCTGGGGGCGATCGACGATCCGTGCTTCGTCCCTCAGCACGGCTCACCGAACAAGATCGTGGCGGTCCGTCAAGTGGAGCGCGCGTCAGAACAGCGCGCTCTCACCCTCACCGTCCCCGTTGTCTTGATCACCCACGTCGCCTTCTTCGGTCTGCTTCGTCCGGGGGATAGCGTCCGCCACGGTGCCGTCGGATCGGTAGTAACGAAAAGCGCTGGGATAACTACGAGTGTTGTCCGGATACATGATCGTCCAGCCCACGAGGGCGCTGATCTTCCATGCCTCGTCCAGGTGCTCGGCGATGAGCCGGAAGACCTCGTCCACACTCATGTTCGCGTGGGGGACGACGACCTGCTTGTCCTTGAAGCTGGCAGAGCGCTGATAGCGGAAGGTGTAGGGGACCCCCGACTTGACCGTTTGAAGTAAATCGCTTAGAGACTGAGAGCCCGCCCGAAGGCCGGAGACCTCTCGGCCGAGGTCGATGCGATACTCAAGATCGAAATGAGTGTTCTTGAGGACGGTCCCGTCTCGGTTCCGTCCTGGATCATTGATGCCGAAACCCCGGTTGTTCCAGACGATGGTGCTGGTCTCCTGATGCCTTTTGATGAGCATCTTTTCCGGAGAGACGGCGGACAGGTCCTCTTCCACGAAGAGGCACTTGAACGAGATCTCATCGATCGAGATGCCCACCCTTCCCGACAGCTTGAAGAGGTGCTCGCCTAGACGTTTGGGCAGGGGCTGGTCGGCCTTGCCGACGTAGGTGAGTTCGTGTCCACCCGGCCTCTGGCGGTAGAGCTGATACACCCCCGCCAGACTGTCCAAGCCAAGCTTGGCGGCCTGATCATTGAGAGCGTCCAGGTTTCTCATGGTCAGAGGTGCCGGTTCGAGTGCCTCAAGGGCCGCGTAGAGCTGCGTACTCAGCGCCTTGGTGATGCTGAGGCGAAACCCATCACTGAACTGCCCACTCATGTGGGACGCCCTGCAAGGTCTGGGGCCTTGTTGCCGTCCGTCCTCATGTGCCACTCCCACTGTCGTACTCAGCCACGTCTCGATCGACTCTCGCAAGTCTAGGTACTGGCGAGGTGTCCTAGATCACTTTGTCTGGTGCGACCGAAGGGTGCGTGTTTGCACGTGCGTTCGAAGAGACCCCAGCGATGGGGGTGCAAGATCGCTAACTCCGCGGTACGCTTTCGCCATGGTTGAACAGTCGAATCACGCCCCGAAGGACCGTACGAGCGTGGAGCTCTTCGCGGGCGGTGGCGGCCTAGCCATGGCGGTCGCCAGCGCTGGCTTCAGACCCCTCCTGTTCAACGAGTTCAACAAGCGTGCCTGCGAGACGCTGGAGGCGAACAAGGCCCATCCGTATGAGGTGGGCGTTACACCGCCCATACCGGAACCAGGCGAGAACCCCCCGCTACTCGTGGGGGACGTCGCCGAGGTTGACTTCGAGTACCTCAAAGGCCGCGTGGACGTTCTCGCTGGCGGGCCACCATGCCAACCCTTCAGCCTCGGAGGCGTGGCGAAGGGCGACGAGGATAAGCGCAACGGTTTTCCACACATGTTCAAGGCGATCAGACAAATGGAGCCCAAGGCGGTCATTTGCGAGAATGTGCGGGGGCTCCTGCGTCCATCGTTCATGCCCTACTTCGAATACATCAAGCGCGAGCTGTCCCTTCCATTCGAAGTGCGAACGGAAGATAGTGGATGGCAGGATCACGATGAGGTTTTGCGCCACCTCCTCGAGACAGCCACAATAGATGATCACGAGCGGTACGATGTGAGGCATTACCCCGTAAACGCGGCTGACTACGGCGTCCCACAGATCAGGAACCGTGTGATCATGATCGCGTTCCGACGGGACCTTGGGGTTGACTGGGATCGGTTCGAGCAGCTGGTGCGACCACAGTTTTCTGAGGAGAGCCTTCACGATGACATGCGAAACGGCTCGTACTGGGAACGACACCCGGAAGTACCGAAGAGGGTTCGCGAGCGAGTGATGGCGCGGATTCCACAGCGCCCGCTGCCGTTGCTCGATGGAGAACGTCTCCGACCGTGGCGCACTCTCCGCGACGCGATCAAGGGCATCGACGGACAACGTCCTCTGCCTCCGATCGAGAAACTCGACCGCGAAGAGTACCACCTGGGCGGCTTCACGGATCACATCGGCTGGCCGGGCGCTCGAATTTATCCCGGACATACACCAAACGAACTGGATCGACCAGCCAAGACCGTCAAGGCTGGTGTCCACGGAGTCCCGGGAGGCGAGTCCGTGATGCTTCTTGATAATGACGAGCACCGATACATGACCGTCCGCGAAACCGCTCGGGTGATGACCTTCCCCGACGACTGGGTTCTTGCGGGGCCTCGTGGGGAGAAGATGCGGCAGCTCGGTAACGCCGTGCCCGTTCTTCTTGGCCAGGTCTTCGCCCGCGCGGTCGCGACGGTCCTGGACGAGGCCGAAGCATCGACATGATTGACTCGTCTGTCGCCGAGCCCATGCGGTGGAAGGATAAGCCACCGCCCGACCGAGCGTGGAAAGGCAAGCCCGGCCTCAGCCGTTCCGCCCGGACCGCAGAACAAGATCGTGCGGCTGGCGGACGCGATCGGCGTTACATCCGTCTCGGAGAAGGCCGGCAGGCGTTGGCGTCCGTAGAGCTCAAACTGCTTCCGAACACCCGCCGGATCCGGGCCTACCTTCGCTGGTCCGACAGAGGCAAGACCGGGACGGCCTATCTCGGTGAGGTCACTGAGACGACTCGTGCCCGCAATCTAGCGGCCGCATGGCGCCTTGCGTTCGAGCAAGAGCGATTGATCGTTCCGGAGCTAGCAGAGGACTCATGGGCCAGCACCCCCGCTTCACGGAAGGTCATGAAGGCCAACCGCAGCCGCGACACCAAGCCCGAACTCGCCCTCAGGTCAGCGATCCACGCGCTCGGTCTCCGTTACCGCGTGGACACGCCCCCGGTCGAGGGGCTACGGAGACGAGCGGACGTCGTGTTCCCGAGAGCAAAAGTGGCGGTGTTCTCAGACGGCTGCTATTGGCATGGCTGCGCAGAGCATTACCGGCCAGCTCAGCGCAATGACGAGTTCTGGAACGAAAAGATCGAAAAGAACAGAATCCGGGACCGTGACACGGACGCCAAGCTCGAAGCGGCCGGTTGGCTTGTCATCAGAGTCTGGGAGCACGAGGACCCGGTCGAAGCTGCCTCGCGGATAGAAGAGGCCGTTCGGAGCCGTTAGGCCTTGCGCTCAGAGGTGCGGTTCTGTCGCACGACGGAGCGCTCGGTACGGGTTGCAGTTTGGGTTGCAGTTCCGCGCGGTACCACCAAGTTCCAGGGCGTCCATCCAGCCGCGTTGGTCCACGTTGAACGGCCTGGAACAGTCAGGCTCCGAGCTGCTAATGCGGTTTGGGTTTACCGCCCATCCGGGGTTCAAATCCCCGATCCTCCGCCCTTCGAAAGCCCTTCCCGAGTCACCCGGGAAGGGCTTTCTCGATGCTCGGACGGGTCCCACCTCCCGCAGGGATCGTGCTCCTACAGGACAGGAGGAACCCCTATCCTCCGAGTCGCGTCCGTACGGCGGTGAATCGCTTGCGGGCGTCCCTCAGATCGCCGATTGCCGAGTACGCCTTGAACACCGGCCCCACCAATCCACCGGCGAAGTCAGCCACGTCCCCCACCGTGCCGCCTACCGCCTCCGCGGCCACCGCTGTTCCCTCCAGGTGTCCGACCATGACCGCGAGCTCGCTTTCCTGGGCCGGGATCTGTGGCGCGCCTTCCACAGGAGAGCCGAAGTACAGGCGAAAAGAGCGTCCCGAGATCCTGATGTCGCATCCCGATCGGACGGGGAGCCAGGTCACATCGAGCTCATCGCGGGTCGCCTCGAAGACCAGCCCATCTTCGCTTGCGTAAGCGATGGAGGTGGCGTCCATCACCAGCATGCCCATGACGATCGTCGTGGGATTGAAGATCATCCTCCGTGCTTTCGGGTCCCACCATGCGGGCACCGCGAACAGATCACCAGCTGACGATTCCATCACGGTCTTCCCTCCTCCTGGACCGCAGTGATGCGTGTGACCACAGGCTGCCTTGCGCCTGGACTTCTCACACCAGGGGACAGCCCAGGGAAATCCCTGTCCTCGGCAGCAATGTCTGAAATCCGCCAGCGTGCTCGCGGCCGGCCGGTGAGAATCCGCTGGTGATCGCTGCAGCGCGGGGAATCCGCATCCGGCACCGCGGGCATGAACCGCAGGTCCATCCCACCGCCTATGTCGCCCCGACGGCCACGCTCGTGGGTGATGTGCGCGTGGGGCCGAGGGCGCGGGTGATGTACGGTGCGGTGCTCGATGCCGAGGGGTCCCGGATCGAGGTCGGGGAGGCGGCGGTGATCTGCGAGAACGCCGTGCTGCGCGGGTCCGCGGTCGCGGGCGATCAGCCGGTGCTCGTCGGCGACCACGTCTTCGTGGGGCCGCAGGCCACGCTGCTGGGGTGCGAGGTCGGCAGGTGCTCCTATGTGGCGACCGCGGCGACGGTCCTGCAGTGCGCCCGGTTGGGGGCCGGCTCGGTCGTCGCCGTCGGCGCGCTCGTCCATGCGCGCACTGTCGTGCCGGACGAGTTCTTCGTGCCGCCGCACACCGTGGCGCTGGACGCGCCGGTGTGGCTGCTGGCCCCCGGCGATCCGGATCTCGCCGAGGCCATCAGACAGGTGGGCTTCGCGCAGGTGGCCTTCGGCGTCGACGCGGAGTGGACCGACCGGATCAGCCGGTACGAGCACATCGCGGAGGTGCGCGTCGCCGAGTTCGGCGCGCACGCGGACGACAAGGTGCTGAAGCCCGACTAGCTCACGCCGCACCGGCGGCGGCGCCCGAAAGGGTGCCGCGGCCGAGCGACGAAGGTTCGGCGTCGCGTCAGCTTGGACTGGTGAACTGGTAGAACACCCAGCCGTCGACCTTCCAGCCGGGCTCGTCGGCGACGATTCTCTCCTTGTGCTCGTCGATCGCCAGCCGCCAGCGGCCGTTGCTCGACAGACGCCAGGCTCGCACGTCGCCGCCGGCCGCGCGGCTCTCCGGCGCGTAGCCGAGAATGCCGTCGTAGCGGAAGTCGCCGGTGGCGATCAGGCGGTCGCGTTCGGCCACGGTGGTCGAGACGATGTAGGAGGTCTTCTTCTTCCAGCGCAGCCGGTAGAGGGGCTTGCCGCCGGTGAAGGGCGTGCCGGAGAGGTAGTACAGGGGCGTCTTCGTCGTACGCCAGCCGTACCGGAGGGCTGTCTGCTTCTCCTGCTCGTTGGCCGTGTAGAAGAAGCCGCCGTCCTTGGTGACGAACTCCTGGACCTTGACGCGTGGTGCCGGCGCGCTCGGCGTGGAGGCCCACGCCTGGACTGCGGTGCCGGTGGACAGTGCGGCGCTCACGGCCAGCACGAGTCCGAGGACCGCCGAACGGCGCGACCGCGCGATTGGTGACGTCATGTGTCGATGTCCCTCTCGATGTGAAGGCAACGCGTCGAGGCGGGCGGGGATCCCGCTCGCCGGACGTATGAGTCGCACCAGCCTCTGCCACCGGACACCGCGACGACCAGGTCACGGACCGGTCATTTAGCGGGTCACGGCCTCGTACACCTCGAAGGTCTGGTCGACGGCGGCCGTCAGGCCCGTCACGTCGCCGATCACTTCCCAGAGGAAGTCCTCGTCGGGGCCCCACTCCGGGATCCGGACGCGGGCCTCCACCGGCAGCGGCTCCCCCAGGTCGACCACGGGCTCGCCGTTCTCGAGCACCGACCCCCGGACCAGCTCGCCGTCGTCGTAGAGCCAGAACCCGTAGACGCTCGACACCCCGGCGAACACCACCGCCAGGACCCGCGTGCCTTTCAGGAAGCTCTCGATCTCGAACGGGATCCGCTGGTCGGGGTCCCACAGCTGACACCAGCCGCCCGACTCGGCGAGGTAGAGGCGTCGCCCGGGACGGCCGCTCCACGCCTGGTCAGCGCTCGCCCGGTCATGGCCCGGCGCGTACGCGGCGTCGGCCAGGCAGCCGGCGACCTCCTCGATCGACCGGTCCCGCACGAACAACGCCGACGTGTTCCATCCCACGCCGGGCCATCTTCGTGTCGCCCCGCTGATGCGTCAAGGCCGATGCCGGGTTTTCTGGACACGGGAAGTCAAGATCGGATAGGGAGGTACGGCCCGCTTTCTGCCCGGATCGGAGTCCCGCGTGCCGACATCACGCCGATTATCCCTGCCGCGCCCGGTGACGGCGGTCGCCGCCGTGGTGCTCCTGCTCGCGACGGTGGTCCAGGACCATCCGCCGGAGAAGGTCACCTCGGCCGCGTCGAAGGAGTGTGCGCCGTGGCGGATGTCGGTGTACCTGAACAAGCAGCCCGCGCCCTGGGAGAGGGAGACCGCGTTCGTCTGCACGAACAGGCAGCGCCTGGCCTTCAACGGCCGCTACGCCCACATACCTGACGTCCATCTGGTGAAGCTCGGCCGGGGCCTGTGCGAGGTGTCCCTGCGCGCCGACTCGCGGGAGATGCACGCGGTCATGGAGACCCGCGGTTTCGTGGTCGACACGGAGGAGAACGCCAAGGCGCTCGGATACCTGTGTCCGTCGCTCAACCGGCGCCGGTTCGACGAGGAGGCGGCGGAGCGGAAGCGGGAGCGCGACGTCATCGCGACCGCGGAGCGGCGGTGCGCGGCCCGTTCGGAGCACCGGCCGCGGGTGCGTCCCGCGCTGCGCGGCAGCGCCGTGGTCTGGGTGGGGGCCATGGGCATGCTCGAGATCATGGAGGACGGAGCGGACATCGAGGGAGCGTCCTCCGTGGACCGGGCGCTCGCCAACGAGGTCGTGGGCGCCGCCCCCGGTGACCTCACCATCCTCACCGCCGACACCGACCAGCACGTCTGTGTCTCCGTCGAGGCGTACGACCGGCGTCCTCCGGTCAGGGTCGCCGGCTGGGACAAGGTCGTCGAGGTCGGATATCGGAGCACCGACGGGGAGATGGTGTTCACCGACGACGAGGGTGAGGCGCTGATGGGACTTCCCGATCTCGCGATCCGCGACGCCGGTCACTACGGGGTGCGCGTGCACATGCGGGGGGCGAAGGCGGCCTTGGCGGACGACGGGGACGCCAGGCAGGCGTTCCTCGTCATGGTCTATCCCGGGGTCTCCCAGCGCACCCGGGTGCTCAAGTAGCCACGAAGCGCGAAACAAACGACATGCGACCGTGATCGTCTTCGGGCACCATGACCAGACATGAAACTCGTGATCACCATGGTGGCCGGCGCTGCCGTGCTGCTGGCGCCGTTACCCGCGCAGGCGGGCGCCGCGACGGCGGAGAGCGGCGTCAAGAACCCCGTCGCCGCGCTCAAGGCGCAGCTCAAGACCGGGCGCGGAGTCCGGTTCACCGACGCCAGCGCGTTCGTCGGCAGCATCAACAACGACCCGCTGGTACGCCGTACCGGGGTCGTCAGGTTCGGCAAGAAGGGCATCGTCGCCTCCGACGTGCGGGGCACGTTCGCCTCGCCGCTGTTCGACGGGCACACCACCAAGCCCGAACGGACGATCATCATCGGCAAGGACGCCTGGCGCTCGGGCGGGGTCCTGGCCGAGAGCCTCCCCAAGGGCAAGACCTGGTACAAGACCTTCAGCCTGTTCAACACGGGGACCGTCAGCAGCTGGTTCGGCCAGCTGGTGAGCCCGCTCGAACCGGCCACGCTGGCGGAGCTGGTGAAGCGCGGCAAGCGCAGCGGCTCCACCTACCGCGGCACGATCGGCCTGGAGCGGCTGTACAACATCTCTCCGTGGTTCGGGCAGACGCTGGGAATGATCCGTGCGACCGACGCGACGATCACCTACACCCTCACGGTCGACCGCAAGGGCCTGCCCAGCAGGCTGAAGACCACGTGGCTGGCCAAGGATCTCGCGAACCTCCCCACCTGGGAAGAGAAGACGATCGAGACCGAGACCCGCTACACCGGCTGGGGCACCAAGGTCTCGATCAAGCCGCCGCCCAGGAGCCAGGTCACCAGCAAGCTGGAGGACTGACGCCGGGCGGGCCGCACTCCAGAGCCCTTCCCGCCGTCCGGGAGCGGCTCTGGTTCAGGGCGGGTACGAGTCAGGCCGTCCGGGCGGCCACGAAGCGGTCGAACTCGGCCTGCTGGTCGCCGGTGAAAGCCCGTCTGGGGAGGAAGCCGGTGAACTGCTTGTTCACGTAGAACAGCCAGAACTCGGGCCCCGTCACGATCCGGCCGAAGGTCGCCCAGCGCATCCGCATCAGGGACGCCTCGGTCTCGGCCTCGTAGCCGTCGTCGGTCAGCCGCAGGGTGGTGGGCACGCAGAGATGGGCGAACTGCCGCCTGCCGGTACGCCGGATCGACCAGGTCATCGCGAGCGGGAAGACGGCGGCTCCCGCGAGCAGGGCGACGCCGGCGCCGGTGCCGCCCAGCAGGAGGCAGACGAGTCCGGCCACGACCAGAAAAGACGACGCCACGACGACCATGACCCTCAGCTGGTGTCTGACGCCCTGGTCGAGCGCTCGTGCCACCTCGTCGGGCGTGGGTTCGTACGTGACCGTGATGTCCACCGGGCCGCCTTCGTCCGTGAGACGAGCCATCATTCAAGATCTTCCCGCCGTCTGGCAAGGCTGCTGTACGGTGCGGTAAAGGAGGCGGCGCCATGGCGGACGAGCAGATGAGCACGATCGGCCGATGTCACCTGTGCAAGCAGACCTTCGGCTTCACGCCCGCGACGGTCATGACGATCATGATGGACCCCGGGACCAATCTTCCGCTGGGCATGACGATCTCGGGCGCCTTCCGTGAGCCGACGCCGGAAGCCGCCGCCAGGGCGGTCGAGGCACGCGTCTGCCCCGGCTGCGTCGACCGGGTGAAGCGGCTCATGGAGTCCATGGACCGGCCCGTCCCCACGTTCGACACCTGGCGGAAGCCCTGACAGGCGAAGGCCCCGCCGACGAGCGCGGCGGGGCCTGCGGTGCCCGTCACTCGACGCGCAACGTCGTCCAGTGCGGCGGGGTGCCCTCGTACATGACATCGTTGCAGTCACAGCTTCCGCAGCCGGGGATCATTCCGATGCTCCTCCTCGCCTGAGAGTTGGGGTCGTCGTACCCGCAGTGACCGGTCGGCACGCTTACGTGACGGTGACGGTCACCGATCGGCGGGGATGCTGAGGGGATGGATGCCGAGACGGCGCGGCGGAGGTTCGCGGGCGGGCGGGTGGCCCGGCTCGCGACGGTGGGCGCCGAGGGGCGGCCGCGCCTCGTGCCGGTGACGTTCGCCGTGGTGGGCGACCGGGTCGTGACCGCCGTCGACCACAAGCCGAAGCGCACCGCCGACCTGCGGCGGCTGCGCGACATCCGGGCCAATCCGTGCGTCTCGCTGCTGGTCGATCATTACGAGGACGACTGGGCGCGGCTGTGGTGGGCGCGGGCCGACGGGACGGCCGCGGTGGCCGAGGACGGTCCGGACCGGGCCGCCGCGCTGGACGCGCTCGTCGAGAAGTACGGCCAGTACCGCGAACACCGCCCGGCCGGGCCGGTGATCCTGGTGGAGATCAGCCGCTGGTCGGGATGGCGCTACGCCGGGTGACGTCGCCGGGGATGGCCGGCGCGGTGGTTCAGATGGTCAGCGGCACGGAGTGGATCTCGTCGGCCGGGTGGCCGGCGCGCTCGTGGATGCGCTGGACCGCCTCCGCGTCGGGCGCCTCGGAAAGGCAGTAGAGGACTCCTTCTTCCGGGTCCGCCCAGGCGTGCTCGAAGGTCACCCCTTCCTCGTCCTGGATCGCGATGTCGGCGCTGTGCGCCTGTTCGAGCTGCTCTCCGGTGATGCCCATCATGCCGCGATGGACGTCCATGAACTTCGCCATCACTGCCTCCCCCTGGCAGGCTCTTTCGTTCAGCGTAAGTTCGCCTCCCCCGACGACGCACCCAAGCGAGCGCCAAGAGTATCGCCGGGACTATTCCTGGAGCACGGACAGGACGTTGCCGGCCGGGTCGGTGAACCAGGCGATCGGCGGGCCGTCCTCCCGGTGGATGCCCTTCTCGTCCGCCTGGAGCCGCTCGTACCGTTCGAACCGCACGCCGCGCCGCGTCAGCTCGTCCACGGCCTGGTCGATGTCGTCGACCGGGAAGTTGAGGATGGTGTACGTGGCCGGGGTGTGGTCCGGCTTCGGGTAGACGAGGATGTCCCGGCCGCCCGCGATGTGCAGGGTGAGCATGCCGTGCTCCTCCGACACGTTCAGGCCGAGAGTCTCGCCGTAGAACCGCTTGGCCGCGGCGATGTCGTCCACCGCGAAGCCGCTGTAGGCCTTGGTCCGCGCGAACATGTCGCTGTCGAGAACGGGCCGCTTCATGGGTCCTCCTCAGCTGGATGGGTGGGTCATCCATGAGGACTGCCCGCGTGCCGGAAACTCATCGCCAACGCGGCGTGCCCGGCCGCTCCGGGCCGGGCACGCCAGGTCAGGTGAGGGTCAGCCGGTTCTCAAGGTGAGGCCGTACCTCGAAAGGATCTCGTTGACGGGCTGGTGGTACGTGGTCCCGCCGATGCTGCAGTTGCCGGAGCCGCCCGAGGTGACGCCCTGGGCCTGGCTGCCGGAGATGAACGAGCCGCCCGAGTCGCCCGGCTGGGCGCAGGCGCTGGTGCGGGTCAGGCCGGAGACCGTGCCCTGCGCGTACCGGACGGTGGCGTTGTGCTGCTGGATGGTGCCGCAGCGCCAGCCGGTGGTGGAGCCGGAGCGGCAGATGGAGGAGCCGACCGACGCCTGCGTGGAGCCGCGCACGGTGACGAGCGCGCCGCCGGAGCCGCGCACGTACGGGGTGGGGTTGTTGCCGGGGGCGGCGACCCAGGCGTAGTCGTTGCCGGGGAAGGACGAACCCTGGAAGGTGCCGGTCGGGTTGCTCGTCCGCGAGCCGGCGCGGCCGCAGTGCCCGGCGGTGACGAAGCCGGGGGTGCTGCCCTGGGTGACGGCGAAGCCGACGCTGCACCGGCTGGAGCCGATGTAGAACGCGGAGCCGCCGATGATGTCGATGAACGGCTGCGGGCTCTCGGTCGAGACGGCGACCTTGACGGCGCCCTTGTCGGCGCCCGCCGCGGCGGCGAGGGCCTCGCCGGCCTCCTGGGTGGCGGCCAGGATGACGACGCTGTTGGTGGTCACGTCCACGTACCAGAGCGAGGCGCCGGTCTTGCCTTGCTGGGCGACCTGGTCGAGCTGGTCCTTGACCGAGGTGAGCTGGGCCAGCGTGCGGGAGACGACGACCGGGGTGGCGCCCTTGGCCTCGATGACCGCGGCCTCGGCGGCGTCGGTGGTGGCGACCATGAGCTTGGAGGCGTCGGCGGTGAGCCAGGCGCCGCCGTAGGAGTCGCCTAACGAGGCGGTGAGGGTGGCTTCGGTGGCGGCGGCGCGTTGCTCGTTGGCCAGCCGGGTGACGACCTGCTGCTCGGTGAGGCCCAGGTCGCGCTCGAGCGCGTCGATGACGGACGGCGGGGTTGCCGGGTCCGCCGAGGGCGCGGGTTCGGCGAGGGCGGGGGTGGAGGGGAATGCCAGGCAGGCCACGATGGTGGCTCCTGCCAGCGCACAGCGTTTACCCAACATGCGCACTCCTTGAGGGGGGGTGCTGTCAAGTTAACGGCTGCGGGGGGAAGCGACACGTACTCAAAAAGCTCGTATTTCGGTCTTATGGTCCATGTCCAGAAATATCGAGACAGACGGTGAACATGGCCGTCAGCCGGTCCACGTCGCCCGGCGTGGGCGGCTCGGGGCCGAGCGCGCGGCGGACGTTGCTGATGCCGGTGAGGAGCGCCGACGCGGCGCGGGCCTTGGCCATCGCGTCGGGATCGTCGCCCAGGAACTCGGCGAGCGGCGCGATGAACGCCGTCCGCAGGCGTTCCCGTACGAGCTCCTGGATCTCCGGGTCGTCGGCGGAGTGCGCGAGGGCGCGCAGGATGCGGCTCTTGGGGTCGGCGTGCATGCGGCGGGCGGCGAACTCCGCGAGCCGGCGCGGCAGCCCCTCCCGCTCGCCCTCCAGGATGACCCGGATCGTCGGCTCGCCGCGCAGGACCTCGCCGAACAGCCCCGCCTTCGACCCGAAGTAGCGGCCCACCAGCGCGATGTTGGCGTCGGCCGCCGAGGCGATCATGCGCACGGTGACGCGTTCGTAGCCGTGCTCGGCGAACAGCGCCCTGGCGGCGTCCAGCAGCCGCTGCCGGGTGGCCTCACGGTCTCTCGGGCGGGCCTCAGCTCTCATGCCCGGGAATATATCGGCTTGCCGATCCGCTAGTAAACGAGCGTATACTTCTGTCCGGAATATGAGGGGATGTGGTGACTTGGCAGGCCAAGCAACGGCCGCAGGCCCCCAGAAGCAGTACACCCACCGCGAGATCCTCGAAGTCATGGCCGGGCTCATGCTCGCCCTGCTCACCTCGATGCTCTCGACCTCGGTGGTGGGAACCGCGCTGCCGACGATCGTGGGAGAGCTCGGCGGCCAGGACCAGTACTCGTGGGTGGCCTCGGCGACCATCTTGACGATGACGGTGTCCACACCGCTGTGGGGCAAGCTGTCCGACCTGTTCGGGCGCAAGCGGCTGTTCCAGGTCGCGCTCGGGGTCTTCGTCGCGGCCTCGCTCGCCGCCGGGCTCTCGCAGAACATGGGCCAGCTCATCGCCGGGCGCGCCCTGCAGGGCATCGGCGCCGGCGGCCTGTCGGCACTGGCCCAGGTCATCCTGGGCGACATCGTCTCCCCCCGCGAGCGTGGCCGCTACTCCGGCTACATCGGCGCCGTCTTCGGCGTCTCCACCGTCGCCGGGCCGCTGCTCGGCGGCTTCATCGTGGACGCCTCGTGGCTGGGCTGGCGCTGGTGCTTCTACGTGGGCGTGCCGCTCGCGATCATCGCCGCCGTGGTCATCCAGAAGGTGCTCAAGCTTCCGCGCGTCAAGCGCGACACCCGCGTCGACATCTGGGGCGCCACCACCATCACGACCAGCGCGACCGCGCTCATGCTGCTGCTGACGCTGGGCGGCACCGAGTTCGCGTGGAACTCCCCCTGGACCTACTTCCTCGCCGCGATCAGCCTCTTCTCCCTGGCCATGGCCGTGCTGGCCGAGCGCACCGCGGGCAACCCGATCCTGCCGCCCCGGCTGTTCCGCAACCGCACCTTCGTCCTGACCAGCGTCGCCTCCCTCTTCGTCGGCGTGGCGATGTTCGGCGCGATGATCTACATGCCGCAGTTCCTGCAGGTCGTTCAGGGTATGAGCCCGACGGACTCGGGACTGATGACGCTGCCCATGGTGGTCACGCTGTTCCTGTCCAGCGTCGTCTCCGGCAAGATCGTCACGCGGACCGGCCGGTGGAAGATCTTCCCGGTCGCCGGGCTGCTGCTCGTCGCTGTCGGGCTGTTCCTGCTGTCGCGGCTGCACGTCGACTCCGGCCCGGTGCTCATCGGCGTCGACCTGGCCGTGCTCGGCGTCGGCCTCGGCCTCAGCATGCAGATGCTGATCCTGGCCGCGCAGAACGGCGCCGAGATCCGCGACATGGCCTCCACCACCTCCGGCGTGTCGTTCTTCCGCTCGCTCGGCGGCGCCGTGGGCGTGGCCGGGTTCGGCGCGATCCTGACCAACCGGCTCAACTCCGAGCTGCCCGCGACGGGCGGACCCGCGCTCGGCAGCCCCGACGCCATCCAGGCGCTGCCGGAGCCGGTCAAGCACGTCGTGCTGGAGGCGTTCACCCGCGGCATGGAGACCGTCTTCCTGGTGGGCGTCCCCATCGCCCTGCTCGGCTTCCTCGCCGTGGTCTTCCTGAAGGAGCTGCCGCTGCGCGGCGGCGCCACTCCCCCGCCCGCCGCCCCGCCGCCGGGCAAGGACGACCTCGTGCTGGCGGGCCTGTTGCTCGAACTCGTCGCCCAGCGCGTCGAGCGGGCCGACGGCCGGCCCTCGGCGCTGCTCGCGGCCGTGGCCAGGATGGCGCCGCCGGACGACCGTACCGAGAGCGAACGTGCCAGGGCCGTGGCACGGGACGTGCTGCGCCCCACCTCACGCGCCCTCATCGCGCAGGCCGCGCCGGCTCCGCCCGCGAAAGAGCTCGTAACGGAAGGGATCCCGCAGTGATTCGCAAGTTCGCCGGCGCCGTGCTGGCCGCCCTCGCGGCCCTGGCGGGCCTCTGGCTGATGGTCGCGCCGTTCGCGCTCGGCACCCAGCCCGAGGGCGCGGCCTGGAACGACGCCACCGTGACGGAGTTCTGGACCGGGCTCGGGGTGACCGTCGTGGGGCTCGCCGGCGCCGCCGCCTTCGCCGCCGCCATCCACGCCGACCTCGTCGCACGGGGGCTGGTGACGGTACGCGAACGCAAGCGGGAGCCTGAACCCCAGCCCGCCCCGGCCGCGCCGCAGACCTCGTCCGCCGAGCTGGCCGCCCTGCTGGCGCCGCTGGTGGAGGCGCTGCGCGAGGACCTCAACGGGCGCGAACAGCGGCAGAACGGCGCCACGCCCCTCGTCGGAGCGGAGGACAAGCGTTGAGGACCAGGCTGGGCGTGACCGCGCTCGCGCTGCTGTTCCTGGCCGGGATCTGGCTCGTCGCCGCCCCGTTCGCGGTCGGCTACCAGCCCAGGGACGCGGCCTTCACCCCCGCGACGGTGAACGACCTGTGGATCGGCGGCGGGCTCGCCGCAGTGTCGTTCCTCGGCCTCGTCTGGTACGCGGCCGACCTGCTGCGCGAGCTGACCGCCCGGGGCAGGCACGCCGCCGAGGACTGAGTCGTACCGGCTGACCTGCTGGAACGTGACGTATCGTGGCGGGATGAAGCGTGCCGCCACTCTGGCGGTCGTGGTGCTCGCATCCGTGGCGTGCGGCGGACAGGACCCGGTCGCGTCCAGCGGGCCCGTGCCGCCGCCCACGACACAAGCCACGACACCCGCCACGTCCGCCCCGCCCGCGTCGCCGACGGCCACCGAGCCGCCCGAGTTCACCGCCGAGGTGAGCCGGCTGAACCGCGACCAGCTGCGCTACTCGTGGCGCGAGGGCTGCCCGGTGCACTACCGCGACCTGCGCCTGATCACCATGACCTACTGGGGCTTCGACGACCGGCCGCACACCGGCGAGCTGGTCGTGCGGAAGACGGTCACCGACGACGTGATCACGGTCTTCCGCAAACTGTACGACTGGCGCTGGCCGATCAGGCGGATGGAGCTGGTCGACGTCTACAAGGGCGACGACTTCGACTCCATCGACGCCGACAACACCTCGGCCTTCAACTGCCGCCGGGCCACCGGGTCGAGCAACTGGTCCAACCACGCCTACGGCGAGGCCATCGACCTCAACCCTCGGGAGAACCCGTACGTGACGGCGAGCGGCGACACCGCCCACGCCAACGCGGAGAAGTACACCGAGCGTCCGATGAAGGGCAAAGGCGTGATCAACCCCGGCGACAAGGTGGTCCGCGCCTTCCAGCAGGTGGGCTGGGAGTGGGGCGGCGACTGGTCGGGCACGAAGGACTACCAGCACTTCTCCAAGGGCGGCGGCTGAGCCGGCGCGCCCTCGTCAGGGTTGGAGTTGTGTTACCGCAGGTCAGCAGGGCCTAGGCGGATGATGATATTTGAGCGGACGCGGCGGCTGAGAGAATCGTGACATGGCTGACAAGGACGGCGACGGCTGGACCGAGTGCGGGCGAGGGCATCGCCACTGGGGGCTGCACGGGGCCTCGGGGCTGCTCGCGGTGCACCACGACGACAGCGGGGTGCCGCATGTGCTGATGCAGAAGCGTTCCGCGTGGAGCCACCACGGCGGCACGTGGGGGCTGCCCGGCGGGGCGCGTGACAGCCACGAGGACGCCGTGGCCACCGCGCTGCGCGAGGCCAGGGAGGAGGCGGCGCTGGCCGGCGAGCGTCTGCGGGTGCAGGGCGTCTACCGCGACGACCACGGCGGGTGGGCGTTCGAGACGGTGATCGCGGAGTCGTCCGAGCGGCTGGCGGCGGTCTGCGCCAACGGCGAGAGCGACGAGCTGGTCTGGCTGCCGCTGGGCGAGGTGGCCGCCAGGACGCTGCACCCCGGGTTCGCCGAGACGTGGGGCGCGCTCAGCGGCGCGATCAGCCCCGAGACGCTGGTGCTGGACGTCGCCAACATCGTGGGCGCGCAGGCGGAGCGCGGCTGGTGGAACGACCGGCTGGGGGCCGCGACCCGGCTGCTGGAGTCGGTGTCGGTGCTGCGGCTGTCGCACCCGGTGCTGGCGCAGTGGTATCCGCGCATGGTGGCGGTGGTCGAGGGGGCGGCCAGGGGCACGCCCGACATCCCGGGCATCCAGGTGGTCGCGGCGGCCGGCAGCGGCGACGACGCGATCGTCGACGTGGTGCGTCGGGCCAAGCCGTGGGAGCGGGTGCTCGTCGTCACCGCCGATCGGGGGCTGAAGGAGCGCGTCGCCGAGCTAGGGGCCGAGACGACCGGACCGAAGTGGCTGCTGTCACAGCTGCGCGGGTAAGACGTCGTCGAAGACGGCCTTGAGCCCGGTCACCTCCAGCACCCGCTGGAGAACCCCGTGGACACCGCTGAGCCGGAGCGTGCCACCACGAGCGGCGATGGTGCGCTGGTGCTCGACCAGCACCCACAGACCGCTCGAGTCGCAGAACTCCAGCCCGGTCGCGTCGATCACCACGTCGACCCGGCCCTGGACGGCCAGCTCGTCGAGCCGGGCCTTGAAGTCGGGAGCCGTGAGCTTGTCCAGGTCACCCCGGAGGCGCACGGTGGTCGCGCTGCCCGCCCGAGCCACCTCGATCTTGAGATCCGCCACCACCTGAACGTACACCGGCGTCACGGCAGCCGCTATCGTGGTGTCGGCACTGGAGGGTTCGCATAGTGGACGAGTGCAGCCGCCTTGAAAGCGGCCAGGTCAGCGATGGCCTCGTGGGTTCGAATCCCACACCCTCCGCTCAGTGGCCGGGGGCGGCGAAACCGTCCCCGACGCAGGCCGCCAGCTGCAGGTAGGCGTCTCTGGTGGCCTCCTGCAACCGGTCCAGATCGATCTCCGCGCCCTCCTCCAGATGCGGGTCGTACGGCACCCGCACCACCGCCCGGCACCGGGCGGCGAAGTGGCCCTCCAGCTTGTTGATGTCGACGGCCGACTTCGACCGCGGCCTGACGCTGCAGAGCACCACGGTGGCCTCGCGGACGAGGTTCTCGTAGTGGTGGGCCTCCAGCCAGTCGAGCGTGGCCGAGGCCGCCCGCGCGCCGTCGACCGACGGTGAGCTGACCAGCACGATCTGGTCGGCCAGGCCGAGCACCCCGCCCATCGCGGAGTGCAGCAGGCCGGTGCCGCAGTCGGTGATGCAGATGGAGTAGAAGTTCTCCAGCACCTGGGAGACGGCCTGGTAGTCGGCCCCGCTGAACGCCTCGGAGACCGAGGGATCGCGGTCGGAGGCCAGCACCTCCAGCCTGGACGGCGCCTGCGAGGTGAAGGCCCTGATGTCGACATACCTCTTGACCTGGTCGCGCTCGGTCAGCAGGTCGCGGACCGTGGCCGAGGTCTCCAGCTTCAGCTTGTCGGAGAGCGTTCCACGATCGGGGTTGGCGTCGACGGCGATCACGCGGTCGCCGCGGATCTGGGCCAGCGTGGCGCCCAGGCCGACGGTGGTCGTGGTCTTGCCGACGCCGCCCTTGAGGCTGAGCACGGCGACCCGGTGGTGGCCGGTGGCGACGGGGGTGCGCGCCCTGGCCATCAGCGCCCGGCGGCGCCTGACCTCCGGCGGCTCGCCCGGCTTGATCCAGCCGCCGGACGCCTTGTAGACCAGCCGGCGCCAGCCCTTCGACGGGGCGTTGCGGCGGCCGCGCAGCAGCGTGTCGGGGTCGAGGCTGTCGGCGCTGGGCCTGCCGGTCGCCGGGGGCCTCGGCGGGGCGTTGAAGACGGGCACCGGGGCCGGGCGGTGGCGCGGCCGGGGCTGCGGAGGCTCTTCGGTGGGGATGCGGGGCTCCTGGAACCTGAGGTGCTCGTCGAACGTGCGGGGTTCCGGCCCGCCGCGCGACTCGTCGACGGCGCGCTCGGGCTGCTCGGCGAAGGCGCGCTGGGACGGCTCGGCGAACGGCGGGCTGGGCGCCTCGAAGGCGCGCTGCGGCGGCTCGGGGAAGACCGGGCGCTCGGGCTGCTCGGCGACGGCCGGACGCCGGGGCGGCTCCTCCGGGGACGTGTCAGAGGGGCGCTCCGGCTCGTCGGCGGGCTCGTCCCTGGCCCAGGCGGGGGGAACGGGCCAGGGGAGGTTCTCCTCGGTCTGCTCCTCCGGCCTCTCGGGCTCGGGGAAACGCTCGGGCTGGGGGAAGGACGCCAGCGCGTAGCTGTCGGTGTCGTCAGGCCGGGGCAGCGGCTTGAGCGGCGCCAGGAACGCGTCGTCGATCGCCGGCCTGGTGTCGGCGCTGTCGTCACCGGGCGGGTCGTCCCTGGGGGAGGCCTTGTCGAGCCACTCGGCCGCCTCGCTCTCCGACTCAGGCGCCTCGTCCGCCCCGTACACCGAGTCGACCGCCGCGCGGAACAGCGGCGGGGTCGGCGTGTCGTGCTGCGGCACCGACGCCCACGGGTCCTGGGGGTAGGGCGAGACGACGGCGGTCTCGTCGGCGGGGACGCCTGGACCGGTCTTGGCGCTCACCTTGACCGGCGCCTCCTCGGACTCCTTGATGGCGTCCAGCCAGGCGAGTTGCTCCTCGAGAGATTCTTCCCGATCGTGTCGTGCCACCGTGTTCCCCCTCGGGCGGGTCTAAAGGGGCAGTAAATATCTCTGCAGATTAACGCCAAGCGCTGCGGGGAACGCCGGCAACCCACAACTTCCCTGCCCCGTTACCGTGGTGCGCATGCGAGCCATCGAGATCACCCGCAGCGGCGGGCCAGAGGTGCTGGAGTGGCGGGAGGTCCCCGACCCCCGTCCTGAGCGCGGCGACGTGCTCATCGACGTGGCCGCCTCGGCGGTCAACCGGGCGGACGTCCTGCAGCGTCAGGGCAACTACCAGCCTCCGCAGGGCGCCTCGCCCTACCCGGGGCTGGAGGTCTCCGGCGTGGTGGCGGAGGTCGGCGCGGACGTCGAGCACTTCAAGGCGGGCGACGAGGTCTGCGCGCTGCTCTCCGGCGGCGGCTACGCCGAGCGGGTGGCCGTGCCGTGGCAGCAGGTGATGCCGGTGCCCCGCGGCGTCCGGCTGGTGGAGGCCGCCGGGCTGCCCGAGGTGGCGTGCACGGTCTGGTCCAACGTCTTCATGCTGGGCCGGCTCCGCAAGGGCGAGACGCTGCTGGTGCACGGCGGCGCGAGCGGGATCGGCACGTTCGCGGTGCAGCTCGCCAAGGCGTTCGGGGCCGAGGTGGTGGTCACGGTCGGCTCGGCCGAGAAGGGCGAGCGGGTCAAGGCGCTCGGCGCCGACGCGTACGTGAACTACCGCGAGGAGGACTTCGCCGAGAAGGTCAAGGCCGACGTGATCCTCGACATCATGGGAGCAAAATATCTCGCGGGCAACGTGCGGGCGCTGAAGACCGGCGGCCGGCTGGTGGTCATCGGCATGCAGGGCGGCCGCAAGGCCGAGCTCGACCTGGGCCTGCTGCTGGCCAAGCGCGCCTCGGTGCACGGCACCACGCTGCGCGCCCGGCCGGTCGACGACAAGGGCGCGATCGTCCGCAGCGTCGAGGAGAACGTCTGGCCGCTGGTCGACGCGGGCGCGGTGCGGCCGGTGGTGTTCGCCGAGGTGCCGATGTCCGATGCGGCCGAGGCGCACCGCATGTTGGATTCCGGTAGTCACGTCGGGAAGATCCTGCTAGTACGGTGAGACCTATGAATGCTGAGGACAACAACTCCCCTCACATCGTGGTGGTGGGCCCCGACTTCCAGGGTCAGGGTGATAGCGGCGAGGAAGAGCGTTCAGTCGCCAGCCTGGTCGAGCAGCCCGCGAAGGTGATGCGCATCGGCAGCATGATCCGCCAGCTGCTCGAAGAGGTCCGGGCCGCCCCGCTCGACGAGGCGAGCCGCAAGCGGTTGAAGGACATCCACCAGTCCTCCATCAAGGAGCTCGAGGACGGCCTGGCGCCCGAGCTGGTGGAGGAGCTGGAGCGGCTGTCGCTGCCCTTCACCGAGGACACCGGCACCGCGCCCAGCGACGCCGAGCTGCGGGTGGCGCACGCCCAGCTGGTGGGCTGGCTCGAAGGGCTGTTCCACGGCATCCAGACGACGCTGTTCGCCCAGCAGATGGCGGCCCGCGCCCAGCTGGAGCAGATGCGCAGGGCGCTGCCCGGCGGCCGGCCCGACGACAACGCCCGTCCGCCCGGCGGCTCGGGGCCCTACCTGTAGAGCTCCTCCAGCACCAGCGCGACGCCGTCCTCGTCGTTGGCCGCGGTCACGTGGTCGACCGCGGCCAGCACGCCGGGGTGCGCGTTGGCGACCGCGTAGGACGTGCCTGCCCAGGTCAGCATGGGCAGGTCGTTCGGCATGTCCCCGAACGCCACGACCTCCGACGGCTTGATGGCGTGCCGCTCGGCCAGCGTGGCCAGGGCCGTGGCCTTGGTGACGCCGTGCGCGCTCATCTCGATGAGGCCGCGGCCGCTGGAGTGGGTGGCGGTCACCAGGTGGCCGACCAGCTCGTGCACGGCGATGTGGAGCTCGTCGGGGTCCATCTCGGGGTGCAGGGCGAGCAGCTTGACGCAGGCGCGCGAGGTGAGCGAGTCGCCGCCGACGGGCTCACCGTCGGTGGTCTTGCGGTCCCAGGTGCCCAGCCGGAAGTCCGACTCGTGCGCGTAGCCGCCTTCGTACTCGACCGAGAACGACAGATCGGGCACGTTCGCTCGTAGCTGAGCGACGACTTCGTCGAGCACCTCCGGATCGATGAGGTGAGACTTCACTATCCGCTCGGTGTGGAGGTCGTAGATCAGCGCCCCGTTCGCGCACACGGCCAGGCCGCGGTGCCGCACGGCGCCCGCCACAGGGTGCATCCACCGAGGCGGGCGGCCGGTCACGAACACGAGCATGGCCCCTGCCTCCTCGACCCTGGCGAAGGCGGCGGCGGTACGGGGAGACACGGTTCCGTCAGTACGCAGGGCGGTGCCGTCCAGGTCGGTGGCCACCAGACGGGGTGCGCGAAGGGTGTGCATAACACGTTCCAGTTTGCCCGGTGATGCGCCCAGCCAGAAATCTTCGTTCGACGGGAACACCAACGCGCCAGAATGGTGTTAGATGTGGAGGCGTTGTATTAGCTATCCCGTAGTGAAAACCAGCATGACTTTGTCTGAGCCACCCCGGGTGCTTGCTGTACGACACACCGGGACCCACGAGGTGTGGGTCCCATAGATTCACATCCTGAGGGAGAGCTTTTATGGCTCAGGGAACCGTCAAGTGGTTCAATGCCGAGAAGGGCTTCGGCTTCATCGCCCCGGACGGCGGCGCGCCGGACGTGTTCGTGCACTTCTCCGAGATCGTCGGCAACGGCTACCGCAGCCTTGAAGACGGCCAGCGGGTCGAGTTCGAGATCACGCAGGGCCAGAAGGGGCCGCAGGCCTCCCAGGTCCGCTCCATCTGACCTGTAGCAGCGAGACAGGCCGGGGTTCGCTTCCAGCGGACTCCGGCCTTTCGCGTTTGGTCAAGCCCTTGACGGAACGTTGTTACGGCTGTGACTCGATTCACAGGCCAGGCGAACCTCGACACCTTTCTTCACATCAAGAGATATATGAGGTACGCCTGGTTATGCCACCCCGCAACTGTCACCTCCGTGATCGTCCTGTTACTCAACGATCACATCCTCAAGCACGCCTGGCCCGGATTCGTCACGGGCAAGCTCAGTGACGTCGCGGGACTCGTCGTCGCGCCGCCTCTGGTGGCCCTCTTGCTGCCGCGCCGCGCCGATCTCGCGGCGACCATCCTGACCGGCGCGCTCTTCACGGTCGTGAAGACCACGGAGACGGGCGCGGAGGCCGCCTCCCAGATCTGGACCACCCTGGCGGGTTCATCGCGCGTCCTGGCCGATCCTACGGACCTCCTGGCCCTCCCGGCGCTCGCTCTGGCCTGGTGGGTACGGCAGCGCAGCCGGGAACGGGTGGCCGCCCGATGGCACGTGATCACCGCCGTGCCGCTCGCCGTCCTCGCCGTCACCGCCACCGCCGCCCACCCCGGGATGCCCACCGCCGAGATCCTCTACCTCCAGCACGGCGCCATCGTGCTCGACGGCCGGTACGCCTCCCGCGACGGCGGCGCGACCTGGGAGTCGTACGAACCCCCCGCCTCCATCACCGAGCACGCCCCGTCCATGGGCTCCCGGGCGGCCTGCCTGCGCGAACACTGCTACCGGCTGGTCAGGGACCAGGTGAAGGTGCTGCGCTCCGGCGACGGGGGCCGCACCTGGGCGCCCGAGTGGGAGATCCCCCGCGAACGAGTGGTCATGCTCGAACGCGAGCTGATCGGCGACCGGCAGTACGAGACCGGCATCGCCTCGGCGTCGCTCGTGGTCGTGGACCGGCCGGGCGGGCACGTCGTGGTCGTCGCCAACCGGCGCGACGGCGTCGCCGTCAGGGATGTCGGCGGGACGTGGCGGCGGTTCGGCTTCACCCAGGACGGCGGCCTGCTGGAGTCGGCCGCGATCCCGCTCGACCGGCCCGCGGACGACGGCGCCGAGATGCTGGTCGCCGGGCTCGCCGCCGCCTGGGCCGCGCTGCTCGGCCTCGCGGTCCAGGCCCGTCGGTCACGCCGCGTCCGCGCCTGGCTGACGCCCGTGCTGGGCGGCCTCGGCGCCCTGCTGACCGCGCCGATCCCGTACGAGCAGAAACTGGGCGGCGGGCCGCCCGTCCTCGATCTGCTGGGCGTGACCCTGATGATCTGCGCGGTCGTCCTGGCCTGGTCGCTGGCGGCCGACGGCGGCGCCCGGGGCACGGTCGATGCGCTGGCGCTGGGCGTGGCCGTCGGGCTCAGCGTGGCGGCGCCGTTCAAGGCGTGGAGCGTGGGCTGGCTGGACCACGGCGTCGCGCTCGCCGTCGTCGCGGTGGCCGCGCCGGTCGTGTGCCTGACCGGCGCGGCCTACCTGCGTTACTTGACCGGCTCCAGGACGTCCAGCCCCACGTAGGGGCGGAGCGCCTCGGGAACCACCACCGAGCCGTCGGCCCGCTGGTGGTTCTCCAGGATGGCCACCATCCACCGGGTCGTGGCCAGCGTGCCGTTGAGCGTCGCGGCGAACTGCGGCTTGCCGTCCTTGTCGCGGAAGCGCACGCCCAGCCGGCGGGCCTGGAACTCGGTGCAGTTGGAGGTCGAGGTCAGCTCGCGGTAGCGGCCCTGGGTCGGGATCCAGGCCTCGCAGTCGAACTTGCGGGCCGCCGACATGCCGAGGTCGCCCGCCGCCGTGTCGATCACGCGGTAGGGGACCTCGATCTTGGCGAGCATCTCCCGCTCGTACTGCAGCAGCCTCAGGTGCTCGGCGGCCGCGTCTTCGGGCCGGACGTAGGAGAACATCTCGACCTTGTCGAACTGGTGGACCCGGATGATGCCCCGGGTGTCCTTGCCGTAGGAGCCGGCCTCGCGGCGGAAGCACGACGACCAGCCCGCGTAGCGCAGCGGCAGCTGGTCGGCGGGCAGGATCTCCTGCGCGTGGTAGCCGGCCAGCGACACCTCGGAAGTGCCCACGAGGTAGAGGTCGTCCTCCGGCAGGCGGTAGATCTCCTTGTCGTGGGCCACGTGGAAGCCGGTGCCCTGCATGGTCTCCGGCTTGACCAGGACCGGGGTGATCATCGGCACGAAGCCGGCCTCGATCGCGTGCTGCATGGCCATGTTGAGCAGGCCGAGCTGCAGCCTGGCGCCCAGGCCCTTGAGGAAGAAGAACCGCGAGCCGGACACCTTCGCGCCCCGCTCCATGTCGATCGCGTCGAGCCGCTCCCCCAGCTCCAGGTGGTCCTTCGGCTCGAAGTCGAAGACGCGCGGCTCGCCGTGGGTCTCGAGCACGACGTAGTCGTCCTCGCCGCCGGCGGGCGCCTCGGGCTGGACGATGTTGGGCACCGCCTGGATCAGCCCGTCGAGCTCGGCGCCGAGCTTCTCGGCCTCCGCCTCGGCCGACTTCACCTGGGCCGCGAGGTCCTTGGCCCGCTGGAGCAGCGCGGCCTTCTCCTCGCCCTGCGCCTTGGAGACCTGCTTGCCGAGACTCTTCTGCTCGGCGCGCGTGGACTCGAACGAGGTCAGCGCGGAGCGGCGGCGCTCGTCCAGGTCGAGCAGCGCGTCGACGACCGAGTCGTCCTCGCCGCGGGCGCGCTGCGACGCCCGGAGCCGGTCAGGGTCCTCACGAAGGGTACGCAGGTCGATCACAAGGAAAGGCTACCGGCGCGCGGAGAGCACCCGCTCCCCGATTTTCAGACCCGCCCGGCGCGGATCCTGGCGAGCCAGTCTTCGGCCTCGGCGAACTCGGCGTCGCCCGTGCCGCGCTTGATCGGCGGGGTCACCCCGTCGGCGCGCGGATAGCTGCCCAGGAAGCGCACCTCGCCGCAGATGCGGTGCAGGCCCGCGATCGCCTCGCCCACCCGGGCGTCGGCCACGTGGCCCTCGAAGTCGAAGTGGAAGAAGTAGCGGCCGATGCCCTGGCCGGTGGGCCGCGACTCGATGCGGCTCAGGTTGACGCCGCGCACCGAGAACTCGGTCAGCATCTCCAGCAGCGCGCCCGGGTGGTCGTCGGCCAGGAACACGACCAGGGTGGTGCGGTCGCTCCCGGTCGGCTCGGGCAGCGGGCCCGGCCTGCTCACCCGTACGAACCTCGTCACGGTGTCGGACCGGTCGCCGATGTCGTCCAGCAGCTCGACCAGGCCGTAGTGCTCGCCCGCGATGCGGGCGGCGATCGCGGCGTCGTACGGCGAGCCGGGCAGCGACACCTCCTGGGCCGCCGCCGCCGTCGACGGGGCGGCCACCACCACCGCGTCGGCCAGCTCGCGGTTGAGGAACCCGCGGCACTGCGTGATCGCGGCCGGATGGGTGTAGACCCGCTTGATGTGCACGATCTCGGTGTCGGGCCGGGCCAGCAGCGAGAACCGCACCGGCAGCAGCAGCTCGGCGGTGATCAGCAGCGGCTCGCCCCAGGCGAACTCGTCCAGCGTCGTCGTGATGCCGCCCTCGAGCGAGTTCTCCAGCGGGACGACCGCGCCGTCGGCCTCACCGGCGCGCACGGCGTTGAGCGCGGCGGTGACGGTGGCGCTGGGCAGCCGCTCGGCCGTGGGCTCCAGAAGCCTCAGGGCCTCTTCGGTGAAGGTGCCCTCGGGGCCGAGGTACGCGATTCTGGACATGCTTACAGGGTATCCGCAGGTTGACGTGCACCGTAGGACATTTGACCCGGCTGCGCGGCCCGTCTTTTCGGCAGCCGATATGCCAGCAGCCAGACGAGGACGAGCGCGCCGAGACCGAAGCCGTTCTGCACGATCTTGCCCAGCACGGGGCTGACGACCGGGATCTCGGCCGCCTTGATCGCCACGCCCCACCAGGGAACCGGCAGCACGTAGTACAGCCACACCCCCACCGCCACCCGCACCCGCACCGGGTCGCGCCCGTCACCCACGATCGCGCCCAGCACCACGACCACCCAGGCCAGATGGTGGATCCACGCCACCGGCGACAGCAGCACCGCCATCAGCCCCACCAGCGCCACCGCCGTGACCGGGTCGCCGTCGCGGTAGGCGTCGCGGGCGCCGCGGAACCCGTACCAGCCGACCACCGCCACCGCCGCCAGCCAGATCACGGTCGTCAGGGCGTCGGGCAGATAGAGGCGGATGAGCATGCCGCGCATCGACTGGTTGGTGGTGGCCGCGTTCGCGCCCAGCCGCTCGGAGTCCAGCAGCGCGCCGAACCAGAAGTCGACCGCGTCCTGCGGCACCACCGCGAACGGCAGCAGCGTCAGCAGCGCCGTCACGAACACCGCCATGGACAGCGTGCGCCACTGCCGCGTCACCAGCAGATAGACGAGGAACACCCCGGGCGTCAGCTTGACCGCCGTGGCCAGCCCGATCAGGAACCCGCGCGGCCACCACGGCCGCCGCGCCACGCAGTCGGCCAGGCAGAGCGCCACCAGCAGGATGTCGACCTGCCCGAACCGCACCTGGTCGCGGATCGGCATCAAGAACGTGCAGGCCACCATCAGGAACGCGAACACCCACGGCGCGTGCCGCCCCAGCGCCTCACGGAACGCGAAACCGACCGCCACCCCCAGCGCCGCGAAGATCCCCGCCGTCCACACCCACTGGGCGGTCACCCACGACATCGCCGCCAGCCCGCTCGCCAGCAGCGCCGCGATCGGCGGATAGGTGAACGGCAGCAGCTGCGGCGCCGGCGTGAAGAACCCGTAGACCGGGCGGCCCTCCAGCACCATCTGACCGCCGGTACGGTAGACGTCGAGATCGACGAGGCGCTGATCGCCGGGGTTGGTCAGCCAGTGCTCGACCAGGGGCCACACCCCCAGGGCGACGACCACCGCCGCCAGGGCCCACGCCCACCATTGCCGCCGCATCGGCGCCTCGACACCCGTCACGCTGTGGCAGGCTACCGTGACGGTGACCGAAGGGCGCGCCGACTCAGGGGGTACAGCACCATGCCGCACTGGCGCATCCCGACGGGACGTCCGGTCCGTTCCCGACGCGCCGGGGTTTTGTGGCTGGTCGTCGTAGGCCTCCTGACGACCCTGTGGACCGCCCCTGCCGCCGCTCGGGAGCACATCGCCGCACCGGCCTCCGCCACCGCTCAGGGGCGGGTCGCCGTCATCGGCGTTCCCGGGCTCGAATGGAGCGACCTCGACGAGTCCCGTACGCCGAACCTCTGGAAACTGGCAGGCCAGGGCGGCACCGCCGCACTGTCCACCCGCGCCGTACCACCCCCCGACCGGGGCATCACCTGCCCCACGGCCGGCTGGCTGACCGTCTCGGCCGGCCAGCGCGCCGGCACCCCGGGCCGCGGCTGCCCGGCGGCGCCCGTGCCGCAGCCCACCGGCGACGCCCGCTCGGCCACCGTCCCCGGCTGGGCGGACCTCGTCGACCACCAGGCCACCACCGGGTACGCCGCCCGGCTCGGCACCCTCGCCCAGACCGTCGCCGACGGCGGCGGCCAGGTCGCCGCCGTCGGCCCCGGCGCCGCCCTCGCCGCCGCCGACACGACCGGACGGGTCGCCGCGTACGCCGACGCCCCGGCCGAGCTGGGCGACCTCTCCTCGTACGCGCTGATCGTCATGGACGCCCCGGACCTCGCCACCGCCTGGGCGGAGCAGCCCCTGGACGAGTACGGCGTCCCCGCGGCCATGCCGCCGGACGTCCGCCGCACGGCCGCGGCCGCCGCCGACCGCCGCGTCGGCGCGTTCCTGGCCGCGCTCCCGCCCGGCGGCACCGTGCTGGTGGCCGGGCTCTCCGACGTCTCCCCCGGCGCCCACCTGCACGTCGCCATCGCCACCGGCCCCTCCCTCTCGGGCGCCCCGTACGCCACCGGGCACCTCACGGCCGGCTCGACCCGCCAGGACGCGCTCGTCGCGATCCAGGACCTCACCGCCACCGCCATCCACCTGACCGGCCTCGAACCCCCGAGGCAGGTCGTGGGCCGCCCCTGGCAGCCCGGCGGCCCGGCCGCCCCCACCGTCGGTGAGACGGTCGCCGGCCTGGCGGACGCCGACCTGGCCAGCCAGGTGCTGCGCGAGGTCCGCGGCCCCTTCTTCGCCGTCTTCGTCACCGTCCAGCTCCTCTTCTACGCCTTCGCCGCCCTGGCCCTCCGCCGCCGCAGATCCCCCCGAGGATCGAACGCCACAGACGACCTCCCCCGTACACCCCCAGCGGACGGCCCGAACGACCTTCCACGTACGCACACCCCGGAGGGACCGGACACGGAGGGCGGCGTTGGGCGCACGCACACCCCGGAGGAACCAGGCGGAGCGAGCGACCTCCCGCGCACGAACACCGGGGGGCTTGATCTGGCTGCGGCGTCGCGGTTGCTGGTGGCCGTGCAGGTGGTCTCCGTGTTGAGTGGCGCTATCGCCGTGGCGACGTTCCTGGCGCAGCTCGTGCCGTGGTGGAGCCTGCCCGCGCCGATGGCCGCGCTCATCGTCACGATCCTCGTCATGGCAGGGCTCATCACCGGCCTGGCCTTCGCGGGACCGTGGCGCTCGCACGTGCTCGGGCCGCTCACCGTGGTCGCGCTGGTCACCTCCGTCGCGATGCTGGTGGACGTCATGACCGGGTCCAGCCTCCAGGTGAACGCCGTCTCGGGGTACGAGCCGGTGACCGGCGGACGGTTCTACGGCTTCAGCAACATCGCCTTCGCCATCTACGCCACCGGCACCATCCTCGGCCTGGCGGGCGTCGCCCAATGGCTGCGCGGTAAGGGCGCGCCCCGCTTGGCCGTGCTGGCGGTTTGCGTGTTGTACGGAGGACTGGCGGTCTTCGCGGACGGGTCGCCCGCCTGGGGGGCGGACTTCGGCGGCGTGCCGGCGTTCGTCGCCGGATTGGCGGTCTTCCTCATCCTCCTGGCCGGCGGGCGGGTGTCGATCGCGAAACTGCTGGTCGTCGGCCTGGCGGGGGCCGCGCTCATCGGCGCGATCTCCTTCGCCGACTGGCGGCGCCCGGCCGGGGAACGCACCCACCTCGGGACGTTCGTCCAGCAGGTGATCGACGGCCAGGCGTGGACCGTCGTCGGCCGCAAGTTCAGCGCCATGGTCGGGGTGACCGTGGGGAACTGGTCGCTCACCCTGCTCTCCCTGGTCGCGCTGGCGTTCCTGTTCCTGGTGCTGGCGCGGCCGTCACGCTGGGGGGCGTCGGCGCTCGGGCAGGCGTACGCGCTCGCCCCCACGCTGCGCGCCGGGCTCTTCGGCGCGCTGACCTGTGCTTTCATCGGCTTCCTGATGAACGACTCGGGCATCGCCATCCCGGCCATGGCGCTCACCGTGGCCGTGCCTCTGACGCTGGCGTCGTGCGTACGCGCCCTGCAGCTCTCCACGCCCACCACAGCAGAGCCGCCGTCAGCGCCAGCAGCAGCCACGGAACGACCTGACTCCGCACGACGGTCGTGAGCCATCCCAGCTCGGCCGGCTGCCCGACGACCCGCGCCGGCAGGTAGGCCACCGACAGCACCAGCAGATGGACCACCATGAACCGGTCCAGAGCAGACGCCGCCGCCAACGCCAACACCCCGAACGCCAACCCGTCGTACCAAGGCAACACGTAGGGAGAGGCGAACAGGTAGGCGACCACCATCACCCCCGCAACCACCACAGCCTCGCCACCCCGCCCCGCACCATCACCATGCCGCGCACTCTGGTCACGCACTCCGGCGACCGACCCCAACCGGAACGGCCCCCGGTCTGAGCCCGCTCCGAGAGACCCTCGCCCCGAGCCCTCTTTGGTTGGTTCCAGCCCGGAACCCTCTCCGGTTGGCCCATGCCCGGAGCCTGCTCCTGAAGGCCCTGGCCCCGAGCCCGATCCGGGAAGCTCTAGCCCGGAGTCCGCTCCCCAAGGCCCTTGCCCAGAGTCCACGCCACGTGGCCCTTGCCCAGAGTCCACGCCACAAGGCCCTCGGCCGGAGTCCCCTTCGGTTGGCCCTTGTCCTGGGCCTGCTCCGGAAAGCCCTTGTCCGGAGCTCGCTTCGGGAAGCCCTGGTCCTGGGCCTCTGCCGGAAGGCACTTGCCCCCAGCCTGCCCAGCGGGTGGTGAGGCCGGAGCGGGTGGTTAGGCGGAAGAGGGACCAGGCGATGAGAGCGAGCAGGAGGAGGGAACCGATCTGGATCTCGCCCCGGTAGGCGCTGCCCGTGCCGACGATCGACTGCAGCCAGCCTTGGACCAGCTTCCAGAACGAGGCGTTGGAGACCGACTTGCTGGTGCGGGTGACCGGGGCGAGGGCGTCGAAGCCGGCGAGGGCGTAGCCGGCGATCACCACCGCCAGGGCGACGCCTGCCATCAGGGCCAGGCGGCGGGGGGCGCGGCGCAGCTCCCAGGCGGGGCCGAGGGCGACCAGGCCGGCGTTGAGTTTGATGGCGACCCCCAGGCCGAGGAGCGCGCCTCCGACAACGGGTCGGGTGCGCGCCAGGAGGGCGGCGACCATGCAGGCGATGGCCAGGGTGTCGACGTGCATGCCGGCGACGAGTTGGTAGAGCAGGAGGGGGTTGGCCGTCCACAGCAGCGCGGCCCGTACCCGCGCGGCGGGATCGTCGCGGGTGAAGCGGTCGATCAGCAAGCCGGTGGCGATGAACGCGGCGGCGTTGACCAGGGCCAGCAGGAAGATCGTCAGGCGGAGGGAGTCTCCGGCCAGCCAGCTCGCGGCGGTGTGGAGAGCCGTGGCCACCGGGCCGTAGACCGTCGGCTCCTCGCGCCACGGGGCCTCGACGGCGTCGGTGACCGGGTCACCGGGGAGGTCGTCGGCGCCGTGGGTGTACGGGTCGATGCCGAGGGAGGCCAGGCGGCCGTAGCCGGCGTAGTTGAGATGATCACCCGAACCCGACGGCGGGAGGAAGGCGAGCAGGGCGGCGGCCAGGCAGCCGAGCAGCACGAGCGCCCGGGGCAGGCGGGCGGGAAACGACATGGCCGGGACCGTCAGGGCCGCCAGGAGACCGAGCCCGCCGAGCACCAGGGCGGCTGCGGCCAGGGAGATCACGAGGTAGGGGTGAGGGTCGGCGGCCATCGAGTAGGGCGGCTGCCAGGCGGGGCCGGACAGGGACGGGACCATGGCGGACGGGCCGAGCACGCCGATCAGCGCCGTCAGCAGGAACGAGACGGCGATGCAGACAAGGGCGGGCCACATCAGCCGATGGGAGGTGCTGACCCGCGTGTCGGAAGTCACCCGCAAATTCCAGCACACCCGCCCCAGGACTCCGGCCGCCCGTCCCCACCCTGTGGATAACTTCGTCCTGAAGACTGCTTCGCGCAAGCCCAGTTGTGCGGGAGCACCGTCCCGCCGAATCCCATATGGCAGGAGCACCGGAGGTTACGTCAGCGCCGGGGTCCCCGCATGACGGGAGGACTGCAATGTTGGAGCAAGAGTCTTGGAGGCCCGAGGGCAGCGCTGATCCCCGGGAAGGCCGGAGTCGGAGTACCGGAGGTCATGTCAGTGCCCTACCGGGGTCCCGCATGACGGGAGTCCGAAGGTCCGGGGTCTTGCAGGTTCGGGGTCTTGCAGGACCGGGGTTTGCAGGACCGGGGTTTGCAGGACCGGGGTTTGCAGGACCGGGGTCAGTGCCAGCCAGCGCCGGGTCAGCGCCGGGTCTGAGCCGGAACAACGCAGAGTCCCGCACAGGGAAGACGCAGAGCCCCTCACAGGGTCAACGCAGAGCCCCGCGCAGGGACGACGCAGAGCCCCGCGCAGGGACGACGCAGAGCCCCGCGCAGGGACGACGCAGAGCCCCGCGCAGGGACGACGCAAAGCCCATCACAGGGTCAACGCAGTCCCCTGCACCAGTTCACCGCCGAGGGCGGAGTTTGGCGAGGTTGTCGGCTACCAGGGGTTCGCGGGCTGCCAGCGCCAAGGCCACGTCGCGCAACTGCCTGGCCCTGTGGAGCTGGGAGCGCCAGTCGGAGCCGGTCGCCCGGTGGGCCATGTCGACCTCGACCTCCACCACGCGGAACCCCTTGCGGAGCAGGTCGATGGTCAGGGCCGTCTCCACGCCGAAGCCGTGGGCCAGCGGGCGGGCCGCCTCGAACGCCTCACGGGTGAGGCAGCGCTGGCCGTTGAGCGGCTGGCTGGCCTCGAAGCCGGTGGCGCGGCGGATGCCGTCTCTGGACAGCCGGACGACGATGCCGTGGCCGGCGAGCTTGACCCGGTTGGTGAACGCGGCGATGGTCATGTCGGCCAGGCCGGAGCGTACGGGCTCGGCTAACGCGGCCGCGGCCTCGGCGGTGCCGGCCAGGTCGGCGTCCAGGAAGAGCAGGTGGCGGGCGGCGCCGTCGTCGAGGAGGCGCACGGCCTCGGCGCCCGTCTCCATGGCGGCGGCCTTGCCGCGGTTGCGGCTGTGGCGCACGACCTTGGCCCCGGCCGCGCGGGCGACCCGTCCCGTCTGGTCGGTCGAACCGTCGTCGACCACGACGACGAGGTCGACACCGGGCAGGCCGAGGGCCGAGGTGACGGTGAGGCCGATGCGATCGGCCTCGTTCTTGGCCGGGATGACGACCGCGGTGTCGCCCGCCGTCATGACTTCTCGGAGATGAGGAACTCCTGCGGCACCTCGTCGTGCACGGTGAAGACCGAGTCGAGCCCGGTGACCTGCAGGATCTTCTGCACCGCCGGACGGGGCGCGGCCACCTCCAGGGTGCCGCCCCGCTCCTTCATCCGCTTGAGCGCGGACAGCAGCACGTTCATCCCCGTGGAGTCACAGAAATCCACGGCGGACATGTCGATGACGACCCGGCCGGGCCCCTCCTGGAGCAGACGGGTGAACTCCGACTGCAGGTGGGGTGCCGTATAGAGGTCGATTTCACCGGCGATCACCACGAGGGCGTGGCCGGCATGTGATCGAGTCGAGACCTTGAGCTCCACAGAGGCAGGCTAGCGGCGCGGAGGCTCCTGGTCACGTTGTCACGCCGATACGTGGGTGAAGGCATGAATCGAGGTGGCCGATCCCGAGCTGTGGACGAGAGTGGCCGTTTGGGCTCCATGAAGACGGAGAGTAGGCGAAACTTGACGGTGCGCCACCATGATGGCCGGAGAGGGGGCGGGCCGGAGCTCCGTGATCCGGTCACCACTTCACAGCAGGAGGAGGCTGGGCGAGCTCACGGGCCCGACGACCTATGAACACAGACCAACCGGAAGATCCTCAGCGTCAGAAACTCCGCGAACAGCTGGAGGCCATTCTCATCCGCAGCGAGAAGGCGACCTCGTGGCACGACGAGGCGGCCCGGCTGCGCGGGCTGGTCAACCACGAGGGGTACGTCCCGGTACGCGCCAAGCTGGCCGGGGATGACCTCGACTTCCTGTCGGGGGCCCGCGACGAGCTGCTCATGTTCTCCGAACTGGGGCTTCGCCTGCTCGACCTGCACCAGCCGCGCGACGCGGGCGGCATCACCAGCGACGCCGCGCACCCGATCCTGCGGTGCCGGAGCTGCATGTGGAGATGGCCCTGCCCGACATTTCGCGCGATGTCGGAGTCGTTCGGCTCCACCCCGGAAGCCGCCCTCAAGGAACCTATCCTCCCGGAACCCGCCCTCAAGGAAGCCGCCCTCAAGGAACCCATCCTCCCGGAGTCCGCCCTCCCGGAGTCCGCCTGACAGGCGCCGCCCGCCCCTCACCCGAGAACGCCACCGCCTCCCGAACCAGGAGGCACGTCGAACCGCCTCACACCGAGACACGTCGAGCGCACGCGCACATCGGGCGACACACACCGCCAGCCTCACGCAAGGTACGACGCGCACGCAGCACGACGCACGCGGCACGACGCGCACAGAGCACGACGCACGCAGCACGACGCACGCGGCACGACGCGCACAGAGCACGACGCACGCAGCACGACGCGCGGCAAGCCTCCGCCTCACGCAAGCACGTCCCGCGAGAGGCCGACCCGCACACGCGAAAAACCGCCGAGACCCCGCCGAGAACCGCCGAGAAAACCGCCGCCTCACGCGAGCGGAAGCCGGATCTCGAACCTGCACCCCGATCCCTCGTTAGCCACCCCGATCACCCCGTCGTGCGCCCGCACGATCCCCTGGGCGATCGCGAGCCCCAGCCCGGCCCCGCCGTCCGACGTCGGGGTCCGGGCCGCCTCGCCGCGGAAGGCCACCTCGAACACCCGGGGCAGGTCCTCCTCGGGGATGCCGCCGCAGGAGTCGCTCACCGACAGGCGGGCGGTCGCGACGTCCGCCCCGGCCCGCAGCACGACAGGCCGCCCGCTGGGCGTGTGCTCGATGGCGTTGACCACGAGGTTGCGCAGCGCGCGGCCGAGCGCGCTCGCGTCGGCCGAGACCGGCACGGGTTCGGCCGCCTCCGCGCTGAGCAGCACGCCTTTGGCCCTGGCCAGCGGTTCGGCCCCGGCCAGCGTGTCGGCGACCAGGTCGGCGAGCCCGACCCTGGCCGGCGTGAGCCGCAGCGCCCCGGCGTGGATCCTGGACAGCTCGAACAGGTCGTCGACCATGCCCGACAGCCGTTCCACCTCCCGTTTGATCTGGCGGTGGTAGCGCCCGACCGTCTCGGGGTCGGACACGACGCCGTCCTCCAGGGCCTCCGCCATGGCGCGCATCCCGGCCAGCGGGGTGCGCAGGTCGTGGCTGACCCAGGCGACGAGTTCGCGCCGGGCGCCTTCCAGGGCGCGTTCGCGCGCGTACGCCTCCTCCAGCGCGTCGGCGATGGCCTGGAGCTCGGCGGGCAGCCCGCGGGGCGCGGCGAACGGCGGCTCGCCGACCGCGGCCACCAGCCGCCTGCTCTCCGCCACGACGCGCCTGGCCACCACGAAGGCCACGCCAAGTCCGACGAGCCCGCCGACGGCGACCACGCTGAGCACGATGTCCCTGGCGGGACCCTCGATGATCATCCGCATGGTGATCGCGACGACGCCGGCCAGGGTGGCGGCCACCGCGACGACCACCACGATGGCCAGCATCACGCCGATCGAGCGGGTGCGCAGCCACCACATGACGGCCAGCCCCACCCCGGCCACGAGCAGGCCGAGCCCGGCGGTGACCGCGACGATCATGCCGAGGCTCACGCCGCGCCCTCCAGTGGCTCGTACCGGTAGCCCACCCCCCAGACCGTGACGATCCTGCGCGGTTCGGTCGGGTCGGCTTCGATTTTCTCCCGCAGGCGTCTGACGTGCACGGTCACGGTGGAGGAGTCGCCGAACGACCATCCCCACACCTGGTCGAGCAGCGCCGTCCGGCTGAACGCCTGCCTGGGGTTGCGCATCAGGTAGGCCAGCAGGTCGAACTCTCGGGCGGTCAGCATGACCCGCTCTTCGCCGAGCAGCACCTCGTGGGCGCCCACGTCCACCACCAGGTCGGCGTCGCGGAGCACTCCGGTGCCGCCGGTGATCGCGGCGCCGGACGCCCGGCGCAGCACCGACCGCACGCGTAAGGCCAGCTCGCGCGGGCTGAAGGGCTTGACCACGTAGTCGTCGGCGCCCGTCTCCAGGCCGGCCACCCGGTCGAGTTCCTCGCCGAGCGCGGTCAACATGATCACCGGCACCGGCCAGCGCTCCCTGAGCTTCCTGCACACCTCCAGCCCGTCGATCGCGGGCAGCATCAGGTCGAGCACCATCAGGTCGGGCGGGCTGGTCAGGGCGCGGCGCAGCGCCTCGGCGCCGTCGCCCACGCACTCGACCTCGTGCCCGTCGCGCTCCAGATAGCGCGCGACCACCTCGGACACGGTCGGGTCGTCGTCGACCACCAGGATGCGCGTGTTCACGCCTTCACGGTACGGCGCGGGGATGCCCGTGCGGCGATCACGTCATCGGACGGTAAGACTCGCACGGGGCAGCGGCACGACGTACGGTGGCCTCATGGGTCGAGTCATCATGCTCGTTGCGGGTGCCGCGCTGGCGCTCTTCGTGCTGTTCACCTTCATCATCCCCATGGTTCTGGGGCTGCTGAAGATCGCGCTGATCATCGGGGTGGTCGCGCTGCTGGTCTTCATCGTCGTCACGCTGGTCGGTAAGTCGTCGACGTCGTCCCGGTGACGGCTTTCCTGTTCGATCCGGGGCTCATCGCCGTCACCATGGTGGCGGTCCTGCTGCTCGTCTCGTGGGCGGCCAGGCTGCTGCCGGTCCTCGGCGGCGAGCCCTCCGGATTCCCCCTGGTGTACGCGCGGCGCACGGCCTTCCAGCGCCAGCGCGATCCCGGCGCGCCCGGCAGACCTCGCCCGCGCGCGCCATCGCCCTGCCCCGCTTCCGGTTAGCGGGGCTCGGACCCGAGCCCTGAGGTCTCTGTGTGAGAAGGGCTCATGATCGATTCACTCGTCTCGTTCGTCGTCGGCGTGTCCGGAGGGCACGCCGCTCTCGGCATCGTGCTGTTCACCCTGGCGGTGCGGCTCCTGCTGCTGCCGCTGGGCGTCCGCCAGGCCCGCAGCGCCAAGATCAGGCAGCGCCTCGCGCCCAGGCTGGGCGAGCTGCGCAAGAGGTTCGGGCGCGATCCGGAGCGGCTGGCCAGGGAGACGTCGGCGTTGTTCGCCAAGGAGGGCAGCTCGCCGCTGGCGGGGATCCTGCCGGGGCTGGCGCAGTTGCCGTTCCTGTGGTTGATGTTCCGGGTGGCCACGCATCCGACCGCGCTGGCGGGTCACGACCTGTTCGGGGCTCCGCTGGGTCAGCAGGTCGCGGCCGTGATCGCGCATTACGGTCTGGCTAGTGGCCCCTTTTCGGTCTTCGCTTTGGTGCTCGCGCTGATGGCCGTGGTGGCATGGCTGTCATCCCGTACGATGCGCGCGACGCTCACGGACGACCAGCCGGAGTTCATGCGGAAGCTGACACCGTGGCTGCCGTTCGGCTCGGTGCTGGCCGCGGCGGTGCTCCCCCTGGCCGCCGGGCTCTATCTGCTGGTGTCCACGGCGTGGACCACGGGAGAGCGCGCCGTGCTCGCTACCCGGCCTCTCTGAGGACGTGAACCTGCCCGTTCACCTTCCTTTTGGGCGCGGGCAGGATCGCCCACACCGTTGTCATGTCGCCGTCGTGCCGCACGCCCCAGCTCTCCGCCACGTACTCGACGATGCCCAGCCCGCGCCCGCCCAGCGAGGAAAGGGCCGGTCGGCCCGCCCTCGGCTCGGTGGCGGCTCCCCCGTCGCTGACCGCCACCTCGATGTGTTCGTCGCTACGCAGCCAGGACACCTTCACCATGCCCGAGGGCAGCGGGTGCGCGTGTCGCAGCGCGTTGCTGAGCAGCTCGCTCACCACGAGGACGGCATCGTCGATCGCGGCGCCGAAGACCCCGCAGTCCTGGAGATCGGAGCTGAGACGCTGGCGGGCGACGGCGACGCTGGACGGCGCGTACGGCAGTAGCACCACGCTTGACACACCCACCTCCCCGTCTCCCAGTGCCCCCCGCGGAAGCACCCCCGGTACGACCGAAATGCCCCGTTACTCGATCCCAGAAACCGCATCTCGATCACAGCTTGTACACATCGGACGATAGATCAGCGCAACCATGACCACCTCGTTACCGCCTCGGTGTGTCGGATCCGATAGGCGAAACGTACCTGAGCTGGAGCTTCATCCGTGTGCCGCCCCCCGGTCTGGCATGCGCGCTCACCTCTCCGCCCTGCGCCCTGGCCAGGCTCCGCACGATGTAGAGGCCGAGCCCGACGCCGCCGAACCTCCTGCGGTCGCCGGTCTCCACCTGGACGAACCGTTCGAAGATCCGCTCGCGGTCGGCCGGGGCGATTCCCACGCCCTCGTCGTCGACCACGACGACCACCCGGCCGTCCTCGCGCCAGGCGCCTACGCTGATCAGCCCGCCCTGCGGCGAGTACTTGAACGCGTTCTCCAGGAGCTGACCGAGCACGATGTCGGTGGCCAGCGGATCGCCCATCGCATGCGGCAGATCGGCGGCGACGTCCACGTCGATGCGGTGTCTATCGGACAGTACAGGCAGACCGAGCGTGGCCGCGCGTACCCGTTCGGCCAGGTCGAACGGCTCGTCGCCGACCACCTGTTCCTCGGCCCCGGCGCGGGCGCCGAGCAGCAGGTGGTCCATGAGCCGCCCGAGCGACCGGGAGCGCTCGGCGATCGTGTGCACGGCGGAGCGGCGTTCGGCGTCGCTGAGCTTGTCCCACCGGGCGTCGAGCGTGCTGGCGAAGCCGCCGACGACCGTGATCGGGGTGCGCAGCTCGTGGCTGGTGGTGGCCAGGAACAGGTCCTTGGCCTCCTCCAGCTCCTTGGCCGCGGTGACGTCGCGGAAGTCGACGACCAGCTCGCCGGTCTCCTCGATGCGCGCGCACACCACGTCCAGCCAGCGCCCGCCGGGCAGCTGGTGGGTCACCTTCTCGCCGGGGCCGGGCAGCGGGAACGGCGGCGGGCCGCCCGTGACCTCCTCGGCGCTCACGGCGGTGAGCGCGGCCGCGGCCGGGTTCCACCGCAGCACCCGGCCGTCGCCGTCGAGCACCGCGATGCCGTCGGCGCTGGCGTCGAAGACGGCCCGCTCGTGCGCCCGCTGCCGCACCGCCTCCTGGTAGGCGACCGCGTTGCCGACGGCGATGCCGGCGTGCCCGGCCAGCAGTTCCAGCAGCTCCAGTTCGAGATGACCGGGCTTGCGCCGGGCGAACAGCGCGTAGAGCGCCCCGTACGGCCGGCCGCCGACGGCGGCGAGGCCGAGCGCGACCGTGTGCAGGCCGCTGAGCCGCGCCCACTCCAGCCGGTCCACCCCTTCGGACTCCAGCAGCACGGTCTTGCCGGTGCGCAGCAGGGTGCCGACCAGGCTGGTGCGCAGGTCGGTGGTGGCGTCCTTCAGCGACTCCGGCAGCCGGTAGGTGCTGACCACGCGTAACCGGTCGCCCTCGATGAGCGCGAACCCGCCCGCGTCGGCCCCGGTCAGCTCGGTGAGGCTGGCCGAGATGCGGTCGAGCACGGCGGGCAGCTCCAGCTCGGCGTTGATGTCGCCGACCACGTCGGTGAGCCTGCGCACCAGCCTGGCCCGGCGCGCCATGCGGTCCTTGGCGGCGGCGTCGGCCTGCACCAGGTGGTAGACGCAGACGTAGCCGGCCGTCGCGCTGCCCACGCGCAGCGCGCTGATGTCGGCCCGCACGTCGAGCACGGCGCCGTCGGCGCGTGACCGCTTGGTGCGCAGCGACACCTGCTCGCCGGTGCGGACCCGTTCCAGGGCCGCGTGGTGCTCGGCCGCCAGCTCATCGGGCACGATCGGCGCCCGCCGGCCCAGCATGTCGGCCGCGGGCCAGCCGAAGAGCGCCTCCGCCGCCGCGTTCCACACCAGGACCGTCTGGTCCCTGTCGATCGCGACGACGGCGTTGGGCGAGCTGTCGAGCACCGCGCGGGCCATCTCGTCGTCACTCGAAGCCCTTGCGTCCCCCACGACTCCATAGTGCACGCGGCGTGGCGCCCGCGTCGGGCGATCCGTCCGATACGCTGCGGTCACGGCTGTTCGTACGGGTGGAGGTGAAGACGTGTCGGGCGACCTCGATGCCCTGCTGCGGGTCACGTCCGACACGTATCGCGGCAACACCCCGCCCGACATCGCGTTCGGCACCTACGACGGCGCCGTGGGCAGGCTCGTGCTCGCGGTCACCGCCCGCGGTCTCGTCTCGTGCAGCTACGAGGACGAGAACGTCGTGTTCGAGCGGGTGGCCAAGCAGGTGGGCCGGCTCATCGGCAGCGACGCCCGGCGGCTCGACCCGGTGCGCCGCGAGCTCGACGCCTACTTCTCCGGCCGCCTCCGCGCCTTCTCCACCCGGGTCGACCTGGCCCTGGCCACGCCGTTCGCGCGTACGGTGCTGCAGAAGACGATGGCCGTCCCGTACGGCACGACCACGACGCCGGGCCGCATCGGCGAGCTGATCGGCAGGCCGCGCGCGCTGCGCGCGGTCGGCAACGCGCTCGGCGCCAACCCCGTGTGCGTGATCGTGCCCTGTCACCGGGTGGTGGGCGAGGACGGCGAGCCCGGCGACTACGCGGGCGGCGCCGCCGCCAAGCGCCACCTGCTCACGATCGAGCGGCGCGGCGCCTGACCAGCCCGATCAGCAGCGTCGTCACGGCCGCGACGATGGCCGCGCCGAGCGCGCCGTTCATCCACGGCTCCCTGGTGAAGCCGATGGCGTCGCGCACCCCTGCCCAGAAGCCGTCCCACGGGGCGACGGTCGGGGTCGAGGTGGTCAGCCAGTACGCGGCGAACCCGAAGGCCCACGGCACCAGCATCGACCAGCGGGCCGGGGCGTCGGCGTCGGTGTTCCACCGGCCCGCGCCGCCGAGCAGGAAGTAGTCGACGGCGAGCACGGCGAACATCGGCACGAACACCGCGCCGATCACGCCCAGGAAGGCGCCGTAGGAGGTCACGTCCACCACCAGCGCGATGGCGATGGTGAGCAGGCCGATGACCGTGCTGATGATCCGCCGGTCGACGCGCGGCATGAGATTCTGCAGCGAGACGGTCGTGGAGTAGACGTTGGCGAACGACTGGTCGGCCTCGCGCAGCACCAGGACCGCGAAGAACAGCGCGCCCAGCGGCGCCGCGACGAACGGGGCGAAGACCGCCGTGCTGTCGGCCGCCACCGCCTGCGCCCCGGCGATCGCGACCGCGTACACGCCCAGCGCCAGGCAAGCCACCTGGGCGAGCGTGTAGCCGCCGACCACGCCGGTGAAGGCGGCCCGGCTGGACCTGGAGTGGCGGGCGAAGTCGGCGGCGAGCGGCACCCACGACACCGACAGCGCGATCACGTAGTCGACGGCCGGCGCGAACGCCTCCCAGGACCCGCCGGTCCGCGGCTGGGCGTCGCCCAGGAACTGCACCGCGAACCAGATCATCGCGATGATCACCAGGACGGTGATGTAGCGCCGGATCAGCCGGACGGCGCCCAGCGGCCAGACGCTCAGCACAGTGGTGACCACCCCGGCGACGATCACCCACACCGCGTACGGGACCGTGTCGCCGAAGATGGCCTGGGCGCCCTGGGCGATGACCCAGAGCTCGAAGGCGCCCCAGCCGATCATCTGGACGATGTTGAGCACGGTGGGGATGTACGACAGCCGCGCCCCGAACAGCCCGCGCAGCAGCACCATCGCGGGCTTACCTGTCTGCGTGCCGGGGATGGCCGCCAGCCCCACCATGGTGGTGCCGATCAGGCTGCCGACCACGGTGGCGACCAGGGCGGCGGTCAAGCTCAGCGGCGCGCCGCCGAGCGGGTCGATGAGGAACAGCGCTCCGGAGAACCCCAGCAGGCTGACCGCCAGGTTGGCCCAGAGCGCGCCCTGGTCGAGCACCCCCAGGGTCTTCGGCGGCTCGCCCTCAAGAGTCAGCGGAACTTCGTCGCCATGAATGGCATGCGACATAGCGCACTCCCTACGCCGGCATTACCCGGACAGGTTCATGCGGTCGGCAGCGGCGGTAGCTGCCCTCTCAGCCCGGTTGCCCCGAGCTCCCGCGATGGGCCGAACTCGGCCGGAGATCAACTCCGGCACGCGCCCCCATGATGCACTATTGGTGTGTTTTCGGCCAGTCTGAATCAGGCGACCACGGGCGGCTGACCGGTCTCGCTCACCATGGGCCGCTTGTCGTACTCCCAGGCCTGCATGCCGCCGCCGACGTTGATCGCCTCGCGGCCGAGCCGGTTGAGCCAGGCCGTGACCTGCATCGACCGGCCGCCGACGCGGCACACCACGTAGACGGGGTGGTCGGACGGGACCTCGTCGACCCGCGCCTGGATCTGCGTCATCGGGATGTGGACCGCCTCAGGGGCGTGACCCGCCACCCATTCGTCATGCTCGCGCACGTCGAGCAGGTAGGCGTCGGCGGGCACGTCGCGGACCTCGACCTCGGGAACCGTCATGCGCCCATTCTGCCCCGCCCGGCACGCTGCTCCGCACACCCGGGGCCGCTACTTGAGCAGCTTGGACATGCGGCGGTCGGCCAGCGGCTTCCCGCCGGTCTGGCAGGTCGGACAGTATTGCAGCGCGGAATCGGCGAACGACACCTCGCGAATCGTGTCGCCGCACACGTCACACGGCTGGCCGGCACGGTTGTGGACGCGCAGCCCGGTCTTCTTCTCCGCCTTGAGGTCCTTGGCCGCCAGCCCGCGGGCCCGCTCGACCGCCTCGCGCAGCGTGGTCACGATCGCCTCGTGCAGGTCGGCGACCTGCGTGTCGGTCAGCGTCGACGCGATCTTGAACGGTGACATCCGCGCGGCGTGCAGCACCTCGTCCGAGTAGGCGTTGCCGATGCCCGCGATGATCTTCTGGTCGCGCAGCAGCCCCTTGACCTGGGTGCGGTTGCCGCCGAGGATGCGCTGCAGCGCGGCGACGTCGAACGACGGGCCGAGAGGGTCGGGGCCCAGCGCGGCGACGCCCGGCACCTCGGCCGGGTCCTTGACCACGTAGACGGCCAGCCGCTTCTGGGTGCCGGCCTCCGTCAGCTCGAACCCCGGCGCCAGGCCCTCGGCGTCGGCCGCCAGCCGCACCCGTACGGCCAGCGGGCCCTTGCCCGGCCGGACCGGCTTGGCGCCCGAGAGGTCGTCGCGCCAGCGCAGCCAGCCCGCCCGGGCCAGGTGGATGACGAGGTGGAGGCCGTCGCAGTCGAGGTCGAGGAACTTGCCGTGGCGCGACACGCCCGTGACGGTCAGCCCGCCCAGCGCGGTCACCGGCGGGTCGAACGTCTTGAGCGCCTGGACGCCCAGCACGTCGACGCCCGCGATCGCGCGTCCGACCGCCCGCTCACGCAGGAACGCGGCGAGCGACTCCACCTCGGGAAGCTCCGGCATGCCCTCCAGCCTACGTGGCGCTAGGGCACGTCCCAGAACGCCAGCTCGTGCGCCATCCCCTCCAGGAACAGCTCCTCGGCCCGCACCGGGTCGGGGTCCGCCTCGTCGATCATCCGCGCGATCCGCTCGGTCAGCGCCGCGAACCCCGGATCGGCGTACGTGTCGACCCAGGCGCGGTAGCGCGGCTCCGCGGGCGGGTTCTCCGCCAGGATCCGCCCCAGCGTCGAGTAGCCCCACATGCACGGGTACAGCGCCGCCAGCCCCTCCCCGTACGAGGCCGCCGCCTCCAGCAGGAAGGTCGTGTACGCGACACAGGCCGGCCCCTTCACGGCCCCGTCCAGATCGGCGCCGAACTCGGCCGACAGCGAACGGTGCAGATCCAGCTCCTCGTGGTAGGTCGAGTGCGCCAGGTCCACCAGGTCACCGACGTGCGCGTCGGGCGCCTGCCAGGCCAGCCTGGCGAAGACGCGCACGTAGTCGAGCAGGTAGAGGTAGTCCTGCTCCAGCCACGACCGGAACACGGGCTCGGGCAGGTCGCCCCTGCCGATGCCGATCACCGTCGGATGCGCCAGCTGGGCCTCCAGCAGCGGCCTGCCGATAACGTGCAACTTTTCCGAGATGGTCATGGTCGCACGTTAGTGTCAGAGGATGAGTGTGACGATCGCGGAGGAGATCCTCCTTCTCGCCTTCGGCGAGGACGACGGCAGGCAGTTGCTCTCCGCCATCCAGCTCGACCCCGCCGTGGCCGGGGCGCTCCTGGCCGAGCTGGCGCTCAACGAGCGCATCACGCTCCGCGACAAGAAGGTGACGGTCGTGAACCCCGCCCCGCTGGGCGACGAGGAGCTCGACGGCGCGCTGGCCCGCATCGCCGAGAGCGCCAAGGAGCGCAAGCCCGCCGCGTGGGTGCAGCAGCTCCAGTCGGGCAAGCTCCGCACCCGGCTGCTGACCCGGCTCGCCACCGCGGGCGTGCTGGCCGAGGAGCGCGGCCGGGTGTTCGGCATCTTCCGCACCACCCGCTGGCCCGAGCTCGACGGCAGCGTCGAGGCCCGGGTGCGGGAGCGGGTCGCGGGCGCTCTCGGCGGCGCCGAGCCCGACCCGCGCACCGCCGTGCTGATCGCGGTCATGCACGCCGCCAAGCTCGACCGCAAGGCGTTCCCCGGCGCCGACAAGGACCGGGTCAAGCAGATCTCCGCCGGGGCCTGGGAGGCCGAGGCCGTGGCGCAGACGATCGCCGCGATCAACGCGGGCGTCTCGATCGCCGTCACCACGGCCGCCATCACCGCGATGAGCTAGTTGGCGTCGATGATCTCCTTCGGCACCGGCTTGTCGGCGGCCAGGGCCTCGAACAAGGCCAGGGCGCTGGTCCTGTCCCACTTGACGGCCTCGCCGCCGGCGACGTTCTCGGTGCCGCCGAAGGGCACCACCGTGGTCACCGGGTTGTCGCCCATGGCCAGGCCCAGCGAGAGCATGTCGAACACGCCGGTGTCCTCGTCGACCGCGACCGCCTCGGTGGCGCTCATCGCCAGCGGGATCGAGGTGAACGGGTTGATCAGGGTGCCGGGGCTGGCCGCCTTCTTCACCACCGCGCCGAGGAACTGGCGCTGCCGCTTGGTGCGTTCGTAGTCGGGCAGGTTGCCGCCCTGGCGGGTGCGGACGTAGCCGAGCGCCTGGGCGCCGGTCAGGGTCTGGGTGCCCTTCTTGAGCTTCAGGCCCGCCTTGGGGTCGTTCACCGCGGCGCGCACGTTGATCTCGACGCCGCCGACGGCGTCCACGATCTCGACGAACCCGGCGAAGCCGATCTCCATGTAGTTGTCGACGCGCACTCCGGTGACCGTCTCGACGGTGCGGACCAGGAGCTTGGGCCCGCCGATCGCGTAGGCGGCGTTGAGCTTGTTGCGGCCCTGGCCGGGGATGGTGACGGCGGAGTCGCGGGGCAGGCTGACCAGCGTCGGCCGGTCGCCGCTCTCCGGCAGGTGGAGCAGCATCATCGAGTCGGTGCGCTGGCCCGCGCTGCTGCCGGTGGCGAGCTTCTTGCGCTGGCGCGCCGACAGGCCCTTGCGGCTGTCGGAGCCGACCAGGAGCCAGTTGGTGCCGGGGGTGTCGGCCGGGCGGCCCTCGTACTCGTCCAGGATCCCGGCGGGCAGCCCGCCCAGCCGGCCGTCGATCCAGACCAGCAGGCCGGCGGCGACCAGCACCAGCGCGGCCACGAGCGCCGCGAGGATCTTGAGGATGGTGGAGCCCCTGATCCGCCTGCGCGGCCGCCGGTCCGACGGGGGCGGCGGCGGCTGCTCGGAGCCGCGCCGCATCGGCTTGACGGGGCTGCCGCCGGAGCGAGGCTTGCCGTAGACCCGCGAACTGGCCCGCGGCACGTCGTCGCCGACCGGTGGCGCGGCCGGCTGCGGGAACTGGTGCGCCGGGGCCCCCGCCGCGCGCAGCCCGTCATTCCTCGGCGGCAGCGGGCGGCGCTCGCCAGGCGAGCGCATGGCCCGCGTCCGGTCGTCCTCAGACACTTGGCTCCTTCTTCCCATCGCTTGACATAGACGCTACGTCCAAGACTTCGCTCAGTGCAGTACACCGGCTGATGTTCCGCCACGGAAAAGTACGCAGAACCGGGCAGATATGACCACCGGAAACACAGAGGGCATGCGCATCGTTAGTTTTATGGACCAGATCTAGAGAAAGGATGATCGTGTCCACTGCGGACCCATGGAGTAGCCGCCCGTGCAGGAGCACGGGTACCCCTGAGAGCTCGCGCCGGTGAGCGCTTATCTGGGCCTCCTCGCCCTCTTCCTGCTCACTGCCGCGACGGGCTACTTCGTCGCCCAGGAGTTCGCCTTCGTCGCCGCCGACCGGGCCGTCCTGCGCGAGCAGGCCGCCGCCGGTGATCAGGCCGCGGAAAAGGCGCTCCGGGTGACTTCTCGGCTCTCGTTCATGCTGTCGGGCGCCCAGCTCGGCATCACCGTCACCGCCCTGCTGGTCGGTTTCCTGGCGGAGCCCGCCATCGCCGCGATCGTACGGCCCTGGCTGACCGACGCCGGGCTCTCGGACACCCTCATCACGGGTCTCTCCGTCGCCATCGGCGTGGGCGTGGCCACCGTGGTGCAGATGGTGCTCGGCGAGCTGGCGCCGAAGAACCTCGGCATCGCCAGGCCGGAGCCGGTGGCCAAGTTCCTCGCCGGCTCGACGCTGGCCTACCTGGCCGTGGTCGGCCCGGTGGTCCGGCTGTTCGACTCCGCCGCCACCGGGCTGCTCAGGAAGCTGGGCATCGAGCCCGTCGAGGAGGTGGAGCACGGCGCCACCCCGGAGGAGCTCTCCCGGATCATCGAGGAGTCCACCGAGGCCGGCGAGCTTACGCCCCGCCTGTCGGAGCTGCTGGAGCGCGCCCTGGAGTTCGGCGACCACACGGCCGAGGAGATCATGGTGCCGCGGCCGCGGGTGGTCACGCTCCGCGCCGCCCAGCCGATCTCCGAGCTGCTGGAGACCATGCGCGCCCGGGGGCACACCCGATACCCGGTGCTCGGCGACGACGGCGACGTGGCGGGCGTGACCGGCGTGCGTGAGCTGCTCGCCTCCGGCGTGGAGGAGGGCACGGTCGGCGACATCACCCGGCAGGCGCTGCTGGTGCCCGACTCGCTGCCGCTGCCCGTGGTGCTCGACCGGATGCGCGTCGCGGGCGACGACCTCGTCTGCGTCATCGACGAGTACGGCGGCCTGGCCGGTGTGATCACCGCCGAGGACCTGGCGGAGGAGCTGGTCGGCGAGCTCGTCGACGAGAACGACCCGGACCCGGTGGGCGCCGTGCGGCAGCCCGGCGGCGTCTGGGAGGTGCCCGGCAGCCTCCGGCTCGACGAGGTCGAGCGGGCCACCGGCATCGCGCTCCCCGAGAGCGACGACTACGACACGCTGGGCGGCCTGATCCTGGCGGAGCTGGGGCGGATGCCCGAGCCCGGTGACACGGTCACGGTGCGGACCGTCGTCGAGGCCGACCCGTTCGAGGCCGAGGACGACGACGCGCAGCTGGCCGAGCTGACGGTGTTGTCCATCGCCAGGCGGGTGCCCGAATGGGTGCGCCTGGCGCCGGTCCAGCAGCACGCGGAGGCGACGACCCGATGACGATGATCCTGATCAGCGTGGCGCTGCTGGCGTTCAACGCCCTGTTCGTGGCCGCCGAGTTCGCCTTCGTGTCCTCCCGGCGGCACCGCCTGGAGGAGATCGCGACGGGCGGCAACCGGATGGTCCGCTTCGCGGCCAGGTCGGCCGCCGGCGGCAGCCGCCAGCTCTCCCTCATGCTCGCCGGCGCCCAGCTCGGCATCACGCTGTGCACGCTGGGCCTCGGGTACGTGACCGAGCCGGCCATCGAGCACTATCTGGAGCCGGTGTTCGCGGCCATCGGCGTGGCCGAGCCGCTGCGCATGCCGATCGCGTTGACGCTCTCGCTGGCCCTGGTGACGTTCCTGCACATGGTGGTGGGCGAGATGGCGCCCAAGTCGTGGGCGCTGACCCACCCCGAGCGGGCGGCCCTGGTGCTCACCCTGCCCTTCCGGGCCTTCACCTGGGTGATGAAGCCGCTGCTGTCGACGCTCAACGGCCTGACCAACCTGCTGCTGCGGCTCTTCGGCGTGCAGCCGCGCGACGAGCTGGCCACGACCAGGACGCCGCGCCAGCTCGCCATGCTGGTCGGCGAGTCCGGCCGGATGGGCCTGCTCGACCGGGAGGAGCACGACCTGCTCACCCGGGCGCTGCGGTTCGAGGCGGCGGGCATCGAGCGGCTCATGGTGCCGATCGACCGGGTCGTCACCGTGCCGCCGCAGGCCGGCACGGCCGAGATCCGCCGCGTGGCGGCCGGCAGCGGCCACCTGCGGCTGCTCGTGAGCGACGGCGGCCGGATGACGGGCGTCCTGCACGCCCGTGACGCCCTGCTGGAGCCCGGTCGTACGGCCGGCGAGCTCGCCAGGCCGGTGCCGGAGCTGCCGAGCCTCACACAGGTCCCCGAGGCCGTGGCGGCGCTCCAGGAGGCGCGGGCGCACCTGGCGCTGGTCACCGGGGCCGACGGGACGATCATCGGGATGGTGAGCCTCACGGACCTGCTGGGGCAGCTGCTGGACACCCGCACGATCGCGGCCTGATATCCCGATTGCTCTGCTGTGAGCGAAAACACAGAGAATGCCCCGGCTGGAAGCGGTTTGAAAGCAAGCTGCAACCAGCCGGGCGTATCTTTCGCCGAGCGACGGCCACAAGAGGACATGAAGTAGACGGAAAAGATGAAGCCCCGGCTCTTGCGAACCGGGGCTCTCTTTCGCCAGTGTGGGTCTGCCGATTTCATCGGCGTGACCGAGGTGGGCGAGGAGGGATTTGAACCCTCACGTCCTTTCGGACACACGGACCTGAACCGTGCGCGTCTGCCGTTCCGCCACCCGCCCTTGTGGGTGCGGAGAAACACTAGCACGTAACAGCCACTGGTACTGAACCCGGATACGATCGCATAAGACACGGGAGCGGAGGAGCTGGGCGCGAGTGCGTGAAGAGCGCCGGGGATCTCCACCCCGTGGTTCGAGCGGAGACCGGGCGCCACGCGCGTCTGGGGGCCGCGATCATATGCACGGAGGAAGGGAGGTACCCGGTGGGAGTCCTTCAGCGCTTCGAGCGACGGCTCGAAGGCTTGGTTGAGGGGGCCTTTGCGCGGGCGTTCAAATCTGACCTTCAGCCGGTCGAGGTCGCCAGCGCGGTTCAGCGGGAGATGGACGAGCGGGCGGCGATCGTCGCCCAGGGCCGTACCCTCGTCCCCAACGACTTCGTGGTGGAGCTGTCCACGACCGACGCCGAGCGGTTGGAGGTCTACGCCGACAGCATCAGCCACGAGCTGGCCAACCTCGCCAGGGAGTACGCCAAGGAGCAGGGCTACTCCTTCGTAGGACCGGTCCGGGTCCGATTCGAGACGGCGGGCGACCTGGCTGTGGGGTTGTTCCGCATCAGGTCCGGCGTCATCCGGGGGGCGACGGTCGAGCAGGACGAGATCCGCCAGCCGACGAGCGACCTGCCCCCGTCCCGGCCCAACGCGTTCAACGGGCGGCCCAGGCTGCTCGTCAGCACTCAGGACGATCCGCAGGGCGACCGCTCCTACGAGCTCACCACGCCGGTGACCTTGCTCGGGCGCGGCACCGACTGCGACCTTCGTCTCGTCGACCCCGGCGTGTCCCGCCACCACGCGGAGCTGCGCGTCGAGGGTCAGCAAGTCGTCCTGGTCGATCTCGGATCGACCAACGGCACTTTCGTCAACGGCCAGCCGGTACGCAGAATCGAGCTCCAGAACGGCACGCGAGTGACGCTGGGACGCACGACTCTGGTGTTCCGGCGCGATTAGAGGTAGACAGACGGTCCATGTCCGAGCTCACGCTGGTGCTGATCCGGCTCGCATTCCTGGCGGTGCTGTGGTTCTTCGTCATCGCCGCGGTCGGTGTGATCCGGACTGACCTGTTCGGGTCACGTACGGCTCCCGCCGGCCCGGGCAAGGGGGCCAAACCCGCCAAACCCGTGGCCAAGCCCAAGAGCAGGAAGGGAGAGCCGCGCCAGCTCATCGTGACGGGTGGCCCGCTGCAAGGCACCACCATTAACCTCACGGAGACGCCCATCACCATTGGCCGGGCGAACGACGCCACGCTGGTAGTCAGCGACGACTACGCATCCAGCCGGCACGCCCGGCTCTTTCCCCAGGACGGTCAGTGGATCGTGGAAGATCTCGGCTCTACCAACGGCACGTATCTCGACCGCTCGAAAGTCACCCGCCCGACCCCGGTGCCGCTCGGTGTTCCGATCCGTGTCGGCAAGACAGTCATTGAATTGCGCAAATGACCATCGCACTCCGCTACGCCGCCCGCTCGGACGTCGGCCTCCTCCGCGAAGGAAACGAGGACTCGGCGTACGCCAGCGGCCGCCTGCTCGCCGTCGCCGACGGCATGGGCGGGCACGCACACGGCGAGGTGGCGAGTTCCGTCGCCATCGCCGCGATGGCCTCTCTCGAAGAGGCCCAGCAGGGGGGTGACCTGCTCAACGCCATCGAGGCAGCGGTACGCGACGCCAATCGCAAGCTGCACGAGATGGTGGGACGGGATCCCAGCCTCAAAGGCATGGGCACCACACTCACCGCCATGCTCTGGAACGGCACCCAGGTCGCCCTGGTGCACGTCGGCGACTCGCGCGCCTACCTGCTCAGACGCGGGGAGCTCTACCAGATCACCCATGACCACACGCTCGTGCAGCAGCTGGTCGACGACGGGCGCATCACCCCGGAGGAGGCCGCGACCCATCCGCAGCGTTCGATCCTGCTGCGGGCGCTCGACGGCAGCGGCGAGGTCGACCCCGACCTGACGCTGCGCGAGGCCCAGGTGGGCGACCGCTATCTCCTCTGCTCCGACGGGCTGTCCGGGGTGGTGAGCGCGGAGACCCTGCACGCCACGCTGACCAACCTCGACGATCCGGAAGAGGTCGTACGCCAGCTCATCGACCTGGCCAACCGCGGCGGCGGGCCCGACAACATCACCTGCGTGATCGCCGACGTGCTGGAGATCACCGACGGGCAGGCGGTGCCCGTCGAGGCCGCCGTCGTCGGCGCCGCCGGCATGACCCGGCTGCACGGCGGCGAGGAGCCGGCGCCGGGGCGAGCGGGCGCGGTGACCGCTCCCCAGCCGGCCATCACCGATGACGATTTCGACGAGCCGGTCGCGCGAGCGTCCCGCAAGTCGGGCAAGCGTCGCCGGGTGTGGCCCGTGCTGGTCACCGTGCTGACCGTGGCCGCCGTCGTCGTGGGCGTCGGCGGCTATTTCGGATGGAAGTGGACCCAAGACCAGTTCTTCGTCGGAGCCTGGGCCGACGAAGTGGTCGTCTTCCAGGGCATCCAGCAGGAGTTGGGCCCCGTGCAGTTCTTCAAGGTGGCCCAACACACCGGCAAGGCCCTGTCCCAGCTGTCGCCGCCTGATCAGGCCCTGGTCAAGGACGGCATCGAGGTCGGCAACGTGGCCGAGGGCCTCACCAAGATCAATACGATGAAGTTCGCGGAACCGACCCCCACCGCGAGCACGTCGCCATCTCCGACTCCCACAAGGACGAAACCCCAATAGATGAGCGAAGTGGCCGCAGCCCCCGTGCCCATGCCCGCCAAGCGACGCATGGCCCAGCTCGTCATGCTCGCGTTCGCGGTCGTCATCACCATGGGCGCCTACGCCAACGTCGGGCTGGCGATGGACGGGGCGATCCCCTCGGGCATGCTGACGTACGGTTTGAGCCTGGGCGGCCTGATGCTGGCCGCCTACCTCGTGCTCGCCAAGTTCGCGCCCTGGGCCGATCCGCTGATCCTGCCGTTGGTGACGCTGGTCAACGGGCTCGGGCTGGTGATGATCTTCCGGTTGTCGGAGACCGACTCCAAGCTGCCGTCGGCCACGCTGGCCTCGCCCAACACGCAGCTGATGTGGACGCTCATCGGCATCGTGCTGTTCAGCGCCACCCTGATCTTCCTGCGTGACCACCGCGCCCTGCAACGGCTCACCTACACCGCGGGCGCGCTGGGGATCGCGCTGCTGATCTCGCCGCTGCTCCCGTTCGTCGGCCAGGAGATCAACGGCGCGCGCATCTGGGTCGGCATCTCCGGGGTCGGCCAGATCCAGCCGGCCGAGTTCGCGAAGCTGGCGCTGGTCATCTTCTTCGCCGGCTATCTCGTGGCCAAGCGCGACGTGCTCGCCCTGGCCGGGCGGCGGCTGCTCTTCATCGACCTGCCACGCGCCCGTGACCTCGGCCCGGTGCTCATCACCTGGGGCATCAGCCTGGGCATCCTGGTCCTGCAGAAGGACCTCGGCTCCTCGCTGCTGCTGTTCGGCACGTTCATCGCGATGCTCTACATCGCCACCCAGCGCATCTCCTGGGTGATCATCGGCATCCTGCTCTTCCTGGGCGGCGCGATCCTGGCCGGCATGGTCTTCGACCACGTCCAGCAGCGCTTCGAGGTCTACCTCGACCCGAGCAACCCCGAGCTCTTCGACGCCGTCGGCGGCAGCGGCCAGCTCATGCAGGGCCTGTTCGCCATGGGGTCGGGCGGCATCCTCGGCACCGGGCTCGGCCAGGGCCACCCGGAGCTGATCCCGCTGGCCTTCTCCGACTTCATCTTCGCCGCCACCGGCGAGGAGCTGGGCCTGACGGGCCTGATGGCGCTCCTGATGATCTACGCGTTGATCGTGCAGCGCGGGCTGCGCGCCTCGCTCGCCGCCCGCGACCCGTTCACCAAGCTGCTGTCCGCCGGCCTGTCGTTCCTGCTGGCCTGGCAGATCTTCATCATCGTCGGCGGTGTCACCAACCTCATCCCCCTGACCGGCCTGGTCACCCCGTTCATGTCACAGGGTGGCTCGGCGCTGCTGTCCAACTGGATCCTCATCGCGCTGCTCGTGCGCATGTCCGACGCGGCGCGCAGGCCGCCGCCCCAGGCGATCCAGAACGAAGGATTGACGCAGGTGTTCCAGCGATGAACCGGACTATCAAGCGCGCGGCCGTCGCCTGCCTGGCGATGTTCGCGCTACTGATGATCAACGTGAACATCCTCCAGGGCGTCCGCGCCACGACCCTGAGCGAGGACGCCCGCAACACCCGCAACTTCTACGAGCGGTACGCGGTGCAGCGCGGGCGCATCACCGCCGGCGGCAAGGTCATCCTGGCCCAGTCGAAGGAGACCAAGGGCGACTTCCGATTCCTCAGGGAGTACCCCGAAGGCCGCCTGTACGCGCACGTCACCGGCTTCTTCTCGCCGGAGAGCGAGTCCGCCATCGAGCGCAGCGAGAACGCCCTGCTCGACGGCTCCAGCGCCTCCCTCCTGCTGCAGCGCGGCATCGACCTGTTCACCGGCGAGCCGACCCGAGGCGCGAACGTCGACCTGACGATCAACCCGGAGGCGCAGAAGGCCGCCTACGACGCGCTGCGCGAGAGCGGCAAGCGCGGCGCGGTGGCGGCGCTCGACCCGAAGACCGGCGGCATCCTCGCCATGGTCTCGCTGCCGACCTACGACCCGGCCGAGCTCTCGGGCACCGACAAGGGCACCGTGTTCGGCCGCTACGACGAGCTGGCCAAGGACAAGAGCCAGCCGCTGCTCAACCGCACCATCGAGCGCACCTACCCGCCGGGCTCGACGTTCAAGGTGGTGACCGCCGCCGCCTTCCTGGAGGACGACTCCGGCCGCGGCGCCGACACCACCGTCGACGCCCCGCAGGTCCTCGACCTGCCCAACACCACCGCCGACCTGCCCAACTACGGCGGCGCGGCGTGCGGCTCCGGCCAGGTCACGCTCCGCTTCGCGCTGGAGAGGTCCTGCAACACGCCGTTCGGCAAGATCGGCATCGACCTCGGCTACGACGCGATGCGCGACCAGCTGGAGAAGTTCGGTGCCGGCGAGCCGCTGGCCGTCCCGATGTCGGTGGCCAAGAGCGACTTCGGCCCCAAGGAAGACGCGGCGGCCGTCGCCCAGGCCTCCATCGGCCAGCGCAGCAACCAGATGACGCCGCTCCAGATGGCCATGATCGCGGCCGGCATCGCCAACGACGGCGTGGTCATGAAGCCCCACCTCGTCAACAAGATCACCGACTCCAACGGCGACACGATCGACCAGGCCGACCCGGAGGAGTTCACCGAGGCGGTCAGCAAGGAGACGGCCGACGAGCTCACCGACATGATGGTGAGCGTCGTGGCCAACGGCACCGCGAACCGCGCGCAGATTCCCGGCGTCCAAGTAGCGGGAAAGACCGGCACCGCCGAGACCGCTCAGGGCCAGCAACCGCACGCCTGGTTCATCTCGTTCGCGCCCGCGGACGACCCGAAGATCGCGATCGCGGTGATGGTCGAGTCCGGCGCCGTGCGCGGCGGCGGGGAGGCGACGGGTGGCGGCACGGCCGCGCCGATCGCCAAGGCAGTGATGGAGGCGGTGCTGAAGTGACGGACGGTAACGTGCTGGACCATGCGGCTCGGTAACCGCTATCTCCTGGTCTCCCGCATCGCCGCAGGCGGCATGGGGGAGGTTTGGCGTGCCCGCGACGAGCTGCTCGGCCGCGAGGTCGCCGTCAAGGTGCTCCACAGCCACATCCACGCCGACCCCGCGTTCCGCGGCCGGTTCCGCAACGAGGCGCGTATCACCGCCGCTCTGACCGACCACGGCATCGCGCAGATCTTCGACTACGGCGAGCAGGCCGACCTGGCCTACCTGGTGATGGAGCTGGTGCACGGCGAACCGCTGTCGGCCATCCTGACCCGCAACGGCCCGCTCGGCGCCGAGGTCACCCTCGACGTGCTCCACCAGACGGCCAAGGCGCTGCACGCGGCCCACTCCTCCGGCGTGATCCACCGCGACATCAAGCCCGGCAATCTGCTGGTGACGCCCGAGGGCACGATCAAGGTGACCGACTTCGGCATCGCCAGGGCCCTGGAGGCGGCGCCGGTGACGCAGACCGGCACCGTCCTCGGCACCGCCCAGTACGTCAGCCCCGAGCAGGCGCAGGGCCTGACGCTCACGCCCTCCACCGACCTCTACTCCCTGGGCGTGGTGGCCTACGAGTGCCTGTCCGGCCGGCCCCCGTTCCACGGTGACAGCGCGGTCGCGATCGCGCTGCGCCACCTCAACGAGCAGCCGCCCCCGCTGGGCGTCGACGTGCCCGCCCCGGTGCGCGCCCTGGTGATGGCGCTGCTGGCCAAGGACCCGGCGCACCGCCCCGGCTCGGCGCTGGAGCTGGCCGACCGGGCGTACGTGCTGCGCGAGTCGCTGACGACCGGCGGCGACACCGCGCTCGGCTCGCTCACCGACCCGGCCGGGTTCCCGGTACGCCCCCGGCAGGAAGACCCGGCGCCGGTCGGACCCGGGACGCTGGGCGGCGCAGCGGCCGTCACGGAGGTGCAGGCGCCGCCGCGGCGGCGCCGGGTCGGACGGACGGTGGCGACGGTGGCCGCGGCCGGCACCGTCGCGGCCGTGGGGTTCAGCGCGCTGGCGCTCGCCCCCATCGCGCAGGCCCCGCTGCCGACCACCCCGGAGACGACGAACTCCCCCCTGCCCGCCTCCGTCACGCCCCGGCAGAAACCGCCGCCCAACAAGACCAAGACCAGTCGGCCCCCGGCGGTTACGGTCAAGTCGACAAGGCCGGTAGCCTCACCGTCGGCTACGGTAAGCAAGTCGGCAACACCGACGAGGCGGCCGACGCCGAGCCCGACCCCGACCAAGACCCGTACCCCGACCCCGACGCCGACCCCGACCCCCACCACGACGCCGACGACCCCGACACCTTCCGCCTCGCCGGACCCGGGTGACTCGAACCCGCCGAAGGAGGAGACGTGATGCGCCAACGGGTCGATGATGGACACCGGCGGCCGCCCCCCGAGCAGGCCGGCACCAAGATGAACGGTAAGGGACAGTGCAGGAAATGACTCAGCCTCGGCTTCTCGGAGGTCGCTACGAGCTCGACGGCGTCGTCGGGCGAGGCGGCATGGCCGAGGTGTATCGCGCCAGAGACATCCGGCTGGACCGGGTGGTCGCGATCAAGACTCTCCGGTCGGATCTGGCCCGTGACCACACGTTCCAGGCCCGTTTCCGCCGTGAGGCACAGTCTGCGGCGTCGCTGAACCACCCGGCCGTGGTCGCGGTCTACGACACCGGTGAGGATGTCACCGACGGCACCCCCGTGCCCTACATCGTGATGGAGTACGTCGACGGCCGGACGCTGCGCGACCTGCTCCGCGCCGACCGGCGGCTGCTGCCGGAGCGCGCGGTCGAGCTGGTCGACGGCATCCTGCGCGCGCTCGACTACAGCCACCGCGGCGGCATCGTGCACCGCGACATCAAGCCGGCCAACGTGATGATCACCACCGCCGGCGACGTCAAGGTGATGGATTTCGGCATCGCCCGCGCGATGGCCGACTCTGCCGCCACGATGACGCAGACGGCGCAGGTCATCGGCACCGCCCAGTATCTGTCGCCGGAGCAGGCCCGCGGTGAGCGCGTGGACGCCCGCAGCGACATCTACTCAACCGGTTGCGTGCTCTACGAGCTGCTGACGGGCCAGCCGCCGTTCACCGGCGACTCCCCTGTCGCGATCGCCTACCAGCACGTCCGCGAGGAGCCGATCCCGCCGTCGCAGATCGACCCGGAGATCCCCCCGTGGTGTGACGCGATCGTGCTCAAGGCCATGGCCAAGGATCCCGCGCACCGCTACCAGAGCGCGACCGAGATGCGGGCCGACATCCAGCGGGCCATGTCCGGCATGCCGGTCGACGCCCAGACGATGGCGATGACCGGCCAGTACGGTCAGGGCACCCGCATGATGACGGCCACCCAGTCCGCCACCGGCCCGGCCACCCAGCGCTCCAACGCCATCCCGGACTACGAGTACGGCGAGGGCGGCGGGCGCGGCGGGCGCCGCCGGGCCAACAACGGCGGCGGCAACGCGGTCAAGACCGCCCTGTGGATCATCATCCCGCTGCTGATCATCGGCGCCTTCGTCACCGTGGGCTACGTCATGTTCAGCGGCGGCGGCAGCCCCTCGGCGCCGACCACGGTCAAGGTGCCGGGGCTGGAGTCCAAGGCGCGCGACTACGCCGAGAGCCAACTCCAGCAGCTCGGCCTCAAGCCGGAGGTCACCGAGGAGTTCAGCACCGAGTTCGACAAGGACACGGTGATCAAGACCGATCCGGCCGAGGGCACCGAGGTGGAGAAGGGCGCCACCGTCCAGGTGTTCGTCTCCAAGGGCCCGGAGAAGGTCAAGGTGCCCGCCGGGCTGATCGGCCTGACCGTCGAAGAGGCCAACGCGAAGCTGTCGGAGCTGGGGCTCACCGGCTCGGTCAAGACGCGGGCGTCCAGCCGGGCCCAGGGCAAGGTCTTCCAGACCGACCCCAAGGCTGGCGCGTCGGTCAACAAGGGCGACACGGTCACCCTCTATATCCCGAAGGAGGCCGTGGCCGTCCCGAGCGTGCTGAGCATGACCGAGGAGGACGCGCGCCGCACGCTGGAGGACGCCGGCTTCAAGGTCAAGGTCGTCACCCAGCCGAGCGACCAGGCCCAGGGCACGGTCATCCAGCAGAACCCGGGTGAGGGCGCCAAGCTGCAGCCCAACATGACGGTCACGATCGTCGTGTCGGAGGGGCCGGCCGCGCCGACGCCGACCGAGCAGCCGTCCGACGACTTCCCGACGGACGACGTGCCGAGCGACGAGCCGACCGACGACGACGGCTTCCCGACGGACGACGAGCCGCCGGAGGACAACCCGATCAGCGACGGCTTCGGCTGATCCGGACCTGACGCAAGGGCCGTCACCCCACTCCGGGGTGGCGGCCCTTCGCTTTCACGGGGCGGCGGAGGGGTTACAGACGAAGAACGCCCCCGCCGCTCGGGGGCAACGGCGGGGACGTTCATCTGGTTGTCGCTGTGAGGCTCCGGTTCGTTACAGCGTATTTCGCAGCCAGTTTCCGAGCAGCCGGTGGCCGTGTTCGGAGAGCACCGACTCGGGGTGGAACTGGACGCCCTCGATCGGCGCGGTGCGGTGGCGCAGGCCCATGATGACGCCGTCGGCGGTGCGGGCGGTGACCTCCAGCTCCGGCGGGACGGTCTCCGGGAGCACCGCCAGCGAGTGGTAGCGGGTCATCCGGACCGGGGAGGGCAGCGTGGCGAACACCCCCTTGCCGTCGTGGCTGACGGCGCTGGTGCCGCCGTGCACGAGCTCGGGCGCGCGGGCGACGGTGGCGCCGTAGGCGTGCGCGATCGCCTGGTGGCCGAGGCAGACGCCGAGCAGCGGCTGACCGCGCCGGGCGGCGTGGTGGACGAGCGGGACGCTCACCCCGGCGGCCTCGGGGGTGCCGGGGCCTGGGCTGACGAGGACCCCGTCGAAGCCGTCGGCGTCGCTCACCCGCACCTCGTCGCGCGGGCGGACGTCACAGGTCGCGCCCAGCACCCTCAGGTACTGGACGATGGTGTGCACGAAACTGTCGTGGTTGTCCACGACGAGCACGCGGGTCATCGGCGCACGGTCACCTCGTCGAGCGTCACAGCGGGTTCCAGCAGCGGGAACACCACGTACCAGAGTACGACCGCCGTCCCCGCGGCCAGCAGGGCGGCCCAGAGCAGCCGCCGCCACGGGCCGCCGGGCAGACCGCGCCAGAGCCAGCCGTACATCCTCACGTCCTCCTGGGCTCGGTGTCCTTCAGCACCCCGTACACGATCAGCCGTTGCGCGGCCGAGTACTCGGGATGGCACGTCGTCAGCGTGATGTACGCCCGGACGGGCCGCAGGCCCGGACTGCCGGGCACCGGGGCGACCACGTCCACCTCGTCGGGGTCGACGATGTCCTGTGAGGTGACCCGGTAGGTGTAGCGGGCCTCGCGGGCCTCGACCACGAGCTCGTCGCCGCGTTCCAGCTCGTCGAGGCGGTTGAACGGGGCCGCGTAGGTGGTGCGGTGGCCGGAGACGACGAAGTTGCCGATCTCGCCGGGCATGGCCGTGCCGGGGTAGTGGCCGGGGCCCTTCTTCAGGTGCTCGGCCCGTACGCCCTCGATCACCGCGTAGCGATAGCTCCGGCCGAGTCTCGGGATGCGCAGCAGCGCCACGGCGCCGCCCAGCTCGACGCGGGGCGGGCGGGCGGCGTTCTCGGCGGCCAGGGTGCGCCGCAGCAGCAGTTGCTGGCTCGCCGTGTACGCGCCGGTGCCCCAGAGCAGATAGGCGCAGAACAGCGCCAGGACCAGGCCGGCGGTGATGCTCAGCTCTCCGATGGTCCGCAGCACGACCCGCACGTGACTCAGCGTAAACGGGACGGCACGCGCCGGCGGGGATCGCCATCACGTGCGCGTGGCGACTATTCTGGGGCTCTCTACCACTACCCTTAACGCAGAGCCTGCGGACGATCCGGAAGCCCAGGCCCTCAGCAGGAGTTATCCAGTGCCCAAGTCCAGGACGCGCAAGAAGGCGGTCTACACGCCGCCGCAGAAGTCCCAGCAGGTCAAGGTCAGCCCTCGCTGGCTGGCGCCGACGATGGTCGCCGCGTGGCTCATCGGCATCCTGTGGATCGCCACCTATTACGTGGCGCCGCGAGCACCCTTCATCGGCGATCTGCAGAACTGGAACCTGCTGATCGGGTTCGTTTTCATCATCTTCGGTGTGGTGCTCTCCACCCGCTGGCGTTAGTTCTTTTCCACAGCTTTTCCACAGCTGGGGACGTCAGTTCAGCATCGCCAAGACCATGGGCACCCTGACGACCACGAGCACGGCGAGCAGCACCACGAATCCCGTGATCGCCAGCACCTGCCACAGGGTGCGCTTGTCCTTGGGCGCGTAGGCCAGCGCGCCCGCCAGGGCTGCCCCGGTGATCAGGCCGCCGATGTGGCCGGTCCAGCTGATGCCGGGGACGATGAAGGTGATGCCCAGGTTGATCGCGATCAGCACGGCGATGCCGCGTACGTCCAGGTTCAGCTTGCGGCCGACCACGAACACTGCGCCGAACAGGCCGAAGATGGCTCCCGACGCGCCGACGGTGAGCACTCTCGGGTCGTCCATCCACAGCCCGAGCACCGATCCGCCGAGCGCGCTCACCAGATAGAGCGCGACGAAGCGGGCGTGCCCGAACGCGCGCTCCAGGTAGGGCCCGACCACGTAGAGGGCCCAGCAGTTGAACAGGATGTGGAAGGGCCCGCCGTGCACGAACGCGGCGGTGATCATCCGGTAGTACTCGTCGCCGAAGGCGACCATCACGGAGTTCATGCCCAGGTAGCGGTCGACGTTCGGCACGAGGTAACCGGCGGCGAACACGACCACGTTGACCACCAGGATGGTCCACGTCACGTACGGGGTGCGGACCACCGAGCCGCCGAAGGCCGACTTCGCCTGCCGGATCCCGCGATTGCCCTCGGCCACGCACTCGGGGCACTGGAACCCGACGGCGGCGTCACGCATGCAGTCGGGACAGATGGGCCGGTCGCACCGCTGGCAGCGGACCCACGTCTCCCTGTCGGGATGCCGATAACACGTGGGCACCGCCTCCGCGGGCTGTTCGGGCTGGACGGGCGGCTGGCTGGTCATGTCCGCAGCCTAAAGCCTGTCGACCGTTGCCGCGTCCCCCTGCGCCCCTGCTGGAGGGCGGAGCAGGGCGCCTCGTGGCCCGTCCGGCGCGTCCGGGCCTCCGGGGAGGGGGGCCGAGCGCGGGCCCCCGAAGGCCGGACGGACGCGTCAGGCCGGAACGCGGTCGACGGTGACCGACTCCAGGACGACTTCCTCGACCGGCTTGTCGTTGCGCCCGGTCTTGGTCTTGGAGATGGCGTCGACGACGTCCTGCCCCTCGACGACCTCGCCGAAGATCGTGTGACGACCGTTGAGGTGCGGCGTCGGCACGGTGGTGATGAAGAACTGCGACCCGTTGGTGCCCTTGCCCATCCGCTTGCCGGCGTTGGCCATGGCGAGCAGGTAGGGACGGTCGAAGTAGAGCTCGGGGTGGATCTCGTCGTCGAACTCGTAACCGGGGCCGCCGAAGCCCTCGCCGAGCGGGTCGCCGCCCTGGATCATGAAGTTCGGGATGACGCGGTGGAAGATCGTGCCGTCGTAGTAGCGGCCGGTGCCCTTCTCTCCGGTGCCGGGGTGGGTCCACTCGCGGGCGCCTTCGGCCAGCTCCACGAAGTTGCGGACGGTCTTGGGAGCTCTGTTGGGGAAGAGCTCGACCTTGATCATGCCGCGGTTGGTCTGCAGGTTTGCGATCAGCTTCTCAGCCACGAGACAGCTGCCTTCCTCTATACACGGAATGGAAATTGTGGTGTTTTGATGGCTATGGCCCTATGGCCTTCGCTGCCATCCTCCCACGACGGGCCATGATTGAGCCGCTTTGTATCGGGCAGGTCAGGCGCGGGGCCCCAACGATAGGGGAGGTTGTCGTGTCCCTGACACTGAGAAGACGCCGCCGCGTGGCCATAGAAGTGCCCACCACGTGGACGGGCCGAGTGAAGGCCCAGGCAGTGAAGACCGGCCAGCGTGTGACGCCGATGGCCGACCAGGCCAAGCTGGTCGCCTACAAGAGCGTCGACGACGCCAGGAGATGGGCTGCGCCCAGGCTGGAGAACGCCGCCCACCGGGTCGAGGACCAACTCGCACCGGCGGTCAGCTCGATGCTGAACGAGGCCGCCATCCGAGTGGATCCGCGCCGTTCGCCCAGGTCTCGGCGCTGGCCCATGTTCATCCTGGTGTCCGGTCTGGCGATCGGCGTGGCCGGAGTCATGTTCTATCGGCGCAACGCCCAGCAATGGACGGAGCACATGAAGGACTCCGCGTCCGACGCGTCCCGCTGGGCGCACGAGCGGCCCGACCGGGTCACGCAGTCGTCCACGGACCCGGCGGCCACGCCGATGTCCGAGCGGACCGATGAGGCGTCGCGCAAGATGCCATGATTCGCGGTGAAGGCGCGCTCCCGGTATTCGGGGGCGCGCCTTTTCGTGTATTCGGACATGCAGCAGTACGTGAGATTCATCACGATATTTGGCCTTATAGGGTCGTTTCATGTTGTACGGCAGAGCCACGGAGATCGCCGCGATCCAGGGCGTGATCGACGCGGCGGCGGCCGGCGCGGGACAGGCCCTGCTGCTGCGCGGCGAGGCGGGCATCGGCAAGTCGACCCTGCTCGACCTGGCCGCCGAGCACGCCGGACCCCGGACGACCGTGCTGCGCGCGTGCGGCGCCGAGGCCGAGGCCGACCTGGCGTTCGCCGCGCTGCACCAGCTGCTGCGCCCGGTGACCGGGCTGCTCGACGCACTCCCGGGGCCGCAGCGCGAAGCCGTGGCGGGGGCGCTCGGGCTGGCGGCGCCGAGCGAGGACCGGTTCCTGGTGGCGGCCGGGGTGCTCTCGCTGCTCGCGGAGGCGGCCGCGGACGGGGGCGTCCTCTGCCTGGTGGACGACCTCCAATGGCTGGACCGGGCGTCGGCGGACGCGCTGCTGTTCACCGCCCGCCGGGTCCGCACCGAGCGGATCGGGATGCTGCTGGCGGTCCGGGGTGACGGCACGTACAAAGGTGTGCCCGAGATACGGGTGCGCGGGCTGGACGACGAGAGCGCGGCCACCCTGGTGGACGCCCGCGCCTCGGCGGCACCGGCCGTCCGCGCCCGCCTGATCACCCTCACCGGCGGCAACCCCCTCGTCCTCGGCGAGACCCTGTCGTCGCTGACCCCCGACCAACTCACCGGCCTGCGTCCCCTCCCCGACCCCCTCCCAGGCGGCGCCCAACTCTTCGGCGACCCCATCACCCGCCTCTCGGCCCCGGCCCGGCACATCCTCCTGGCAGCCTCCCTGGAACCGGACACCACCCTGACCCTCCACACCGCCGCCCGGATGCTCAGCTGGGATGCGAAGGAGAAGGTGACGGGGGCAGGGCTGAAGGTCGCGGCGGCTGGGCTGGATGAGGCGGAGCAGGCTGGGCTGGTGGTCGTCGACGGGGCGGTGATCCGGTTCCGGCACCCGCTGGTGCGGTCGGCGATGCATGCCGCGGCCGGGCCGGTGGAGGTGCGGCGGGCGCACGCCGTGCTGGCGGAGCTGGTGGAAGGGGATCGGCGGGCCTGGCATCTGGCCTCCGCCGCCGTGGGTCAGGACGAGCAGGTGGCCGCCGCGCTGGCCGCCTCGGCAGGCCGGGCCCGTGCTCGGGGCGGGTACGGCGACGCGGCGACGGCGCTCGGCCGGGCGGCGGAGCTGACCCCGGACCCGTGGGCCCGCGCCCGCCGCTACACCGACGCGGCCACCGCCGCCTGGCTCGGCGGCCGCCCCGGCCAGGCCCAGACCTACCTGGCCGAGGCCCGCGCCCTCACCACCCCGCCTTCCCTCCCCGACGACCTGTACGACTCGTACAACCCTCTCGATCCGCAGGATCAGCAGGATGGGGATCTGCAAGGTCGGCGGCGTCTGCAGGGTCTACAGGGTCCGCAGGCCCAGCAGGGTCTGCAGGGGGCGCGAGGTCCGTACGAGCACCGCGACCCGTACCACCCCCAGGACCCGACGGACCCCGCGCCCCGGTGGGACGGGTTGCGGCGGGAGGTCAGGCAGTTGCGGGGGCGGTTCGAGTTGAACTCCGGGGATGCCGTCGAGGCCGTGCGGATCCTGGGCGCCGACGACAGCATGGAGTTGCTGGCCGACGCGTCCGAGGCGGCGAGTTATGCGGGCGACGTCCGGGCTCTGGTGGAGATCGGGCGCAGGGCGGCGGCGCATCCGCCGGGGTTTCTGCGGGACGTGGTGGCCGGGATCGGGCGGATGCTCGACGACGGCGGCGGGGTCGCGTTGCTGCGTGGCGCGCTGGAGCGGGTCGACGAACTGCGGGAGGCGGCCGAGTTCCTGTGGGCGTCGGCGGCGGCGAGCCATCTGGGTGAGGCGGATCTGTCGGCCGAGCTGGTCGAGCGGGCGGGCCGGGTGGCGCGCGTGTCGGGCATGGTGGGGCAGCTGCCGGTGGTGCTGGAGTTCGTGTCCACGGCCGAACGGCTCAAGGGCCGGCTGGCGGAGAGCGAGGCCATCGCCGAGGAGGGTCTGGCGCTGGCCAGGGAGGCCGGATACACCAACAGCGAGGCCGCGCATCTGGCGAACCTGGCCGTGGTGGCGGCGTTGCGCGGCGCGGAGGAGGCCTGCCGGGAGCATGCCCGCCGGGCGCTGGCCATCGCGGTGCCGCACCGGGTGGGGTTGCGCGCGGGTGTGGCCTCGTACGCGCTGGCGATGCTGGATCTGGGGCTGGGCAGGTACGACGCGGCGCACGCCCGGTTCTCGGCCCTGGCGGCGACGGGGCATCCGACGGTGGTGTGGCGCTCGACGCCGGACCGGGTGGAGGCGGCGGTGGCGGCCGGCGAGCCGGGGTCGGCCAGGGAGGCGCTCGAGGGACTGGAGCGGTGGGCCGCGCACGCCAGGACCCCCGAGTCGCGGGCGCTGCTGCTGCGCTGCCGGGCCCTGGTGGACGGGGACGCGGCGCTGTTCGAGGAGGCGGCGCGGCTGCACGGGGAGCCGTTCGAGGCGGCCCGCACCGCCCTGCTGCACGGCGAGCGGCTGCGCCGGGCCCATCGTCCTGGGCAGGCGCGGGCGCACCTGCGGTCGGCGCTGGAGACGTTCACCAGGTTGCGGGCGGAGCCGTGGGCCCGGCGCGCGAGCGGGGAGCTGCGCGCGGCCGGGGAGACGGCGGGCGCGCCCGGGGCGGTGGACGTGACGGCGGCGCTGACCCCGCAGGAGGCGCGCATCGCCCGCCTGGTCGCCGAGGGCGCGTCGAGCAAGGAGGTGGCGGCGCGGCTGTTCCTCAGCCCGCGCACGGTCGAGTACCACCTGTACAAGATCTATCCGAAACTCGGCATCACCAGTCGTACGGAACTCGCCCGCCTTCTGTAGAGCCCAGTAGTCCTACGGAAGGCACCGGCGCCGATCCCGGCCAAGCTTGGGGACATGACAGAGAACCTGATCAACGCGAACGGCATCGAGCTCTGGACCGAGGAGTTCGGCGACCCCGAGCACCCGCCCGTGCTCCTGGTGATGGGGTCGATGTCGCAGGGCATCCTGTGGCCGGAGGAGTTCGTCGGCCGGCTGGTCGCCGGCGGGCTCCGGGTGATCCGCTACGACCACCGCGACACGGGCAGGTCGGGCACCGTCGACTTCGACGCGCACCCCTACACCTGGCATGACATCAAGGACGACGTGCTGCGCGTGCTGGACGCGTACGAGCTGGACAGCGCGCACCTGGTGGGCCACTCGGCGGGCGGGCTGCTCGCCCAGTTCGTGGCCGTGGAGTCGCCGGAGCGGGTGCGCACCCTCACCGTGATCGGCTCGTCGCCGCTGGGCGGGCACGAGGGCGAGGTGATCATGCGGGCGCTCACCGGGCAGCCGCAGCCGGAAGGCAGCCTGCCGCCGCCGGCGCCGGAGTTCACCGCCCACTACACGAAGGTGATCATGAGCCCGCCGGCGGCCACCCGGGGCGAGCAAATCGACCGGATGATCGCCGAGGCGCGGGTGCTGAACGGAACGGCGCTGCCGTTCGACGAGGACGCGGAGCGGCGGCTGGCCGAGCGGATCTTCGAGCGGGCCCGGGACCTGGACGCGGCGGCCAACCACCGGCGGGCGGCCGCGGCGGACCCGGGGTTCGAGCCCGAGGGCGTGCTCGGCCAGGTCAAGGCGCCGACGCTGGTCATCGAGGGCACGCACGAACCGGCCAAGCCGGGCCACGGCGCGCTCATCGCCGCGGAGATCCCGGGCGCGGAGCTGCTCATGGTGCCGGACATGGGTCACATGCTGGCGGCCCAGGTGCGCGACGTGGTGGCCGACGCGATCTTGGCGCACACGGCCCGCGGCTGACCCGGACCTAGAGCACGGCGGAGATCGCGGCGAGCGCGTCGACGACCTGGCGGGAGTCGGGCGTGCTCTCCGGGTCGAGCAGCCACTGGATCATCAGCCCGTCGGCGATGGCGATCACCACGGAGACCAGCACCTCGGGCGCGACCGGCAGCTCGACCGCCGACTCGGCGGCGGCCCGCCGCAGGATGCCGACCCCCGCCGCGCGGGCCTGGGCGTACCCGCCGGCGAGGCGTTCGCGCAGCGCCTCCTCGCGCAGGGCGGCGGGGTAGCCCTCGACCAGGCCCATCAGCGTCGGCCGCATGTCGGCGAACACGTCGACCAGCGCCGCCATGGCGCGCTCCAGCAGCTCGCGGGGCGAGCCGAGGGCGTCGGCGAAGACGGCCTGCTCGGTCCGCACGGTCCACGCCTCGAAGCAGGCGATGATCGCCTCGTTGAGCAGGGCGTCCTTGCCGCCGAAGTGGTAGCCGATGGAGGCGAGGTTGGTGCCCGACGCCGCGACCAGGTCGCGCGCGGTCGTGCGGGCGTAGCCCTTCTCCTGCAGGCAGCTCACCGCGCCGGCGAGCAACCGCTCGCGGACCTCTTTTCGTGACACGAGATCCATGCTATCGATATATACAAGCGTCTATGACATACGTACGTATCGAAGGAGAGTCACGATGATCCCACCCGGGTCCCGGATGCCGGCCGCCGTCCAGACCGCATGGTTCCTGCGCGATCCCGCGGGCACGTTCGACCGGTTGCACAGCAGGCACGGCCCGATCTTCACGGTGCGCTACTTCGGGTTCCCGCCCGAGGTGTACGTGACCACGGCCGAGCTGGCCGAGCAGGTCTTCCGCACCGACCGGGGCGGCGGCCTGGCCGGCGCCGCCCGGCGCGACTTCCTGAAGCCCATGGTCGGCTCACACTCGGTGCTGACGCTGGACGGCGACGCCTGGTCACACCACCGCAAGGCGCTCACCCCGCCACTGCGCGCCAGGCAGGTGGCCGGCTACCACGACGAGATCGCGGACATCGCCGCGGAGAAGATCGCGACCTGGCCGCTCGGCGTGCCGTTCGCGCTGCGCGACCGCATACAGGAGATCACCCTGGAAGTGATCATCAGACTGATCTTCGGCATCCGCGACGCCGAGCGCCTCGGCCGGCTGCACGTCCTGCTCCCCCGCCTGATCACGCTCGGCGGGTCGGCGTCCGTCGTGATGCTGCCGTCCCACCTGCGCGGACGCGCCGCGAAGGCGCCTTTCACGCCATACGCGCGCTTCCTGAAGGCGCGCGCGACCGTCGACGCGATCCTGTACGAGGAGATCGCCCACCGGCGGCGGACCGAGGCGGACGGCGCCGACATGCTGAGCGGGCTGCTGGCGGCGGGCTTCACCGACGAGGAGATCCGCGACGAGCTGATCACCCTGCTCATCGCCGGTCACGAGACCACGGCGACCAGCCTGGCGTGGGCGTTCGAACGCCTGCTACGGCTGCCGCACATCCTGGAACGACTGCCCGACGACGAGGAGTATCTCGACGCGGTGGTCAAGGAGGTGATGCGCCTGCGGCCCGCCGTCTATGAGGCTCCCCGGCTGCTCGACGCCCCATTGCGGCTGGGCGACTACGAGGTGCCGGCCGGGTGGTACGCGGGACCGTTCATCCCGCTCGTGCATCTGGATCCCGACGCGTTCCCCGAACCGGAGAAGTTCAGCCCAGAGCGCTTCCTCGACGGGCGGCAGAGCAGGGCGTGGATGCCGTTCGGCGGGGGCCGGCGCTTCTGCGTCGGCGCTCAGCTGGCCCTGCTGGAGATGCGGGTCGTCATCCGGGAGGTGCTGCACCGCCTGGACCTCACGGCTCCGGACCCGGCGCCCGAGCCCAGGCGGCTCACCAACGTCACCCTCACTCCCGCACGACTGACCCGCGTTACTGCGCGCGCCCGGTCTCTTGATCGGACGAGGTAGCGGGGTGCATGTCGTCCCGTCGGTCGTCGGCGCCCAGCTCCTCACGGAGGCGGTCGTAGTCGATGTGATGACTGGTGTACTTCAGCTGGCGAGCGACCTTCGTCTGCTTCGCCTTGGCTCTTCCTCGGCCCATGGCTCAACTCCCTAGTCCCCGCTGCCCATGCTATCCGACAACGTTACGACTTGAAGAATTATGCAACTGCGCTGGATTAGTCTGTCACTATGCACGTGGAGGTCAACCAGGCCAAGGCCGATTTGTTCCGGACTCTCGGCCACCCCGCTCGCATCAGAGTGTTGGAGCTACTCCAGGAGGGGCCACTACCCGTCAGGGATCTCCTGGCCCAGATCGACATCGAGGCGTCGAGTCTCTCCCAGCAGCTGGCGGTCCTGCGCAGGGCGGGCATCGTCACCGCCATCCGTGAGGGCAGCACCGTGGTCTACACGCTGGCCACACCCGAGCTCGCCGACCTGCTGCGCATCGCGCGGCGCATCCTGACCGACATGCTGGCCGACCAGGGCCAGTTGCTCGCCGAGCTCCGGGCGGAGGTCACCTGACCGCTCCCATGGGCCGAAGCCGCCACCGGGTAGGCTTCGGCCCATGGTCTCCGAGCTCTTCGATCCCAAGGCGTGGCAGGCAGTCGACGGGTTCGACTTCACCGACATCACCTACCACCGGGCCGTCGATCAGGGCACGGTGCGCGTCGCGTTCAACCGCCCCGAGGTGCGCAACGCCTTCCGCCCGCAGACCGTCGACGAGCTCTATCGCGCGCTCGACCACGCCCGGCAGACCCCCGACGTCGGGTGCGTGCTGCTGACCGGCAACGGGCCCTCGCCCAAGGACGGCGGCTGGGCCTTCTGCTCCGGCGGCGACCAGCGCATCCGCGGCAAGGACGGCTACCAGTACGCCGACGGCTCGGCCTCGACCGGGCGGCTCCACATCCTCGAGGTGCAGCGGCTGATCCGGTTCATGCCCAAGGTGGTCATCTGCGTGGTGCCCGGCTGGGCGGCCGGCGGCGGCCACAGCCTGCACGTGGTGGCCGATCTCACACTCGCCAGCGCCGAGCACGCCCGGTTCAAGCAGACCGACGCCGACGTGGCGAGCTTCGACGGCGGCTTCGGCTCCGCCTATCTCGCGCGCCAGGTGGGGCAGAAGTTCGCCCGCGAGATCTTCTTCCTCGGCGACACCTACAGCGCGGCCGACGCCCACCGGATGGGCATGGTCAACGCCGTGGTCCCGCACGAGGAGCTGGAGGCCACCGCGCTGGAGTGGGCCCGCAAGGTCAACGGCAAGTCGCCGACGGCGCAGCGGATGCTCAAGTTCTCCTTCAACCTGATCGACGACGGGCTGATCGGCCAGCAGGTGTTCGCCGGGGAGGCGACCCGGCTGGCCTACATGACCGACGAGGCCGCCGAGGGGCGCGACGCGTTCCTGGAGAAGCGTGAGCCCGACTGGTCTCCTTACCCGTACCACTACTGACCCGGGCGGCAGACTGGGGGCGTGCGCATCATCGTGCCGCCGGCGCTGACCGCGTCGCACGTCAAGTTCGACGGTGAGGCGGGGCGCGCCTGGTCGGCGGGGCTGCCCGCGCTGGCCGGGCGCTACCTGGAGGAGTGGGGGCTGCGCCTCGACGGCGAGCCCATGCACGGCGTCGTCTCGCTGGTGCTGCCCGTGGCGCGGGCCGACGGCTCACCCGCCGCGCTCAAGCTGCAACCGGTCACCGACGAGAACGCCACCGAGCCGATGGGGCTGCGCGCCTGGAACGGCGACGGGTCCGTGCTGCTGCTGGAGCACGACCCGGCCACCGGGACGATGCTGCTGGAGCGGCTGGACGAGCGCCGGCCGCTGACGGCGGTGGCCGACGACCTGGCGGCGCTGGAGATCCTCGCGGCGCTGCTGGCCCGGTTGGTGGCGCGGCCCGCGCCCGAGGGGCTGCGGCGGCTCGGCGACATCGCCGGGCAGATGCTCGCCGACGTGCCCGCGGCCCTGGCGAAGCTCCCCCGGGAGGAGGACCGGTCCTGGCTGCGCCGGTGCGCCGACACGGTGGCCGAGCTGGTCGGCGAGCCCGGCGACCAGCTGCTCCACTGGGACCTGCACTACGACAACGTGCTGGCCGGGGAGCGCGAGCCGTGGCTGGCGATCGACCCGAAGCCGCTGGCCGGCGACCCCGGGTTCGATCTGCTGCCCGCGATCCACAACCGGTGGAGCGAGGTGGTGGCCTCAGGCGACGTGCGCCGTGCGGTGCTGCGCCGTTTCGACCTGATGGTCGAGATCCTGGAGCTGGACCCGGCGCGGGCGGCCGGCTGGACGCTCGGCCGGGTGCTGCAGAACTCGCTGTGGGACGTCGAGGACGGCGAGACCCGGCTGCACGACGTCCAGCTCGCCGTCGCCGAGGCGGTGACTCACCGCCAGTAGACCGGGTACCTCGGGCCCGGGAGCACCCTGCCCAGGATCACTCCTCCGGCGATCACCAGCGCGCTGGCGGTCAGCACCGGGTTGAGCAGGTAGACCGGGTCCGGTGCGGTGAGCCCGATCAGCGCCGCCGTGGCCGCGGCGGGCGGGTGCGGGGCGCGCAGCAGGAGCATGGGCCCGATCGACAGGGCGGCGGCCACGGACGCCGTCCACACCGACGGGCCGGCCAGGGCGACGGCTGCCAGGGCGAGCGCCGCCGCGCCGGCGTGCCCGAACGCGATGCTGCGCGGCTGCGCGAACGGCGCCGCCGGGGCCAGCGCCACGATCGCCGCGCTGGCCACGAACGGCAGCGCGAACAGGCCGGGTTCGACGGCCCCGGCGACGGCGGCGAGCAGCAGCAGCCCGGCCAGCGCCGCCACCATGGCGACCACCGCGTCCTTGACCCGGCGGCCCCCGGGCGCCGGGTCAAGAGCGGGCGCCGGTCCAGGAGCGGGCGCCGGTCCAGGAGCGGGCGCCGGTCCAGGATCACGCGCCGGGTGGGGGCCGGGCGCCGGGTGGGGGCCGGGCGCCGGGTGGGGGCCGGGCGTGGTGCGGCGGTTGGAGGGGCGGGTCATCGCCGTCAGTCCGACAGGCCGCGGAGGAAGTCGCGGGTCAGGGCCGCGATCTGGGTGAGCCTGGTCTCCAGCGGGAAGTGCCCGGCGTCCAGCAGGTGGACGCGGGCGTCCGGCACGTCACGGGCGAAGGCCCGCGCGCCGTCCGGGCCGAAGATCTCGTCGTTGCGGCCCCACACGGCCAGCACCGGCGGGCGGTGCGTGCGCAGGTACTCCTGCCACCGCGGGTAGAGCGCGACGTTGGCCGCGTAGTCCAGGAAGAGCGCGAGCTGGACGGCGTCGCTGCCCGGCCGGTCCAGCAGCGCCTGGTCGAACAGCTCCTTGTCCGGGTTGACCAGCGCGGTGTCCGGCACGCCGTGCGTGTACTGCCAGTGGGTGGCCTCCCGGGTGAAGAAGGCGCGCAGCGCCGAGGGGTCGGCGTTCGGGTCGGCCCAGAGCTTCCTGAACGGGTCCCAGAACGGGGTCAGCCCTTCCTCGTACGCGTTGCCGTTCTGCGTGATGATGCCGGTGATCCGCTCGGGATGCCGCTCGGCGAGCCGGAAGCCGATCGGCGCCCCGTAGTCGTGCACGTAGAGCGCGTACCGCCGGAGCCCGAGCGTCTCCAGCGCCCGGTCCACCACGTCGGCGAGCCGGTCGAAGGTGTAGCCGAACTCGCCGGCCGCCGGCGCCGAGCTGTGGCCGAAGCCGGGGTAGTCGGGCGCGATCAGGTGGAACTCGTCCGACAGCTCGCCGATCAGCTCCTGATAGGCGAGCGACGAGGTCGGGAAGCCGTGCAGCAGCACGAGCGTGGGCGCGGACGGGTCGCCCGCCTCCCGGTAGAAGACGTCGAGCCCGTCGACGCGGACGGTGCGGTAGCGGATGGCCATGCGAGCCCCTTAACCAGTGAAAGCGATTTAGACAGTTAAGTGATAACATGGTGATCCGCAACCAGTCAAATGGCTTTCAGAGGTTAATCAGCGTGAGACTCCGCCCGCTCAGGACCGAACCCGTGGGGCTGGACCTGGTCGACACCGTGTGGATCGACGACGTGCCGCTGCTCGACCAGTTCGACGACCCCGACGGCGTGCGGGCCTGGCTGGCCGATCACGACCTGCCGGGCGGCGACGACCCGGAGCGCGTCCGTGATCGGCTGGTCCAGGCCCGCGACGCGATGCGCGCCCTGCTGGAGCGGGGCGAGGAAGCCCCGCTCAACGCGGTGCTGGCGCACGGCGCCCGCCGCCCTCAGCTGCGCGGCGGGGAGCCGTACGAGGCCGTCGTCCTGGACGATCCGCTCTGGCACGCGGCCTGGGTGGCGGCCGCCGATCTGGCCCGGGTGCTCGGCGAGCGCCCGGAGCGGGTGCGGAAGTGCGCCAACCCGCGCTGCGTGCTGTGGTTCCGCGACGTGAGCAAGAACGGCGGCCGCCGCTGGTGCTCGATGGACGTGTGCGGCAACCGGGCCAAGGTCGGCCGGTTCAACCAGCGGCAGCGCGCCCGTTCCTAGCCGATCGTCAGGACGATCTTGCCCGCGCCGTGACGGGCCTCGATCTCGCGGTGCGCGTCGGCCGCGCGTTCCAGCGGGTACGTGCGCCGTACCGGGAAGCGCAGTCGGCCCTCGGCGTACAGGGCGGCGTAGCGGGCCAGGCGCTCGGCGCTGCGCGTGCCCCGGGTCAGCTTGACGCCCAGCTCGGCCGCCCTGCCGTGCTCGACCAGGGTGAGGATGCGGTCGCGGTCCTTGACCAGCTCCAGCGACACCTCCAGGGCCTCGCCGCCCGCGCCGTCGAGCGCCGCGTCCACGCCGCCGGGGGCGAGGGCGCGCACCCGGTCCGCCAGGCCCGCGCCGTAGACGACCGGGACGGCGCCGAGGTCGCGCAGGTAGGCGTGGTTCTCCTCGCGGGCGGTGCCGATCACGGTGGCCCCGCGCATCCTGGCGACCTGCACGGCGACCGTGCCGACCGCTCCGGCGGCGGCGTGCACGAGCAGCGTGTCGCCCTCCCCCACGCCGAGCCCGTCGAGCGCCAGCTCGGCCGTCTGCGCCCCCGCGGTCAGACCGCCGGCCGGCTCCCACGGCATCGAGGCGGGCTTGGGGGTCACGTCGCCCGCGCCGACCACCACGTACTCGGCGTAGCAGTGGAGCAGCGAGAACCCGAGCACCTCGGCCCCCGGAGCCGTCCCCGTCACGCCCTCCCCCACCTGGTCCACCACGCCGGCGAACTCGTTGCCGGGGATCCGCGGCAGGTCACCCGTCACCCCCGGCGGGGTCCACCCGGCCCGCACCGCCGCGTCGAACGGCTGCACCCCGGCGGTCCGCACCCGTACCCGCACCTGACCCGGGCCCGCCTGAGGGGCGGGCAGTTCCATCACGCGCAACACGTCGGGGCCGCCGAACTCGGCGAAGGCGGCGGCCCGCATCATCTCATCGGTCATGCGTGCAAGCGTGATTCCTCAACCGCGCTTGAGGTCAAGCGAGCCGACGAAACGCAACTTATGCCTAACCGTTCGGGAACTTTTCGCTTTACTCCTTCTTTATCTGTATATAGTCCGACAGACGGAGCACCGGGGGACGGGGCATCGAGTATTGAGCGAGTTTCTGCAGGTCGCACTGGCCTTCCCGACGGCCGTCTTCAGCTTCCTGCTGATCGTGGTCGTCGCGTACTGGATCGTCGTGATCACCGGGCTTTTCGACCTGGAGGGCGACGCGTCGTGGCTCGGATTCGGCGGCGTGCCGGCCGGGGTCACCCTCTCACTGCTCGTCGCGCTGGCATGGCTGCTGACCCTCGTCGGCAGCCAGTTCGTCACCGGCCCGCTGCTGTGGGCCGTGCCGGTGCTCGCACTCGGCGGAGCCTGGCTCGGCACCCGTGGCCTGCTGGTTCCGCTGCGGAGGCTGGTGCCTGACGGACCCCAGCCCTCGCGCGCGGACTTCGTCGGCCAGATGTGCGTGATCCGCACCGGCCGCGCGACCTCCGACTTCGGCCAGGCCGAAGTCACCGCCGCGGACGGCTCCTCGGCCGTCGTCCAGGTGAGGACGACCGGCCAGGACCGGCTCACCCGCGGCCAGACAGCCCTGATCTTCGAATATGACGCAGACGGCGAGTTCTTCTGGGTCATGCCTTACGAAAGTGAGCACTGAATTGGATGTGATCTCCACCGGATTCGGCGTCTTCATCGCCGTCGTCGTCATCATCGTCCTCGGCCTGCTGATCCTCATCAGCCGCCTTTTCCGCAAGGTGGAGCAGGGCAAGGCGCTGATCATTTCGAAGATCAACAGGGTCGACGTGACCTTCACCGGCGCCGTGGTTCTCCCCGTCGTGCACAAGGCCGAGACCATGGACATCTCGGTGAAGACCATGGAGATCGAACGCACCGGTCGCGAAGGGCTGATCTGCCGGGACAACATCCGCGCCGACATCAAGATCACGTTCTTCGTCCGGGTGAACAAGACCGCCGAGGACGTCATCAAGGTCGCCCAGGCCATCGGCACCGAGCGGGCCAGTGACGAGAAGACGCTGCAGGAGCTGTTCAACGCCAAGTTCTCCGAGGCGCTCAAGACCGCGGGCAAGCACCTGGACTTCGTCGACCTCTACACCAAGCGCGACGAGTTCCGTGACGAGATCGTCCGGATCATCGGCACCGACCTCAACGGCTACAGCCTCGAGGACGCGGCCATCGACTATCTGGAGCAGACCGCGCTGCACCAGCTCGACAAGAGCAACATCCTCGACGCGCAGGGTATCCGCAAGATCACCGAGCTGACGGCGATCGAGCACGTGCGCACCAACGAGTTCCAGCGCACCGAGGAGAAGGAGATCACCCGCCAGAACGTGGAGGCCCGCGAGGCCATCCTCGAACTGGAGCGCCGTCAGGCCGACGCCGAGATCAAGCAGAAGCGCGAGGTCGAGACGATGAAGGCCCGCGAGGAGGCGGAGATCTACCGGGTGCAGGCGGAGGAGCGGCTGCGCGCCCAGACCGCCGCCATCAAGACCGACGAGCAGCTCGGCGTGCAGCAGGAGAACCGCAACCGCGAGGTGGCCGTCGCGGAGAAGAACCGCGAGCGCGTGATCGCCATCGAGTCCGAGCGCATCGAGAAGGACCGCCTGCTGGAGGTCATCGCCAGGGAGCGGGAGACCGAGCTGTCGCGCATCGCGAAGGACAAGGAGGTCGAGACCGAGAAGCGGTCGATCGCCGAGGTCATCCGCGAGCGCATCGTCGTCGACAAGACGGTGGCCGAGCAGGAGGAGGCCATCAAGCGGCTGCGCGTGGTGGAGGAGGCGGAGCGTACCCGCCAGTCCGTCATCATCGCCGCCGAGGCCGAGGCGCAGGAGAACCTGGTCAAGGACATCAAGGCGGCCGAGGCCGCCGAGGCCGCGTCGAAGTTCAAGGCCCGCGAGGAGCTGGTGCTGGCCGAGTCCAGGCAGCAGGCGGCCGAGCTGGACGCGCGGGCCAAGATCCGGCTGGCGGAGGGCCTGCAGGCCGAGGCGGCCGCGACCGGCCTGGCCGAGGTCCAGGTCAAGGAGCGCGACGCGGAGGCGATCGAGAAGGTCGGCCGGGCCGAGGCGCTGGTGCTGAACGAGCGGCTGCAGGCCGAGGCCGAGGGCGCGCGGGCGATGGCGCTGGTCGAGGGCGAGCGGCTCAAGGCGCAGGCCGCGGGCGAGCAGGCGATGGCGCTGGCCAACGCCGCGGCCGTGGGCGAGAAGCTGAAGGCCGAGGCGGAGGGTCTCACCGAGAAGGCCGCCGCGATGGCCGCGCTGGACGAGGCCAGCAGGGCGCACGAGGAGTACCGCCTGCGCCTGGAGACCGACAAGGAAGTGCGGCTCAAGCAGATCGACGTCTCCCGCCACCTGGCCGAGTCGCAGGCCAGCGTGCTGGCCGCGGGGCTGGCCAACGCCAACATCGACATCGTCGGCGGCGACACGACGTTCTTCGACAGGGTGGTCGGCTCGATCACGGCCGCCAAGACGGTCGACAGCTTCATGGGGCACTCCGAGGTGGCGAGCTCGCTCGCGGGCCCGTACCTGAACGGGAGCGCCAACCTGGTCGAGGACCTCAAAGGCGTCATCGGCGGGGTGAGCAGCGAGGACCTGAAGAACCTCACCGTGTCGGCGCTGCTCCTGCGGCTCATCCAGCAGGGCGGGCCGGAGTCCGGGCCGCTCGGCGAGCTGCTGGACACGGCGCGCCGGCTGGGCGTGGCAGACAAGCCGGTGGCCGCGCTCTCCGCGTCGAAGGTCTGACGCGTGACGGACCAGGTCGGCTTGGAGGCCGGCACCTACGAGGTGCTGCGGAACCGGCTCGGCGCCCAGGCCAGGGCGCTGGCCGGGGCCGCCGAGGCGGTCAACGCGGCCCGGCTGGAGGTGTTCGGCGGGGCCGAGCTGCGGCTGCTGGGCACCGAGCGGATCCGCACCGAGAACAACTGCGTGCCCCGGGACATCGTGTCCCTGGGCGAGGTGATGCTGTTCGGCTACAACGTCTTCATCGGGCTCAAGCCGGAGACGTCGGTGACCGACGTGTTCGCGGTGCACCGCTTCACCCGGGAGGGCGACGGGTTCCGGTTCGAGCAGGGCAAGCTGGAGGCGCTGGGCGACCCGGCGTTCAAGAAGGACTTCGCCGAGCTCTACCGGTACTACAAGGAGACCCGCCTGAAGCAGCTCAGGCGGGTCGAGGGCAAGCTGCTGGCGGTGTTCAGGACCGGGCCGGCCGACATCCGGGTGCTGCGCTGGGCGGTCAGTCCCACCGGAGTCCCGAAATATCTGGATAACAGGGGTGAGCGGGACCATGTCTTCCCGCCCTCCCACGATTTCACGTGGACCCCTGCCACCCGCGACGACCACGTACTCGGCCGGCACCCGCACATCGACATCCAGGGCGAGGTGTTCGTCGAGACGCTCGGCGGCGACCTCACCATCAAGGTCGAGAACAACACCGAGACCGGCGAGGGCATCTACGCCGAGCCGGTCGCCGAGCCGCTGCAGAGCCTCGCCGACGCCGACGTCGAGCACGCCAGGGTCGGCCCGCTCATCCTCATGCGGATCAGGCCGTACAAGGAGGACGCCTGGCGGCACCTGGTCTTCAACACCCGCACCAAGGCCGTGACCCGGCTGGACGGCATCGGCCAGGCCTGCCAGCGGCTGCCCGAGGACCAGGGGCTGATCTTCCCCGGCGGCTACTACCTGACCACCGGGGCCAGCAAGACGTTCGACACGGACGTGGCCGACCTGGAGTTCGAGCGGGTCGTGCGGGCCCCGAACGGCGAGGACGTGCTGTACGTCTTCCACGCCAGGGGCGACGGCCGCTCGCTGCTGCTGCCGTACAACGTGATCAGGAAGGAGGTGGCCAACCCCATCGTCTGCCACGGGTACTCGCTGTTCGACGACGGCACGATGGTGGTCTTCCGCGCCACCTCCGAGGAGCCCACGCGGGTGCACCCGATGCAGGTGTGGCAGACCCCGTACGTCTCCGACACGTACGCGGCCGGGCAGCCCACCGGCACCGGCCCGCTGGAGCGGATCGGCAACGCCGAGCTGGTCCGGGGCATCTCCGACTGTCTGTCGATCACCCGCATGGTCGAGGAGATGGCGCCTTCGGCGGCCACGTTCGAGGCGCTGATCGCGGCCTGCACGCGGGCCTTCGACAGCTACCACTGGCTGGGCGAGCACGGCCTGAGCGAGCCGATCGCCGACGTGCGCGCCACCGCCGAACAGGTGCTGGACGAGTACGAGAACGTCGAGCAGCTCACCGCCCAGGCCGCCGCCACGCTCGCCGAGGCCGAGGACGAGGTGACCCGCCTGGTCCGGCGGACCGGCGCGGACGCGCCCGGGACCGCCGACGCGTGGGTGAGCCTGCTGGCCACGCTCCGTCGCGCCCAGGGGCACCTGGTGACGCTGCGCGAGGTGCGGTACATCGACCTGCGCCGGCTGGACGAGCTGGCCGCCGACCTGGGCGGCGCGCTGGACGAGGCCGGCCGGGGAGCCGTGGCGTTCCTGGAGGGCGCCGACGCGTTCACCGGCTACCACGCGGCCGTCGAGGCGCTCGCGGCCGAGGCGGCGGCGATCGGGACCGCCGCCGAGGCGGGGCCCGTCGCCGACCGGCTGTCCGAGCAGGCCGAGGGCCTGGAAGTGGTCACCGAGGTGGTCGGCTCCCTGGACATCGCCGACGCCACCGTGCGCACCGCCATCCTGGGCCGCATCGCCGAGGTGCTCGGCGGGGTCAACCGGGCGCGCGCGATGCTCGACGGCCGCCGCCGTGAGCTGCTCGGCAGCGAGGGCCGGGCCGCGTTCGCCGCCGAGTTCGCGCTGCTCGGCCAGTCGATCACCGGCGCGCTGGCGATGGCCGACACCCCCGCGCGCTGCGACGAGCAGCTCGGCCGGCTGATGCTCCAGATCGAGAACCTGGAGTCGCGCTTCGGCGAGATCGACGACTTCGCCGACCAGCTCACCGGCAAGCGCGACGACGTCTACGAGGCGTTCTCGTCCCGCAAGCAGAGCCAGCTCGACGCGCTCGCCCGGCGCGCGGACCGGCTGTTCGGCTCCGCCGACCGCATCCTGGCGAGCGTCACCCGCAGGATCGCCACGCTCGGCTCGCCCGACGAGATCAACACGTACTTCGCCACCGACCCGATGGTGTCCAAGCTCCGCTCGGTCGCGGCCGAGCTGCGCGAGCTCGGCGACTCCGTACGGGCCGAGGAGCTGGACGGGCGGGTCAAGGCGGCGCAGCAGGAGGCCGGGCGGGCGCTGCGCGACCGGCTCGACCTGTTCGCGGACGGCGGCGAGACGATCAAGCTGGGCCGCCACCGGTTCGCGGTCAACACCCAGCCGATCGACCTCACGCTGGTGCCGCACGACGACGACATGCGGCTGGCCATCACCGGCACCGACTTCCGGTCGCCCGTGCCGGGCTCGTTCGCCGACACCCGGCCCTTCTGGGACCAGCTCCTGGTCTCCGAGACGAACGAGGTGTACCGGGCCGAGTATCTCGCGGCGTCGCTGCTCGACCGGGCCGTGCCCGGCGACGACCTGGCCCGCCTGGTCAGGGAGGCCGCCGCGGCCCGCTACGACGAGGGCTACGAGCGGGGCGTGCACGACCACGACGCGGCCGCGATCCTCGACGCGCTGCTCCGGCTCCGCGACGGCGCCGGGCTGCTGCGCTACCCGCCCGAGGCGCGGGCCTCGGCGCAGCTCTTCTGGGCGCACGGCGTGGACGAGGTTTCACGTAAAACATTGGCCACCCGGGCCGCGTCGCTGGTGCGGGCCCGCGAGGTCTTCGGCCCCGGCCCCGCGCTCGCCACGCTCGCCGCCGAACTGGGCGCGCTGATCGCCGCCTTCCTGGCGACGGTCGGCCTGCCCGACACCGACGCCGCGGCGTCCGGCGACTACCTGGTGGAGGAGCTGGCCGGCACGCCCGCCGGGTTCGTCACCAGCAAGGCGGCGCGCGACCTGCTCGACGGGTTCCACCACACGCTCGGGCCGTCCCGGGCCCGCGGGTTCGAGTCCGACCTCAAGGCCGTCGCGCTGCCGGAGCGGGTGCAGCTCGCCCGCGCCTGGCTGGGCGCCTACACGCAGGGGCCCGAGCTGGCCGAGGCCGTCGCCGTGCAGCTGTGCGACCTGCCCAGGCACGACTCCAGCGCCACCGTCACCGCCACCGTGGAGGGCCTGCTCGGGTCGCACCCGCGGATCGCCGACAGGAAGCTGGAGATCCGGCTGGACGAGCTGCTGTCCAGGACCCGGCACTTCGCCGCCGAGCGGGTCCCGGGCTTTCGCGCGTTCCAGAAGCGGCGCACCGAGCTGGTCGCCGCCGAGCGGGACCGGCTGCGGGTGGAGGAGTACAAACCCAAGGTCATGAGCGCGTTCGTGCGCAACCGGCTGCTCGACGAGGTCTACCTGCCGCTGATCGGCGACAACCTGGCCAAGCAGCTCGGCGCGGCGGGCGAGGGCAAGCGCACCGACCAGATGGGCCTGCTGCTGCTCATCTCGCCGCCCGGCTACGGCAAGACGACGCTGATGGAGTACGTGGCCAGCCGGCTCGGGCTGTTGTTCGTCAAGGTGAACGGGCCCGCGCTGGGCCACGACGTGACCTCGCTCGACCCGGCCGAGGCGCCGAACGCGACCGCCAGGCAGGAGGTGGAGAAGATCTCGTTCGCGCTGGAGGCGGGGAACAACACGCTGCTGTACCTGGACGACATCCAGCACACCTCACCGGAGCTGCTGCAGAAGTTCATCTCGCTCTGTGACGCGCAGCGGCGCATCGAGGGCGTCTGGAACGGCCGCACCCGCACCTACGACCTGCGCGGCAAGCGGTTCGCCGTGTGCATGGCCGGCAACCCGTACACCGAGTCGGGGCAGCGGTTCCGCATCCCCGACATGCTCGCCAACCGGGCCGACGTGTGGAACCTGGGCGACGTGCTCTCCGGCCGCGACGAGCTGTTCGCGCTCAGCTACATCGACAACGCGCTCACCTCCAACCCGGTGCTCGCGCCGCTGTCGGCCCGCGACCGGTCGGACGTCGAGCTGCTGGTCAGGCTGGCCAGGGGGGACGCGACGGTCCGGCCCGACCAGCTCAAGCACCCGTACACCAAGCCGGAACTGGACCAGATCCTCAGCGTGCTGCGCAAGCTGGTGCGGGTCCAGCAGGTGGTGCTGGCCAACAACCGGGCCTACATCGCCTCCGCGGGCCAGGCCGACGCCTCGCGCACCGAGCCGCCGTACCGGCTGCAGGGCTCGTACCGGAACATGAACAAGCTGGCAGAGCGGATCGTCCCGGCGATGAACGACGACGAGCTGGAAGCGCTCATCGACGACCACTACCTGGGCGAGGCGCAGACGCTGACGGCGGACGCGGAGGCGAACCTGCTCAAGCTGGCGGAGCTGCGCGGCCGGCTCACGCCGGAGCAGGCCGCCCGGTGGGCCGAGATCAAGGCCGCCTACCTGCGGGAGAAGGCGCTGGGCGGCGACGCGGACGACCCGATGAGCCGGGCCGTCGGCGCCCTGGGCCTGCTCGCCGACCAGGTGCGGGACGTGGGCTCGGCGATCAGGGACCGGTGAGACCCGCCGCCGCGCGGTCGGCGGCGGAGATCGCCTCGCGGCTCGCGGGCAGCAGCGGCAGCCGCACGTCCGGGGTGGGGATGAGACCCCGGGCGTGCAGCACGCCCTTGATCACGGTCGGGTTCGGCTCGGCGAACAGCGCGGCCGACACCCGGGCCAGCCGGTGCCCCAGCGCCCTGGCCCGGGTCGCCTCGCCAGCCCGCCAGGCGGTGACCAGCTCCGCGAACGCGTCCGTGGCGAGGTGGGCCGAGGCCAGGATGCCGCCGGCCGCGCCCATGGCCAGGAGCGGCGAGACGAACACGTCGTCGCCGCCCAGCACGTCGAACCCGTCGGGCAGGTCGCCCAGCAGGTCCACCGCGTCCTGGTCGACGCCGCCCGCCGCGTACTTGACGGCGGCGACGCGCGGGTGCCCGCCGAGCCGCCGCAGGGTCGCCGCGCTCACCGTCTGCCCGGTCCGGTAGGGGATGTGGTAGATCACCAGCGGCACCGGCGTCTCCTCGGCCAGCGCCTCGAAGTGCGCGACCACGCCGCGCTCCGACGGCCGCAGGAAGTACGGCACGGTGACGAGCGCCGCCGCCACCCCCTCGGGCAGCTCCTGGAGCGCCCGGCCGACCGAGCGGGTGTCGTTGCCGGTCACGCCGACGGTCAGCGGCACCCCGCGCTCCCGGCAGGCGGCGGCGCACGTCTCGATCACGCGGCTCCGCTCGTCCGGCGTCAGGGCCGCGACCTCGCCGGTCGTGCCCAGCGCGACGAGCCCGGAGGCGCCCTGGCCGAGCATGTGGTCGGCCAGCTTGCCGAGCGCGTCGAACGCCACCTCGCCGTCGGGGCCGTACGGGGTGATCAGGGGTACGTGGATTCCGGTGAACATGTCCTCAGCCTGACCTGCCCGGACACGTAAGGTCCAGCGACGATTTCTACGCTTCACCGTAAGATGAGCTGATGCTCGACCCTCGCAAGCTCCACCTCCTGCGCGAACTGTCCCGGCGCGGCACCATCGCGGCCGTCGCCGAGGCCGCCGCCTTCACCCCGTCGGCGGTCTCCCAGCAGCTCAGCGCGCTCGAACGGGAGGCGGGCGTGCCGCTGCTGGAGCGCACCGGCCGCACCGTGAGCCTCACCCCCGCCGGTCTGCTGCTCGTCGAGCACGCCGCGGCCGTGCTCGAACAGCTCGAACGCGCCTCCGCCGCGCTCGCCGCCGCCCGCGGGGGCCCGTCCGGGCCGCTGCGCGTCGGCGCGTTCCCGACCGCCGCCCGGGTCCTGCTGCCGCCCGCGCTCGCCCGGCTCGCCGCCGACCACCCCGGGCTGGTGCCGATGATCTCCGAGATCGACCCAGCCGACGTCTCCGCCGCCCTGCGCGCCGGGGAACTCGACGTCGCGCTCGTGCACGAGTACGACTTCGTGCCCCCGGTCACCGACGAGGCCCTGGAGACCGAGCCGCTGTTCGCCGAGCCGATGTACCTCACCGACCGGCCCGCCATCACCGCCGCCGCCGGCGACCCGTGGATCGCCGCCACCCCCGGCACCCTGTGTCACACGATGACGATCAGGGCCTGCCAGGCGGCCGGGTTCGAGCCCGACGTGCGCCACCACCTCGACGACTTCGACACCGTGCTCTCCTTCGCCGCCGCCGGTCAGGGCGTCGCACTGGTGCCCCGCCTCGCCGCCCTGGCCCCGCCGCCCGGCGTCCGGCTCACCCCGCTCCCCCTGCGGCGCCGCACGCTGGCGGCCTTCAGACGCGGGTACGGCGGACACCCGGCCGTCAAGGCCGCCATCGCCGCCTTCCACGACGCCCTCACCCAGCTCGACCTCTGAGCACGGCGTCCAGCACCGCCGCGGTGCCCGCCCGGTCGGAGGCGTCGTAGGCGCCGGCCGTGACCGCGACCACCAGCTCCCGCGACGGGACCACGAGCAGGCACTGGCCCCCGTTGCCGGTGGCCATCACCGCCGCCGGCTCACCCGTGTCCACGTACCAGTGGTAGCCGTAGTGGCGCTCGCCGGAGATCGGCACCCGCGGCCGGAGCATCTCCTCCAGCCACTTCTCCGGCACCACGCCGTCACCCCGGCGCAGCAGCAGCCCGCCGATGGCCGCCAGATCGCGGGGCCGCAGCCGCAGCCCGGCGGCAGCCAGCGGCGCCCCGTCGGCTCCCCTCGTCCAGTCGAACCCGCCGATGCCCAGCGGCTCGAACAGCACCCGCGCCGCGTACTCGTCCAGCGGCCGGCCCGCGCCCCTGGCGATGATCTTCCCCAGCAGCGCCGTCGCCCCGCCGCAGTAGGCCCATCGCGTCCCCGGCTCCTCGACGATCGGGCGCTCCAGGACGTACCGGTACCGGTCCGGCGCGTACTCCATCGCGATCTCGCTGTTCGCGGTGCTCGTGTACGGCGCGCTCTCGTCCCAGGCGAGACCGAGCGTCATGGTCAACGCGTGCTCGACGGTCAGGGCCGCCCTGGCCGGGTCCTCCGCCAGGTCGCGATGCTCGGGGAACGGCTCCAGCAGCCGCGCACGCGGATCGGGCACGAGCCCGTCGCCGAGCGCGATCCCGTACAGCAGCCCCACCACGCTCTTGGTGATCGACCGCAGGTCGTGCGGGGTGTCCGCGTCGAACGTCACGTGCCCCAGCGACTCGTTCAGCCGGAAGTCCTCCCCGGCGCCGTACCGCTCCGCCACCCGCTCGCCGCGCTCGACCACCACGACCCCGTGCACGTTACGCGCCTGCCCGGCGCTCAGCACGGCGTCCAGCCGCTCCGCGATCTCCATGACAACCTCCCGTACGTGGATCAATCTCCTCATACCGTGTCAGAGTCGAACGCCTGGGTAGCGGAACCGACGCGAGCGCGAGCATCCAGGCAGGTGACATGCACAGGACGGACCCCTTTCCCTTCGAACTGTCCGTGACGGTCAGCGAGCGGACCCCGGCGGCCATCGAGGCGGCCGCCTACCCCCTGGCGCAACGGTTCTTCGGCCCCGACGCCGAGGTGCACGTGGTCAGCGCCAAGGTGGCGCCGGACCCGGAGCACGACGACCGCTTCACGGCCACCGTCGTCTTCCGCCGGATGGTCACCTAGGCCGTGTTTCGAAAGATCATGTGTGGGGCGTGTCGGTGATCGTTGAACGAAGAGGTCTCCGGTAGTTGGTTCAACGACCAAGAAGAACGAA
>NZ_JBICUQ010000008.1:280769-579281 GCF_043198225.1 Nonomuraea sp. NPDC048826 | reverse complement strand
CTAGTGACACGCCGCATCAGCATGCCCGCAAGCATTTCCGCAGCTCAAGCCACAGATCTGTGTGCTTTTCTCGCCACACAGCTGCGGAACGCGGGTCGAAGACTCGGTCGACGACGGCAGCTTGCTCGGCTGTGCCGGCGCGGAAATACCGAGCCGAGGTGTCGAGGGAGGCGTGGCCGAGGAGGGCCTGGACCTGAGCGACGTCGGCACCGCCTTCGCGCAGCCGGGTGGCGTAGGTATGGCGGAGCCGATGGGGGCGCAGGCCGGAGAGCTTGGCGTCGGCGCCGACGGCCAGTACGACCTGGACGATCCCAGAGATGGTCAGGGCTCCGCGCTGGCCAGTCCACAGCGGGCCGGGTTGGGGTCTGTCTAGATAACGGCTCTGGCCCACTTTCGGTGGTGACGGAACGTGGCTAGCCGAGCAGGATGCGGTGACGGAGGAGAGCGAACCCGGCGCGGCCGTACATCTGCCGTTTTTGAGAAGCTTGGTCTTGGTATTGACGCCTTCGGTACCGCCGTTGTGGAACGGCAGGCAGAGCGCGGCGTTTACCGCATCGCAATCATTGACTAGGCCGCGGGTGAAGGCATGCACGTGCGGCAGGTCGACATGTCGTGCGAGCCCTATCCAGGCGGTCAGCAGCCGATCGTTGCCGTCCTTGGGGTCGAGGAGGGCGGCGAAGTCCCGGACGAGGCCGCTCAGCATGGTCACCTCGCCACAGGCGGCGATGGCGGCATCGAGCCGTTCCCGCTGGGCGTCGGTCAGTGTGCCTGGTTCGCTAAGGAGCAGACCGGCCAGCCGCTTCGGCGAGATCGCGAGCTGGTCGCACTCGACCCTGCCTTGGTTGATGTATCGGTACAGCAGGTTCTGACTGCCGGTGTAGCCGAGTTCCCTGATTTCGGCGAGCAACTGCTGAACCGAGACGGCGGGCTCTTCAGCACGGCGGCGGCGTAGGTGATCACGGAACGGATCGACGAGCGTAGGCCGGTACTTCGGGACCCTGACCAGCCGCTCGGGCTCACTGATGCGGGCATACCGCTTGACGGTGTTCAACGCCACACCCAGGCGCCGGGCACATTCCAGCAGCCCCACGCCCTGGTCGAGCAGAGCGTGGACCTGCTGCCAGCGCTCGCGGGTGGTGGCGGCCCGCACCCCGTCCTTGGGCGGCGGGCCGGTCTTGCCCCAGCAGACCGAATGCGCGGCAACCTCCTTGACCACGGCTTCGGCCAGGTTGTGCCAGCTATGCCAGCGATCACCGACCTGCACCGCCCCGGGCAGGGCACGACGGATCGCCTCGGCGTAGGCGCCGCTGCTGTCCCGGCACACCACCCGCACGCCGGGATGGGCACGTAGCCACGCCTCCAAGGTGTCGGCCTGACGATCGGCGAGCACGTCGATCCGCTCCCGGGTTACCGCGTCGATGATCACAGTGGCGTAGCGGTGCCGTTTACGGAGTGCGAAGTCGTCCACCCCGATCACCTCCGGTACCGGACGGACAGGCAGGGGCAGACGCAGTAACGACCGGACCGCGCTCTGCCGCGAGATCGAGACTCCCAGCACGTCCAGCAGCCGAGATCCCGCCCGGCCGGCCAGCTCCCGAACCACCGCCCCCACCTGCGTGGCCAGGGCGATCGTGCGACGTTGATACGGTTCGGCCAGCCCAGGCAGCGGCTCCCGGAACGTCTGCCGCTCGCACCCGACCGTTGGGCACCTTAACCGCCGCAACCGTAGCCGCACGAGTACTCGGTGCCCAGCCAACGGCAGGTCCGCCAGCTGCCGGTCCACATAACCATGCACCCGGCCAGCCGCTCCACAGCCGGGGCACTCCACCGGCGCGCCATTGGACGTGACATGCACCAGGATCACGCCGCCCCTGGATTGAACGCTGCCGACGACCAGGTCAGCCAGCTGCGGGAACACAAGCCCCGCAAGATCCTTAACATCACACCGGCGTCACGCTGGCACAGCACGGCGAGAGGGTCATGTACCGACACGAGCTATCACGCTCCGTCACCACCGAAAGTGGGCCAGAGCCGTTGTTTTCTTACAGTCCCTAGCGGAGATGATCAACAAGAATCGTGGAACGCGAGAACCCGCAGGTCAGGCCTTAATCCGTTGGATTTCCGCCGTTTGCTACGGGGACCCGATCCCCTGAGACGTGTTGATGATCTTCTATCGGAATCGCTCGTTTGCGAGAGACGAGAAGTGGAGCCCCGTTACCGCGGACCGCTGTCCCGTTGTCCCTCAAGGCCGGTGAGAAGGTCATCGAGGGCCTTGTGGAGGGCTTGAGCGTTGGCCGGAGTGAACCATGTGGTGCGGATGCGTTCGTTGCTGCCGTTCGGGGTCTCGTGGTCGGCCGCGAGCTGGTGCAGGGAACGGGTCTGGTCGCTCAGGGCGCGGCCGACGCCCTGGAAGAGGCCGCGGACGTAGCTGTCGGCGGCTTCGAGGGCGATGCCGTGGCCGGTGGCCCACGACGTGATTGTGGCGAGGTAGGAGTAGTAGGTGGTCAGCGTTCCCGTCAGCGCGGAGAAGACGTTGAAGGCCGCCTCGTCCTCGACCGGAAGCACCCCGCCCAGGTGCGAGAAGAGAGTATCCACGTCCGGGTGCGAGGGGTGCGTCACTGTGACGGAGCGGCGTTCGCGTACGGCGGGCAGGGGGATGGCCCGTACCAGCGGGGCGCCGGTAGCCAATGTCCGGCGCAGGTCGTCGTTGCCGACACCGGCCATCACGTTGACCACGATCCTGTCGTCGTCCACTTTCAAGCCGCGCAGTGCTTCGTGCTGGTCGTGGCGGCGTACGGCGATGATCACAATCTCGGAGCAGTCCAGCACCTCCTGGTTCTCGGCGCACACCTGTACGTTCTCGTAGCGCTCGGACAGTTCGGCGGCCGTGCGAGCTCCCCGCGGGGAGAGGAACACCTCGGGGGAGTTGCCGGCTCCCTCACACAAGCCCACCACGATGGCTCGGCCGATCTCACCTACCCCGATGATGCCGATGCGCTTCATTGTGCCTCCTTCGTCGTGTGTTGCGGCGGTGACCCGTGTTGGCTCGGGTCTGTGACGTTGGGTTTGTGGCAGTCGAATCCGCGTCGGGAGCGCCGCAGTGTCCCCGCCCCGGCCCCTTCGCGTATTTCGGGGCGGGCTAGGGCTCGGGCGGCATCGTCGGGATGGTTGCCGTCCGCCAATCACGTGGGGAGTTCGCTGGAGTCGGCGCCATACCGGTCGCGGAGCAGTGTGACCGACAGGAGGCCGGCCAGGCAGGCAACCATCCCGGCCGGGCCCGGCGCCGCCGGCAGCCGATCTCGCCGGAGGTGTCCCTGGTGAGCAGCCCGGTCAGCCCGACGCTCGTACCGAGCACGACATCACGGTCGCGGCCGGGCGGGCCTATCGGTCGTCCGGCTTTTACAGCCCACGTCCGCCAGAGCCAGGCGATGGCGCTGAACGCTCCGATGACGCACAACGGGACCAGGGGGGTGGCGACGGCCGAGTCGACCTGGATCTGGGCGGGCAGTGCCGCGTGACGTGCGTTTTCGCAAAAGAGCGGCACCGATCGGATCAGCGGCGGATGCGGTAGCGGATGTGGGTGGCCTCCGGTGTGTCGATCACCCGAACGATGTCCAGCTCCACATGCGACGGCAACACGTCGAACAGCCGCCGGCCACCGCCGAACAGCACCGGGACCAGATGGATCTGCACCTCGTCCAGCAGCCCGGCCTCGATGGCCCGCTGCGCCGTGTAGGCGCCGATCACATGCACGTGCCGGTCCCCGGCAGCGGCCTTGGCCTGTGCCATCGCGCTTTCGATCCCGTCGGTTACGTAGGTCACCAGCGGAAAACTCGCCGCGGACGAGTCGGGTGGCCGATGACTGGCCACGAAGACCGGGATGCCCTGCCCGTTATGATCACCGCCCCAGTGATCGACTTGCTCCGCGGTACGCCGTCCCGCCAGGACCGCACCGGCCGTCGCCATTTCGCCGAGCACCTCCCCGGCCGGACCGGACCGGCGAAACTCCCCGTCTGGCGTGAGGCCCCATTCGTGGAGCCGCGCGAAGCCGTCACCGCCTGGGTTGCCGGGCTTGTCGTTCGGACCCGCGATGTACCCGTCGAGCGACATCGACATGTCAAGCACTGATACCGACATGAACCTGCTCCTGTTCTCTACGCCGCAGCTCATCAGCGCGGCTCCCGCTTACTCACCCTCAACGGCTCCCAGTCCTGTTCGGGACGCGGATTGGCGCCGGTCAGCACTGCCGCCAATCGGTCGCCGGGGACCATACCCTCGGCGATCGCCGCCAGGCCCGCCGCCCCCGCCGGTTCCAAGACGATCCCGAGCGTGCGCGCCGCCAGCTCCATGGCAGCCGCGATGGCTTCGTCGCTCACCAGGACGATCTCGTCCACCAGGGCTCGAGCCCGCCGCACCGAGGCCTCCAGCGGGCTGCGCACCGCGATGCCGTCGGCGAAGGTGCGGGCACGCTCGATGCAGACCGCACGGCCGGCGCGCAGGCTCTCCAGCATCGAGGGGGCGCCTTCCGCGTTGACCCCCACGATCCGGGTGTCGGGAGCGTGCTCCTTCATCCAGCGCCCCACACCGTTGATCAGCGCGCCGTCGCCGACCGGGAGCACGACGGCGTCAAAGCCCGGACCGCCCGCGCCGCCTGATGCGCCGCAGGTCAACTCGACCCCGATCGTCCCGGCGCCCTCGGCGATCGCCGCCTGCAGACCGTCCTGCAGGTAGACGCGGTCAGGATAGTCCTCGGCGTGGGCGGCCGCGGCCTTCCGCGCCGACGAGCCGTCCGCGCCCGCCGCGATGACCCGGGCGCCGAAGGTCTCCATCCGCTCCCGCTTGCCGGGATTGACCGTCTCGGGCACGAACACCTCGACCGGCATCCCGCGGGCCCGTCCCGCGTAGGCGACGGCCTGCCCGAAGTTGCCCGAGCTGGCACATACCACCGGCGTGCCGGGAGCGAGCGTGCTCAGCATCAGATCGGCGCCCCGGCCCTTGAAGCTGCGCACCGGATTGGCCGTCTCCACTTTCACTGTCACCGCGCGGTCCCCCAGTGCCCGGCACAGCTGCTCGTCGAGGTACTGCGGGGTGTTGAGGAACACCGGATCGATCACCCGCGCGGCCTTCTCGATCCGTGCCACGTCCAGATCCACGCGTGCCGCCCTTCCTTGGAAGCTTCCGGACCTGGCCGAGGCTAGTCGAACCTCCGATCGAAGCGATTGAAAATTTTCGCGCTGGAACGCAATAATCTTGCATGCCCGAACCGCCGCCACCCCGCCTGGACGAGATCGACGCCCAGCTCCTTGACCTCCTTCAACACGACGCCGGACGCACCCTGCACGACCTCGGCGAGCGGGTCGGGCTCTCACCGAGCGCCGTCCAGCGGCGGATCGCCCGCTATCGCAAGGACGGCCTCATCACCAGGCAGGTCTCGGTCCTCGACCCGCACCGCTTCGGTCCCGCTGTCCTGGCCACGGTCCTGGTGACCCTGGTCCAGGAATCGTTCGAGCACCACTACGCCTTCGCCGACCGGATGCGCTCGGACCCGCAGGTCCAGCAGTGCTATCGGGTCGCGGGACCGTGGGACTACGTGGTCGTCCTGGCCGCGCGAAGCACGCGCGATTGCGGCCGACTCGGCGATCGCCTGTTCAAGGCGGACGACAACATCAGGCGATACGAGACCCTGGTCGTCTTCGACACCATCAAAACCGGCCTGGCCCTTCCGCTGCCCGCACCACAGCCCTCTTGACCACAAGACGGGCGCCCATACCATCGTGGCCGTGCGGCACACTGGGCGGGGCCGCGATCGCCCTGGTCAGCGACATGACTATCCCCTTTCCCTCGTACGTGCTCTGCCCCCCGGCGCGAGCAGGGCCCGGGCGGCTCGGCACGGAGCCAGAGCAGTAGGCGCGAAACGTCGAACACGCGTGACCCCGGCCGTCATGAGCGGGACGATAGTGATCATGACCGGTCACGTCGATCCTCTGCTCCGCCATACCTACGCCACCCGGCTCCGCGAAGGCGGCGCCGACGTCGCACAGGTCCAGGCCCTCCTCGGCCACGCCTCCCTCGACACCTCGGCTCGGTATTTCCGCGCCGGCACAGCCGAGCAAGCTGCCGTCGACCGAGTTTTCGACTAGCGCTTCACGTGTTTCTCCGGGCCTCCCCGTAGCGGAGATGATCAACAAGAACCGCGGCACGCGAGAACCCGCAGGTCAGGCCTTAATCCGTTGGGATTTCGCCGTTTGCTACGGGGACCCCGGTGACGGCTGCGGTAATCCGTAGGCTTTCGCGTACGCCGCGAGATCGGAAATGCTCAGCCGGCGGCCGGGGTCGGCGTGAATGGCCTCCACCTCGGCACGGATGGGATCGGTGGGACGGTCGAGTCGACCACAGGGCCACGCTGAACTGCGACTGGTCCCCCGCCGGCGCAGGAACATCACCATGTACCTCGCCACGGTGAGCGCCAGGTCGATGCCCGCGGTCACGCCCGCCGACGACCACACCTTGCCGTCCCTGATGTAGATCGGATCCTTGTCCACGCGTACGTCGGGATGGTCCTGGGCCGGCTGCGCCGCCTGCGTCCGATGCGTGGTGACGCGCCGCCCGGACGCCAACCCCCGCCGCGGCCAGCGGCGACGATGCACCCGTCAAGGGTGCGAGGAGAAACTCCAGGGCGTCAAGGACATATACCCCTCGTTTCACGCCATGCGACACCAGGGTCAGGAAATGAAGGCGGTCTCAAAAAGGCAGTGATATGAGACTTCCCATCGAGACTTCCGATGGCCATGTGCACAAATCTTCATGCGACTTCAAATGGCGCCTTCGCCGCCGGCATTCGCGAGGACAATCACCTCTCATGTGTCGTGCTCGCCACCGTCGTAGCGGGCTCGGGCGGCGTGCACTTCCTCGATGTGGCTTTCCGCCCACGCCTTGATGGCCCGCTGAACGGGCAGGAGGGTATGCCCCAGGCCGGTGAGGTCGTAGTCGACCCGCGGAGGTGACGAGGCGCTGACCGTACGAGTGATCAGTCCTTCTCGTTGCAACTTGCGCAGCGTCTGCGTGAGCATTTTCTGAGTCGCGCCCGCGACGATCCGGCTGAGCTCGCTGTGCCGCAGCGGGCCGTCGGCGAGCGCGCTCAGCACCAGGGTGACCCATTTGTCGCTCAGTGTCGCCAGAATTTCGTGGCCGGGGCATTCGGCGAGGTTGGCGTTGTACGCGCGACGCGCGACATCGCGTCTTTCTGCGGCGCTCATCGTCGACATGGTTCCTCCTGCGTACCGTAGGCACTTTCAGGTGCCGTCTTCCGGTGGCACGCGCGTCTTTCTACTGTCAGTCGCATGCGTTCCGTCGTCGTTCGCCGCTTCGGCGGCCCAGAAACACTCGAAATCATCGACACCCCGACACCCGAGCCCGGCCACGGCCAGGTATTGGTGAAAGTCAAGGGTGCCTCGCTCAACCCGATCGACCTGTCCGCCCGCGCCGGACGCCTTACCCAAGCCGGCCTTGTCGCCCCTGCCGCCCAGCTTAGCCTGGGGTGGGATGTCGCGGGATCTGTGGAGGCGCTGGGCCCGGGAGCCGAACGCTTTCAGCTCGGTGATCCCGTCGTCGGCCTGAGAGATCTGCTCTTCGCGGGCGGAACGCACGCTGACTATGTCGTGCTCGACGAATCGGCTTTGGCGCCGGCTCCCCGCTCGGTGTCTCTCACGAAGGCGGCGACCCTCCCCCTGAACGCTCTGACGGCCGATCGGGCGCTTGATCTCACCGGCCTCCGTCGAGGTGAGAAGCTTCTGATCACAGGAGCATCGGGAGGCGTCGGCGGGTTCGTGATCGAGCTGGCCGCCCTTCGAGGGCTGCGTACCATCGCCCTGGCGCGACCCGATGACGCTGAACGCGTACGCGCGCTGGGCGCGGACGAGGTGATCACCTCCGCGGACGACCTGGGGCCGGCGGTGCGGTCCATCGTCCCCGGAGGGGTGGACGCCGTGATCGACGCGGCTGTCCTCGGCATCACCGCGCACCAGGCCCTGCGCGGGGAGGGCACGTTCGTCGCCCTGGTCGCCCCCTTCGCGCCGCCGTCCATTCGAGGCACGCGCGTCGTCGTCCAGGAGGTCTTCGCCGACGGCCGTCGCCTGACCGAGCTGTCCGCTCTCGTCGACGCCGGAGTGCTCACGCTGCATGTCGCGCAGACGCTCCCGCTGGAAGACGCGCAGAGCGCCCACGCCTTGCTGGAAAAGGGCGGACTACGCGGCCGGGTGGTCCTGACCCCCTGAACCGGCAGCCAGATACAGGCGATCAAGCTCCCTCAGGTCCGCGCCGGGCCTCGGCGATACTGGGAGCGTGGAGTACGTGTCCAGAGTGCCGCGGCCGCCGCTGGACGGGCTGATCGACGACCTTTACTACCTGGAGGGCGCGCCGCCGTACGCCCGGCTGACGCTGCCGCCGATGCCGGCGGCGTTGCTCATCGTCAACCTCGGGGCGCCGTTTCGCATCCGCGCCGGCACCGACCTGGAGACGGCCGAGTACGCCGACGGCTGCGTGGTCACAATGCCCACCCGCGCCTTCGAGTTCGGATATCCGCCGGAGACCCGGTCCGTCGGCGTGCACTTCAAGCCGTGGGGGCCGGCGCCGTTCCTGCCGATGCCCGCGACCGAGCTGTGCGACCGGCCGGTGACGGTGGAGCAGGTGTGGGGCCGGCCCGCCGTCGCCGAGCTGCGGGACAGGCTGGCCACGGCGGCCGGGCCGTACGAGATGCTGACGCTGCTCGAGGAGGAGCTGATGCGGCGGCTGCGCGAGACCGCCGGTCTGGAGCTGGTCCGCCGTACGAGCAGCGTCATCGCGGCGGCCGGCGGGGCGGTGGCGATCGGCGACCTGTGCGCGGCAGCCGGTGTCAGCAGCACTCATCTGGCACAGCGGTTCAAGGAGATCATCGGCGTCACGCCGAAACGGCTGGCCCGCACCCACCGCTTCACCGCCACCGTGTTCGCGATCGACCCCGCCGGACCCATCGACTGGAGCAGCCTCGCCGATGGCGCGGGCTACTTCGACCAGGCCCACTTCGGCCACGAGTTCCGGGCGTTCACCGGGCTCACGCCGACCCGGTACGTCGAGGTCCGGCGGCGGTTCCTGCGCGAACATCCCGGCCACGCGTTCGAGGGCTGGCCGCTGCCGGCCGATTGAATTCTTACAAGAGCGGCAAGCTCGCGACACGCTAATTTGAGGGCCCCAGAGCAGAGGAGGGTCCCGTGGGCAAGGTCGTCATGTACAGCTCGGTGTCGGTGGACGGCTTCATCGCGGACGAGAGTGATCAGCCCGGACCGCTGTTCGACTGGCTGACCAGCGGTGACGTCCCGTTGGACGAGAGCGGCGTGGTGAAGGTGTCGCAGACCTCCTACGACTACACCCGGGCGTACTGGGACCAGATCGGAGTCACGATCGCCGGCCGCCACGTCTTCGACCTGACGGACGGCTGGGACGGCAAGCCGCCGGGCGGCATCGACCACGTGGTCGTCGTGACGCACCGGCCACCGCCCGAGGGCTGGGACCCCGACGCGCCGTTCCACTTCGTCGACGGCGTCGAGGCGGCCATGGCCAAGGCGCGGGAGCTGGCGGGCGACCGCTTGATCGAGGTCGCCGCCGGCGACGTCGGTGGCCAGGCGCTGGCCGCGGGCCTGGTCGACGAGGTGCGCATGGACGTCGTGCCCGTCGTGTTCGGGTCCGGCAAGCGCTTCTTCGGATCGGTCGACGCGCAGCACCTGCTGGAGGACCCTGACGTGGTGATTCAGGCCAACCGCGTGCTTCACCTGCGCTACCCGGTGCGCCGCTGACCGATCCGAGCTTAGGCCGTCGCGGTTCAGCCGATGGGAGCCGTCATGATGTCCTGGATCTGCTCCGGTGTCAGGGCGGCGTCGTAGGTGCGGACCTCGTCGATGACCATGCCGTCCAAGGTGCCGAGGGGATGGCTCTGCCCGATGACCAGCTCACCCGGATTCTCGGAGAGTCCGTACGTGTTCTCGACGCCACGGACAGATTGACCGTTCACGTAGAGGCGGATCTCCCTGCCGTCGTAGGTGGCGGTCAGATGGGTCCACGTGTCCACCGGCAGGACCTGCGGCCCGACGGCGACCTGCCCACTGCCCAACGAGGCGGACGGCGCGTCATCGGGCCAGTCGCTGACGTGCATCGTGAACCCGCTGCGTGACAGGGCCTGCAGGTAGCGGGCGTTCGTCTTCGGCTTCACCCAGGCCGACAAGGTGACCTTCCCCTGCGCGTCCAGGTCGGGCACGATGGCGGTCGCGGCGTGACCGAAGGCCAGTGCCTTCCCGTACTTCCCGCTCACCCAGGACGGATGGGTGGCCGTGCCGGTGTGGCCCCGGCCGGATGAGTCGCCCAGTGTCGTGCCGGTGCCCTCGTTCAGCCCGTAGGCGCCCGTCAGCGTCGTCCCGAGGTCGGGCGGCGCTTCGATCAGGGCGGAGACGACGGGGGACCGTGTGCTGACGTTCCCGGTGGTGTCCACCGCCAGCGTCGCGTAGTAATAGGTGGCGCGAGCGGGCACATGGTCGATGAGCTCCGTCGTCGTCCCCGCGACGCGGGCGACGAGCGTCGCCGCGGACGGAGTGAAGGCGGACGTCCTCGACCGGTGCAGCTGGACCTCGGCGACGCCGCGGTCGTCATGGGCGCCGCTCAGCCGTACTTCGGCCCAGCCGTCGTGGGGGGACACCGTCACTCTTGGCGCCGTCGGCGGGCAGTCCGGGTTGGAGACCCTTCCTCCGGCCGTCTCCGATGGCGGGCTGGGCTGGCGCAGAGTGTCCAGGGCCACGACCCGGTACTGGTGGATCGAGTTGCGGGGGACGCAGCCCGGGTTCCAGGTCAGCCCGGTCACCGTGGCGACCAGGCTGTACGCGTCCACAGGGTCCCCGGCGGAGCCGACCTCGTGGATCTCGTAGGCCGAGATGCCGTGATCGTCCCCGGCCGCCGGCCAGGACAGCTGGATCGTGCCTGTGCTGAGGTCGGCCGAGACCACGGGAGCCGCGGGCCGCTCGTCCGCGACGACCGCCTTCAGCATGTCCTGCTGGAGCTCCTCGTCGCTCAGGGCTCGCTGGTAGACGCGTACCTCGTCGACGATCGCGTCAGGACAGGATTGGCCGATCTTCAGCGGGCCGGAGTCGTAGTCGACGGCCCCGGTCACCGGGAGCGGCGCACCGGCCCAGTGGAGGCCGTCGAGCACGTAGCGCAGCGTGCTCCCGTCGTACACGAGCGCCAGGTGAACCCACTCCCCCCAGAACTCGCCGATCGACCCGCCGTGGTGGTCCCGGCCGCCCGCCCTGACGCCCCAGGTCCCTCCCATCCAGTAGGAGTCGTCCTTGCCCAGGAGGATCGGGCAGTAGCCGTCGGCCTTGATCCAGGCCTCCACGGTCAGCCCGCCGGACGTGCGCAGGCTCGGCGCGTCCGGCACCGTCAGGATCTGGTCCAGCTGCCCGACGCGCAGCCCTTTGCCGTACTTGCCGTCCACCCACCGCGGGTTCGCGACGGTCCCGTCATTGCCGTTGCCGGAGAGATCGTGAACGGTGGTCCCCGATCCTTCTTCCATGCCGTAGGCGGCCACCAGATCCGCGTCCCCCGACGCTGCTGTGGGCGCCAGAAGCGCTGCTCCTACGCATAACCCCGTGATGACGCGCCATAAACCATGCACTGCGCTTTCTCCCCGTCCATCTCAAAGGGGCCCCTGGGACAGACGATAGCCACCGAAAAAGTGGTACGAGCGATGTCCTGAAAGAAAGTCAGCCCGGCTGTTCCGCACACCGATTGCTGTCCGGGCCGGCCCGCAGCGCACAGTTCACGTTTCGGCGGGAGGAACCGGGCGAAGGCCTGCCGCGCGCATGTGGGCTTTCGGGACGCTGCCGACCGGCGCCGGCGTCTACGGCGACCTGCGCGGCGTCTGGCACACGATGCCGTTCGCACTGCCCGTCGGAATGCGGGTTGACCCGTGGCCCGGCCCAGGCCGGCTGCCACCCACCGTCCTTGCACGAATAGAAGGGCGGGGGATCACTGAGCGAGGCCGCCGCCTCGGTGGTCTGCGCTTGGACCACCGGCCAGGCCCGGTCTTTCGTGAGAGCGCACAGACTTTCCGTCAGAGCGCACAGTCGTGCCCCACCGACGGAAGAGCCATATTTCGCCGGAAATCGGGGTGAAACTATCTGACGGGTCCGGACATGTACGGGGTGTCGGACCTGTCGGATGAGAGAAGGCAGCGTGACCCGCCATGACCGCAAGCAGCGCTTCGAGGTGATGTACGTTGCCAACTACGCTGACATCCTTGCCTATGTCCGGCGGCGTACCGACTCCCATGAGGACGCGGCCGATGCCCTCGCTGAGACGTTCGCCACGGCCTGGCGCCGGCTGGACGACATACCCGAGGGGCGGGACGCACGCCTGTGGCTGTTCGGTGTGGCCCGCCGGGTGCTGGCCAACGGCCGCCGCGCCGAGTCGCGCCGCGGCGAGCTGGTGGAGCGGCTCGGGCACCAGCTCGCCATGTGGGCGGAGCACACCGAGGCCGGCGAGGGCCTGACGAGCCTTCAGGAGGCGTTCGCGCGGCTGACCTCCGCCGACCGGGAGATCCTCGCGCTGGCCGGCTGGGAGGGCCTGAGCGCCGACGAGATCGCCACCGTCCTGGGGTGTTCGCGGGCCAACGCCCGGCTGCGACTGCATCGGGCCCGTAAACGGCTGGCCAGGCAGCTGAACGCGGCCGGCGTCGACCTGGCCCGCATCGGCCTGCGCGCCGTCGCGATGACGAAGGGGGCTGTGTGATGCACGAGATCGACCGCCTGGTTGCCGGCATCGCGCCCGATCCCGGTCCCGGCATGACGCCGATCGCCAGGGAACTGCTCGAGGAGATCACCTCCGTCCCCGTCCCGGCCCCCGCCCGCCGCCGCAGGTGGTTGGCCCTGCCGCGGCCGCGCAGGTGGGCGGCCGTGCCGGTGCTGGCCACGCTGGCGGCCCTGCTGTCCTTCGGCGTCGCTCAGGCGCCCGCCTCCGCCGCGCTCGACATCGAACTGGTGGACGACCACTACGTGATCACGGTCAAGGACCTGCTGGCCGAGCCGGAGGTGTACCAGCGGGAGCTGCGGGCCAGGGGCCTGGACATCACACTCCGCCTGGCGCCGACCTCAGCGAGCATGACAGGCCAGATATTCGTGATCAACGACGTGGAACGGTTGCGAGCCGGGCATCCCGTGCCCGCTGACGGCCCGATCAGCACGATCGACGCCCCGGGCTCGTGCGAGCGGCCCGTCGGCTGCGCCGTCGGCATCAAAGTGCCGGTCGACTTCGGCAAGAAGGCCTCGGTCACTCTCGGCCGGCGGGCCCTGCCTGGTGAGAAGTACCTCATGCCGCCCGGCATCGCCATGCCCGGCGAGCCTCTGCACTGCGAGGACTACGTCAACAAGAGCGTCGCGGAGATCTCGGCGCTGCTGCGCGAGCGCGGCGTCACACCGTCGTACATCCAGCATGGCAAGCACGCAGCTCCCTCCGCTCCCGGCGGCTGGTACGTCCAGGACGGCGTCATGACCGCCGACGGCCAGGCCCTCCTGCTGGTCGGCGCCGAACCCACTGCCCAGCCCAGCCCGGCGCCGCCCGGCTGCTGATCCCGGCCTGGTACCGAGAGCTTCCACCATCCGCCCTGCGCCGGCCTCGGCATGCGCGGGCCTTGTCATGCCCCCACGATCGGATTTCGCGTGCTCACCGACACCCGCGTGACGCTGCCCGCGCGGCGCCGCCTCGCCGTTCTCGCCGACCACCGCCTCTTCGCCGTGCTGCTGCTCCTGGCCGCCGCACTGCGGGTGGTGACGATGCTCGGCTATCGCCCGGCCACGCTCTACTGGTACGACTCCTTCACCTACCTCGACACCGCCGTGCACCCGGCTCCGTCGGCGACCTTTCACCCGATCGGCTATCCGCTGCTGCTGCGGGCGCTGCTGCCGTTCCACAGCGTGGACCTGGTGGCGGCCGTCCAGCACGTCATCGGGCTGAGCACCGGCATGCTGCTCTACGCGGTGCTGCGCCGCAGGTCGGCGCCCGGCTGGGTGGCTGCGTCGGCGACGGTGCCGCTGCTGTTCGACGCCTCCTTCCTGCGGCTGGAGCATGCCGTCCTGTCGGACACGCAGTTCATCTTCCTGGTCGTGGCCGGGCTGGCCGTGCTGATGTGGTCGCCGCGGTTGTCCGTCCCCGCCGCCGCCGGGGCCGGCCTGTTGTTCGCCGCGGCCGCGCTGACCAGGACGATCGCGCTGCCGCTGCTCCTGCTGGTCGTGCTCGTGCTGGCCGGGCGACGCGTGGGGTGGCGGCCACTGGCCGCGCTGGTCCTGGCGGGTGTCCTGCCCCTGACGGGTTACGCCGCCTGGTACGCCCAGCACCACGGCCGTTTCGCCATCAGCGGCGCCGACGGGGTCGCCCTGTGGGCGCGCACGATGACATTCGCCGACTGCGCCCGCATCCAGCCGCCGCCCGATCTGGCTCCCCTGTGCCCCAACGGGACGAGGGTGGACGCGGCCTCCGAGTACGTGTGGGCCCCGGGGGCGTCGCTCAACCGGCTGCCCGGCGGCCGCTTCAGGCACAACGACCTGGCCCGCTCGTTCGCCATCGGCGCGATCCTCGCCCAGCCGCTGGACTACCTGGGCGACGTCGTACGCGACACCGCCATCGCCTTCTCCTGGACGCCGATCCCGCACCCCGACCGCACCACCCCGGCGTTCGGCTTCAGGAGCGGGCACGGGGAATTGCCCGACCAACCGCTGATCGACAAGGTCAAGCGGGAGTACGACCCGGACATCCGCGGCCAGTCGTCGGTGTCGCCGTACGCGGATTTCCTCATCGGGTATCAGTACGCCGCTTACCTGCGCGGCCCGGTCCTGGGCCTGATCCTCCTGGCGGGCGCGGTCGCCGCGGTACGACGGCCCGGCGTGGCGCTGCTGCCGTGGGCGGTGGCGATGGGCCTGCTGGTCGGCCCGGTCGCGGTCCTGGACTTCGACCACCGGTACGTGCTGCCCGTCGTTCCCGTCGCCTGCCTGGCCGCCGCTCTCGCCTTCCGATCGGCGAAGGCCGGCCGGTCGCCGGCAGTACAGTGATCACGATGACAGCCCTGCGGCGAGCCACCCACCGTGACGTCTCCACGGCCATGGCCCGCTACGACGACCGGCGACTGGCCGAGTTGCTGGAGCGCGAGGCCGTGCCGCTCGGCGCCGGCATCGGCGGGACGTCCGCGCGGCTGGAGGTCGGCGGCACCCCGGTCTTCGTCAAACGGGTGCCCCTCACCGAGCCCGAACTACGCCACCCGCACGCGACGGCCAACCTGTTCGGGCTGCCGCCTTCCTGCCAGTACGGCATCGGCTCGCCCGGTTTCGGCGCCTGGCGCGAACTGGCCGCGCACACGATGACCACCGAGTGGGTCCTGACCGGCCGGTTCCCTGGCTTCCCGCTGCTGTATCACTGGCGGGTGCTGCCCAGCCCAGAGCCCGTCCCGCTGTACGGAGAGCTCGCCGACATCGATCGGGCGGTCACCTTCTGGGAGGGCTCGCCAGGGGTGCGCCGCCGTCTCGAAGCGCTGGCGGCGGCTCCAGCGACCCTGACGCTCTTCTTGGAGCACTTTCCCCACAGCCTGCACCAGTGGCTGGATGAGCGGGTGCGCGCGGGCGACGCCGACCGCGCCTGCGCCCTGGCGGACCAGGGGCTGCGGGAGGCCGTGTCCTCCATGAACGCGGGCGGCCTGCTGCACTTCGACGCGCATTTCGACAACATCCTCACCGACGGGCGCCGCTTCTATCCGACCGACTTCGGGCAGGCCGTGTCGGCCCGGTTCGACCTGTCGGAGGAGGAGCGGGCCTTCTACCGCGGACACCTCACCTTCGACCGCACCTACACGCTGACGTACCTGGTGAACTGGCTGGCCGGCGCCTTCCACGGCGCCGACTGGCCGGGCCGGCGCGAACTGGTGCGGCGGTGGGCGGAGGGCGAGCCGCCGGCCGGTGTGCCCGGTGGGGTCGCTGCCCTGCTCACGCGGAACAGCCCCCTGGCCACCGTGCTGAACGACTTCTACCACCGGCTGCAGAGTGAGAGCAGGAAGACGCCGTACCCGCTGGAAAAGATCCGCCAGGTCGCCGGGCGGCGCGCCCTGCCGCTCGAGTAGGTCCTGGCTCATGTGAACCGACCTTCAGGCGCCGCGGGGGCCATGGAGATGGCCCAGAAGGCGGCGTAGCGTCCGCCGTGGCTGAGCAGTTCGTCGTGGGTGCCTTGTTCCACCACCCGGCCGTTGTCCAGGAAGGCGATGTGGTCGGCGTCGCGTACGGTGCGCAGGCGGTGTGCCACCATCACCACCGTGCGGCCCGCCATCAGTCGTTCGATGGCCTGGTGGACGGCGGCTTCGTTGATCGGGTCGAGGGCGGAGGTGACCTCGTCCAGCAGCACGATGGGGGCGTCCTTGAGCAGGGCGCGGGCGATGGAGACGCGCTGGCGTTCGCCGCCGGACAGCAGGGCGCCGCCCTCGCCGACGGGTGTGGCCCAGCCGTCCGGGAGGCGTTCGATCACCTCGTCCAGGCGGGCGGCGGTCGCCGCCGCGCGGACCTCGGCTTCGGTGGCGTCGGCGCGGCCGAGCCGGATGTTGTCCTCGATGGTGCCGTCGAACAGGTAGACGTCCTGGAAGACGATGGCGATCCTGGCCATGAGCGCCTGGGTGTCGATGGCGCGGACGTCCGTGCCTCCGATGCGGATGGCGCCGGTGTCCACGTCGTGGAAGCGGGCCAGGAGCTGCAGCAGGGTGCTCTTGCCCGCGCCCGAGGGGCCGACGACGGCCAGGCGCCCGCCTTCGGGGAGGGTCAGGGAGAGGTCGTCGATCACCGTGCGGTCGCCGTGGCGGAAGGTCACGGAGTCGAACTCCAGGTCGTGCCGGGCCGGTTCGATGGGCTCGGCGGGTTCGGGGAGCGGCGGGGTGCGCAGGACCGCGTCGAGTTTGGCCAGCTCGGCCCGGGCGCTGCGGATCTGGCCGCCGATGTCGCCGAGGGAGAGGAGGGGGTCGGCGCAGCGGGTGGCCAGGACCAGGATGGCGAGCACCTCGGCCGGGCCGATGGCGCCGCCCAGCGCCAGGTACGTGCCGAGGACCAGCAGCGCGGTGAAGATCGCCTGCACGGTGAGGGACAGGCCGAGGATGCCGGGCAGCGCCGACAGCATGGAGCGCCGGGAGGCTCGCTGGATCTCGCGCAGCGAGTCGTCGAGCAGGCCGAAGCGCTCGGCGGTACGGCCGCCTGCCCGCAGCACCGGCTGGGCCTGCAGGTATTCGATGACCCGGCCGGCGGCCTGCTGGTCACGGTGGTGGCGTTCGGCGTCGGCGGCGGCCGTGGCGCGGCCCGTCCAGAGCTGGATCCCGGCCACGACGGGCGCGGCGAGCAACGCGGCCAGCCCCAGTTGCCAGTTGAAGGCGAGCATCACCGCGACGATGGTCAACGGAGTCACGGCGGCGGATACGTACGGTGCCAGCACGTGCGCGAGCACGCTCATCGCCTGGAGCACGCCCCTGCTGGCCAGGAGCGACACCTCCCCCACCCGGCCGGGGCCGTACCAGCCGATGGGCAGGCGGGCCAGGTGGTCGCCGAGCCGCCGGTACGTGCCGCGCAGCAACGTGGTCCCGACGCGGAACCCGGACAGGTCGCTCATGTAGCGGAGCGCGGCGTAGACCGCGACGGCCGCGCCGAACGCGATCAGCCAGGGACGGGCGGCGGCGGCGTCACCGTCGAACAGGGCCCGCAGCATGGGGACCAGCAGGGCGTACGACAGGCCCTCGACGACCGCGGTCGCCGTCATCAGGGCCACGGTGCGGCGCACCGGTCCCGCGTACTGGTGTCCCAGGACGCGCAGCAGCATGCGGATCATCGGGGCTCGTCTCCTCGGTGGGATCGCCAGAACGCGGCGAACCTGCCGTCCTGGCTCAGCAGTTCGGCGGGGGTGCCGCGCTCGACGATGGCTCCGTCGTCCAGCAGCACGACGGTGTCGGCGTCGGCGATCGTCTCCAGGCGGTGGGCGATGACCACGATGACGCGATCGCCTCGCAACGTGGCGAGCGCGTGCCGTACCGCCTGCTCGGTCTGCGGGTCGGCGAACGCGGTCGCCTCGTCCAGCACCAGGACGGGGGTGTCGGCGAGCAGCGCGCGGGCGATGGCGACGCGTTGCGCCTCACCCCGCGACAGCCCGGTCTCCTCCTCGAGCACCGTGTCGTAGCCGCGCGGCAGCTCCAGGATCCGGTCGTGGATGTTGGCCAGCTTGGCGGCCCTGACCACCTCGTCCCGGTCGGCCCGCGGGACCGCCAGCGCGATGTTGTCGGCGACGGAGGCGCGCAGCAGGCGGATGTCCTGGAAGACGAACGAGACCGTCCGGTAGAGCCGGCCGCTGCCCAGCTCGCGCAGGTCGACGCCGCCCAGGGTGATCGAGCCGCTGGTGGGGTCGAAGAACCGGGGCAGCAGCTGGACCAGCGTGGATTTGCCGCTGCCCGAGGGGCCGACGATCGCGGTGATCGTGCCGGGTTCGAGTGCCAGGTCGATGCCGCGCAGGACCGTGCGGCCGGCGTCGTAGCCGAAGTGCACGTCCCGCAGCTCCACCCGGTGCCCGCGCGCCGCGACCGGGCGGCCGGGCTCGGGCAGCGGCCGCACCGCCAGCACCTCCTTGATCCGGCCGACCGCGCGCCCCGCCGCCTGCATGTCGTCGAACCCGTGCCCCAGCGCCGCCATCGGAGCGGTCAATCCCAGGCCCAGCAGCAGGAACGGCAGCAGGTCGGCCGGCGCCAGGCTGCCGCCCGCGATCAGCACGGTGCCGCCGGCCAGGATGACCAGCAACACGAACGGTGGCGCCAGCGCCGTCTGCATCCCGGCGGCGATCGGCGCCAGCCCGCGCGCCCACCGCAGGAACGTGTCGGCGAACGCGTCCGTGGCCGTGAGGAACCTCCGGTGCGTACGGTCGGCCCCGCCGAACGCCTTGACCACCGCGATGCCCTGCACGAACTCCACGGCCGCGTCGGCGATCCGCCCCATGGCCGCGTCGAACGCGCGCTGCTCCCCCTGCCGCGCCGGGGTCATCATCAACGGGACCAGCGCCACCGCCAGCAGCACCGGGATCAGCGTGATCAGCGTGAGCCGCCAGTCCACCGTGAACAGGTAGACCAGCGACACCAGCGGCACCACGAACGCCGAGACGAGCTCGCCGGGCGTGTGCGCGATGAACGGGTGCACGGCGCTCACGTCGTCGCCCACCACCTTGGCCAGCTCACCCGTCCTGCGCCGGGAGAACCACCCGATCGGGACGCGGCCCAGGTGCTCGGCCAGCCGCCGCCGGAACGCGAGCTGCACCCGGCCGTCGAGCAGGTGCCCGATCCCCGAGGACGCGGCGGTGAACAGCAGCCGGACCAGCAGGCCGGCCACGCCGGCGAGCACCACGAACCAGACGTGGGCGCGATCGACCGGGCCGGGCGTCAGTAAGGCGCGCCCCAGCTCGGCCACCGCGAGCAGCGGCGCCAGGCCGGCCACGGCGCCGATCACCCGCAGGATCACCAGGACGGCGAACCCGCCGGCGTGCGGGCGTACCAGGCCGGCGACGGTACCGGAGTTCGGCCGGGTGTCACTCACCGAGGGCCTCCTTGAGGAAGGCGAGGATCTCCGCCCGGGCGGGCTCCGCCTGGGGCGCCACGCCCGGCATGCTCAGGAACGCGTGCCCGGCCTCCGGGTACTCGCTGAGCCGCGCGGGCGTCCCGGCCGCCTGGAGCCGCTCGGCGTAGCGGCGGCCGTGGTCGGCGATCGGGTCGGCGGTCGGCACCACCACGAGCGCCGGGGCCAGCCCGTTCAGGTCGTCGGCGTACAGCGGAGACAGCGCGCGGGCGTCGGCGCCCTCGGGGACGGCCAGCCGCTGGAAGAACCGCAGCTGCGGCAGGGACAGGGTGGGCGTGTCCGCGTACCGGGTCGCCGAGTCGTACGTGCAGGCCGTCGAGGTCACGTCGGCCGCCGGGTTGACCAGCACCTGGGCCCGCAGTCCCAGGCCGGCCCGCCTGGCCCTGACGGCCGCCAGCGCGCTGATCAGCCCGCCGCAGCTCTCGCCGAAGAGGGCGACGCGGTCCGGGTCGACGTCCCATGTCCCGGCGTGTTCGACCACGTGCCGGAGCACGTCCCAGCCGTCGTCGACGGCGGCGGACAGCGGCGTCTCCCCGTCGAGGAGGCGGTGCTCGACCGAGACGACGACCGCCGGCAGGTGGGCGGCGAGGTGGCTGTTGACCCAGTCGCTCTGCGCGGCCGTGCCGACGAAGGCGCCGCCGTGCACGTGGATCACGAGGGGCAGGGCGCCCGCGGCCGAGGGCCGGTGGACCCGGACGGGGAGCTCGCGGCCGGGCAGCGCCACCTGCTGCCAGCCGATCGTGGCGCCGGGGTCCGGCTCTCCGGTGATCACCCGTGCCGCCGTGGACGCCCGGACACGGTTCTCGGCGTCGCGGTAGGCGATCAGCTCCTCTGCCGTCACCGTGGACCAGTTCGGCTCCGCCGGCCGCCGCATCGTGGTGATGTCGTTCATGGTCTTCTCCCGAGGTTTCGCTACCTCTAGTTTCGAAACCCACGGTAGCGCAATTCGGTATCGTGTGAGCATGACGTCGAGCACACCCGGCCGACCCCCGGGCCGACCCCCCGGCCGCCCGCCCGGCCGACCGCGTTCCGGCATCAACGACGCGGTCTTCGCCGCGACGCTGAGCACGGTCCATGAGCTGGGCTACGCGCGTGCCACGGTGGAGCGCATCGCCGCCGCGGCCGGCATCGCCAAGACGACGATCTACCGTCGCTGGCCGACGAAGGGGGCGCTGATCGTGGACTGCCTGCTCGACGCGTTCGGCCCGGTGCCCCTGGAAGGCGGCAGCCGGGCCGAGATCATGTCCACGGCCATCCGCTGGATCGCGGGCAAGATCGGCGAGCCGGGGGTGGGCGACGCGTTCGCGGGCGTGTTCAGCGACGGCGTCAGCGATCCCGAGCTGCGCGAGATCCTCTCCACGCGGCTGCAGGACCCCTACCGGCTCGCGCTCCAGGACGCGCTCGGCGAGCCGGAGCACCGGATCCTGTTCTTCATCGACGTCGTCGTCGGGACGCTGCTCCACCGCATGGGCATGACCGGCGAGCCGATGGCCGACGACGACGTCGACGCGCTGGTGGAGATGGTCCTGCCGTTCTTGCGCTGAGAACGTGCGGTCAGCGGGGCGGACGGCTGGGCTCGGTGGACGCGGTCCAGCTGCTGAGGAGTCTGAGGCGGTCCTCCAAGGGGCTGCCCGGCTCGGCCGCGTAGATGATCAGGTCGTGGACGGCCCGTTGGGGCAGGGGCAGGACGCGGCGGACTGGCCGGCCACCGAGTCGGTTGTGGCCCGCACCCTGGAGCGTTTCGGCGCCCTAGACGCGGCCGTGGCCAACGCCGGATTCATGTCCGGTGACTCCATCGTGGCCGGTGACCCGGCGTCGTGGGCGCTGATGGTTCTCACCAACGTCCTCGGCCCCGCCCTGCTGGCCCATGCCGCCCTGCCCCATCTTGAGGCGACGGGCGGACGGCTCGTGCTCATCAGCAGCGTCGCCGGGCTGAAGAACTCCCCCGCCAACCTCTACTCGGCCACCAAGTGGGCCACCACCGTGACCAGGCCCGGCTGTGACGTCGATCGCAGCTCGCCCGGCGTCCGTCATGAGGCCGCGCTGACTTCCCGGATGCCGGCCGGTCATGGCGCGCTCAGGTGGCATCCTGCTGTTCCAGCCACTTCACGATCGTTTGGTTCGTCTCTTCCGGCTTCTCTTGCTGGATCCAGTGACCGCAATCAAGGCTGACCACCTCCACGTCGGGCACGAACTCCGCCAGATTCTCACTCCGTGCGATCACATCCCTGTCGCCGTAGATCATGAGTGCGGGCTGTCGGATGATCGGGTCCACGTCCGCCAGCAGGTGCCAGTTGCGGTCGAGGTTCCGGTACCAGTTGATACCGCCCGTGAATCCCGATGATTCGAAGGCGGAGACGAGGACGGCCAGTTCGCTGTCGCTCATGAGGGGCTCGCCGAGTGGTGTTTCCGCTCGGGCGAGATCGATCAGCGCCATTCCCGGCCGAGGCTCTCCGGGGGGCTCGTTCTTCCGGTACAGGTTGCGGAGGAACTGGAAGGTGTGGGCTTCGAACACGGCGTCCGCGACGCCCGGCTGCCGATTGAAGTGAACGAAGTAGAAATCGCCACCGAGCATGTCTTCCATGAACTCGATCCAGGGCTTCTCCCCACGCTCCTGGTAGGGCAGGCTCAGGTTGATCACCTTGTTCACCCGTTCGGGGTGCAACAGGGTCAGTCCCCAGACGACGAACGCCCCCCAGTCATGGCCGACGAAGGTGGCGTCTTCGTACCCATAGTGGTCGAGGAGCGCCACGAGGTCGCCTGACAGGTGTTCGATGTCGTAGTCCGTCACTTCCGTCGGACGGGACGAGTTGCCGTAACCCCGCTGGTTCGGTGCGATGACGTGGTAGCCGGCCGCGGCGAGGGCGGGCATCTGGTGGCGCCATGAGAAGGCGTGCTCCGGCCACCCGTGGCAGAGCACGATGGGTCTTCCCGCATTCTCTCTGCCCGCTTCGAAGACTTCGAGCTCCACACCGTTGACCGGAACAAGGGTGGGCTCGGGAAAATCTGCTGGATTGAGCATCGCGTTTCTCTCTGTCTTTCGGAAGGCTCCGGCGCGCCCCTGATGGGCTGAGGAGTGTTCGCTTGAGGTCAGGCCGCCATCCTGCCAACCGAAACCGGTCACCTCATGACCGGTTTTGTGTGGAAGTGTTGTCGGCGTGCGAACCGACCGGCTGGTGGCCATCCTCCTTCTGCTGCAACGGCGCGAGCAGGTGACAGCAGCCGAGGTCGCCCAGGAGTTGGAGGTCTCCGAGCGCACCGCCCGCCGCGACCTCGACGCCCTGGCCATGGCCGGGGTGCCCGTGTACTCCATGCGGGGCCGGAGCGGCGGCTGGCGCCTCGTGGGCGGCGCCCGCACCGACCTGTCCGGGTTGACCGCGAGCGAGGCCCGCGCCCTGTTCCTGGTTGCCGGCCAGGCCCCGGTTGCGACGCCGGCCTTGAAAGCGGCGCTGCGCAAGCTCGTCCACGCCCTGCCGGAGCCCTTCCGGGTGCAGGCCGAGGCGGCGGCGGCAGCGTTGGTCATGGACCCGCAACGATGGGGGTCGAGCCGGGTCGAGCACCGGCCGCCCCACCTCCTCGACGAACTCCAGGACGCGGTGATCCGCGGCGTCCAGGTGCGGCTCGGCTACGTCGACCGCGAAGGCGCCGAGACCGAGAGAACCGTCCACCCGCTGGGCATCGTCGCCAAAGGGCCGACGTGGTACCTCGTCACCAACACTGACGCCGGTCGACGGACGTTCCGGATCGACCGCGTGTCATCGGTCGAGCCGACCGGCGATCCCGTGCACCGCCCCGAGGGGTTCGACCTCGCCGAGAGCTGGAGGGAGATCGCCGACGAAGTCGACCGGAGGCGAACACCCCTCGAAGTCCAGGCCGTGTGCACGGCCGAAGGGGTCGGCAAGCTCCGCATGACGCTGGGGGACCGGCTTGAGGTCGGAGATTCAACGATCGACGGCCGCATCGAGGTCGTGATCCGCGGCTACAACGAGTACGCGCTCGCGGGCGAACTCGCCGGCTTCGTCGAATGGCTCGAAGTGACCGGCCCACCTGGTGTGCGGGACCACCTCACCTTGATCGGCAACGCGCTCATCGAGCGATACGGCTGAGACGGCCCCGCGCACGCCGAGCTGGTCCTCCAGCCGAGTGCCCCCGGCCGACCCAGGTCAGGGACCGAACACCTGCTGGGCGAAGAGTTGCAGCACGGTGCCGAGAACCGCGCCCACCGCCAGGAAGATCACTTGGGAGCGACGTGAGCGCCGCTCGATGGCGTCCACGATCGGCTCGGCGCGGGCCGCGACCAGCCGTTCCACCGCCTCCAGCGCCGCCCGCTGATCATCCGCGTACGTGCGGCTCTGCTCAGCATGGCGCCGGTTCTCCTCCGCCTCACGGGCAAGCTCCTGCGCCGCGTGCGCCCGTGCCGTCATCTCCGCCTGGAGGAGGGCGAACGTGGCGGCGGATTCGGACAGCTGTCGCGCCATCGTGGTGAACTTCTCCTCCAGGTCGTCGGCCGCGTGCAGCCTCGTCGGGGGTGGCGCGGTCCGCTCGTTGCGGGTCTGTACGCGGAAGACGGCGAAGGTGATGAGGGCTGCCACGCAGACGGCGAGAAAGGACAGGAACGTGTCCTTGGCCCCTCCTCCCCCGTCGCCGAACACTTCGTCGGGGACTATGCCCACGACTCCCCCGACCAGCGCGACCGCCGCTGCCGCGTATGCCTCGGGGTTGCGCCGGGGCCGGGCGAGAAACGCGTCAGCCTGGACGAGACATCGCGGCACGGCGAGAGCCGCGACGACGAAGACCAGGAACTCGGCAGCACGGTTCAGGCGTATCCGCGTGGGATCGTAGGCGACGTCGACGAGGTAACTCACGGCGAACGCCAGAACGACCACGACGCACACGATGAATGCCGGCCAGTGACGCCTCATGACGGCGGCGAGTCTGCTCACGGCCGTTCATCGCGCTCGACGTGGCCTTCGTTGCGCCAGGGCTTCAGCGCCAGGCCCTGATCTCCCTGGCCGGCTCCGCGAGGGATGCGACCGGGTGCTCGATCTCCGTCCATGGCGGCGTGAGGTCGGTGGGGCCGAAGCGCGGCAGCACGTGGAGGTGGAAGTGGAGGACGCTCTGCCAGGCCGTCTCGCCGCTGGCGTGCCAGAGGTTCACGCCGGGAGCCCCCAGCGCGCCGGTGAGTCGCCGGGAGACCTCGACGGCGGCGCGCATGACGTGCGCCGCCGTTTCGGTGCCGGCGACGATGCGACAGAAGACGCAATCGATGACCGGCATGATCACAGGTCAGTCGTTCGCCGGGGGGATCTTCGGTTCTTCGTCGGTCCAGCCGGAGTCCACCACGGCGCTCCAGCCGGCCGGCCGGAGGTCCGCGCAGTTCTGCCCGCCGGCGGACTTGCCGACGGACAGCAGGCGTCCGGTGTTCTCGTCGAACAGGACCTGCGACTCGGTGCCGTACGTGTGATCGCAGCTTCGCAGCGCGACCCCGACCGCGTCGCGACCCAGCGGGTCGCGCACGTCGCCGAGGGAGCGCACCTCGGGCAGGTCGGCCATCAGCCGGAACAGCCCGGCCCTGACCTCGGCCGGGACGGGCAGTTCGAGCAGCAGTTCGGCCGCCTGCGCGAAAAGGGTCTCCTGCCTTCTCCGGTCACTCATCGCGCCCGGGCCCTGCCACTGGATCAGCACCTTCCGCAGGGCCTCGGGGTCGGCGGGCAGGTTCTCGATCTCGGCGACGGAGACCGCCTTGCCGTTGACGTTGGGCCAGCTCGATCCCGGCTCGGCGAAGGCGTTCAGCCGTCCGGCGTAGGGCGTCTCGCCTGTCTCGTGGCGCACTGCCCGATTGCCCCGGGCGCAGGAGAAATGGGCCTGGTCGGAGCTGAAAGTCACGTCCTCGGGGGGTTGCGCCCCCTTGACGGCCGCCACCTGGGTCCAGGAGTGCACGATCCACCAGCTCGGGTCCTCGGGTGATCGCGCCACCCAGGTCTCGTCCCGGCACAGGCCCTGCGTCCGCCTTTCGCCGATCAGCAGCCCGCCCGAGTTGACGCCCTTGGTGTGCCAGTACCGGCCCGTACCGGCCGGCGCCTTCATGGTGTGCTCGGCGGCGGCGAGCAGCAGGCCGCGTGCGGCGGGATCGGCGGACGGGTCACCGGCGTCGGTGAGAACGAGGGCCGAGGCCAGCGCGAGCCCCGCCGCGGCCACGCCCACCGCCCAGCCCCGGCTGACCCGCCGCCGGCGGGGCGGTGCCGGAACCTCGGGCGGCCGGGTGGCCGCGCGGGCGATGATCCGGTCGAGTCGCGCCGCGTCGTCCACCGGGTCGAGCGTGGCGGGACGAGCGTCGGCGAGCACCTTCATCACGTCGGTCTTCTTCATCGGAAGGACTCCTTCACGGATGCCAGCGATGTGGAGGGCAAGGCGACCGCGCCTGGCTCCGTGGCCATCACGCGCTCCAGCCTGCGCCGGGCCCGGTGCAACCGGACGAAGAACGTGGCGGTCGAACACCCGACGACCTTCGCCGCGTCCGCGGCCCGCAGGCCGTGCCAGGCGACCAGCGTGAGCAGTTCGCGGTCTTCGTCGGAGAGCGTGGCGAGCGCCCGCAGGACGGCGATCCGCTCGGTCACCGATTCCGCGATGTCGCCCGTCGTCACCTCCTCGGCCGTGGCCCACGCCGTCAGGTCGCTCTCCAGCGACTGGCGTCGCGCTTCCGCCCGGTACGACTCGCGCAGGATGTTGCGCGCGACGCCGAGCAGCCACGGGAGCGCCTCGGCCGGCACATCGCCGATCCGCCGCCACGCCACGCCGAAGGTCTCACTCGCCACCTCCTCCGCCACCTGCCGTCCAGCACGGCTGACCGCGTACGCGTACACGGTCGAATAGCAAGAGCTGTACAGGGCGGTGAACCGGTCCTGAGGATCAGGTTCGGTCATGCGTCCCTCGCTTCCTTTCATGCGCCATCACCAAGGAAGTGAGCGGACGGCTCCGGTTCTTACACCCGAGGGGGATCGATCATCCAGGCCACCGACTGGATCCAGGTCGGAACGGCCAGTACGCGCCGGTTGTTCTCGGGGTGGACTGCGGATCCAGTTTCGCGAAGATCTCCGCGATATGGCTTTCGGTCGTCTCGACGCCGAGGTGCAGCTGCCGGCTGATCGCCTCCTTGAGCAGGTAGCCGACCCCGTGCGCCCGCAGCTGGGCGGCGCCCGTCAGGCCCTCGTCGGTGAAGGTCGGCGGCATGCGGATGTCGAGGACGACCGCGTCAGGCGCCTGGCCGCGCATCAGGGCCGTCAGTTCGGCGACGTCCCCGGCCTGCCCGGTGACCTCGACGCCGGCGGCTTCGAGCAGGAGCGCCACCCCGCGCCGGAACAGCGCGGAGTCGTCGCACCCACCTTGTGGACCCCGGCCCGGGGACGGGTGGCGCTCAAGGCCGGCCTGCGGGCGCGTGGCCACACCAACCCCCTGGTCGCGTTCCTGGTTCCACGGGCTCTGCAACGGCGTCACCCGGCGGACCGATAACGGGGTGAAGCGGCACGGTGACGGAGGCGACGGGTGGGTGTTCACGGTGAGGCGGTCGGCTTGCTGCGGGAGGCGTTGACCTGGAAGCTGCCCGCCGCGGAGTGGGCGGGCGTGGCGGCCGCGGTCGGCCGTCTGGAGAGCTCCGACGACGTACGGGGCGACCTCGGTCATCTGGAGCTGGCCGGGCCGATGCGGATCGTCACCCGGCACGGCGACCAGCCGGTCACGCCGATGCCCGACGACCTGCGAGAACGGGTCAACGAACTCATTCACACCCTCAGCGCCCCCGACGCCGAGGATCCCGATGGAGCCGGCTGATCTCGCCGATCCCGGCCTGATCGTCCACGTGTTCGCCGCCGCCAAGGGCCCCGAGGCGCGCGAGCACGAACGCCGCCTGCGCGGCATCTGGGACGTGCTCGGCGACCGGCTGGACATGCCCGCGCGGCGGACGGGCGAGATCGAGGTCCGCACCGCCCCTGGGGAGCCGCTCCGGCAGGCCGTGCTGCGGGTGGACGGCGACGTCCGCTGCCTCAGCGTGGCGCTGACCGGCGGAAGCTGGGCGGAGCTGGACCGGTTGTGGCGGGAGTGCGCGGGCGCGACCGGCGCGTGGGTCATGGGCGAGTGCCGGCTGTTCGTCGCCTATGTACGCACCGCACCGACGGCCCGGCGGACCAAGTCCGTACTCGCGGCCCTGCCCGAGGCCGACGGGCGGAGCCGGATGACCACGGTCAGGGGTGTGGCGGTCTGGGAGACCGGCGTCGAGGACGACGAGCGGACCCGGCGGACGTTCGCCCTGCTGGCCCCGCGCGAGCTGGAGGCGAAACTCGACGCCTGGGCGTGGACGCGCGGCGACGACCGCATGCCGCCGCTCGCCAGGCACCTCATGCACGCCGCCAAGCTCCGTTACGAGCTGCGTGTCTACCGGCGCGGCGAAGCCTTCCGCGAGGCCAGGAACCGGGTGGACGAGCAGGTGGAGGCCCTCTTGAAGGCGCTCGGCGACGACGACCTGCCGGACGCGCGGCGGGAGCTGGCCACCCGGCAGATCGCCGCGGCCGGGCTGATCTGGTCCCTGACGAGGCTGCGCGAGCTGCGCAAGACCGCGGAGATCGCCCGGCACAACATGCGCGAGCGGAATCTGGCCGACGACCTGGAGCTGGCCGACTGGTTCCTGCTGCGCCTGGACGACGACCTGGCGTACGGCGAGGCGACGCGGGAACGCGCCCGCGAGATCGGCGTCATCGCCGATCAGGTGATCGCCGAACGGCTGCAGCGCCGGGCGGAGGAGACCGCGCGTCGCTGGGAGCGCTTCCGCGTGCTGGAGACGGCCGTCGTCGGCACGCTGCTGATGATGCTGGCGGCGATCCAGGCGCTCGGCTACCGCGTGCCCGTGCCCGAGCACGTCAAGCCCTACATCGTGGCGGCGCTGGGCCTGACCGCCTTCGCGCTGACCGCGTTCGGCCTCGTCAGATGGCGGAGGAACCGATGAACCCCGAGGACCACCTCCGCGCTTACCTGCGGACCCGCGATCTCCGGGAGCTGGAGTCCGGTATCGCCGCCTACCGGCGCGCGATCGCCCGCGACCCCGATCCTCTGCTGCTGAGCGACCTCGGCAACGCGATCAGCATGCGTTTCGACGCCCTCGGGCAGCCGGCCGACCTGGAGGAGGCCGTCGCCCTGCACCGCCGGGCGGTGACGGCGCTGGCGGGCCGGCCGTACCTGGCCGAGGCCCAGGCATCGCTCGCCGGCGTGCTCGCCAACCACCACCTGACCGCCGAGCGGCACCTGCCCGAAGCGTTGGAGCTGTACGCCGCCGCGCTGCGCGGCACGCTGCACGACAGGCCGATGGTGCTGGCCAACTACGGCATGGCGCGGCAGGGATCGTACCTGCTCACAGGCGACAGGGCCGACCTGCTGGCGGCGGCCGACGCGCTGCGCGCGTCCGTGCGCGGCACCGATCCGGCCGGCCCGGCGGGCACGTACGTGTGGCGGCTGGCCAAGTTCGCCCACGTCCTGATCCCGGCCGCCGACGACCCGGTGCTCGCCGCGGAGCTGAAGGAGACGCTCGCCGTCATCCGCGAGCGGTACGCCCAGGCCCCCGACCACATCAAGCAGGAGATCCACCTTCTCGTGGGAACGGTCCTGCACGCCGAGGACGTCCCGGTCTTCTCGGAGGAGCAGTGGCGGCAGGCCCGCGAGGTCTTCGGCCACCTCAAGACCCATCCCGTGGGCCGGGCCGGCTTCCTGGCGAGCCTGGGCGGCCGGCTGATCGAGGAGGTGCGCCGGTCCGGCCGCCTGGAACAGGCGGACCAGGCGGTCGAACTGCTGCGGCAGGCCCTGGCGCAGAAGCCGCCCGGCGACCCGGAGCGGCCGGCGCTGCACATCGCGCTGGGCGCGGTGCTCGGCATGCGGATCGAGTTCAAGGGGACGTCGGAGGACCTCGACGAGATGATCGCCGCCCTGCGGGCCGGGGTGGCCGAGGTGCCCGCGGGCGACCCGAACGCGGGCATGTTCCGCTCGGACCTCGGCAACGGGCTGCTGCTGAAGTTCCAGCTCGGCGGAGGTCTGGCCGTGCTCGACGAGGCCATCGCCTCCTACCGCAGGGCCCTGGCGGATTCGCCGGACCATCCGGAGCGCGCCATGGCCTGCACCAGCCTCGGCGCGGCGCTGCACTTCAGGTGGGAGGTGACCGGCGACGCGGCCGACCTCGACGAGTCGGTGGACAGCCACACCAGGGCCGCGGAGCTCACCTCGCGGGACCATCAGAACTACGCGTTCTACCTGGCCAACCTCGGGGGCTCGCTGGCGCAGCGCTACCGGGCGGGCCACCGGAGCGAGGACGCGGAGAAGGCGGCGGAGGTCCTGCGGGAGGCGCTGGCCACCGCTCCCGGGACCAGCCCGTACCGGCCCGGCTACCTGACCAACCTCGCCGAGGTGCTGATCGAGCGCTACCACTTCACCGGGCAGAGCGCGGCGCGGGAGGAGGCCGACGAGCTGGTGCGCGAGGCGGCGGCGACGGTGCGGCCGGGCAACATCCAGTGGCCGGGCGTGCTGAACGGCCTCGGCAGAGCGCTCATGCAGGCGGACGACCACGACCAGGCGATCGACGTCCTCCGCCGGGCCCGCGCCGCCGCCCGGCCGGGCACCGTGACGCGGACCAACGCCACCGTCAACCTGGCCACCACGCTGATGCTCCGTTCCACGTCGGAGGAGAGGCCCCGGGCCGTGCTGGCGGCCGCACTCACGAAGATCCTGGCCCCGTCCGCGAAGCAGCGCCTCCTGCCGCGCCGCCGCCGGAACCAGGAGACCCCCGACCTGGACGAGGCCGTCGAGCTCTACAACGAGGCGATCAAGGCCGCGCCTTCGGGCGGCGCGTTCGCCTGCAACGGGCTGGGACTGGCGCTGCGGGCCCGCTACGCGATGACCGGCCGCGGCAAGACCCTCCTGCAGGCCATCCGCTCCCTGCGCACGGCGGTGGCCACGGCGCCGCCGGGCGACCTGACCCTGTCGATCGCGCTGTTCCACCTCGCGGAGGCGCTGACCGACCAGTGGGAGCTGACGAGGGAGGAGAAGGCCAGGGACGAGGCGCTGACCCGCTACCGCGAGGCCGCGGAGGTCGAGACGGCCTCGGCCGGGTGGCGGGCGAGCGTGGGCGAACGCTGGGGCCGGTTCGCCATGGAAGCGGGCGTCGCGGGCGAGGCCGTCGAGGGATTCGCGGTCTCGGTGGGCGCGCTGGACGAGGCGGCCTGGCGCGGGCTCGGCCGCGCGGACCAGGAACGGGTCCTCGGCGAGCACGAGGGCCTGGCCAGGGACGCCGCCGCGGCGGCGATCAGGACCGGCGACGCGGAGCGCGCGCTGGAGCTGCTGGAGCAGGGCAGGGGCGTCATGCTCGCCCAGGTCATCGGGGACCGCGCCGCCCGTGACCGGCTGCGCGCCGCCGCGCCGGAGCTGGCCGACCGGCTCGGCGAGGTGCACGGCGAGCTGGACGCCGCCGAGCGGATGGAACTGCACGACGACCTGGCCCCCGGCGCCGATCGCGGACGGCTCCTGGACCACCGGCACGTCCTGGCGCGTCGCCGCCGCGAGGTGCTGGAGGAGATCAGGCAGCTGCCGGACTTCGTCGACTTCCTGCGCCGGCCGCGCGTCTCCGGGCTGCTGCGCGCCGCCGAGGAGGGCCCGGTCGCGGTGGTGAACGTGAGCTCGTACGGGTGCGACGCGCTCCTGGTGACCGCCCAGGGCGTGCGTGTCCTGCCACTGGGTTTCACCGGCGCGGCGGCCCAGAGCCAGGCCGACCGGTTCGCCGACGCCCTGCGCGACAAGGCCGTGGACGGGGTCGCCGCCTGCCTGGACTGGCTGTGGGAGAACGTCACAGGCCCGGTGCTGGAGGCCCTGGACCGGCCGGGCCGGATCTGGTGGTGCGCCACCGGCCCGCTGACCCTGCTGCCCCTGCACGCCGCGGGCCCGGCGCTGGACATGACCGTGTCCAGCTACACGCCCACGTTGCGGGCGCTCGTCCACGCCCGCGGGCAGTCCGGGCCGCGGGCCGAGCGGCGCGTCCTGCTGATCGGCGTCCCGGTGGTCCCCGGCCAGGCCGCGCTGAAGGGCGTGCACGACGAATTGGAGGCCGCGCGGCGCCGGCTTCCCGGCGCACGTGAGCTGACCGAGGCCGACGCCACCAAGGATCGGGTGCTCCAGGCCCTGGACGACAGCGCCTGGGTGCACTTCGCCTGCCACGCCACGCAGGAGTCGCACGACCCGTCCCGGGCCAGGCTGATCCTGCACGACCGGCCGCTCACCGTACGGGAACTGGCCGTCCACCGGCTGGACCAGGCGGAGCTGGCGTTCCTGAGCGGCTGTGAGACCTCGCGGGGCGGGTCGGTGCTGGCTGACGAGGCGGTGAGCATCGCCTCCGCCGTCCAGCTCGCGGGCTTCCCGCACGTGATCGGCACACTCTGGCCGATCAGCGACCTGCACGCCCCCGCCGTGGTCGACGAGGTCTACGCGATGCTCACCGCCGGGGGCACGCGGGAACCTCACCCCGAGGGTGCGGCTCTCGCGCTGCACACCGCCGTCCGCTCCTTGCGCGCCCGACGGCCGGGCTTCCCGATCTTCTGGGCGCCGTACGTGCACATCGGTCCCTGACGCGGATGGTCACCCACGAGGTGGACCGGGGCGCGCGCCGCGGCCGCGGCCAGGTGCCCGGTCCGTGACCTGGCGCAGACCGGGACTGGCGACTTCACTGATTCGGCGACCGGTCAGTTCTTTCTAGCGTGGGGGCACACTCCCTCGGAAAGGAACTCCTCATGGTGTCGATTCGTCGTGCGACCGTCGCGGACGCGGCGACCGTCCATCGCATGATCTGTGAGATCGCCGAGCATCAGAACCAGCTGTCCGCGGTCACGTTGACCGTCGAACGGCTGGAGGAGCTGCTCACCTGGCCTGAGATCACCTATTTGATCGCGGAGAAGGACGGGCGGGCGGTCGGCTACGTGTCCTGGTTCGAAAGGATCAGCATGTGGGCGGGCACGGACTATGTCGCGTTGGACGACCTGTATGTCCGGGCCGAGGAGCGTGGCAACGGGGTCGGTGAGCAGTTGATGCGCGCGGTCGCGGAGGTCGCGGACGGCAAGGTGATCCGCTGGGAGGTCGCCGAGACCAACGTGGGGGCGCAGCGGTTCTACGAGCGCATCGGCGCCGACCTGTTCACCAAGGTGATCTGCCGCTGGCGGGTGACCGAGCCCGCGGCCGTGTCCGGCGACTGACGGGCGACGGTCAGGCCTCGTCGAGGGCGGTGCAGTGGATGACCGTCGCATCGTCGGCCGCCACCGCGTGCCGCGCCTCCGCCTGACGGACCCGGCGGATGATCTCGGCGGGTCCTTTCGACGCCAGCACGGCCATGACCTCGGGCCACCCGGCGAGCCGGAACCGGTCCACGATGCGGCCGGCTCCGTTGCTGAGCAGGGCGGCGCCGGTCGATGCGGCGATCGGGCAGCTTCCGGTGATCGCCTCGTCCGCCGCCCGCGGGTCGTCCTTGGCCACCCAGAAGCCGCCCGGCCGGTTGCGGTGGGCGCGCAGGTCCCGCAGGAGCCGCCGGTGTTCGTCGCTCCCCCGGGCTGCGGCCTCGATCGCGGGCTCGTACGAGCGGCTGATGATCACCTCCCGGGGATCGGCGACGACGAGCGGCGCGCCGTCCGCCCGGTCCACGACGAGGACCGCGTCACCGAGCACCAGATACTCGGCGAGACCGCCGGACACGCGCAGCACGGCCACGGCCGCCGACGGACTGATGGGGTCGGCGACGTCGCAGGTCTCCCGGTGGTCGTCCGTCACCTGCTCGATGGCCTCGGCGAGCAGCGCCGCGAGGCTACGGTCCGGTACGAGCGACAGGAGGCCGAGGAGGCTGCCCGCCAGGCGGGAGGCGTACCAGGCCACGCCGTGCCGGCAGATCGACGCGGTGCCGGGGATGCCGGCGCCGTCGATCAGCACCGCTGCCGAGGGGACGGCGCCGGCGAAGTCCTCGTTCGCGCGATCGGCCCGTTTCGCGACGGTCGCCATCGCCACCCGCATGCCCTGCCGCCTTCCTGCCGATCGAACCGCCGGCCCGGTCAGAGTCCGGCCTGCCAGGGGGAGTGGAACGGCGAACCGGGGTTGGTGTCACATCTTTGACACTGTAGGTCCGACCAGCCAGTCTTGCCCCCTGGCGCACGGCCCGCGGTCAGTTCCGGGGTGCGATGCGGTAGGACCGGATGACGGTCTGCTCGACGGTGTTGCCTGAGGTGTCGGCGGCCTTCGCGCGCAGGGAGACGAACCCCTCCGCGGCCGGGTGGCTCACCGTGACCTGGCCCTTGCGGATGTGGGCCGCGCTCCAGGTGGCGCCGTCATCGAAAGAGACCTCCACGGTGAGATCACGCACCTCGTCGGCGGTCGCGCCCGGCTGTCGTTCCACACGGACCGGTACCCGGTAGGTTTCGCCGCTGGGTGCGGTGTTACGGGCATCCAGCACTGGGGAGAAGCGGACGACAGAGACCGGCAGCGGGTTGTCGTCCTCGGTGTGCTCGGAGCGGAATGTCCAGGCTGTCGAGATGCGGGTCGACAGGGTGGCGGGTGCGCCCCGCTCGGCCTCCACGACCAGCCGGTAATCCGCTGCGCCCGGTGGGACGTTGAACCCCTTCCCTCCCAGTTCGGATCGTTCGGCGACCAAGACGCCGTCGCGGTAGAGCGCGACGCGCGCCCGGGTGGTGGCCGACCTCCCGGCGTGACCGGCGCCGTCGCCGTACATGGGGACGGTCATGTGGATGGAGTCGCCGGAACGGGTCAGCCTGCCGGACTCCGCGTCTCCCGTCAGGACGGGAGAGAAGACGCCCAGGTTCCACGATTCCCGGTGAACGCGGCCGGGCGTGTAGCCGGTGAGGCTTGACTCCAAGGTGGTCTCACCGCTTGCGGGGCCGTCCTCCCAGAAGTAGCGGCGCCACTTCGCCCCGCCTTCGGCGTTGACGTACTCGACGCGTACGGACGGCGTGCTGAACGTCGTCTCGGTCAGCAGGCCGGTGATCGGGCCGCCGGGCGGCTGCGCGGCGGCGGCGGCGCGACCTCTGCCTCCGATCAGGTGAGCGGCGTAGGCGGTGTGGACGACCGCCAGGTCACTGACGAGCACCTTGCGGCGGAACCCGGTGACCATGCCGCCCTCGTGAAACCATGCGAGCCGGTAGGCGCGGGAGCCGCCGGGCGACACCCACGTCCCGGTGATCTGGGTCAGTGCCCCGTCGTAGGCCTGGTCGGGGCCGAGTTGCGCGGTCGTCATGTTCTCGAACCCGTCCGGCGCGAGGGAATAGGAGGACTTCCCGTCGGTGAAGGTGACCTGGGCGCCGACCTGCGCGGCCGACGGATCAGGCACGGTGACCGAGATCGGCTTGCCCAGGCGGGCGTCCAGGTCGAGGGTCTGGTTCTCGGCCAGGTCGAGGCCGGGGTGGATCAGCTGGGTGGCGTGGTGGCCGTCGAACAGGGTGCTCCTGATCATCCAGCCGCCCTTGGGCAGGCGGAGCGTGGCGGTGCCGTCGCCGGGGTCCTGCACGGTGATGTCTTGGACGATGCCCGAGACGTCGACCCGGTGCAGCGTGGTGAGCTAGTCGGCGGCCGGGGTGCCGTCGCGGCCGGTGTGCTTGAGCGTCAGCGTGTAGGTCTCCTTCTCGTTCTCCACCGCCAGCGGCGTGCTGACCCGAACGTCACCGCCGGCGGCGACGAGGTAGCCGCCGAGGTATCCCACCGGGGCTACCGCGGTGCTGGCGGTGACCGAGACGTCGGCCTGCCCGCCCGCGGGCACTGTCACGGTCGTGGGATTCACCGTGAACGGCTTCGCGTCGCCCTGGTTCTCCACGGACAGCTTCAGCGTCACCGGTGCGGCACCGTGGTTGCGGTAGGTGACCTGCCGCGTGAGGGGCCTGTCGTCGTCGGGCGGCCACTGTTGCACGCCGAAGCCGACGCCGCTGGGCTCGGCGGTCACTGCCTGGGCCGTGGCCCGTCCCACGTCGACCCGGCCCGCGCCCTGGTCGAAGACGCCCGTTGCCGGGTTGGGCGACGCCGATCCCATCAGCGCCGCCTTGAGCGTGCCCGCGCTCCAGTCCGGGTGCTGCCCGGCCAGGATCGCGGCGGCCCCGACGACGTGCGGGGTGGACATCGAGGTGCCGGACATCGCGAGGTAGGAGCCCTCACCGAACGGCGCGTCCTTGGCGGGGGCGGCGACGATGTCCGCCCCGGGCGCGGTGATGTCGGGCTTGAGCGCCGAGTCGGTGACGCGCGGCCCTCTGCTGGAGAAGTCGGCCAGTTCGTCGGACTTGGTGACGGCCCCCACCGCCAGAGCCGCGTCGGCGCTGGCGGGCGACTCCACCGAGCGCTCGGTGCCGGTGTTGCCCACGGCGACCACGAACAGCGTGCCGTGGCGCTGGGTGAGCGTCGCCACCGCCGACTCCAGCGGATCGATCTCGGGGGTGTCGGCGCCGCCCAGGCTCAGGTTGACCACCTTCGCGCCCTGCTCGCTCGCCCACTGCATGCCCGCCAGGACCGCCGACTCCTCGCACCAGCTCACGCAGACCTTCCCGGCCAGGAGGCTGACGCCGGGCGCGACCCCCTTGTACCTTCCGCCGGAGGCGGCGCCGCTGCCGGCGATGGTGGAGGCGATGTGGGTGCCGTGCCCGTCGTGGTCGACGGCGTCGGAAGATCCGGTGAAGTCGGCCTGGGCGCTCACGCGGCCGGCCAGGTCGGGGTGGGTGGCGTCCACACCGGTGTCGAGCACTGCCACCTTCACCCCGGCGCCGGTGTGGCCCCGCTCCCACGCGACGGGTGCGCCGATCTGCTCGACACTGGTGTCCAGCGTCGGCTTGCGCAGGCCGTCCAGCCAGATCTTCGTCGCTCCGCCGGACAGAGCCTTCCGGCCGCCGGCGACGCCGTTCCAGAACCGGGCCCGGTCCTGCCTCGCGGCCCGTACGGCCAGGCCGGACACCACGTCCAGCTCCCGCGTCACGCGGGCGCCGCTCTCGGTCATCACCGAGCGTAGCCCGCCCGCGCGCGCCGGGCCCGAGCCGGTCACGATGAGCGGCAGGTCCTCGCGACGGTCGTCGTAGCCGAACGCCACGAGCGTCTTCACGTCGAACAGTCGCGGATCGAGCCGTCCCCGGCGCACCAACGCGGCGGCGTCGCTGGGTAGGACCCGCAGCCGCCCATCCCGCTCGTCGATGGCGAAGGAGACCCCGGTACGGCCCGCACCCCGCTCGACCAGGACACCACCACCCGGGCCGCTCAGCGTCACCCGGTCTCCGGTGATCAGTGTGACCGTGACGGGAGCGGCGGCCGGCGCGGGCTCGTCCTCGGCCATCGCCGTTCCCGGTGCGGCGAGCGCCAGCACCACGGCCCCCGCCAGTAGCGAAACTCTGCTTCTCATATCCTCTTCCAGCCGGTGTCCCTGTGATCCGCCTCGCATGACGGATCACTCGCACTCCACCGGAAGCGGCGGCGACTTTCACGGGGCGTGAAAGCGGAACGCCTCATCGGTTGAGTAGGGGATGTGACTGTCAATTCGACGGCTGAGGATCTCGCCGATCCACAGGGGACGATCAGCGACGAGGCTCTGGTGGAGGTGTCGCTCCGGACACCCGACCGGTTCGGTGAGATCTACGACCGGTACGTGAGCGAGATCCACGCCTACCTGGGCAGGCGGCTCGACCGGCAGGCCGCGGACGATCTCACGGCCGAGGTGTTCCTGGCCGCGTTCAGGAAACGCGAGACGTTCGATCCCCGGCGTGGCACGGTCCGTCCCTGGTTGTACGGCTTCGCCGGCAACGTGATCGCGTTACACCGGCGCGCCGAAGCCCGGCGGCTGGCGGCGCTGCAGCGCGGCGCCGGCGCGGACGACGGCCGGGAGCACGGCCACGAAGATCGCGTGGTCACCCGTGTGGACGCCGTGAGCACACAGGGACGGCTCGCGGCCGAACTGCGCGCGCTGTCCGACGGCGACAGGGACGTGCTGTTGCTGAGCGCACTGGGCGAGCTGAGCCATGAAGAGGTGGCCCAGGCGCTCGACATCCCGTACGGCACCGTCGGATCCCGCCTGTCCCGGGTGCGCAGAAAGCTTCGTGCCGCCCTGGGCGGCGTCAATCCCTTGCTTGGAGGCTCTGATGGATGAATACCGGGCGGTGCGGGATCTGCTGCCCGCACCGCCGTTGTCGCCCGAGGTCGAGCGAGCCGGGCGCGAACGCCTGCGCGCGGCCTTCGCCCAGGATCGGGTACGGGTGCGGCGTGGCCTCAGGGCCGCCAGGTGGAGCGCGCTGGCGCTCGGGATGGCCGGGGCCGCCGCGGCGGCGGCGATCGTCATCGCGAACATCGCGCCCGCCGGCGTGCCCGCCCCTCCTGGCGCGGCCGTCCAGGCGGACGGCAAGCGGTTCCTGCTGGTCGCGGCCGCCTCAGTGGCCGCCATGCCCGACGAGGGGGCGTGGTGGGGCAGCACGGAGGTCCGCGGCCGGCAGTTCCGCGAACCCGGCGGACGTTACGTCCTGCGTGAGAGCGAGTCGTTCGAGACCTGGATCCCCGCGGATCCCGAAGGGCTCACCTGGTACCGCCACACTCCTCAGGGGATCAAGCCCGCGACGCCCCAGGACGAGGCGGCGTGGATCGCCCACGGCTCGCCGACGTCCTGGACGTATGACAAGCGCTCGGAGACCGGACATTTCGGTGTCGTACGGTCCGAACCCGGTGAGCAGAAGACCTGGTCGACCGAGGACTGGGACTTCCGCATCCGCACGGCGGGCAAGCCGCTGACCAAGATGAGCGAGGTGCCCGAGACTCCTGAGGGGCTGAAGGCGTTCTTCGCCGCCGACGACCGTACGACCATCGACACCGCGGCGCGGCTGCTGTTCTTCGCGCCGGTGACGAGCGGAACCAGGGCCGCCGCGTACCAGCTGCTTGCCTCCGTGCCCGGGGTCACCGCCATCGGGGAGGTGGCCGATGCGCTGGGCCGGGCCGGGCAGGCGATCGAGTATGAGTCCGGCGAGTTCGCGCCGCCGGACTACAGGGGGGCGACCAGGACCCGGCTGGTGATCGACCCAGCCTCCGGGAGGCCCCTTTCCATCGAAGTCCGCTCCGCTGCGGACGGCTTGCTCCTGACGTACACCGCGATCCAGGACAGCCGCTGGGCGGATTCCAACCCATTGAAGGAGAAGGAATGAGATGCACTCTTGCTGTTGCCGCTGGGCTGCTGTTCGCTGGTGTGGCCGCTGCTCCGGCGTTCGCCGACGCGCCGAAGGCGGCGTACTGGCGGGTCGAGGCGACCTACACCATGACCCACCCTCACGCGGTCGGCAGCGGTTATTTCCTGACCGAGCGCCGTGTCAGCACCGACTGGCTGTCGCCGGAGGGCAAGAGCTGGAGCGGCCTGCGTAACCTGGGCGCCAGACCCGCGACCAAGAAGGACGAGGCGGCCTGGCGCGCCGACGGATCTCCGACCACCTGGGCCTACCGCACGGAAGGCATGAAGATCCGCCTGTCCACCCGGCCCGGCAAGGGCTTTATCGGGGAGGCCAAGGACCGGCCCAACGGGTTCCGGCTGGGTGAGAAGTACGTTACGTACCAGCAGCTCCAGGCTCTGCCGACGGAGGCCGAAGCGCTCAGGAAGCAGCTGACCGCCGAGGTCAACACCTGGATCGACGAGGCCGCCGAAGAGGCGAAGACCACCGCCCCGAAGGCCACCAAGAACGACTGGCTGGTCAACCTCGACCGATATGTCGCCCAGCGGGCGGTCGAGCTCCTGTACGCGAACCCGGTACCCGACAAGGTCAGGGCCGCCGCCTACCAAGTCCTCAAGACCACCAAGGGCGTCAGCGACCTCGGCCGGAGCAAGGACCCGCTGGGCCGCTCCGGCCACAAGCTCGCCCTGCCCGTCCCGTCCGGCAAGGGGTCTGAACTCAAGCAGCAGCTCCTCGTGGACACCACGGCCATGACCCTGCTGGCCGAGTACACCGACTTCGGCAAGGGCGGAAAGAAGATGCTCGGGTCCCGCGTGGCGACGTTCAAGGCCGGCTGGACGAACGACAAGCCCGCCGCCCCGGGCGTGAGCTGACCCTGGATTTTCGCCGCAGCCCCGGCCTCCGCGCCGGGGCTGCGGCTTCTCCATGGTCCATGCGGACCAGTCTCATCGATCGAGCCGGAACCGGCAGGGCTTCTCGGCGACATCCGCCTCCCCGTGGAGCCGGGTCACCGTTTCGAGGTGCGTCGGGTGATGGCGTGTTCGAGCCCGTCGAGGATGACGTGCAGGCCGAACTCCTGGGTCGTGGTGGCTGAGGGGATGGCGTGCGTGGTGGCCAGCAGCGGGAACCGGTCGGCGTTGCGGCTGAGCAGGTCGCGCATGACCGGACTCGCGTCGCCCGCCGTCCAGACCTGGGTGCCGGGGGTGGCGGCGGCGTGGGTGGCGCGGATGTGGTTGGACACCAGCATGATCGCGTCCAGGCGTTCGCTCTCGGTCAGGGGGGTGTCGACGAGGGCGCCGAGTGCGCTTTCCGGCCAGGCGGTCTCGCGGGGGCCCATCACGCGGTCGCCCGCGGTGATGGACGGCAGCCAGGGGTGCAGCCGCCAGGCGGCGGAGAGCTCGCGGGCGTACTCTTCGAGCTTGGCCCGCCACCCGCTCACCCTGCCCAGGTCGGGGGCCTCCCCGACTGCGGCCTCGATCATGACGGCGATGAGCTCGCCCTTGTCCCTGACGTAGCGGTAGAGAGCCATCTTGGTGAAGCCGAGCTCGGCGGCGATGCGCTGCATGGAGACCGCCTCCAGACCTTCGGTGTCGGCCACCTTCACGGCGGTGTCGGCGATCTGGTCCAGGTCGAAAGCCGGTTTGGGGCCTCTGCTGGACGGTTTCCGCAGGCCCCACAGCAGCTCGGCGACCGCTTTCTGATCCTCGTTGACGGACATCGCCACACTCCCTCTTGCCATCCCCAAAGAACTGTCTCTAGTATACACAGTGTCCGAGAGACACAGTTTTCGGGGTCGCGCTCCGGCCGTCCCCGCACGGCGATCAAGACGGGACATGCGCATGGGAACGATCAGCAGCTCCGCGTTCGTCAGCCTGGACGGCGTGGTCAACCACATGGACAAGTGGCACTTCGACTACGTCGACGCCGAGTCCGGCAGCCTGGCGCTGGAGCAGCTCCAGGCCGCGGACGCGATGCTGATGGGCCGCAAGACCTACGAGGTGTACGCCGGCGCCTGGCCGGACCGAGGCGGCGGGTACGCCGACGCGATCAACGCCATCCCCAAGTACGTCGCCTCCACCACCCTCACCCAGGCGGACTGGCACAACACCAGCGTGCTCGACGGCGACCTGATCGAGGCGGTCCGGGCGCTGCGCGCCAAGGACGACGCGTCGATCCTGATGCACGGCTACGGCCCGGTGGCCAAGGCCCTCCTCCAGGCGGACCTGCTCGACGAGCTCCACCTGTGGGTGCATCCGCACCTGGCCGGAGTCGGCGAGGCGGACGACCTCCTCCTCCACCCCGGCCTCACCAAGAAGCTCGAACTGACGGCCACGCGCACGCTCCGCTCCGGGGTCGTCGTCCTCACCTTGAGCAACCCCGGCGCGGGATCCTGATCGGGAGGAACACCACATGACTGAAACACCCCCACGGCACGAAAGCGGCGGATTCACCGTGAGTCGCCGTCTGCCCGCCCCCGCCGAGCGGGTCTTCGCCGCCTTCGTCGAGCCGGACAAGCTCGAACAGTGGTTCGTCGTGCCCGGCTATCGCACGCCCGCCGATCGGATGCGGGCCGACACCCGGCCGGGCGGGCGGCTCGACGCGGTCATGATCGCGGACGGGACCGGCGTGGAGATCCCCTTCGGCTTCACCTACGCCGAGATGGACCCGCCCCACCGCGTGGTCCTCGGGTTCCAGGAGCCGCGGGAACTGGTCACCGTGACCCTGTCCGACGCCCCCGACGGGGTCGATCTCACCTACGACTTCGTCTCCTGGCCGGGCCCCGCCGACCCGGACGCGTCCCGGCGCGGCGTCGACGACATGCTCGACCACATCGCGGCGGGGATCCAGCGAGGCACCATCTGATATTCCGCCCCTCGTCGTCACCCGGATCCCTCCATGACCGGTGACGAGGTGGCGTCGCCGACGACCGACAGGAGAGCGCGAGCGCGCCCCTGAGCGACGGCGACATTTTCTCCCATCTTTTCGCGGCCGATGTCGTATGCCCTCGAGCCGATTCGTAGACAAAGTGAAAGGCCGGCGGGAGCCGGCCCCTACCGGAGGTCAACCATGTCCATCACCAGCGCCAACGCCACCACCGCCCCTGCTACCACGACGAATCTGATCGTCGGCGGCGTGACCGCCGCGGCCGTCGCCGCGGTGGCGACCGTGGGCGTCGCCACGGCGGGCAGCCTCGCCGGGATCTCGCTCGACATCGGCGGCGCGCCGATCCCACTCGCCGGGTTCGCCACGCTGACCGTCGTGTTCTCCCTGCTCGGCCTGGGGCTGGCCCTCCTGCTGGCGCGTACGAACCGCCGTCCGCGTGTGGTGTTCGTCCGTACCACGATGGCGCTCACCGCGCTGTCCCTGGTGCCCGATCTCCTGGTGGACGGGGCCGTGGCCACGAAGGTGCTGCTGATGGTGACGCACCTGGTGGCCGCCGCGATCGTCGTCCCGGTCATCGCCCGCCGCCTGCGCGCCTGACCGCCGAGGAGCAGGCCGAGTGAGGCGCCGGGCCGCGCAGTCAGCGGCCCGGCGCCTCACCTTCGCGATCTTGCTGAAGTTCTCCACGCAGTACGGCCGTTTCCCGCGTGGACGCACGGAGCTGCCCGACCAGGTCGCCGAGGACGTCGCCAAGCAGGTCCAAGGGCCCGCATCGGAGCTCGGCCTCCACGAGTGGTCCGGCTCCACGATCGAGTACCACCGCAATCAGATCCGCACACCTCGGTTATCGCACCTGCACTACCGCTGACGCGACGAAGGTGACGGTGCGGCCGGCCGAGAACGTCGCACACGCTGAGCGACGGCCCGAGCGGGTACGGGAGGAACACCTCAAGCACCTGCTGAAGGAGAGGATCCAGCCGCCCACGCACATGCGCGGCGGAGGAGCTGGAGATGAGCGTGTTGTGCCTGCGCATCCTCCAGGCCGCGCTCGTGTACATCAACACGCTGATGCTGCAGGACGTCCTGGCCGATCCGGAATGGGTCAAGCTACTCAAGCCCGCCGACCGGCGTGGGCTGACCCCGCTGTGCTGGCAGCACGTCCAGCCCTACGGGTGAGGTACGGCTGGACGTCGCCAAGCGCCTGTCGCTCGGCAGCACCGCGCGGGCACCGAAGGAGGGCAACCCGGCGGAGAGGCCCGGAGCAGAAGTGCGCAGCGGGCGCTGCGGGGATCGTCCGGATCGGCCGTGTCGGGGCCCCAGCCATGGTGGGTGGTGTCAAGGTTCCTTCTGGAGGTGGCACGGCCGTGCTCGGGCGAACGCCCATCCGCTCCAGTGGAGGGGGTTTGCGGCGGGGCGCGGACGAATGCGTGCGTGGCAGTGATTTCGGCCCCGGACCCGGGCGGTGGTGTGCGCCGAAGCGGTTCTGAAGGGAAGCGGGCCGGCGCTCACCGGCTGCGCGATGCGGTGGCAACCGCCGGCACGATGACCAGCGCCAGGATGCCGCCGCCGATGGCAAGGAGAGGGTAGCCCGCAACGGCGACGACGAGGCCCGATGCCATCCCACCAGTGGCGCCGGCGATGGCGATGGAGACGTCGACCAGGCCCTGGGTTTTGGCGCGGGTGGCCAGTGGGACGGCGTCGGTGATGATTGCGGTGCCGGTAACGAGGCCGAGGTTCCACCCCAGGCCCAGCAGCGCGAGGGCCGCCGCGAGCGGGGCGATGGAGTCTTCGGGGGCGTTGGCGGTAACGATTCCGGCGGCCAGCAGGGTCAGCGCGGAGGCGGCGGCGATCGTGAGGCGGCCGTAGCGGTCGACGAGCCAGCCGGTCAAGGGCGAGGGCAGGTACATCGTGCCGATGTGGATGGCGATGACGAGGCCGGAGGCGGCGGCGCCGTGGCCGTGGTCGTGCATGTAGACGGGTGTCATCGTCATAATCGCGACCATGACGAGCTGGGTGACCACCATGACCAGCGTGCCGAACAGTGCGCCCGAGCGGCGTCCTTCCCCCGCCGGTCGCGGCCGGTCGCCGGCGTCGCCCTGTGGCGCGTTCGCCGCGGCGGTGTGTTCGTCCTCCAGGGTGCGGGCCAGCAGCAGCGGGTCGGGGCGCAGCCAGATGGCCAGGACCAGAGCGGCTGTCGCGTACGCGGCCCCGGCAAGAAGGAACGGCCCGGCTAGGTAGGGGATGCCGAGCACCTCAGCGAGGCCGCCGGTGGGCGCGGTGAGGGTGGGGCCGACCACGCCGCCCAGGGTGGTGGCCACCAGCACGGCGGACACGGCGCGGGCACGGTGCGTGGGTGCCGCCAGGTCAGCTCCGGCGTAGCGGGCCTGCAGGTTGGTGGCCGTGCCGGCGCCGTATACGAATATCGCGACGAACAGCAGGACGGGGTTGCCGACGACGGCGGCGGCGATGACGCCCGCGCTGCCGATGGCGCCGGCGAGGTAGCCGGCGGTAAGGCCGGGACGGCGGCCGCGCGCCTGAGAGATGCGCCCCACCGCGACGGCCGCCAGCGCGGAACCGGCGGTGCCCAGGGCACTGAGCACACCGGCCAGGCTGGTGGCGCCGAGCATGTCCTGCGCGAGCAAGGCACCGACGGTCACGCCGGCCGCCAGTCCGGCGCCGCTGAGGATCTGGGCGGCGATCAAGGCGATCAGGATGCGGCGCTGCGCCTGAGACGGCGGAGGGTGACCTATCAGGGCAGGCACGGGAGTCGTCACGAACTCAACCCCGGTCGCCCAGGTCCAGGTGATCAAGCAGCCCAGCGGCGGTGAAAGCGCCCACCAGTTCGTCGCGGCCCTCGGTGAAGTGCGCCCAGCTGTCGTAGTGGACGGGTACCACCCGGCGGGCGCCGAGAATCTTGGCGGCCTCGGCGGTCTGGGCGCTGTCCAGGACGATCAGCGCGCCCCCGAAGAGGACGTCGAAGCGGGGAGCCCCGGCGAAGAGGACGGCGGTGTCCACTGGACCGAAGCGTTCGGCGATCTGCTTGACCAGGTCGAGCGAGGCGTTGTCGCCGCTGACGTAGACCGTGGGCAGGCCCTCCCCGGTCAGGACGAATCCGACGACTTGCCCAGTGATCAGTTCGACCTCCTCGCGTGCGCCGGGCCCGTGGATGGCGGGCACGCCCGTAACGGTGATCGTGCCGTCACCGGGACGGTCCAGCTCGATCGACTCCCAGTCGGCCAACCCCTTGGCCGCCTTGCCCAGGCGCTGCCCGCCTCCGGGCGTGGTGAGGGTCAGCGGGACGTCGGCGAGCAGTGCCCGGCCGGAGTCGTCGAGGTTGTCGGGGTGCTCGTCATGGGAGAGCAAGACCACGTCGATGCGGCCGAGGTCGGCAGGATCGACAGAGGAGGGCGCCGTCTTGATCAGCTGGCCACCCGGCACGTGATAGTCACGGGGAGCGTCGAAGGTCGGGTCGGTCAGGAATCGCAGGCCACCGTATGCGAAAAGGGCGGTCGGGCCGCCGAGGACGCGGATGGGGATCTGCTCAGTGCTCGTGCTGGTACCAGCCAACGAAGGACCTCACGGATGAAAGTGGGTTATCCGTGAGAGACGGTAGCGGTGCCTCACGGATCAATGCAAGCCGTACCATGAGAGCTATGAGCGAGCCCCTGACCGCCGAGTCTGTGTTGCCGCCCGTGCCAGGGGCGGCGGACTATCTCGCCCTCGATTTCGTCAACAGCGCCATCGCGCTGCCTGGTGGGCGGTTCGTCGACCTTCTCGGCACTCCGGCGACGACGAATCAGTGGCTCACCGAACGCGGCCTGGCTCCGGCCAATGCCGGTGTGCAGGAAATGTGCGCGGCGCAACTGCGCTCACTGCGCGAACACCTCAGGGCGTTGTTCGCCGCCCGTGTGTCCGGGCTGCCCGCCTTGCCCGCGGCTCTGTCCGCCGTCAATGACGCGCTGAGCGGGGCCCCCACAGCCGCCCTGCTGTATTGGGACGAAAAGCATGGCCCCTACCGCTCGGCGCCGTGCCCCACCAACGAGATCCTCGATCGGGCTCTCGCGACCCTTGCGGCCAACGCGGCCGACCTCCTCACCGGTCCAGACGCCCACCGCCTCACCCTCTGCGGGTCCGCCCCCTGCAACCGCTTCCTGCTGTGCCACGGTCGCCGCCACTGGTGCTCCACCCGTTGCGGCGACCGCGCCCGCGCCGCCCGCGCCTACGCCCGACGCACCCAGTCGAAGCCGTTCGGAGAATCTCGGTGATCCTCATTCCTGATTCGCCGGCATCCGCCAGGCCGGAGCCTGGTCTTGCGTCACCGGCGTTTCACGTCTCCGGGGAATTGCCCGGCGACACTGGCCTATGCGGCGTGTTGCTCCAGCTCGGTGGGGTCGCCGGCCGGCGGCGAGGGCCTCGCCGCCCTGGGCGCCGACGAGGTCGTGGTCGGGCTGGAGAGCGTCGACCGGCCGGTCGATCTGATCCTGGACACCGTCGGCGGGCGGCAGCTGACCGAGGCCTGGCAGCTCCTGGCCCCGGGCGGGGACGTGCAGAGCATCGGCTGGGCGTCGGACGAACCGGCGGTGTTCGCGCCGCACTCGCTGTTCTCCCTCGGCCCGGCCAGGACGATCAGCGCGTTCGGCGACGTCCACGAGGTCGGCCCCGACCTGTCCACCCTGCTGGAGTTCGTGGCGGCCGGGAGGCTCTCGCCGGAGGTCGGCTGGCGCGGCGCCTGGGACCACGTCACCGAGGCCGCCCAGACCCTGCTCGACCGGAAGATCGCGGGCAAGGCGGTGCTGGACGTGGCACCGGCCGCCGCGGATTGACCGATCCCGGCCGCGATACGCGATCATGTGACCCGTGTCGACCCCCCAGGACCCACCCTCGCCTCCCCAAGCGTCCGGGCGTTCACGGGCGGCTCGCCGGCTCGGCTGCCTGGCCTTGGCGCTGCTGCCGCTGCTGCCGTTCCTGCTGCTCGCGGCGATCGTCAAGGCGCCGGTGTGGCTCGCCGACCACCGGCTGGCGCGCATGGCGGACCACATCAGGGAGAATCCGCCGCCCGGAGCGGACGTCGGGTACGTCGACGCCCACGTCGAGGTGACCGGCGACTCCGGCGACTGCTGGTACACCATCCGCTTCGAGCTCTCCACCGACCGGCCCGTCCAGGAGATGCTGGACCACTATCGCCGGGCGCGGATCGAGGACCCCGACGGCCAGGCCGGCGACTACGAACTCACGGTCTGGACGCCCATGGACGAGCCCGGCGCCTCGACGGTGAGCTCGATGATCATCCACCTGGACGGCGAGTACAGCGGCTCCTTGCTGGAACTGCGCTGCATGTGACCGGGGCAGGCGCCGGTCAGGGCGACGCCGCGTAGCGGGCGGCTATCGCGGCGGCGCGGTCGTGCAGGGCGGCGCGCAACCACGGCGGTGACAGGGCTTCGGCGAACGTACCGAGCTGCCACAGCGCCCACCGGGCGTGTCGCGGGTCCTGGAAGGTCACCTCCAGCCGCAGCGCGCCGTCCGCGTCGGCCTCCTCCGACAGGACGGCCAGCGCGGTGCCCACCAGGTCCTCCCGCCGCGCCGGGTCCAGCCGCACCAGCACGGTGACCTGGTCGCCGCCGGCCCGGAACCGGGTGCTGCGTTCCTGCCAGGCCCGGTCCAGGTCGACCCGGTCCGGCCGCTGCGCGGGTTCGGGAAGCTCCTCGGCGGCCAGGACGCGGGACAGCCGGTAGGTGCGGTCCGCGCCGGACCTGGTGGCCAGCAGATAGCCGCGGTCGCGCACGGTGACCAGGCCGATCGGGTCGACCGTACGCCACTTCGGGGCCTGGTCCTCGGCCGCGTAGTGGATGCGCAGCCTGCGCCCGGCGAACACGGCCCGCAGGACCGCGGCCACGACGGCGTCGGGCACCTCCTCCTCGGTCAGCCGGCGCGAGAGAAGGTCGGTCTCCGGGTCGATGAGCAGCCGCTCGGCCGCCCCGGCCGCGGTGTCGCGATAGCTCTCGGGCAGCGCGTCCACCACCTTGAGCATCGCCGAGGCGAGCGCCGAGCCCAGGCCGAACGCCTGCGCGCCGCGCCGCGACCCGGCGACCAGCAGGGCGAGGGCCTCGTCGTGGTTCAGCCCGGTCAGCTCGGTACGGAAGCCGGGCAGCAACGCGAACCCGCCGTTCCGCCCGCGTTCGGCGTAGACCGGGACGCCGGCCGCGGACAGCGCCTCGATGTCGCGCAGCACGGTGCGGGTGGACACCTCCAGCTCGCGGGCGAGCGCCGTCGCCGACATCCGGCCGTGCTGCCGCAGCAGCAGGACCAGCGAGACCAACCGATCGGCGCGCATGCGCAAACTCTACGAGATACACGACACAGGATGTCGTGTATCCGCTGCGAGGCTGATCACCGACATCCCGAACGCGAGGCGAATGGAGCTGATGTGACGATGGAGCGTACGGCGGTCAACCCGTGGGCGTGGTCGGTGGCGCTGGGGTACAACCAGGGTGAGATCGTCTCCGGCCACAGCCGGACCCTCTACTGCGCCGGCCAGACCGCGATGAGCAAGGACGGCGAGCCCCAGCACGCCGGTGACATGGCGGCGCAGCTGGCGCTGTGCCTCGACAACCTGGAGGCCGTGCTCGGCGAGGGCGGCATGTCCCTGGCGAACCTCGTCCGGCTCAACGTCTACACCACCGACGTCGACCTGCTCATGCGGGAGTACGGCGTGCTGGCGTCGCGGCTGGGAGCCGCCGGGGTGGCGCCGGCCTCCACGATGCTCGGGGTGAGCCGGCTGGCGATCCCCGCCCTGTTGGTCGAACTCGAGGGCACCGCGGTCGCCTGACGTCCCTGGAATCATGACACCGCTCGGGCCATCTCCTGGATGGGGATGGCCCTCAAGCCTCCTGCCCGCCGTCGAGGGCGGACCGCGCGACGTGCCGCGGACCCGGACCGGGGCGGCCTGATCACGTGTCTGCTCGTCAGCGAGTCGCGCGGCCGAGCAGGAGTTCGGCGGCCCGCTCCGCCCCGTCGGCGCGGATCGTCCCGGCCACGGCGGCCGCGCGGGCGCGCGTCCCGGAGGTCAGGGCGGCCTGGAGCGCGGCCGACAGGGACCCGGCGGTCGGGGTCGGGCCGTCGTGGCCGGTGCCGATGCCCAGCTCGGCGACCCGGCCCGCCCAGTACGGCTGGTCCGCGAGCTGGGGCACGATCACCTGCGGCGCCCCGGCCCGCGCCGCCGTCGTCGTGGTGCCCGCGCCGCCGTGGTGCACGACCGCGGCCACCCGGCGGAACAACGCCTGCTGGTTGACCTCGCCGACGACGAAGCAGTCGTCCCCGTCGTCGGTCAGGGCCAGGTCGGCCCAGCCGCTCCCGAGCACGACGCGGCGCCCCTGGCTCCGGGCCGCCTCGACGACGACCCGGGAGACCTCCTCCGGTTCGGCGCCCCGTACCCGCATGCTGCCGAAGCCGACGTACACCGGCTCCGCGCCGGCGGCCAGGAACTCCTCCAGATCGGCCGGAAGGGGGCGCTCGTCCGGGCGGATCCACGCGCCGGTCTGGGTCACGTCGAGCTCGGGCGTCTCCTGCCACGGCCCCAGGACGGGGTCGGCCGCCAGGAACGGGTGGGCGGTGAAGACGTGGTCGCGGATGCCGTTCACCGGCGGCAGGCCGACCGACGTCCGGTGGGCGTTGATCGTCTCGCCGAGCAGCGCGTCCATGTGCTCGGCGTTGAGGTCCCACAGCTCCCGGTTGCCGGTGACCCCGGCGGGGATCACCTGGCCCGGCCAGGGGCCCGGCGGGTGATGCGGCGACGGCAGGTAGCACGGGGACAGGGACGTGAACACGTACGGCACGCCCAGCTTCTCGGCCGCCGCCCGCGCCCCGGCCACGGCCGGGAAGGAGCCGGTGGCCACCACCGCGGCGCCGCCCCCGGCCGCCCCGGTGACCGCCCCGGTGACCGCCTCGGTGACCGCCCCGCTGACCGCCTCGTAGGCCATGGCGGTCAGCTCGGCGGCGATGCCGGACAGGCCCGCCCGCTCCTTGCCGGGGACCGCCCCCGTGGCCAGTGCGCGGATCGGCCAGGCGAGAGGAGTGAGCGGCACGCCGACGCCGCCTGCCAGCTCGGCGAAGTCGGGCGGCGCGCACAGCCGCACCTCGGCGCCCAGCGCCCGCAGCCGCGGCGCCAGCCCGGTCATCGGCTCGACGTCCCCGCGCGACCCGTAGGTCACCAGCACAACCCGCATTCCGCGGCCCCCTGTTTCCCGAGCGTTCCGGTGTCGAAGGGCGATTGTGCGGTACGACCAGGGCCTTGTGGCAAGACCCCCCGTGCGCTATAGCTTGGTAGTGGCAGGGAGCGTCAGGTCCCTGCCCTTTCCCGTTCCGGCGCCCGGTGAGCTCCTTCCCGTCGGCGGCCGGACACGCTCCAGCCGTGCCAGCCGTGCCAGCCGTGCCAGGCGAGCACGTGACAGGCCAGCACCAGCGCCACGCCGTCGGCGCCTCCCAAGATGGTGCTCCGCACCAGGTCGTAGTCGCTCACCGCGGCTCGCTCCGAGGTCGCCCCCACGGCGGCGCCGACGGCCGCGGCCAGCACCGTCGCGGCCACCACGATTCCCCGCGCCCGGTTCGCCGGGTACGGCCGTGCCTGATGGACCGGACGGACCGGACGGACCGGCGCCCGCCGGTACCACAGCGCGAACCAGACGCCCAGGACCACCAGGCCGCCCGCCGAGCTGACGTACATCAGCACGTTGAACACCCGGTGCGCGCCCACGACCGGCTCGCGCAACACCTGCCAGTGCGCCACCGCGAACCCTCCCACCTGCGTGAAGGCGTCCCACGCCAGATGGGTGGCCATCCCGGTGAGCAGCGCCGCCACCACCGCGACCGGCCGCGGCCGCGCGGGATCGGGCAGCCGGGCCCGCAGCCCGGCGGGAGCCAGCGCGGCCAGCGGCGCCCGCAGCCCCCAGCGGAACACCGCCAGCAGCACGATCCCCGCCGGCAGGCCCAGCACGAACGGCCCCCACCAGGCGTGCGTGCTCGCCGACGAGAACGGCAGCGGCAGGTAGTACGGCGCGTCGGGTACCACGGCCCCGACGGCCAGCGCCGACGGCGGCAGCCACCGCCGCACCGGCAGGATCGCCACGACGTGGCTCAAGGTGAAGGGCACCCGCCATTATCGTCACGTTCTTGATCGATATGTCCCGCCGGCGTGTCAGGCCGGGGCCAGGACGCAGAACTCGTTGCCCTCCGGGTCGGCCAGCACGATCCACGGGACGTCGCCCTGGCCGACGCTCGCCGGCGTCGCGCCGAGGGCTTCCAGCCGGGCCACCTGCGCCGCCTGATCGTCGCCGGGGTAGGGCAGCAGATCGAGGTGGACGCGGTTGCGCCCGGTCGGCGTGCCGGGCTCGCGGACGAACTCCAGGTACGGCCCGACGCCCTTGGCGGAGCGCAGCCGCGCATGGTCGTCGTTCACCTCCTGGACGGTCCAGTCGATCGCCTCGCCCCAGAACCGGGCCATGGCCCGCGGGCCGGCGCAGCCGACGACCACCGCGGCGATCGGCCCGGTGTCGCGGTAGATCTCCCGGGGTTGCAGGACGCGGAACACGTTGCCTTCCGGGTCGGCCAGGGCCGTCCACGGCGCGTCGCCCCGGCCTGTGCCGGCGGGCGTCGCCCCGAGCTCCTTCAGCCGCGTGACCAGCCGGGCGTGATGGTCGGCGGAGGTCGTGGCGAGGTCGAGGTGCACGCGGTACTGCACCGTTTCGGGGTCCGGGACGGTGACGACGTCGACGCAGACGGCGGCGGGGTCGGGCCACGAGAAGCCCACGGGCTCGACGTTGGTGACGCCGGGCCCCTCGCTGGAGACGCCCCAGCCGAGCGCGTCCGCCCAGAACCGGCCGAGGGCCGCGTCGTCCCTGGCCTTGACGTTCACCTGCACCAGCTGCATCCTCATGCGGCCCACCCTAGGGCGGCCGGGCTGATGGGGGTGAACCCCGTTACGGGGTGCCCTGGCCGGCGGACTGGCCGGCGGACTGGTCGGCGGACTGGTCCATGACGATGATGGTCGCGCCGCCCGGGTCCTGGTAGGCGGCCTTGAATCCGCCGGGGATCTCGGCGGGCGCTTCGACGACGGTGAGGGTCTCGGGGCGGGCGGCGTGGAAGGCGTCGAGGCTGTCGACGACGAACACGGGCGCGACGGGGGCGGCGGGGTCGTGGGCGTCGAGCATGAGCTGCGTGTCGGTGCCCGGCAGCCCCAGCGCGACGGTCGTGTCGCCTTCGCGCCACCGCTCGGTGAAACCGAGGCTGTCGCGGTAGAGGCCGAGCGAGGCCTTCAGGTCGGAGGTGGGGACGAACAGGAACTCGAGCTTCATGGCGCTTGCCCTTCGTTCGTAACTGGATTTGTCCTCAGCATAACGTCATTATGTTCGAGTGCAAGAATGGATTCCGGTTTCCACCTCCCCCAAGGGCAGGCTCGTGCTCGCCGCGGTCAGAGAGTTCGGGGGGCGCCCGTTCGACGAGGTCACGGTCACCGAGCTGGCGGCCGCGGCGGAGGTCACCACAGGCGCGATCTACCACCACTTCGGCAGCAAGCTCGGCCTGTACGTCTTCGTACGGCAGGATGTCGAACGGCGGCTGCTGGACCGGATGGAAGGCGCGATGGCGGCCGCGGCGACGACCTCCGACGGCGCGGCGGCCGTGACGGCCGCCATGCTGGTCGGGCTGGACTTCGCCGCCGGCGAGAACTTCCTCCGCATCCTGGGAGACCCTCCCCCGGACGCGGGGCGGGACCGGCTGGCCGAGTTGCTCAGCCGGAGCGCCGTTCCGCCGTCGCCGGTTCTGGGCCGCGTGCTCGCGGCCGCCTGGCGCGCGGCGCTCGCGGCGATCGCCGAAGGCGCGCCGCCGGAGCAGGCCCGCGCCGCGCTCGCCGCCCTCCGGCCGCACCCGCCCGGCGGCGCGTGAGGAATCCAGCGGGACCTCTGGCGCGTCCACGCCGGCCCATGCCACACTCGCTGTTATAGAACTCCTTCAAGAGTTATAGAACGATAGGAGTGTGGCATGCGGAACCTGTCGCCGTGGCGGGAGCCGGCCCCGCCGGACAGCACGATGGGCGAGCCCCGGGCGCGGGGCCGGTTCGGCGGGTACGGCGGGCGGTACGCGCCGGAGTCGCTGGTGGAGGCCTGCCGCGAGGTGGAGGAGGCGTTCCGGGAGGCCTGGGCGGATCCCGGGTTCCGCACCACCCTGGCGGATCTGCTCGCCGTGCACGCCGGACGCCCGACCCCGCTCACGCCGGTGCGCCGGCTGTCGCGGGAGCTGGGCGTACGGCTCTATCTCAAGCGCGAGGACCTCACCCACACCGGCTCCCACAAGATCAACAATGTGCTGGGGCAGGCCCTGCTCGCCACCCGGATGGGACGGCGCAGGCTGATCGCCGAGACCGGGGCGGGCCAGCACGGGGTGGCCACCGCGACCGCCGCCGCGCTGCTCGGGCTGCAGGCCACGGTGTTCATGGGCGAGCGCGACATCGAGCGCCAGGCTCTGAACGTCTTCCGGATGCGCATGCTGGGCGCCGAAGTGGTCCCGGTGACCACGGGCAGCCGCACCCTCAAGGACGCCACCAGCGAGGCCATGCGGCACTGGGTGGGCGCGACCGGCGACTCCCACTACTGCATCGGCTCGGTCGTCGGCCCGGACCCGTACCCGTGGATGGTCCGGGAGCTGCAGCGGGTCATCGGCGAGGAGGCCCGGGGGCAGTGCGCCGCGGCGCTGCCCGCCGGCGTCCCGGACTACGTGGTCGCGTGCGTCGGCGGCGGCTCCAACGCGGCCGGCACCTTCGCCGGGTTCGCCGACACCCCGGCGCGCCTGGTCGGCGTCGAGGCGCACGGCGGCGCGGGGGCGTCCCTCGGCCGGCTCGGCGTCCTGCACGGCTGCCGCTCGCTGTTCCTGCAGGACGACGACGGCCAGATCACCGAGGCGCACTCCGTCGCCGCCGGGCTCGACTACCCGGGGGTCGGCCCGGAGCACGCCCACCTGCGCGACCTCGGCCGGGCCCGCTACGTCACGGTCACCGACGAGGAGGCGATCGCCGCCGCCGTCCGGCTGGCCAGGACCGAGGGCATCCTGCCGGCCCTCGAATCGGCCCACGCGCTCGCCTGGGTGATCCGCGCCGCCGGTGACGGCGACCTGCCCGCCGGCTCGGCGGTGCTCATGACGTTGTCCGGCAGAGGCGACAAGGACGTCTCGACCCTGAAGGAGCTGCTGTGACGAACCCGGCCCTGGCCGTGGGCGCGGTCGAACGCCACCTGCGGGCCCGCCGCGACGCCGGCCGCGGCCTGCTCATGCCGTACGTCACCGCCGGGATCACCCCCGGCTGGACGGACTATCTGCGCGCCTTCGCCGACGCCGGGGCGGACGCGATCGAGGTCGGCCTGCCGTTCTCCGACCCCACGCTGGACGGCGTCACCATCCAGCGGGCTAGCGCGGCGGCGCTGGCCCGTGGGGCGAGCACCCGCCGGGTCCTCGCCGACCTGTCCGGCCTGCCGGACCTGGGCGTGCCGCTGGTGGCCAGCACCTACTACAACCTGGTGCTGCACGACGGCCCCGAGGCGTTCTGCGCCGCGCTGCGCCGGGCCGGCGCCGGCGGCCTGATCGTGCCCGACCTGCCGGTGCACGAGGCTGACGAACTCGCCGCCGCGGCCGCCCCCGCCGGGATCGACCTGGCCCTGCTGGCCTCGCCGGCGACGCCGCGGCCGCGCCTGGCGGAGATCGCCGAGCGCAGCCGCGGATTCGTGTACGCGGTGTCGCTGATGGGCACCACCGGCGAGCGGGCCGGCCTCGCCGCCACGGCGGCCGGGCTCACCGGGCGGATCAGGCGCGTCAGCGACCGGCCGGTGTTGCTAGGATTTGGCATTTCCACCCCGGACCAGGCACGCGAGGCCCGCCGGCACGCCGACGGCGTGGTGGTCGGCGCCGCGGTCATGCGGCGGGTGCTCGACGGGGCTGGGCCGGACGACCTGCGGGTCTTCCTCTCGACCCTGCGGCAAGCCCTCGACCAGGAGTGTGACCCACCACGATGACCGCCGACGCCGGGCACGAGGCGAGATACCGCGCCATCGCCGCCGACCTCGCCGCGAAGATCCGGTCCGGGCAGTACGCCCCCGGCGAGGCCCTGCCGCCGCAGCGGGAGCTGAGCGCCTCCTACGGGGTGACCCTCATGACGCTGCGCCAGGCGTTGCGGGAGCTCAGCGACGAGCGGCTGATCGTGCAGCAGCCCGGCAGAGGCACCTTCGTCGCCCCGCCGCACCTGGCCTACCAGCTCGACTCGCTGCGCAGCCTGGCCGACGACCTGCGCCGGCAGGGTCACGACGTGCGCACCGCGGTGGCGGGCCGGGCGGTGCGCCGCGCCCCCGCCCGCATCGCGGCCGAGCTGCGGCTGCGGCCCGGCGACAGCGCCCTGCGGCTGGAGCGGGTCCGCGAGTTCGCCGGGCGCCCCGCCGTCCACCAGGTGTCCTGGATCCGCCGTCCGGTCGCCGACGAGATCCGCGACCGCGACTTCACCGCCGTGTCCCTCTACACCGCCCTCGCCGACGCGGGGGTGACGGTCGCCCGGGCCGCCGAGACGGTCCGGCCCGGCCTGCTCGGCCCGGCCGCCGCCCGCCACCTGCTGGAGCCGCAGGGCAGCCCGGTGCTCGTCAGCACCCGCATCACCTACACCCTCGACGCCACCCCGGTGGTGTCCGACCACGCCACCATCCTCGGCAGCATGATGGAGATCCGCACCGAACGCGCCGCCACCGGCCTGTCCCTCACCTGGGGCGTCGTCAGCTGACCGCCCCGGCGCCGGCTGACCCGGCAAAAGGGCGCGGATGGAGCGCGTATTCGGCCACGGACGGCCCGCGCCGCCCGCCGCACTCTGAGGAGTCCCAACGAAGCAGGACTCTCTCAAGGAGAACGGCATGCGATCCCACAAGCTCATGACGGCGCTCGCGCTGGCGGCGGGACTGGCCGCCGCCACCGCGAGCGCGGCCCCGGCCGCCGCGACGACCTCGGCCGCGACGTGCCGGGTGGAGGTGAACTACCTCGACGCCTACGACACCGAGGAGAACAACGGCGACGAGATCAAGATCAACCTCGCCGGCTACATGTACCCCAGCGGCGGCCAGTACGTCGCCATGAACAACGGCGACACCGCCTACTCCGGCAACTTCGCCAACCCGACCACCACGATCGGCACCGGCACCTCGGCGAAGTTCAGCGTGCGCGAGGTCACCCCGCCCGCCGTCGGCCAGGGTGACGAACTCGGCTCGGTCACCGCCCAGGGCTCCACCTGCGCCCAGCTCGCCACCGGCCAGATCGCCTACATCTCCAGGCACCTCTTCGGCAACGGCTACTGGTACTACCTGAGCCTGGTGATGACCGGCCTGTGACCGTAGGAGGAGGTCACCGGTCCTCCTCGCCGGCCAGCTCGCGCGCGCGGCGCAGCAGCGCCGCGCGCCGGGCGTGGGCCCGCACCGCCAGGGTCAGGCTCAGCGCCACCAGCAGCCCGCCGACCACCAGGGCAGGCCCTGCCCCGGTGCCGCGCTGGACGGCCACCGCGGTCACGACCCCCGTGGTGGCCAGCGAGGCCACCAGGCCGAGATAGGCGGCGACGAGCCGGTCGGTGGCGAACAGCGGTACCCGGCGCGTCAGCAGCCACCCGCCGTAGCAGGCCCACGCCAGGCAGAACACGGCCGACAGCGCGAACGCCGCCTGCGTGTGGCCGGGCAGCGGGCCGGGCTCGGTCCACCACAACGCGCTCACGAACACCGCCCCGGCGGCGCCCGCCAGCAGGGCCGTCACCGCCCGGATCCTGACCCGGGCCGACAGCGCCGGCTCCAGCCGCCCGATCAGATCCCGGGCCGACAAACGAGGCTCTTCGGTCATAGCGGGTATCCCTCCTTCTCCAGGTGCTCACGCAACAGCCGACGGGCACGGTTCAGCCGCGACTTGACCGTCCCGGCCGGGATCCGGCAGATGGACGCGCACGCGTCCACCGGCAGGTCCTCCAGGTAGAACAGGACGAGGATCTCCCGTTCGGGCACCGGCAGCGCCGACAGCGCCTCCACCAGCGCGGCCCGATCCACCAGCGCCTCCACCGGATCCTCGGCGGCCGTCCCGGCGACCGTCTCGATGGCCGTCTCGGCCGCGGGCGCCGCCTGCGCCCGCGCGTACTCGCCGCGCAGCCGGTCGGTCACCGAGCGGCGGGCGATCGTGAACAGCCACGGCGCGAACCGGTCCGGCTCCCGGAGCCGGGGCAGGCCCCGGACCACCGCCAGCCACACCTCCTGGGCCACGTCGTCGGCCCGCTCGGCGTCCAGCATCCGCCGCACGTACGTCCACACCGGCACCCGCCACCGGGCCACCAGCTCGGCCAGCGCCGCCCGTTCGCCCAGCTGGGCGCGGACCACCAGCAGCTCATCGGTCATCTCGTCCTCCCGTCACCCCGCACAGTCGGGGGAACGGCCCGCCGGGTTCACGCCGGGAACCAGGTGCCCGGTTCCGCCACAATGGTCACCACCACATCCAAGGAGCGAGATGGCCAAGTACCTGCTGCTCAAGCACTACAGGGGCGCGCCGAAGGCGGTCAACGACGTGCCGATGGACCAGTGGACCCCGGAGGAGGTGTCGGCCCACATCGCCTACATGAGCGACCTGGCCGCCCGGCTCCAGGGCACCGGCGAGTTCATCGGCGAGCAGGCCCTCTCGCCCGAGGGCACGTTCGTCCGCTACGACGGCGAGGGGCGGCCGCCGGTCACCGACGGCCCGTTCGCCGAGACCAAGGACCTGATCGCCGGCTGGATGATGATCGACGTCGACACCTACGAGCGAGCCCTGGAGGTGGCCGCGGAACTGTCCGCGGCCCCGGGCGCGAACGGCGAGCCCATCCACGAGTGGCTGGAGATCCGCCCGTTCCTGGGCGAGCTGCCGACCATCACGGAGTGACGCCCGTGGACGAGACCCTGCTGCGCGCCCTCACCCCGACGGTGATCGGCGTCCTGGTCCGCCGCGGCGCCGGCTTCGCCGCGGCCGAGGACGCCGTCCAGGAGGCCCTCATCGAGGCCGTGCGCGGATGGCCGGACGACCCGCCGCGCGACCCCAAGGGCTGGCTGATCACCGTGGCCTGGCGCAAGTTCCTCGACGCCGCCCGCGCCGACGCCTCCCGGCGGCACCGCGAGCTGCGCGCCGGCGACGAGCCCGCGCCAGGCCCGAGCCAGGACGCCGACGACACCCTCCAGCTGTACTTCCTGTGCGCGCACCCGTCCCTGACCCCGGCCTCGGCCGTCGCGCTCACCCTGCGCGCCGTCGGCGGCCTGACCACGCGCCAGATCGCCCAGGCCTACCTCGTGCCGGAGGCCACCATGGCCCAGCGCATCAGCAGGGCCAAGCGCACCGTCTCGGGCGTGCGGTTCGACCGGCCCGGCGACGTCGCCACCGTGCTGCGCGTGCTCTACCTGGTCTTCAACGAGGGCTACTCGGGCGACGTCGACCTCGCCGGCGAGGCGATCAGGCTCACCCGCCGGCTCGTGGCCATGACCGGTCACGAGGAGGTCGCCGGCCTGCTCGCCCTCATGCTGCTGCACCACGCGCGCCGCCCGGCCCGCACCGCCCCCGACGGCAGCCTCATCCCCCTCGCCGAGCAGGACCGCGGCCGGTGGGACACCCGCCTGATCGCCGAAGGCGTCGAGGTGCTCCAGGCGGCGCTCGCCCGTGACCGGCTCGGCGAGTTCCAGGCCCAGGCCGCCATCGCCGCGCTCCACGCCGACGCCCCCACGGTCGAGGAGACCGACTGGGCGCAGATCGTCGAATGGTACGACGAGCTCGTCCGCCTCACCGGCAGCCCGGTGGCCCGCCTCAACCGCGCCGTCGCCGTCGGCGAGTCCGAAGGCCCCAAGGCCGGGCTCGCGGCCCTGGCCGAGCTCGACCCCGGCCTGCCCCGCCACACCGCCGTCGCCGCCTACCTGCACGAACGCGACGGCGACCCGGTGACCGCGGCCCGGCTCTACGCCGAGGCCGCCCGCTCGGCGCCCAGCCTGCCCGAGCGCGCCCACCTCACCCGCCAGGCCGCCCGGCTCAACGCGCGCCTGCGCGGCTGACGCCTCCCCTTCCCCGCGCCGGGGGCTCGGCGCGCTTGCCTGACGCATACTGCGTATGCATACTGAGTATTTATGTCCATCAGGCACGGCCTCCTCGCGCTCCTCAGCAGGGGCCCCCGCCACGGCTACCAGCTCAAGGGCGAGTTCGAGACGTCGACAGGGGCGACCTGGCCGCTCAACATCGGCCAGGTCTACACGACGCTCGCCCGCCTCGAACGCGACGGCCTGGTCCAGCCAGGCGAATCCGACGACCAGGGCCGCGTCGTCTACACCATCACCGCGGCCGGCCGCCACGAGATGACGCGATGGTTCGACACCCCGGTCACCCCCACCGACCGGCCACGCGACGAACTCGTCATCAAGCTGGCCATGGCCGTCGCGGCCAAAGAAGTGGACATCACCGACGTCATCCGCAAGCAACGGACAGCCACCATGCGCACCCTCCAGCACCTCACGCAGGCCAAACGCGCCACCACCCAAGGCACCGCCCACACCCTCGTGATCGATTCCATGATCTTCCAGGCCGAAGCCGAGCAACGCTGGCTCGACCACTGCGAAGCCGTACTCCAGGAGAAGGCATGACCCACGTACGGCTGAGCGACGTCACCAGAACCCACGGCGAAGGAGCCGCGACCGTGCACGCGCTCCAGCACGTCACCCTCGAAGCCGGCACCGGCGAACTCCTGGCCGTCATGGGCCCGTCCGGATCCGGCAAGTCCACCCTGCTCAACCTGGCGGGCGGGCTCGACCGGCCCACCTCCGGCACCGTCCACATCGGCGAGCACGACCTCGCCACCGTCCGGGACCTCGCCGCGCTGCGACGCCGCACCGTCGGCTACGTCTTCCAGGACCTCAACCTCATCCCCTCGCTCACCGCCGCCGAGAACGTCATGCTCCCGCGCGAACTCGACGGCGCCCGCCCCCGCCGAGCCCGCCAGGAAGCCATGACCGCGCTCGCCGACATCGGCGTCGACCACCTCGCCGACCGCTTCCCCGATGAACTGTCCGGCGGCCAGCGCCAGCGCGTCGCCATCGCCCGGGCCCTCATCGGCGAACGACGCCTCCTGCTCGCCGACGAACCCACCGGCGCGCTCGACACCGGCGCCGGCGACGACATCCTCCGCATCCTGCGTGAGCGCGCCGACGCCGGCGCCACCGTCCTGCTCGTCACGCACGAGCCCCGCTACGCGGCCTGGGCCGACCGGGTCGTCTTCCTCCGCGACGGCCGGATCGCCGACACCACTGACACCACCGGCACCCCGCTGACGAGCACCCGATGAGCATCACCCCGGCCGCACTACGCCTGGCCCGCCGCAACGCCCGCCGGTCCCCGGGACGCAGCGCCCTGATCATGGTCATGATCGGGTTACCCGTCCTGATCGTCACCGCGCTCCTCACCCTGACCGCGACCATGACCGTCTCGGCGCGGGAGTCCCTCACCGCCGACCTCGGCACCGCCGACGCCCGCCTCACCGTCCTCCCGGCGGACACCACCTTGCGGCAGACCCCAGGCGGCGCCACCTGGCAGTCCGGCGACACCCCGCGCCCCACTCCCGGACCGGCCGACGTCACCGCCCTCCTGGGACCGGGGTCCCGGACCGTCCCCTACGGCACCGGCACCGTCCGTCTCGGCGCCGAACAGCTCACCGCCGTCGAGACCGACCTGCGCGACCCTCTCACCCGGGGCATGCTCCCCCTGGCCGAAGGCGCGTTCCCCGGCACCGGCGAGATCGCCGTCACGCCCGCGCTCGGCCTGCGCCCCGGCGACCACGTCACCCTCACCGGCAGCGCCACACCGCTCACCGTCTCCGGCGTGATCGAACACCCGCACCGGCCCTCGCTACGCGCCGTCACCGGCCCCGACCTGCCGCTCACGCCCTTCGACGACTTCTGGGACGGCGGCGCCGGCTGGCTCGCCGACACCACCGGACCCGTCACCCGGGACGCCATCACCCGGCTGAACACCGCGGGCCTCCACGTGACCTCCCGGGCCGCCGTCACCGCCACACCCCCGATCCCCATGCCCGACCTGCAGCGCACCGTCGGGTTCTCCGCCGCGGCGATCATGGTGCTGCTCGAGATCGCCCTCCTGGCCGGGCCCGCCTTCGCCGTCGGCCTGCAAAGACGACGCCACGAACTCGCGACCATCACCGCGCAAGGCGCCACCCCCTCCCACCTCCGCACGATCGTCCTGGCCGACGGGCTCCTCCTCGGCGGCACCGCCGTCCTGCTCGCGACCGCGCTCGGCATCGCCGCCGGAGGCCTGTCGGCCACCGTCATCGCCCAGCGGACAGGACAGATCGGCCCCCTGGACATCCCCTGGGCCTCGATCCTGGCCGTCGCGGCGCTCGGCCTCGCCGCCGCCGTCACCGCGGCGCTGATCCCCGCCAACCAGGCCGCCCGCCAGGCCGCCCGCCACCACACCGCCCTCATCCTGGCCGGCCGCACCCCGGCCACCGCCGACCGGCCGGGGTGGCCCCTCGCGGGCGCGCTCATGGCCCTCGCCGGACTCGCCGTCGCGTTCGTCTCGCGCCGCCAGCCGAACTCCGGCTGGCTGATCGCCGCCGCGCTGCTGCTCCTCGTGCTCGGCCTGCTCGCCCTCACCCCCTGGCTGATCGGCCTGACCGCGCGATCCGCCGCGCGCCTGCCCCTTCCCCTCCGCCTGTCCGTACGGGACGCCGCCCGCCACCGCGCCCGCACCACCAGCGCCGCGGCGGCCGTCACCGCCGTCACCGCCATAGCGATCACCGTGGGCATCGGCGCCCACAGCACCTACATCGACCAACGCGACGCCTACACCTCCGCCCGCCCCACCGGCACGCTCGCCATCTGGGCCGGAACCATCAGCGACACCGACTGGGACGAACTCCGCGCCACCGCCACCCGCCTGCTGCCCGGCGTCCCCTTCGCCACCGGCTACCAGGTGCGCGGCGCCCAGGGCCACCGCTACGCGCTGCGCTACGCCGTGCGCTGGAACGGGAAACGCATCCGCCGCACCGTCGCCGTCGGCGGCCAGGACCTGCTCACCCTCCTCCAAGGACGCCACGACCCCCAGGCCGCCGCCGCGCTGGCGAGCGGCAAAGCCGTCGTCTTCGACCCGGCCGCCGTCCGCGACGGCAAGCTGACCATCCGCGCCGGCTCCGTCAAGGGCTCCCCGCGCACCTTCCACGTCCCCGCCGTCCTCGCCACCCCCGCCGACCCGCACCAGGGCGGCGCCCTCCTCCCCCGCGCCCTCGTCGAACAGGAGGGCTTCACCACCACCGCCCGCCAGCTCTACGCCATGCGCGAACTCCCCGGCGCCGACTTCCACAAGAGCCTCCACAACGTGACCTCCCGCGTCACCATCGCCGCCGAACCCGGATACAGCCACCTGTCCGACCCCCAGCTGTGGGCCTGGCTGGCCGGGTCGCTCGTCATCGTCGTCGGCGGCACCCTCACCGCCACCCGCCTGGCCGCCAACGACATGCGCCCCGAACGCGCCACCATGCTGGCCATCGGCGCGCCCCCCAGCATCCTGCGCACCGTCGTCGCCGGCCAGGCCCTCTACATCTCCGGGCTCGGCGCGCTGTCCGGGCTGTTCGCCGGACTGGTCGCCGGCGTGGCGCTGAGCCGGTCCACGACGACGTACGGCGCCGGCGACCCCGTCACGACCGCCATACCGTGGCCGTTCGTCCTCGCCATGGTCGCCGGCCTGCCTCTGCTGGCCGCCGCCGCGGCGCTCATCACCCGGACGAGGCCGCCGTTCCCACCCCGGCCGCTGTGACCCGCCGCATTTCCCGATTACTTATCCCGGCACTTCACCTACACAAGGTGAAGAAGTCAAGGTAAAACCCGCCACGCCGTTCCGGCCGCGTGCCCGGCCTAAAAAATCAACGAGTCACCGCGATTCATTCATGATGCACGGGTATGAAGTGGGCTCACCATTCCGAAAGGAGGCCCGAGCAGCCCGCGCGAAAAATTCGAGACGATTCACCACCCTTTTACGAGATCCCCCATCAAGCCGTTACCGGGTTCTCAAACGCACCGAAAAGCACGCATCACCCCTGTTCAAGAGGGCTATGACGCGCGCCTTTCATTCCCAACAAAAGCAGGGCAAACAATCGCCGGGCGCGATTATCGCCCACACCCTGCGAATCGTCACCCCATCATTTCTTCAGACCAGGAGAAACGTCGCATGACTCAGACCGCGCACCGCACGCACAACGGCCGGACAGAAAAAACCGCGCAGACGAAAGAAGCCATCAGGCAAGTTTACGAGTTCATCTCCGACGAGTACGACGACCGCATTCCCGGACTCACCGCCGCGGACCGCCGTTTCATCGACACCGAACTCGACTTCATCCTCGGCCGCGTCGGGCCCGAGGACACCGTGCTCGACCTCGGCTGCGGCACCGGACGGCTCACCATCCCCCTGTCGAGACTGGCCAAGCAGGTCGTCGGCCTGGACCTGTGCGACGGGATGCTCTCCGTCGCCCGGCGCAAGGCGGAGCAAGAAGGCGCCGGCATCCGGTTCGACCAGGGCGACATGTGCGACCTGCCCTACCCCGACGACAGCTTCGACGTCATCACCAGCACGCTGGCCCTCATGCACATCCCGCCGGAGGCGCGGCCGACCGCGGTCGCGGAGATCGCCCGGGTGCTGCGGCCCGGCGGCCGCATCCTCACCGGGGTCAAGAACGCCGCGTTCGAGCAGCTCACCCGGGCCGACCGGTTCGCGACCGTCGACATCACCGACGTCGACAACAAGACCCTGGTCTTCACCGGCACCCGCGACGGCGAGGAGCGGGTGGCCCCCTGGTTCAGCTTCTTCCCCGACGAACTGGAGGAGCTGTTCTCGGAGGCCGGGCTGCTGCCCGCGCGCCTGCGCGGGAACTGCCTGCTCGCCGCCTGGGTCGCCGACCAGATCCTCGCCGACCCGGGCATCTACGCCATCGTCGAGCAGCTCGAGACGGCCCTGAACGAGACTCCCCCGTTCAGCCGGTACGGCTACTACATCCTGGCCGAAGCGGTGAAGCCCGCCTGACAGGCCGACAACCACGGGAGACCGGGAGGACGGCACCCGTCCTCCCGGCTCCCGGGCACCGGAGGTCAGGCCGACGTGGCCTCCCGCACCGGCCGGCCCGGATCCTGCCGGAACGGCGCACGCAGCCACGGGAACGCCGCCGCCCCCACAGCCGAGGCCACCAGAGCCACCACCGCGAACAACGCGAAACTGCCGGCGCCGAACATCTCGTAGGCGACCGTGGCCACCAGCGGCCCGGCGACCCAGCCGAGATCGGAAACCAGCCCGAACCAGCCGAACGCCCATCCCTGACGCCCCTCCCCGAGCCGCCCGATGACAGCCCGCATGTTGACGTAGACCAGCGGCTGCACCGCCATGAGCGCGATGAAGGCCGCGGTGAACACCCCGTACGAACCCGTCACCCAGGCCAGCGCCAGAGCCGCCGCCTGCACGGCGAAGACCACCGCCGCCAAGGGGAAGCCGCGAGACAGATGCATCACCCGGCCGCCCACCCAGGAGAACACGGCGAAGACGACCAGCCCCAGGAAGAAACTCAGCGACACCGCCCTCTCCCCGGCGCCCAGCAACCCCGTACCGTGCAGCGGGAACAGCGGCTCCAGCGCCGCGTACACCGCGTTGTTGGCCAGATCGAGCACCCCCAGCACGACGACCAGCGGGATCAGCGGCAGACGGGAAAGCCGCTCCGCACCCTCCGCCGGCGCGGGCGGCCCCCCGCCCGCCGGGCCGCCCTCCCCGGGCCCGCCGCGGCGGAAGGCCAGCGCCACCAGAACGGTCGCGACCACCGTCAGCACCGCCCCGCCCGCGAACGCCGACCGGAAGTCGATCACCCCGGACAGCACGGCGATGAGACCGGGCCCCACCGTCATCCCGGCCACCGCCGCCGTCCCGAACCAGCCCAGCGTCCGATCCGAACCGTGCCCCGACTCCTTCCCCAGCTGCGCGGTGAGCCGGTACAGCGCCGGCATCGCCAGCCCCTCCCCGATCCCCCACACGAACCGGCAGGCCACCACCTGCGCACCCGTGGTGGCCACCGCCAGCGCCGCGGTGGCCACCGCCGTGACGGCCAGACCCGCGATCGCGATCGTCCGGCCGCCGATCCGGTCGACGAGCCAGCCCCCGACAGGCTGGCTGAGCGCCTTGGTCGCCGCGAACCCCGCGAACGCCACACCGATGAGCACCGCGCTCATCTGGAACACCGAGCTGAGCGTCGGCACGAACGGGATCAGCACGGTGTAGGCCACGTTCGCCACACCGACCGCGCCCAGCAGCGCCACCAGCCGCAACCGCACGCCGGCCCGGACACTCATCCGGGCCTGCCCAGGAAATCGCTGATACCGCGGTGCATCTCCGCCAGGCGCTCGGCATAGCGGGCCCTGCGCCCCGGCGCGAGCACGTACACCGGGCTCCACAGATCGACCGCATGAAACCCCAGCCGCTGCTTGAACTCCAGATTGCCGCGCCCGAAGTCCACCCACCGGCAGCCCCGGCCGGCGGCCGCCGCGACCGCCTCGTAGATCAGGAAATAGTACGGGAAATGGGTCTTGAGCAGGGCGTAGTCGATACCCGCCGCCCACAGGACCAGACAACCGTCCCGTTCGAACGACAACAACCCCGCCGCCGGCCGCCCGTCGAGATCGGCGCTGAGCAACCGCGTCCCCGGCACCTCCAGCAGCGCCCGCAACGCCGCCTCACTGTAGAGCGGCGGAGTGCCGTGCCGCTCCGCCGACTGACGGGTCAGCCGCGCGAACGCAGACAGCACCGGACCGGCCGCGGCGACATCCCGGTCGTGATAAGTCAGCCCGGCCTCCCCGCCACGCCGGTGATAACGCCGCAACCGCCCCCGATGAGCCGTCGCCAGCCGCCCCAGATAGCCGTCCATCCCGCCCGTCAGACGCACGCGACACGTCGCGTCGAGCCGGACGAGAGCATCAGGAGCCTCCAGCGCCTCCAGCGCCTCCAGCGCAGGCCCCGGCTCGAGATTCGTGACCACCAGCGCCTCGGCGCCCCACTCCCGGGCCGTCTCCACCGCGCCGGCCACCGCCCCCGGCACCACGGAACCCGCCTCACCCGCCGGCACCTGGTTCAGCGGGCTCGTCACGGCGTACACACTGGACAAGTACGCCACCGGCCCCTCCCACACAGGCGGCACGCCCGCGTCGCCCTCGTACCCACGCCACAAAGGCGAGTGCGTGACCAGCTGCGACATGACCGGCACCCCGCCGGCCCACAACCGGGCGACCCGGGACGGCGACTCCATCCCGCCCGCCACCCAGGCGTCCTGCCAGCCCTCCGTGGCGAAGACCCGGCCGCAGACCGTACCGAGATCCGGCTCCATCACCGTGCTCACGAAGGCCCCCTGTCCACGTGCAACGGACAGCGGCCCGCCAGAGGGACGTTGGCGTCCGGCAGCACGTACTGCTTCCACTCCCGCATCTCCGTGTCGCCGTAAGCCAGCTCCACCAGCGCAGGATGCGGAGGAACGTCGTCCCAGCGCCGGACCCGGTCATAGATCCGCTGCCGGATGCGCTCACCACCCGGATCGTCCCGGTTGGTCCCGAAGAACACCCGCCTCGGCTGAAAGCACATCAGGAAATGATCACCCATCCGCCTGCTGTGACGCCGCTCGTAAGCCGGGATGCACGGGAAGACGAACATGGGATCACCGGCGAAACAGAACTCCCACCCCGGATCGTCGGGATCGTCCGGGACGTCCGCAGGCCACGGCTCCGAATCCCGCGCCCGTAACCACCGCAAAGTCTCCCAGAACCGCCGCTCATGACCGGCGAAGTCCAGCCCACCCATATCAGCGAAGAACGCGATGAGCAGGTGACGACGACGCGGATGAGCCCGCGACAGCGCCACGAACTCCCTCAACGTCGCAGCCAACACCCCCAGATCCCGCTCCCCCGCCACCCACGTATAGCGGATGTGCCCCTGCGCCTCGGCCATCGTACCGAAATAACAAGGGAAACCCGGATCACTGATCACCGCCCGATAAGCCTCGTACGCCTCCCTCACCCACCCCTGACAGGCGCCGCCCGCCAGATCCTCCCTGGTCAGCAGACGCGAACGGCCTCCGGCAACGATACGACCCATGACAGGCTCCTTCTCCTACGAGGAATCAGACAGGCTCACGAATAAGAGGACACGACAGACAGCGCGGACCACCACGACCCCGGCCCAGCTCCGCCCCCGGAACCGGCACGACCTCGATCCCGTGCTCGGCCGGCAGTTCATTGCTCCGCTCGTTCCGCTCATAACTGACCACCACGCCCGCAGCCAACGTCAACACGTTGTTGCCGTCATCCCACTGCTCCCGATCGGCCACGAGAGACTCCGCGCCGAGACTGGTGCCCGACTCGAGGGGATGCGCCCGGTCAAGGCTCATGGCAGCTCCAGATGCGCCGACGATGCACTTTGTTGCGTGCGTCAAGCACATATACCGCCCACATCGAAGCCCTAACGTCCACCCGCCTCCACCACGCACTTGGTCACCGTCTGAACTGGTCGTTAGACTCGCACAGTGAGCCTGGAGCGAGCGGCCAACCTGTACGGCGCCAGCGCACTGGTGGCCGCCGACCACGTCCGCCACGCCTGGCAGACCACCCTGCCCGGCAAATCCGAATCACTCGCAGCCGGACTCGTCGCACTCGCCACCTTCGGCGACCTGTTCGTCGACGAACTCAGCAAAGCACTCTTCCTCACCCACTCCGGCACCACCCGCCTGGTCAACCGCCTCCAGGAAGCCGGCTGGGCCACCCGCCACGCCGGCGACGACGAAGCCGACCGCCGCCGAGTCCTCGTCTCCCTCACCCCCGAAGGACGACAGGTCGTCGGCGAGGTCCTCACCGCCCGCCAGGAAGCCCTCGCCGCCCTGCTGAAACCCCTCAGCCCAGGCCAACGCGAGCAACTCTCCGACATCCTCGAGACGATCCTGCACCACCAGGGCAGCGACGGACGCAGCCTGCACACCACCTGCCGCCTCTGCGACCACCAGGTGTGCGTCCCCTGCCCGACCCTCGAAGCCCACCGAGCGGCGACCACCTCCGAGCCCTGACCCTCCCCTTTGATGAAAGGGTTTTGGGTTGGGTGAGTGGTTTGTGAACTCACCCACCGCCTTTACGTTGTAGATTTCTTACGCACCGAGCACGCTCGTAAGCCTGGCCAGCGCTTCGGCGATCCGCTCCCGGGGCAGACCCAGCGTCGTGCGCTGATGGAGGTAAACCTCGGGCGCCAGCGGCGCCAGCAGCACGTCGACCAGCGCGTCCGGCCCCGGCGTCCCCGCCGCGACCAGCAGGGAGCGCACGTGGGCACGCCAGAAGCCGTACGCGCCGGTCTCCAGCCGGGAGCGGCCGACCTCCGAACCGAGCACCAGGTGGGCGTGGTCCTCCAGCAGCCGGACCATGGCGGCGTAGAAGGCGGTCAGCCGCTCGGCCGGCGGCGCTCCCGGGCCCAGCGGCGGCTCCCCGCGCAGGAGGCGTTCCTGCAGCTCCCGCTCGTGCTCGTCGAGCAACGCCACGGCGATCGACGCGCGGTCGGGATAGCGGCGGTAGAGGGTGCCGCGCCCGACTCCGGCCCTCTTGGCGATGTCGTCCATCGTCACGTCCTGCGGCGGCCGCTCCGCGAACAGCTGCGCGGCCGCCTCGAGGATCCGGGCGCGGTTGCGCGCGGCGTCGGCTCTCTCCATACCCCGATTGTATGTGGACACCTCGTCCGGTTATATTCAAGTGGACAGCGTGTCCACATAACTGGAGAGATCATGTTGCTGCACCTGGACGCCAGCGCCCGCCGCGCCTCGTTCTCACGGAAACTGTCGAGCCGGTACGCCGAGACCTGGCGCGCCGCCCACCCCGGAGCCGGCTACGTCTACCGCGACCTGGCCGCGCAGCCCGTGCCGCACATCGGCGAGGCCTGGACCGAACTGTGCGACCACATCCTGGAGCACGAGATCACCGACATCTCGCGCTACCCCGAGGCGGCCCGCACCCCCGCCCAGCGCGAGGCGTGGGCCGTCGTGGAACCCCTCCTCGACGAGGTCGTGGCCGCCGAGGTCATCCTCATCGGCACGCCGATGTACAACTACTCCATCCCCTCGGCGCTCAAAGCCTGGCTCGACCAGATCACCTTCCCCAAGATGTCGCTGAAAGGCCGCTCGTTCGTGGTGACCAGCGCCCGCGGCGGCGCGTACGGCCCCGGCACGCCCCGCGAGCCCTTCGACCACCAGGAGCGCTACCTGCGCGACTTCTTCCAGGGCCACTTCCAGGTCGGCGACGTACGGTTCATCCACGCGGAGCTGGTCAACGCCCGCCTCGACCCGGCGCTGGCGCACCTGCGCGGCCGGCACGAGGAGTCGCTGGCCGCGGCGCTGCTGGAGGCGGCCCGATGAACTGGGCGATCCTGGTGCTGGCCGGGCTGGTCGAGGTGGCGTGGTCCCAGAGCATCAAGCCGACGCAGAACTTCACCCGGCCGGTGCCGACGCTGATCTGCCTGGTGCTGATGGCCGTCGCCGTGTGGCTGCTGTCCCAGGCCATGAACACGCTGCCGGTCGGCACCGCGTACGCCGTCTTCACCGGCATCGGCGCCGTCGGCGCGATCACCCTGGGCATCGTCGTCAACGACGACCCGGTGTCGGTGGGCAGGATGGCGGCTCTCGCCCTGATCGTCGGGGGCATCGTGCTGGCCAGGGTCACCTCGTGATCACAAAAGCACTGGACGGGGCGCGGGGCGGGCTTGTAGCTTGCGGGTGACCGTGACACCGCCCGAGGAGGTGAGACCCATGAACGCTCGATCGACGTGGGTGCTCCCCCGTAGCGTCACGGACGGCGACTGACGCAGGTGTCGCCGGGAGCGCCGCCGAAGCACTCCCGAAAGGCAACACACCTGTGAACTCTCCGCAAGACGTGATCATCGCCGGGTGCGGGCCGACCGGCGCGACACTGGCCGCCGAGCTCCGGCTGCACGACGTACGCGTGCTCGTCCTGGAGAAAGAGACCGAGCCCAAGTCGTTCGTCCGCATCGTCGGCCTGCACATGCGCAGTCTTGAGCTGATGGCGATGCGCGGGCTGCTCGACCGCCTCCTCCCCCACGGCAGGCGGCGTCCGGCCGCCGGATTCTTCGCCGCCATCCCCGCGCCGGTGCCCGAGGGCCTCGACTCCGCGTACGCCTACCTGCTGGGCATCCCCCAGCCGGTCGTCGAACGCCTGCTGGAAGAGCACGCCATCGCGCTCGGCGCGCAGATCCGTCACGGTCGCACGGTCACCGGTTTCGAGCAGGACGACCACGGCGTGACCGTCGAGCTGGCCGACGGGGAACGGCTGCGTTCGCGCTATCTCGTCGGCTGTGACGGCGGGCGCAGCACGGTGCGCAAACTGCTCGGCGTCGGCTTCCCCGGCGAGCCCGCACGGACCGAGACGCTGATGGGCGCGATGGAAGTGGGCGTGCCGCAGGAGGAGATCGCCGCGAAGGTGGCCGGCGTGGGCCAGGCCCACCAGCCGTTCTGGCTCCGGCCCTCCGGGGAGGGGCTCTACAGCGTCGTCGTCCCCGCCGCCGGGGTCGGCGACCGCACCCGACCGCCCACCCTCGACGATTTCCGCCGGCGGCTGCGCGCCATCGCCGGCACCGATTTCGGCGTGCACTCCCCCCGCTGGCTGTCCCGCTTCGGGGACGCCACCCGGCTGGCCGAACGGTACCGGGTCGGGCGGGTGCTGCTGGCCGGCGACGCGGCGCACATCCACCCGCCCATCGGCGGGCAGGGCCTGAACCTGGGCGTCCAGGACGCCTTCAACCTCGGCTGGAAACTGGCCGCGCAGATCCGCGGCTGGGCTCCGGACACCCTGCTGGACACCTACGAGGCCGAACGCCATCCGGTCGCCGAGGACGTGCTGGACAACACCCGCGCCCAGATGGAGCTGCTGTCCTCCGAACCCGGCCCGCGGGCCGTGCGCAGGCTGCTCACCGAGCTGATGGACATCAACCAGGTGAACCGCCACCTCATCGAGAAGATCACCGCGACCGGCGTCCGCTACGACCTCGGCGCGGGCCCCGACCTGCTCGGCCGCCGCCTGCCCGACCTCGACCTGAAGCAGGGCCGCCTCTACGACCTGTTGCGTCGCGGCCGCGGCCTGCTGCTGGACCGCACCGAACGCCTGACCGCCCGCCGCTGGTCGGACCGGGTCGACCAGCTCTCGGATCCCACCGCGGCCCTGGACGTGCCGTGCGTCCTCCTGCGCCCCGACGGCCACGTCGCCTGGATCGGCGACGATCAGCGGGACCTGGACGACCATCTCCACCGCTGGTTCGGCCGCCCCATCCCCTGATCGGTCACGGCTGATCGGTCACGGCGCGTCCCCTGCACGGGGCCAGCGCTCCAGCAGCGCGTGCAGGGCGTCGAGCGAGCGGACCCAGGAGCTCTCGGCCGGGCGCGCGTGCCGGAAAGCGCCGGCGGCTTCGAGGCTGACGAAACCGTGCAGCGTGCTGCGCACCAGCCGGACGGCGTCCGTCAGGTCGGGCTCGTCCAGCGCGTAGGCGCGCAGCATGCTGCAGGTCAGCTCGATCGCGCGGCGCGGCCCCGGAGCCCGGGCCACCAGCTCGGGGTCGATCGGGATCGGGGCCTGCGTCGCGGCGTAGCGGCCGGGGTGGGCGCGGGCGTACTCCCGCCAGGCGTTCGCGAACGCCACCAGCGCGTCCTTCCCGGCCCGCCCGGCCGTGGCCTCGGCGATGCGGATGGTCTTCTCGTCCGCCGCCAGCAGCGCGATGCGCCCGCGCAGGTCTTCCAGCCCGCGTACGTGCACGTACAGGCTCGCGTCCTTGACCCCGAGCCGCCGCGCCACCGCCGACATGGTCACCCGGCCGAGCCCCACCTCGTCCGCCAGCTCGGCTCCCGCGAGCGTCACCTTGTCAGCCGTCAACCCGGCTCGGGCCATGCGCACCACCGTTCACCTAGGGATAAACGCCCTCAACCTAGCAGCCCTAGGAACGGCGGGAAAAGCGTTGGCGGCGTGATCCGGGAGCGGGCTAGCGTGACGTACGCCATACGCCCGAGGACCGCTCCCGCGGGCGCTCGTGATCATCCGGAAGATCGGAGACCCGGCATGACCTCTCAGCTCCACGCGCTCTGCATCGACGCGCACGACCCCCACCGTCTCGCGCGCTTCTGGGCCGAACTGCTGAACTGGGAGCCGACGGACGACGGCACCGTGCTCACTCCGACCGACGACACCGGGTTCCTGATCCGATGTCTGCCCACCCAGGAGACGAAGTACGACGAGAACACGATGCACTTCGACCTGACGAGCACGTCCGACGAGCACCAGCGGGAGACCGTGGCCCGGGCACTCGAGCTCGGCGCGCGCCACCTCGACATCGGGCAGGGCCCGGACGCGACGCACACGGTGCTCGCCGACCCCGAGGGCAACGAGTTCTGCGTCCTGGAGGCGGGCAACAAGTTCCTGGCCGAGTGCGGCTTCGTCGGAGCGCTCGCCTCCGACGGCTCGCAGGCGGTCGGATACTTCTGGAGCAAGGCGCTGGGCTGGCCCCTGGTCTGGGACCAGGACGAGGAGACGGCGATCCGCTCGCCCCACGGCGGCCCCAAGATCACCTGGGGCGGCCCTCCGCTGATGTCGCGGAACGGCCGCATCCGGCTCCACTACGACCTCGCCCCGCCCGCGGACGGCGATCAGCAGGCGGAGATCGAACGGCTCATCGGCCTCGGCGCGACCCGCCTCGACTCCCGCCCGCACGAGACCGGCGGCGTGGTACTGGCCGACCCCGACGGCAACGAGTTCTGCGTCCTGACCCCCCGGTGACCCCCGGCCATCCCTGACGACAGCCGACGACAAGGCCCGCGACCCAGGTCGGCGGCCCAGGTCGGCGGCCCAGACCCGCAACCCAGTTCCGCGACGCAGGCCCGCGGCCCAGGTCGGCGTGTGTCAGGTCTGGGGCAGGCCTGCCAGCAGCTCCTGCTCGCGTGCGGCGCTGAGGCCGGCCCGGCGCGGGCGGTCCAGCCCTTCGGCCCGTTCCCAGGCGAGCAGGTCGGCGAGCAGCTCGGCGCGGGGGCGGTGGCGCAGCCCGGCGGCGCGCGCCGCCTCGCCCGAGCGGGCCGACCAGCCCTCCCACCCCGGCTCGACCAGCCACATCGGCAGCGACTCCGGCCCCATGTACTCGTTGACGCCCTGGCCGAGCAGCCAGGCCGGGTCGGCGGCGACGACCGGCCCGGTGTGGCCGCCGACGGCGCGGCACTCCTCGATCCAGGCGCCGAACGGCACCGTCGGGCCCACCGCGTTGTAGGTGCCGGTGATCCGGGACTGCGCGCAGTCGAGCAGCCAGGCGGTCAGGTCGCGTACGTCGACCACCTGCGTGGGCCGGTCGGGCGAGTCGGGCACGAGCATCGGCCCGTGCGGGTCGCGCGCGGCCCGGCACACCCAGTAGCCGGAACGCCCGCTGTGGTCGCCCGGCCCGCCGATCAGCCCGGCCCGCGCGACGAGCAGCCGGTCGCCCACCACCTCGGCCGAGGCCAGCTCGCAGGCCGCCTTCGCCTCACCGTACTGCTCCCGGTCGACCTCCTCGCGGTCGGTGGGCTCCAGCAGCGGCGCGGTCTCGTCGGCCCCCGGCACCCCGTGCGAGGCGTAGGCGCTGACGGACGACACGTAGGCCCAGTGCGCCGCACGCCCGCCCAGGGCCTCCAGCGCGCCGCGGACCATGCCCGGCTGCCACGACACCTCGACGACAGCGTCCCACTCCCGGTCGCGCACCCGGTCGTAGGCCCCCGGCGCGCTCCGGTCGGCGACCACCAGCTCCGCGCCCTCGGCCGGCGGCCCGCTCTCGCCCCGCGCCAGACAGGTCACCTTGTGCCCGCGGCCGATCGCCTGCCGCGCCACCTCACGGCCCAGCCACGCGGTGCCGCCGAGAATGAGAAGATCCATGCCTCCACCCAACCACCGCCGACGAGCCCCGCCGACCGGGTTCGCACCTGGCGTAAAGCCGGGCGATCCGGCCACCTCGCCGGTGGTCTACACGGCTGATGAACGAGCCGGACGCTGACCTGGTCCAGCCCGCGTCGCTCGGACGTCCCGTGGATCCGGCCCGTTACGGGGGTGTGGTCCGGCCGGACAAGACCGTGCGATGGGCGCTGGACGAGCTCGCGTCGGCGAGGCGGCGGCCGCCGACACCGAAGCCGCCGCGCTCCCGGTCAGGGACTGACGGACACCTTCTCCGCGCCGATCCGCCGCATGCGCTCGACCCCCCACGCGCCCAGGGAAGCCAGGGCCTCGTTGAGCGAGACGCCGTCCTCGGTCAGGGAGTACTCGACCTTGGGCGGCACCTGGCGGTACACCTCCCGATGCACCAGCCCGTCGTCCTCCATCTCCCGCAGATGCTGGATCAGCATCTTCTCGCTCACGCCCGGCAGGCCGCGCCGCAGCTCGGAGAACCGGCGCGTCCCGTGCTCGTCCAGCTCCCACAGGATCAGCGACTTCCACTTGCCGGAGATCACGTCCATCGCCGCGTCGATGCCGCAGAAATAGGGACCCTGCCGTGCCATCCGCCCTCCACGCTTACTTTCGGGTAAGTACCTGACTTAATAGTCCGTACTGGTCAACCCTACCGGCGCGTGGAAAGGATGGCCCGGACGACGAAATCCCGGAAGGAACCCCGATCATGACAAGCGACAACGGCGTCCAGGTGAGCGTTCTCGGGCTGGGGGCGATGGGCGGCGCACTCGCCGCCGCCCTGGTCAAGGCCGGACACGCCACCACGGTCTGGAACCGCTCACCGGGCAAGGCCGGCGACCTGGTCGCGCTCGGCGCGCGGGACGCCGCCACGGCGGGCGACGCGGTACGGGCCAGCCGAGTGATCATCGCCTGCCTGCTGGACCACGCGTCCGTCCACGAGGTCCTCGATCCGCTCGCCGCCGACCTGGCCGGCCGCACCCTGGTCAACGTGACCACGACGACCCCCGCCCAGTCCCGCGAACTGGCCGCCTGGGCCGCCGGGGCCGGAATCGTGTATCTGGACGGCGGCATCATGGCCGTACCCGACATGATCGGCCGGCCGGGGGCGTCGATCCTCTACAGCGGATCGGCCGACGCCTTCGCCGCGCACCGGCCGCTGCTCGACCTGTGGGCGGACAGCACCTACTTCGGCGCGGATCCCGGGCTGGCGTCCCTGTACGACCTGGCCCTGCTCGCCGGCATGTACGTCATGTTCGCCGGGTTCATGCACGGGGCCGCGATGGTGGCGCCGGCCGGGGTGACCGCCCGCGAGTTCGCGGCCATGGCGACGCCGTGGCTGACCGCCATGACCGGCGCCTTCCACGAGTTCGCCGAAGTGATCGACGGCGGCGACTACACCGTCGCCGGGCAGCAGAGCCTGGAGTTCTCCAGCCTCGGCGACCTCCTCGCGGCCAGCTCCGACCAGGGCGTCAGCACCGAGGTCGTCGCGATGGTCCAGCGGCTCATCCAGCGCCAGATCGACGCGGGACACGGCGCCGAAGGCTTCGCCCGGATCATCGAAAGCATCAGGCGACCGGCCTGAGACCCTAGCGCGCCGCGTCCAGGACCGGCTTGACGTCGACGACCGGGGTGCCGTCGACGGCCTCCAGGTCCGACACCCGCACCCGCAGCCCGTCGACGGCCAGCACCCGGACCCGGTGCAGGCCGAGGGGATTGGGCCGGTCGGCCGACCGCGTACTGAAGACCCCCGTCAGCGGGTTGCGCACGTCGTCGCGCGGATGCACGGCCAGCACGGACCGGTCGGCGAGGTGCAGCCACGTCAGGACGAACACCTCGTCGCCCACCGCGAGATCGCGGACGCCCTCGGCCACCGCCGCGTCGAACCTCAGCCAGGCGTCGGGCCCGCCTTCCACCCCCTGCTTCGGCGCGCTCGCGCGGTCCTCAAGGGGCGACTCGACCACCCCGACGGGACGGATCTCGTACGTCATGGCTCCTCCGTACGCAGGCCGACGCCATCAGGCGGATCCCTGAGGCACGGGGAAGTGCCTCAGGAGCATCATCCGCCCCTACCGCCGCCCGGGGCAACCAGTGATCCGCCCCTCCGCGGGCGTGCGCGTCGCGGAGGGGCGGACGGCGGTCAGGACGCGGGCTCCGCGCCGCCACCCGTCGCCGGCAGCCCCGCCTCGCGCCACGCGCGGAAACCGCCGACGACATCGGTGGCCCGCGTCAGCCCCAGCTCGTGCAGCGACGCGGCCGCCAGGCTGGAGGTGTAGCCCTCGGAACACAGGACGATCACCTCGACGTCGTACCCGGTCGCCTCGGGCAGCCGGGCCTCCCCCGCCGGGTCGAACCGCCACTCCAGGACGTTGCGTTCGACGATGAGCGCCCCGGGAACCTCACCTTCCCGCGCCCGCTGGGCTGCCGGGCGGATGTCGACGATCAGCGACCCCGCGCGCCACCGGTCATACGCCTCGGCGGGCGGCAGCCGGTGCAGCGACCGCCGCCGGTCGGCCAGGATCTGGTCGATGGTGCGCGCCCCGGGTGGCGGCCGGCTCACCACTGTTCCGCCGTCTCCTCCGCGAGCTTGACCAGCCCGGAATCGGTCAGCTCGTAGCGGTTCATCGTGGACAGCGGGGGCGAGTAGACGTGCACGCTCACCGCCGGCGCGGCGGAATCGTTGTGAACCTCGTGCACATAGTCGCGCCCGAATTCACGCACGTCACCCGGGACGAGCTCCCGTTCGACGGCCACATCGTGCTCCCGCAGCGTGCCCAGGGCGACGGCGAACGCGCCCCGCGACTCCCCGTGGTCATGGAACCCGGTCGTCTGGCCGGGCAGCCAGCTGATCAGCCAGATCTCGTGGTCGTCGTCGTGGTGGAGTCGCTCGTACCAGCGCTCCTGAGTGTCCAGCCGCACCCGCCGCACCCACGTGTCCAGGTCGGCCGCGAGCGCACGGGCCCGCTCCCCCAGGTCGAGCGCTGCCGGGGCGAAGGTGTTCACGGTCATGTCGGTGTTTCCTGCTCTTTGTCTCTGCCGGTTCGTCGTCATGCGAAGGCGGGCGCCGGACACAGCGCGCTCGCCTGCCGTCCGAGGTCGACGGGCAGGTCAGACCAGAGAAGAGACCCGAGGTGCATGGCTCATAGGGTGACCCAGATTCCCCACTAAGTCAATCTGAAATTCGGGTTTTAGGTGCGATCGTCGGCGACCCAAGCGGTGTCTCCCCGCGTGAGGCCGCGTACTCGCCAGGCGTCAACGCTCTGTCGGCCTGGAACCAGCCGACGAGCGCGGCGCGGGAGAGGTCGTCCTGGTGCTCACTCCAAGGCGGTCGATCACGATGCGGGCCGGTGGATCAGAGGGTGAGGACCACTTTGCCGCGTACGTGGCCGTTCTCGACCATGCGATGGGCGGCGACGACCTCGTGCAGCGGGAACGTACGGACGGGCACGGTCAGGCGGCCGGTCGCCGCCAGGCCGACGAGCTCGCGCAGGGCGGGGAGCGAGCGGCCGCCGACCCGCCGCACCCCGTGCTCCTCGACCGCGCGCCGGTCGACGGTCGTGCCGATGCGGTGGCGGTCCTGGACCAGGGCGAGGCTGGTGGTGACGGCCTCACCGCCGACGAGGTCGAGGACGACGTCGACCCCGTCCGGTGCGAGCGCGCGGACGCGGTCGAGCAGACCGGGACCGTACGTGGTGGGGGTCGCACCGAGACCGCGCAGGTAGTCGTGGTTCCCCTCACTGGCGGTGCCGATGACCCGGGCCCCCAGGTCACGCGCGAGCTGGGTGGCGACGGTGCCGACCCCGCCCGCCGCGGCATGGATGAGGAGGACGTCGCCGGGCCCCACCCCCAGCTGGGACAGCGCGGTGTGGGCGGTCTGACCGGCGGCGGGCAGGCCCCCGGCCACCTCCCACGGGACCGACGGCGGCTTCACGACCAGACCGGCGGCGTCGGCGACCAGGACTTCCGCGTACGCCTGCGCGGTGGCCGAGCCCACCACGTCGGTGCCGACGACGACGCCGTCGGCGGGGACGTCGGGGCCGAGGGCGATGACCGTGCCGGCGAACTCGTTGCCCAGGCGTCGCGGGAAGTCAGCGGGGTGGGTGCCGGCGAAGTCGCCGCGGCGGAGCTTGCAGTCGACCGGGTTCACTCCGGCCGCGCGGACCCGCACGAGCACCTGGCCCGGCCCAGGCCGGGGAGTCTCGATCCGCAGGGGCCGCAGGACTTCCGGGGGGCCGTAGCGGGTCAGGGCGATGACGGTCGGCATGGGTGGACTCCTCGGAGCACGTGGTGATGACGGCGCTCAGCCGGTCAGGGCGTAGGGGCGGGCGGTGCGGGCCGCCCGCAGGGCTGACGCCCACCAGGCCAGCCGGTCGAACAGGACGTGCGCCGCGGCCTCGGCCGACTTGGCGAGCGCGGGATCGGTGACGCGGCCGTCCCGGTCCACGTGGTCGTGCGGGGAGTGGAAGCTGACCGTGTCGCGCAGGGTGACGGCGTGGAGCTCGGCGAGGACCTGGCGCAGCTGCTCCACGGCGCGCAACCCGCCGGCCAGCCCGCCGTAGGAGACGAACGCGACGGGCTTGGCGGCCCACTCGTCGCGCACGGTGTCGATCGCGAGCTTCAAGGAGGCGGGGTAGCCATGGTTGTATTCGCAGGTCACGACGAGGATCGCGTCGGCGTCGCCGATGCGGCCGGCGAACTCCGCCGCGTCGGCCGAGCCGCCGAGGTCGGCGGGCAGGTGGAGCTCGGCCAGGTCGAGGACGTCGACGGCGAACTCCGGCCGCCCGGCGGCGACACCCGCGGCCCAGCGGCCAATGGCCGCGCCGAACCGGCCCCGGCGGGTGCTGGCGATGATCAATGCCAGGCGGAGCGGCTGGTCGTTCACGGGCGGGTCCCCTCGTCCTCGTGACCGGCGCGGGCGGCGTCACGCACGGAGGCGAGGCCGGTGGCCAGGTGCTCGCGCTGCCGTTCCGAGAGCCGGCCGAAGGAGAGCCGTTCCAGCTCGGCCCAGGCGGTGCGGACGCGGGGGCACAGGTCGCGTCCGGTGCCGGTGAGATCGACGTCCATCGCGCGCTGGTCGGTCGGGGAGGGGGTGCGCACGATGAGCTCGGCGCGCTCCATGGCCTGCAGGGTCGCGGTCACCGTGGAGCGGTCGCGGCCCAGGAAACGGACCAGCTCGGACTGCGGCGTCCGGCCGTGGTCCTGCAGGTAGAGCAGGACCACCTCCTGCGGGGCGACCAGGCCCAGGTCGGCCAGGAGCGACGCGGCCAGGGCGGCGTGGGCCCGCACCGCCTGCAGCAGCAGCGAGCCGAGCGGCGCCTCGGCGATCTGGACTCCTGGATGCGGCCGATTACTTGTTGGCATGCCAACATCGTACCGCGCATACTGCTGGCATGCCAACAAAACTCGGGAACTTGGATCCGCTGGAGCCAGCCCTGATCCGCCACGCCGCGATCCTGATGATCGGCGGCCTGGCATCCCTGCTCAACACCACCATCGTGGGAGTCGCCCTGGACGACGCCCGGATCGCCCTGGCCGCCGACACCGAACAGATCCAGTGGGTGGCGACCGCCCACCTCCTCACCCTGGCCGTGATCGTCCCCACGATGCCCTGGGCGCTCAGCCGCCTCGGCCCCCGGACCCTGTGGCGGACCAGCCTGCTCATCTTCACCGTCGCCTCCCTGCTGTGCGGAGCCGCCTGGTCCGCCCCCAGCCTCATCGCCTTCCGCGTCCTCCAAGGCGTCGGCAGCGGGCTGATCCTCCCCGTGCTGCAGACGATCCTCACCACCCTGGCCGGACCACGGCGACTGGGCCGCGTGATGGCCCTGGTCGCGGTGCCCGGCCAGCTCGCGCCACTCCTCGGACCGGTACTCGGCGGCCTGGTCGTCGACGGCCCCGGATGGCGATGGGTGTTCTGGGTCAGCGTCCCGCTGAGCGTCACCGCCCTGGCCCTGTCCTGGCGCGGGCTCCCCCACGCCGTCCCCACCGGCCCACGGCCCTTCGACCTGCGCGGACTGCTCCTGCTGTGCCCCGGACTGGCCATGCTGCTGTACGGCGGCACCCGGCTGACGGCCTCCACCGACGCACTCGGCGCCGGCCTGCCGATCACGCTCGGCATCGCGCTGCTGCTCGGCTACACACACCGAGCCCTGCGCCGCCGCCACCCCCTGGTGGACCTGCGCCTGTTCGGCGATCGCGCCTTCGCCCTGTCCGGCGGGCTGATGCTGCTGACCGGGGCGTCGATCTTCGGACCCATGGTGCTGCTCCCCCTGTTCTACCAGCAGGTACGCGGCGCCACCGGCGTGGAGACAGGCCTGCTGCTGACTCCCCTGGCCCTCGGCACCATGACCGCGCTGCCCCTCGCCGGACGGCTCACCGACCGCTTCGGACCACGCCTGCCGCTCATCACCGGCACGCTCGTCGCCGCCGCCGGCACCGTCCCCTACGTGATCACACCCGACGCGGGCGATCCGGCACTGAGCGCCGCCCTGTTCCTGCGCGGCGTGGGACTCGGCCTGGCCACCGTCCCCATCACCACCGCCGCCTACACCCGGCTGCCGACCGAGGCCGTCCCCGAGGCGACCACCCTGCTCAGCGTCGTCCAACGCATCGGCGGCTCCTTCGGCACCGCCTTCCTCCTCGCCCTCGTCGCCCGCCACCTCACCACCGACGGCCCCGCCCCACAGGCGTACGCGATCGCCTTTGCCGCCACCCTCGCACTCTCCCTGCTCGCCCTCGTACCAGCGGCACTGCTCCCACCTCGGCCGTCCGTCAAGCCGGTCGCGAACACGGAGAAGAGCCGCACCGGCGACGTTTGACAGCCCTCCGGCCCCCCCGCGTCTGAACATGCTCGTCACCCGCCGGCGAGCCGCCACAGCGACGTGACTTCCGCGGCCCGCGCGGCGTGAAGCGGATCCGCGGCGTCCCTCGCCCGTGGATGCCGCGGCCGGGTGTCGGTCCTGTCCACCACGTACAGCCCCGCCGCCTCGATGTCGGCCAGCAGCTCACCGCGCGTCCTCAGCCCGAGGCGCTCGGCCAGGTCCGACAGGACGAGCCACCCTTCACCTCCCGGTTCGAGATGCGCGGCCAGTCCGTTCAGGAAGGCACGGAGCACCGTGCCGCCCGGGTCGTACACCCCCTGCTCCAGGACGGAGGTGGGCCGGGCCGGGATCCACGGCGGGTTGCAGACCACCAGGCCCGCGCATCCGTCCGGGAACAGGCCCGGCCCCACCACGTCGACGCACCCGGCGAAACGCAGCCGGCGGATGTTCTCGCGCGCGCAGGCCAGGGCACGCGGGCTGATGTCCGTGGCCACCACACGGCCGACCCCCCGGCGGGCCAGGACGGCGGCCAGCACCCCCGTACCCGTCCCCAGGTCGAACGCGGAACGGCGAGCCGGCTCAGGCAGCGGCGCCCGCGCGACGAGGTCCACATACTCGCCCCTGACCGGGGAGAACACGCCGTAATGCGGATGGATCCGAGCGTCGAGAGCAGGCACCTCCACGCCCTTCGTCCGCCACTGATGCGCCCCGATCACGCCCAGCAGTTCCGTGAGCGAGACGGCCATCGGCCCGGACGGCGGACCGTACGCCTCGACGCAGGCCCGGCGCACATCAGGGGCCCTGCGCAGGTCCAGGCCGTAGTCACCGTCCAGCAGGACGAGAAGCCTGCCCAGCACCCGCGCCCGGTGACCCCGGGCCCTGCGGTGCAGGTGGAACGACTCCGCCAGGCTGCCGCCCGGCCGCGAAGGCTTCCGGTCGATGCGACGGCCCATCGCCTGCAGCAACTGACGCGCCTGCGGGAAGTCGCCCCGCCACAGCAAGGCGGTTCCCTCACAGGCCAGGCGATAGGCGGCGTCGGCTCGCATCCGGTCGTCCGCGCCGACGACCCGGCGGGGAGGCGGTGTCGCGCTCTCGGAATGCCAGCGGGCGGAACAGGGGGTGTTCGTCCCGGTCGTCCAGTGGATCGTGGACACCACGTACTCCTCGTGATCGAAGGTGCGGGGGCACGAAGAGCACTTCGACGAGGAGCGGAGCGGATGTCAGGGCAGTCGGGCTACCGCTCCCCCGTCGAAGCGCGAGAGGAGACGTCACCGAGAACCATGCCGAGCGTCACGACCAGTCCTTTCAGGAGGGGTGAGTACGAGGCTCGCACAGCCCTCCGTCGGCGGGCAACCGAGCTTGGTGCCAGGGTTTCTTGGCTATTGATAGTTGATCTTGAACCAGCCGGGCGCCTTTACATTGTAGATCAACTTATCACGAGTGGGCAGCCCGGTCGAGGCCGAGGGTGGCGATGAGGTCCTCGTGCAGCTCGAACCAGACCCGGTGGCAGGAATCGACGTCCGTACGGTCGACCCACGCGCCATCCCCCGCCCGGGCGCGAGTCAGCGCCATGGCGAAGCGCCGGTCGTACCCGCGGAACCGGGCCAGGACGCTGCTCAGCCGCTCAGCCAGCGGCGCGAGCGCGCGATCGACGGCGGACAGCTCGCGCAGGACCGCGGCGTCCCAGGCGGGATCGGAATGGTCGTTGACCGCGAGCCGGTCCCCCGCGGCGGGCCGGAGCTGCCAGTCGGTGCACGCCTGTCGCAGGAGGGCGTTCAGCGGCAGGAACTGCCGGTACACGTCGTGGACCTCATCCGCGACACCCGCGTCCGCGAGTTCGGCCGCCAGCAGGCGTTCGTTCTCGGCCCGGCCCCGTTCGGTCAGCGACCAGCCGCCGGTGCCGGCGAACGAGGTGTGCTGAACCCAGCCACGCGCCTCGGCGTCGAGCAGCGCCTCCTCCGTCTCGGCCACGTCGAGCCCGTAACGGCCGGCGATCACGGGGGTGTCGGCGTACCCGGTGATGCGCACGGCGTGCAGGACCAGCAGGCCGGCCGGGGACTGGCGCGTCATGAGTCGGCGTCCTGCCGCGCCGCCAGCCGCATGAATCGCTGCTGGCAGGCCTGCGGCGAGTTGAACCCCATCGCCTGCGCCATCTGCGCCCAGGTCAGCCCGGCGCTACGAGCGGTGAACAACAGCGCGGACTCCAGCGCTTCGACCTCGGCGCGCGCCGCGGGCAGCAGGGCGAGCGCGCTCAGGATGTCGTCCGGACCGAGGTCGGCGTCGCGCCAGGCGGCGAACTCCACGAGATCGACCGCCGACAGCGGGACCGGCGGGGGCCGCCAGGGACGCGGGGCGAGCGCGTCGGCGCCCAGGCGCAGCAGGCGCCCGCGCGCGTCCTTCTCGCGCTGGGCCTGCTCATGGTCGGCGCGCGCCATGTCGGCGAAGTGCTCCTTGCGTGACATGCGACCGATGATGCAGACTCAACGGAACGTTGTCAATGTTTTGTTGAAGGATGGGATCGATGCTCGTACCGCTGAGCCAGGCCGTCGCCGGCACCTGCGGAGGCAAGGCAGGTGCGCTGGGCGTGCTGCTCCGAGCGGGACTGCCGGTACCCGACGGGTTCGTGGTCCCGTTCGTGGTCCCGTTCGCGGGCGGAGCGGGCGAGGCGGACGAGGCGGACGAGCTCGACGCGTTGACGCGGGCGCTGGCCCGGCTCGGGGACCCGCCCGTGGCCGTGAGATCGTCGGCGGCGGGCGAGGACACCGGCCGCGCCTCGGCGGCCGGCCAGCACGAGAGCTTCCTCGCCGTACGGGGAGCGGGCGAGGTGGCCGAGGCCGTACACGCCTGCCGGGCCTCTCTGTTCACCCCGCGGGCCGTCGCCTACCGGGGAGCCTTCGGCGACGCCGCACCCATGATGGCCGTCATCGTCCAGCGCCAGGTGGACGCGGAGGCGTCGGGGGTCATGTTCACCCCCGCGGAACCCGGCGGCGTCACCGACATCGAGGCGTCCTGGGGGCTCGGCCCCACCGTCGTCGGGGGCACGGTCACCCCCGACGCCTACCGGGTCGCCGCCGACGGGACGGTCGCGCGTACCGTCGCCGACAAGCGGACCCGGCTCGACCGGCACGGCGGGCGGCTCGTCACCCGCGAGGTGCCCGAGCCGTCCCGCACCCGGCCGGCCCTCGACGACGCGACCGCCCTCCGGCTGGCCGAGCTGGGCGGAGAGATCGCCGCCGTGCTCGGCGGGCCCCAGGACATCGAGTTCGCGATCGCCGGCGACCGGATCTGGATCCTCCAGTCCCGCCCCATCACCGCCCCTCCCCCACCACCGGCCAGGTCACTACCCGCTCACCCGTCACCCGCCGCGAATGGCGGGGGTGCCGTGGGCGGGCCGGGCACTGTGAATGGCGAGGGCGCCGCGAATGACCATGCCATCGTCAATGACCAGGGTGCCGCGGATGACCCCGGGATCGCGAATAAGCCGGGGGCCGTGAATGGGCCGGAGGTCGTGCTCGCCGGGACTCCGGGCAGTCGTGGGGCGGCCACCGGGGTCGCGCGGATCGTAAGAGGGCCCGCGGACTTCGGGCGGGTGCGGCCGGGCGACATTCTCGTCTGTCCCTTCACGGACCCTGCCTGGACGCCGCTGCTGCGGGTCGCCGCCGGGGTCGTGACCGAGATCGGCGGGGTGCTGTCCCATGCCGCGATCGTGGCGCGCGAGCACGGCATCCCCGCCGTCCTCGGCGTCGCTGACGCGACGGTCCGGCTGGACGACGGCGCGCCCGTCACCGTCGACGGCGCCACCGGCACCGTGACGACGAGGTGACCGGGACTCCGTACGGATCCGCAGCCGAGGAACCCGGCACCAGCCACCCGGGACGGCGGAGGTCGGTGCAGGCCGGGCACCGGTCGGGAATTCCTGGTCCCGGGGGTTGGATGTGACCGGCTTGTGCCGCCTCAGCTCTGGCGCAGGCCCGCGATGAGGAGTGTGACCATGCGGCGGGCGTCGTAGCGGGGGTCGTCGGCGCCGATGCAGAGGTTGCCGACGCCGCGCATGAGTTCGAGGGCGTCCTGGCCGGGGCGGATCTCGCCGGCGGCGGCCGCGGCTTCGAGGAGCCGGGCGCACACGGGCACGAGGCGGTCGAGGAAGTAGGCGTGCAGTGCCTCGAACCCGGCCTGGTCGGACCGCAGGACGTCGGCGAGCCCGTGCTTGGTGACCAGGAAGTCCACGAACTGGTCGATCCACCGCCCGAGCGCGGCGTAGGGCGTGGGCCCGGCCTCCAGGAGAGCGGGTCCGGCCTCGGCGCAGGACTCGATCTGGTGGCGGTAGACGGCGATGATCAGATCCGCCCGGGTCGGGAAGTGGCGGTAGATCGTGGCCGTCCCGACGCCCGCCTCGGCCGCGATGTCGCGGATCGGGGCGTCGACGCCTGAGGTCACGAAGACCGCGGCGGCCGCGTCGAGCAGGGTCTTCTCGTTGCGCCGCGCGTCCGCCCGCTTGGGCCGGGCCGCCCGGCCCGCGGCTCCGTCGTTCATCAGGCTCTTCCCTCCGGGGTTGCTAAACGGGACAGTGTCCCGTATCGTCAAACGGGACAGTGTTCCGTTTATTCATTCTGCCAGAGCACGGAGCTGTCGGCCACCTCATGCCGCCGTCGCCACACCGCGCGCCGGCCGCGTTCAGCCCATCGAAAAGCGAGGAAGAACCCCTCATGAGCATGTCAACCATGACCGTGCCGGTCGTCTCGGCGAAGCCGGTCACGCTGCCCGCCCCGGGCCGCGGCACGGAGCTGCGGGTGCGCGTGTCCGCGCCCGCCGACGGCCGCGACCTGCCCGTCGTCGTCTTCTCGCACGGGTTCGGCGAGTCCATGGACGGGTACGCGCCGCTGGCGGACTACTGGTCCGCCCACGGCTTCGCGGTGATCCAGCCCACCCACCTGGACTCCAGGACGCTGAACCTTCCCCCGGACGACCCTCGCACCCCGTCGATCTGGCGGATCCGGGTCGAGGACCTGAAGCGCGTGCTCGACGGGCTCGACCTCGTCGAGGCCGCCGTTCCCGGGCTCGCCGGGCGGCTGGACCGGGGCCGGATCGCGGTGGCCGGTCACTCCTGGGGCGCGCAGACGGCCAGCGTGCTGCTGGGCGCGCGGGTCCTCGGCCCCGACGGCGGCCCCGGCGAGGACCTGTCCGATCCGCGCGTGAGGGCGGGCGTGCTGTTCGCCGCGCCCGGCCGGGGCGGCGCCGACCTGACGCCGTTCGCCGTCGAGCACCTGCCCTTCATGAACCCGGACTTCTCCGGCATGACCACGCCGGCCCTGGTGGTCGCGGGCGACCGGGACCAGTCGCAGCTGTCCGTCCGGGGGCCGGACTGGTTCACCGACCCGTACCACCTGAGCCCCGGCGCCAAGAGCCTGCTCACGCTCTTCGGCGCGGAGCACTCGCTGGGCGGGATCTCCGGCTACAACGTCACGGAGACAACGGACGAGAGCCCCGAGCGCGTCGCCCTGATCCAGCGGCTCACGCTGGCCTACCTGCGCACCGCGTTCGACCCGGGGGACCCGAACTGGGCCGAGGCGAGCGCGGAGCCGCTGGGGCGCCTGGAGTCCAGGTGAAGCCCGCCTACTTCTTGATCGCCTCGCGGACGGCCGGGACGATCTCCTGGCCCCAGCGGGCCAGCACGGTGAGATCGGGGGCACCGTGGCCGCCGGCGAAGAGCGTGAAACCCGCCGCGCCGTGGTCGAGCACCGCTCCGGTCAGCTCCTCGACCCACTGCCCGGTGGAGCCGCCGATCCAGCGGCCGTCGCGGTCGCGGGTGGCGGCCAGCGGCCGGTCGGTGATGCGGCCGGGGAGGTTGTAGACGGTACGGATCGCGCCGGGGTCGCGGCCGGCCGCGACCGCCGCCTCGTCGATGATCGGCCGCGAGGTCCGGTAGCGGTCGCTGAGCCAGTCGGCCGCGTGGCCGGGGATCCAGCCGTCGGCCACCCTGCCGGTGACGGCGAGGGATCGCGGGCCGACCGATCCGGTCCACACCGGGGGCGCGGCCACGGGGGCGGGCTCGATCTGGTGGACCCGGTAGTGGCGGCCCTCGTAGGTGACCGGGGGCCCGCCGCCGGACAGCAGCTTGACCAGGACGATCGCCTCCTCGAAGGCGTCCACCGCGTCGGCCGGCGACATCCGGGGCACGCCCAGGTCGACGATGCGGTCCCACAGCCCGCCCGCGCCCATGCCGAGCACGATCCGGCCGCCTGACAGCGCCGACAGCGAGGTCGCCATCTTGGCCAGCATCGGGGCGGGCCTGGTCGGCAGGTTGCTGACGTTGACGAGGCCGGAGAGGCTCCGGGTGCGGCCGAGGATGAAGCCGAGTGCGGCGTAGGCGTCGAGCCAGCCGCCGATGTAGGGGTGGTCGGACAGCGACAGGTGGTCGAGCCCGTCCTGGTCGGCCTGCGCGGCCATGCGCTCCAGTGCGGGGATGTCGTCGATGCCGGAGTGCGCTCCGAAGCCGAAGACGACGTCGAGTGCGGACATGATGTGCCGCCTTCCTGGGACACGAAAAATCAGTTCGTACTACGAACCATATTAGTTCGTAGTACGAACTTCAAATCAGCGGGCCGGATCGGGCTCCAGGAAGACGATCGGGACCTTGTTGTCCGCCACGACGCGGCCGAGCAGCGCGCCGAGCGTGTCACGCTCCGCCGGGCCGAGCCCGGTGATCAGCCTCTCGACCCGGCGGCAGGTCTCGGCGTAGAACTCGGCGGCGAGCTTGGCGCCCCGCCCGGTGAGCGCCACCGTCACCGCCCGCGAGTCGGTCGGGTCGGGCTCGCGCCGGACCAGGCCGTTACGCTCGGTGCGGTCCACCAGCCCGGTCAGGCTGGACTTGGCCAGGCCGAGCACCGTGCCCAGCTCGCCCATGCCGTAGGACTGCCCCATCAGGACACAGAGCAGCTGGCCCTGCTGCTGGGTGATGCCGTGCTCGCGGGCCGACTCCACGTAGACGGCGTTCACCAGAAACGTGGCCCGGACCAGCCCGGCCACGGGCCCCATCGGATCGTCGACCTGCTCGTTCACCGGCCCAGGATAACAAATTCGTGGTACGAACTACCCTTTCCTGGAAAGGGCCGGGCGGCGGCGGTGGACGACGTGCGGCCGCCACAGGTACGCGACCGGCGCGGACCAGACGTGCACGAGCCGGGCGAACGGCCAGATGGCGGCGAGCACCCAGGCCGACATCGCGTGCAGCAGGAAGACGAGCGCGCGTGGCGCCGCGGCGCACCCGCGGGCTGGTGAGGCGGCGGACAACCGAAGTCCCCGGTCAGGGGCCGATCGGCCTGTGGCCGGGCTCCACCGGGTCGAGCACCTCGAACGCCCTTCGGCGCGGCACCCGCGGGACCGGCCGCCCGTACCCGAGCCTGATCAGCATCTGCACGTGACCCAGCGGCCCGGCGCGGTTGCCGGAGTGCGGCGCGGGGCGCAGGTCGAGCGGCTGGCTGAACAGCGACGCGGCGACGCCGCGCGCGGTCGCGGTGAGCAGCACCCGCTGCAGCGCCTGCCCGGCGCGCAGCCAGTCGAGCGGCCCGTCGCCCCTGGTGAACAGGGCCGCGAGCTGCGGCTCCCGCTCGAAGTCGGCGACCGGCGCGCGGCCGCGCCCGCCGCCCAGGCCGAAGTCGCGCAGGGGCGGCGTGCCGTGCCGGGGGCGGGGGCCGAAGGCGTGCTCGGGCACCCCGTCGCAGTCCCGGCCCGTCCAGCGGGCCAGCTCGGCGCGGTAGCGCTCCTCGGCGGCCAGCGTCGCCTCGGCCATGCCGATCATGTCGAACACCCGCCGCGCGGTCCTGCCCTTCACCTTGACGAGCGTGGCGCCCTCGTCGTGCGCCGCGTGCACCAGGTCGGTGAAGACCTCCGCGGGCAGCCGGCGGCCGTCGAAGGGGAAGCGGTTGGTGCGCCGGTGCGGGATCATCTCGTACAGCAGCCGCTCGTCCTGGCCGGGCGGGTCCGCGGGGGTGGCGCGCACGACGGCCAGCAGGTCGGGGCGGCGGGCCGGGTCGGGCAGCGTCTCCACCAGAGCGGCGTGCCCGGTCGCCCGGATCGCCAGGCGCAGGTTGTACAGCGCCGCGCCGCAGCTGACGCCGAGCCCGCGGCCCAGCGGATCGGTGACCACGAGCAGCCGTTCAAGGTCGGCGTAGAGCTCCATGGTCGCCTCGTCGACGCAGCGGAAGCGCCACGGCTGGGTGTTGTGCACCGACGGCGCGGCGGCGGCGGCGTTCACCATCCTGCTCACGCCGCCGGGGGTCGCGAACGGCAGTTCCCGTGGCCCGGCCTCGGGGACAGCGCCGAGCTCGGTCATCGGGACACCTCCGGCGCGGGGATGACAGCGGACATGGAGATAACATCCCGCGCCCCGAGGCGCCCACGTCAGGGACGAAAGTCCCCTGGCCCGCGGCCGATGGGCCGTACCGGGCCCGGTCCGTTGCCGGCCGGTCGTTATACCCTGGCACCATGACCGCGAGCGACCTCGCCAATCTCGTCCATCTGCGGCGGGCGCGCGATCTGATCGACCGCGAGTACGCGCGCCCGCTCGACGTGCCGACGCTGGCCCGCCACGCGCTGATGTCGCCGGCCCACTTCTCCCGGCAGTTCCGGGCCGCCTACGGCGAAACCCCCTACAGCTACCTGATGACCCGCCGCATCGAGCGGGCGATGGCGCTGCTGCGCGCGGGGGTCAGCGTGACCGACGCGTGCATGGCCGTCGGCTGTACCTCGCTCGGCTCGTTCAGCTCGCGCTTCACCGAGCTGCTGGGCGAGACCCCGAGCGCCTACCGCGCCCGGGAGCACCACGACGTGACCTCGATGCCCCCGTGCGTGGCCAAACTGCACACCAGGCCGATCAGAAACGTGCCGAGCAGGATCTGAGAAGCGCGGCGCGAACCCGCCGCCTAACGTCGGCCCTATGACAATCGCACTCCACTACTGCCACATCACCGTCGACGACGTGGACGCGGCACTCACCTTCTACCGCGACGCGCTCGGCCTGGAGGTGCGCAACGACGTGTCGGCCGGCGAGTTCCGCTGGGTCACCCTCGGCAGCGCCGACCAGCCGGGCGTGGAGATCGTGCTCTCCGAGCCGCACGCGGGCCGGTCCCAGGCCGACGGCGACGCCCTGCGGGAGCTGCTCCTCAAGGGCGCCCTGCCGATGGTCGTGCTCCGCACCGACGACCTCGACGCGACCTTCGAACGGATCCGCGCCTCCGGCGCCGAGGTGCTGCAGGAGCCCATCGACCAGCCCTGGGGCCCGCGCGACTGCGCCTTCCGCGACCCGTCGGGCACCATGGTGCGGATCCAGCAGGAGACGAAGGGCTGACCGTCACGGGGTGACGTGGGCGGCGAGTTCCTCCTGGTAGGGGAAGCTGCCCGGCTGGTAGCCGCACCAGGGCTCCTCGCCGAAAACGTCCCCGGTGCAGGCGTAGGCGCGCGAGCGGGACCCGCCGCAGACGGTCCTGAACTCGCACCCGCCGCAGCGCCCTGACAACCGGTCGGGGTCGCGCAGCGCGTTGAACAGCGGCGCCGTCCGGTAGATCTCAGTCAGCGGCTTCTTCCGTACGTCGCCGCAGCTGATCGGCAGGAAGCCGGACGGGTGCACGGTGCCGGTGTGGGAGACGAACACCAGGCCGCGACCGGCGTTGACGTCGATCGGCGGGCGGCGGACCCGCCGGTCCTTGATCAGCCCCGCCCGCCGGGCGCGCCGGCGCAGGTCGCGGTAGAGCGGGCCGAGCCCCAGCTCGGCGACGTGGTCGGCGCCGCGCTCCGCCAGGATGAGCCGCTGGACGGCGACGCGCCGGAAGTGGTGGGCCTCGGTGGTCTTGACCGGGATCACGGTGCCGAGATCGTAGAGGAAGTGCAGCACGTCCTCGGCCTCGCGCGGGCTCAGCGCGGCGAGGGCGCGGCCGCGGCCGGTGGGCACCAGGAAGAAGACGCTCCACAGCATGGCGCCGTGGTCGCGCACCAGCCGGGCGACGTCCGGCAGCTGGGAGAGGTTGCCGCGGGTCACCGTGGTGTTGATCTGCACCTTGAGCCCGGCTTCCCGGGCCGCGCGCCAGGCGGACAGCGTGCGGGAGAATACCCCGTCGTAGCCGCGGAACTCGTCGTGGCGGGCGGCCGTGGCCGCGTCCACGCTGATCGAGATCGCCGCCGCGCCGGCCTCGTGCAGCCGGGCGAGGTTCTCCCGGGTGAGCGCGGGCGTGGCCGAGGGCGACACGGCGGGGGCCAGGCCGAGCTCACGCCCATGCCGTACGAGGTCGAACAGGTCGGGGCGTTCGAAGGGGTCGCCCCCGGTGATCACGAACAGCGGGGCGGGGCGGCCGAAGGCCGCGACCTGGCCCATCAGCTCCCGCGCCTCGGCGGTGCTCAGCTCGCGGGGGTCGCGGTCGGGCTGGGCCTCGGCGCGGCAGTGCAGGCAGGCCAGGGGGCAGGCCCGGGTGGACTCCCAGATGACGATGAACGGGGCGGCGGCGACGTCGCGGCGGGCCCGGCGCAGCGGCCGGGACCCGGGGACGTGGTCGATGGTGGTCAACGCGGACTCCTGCGCGGTCTAGGGGGCCAGGGCGATGCCGGCGGCGATCAGCGCGACGCCGGTCGCGGTCAGCAGCGTGCCCAGGCCGATGACCAGCGTGGTGACCTGCCACGCCTGGTAGGCGTTGAGCAGTGTGGCGCGCAGCATCTGGCCGGTGAAGGCCGTCTGCCGCAGCGCCGTCAGCTTGTCGTCCCCGTCGGGCGCGGCCATCAGCTCGGCGCTCACCTGCGCGTAGGTGCGGCCGCCCGTGGCCGTGCGCACGTTGTTCCCGATCACTTCGGCGAAGTCGCGGGCCTGGGGCCCGGTGACGACCGGCCGTCCGGCGAGGCTCGCGGGCACTCCCCTGCCGGGGAAGCTGATCCCCTGGTCGCGTAGTTCCCGGCCGATCCGGGCGCGTCCTCGCACGCCCTGGATCGCCATGACGGGTCCCGACAGCACCATCGCCGCGCCCACCGCGCCCAGCAGGGTCACCGCTGCTTGCAGCATGCTCACGTGTCGCTCCTGAGGTCATCACGCTGGTGAGCCCGGCGTCGGCCGGACCCGACCCCAGATTTCCGGCACCCGCCCCTGTCACGGCAGGGACCAAAGTCCTCGCGGCGGCGTCCGATGGACCGTTTCGCCGGTGCGGCTCTTGCGCGAAGGAGCGATCGTCTTCTAAGTTATGCACCGTAACTAAGGTTAGGCTTACCAAAGGACAGCACGTGAAGACTGGCGGGCGCACGGCGACCTTCGCCCTCGGCGACATCGTGGCCGCCGGGGTCCGCATCGGCCTGGCCGAGCTCACCGTGCAGAAGGTCGCCGACGCGCTCGGCGTCACGACCGCCGCCGTCTACCGGCACGTGCCGAGCCGATCGGCGTTGGAGAACCTGGTCGGCGAGGCGATCCTGGCGGAGCTGACCCTGGCCGACGATCCGGCCCACTCCACCGCGGAGCACCTGGTCTCCTTCGGCGCGCAGCTCCGGCGGTTCGTGCTGGCGCACCCGGGCAGCGCCGACTACTTCCAGCGCCTCTTCCCGCGCGGCGCCTCCGGGGTACGGCTGCTGGAGACGCAGGTCGCCGCCCTGGGCCGCCGGGGCTACGACCCCGCCGCCGCCACCGTGCTCAGCTCCGCGATCGCCACCATCAGCCTCGGCCTGGTCGTGGCCGAGGAGTCCCGGACCGCGCACGGCCGGGACGAGCCGGGCGGCGCCGGCGAGGCGCTCGCCGCCATGACCGGGTCCCCGGTGCTGCGCGAGGCGCTCGCGGGCATCCCTGACCACACCGCCGACGACTACTTCGTCCTGCTGCTGACCGCGGCCGCCGACGGGCTGGCCGCCCACCTCCCACCCGGCCGGCCGGTCGGCTCGCTGACCCTCCGGCACCCCTTCACCACTTGAGGAGAGCACCACTGATGGCACGCCGGGGATACGCCGGGGCCATGGCGAAGACGTTCGGCGCGGTGGAGCACACGCTCACCGTCGTCGGCGTCGAGGACATCACCCCGCACTACCGCCGCATCACCTTCCACGCCCCCACCCTCTTCGACGGCCAGTCCTTCGAGCCCTCCGCCTGGGTGCGCCTGTGGGCGCCCGACCCAGACGGGAGCGGGCGCGAGCACCAGCGCGGCTACACCCTCGTCGAGCCCGACCCGGACAACCAGCGGGTCGGCCTGGAGTTCCTGCTGCACGAGCCTCCCGGGCCGGCCTCCGCCTGGGCGGCGGGGGTGCGGACCGGCGACACCATCCAGGTCACCCGCTGGGCGTCGGGGCACTTCGCGGTGCCGGACCCGGAGCCCGAGGGCTACCTGCTGATCGGCGACGCTGCGTCGGTGGCCGGGATCAACGCCATCCTGGCCGCCGTGCCCGACACCACCCCGGTCGTGGTGCTGCTGGAGCAGTACCACGACGAGGACTCGGCGATCCCGATCACCCCGCATCCGCGTGCCACGGTCGCCTGGCTGCCGACCACCGGCGATCCCGGCGTGCTGGCGCGGGCGATCGGCGAGCGCGACTGGTCCGACTGGTACGCCTGGGTCACCGCGGAGTCGGCCGCCACCAAGGCGGTGGTGGCGCGGCTCAAGGAGCACGGCTTCCCGCGTACCGACGTCAAGTCCCGCGCCTACTGGGTCAAGGGCAAGGCCATGGGCACGGACCGGCAGCAGGCCGCCGAGGAGGCCGCGCCGGCCAAGGAGACCGTGCCCGAGGAGACCGTGCCCGTGGAGACCGTGCCCGCCGAAGTCGGCCGGTGGCGGTCGCGGGCCGGGGCGCGCCTGCTGGCGCCACTCCGTTCCCGCTTCATCCTCGCCGGCGTGTTCCAGGGCGTGATCTCCCTGCTCCAGCTGGCCCCGTACCTGCTGCTGGTGGAGCTCTGCCGCCGGCTGCTGGCGGACGGCGCCGGGGCGGCGGGCCTGGCGGACCTGGGCCTGCTCGCCCTGGTCCTGATGGGCGCGGGCGCGGCGGCCGCGGGCGGGCTGGCGCTGGCGATGCACGTGGTGGACGCCCGGTTCGGCCACCACGTGCGGATGACCGTGGTGCGCAAGCTGTCGCGGCTGCCGCTCGGCTGGCTCACCGAGCGCAACTCGGGGACGGTCAAGCAGGCGGTCATGGACGACACGGCCAGCGTCCACTACCTGGTCACCCACGCGGTGATCGACGTCGTCGCGGCGGCGGTGACGCCGATCGCGGTGCTGTGCTACCTGTTCACGGTCTCCCCCGGCCTGGCCGCGATCCTGCTGGTGCCGCTGCTCGCCTACCTCGTCCTGGCCGCCCGGATGGTCCAGGGCTCGACCGCGCAGCTGGCGCGCTTCACCGTGTGGGAGAAGCGGGTCTCCGCCGAGGCGGTCGCCTATCTGGACGGGCTGACGGTGGTCCGTGCCTACGACGCGGGCCCGGCCGCGGGCTTCCGCGCGACGCTGGACGAGCGGGCCCGCTTCCTGGACGCGTGGCAGCGCCCGCTGACGGGCCGAAAGACCCTGGTCGACCTGGTCACCCGCCCGCTGACCTCACTTCTGGTGATCATCGTGGCGGGCGGGCTGATGCTCGCGGGCGGTCTGCTCGCCGCCTCCGACCTGCTGCCGTTCCTGCTGCTCGGCGTGACGTTCGGGTCGCAGTTGCTGGCCGTGGCGTACGGGATGGGCTCGATGCGCGACGCCAGGGCGGCGGCCCAGCGGATCGGCCTGATCCTCGACGAGCGGGAGCTGCCCGAGCCCGGGCGGCCGCGGACGCCGTCCGGCCACGCGGTCCGTTTCGAGCAGGTCTCCTTCGGCTACGACGAGCGCCACCCGGTCGTGTCCGGCATCGACCTGGAGCTCGCCCCCGGGACGGTGACGGCGCTCGTCGGCCCGAGCGGCGCCGGCAAGTCCACGCTGGCCGCGTTGCTGGCCCGCTTCCACGACGTGGGGTCGGGCCGCATCACGATCGGCGGCGCCGACCTGCGCGAGCTGCCCCTCGACGAGCTCTACCGGCGGGTGGGGTTCGTGTTCCAGGACGTGTCGCTGGTCCGCGGCAGCGTGCACGACAACATCGCGCTGGCCAGGCCCGATGCCTCCCGGGCGGAGGTGGAACGGGCGGCGGCGGACGCGCGGATCCACGACCGGATCGTCCGGCTGCCGCAGGGATACGACACGATCCTGGGCGAGGAGATCAGCCTGTCCGGCGGCGAGGCGCAGCGGCTCACCATCGCCAGGGCGCTGCTGGCCGACCCGCCGGTGCTCGTCCTCGACGAGGCGACCGCCTTCGCCGACCCGGACTCCGAGCACCGCGTGCAGCAGGCGCTGAGCCGCCTCGCCGAGGGCCGCACGGTCCTGATGATCGCGCACCGCCTGCACACCGTCACCGGCGCCGACGCCATCGTGGTTCTCGACGGCGGCCGCGTCGTCCAGCGCGGCACGCACGAGAGCCTGCTCGCCGCCCCCGGTCTCTACCGGGAGCTGTGGAACGCCGCCCAGGTCACCCAGGAGGTCTCGGCATGATCAAGCGAACGCTCCGCCTGGCCGGCGACCGCCGCGCCGTCGTCCGCTACCTGGCCCTGCTCGCGCTGAGCACGACGGTCCGGGCCGGCGCCATCCTGAGCCTGGTCCCGCTGCTGAGCTCGCTGTTCTCCCCCGCTCCCGGCGACGCGGTGCCCTGGGTCGTGACGCTGGCCGCCCTGGTGGCGGCGGGCTGGGCGATCGACTACCGGCTGGCCGGGGCCGGCTTCGCCATCGGCTTCGACCTGCTGTCCGGCATCGAGGGCCGGATCGCGGACCGGCTCCAGCGCATCCCGCTGGGCTGGTTCACGGCCGAGCGCCGTGCCGAGGGACAGCGGGCACTGACCTCCTCGGGGCGGGAGCTGTGCCAGGGCATCGCGAACCTGCTGACGCCCGCGGCCGGCGCGCTCGTCGTGCCCGTGCTGATCGGTGTGGGCCTGCTGTTCGTCGCCTGGCCGCTCGGCCTGGTGGCGCTGGCCGCCGCGCTGCTGCTCATGGGCACCGTCTGGGCGAGCCTACGTTCGCTGAACGCGGCCGACGACGCCTACGCGGCGGCGTCCAGGGACGCGGGCGAGCGCATCATCGAGCTGGCCCAGGTGCAGCAGGCGCTCCGGGCGGCGGGCCGCACCGGGACGGACGGCTCGGCCGTGGCCGCCGCGCTCGACAAGCAGCGCGGGGCGACGCTGCGCCTGATCGGCTTCAGCCTTCCCGGCCAGGTGATGTTCGGCCTGGCCACCCAGGCCGCCCTGCTGGGCCTGGCCGCCACCGCTGTGGTCCTCGGCCTGGACGGCCGGCTCGGCGCGCCGGAGGTCATCGCGCTGATCATCGTCTCGGTGCGCTTCGTCGAGCCGTTCCTCACGCTGGCCGAGCTGTTCCCCGCGATGCAGGCCATGCGCGGCACGCTCGCCCGGGTGCACGCCCTGCTCGACGCGCCGGTGCTGGGGGGACGCGAGCAGGTGACGCCAGACCCGGCCGCCCCCGCGCTGGAGCTGCGTGACATCCGGTTCGGGTACGAGCCGGGCCGCGAGATCCTGTCCGGGGTCTCGTTCACGGTGGCGCGCGGCACCACCACGGCGGTGGTGGGGGCGTCGGGCGCGGGCAAGAGCACGCTGCTGGCGCTCATCGCGCGCTTCCACGAGGTGGACGGGGGCGGCGTGCACGTCGCCGGGCATGACGTGCGCTCCTACGACCCGCCGGCCCTGATGCGGCAGCTGGGCATCGTCTTCCAGGACGTCTACCTGTTCGACGCGAGCCTGTGGGACAACATCCGCCTCGGCAACCCCGGTGCCGGGGACGAGGAGATCCGGCGGGCCGCGTCGGCGGCGCAGCTCGACGAGGTGGTCGCCCGTCTGCCCGACGGCCGGCAGACCCGGGTGGGCGAGCGGGGCGCGGCGCTGTCCGGCGGCGAGCGCCAGCGGGTGAGCATCGCGCGCGCCCTGCTCAAGAACGCGCCGCTGCTGCTCCTGGACGAGGCCACCGCCGCACTGGACACCGGGAACGAGCGCGCGCTCGTGCACGCCCTGGAGGCGGGCGGCGGCGGGCGCGCCACCGTCATCGTGGCGCACCGGCTCAGCACCATCGCCAGGGCCGACCAGATCGTGTTCCTGCACGAGGGGCGGGTGGCGGAGCAGGGGTCCCTGGCCGAGCTGCTCGCCCAGGACGGCAGGTTCGCGGCCTACTGGCGGCAGCGCGAACAGGCGGCGGGCTGGACGCTGGCCGCGCCCCGCGGCTGACGGCCCGGGGTCAGGAGGCCGTCGGCTGGGTGGCCAGGTCGGTCACCCTGATGCCGAGCTCCGGCACGATCGGCTCCTCCGCGGCCGCCCGCAGGACGTCGGCGAGCTCCCAGGAGGCCACCGCGTCGCCCCGGAAGGCCAGGGCCCGCAGGCCGGGCGTCTCCCCGGTGGCGAGCACCAGGTCGGCCCCGCTCGGCCAGGTGAAGCGGGAGATCCCCTCCGCCAGCGGGGTCTCGGCGCCGCCGAGGACGTCGCGGAGCACCCGGCGGGTGAGGTCCCACCGCGCCACCTGCCCGGCGACCGCGGGCAAGGACGCCTGGGCGACGCCTTCCCCGCCGGGGTCCGGCCACGGGGGCGCCGGGTGCATGCCGGGCAGGTCGGCGGCGAACTCGTCCAGCAGCTCGCCGGCCTGCGCCAGCTGCACGAGGAAACCCAGCCCGGTGTCCTTGGGGTGCAGGAACGCCTCCTGCCACTGGTCGTAGTCCAGGTTGACGAGGATGGGCTCGAACCCGGCGGCGCGCGCCGCGTCGAGGCTGACCCGGATGTCGCGCACCTTGAACGTGATGTGGTGCGGACGGGCCGGCGCGCCGGTGGCGTCGAGGAAGCGGCGGACGAACGAGGACGGGTCGGCCCCTGGCGCCAGCAGCTCGACGCGCATGTCGCCGGCGTACTCGATCTGCGCCGGGCTGAAGGCGATCTGGTCGAACCCGCTGCGCCAGCGGCCGCCGAACCGGCCGGCGAGGACCGGACCGGCCTGGGCCCAGGCCCGCACGGCGAGAGCGACATGATCCAGCGCGTATGCCGTCATGGGACCCCTGATATCAGACGAAAATCGTCTTTTGGACGCTAGAGCGGAGATCCTGACCGTGTCAAGAACCGGATTCCCGGTGGTGGACGGCGGACAGCACGAAGTCCACGATCTCCTCGACCAGGGCGCCCTTCCGCGCGGCCAGGGCGGACGTCTGGCCGATCGGCGTGGAGAGGAACCGGCTGGTCAGGATGCCGGCGACCGCGTCCAGGACGAGCGCGGGAGAGGTGCCCGCCGGCAGCTCGCCGCGGTCGATGGCGGCGACCACGACGGCGCGGCCGATCCGGATCCGCTCGCGCTGGAACGACTCCAGCGCCTGCCCGAACAGCTCGGGGTAGACCCGGGCCTCGATCTGGGCCCGCAGGTAGACCAGGCCCTGCGGCTCCAGGTAGCTGTCGAGGATCTCGCCCGCCATCTGGATCAGGTTGTCCCGCAGCGATCCGGCCGTCTTCTCCTCCGGATGCGGCGGCAGCCCGGTGGCCAGGGCGGCGACGATCAGCCTCTCCTTGCTCCCCCACTTGCCGTAGAGGGTGGCCTTGCCGACGTGGGCGCGGCGGGCCAGCACGTCGAAGCTGAACCCGGCCCAGCCGACCTCGCCGTACAGTTCGAGGGCCGCGGCGTGCACGCGGGTCTCGAGATCGGGGTCCGGCGGACGGCCTCGTGCGGTCACGCGCTCAGTGTGCCAGACCGCGTGATCATCGCCGGAGGAGCTCCGCCAGATGCACGCCGCGCCGACCGGGCAGCTGACCGGCCTGGGTCCGGCACGAGAAGCCGTCGGCCAGGAACACCGCGCCGGCCTCGGCGCGCAGCGCGGGCAGCAGCGTGTGTTCCGCGACGGCGACAGAGACCTCGTAGTGGCCGCGTTCCATGCCGAAGTCGCCCGCCAGGCCGCAGCAGCCGGCGAGACTCACCGTACCCGCGCCCGGGCCGGACCAGTGATCGCGCCTCAGCTTTCCCGGTGGCGGGCGATGACGTCGATCTCGACCAGCATGCGCGGGTCGAGCAGGCCGGCCACGACCACGGTCGTGGCCGCCGGTCCGCCGTCGGGGAAGAGCTCGGCCTTGACGGCCGCGTAGGCCCGGTAGACGTCCGGATCCGTGACGTAGCAGATGATCTTCACCACGTCCGCGAGCGCGAACCCGCCGGCCCTGAGCAGCGACTCGACGTTGGCGAACGCCTGCCTGACCTGGGCCTCGGGGTCGCCCTCGCCGACCAGCCGGCCGGCGAGGTCGAGCGCGCACTGGCCGGACAGGAAGGCCAGGTCGTCGTCGACGACCAGTTGCGACATGCCCGGGAAGGTCAGGGCGGCCGTGGGGTTGACGACTCTGCGCGCCACCGCGACCCGCTACTTCACCGCACCGCGGATCGCGGCGCCGAGCGCCCGGATGCCGCGTTCCAGCTCCTCCTCGCCCACGTGGCTGTACGCCAGGCGCAGGTAGGTGGCGCTGTCCGGCCGCGTCGCCTCGTTCATGAACCGCTCGCCCGCCCGGAAGCTGACCCCGGCGGAGGCGGCGGCCTGCTGCGCCTTGTCCCAGTCGACCTGTTCCGACAGGCGCAGCCAGAGATAGAAGCCGCCGTCGGGCAGGTCGAAGGTGACGTGCGGGGCGCAGTGTTCCGTCACGGCCGCCGCCGCGATGTCCCGCTTGCGGCGGTAGACCGGCAGGACCGAGTCGATGTGCGCGTCGAGGTGCCCGCGGGACACGAACGCGGTCATCGCGCGGGCCGTCCACTGGCTCACGCCGAGGTCCTGGCGCACGGCGGCCAGCGCGGCGATGACCTCCGGCGAACCGGCCATCCAGCCGAGCCGCAGCCCGGGGGCGACGATCTTGCTGAAGCTGTGCGACTGGAAGACGCGGCCGTCGCGGTCCATCGACAGCAGGCTGGGCACCTCGGGACCGGACAGCCGCAGGTCGGCGTAGACCGCGTCCTCCAGGATGAGCAGGTCGTGCCGCTCGGCCAGGCTCATGATGCGCCGCCGGCGCTCCTCGCTGGTCGTGTAGCCGGTCGGGCAGCTGTAGGACGCGACGATGTAGAGCATCTTGGGCCGCACCCCGTCGGCCCGCATCCGCTCGAGCGCGCGCTCCAGGTCGTCGGGGTCGAGCCCGTCGACGTCCATGGCGACCGGGTACGTCCGGGCCTTGCGCATCTCGAAGTAGCGCAGCGCGTACGGGAACGTGGCCGACTCCACCAGCACGCCGTCGCCCTCGTCCACGAGCGCGTTGATGGCCAGGCCGATGGCCTGGACGGAACCGGAGGTGAGGGCGATCCCGTCGGCGGTCAGGTTGGCCCGGTCGTTCTTCCCGCCGAGCCAGGATGCCAGCGCGGTGCGCAGGTCCCGGTTGCCGAGCACGAGTTCCTCGTACGTGGCGAGATAGCGGAGCTTGTCGTCGGCCGGGTCCCAGCCCATGGAGATGTATTCGAGCGCCCGCCCGGAGTCGCGGTCGAGCACTTCCTGGTGGAGCGCGGCCAGCGTGGCGATCGGGAAGGTCTCCTCGGCGGCCAGGCCCTGGTCGAAGTTGAACGTGACGGGCACCGGCGGATCGGGGAAGAAGAGCGGCGGCCCTGACCGGGCGATGTCGGAGTAATGGCTGCGGGCGTCGAATGTCACGGCGGCCTCCCAGGTGGGCACGCGCAAGCTGAACCTCATCATATATAAGATTAGGTTCATTGTTAAAACAAGCCCACAGTTCGGAAAACTGCGCTGTCAGGGCGTCCAGCCCAGGAACGCCTCACCCGCGCTCATCGCGCACCACCAGAAGGCCAGCGAGACGACGGGCACCAGCAGCCCCCACGGGGAGCGGGCCCGCACCGCCATGACGGCTGCCGCCAGGAGGGCCAGCCACACCGCGAACAGCGCGATGACCGCCCAGAGCGGGGCCATGAGGCCGCTGGAGGTGTAGAAGGGCACCAGGGTGCAGAGATGACCGGCCAGCCCCAGCCAGCTTGCGACGCGGCGCGCGACCGTACCCATGGGGGTTAAGATCCCACGTCCGGATCACGATCGGATGTCGGACCCGGACGTGGGATCAGCCCCGCCCCGCCCTCCGGACCAGCAGCCAGATGAGGTAGCCGCCGCCGATCACCGTGGTGACCACGCCGACCGGCAGCGCGATGGGCGCGAACACCACCTGCGCGCCGAGGTCGGCGGCCAGCAGCAGCACCCCGCCGGTCAGCGCCGCGGGCAGCAGCGCCACCCCCGCCGTCCCGGCGAGCAGTCGGCCGATCTGCGGCGCGGCCAGCGAGATGAACACGATCGGCCCGGCGACCGCCGTCACCGTGGCCGTGCAGCCGACGCCCGCCACCACGAGCAGCAGCCGCAGCCGGTTCAGCCGCACGCCCGAGGTGACGGCGAGGTCGTCGCCGAGCGCGGTCTGGTGCATGCCGGGCGACAGCGTCATCAGCAGGATCGCCAGCGCGCCGACGACGGTGAACGGCAGCGCCAGCTCCCCCCAGTCGACCCCGTTCAGCGAGCCCGCGCTCCACCCTGTCGCCGCCATCGCGATCTCCAGCTCGGCCCGCAGCACGATCCACGTGTTGAGCGCGGTCAGCATGGCGTTCATGGCGATGCCGATGACGATCAGCCGCATGCCGTTGAGCCCGGAGCGCAGCGACAGGAAGTAGATCACCGCGGCGGTGGCCATCCCGCCCGCCACGGAGCTGACGGCGAGCTGCGCCGGGGTGCTGCTGAGCACGGTGATGGCGAACAGCGCCCCGGTGTAGGAGCCGGCGTCGAGGCCGATGACGTCCGGGCTGCCGAGCGCGTTCCTGGTGAGGTTCTGGAAGATCGCCCCGGCCAGCCCGAGCGCGGCGCCGAAGACCAGCGCGGCGGCCACCCGGGCCAGCCGCCAGTCGCGGATCACCACGACGGAGTCGCCCTGCCCGGCCAGGGCCGCGAGCACCTCCGCGGGATCGGACCAGGAGGCGCCGAAGCACAGGCCGACGAAGCCCAGGACCAGCGCCGCCGCCACCAGGCCCAGCGACACCAGCAGCGGCCGCCGCCCCATCCTGATCGAGTACGCGCCGGCGCGCAGCACGAGATGACCGGTCATGATCGCACCATCCCGCGGCTGCGTACCGCCCAGATGAGCACCGGCGCGCCGAGGAACGCGGTGACCACGGCCACCGGCACCTCCCCCGTGGGGAGCAGGACGCGCGCGGCGATGTCGGAGACCAGCAGCAGGATCGGCCCCAGCACCATCGTGTAGGCCATCAGCCACGGGATCGACGCGCCCGCCACCCGGCGGGCCAGGTGCGGCACCATCAGCCCGAGGAACGCGATCGGCCCGGCGGCGGCCGTGGCCGCCCCGGCGAGCAGGGTGACCAGCACGAGCACGCCGAGCCTGGTCCGCGTGACGTGCCCGCCGAGCGCCTTGGCCACCTCGTCGCCGAGGACCATCGCGTTCAGCGGCCTGGTGATCGCCACGGCGCCTGCCAGCGCCACGCCGATCGTCACCAGCGCCGGTGTCAGCGGCTGCTGCTCGTGCCCGGCCAGCGCGCCGACGGCCCAGAACCGGTGCCGGTCGAACACGTCGGGCACCAGGAGCCGGATGCCGAGCGAGATGCCCGCGAGTACGGCGCTGAGCGCCACGCCGGTCAGGACCAGCCGCAGCGGCGAGGTCGAGCCGACGGCGTAGACGGCGACCGAGGCGAGCACGGCGCCCGCGAAGGCGAGCCCGAGCTGTCCCGCCGCGCTGTCGGCCAGGCCCAGCAGGGCGCCGAGCACGATGGCGAACCCGGCGCCGGAGGTCACCCCGAGGATGCCCGGCTCGGCCAGCGGGTTGCGGGTCAGCGTCTGGACGAGCGTGCCCGCGGTGCCCAGCGCCGCGCCCACGCAGATCCCGAGCACCGTGCGCGGGACCCGGATCCCGCGCACGATCACGTGCTCGTCGGTGCCGGCGTAGGCGGTGAAGGCCTGCCAGATCTCGGCGGGCGGGATCGCCTGCGCGCCGACGGCCAGGCTCGTCACCGCGACGGCGAGAAGGAGCACGAGGGCGGCCAGGAGCACGGCCGCCCGTCGTCGATCAATCCTCAAGCCCCGCGACTCCACGCTTCCAGTAGCCGGTGAACAGCGCGTCCATCCGCCCCGCGCTCCACCGGCGCAGCGGCTTGATGTCCCCCGCCTCCCCGGCGGCGAACAGGAACGACGGGACCTGCGGCAGTGTCAGGGACCGCACCGTGTCGGCGAGCGAGGACCGCCCGTCCTCGCGGACGAGCCAGGTCACCTCCGCCCCGGCCCGCTCGGCGAGCGGGTAGGCGTGCTCGGCCGGGTCGTCGGTCTCGATCACGAGCTGCGCGGAGACGTCCGCGGGCGACTCCTCCAGCCACCGCGCCGCCGCCGGCAGGGCGGTGGCGTCGACGGCGAAGACGTAGTGCCCGTACGAGTGCGGGAACGCCTTGGCGCCGGGCGGCCCGGCGACCGCCACCTCGTCGCCCACCGCGACGGTGGCCGCCCAGGCGGCCGCGACGCCGCCCTCGTGCAGCACGATGTCCAGATCGAGCTCGCGGGCGCCGGCGTCGTACCGCCGGACGGTGTACTTGCGGGTGGTGACCGACGGCTTGGGCCAGTCGAGCATCAGCTCGTCGTTGGGCACCGGGAGGCGGCGGGTGCCGTCCGGGTCGGGGAAGACGATCGCCACGTGGTCGTCGGCCTGGTAGCTGTGGAAACCTGCCAGCTCCGGGCCCTTGAGCGTGAGCCGCAGCATGCGCGGGGTCACCAGCTCGCGGGCGACGACCGGGGCCGTGCGGATCCCGATCGGGTAGCCGACGCGGACCACGCCGGCCCCGTTCCTGTGGTGCTCGGCGACCCGCGCGGCGGGATCGCGGCGCTCGATCCTCATGACTGGAGCAGCGGTGCGAGCACCTGGTCGACGGCGTCCAGGGTCTTCATCGCCGACTCGTAGGTGGCGGCCTCGGTGTAGCGGATCGGGAAGACCTTGCCGGCCTTGACGGCGGGCAGGCCCTTCCACAGCTCGGAGTCGAGCACGTACTTCACGGCCTCGTTAGGCGTGCCGTCCTGCTGGACCGTGTAGGTGATGGCGTCGGCCTCGCCGAGGCTCTTGGGCAGTTCCTCGATCGACGGGTACTCCGAGACGTCGGCCGCGTTGCCGCCCTTCTCCTTGACCTCGCCGTAGTAGGTGATGCCGATGTCCTGGGCGATGCTGGTGCCCCACGACCCGGCGAACTCCCGCTGGAACGTGCCATCCGCGATCTCGCCGTACGCGCCGACATGGCCGAACTTCAGGCCCGCCAGCACGTCCTTGTACTTGGCGGCCAGTTCGGCGGCCTTCTTCTCGTACGCGGCCTTGGCGGCGCCGAAGTTGTCCACGCGGCCGGCGGCGTCGGTCTGGCGCTGCGACAGCTCGCGCCACGCCGACGGCATGGTCGGGCCGATCACGGCGACCGGGGCGATCGACTCCAACCGGTCCATGTCGACGTCCACCAGGGCCGGCTTGGGCACGCCGATGATGATCAGATCGGGCTTGACCTTGGCGATCGCCTCGTAGTTGGTCTCGGCGGCGGTCTCCCCCGCGATCTTCTCCAGGCCCTCGTACGTCTTCAGGTCCTCCTCGGACATCAGCGGCAGGCCGCGCTTCCAGGTGGAGATGCCGACCAGGGCGGCGTCGGCCTCGATCAGCACGGGCACCGCGTACCCCGTCGCGACGACCCGCTTGGGGTCGGCGGGGATGGTGATCTCGCCGTTGTCGGCGGCGAAGGTCCGGGTCGCGGGGGCCGCGGCGGCCTGCTGCTCGCCGGACTCGGCCGCACCGCAGCCGGTCGTCAGGGCGAGCGCGAGGGCGACGGCGCCGGCGGTGCGCCAGGGCAGTGCAAAACGCATGGGAACAGTCCTCGGAACAGATGAAAGGCCAGGCCATGAGTTGGCCGAGGCATGGTTAGGCTACCCTTACCAAGGATGCTGGTGATGTCGATGGGAGGTCAGCTGATGTCGATGAGAGGCCACACCGTGTCTCTCGCGGAGCCGCGGAGCGCCGATCCGCTCCGGTGCGAGGAGTACGCCTACGGTCTCGGCAGGCCCACCGGCGTCCTGGTGCTCAAGTACCGTTCGGCGGGCGTGCTGGAGTTCGGCGAGAGCCGGGAGGACTTCCTCCACCAGCTCTACTGGTCGCCTGACGGCGTGCTGTCGACCCGGTACGGGACGCAGGGGCAGTTCGTGGGCCCGCTCGAGGCGTTCTGGGCGCACCGCGCGGTCACCCACGAGGTGCGCGCGGCCGACCGGCAGACGGTCTACCGGATGTGCCTGCGTGAGGTGCCGCAGGGGCTCGACGGGCTGCGGGCCGGCCCGGTGTCCCTCGGCCCGGAGATCGGCGGGCTGATCGAGGCCATCTGCCGTCCGGGATACGACGAGGACGCCGCCCTGGAGGCCCGGGCCCGCATCATGGCCGGGCTCACGGCCGCGGCCGCCGAGCCGGCGGGCGGTCACGGCGCGGGCGGCGGGTTCGCGCAGACGGTGGTGCGCGAGCTGTCGCACAACCCGGGCGAGAGTGTGCGGCTGGACGAGTGGGCGGCGCGGCTGCACGTCAGCGTGAAGACGCTGCAGCGCGACTTCGAGCGCGAGTTCGGCATGTCCTACTCGCAGGTGCGCACCAAACTGCGGTTGCGCACCTCGCGCGTGCTGCTGGAGAGCCGGCCGGTGACGGAGGTGGCCCGCCGCGTCGGCTACTCCAGCCCTTCGGCCTTCATCACGGCCTTCGTCAAGGAGTACGGCTACACCCCCGGCCGCTACGGCTCGGCCCGGCCGGAGTCAGCCGCCTCCTGACGGCGGACGCGGGTCAGGGCAGCAGGGCGCGCGCCAGCGCGGTGCCCTCCCCCGGCGCGACCGGCTCCTTCAGGAACACCGGGCCCTGCGACATGAACCGGGGCCTCGTCCCCCGGTGCTCGTCGGCGGCGTGCACGGTCAGCGGATGCACCAGATACATGTCGCCCGGCACCCCGGTCGCGTACGCCACCGGGCGGTCCTTCGAGGCCTCGTCCAGCAGCGGCCCGGCCTCGAACGGGTCGAGCACCCGCTCACCCAGCGCCCGGGCGGCGTCACGGTGGGAGCCGACCCGGATGCGGGTCGGCGCGTCGTCCTCGCCCACCTCCGACAGCAGCACGAGCAGCAGCATCGTCTCCGGCCGGCCCGACACCGCCCACGAGCCGTCCGGCAGGGCCACCGACGCGTCGACGTGCCAGCCGCGGTCGTCGGCCGCCGCCTTGCCGGGGAAGCGGATCGGCATGTTGCCGAGCGAGCCGCGCGGCTGCCACCCGCCGGTCCCGGCGATCTCGTCCAGCGCCTGGTACAGCCGGGGGCTGCGCGCCATCTCGCCGAAGGGGCCGTGACCGGCGAGGTCGGCGGTCCACACCACCGGCTGCTCCCACCCGGACGGGTCGTCGGGCGACAGGCCGATCAGCTGCCACACCAGCGCCTCCGCCACGTCACCCACCTCACGTGGCACGGCCGCCTCCAGCTTGGCGAAGCCCTCGGCGATGAATCGGTCGATGTCCACGATCGTCATGCGGGCCACACTAACGACGGCGTCCAGCGATTTTTCAGGACACCTTGGACGAGGGCGCCGTCCAGGTGTTGCACGACCGCGGGTCCTTGGCGCGCCGGCCCTTGTCGAGCCAGGCGGCGATGGTGCGCCCCTTGCCGTGCGAGCGGACCTCGGACTTCTCGTCGCCGCTCGCCCGGGTCAGCCTCATGAGCACGTCCCAGTCGGCCGAGGTACGGTCCAGCGAGGTCCAGACGCTGCCCATGAAGACCCCGGACAGGCACTCGGCCTGCAGCTCCAGGCGGCGGAGCTGCTCGTTCAGCTCCTTGTCGTTCCGGTACGGGTGACGATGGTAGGCCCGGTCGATGCCGGTGAGCTCCTGCACGTGATGCCCGTACTCGTGGGAGATCACGTTGAGCAGGAGCAGATCGGACGGGTCGTCGAGCAGGTTGTCGTCCAGCAGCACGAGGAAGCGCCGCTCGGCGGGACAGTACATCGCCGTGGCCTCTTCCCAGGGGGTCTTGCAGAAGCCTGGGCTTGGTGATGAACCCGATCCTGGCCTTGGCGAAGGGCAGCCGGGCCCGCTTGAAGTGGGCGCCCCAGGCCTTGTTCAGACAGTCGAGCGCCGCCGTCAGGTAACGCTTGGCGGCGGCGACGTCTCCTGACTCGACCTCCCGCTCCGGGCACGAGCTCGTCGGGAGCTTGCCGGTGCGGTAGAGCTTGTTCGCGGTCAGGTCGCCCCTGTGGTGCGACCCCCCCGCACGGATCTTCGGGACCTTCCCCTAGAGGGGGAGGGGATAGGTCCGGTGGTGGGATGTTTGGTGCGGCCTTGTACGGGCTGCTGGCGGCTCTGCCTCGGGTGAAAGTGACCCCGGAGACGGTCAGCCAGGCGATGATCGACCGGTGGTATGCCCAGGAGGAGAACTACCGGCTGCGGTTGCGGGCGATCGGGGAGCTGGCGCGGGTGTGCCCGCCGCCGGATGTGTTCGCGGGCCAGACGGCGTGCCCGTCGCACCCGGCGGAGCGGTGGCCGTGCCCGTTGACGAAGATCGCCTGGTATGCGCGAGGATCGGATCCGCGGGCGGAGGAGCGGGCGCTGCTGGAGGCGATCCCGCTGCCGGACGGCATGAGCGGTGAGGAGTGAGATGACCGGCGAGCTGGAGCTGGCTGGCGAGGTGCTGTCCGGGGAGGTCCTCTCCCCGGGCGGGGCCCCGCCCATCCCCGTACGGGTGCCGCGCCGGCGCGCACTCTGCCGGAGCTGCAGGAGCTGATGCGGTCGCTCGGCGGCAGCGATCTCGCGGTGGCGGCGGTGGATGCGTGGCTGGCGTCGGAGCGTCGCTCGTCTTCGGCGACCCGGGATGGCTACATCAAGGATGCCTCGTGGTGGCTGCTGTGGCTGGCTATGCGCGGGGTCGACCCGGCCGATCCGGCGCCGATGGAGGCAGACAAGTACGTGGAGGCGATGGGCGCGGCTGGGTTGGAGCCTGCCACCAGGGCTCGCCGGGTGTCGTCGGCCGCGTCGCTGTACCAGTACCTGGTGCGGGCGGGCGCGGCGGCGCGGGATCCGTTCGCGGGCATGGACCGGCCTCGGGTGTCGCAGGAGTCGAAGACGCGCGGCCTGTCGAAGAAGCAGCTCGACGAGATGCTGGCGTGGGCGAAGAAGGACGCCGCGGCGCGGGCTGCCGCCTATGAGGAGGGGCGGGGTGCGCGCTCGTGGGCTGTGTCGGCGGCGCGCACGTACGCGATGATGTGCCTGCTGGTGGTGACGGCTGCCCGGGTGGGCGGGGTGATCGCGGTGGAGCTGGCCGCGCTGGGGTTCGACGAGGGGCACCGGGTGATTGACCTGCCGGTGAAGGGCCCGGCTGGGAAGACGCTGCGGTTCCCGGTGCCGCCGTACGCGTGGGCGGCGATCAACAGCTACCTGGACTACCGCGGGTACGAGCCGTGCCCGCTGTTCCAGACCGAGTCGGGGCGGCCGGTGGCGCAGCAGGCCCTGTTCGGGACGGTGCGGCGGATCGCGAAGCTGGCCGGGGTGCCGCACTGGAACGCGATCTCGATCCACTCGATCCGGCACGCGATCGCCACGCACGCGTTGCGCTCCGGCCGGCCGCTGCACAAGGTGCAGGAGCTGCTCGGTCACGCCGACCCGCGCACGACGATCCGGTATCTGCGCAAGATCGGGGTGTTGGACGAGTCGCTCGCGTACGAGCTGGCCAAGGACTTCGCGGTGGGGGAGGCCGAGGCCCTGGCGGTCGACGAGGACGAGGACGACGTGTAGCTCCCAGTCAGCTCCCAGAACCTCCCAGTTCTGGGAGCGGCCTACTCATCGGCCGCTTTCTGGCCTCGTCGGGGGTGGGCGTCAAAGCGGTCGCGCAGCCAGTTCACCGTCATGGCGAGAGCGCTGAACGAGACGATGACGAGGAGGATCGCTGCGCCGATGCCCGTGTCCTCGGCGGTCTCGGTCGCAGCCCACCACGTCAGGAGAGTGAGAGGCATCCACGTCCAAATCTCAGACCGCAAGACCCACTGCAGGAGTGAGATCCCGGGCTGGCAGGTCCGTCGTGCCAGCCAGGCGACGCGAGAGTGCAGGCCGGCGTACAGGATGCCCAGGGCGTAACAGATGATCTCTCGGCGGGACCCCTCGGCGGCCAGCTCCTGCAGCTCCGTCCGCCACTCTTCCTCGCTCGCGGGCTCGACCGCAGCGAGCGAGGCGAAACGGAGGATTCGTGCGGCTGCGGGAGGAGGGTGGGGAGACGGCGGTGGCATAGGCCACAGAGTCCAGTCTAGGATGATATCCCTCACCCTTCGCTCGATCTCTAGAGCTTGATAGCCCGGAACCCCGCCAGGATTCAGCAGGTCTATGACCTGGAACTGGGTGACCGAAGGGGACCAGTCCAGCTCCTCGAGCGGAACGACGCGTCTTGTCTCGAGCATCTTCACCAGAACCGCCCTGAACTCCGGGGAGGTGCTGAGCATTCCCCTCTGCGACCGCGGTTCGAACATGGAGGATTGTCCGTTCTCGCGGGTCACGCGGATCTGCGCGATTCGTCCCTGACGGATGGCAACCGTCACCGTCGTCTGGCGGAACCCATCGTGGCTCATCCTAAGCCCCATCACGAGACCCATCCCGGCTGCAGGGCTGGCCGGGGCCTCTGCTTTTCCTCGGTGAGGGCGAGTCCTTCGCCGGTGAGCTTGTACATGCGGCGCCGAGGGCCGTGGGAGTCGGGTGTGTCGTCCTCCCAGTAGGCGCGCACCAAGCCGTTGCGTTCCATGCGACGCAGGATGGGGTAGACGGTGCCGGGGCCGAGGCCGGTCTCTCGGGAGATCTCCAGGCCGTAGGTGGGGGCGTCTCTGCTTGCGGCGGCCCGGAGGGTTTCCAGAACGCTCCGGGTGGTGCTGGTCATGCGTATGGGTGCAGCCATCTCCCCTCCTATCGTCGATGTGTCAGCTCCCAGAACCTCCCAGTTCCGGGAGCTGACTACTTGTCAGCCGCTTTCTGGCGCTTTCGGGGATGCGCGTCGAAGCGGTTACGCAGCCAGTTCACGCTTATGGCGAGCGCGCTGACCGAGGCGAGGATGAGGAGTATCGCTGCATGACCGCCGGTGTCCTCGGTGGTCTCGATCGCAGCCCACCACATCAGGTAGCCGAGCGGCAGCCACGTCCGAGCCTCCGAGCGCAAGATCCACCGCAGGAGTGAGATTCCGGGCTGGTGGGCTCGTCGTGCCAGCCAGGCGACGCGAGAGTGCAGGCCGGCATACAGGACGCCCAGGAGGAAGAAGGCGATCGTCCAGCGAGAAGCACCTTCGTCGACGAGCGTGCGCAGATCTGCTCGCCACTCTTCGTCGCTCTCGGGCTCGACCGCGGCCACCGAGGCGAAACGGAGCACCCGTTTGGCTGCGGGACGCGGCTCTGGAGGTGGCTCGGGACGCGGCTCTGGAGGTGGCGCGCCTGGCAGTATCGCCTTCCCTGCCATCCAGGCCATCCTGCCCGCCGGGACATTGTCATGCAGCAGCACGTAACCGGCAGGCACCGATGTCGGGTGGTAGAGCTCGAGAAGCTGCGTAAGCTTCTTGAACTCCTTCGTCGCGGATTGGCGATCTATCGTGTCCTGGAGTTCCTGGAGTTGCTTGATCGTTTCAGGGGATATGTTGACCGTGAGCTTGCCCTCGCGAGGCTCGCTGTGGCTCGTCATGAGACCCAACCGGGACGTAGAGCGGTCCTGGAACGCTGGGTTTCGGCGGCAAGGGCGAGTCCTTCGCCGGTGAGCTTGTACATGCGGCGCCGAGGGCCGTGGGAGTCGGGTGTGTCGTCCTCCCAGTAGGCGCGCACCAAGCCGTTGCGCTCCAAGCGACGCAGGATGGGGTAGACGGTGCCGGGGCCGAGGCCGGTCTCTCGGCAGATCTCCAAGCCGTAGGTGGGGGCGTCTCTGCTTGCGGCGGCCCGGAGGGTTTCCAGAACGCTCCGCGTGGTGCTCGTCATGCGCAAGGTTGCGGCCACTTGCCCTCCCGCCGCCCGCCGCCCGCCGTCGATATATATCGAGATACTACCCGGGAGGCGCGAAGCCTATGCGGAGTTCTCAGCTCTTGTAGGCCCCGGTCAGGACGTTCTCGGTGTGGGTGACGACGGCGCCGAGGAGCGCCACGACCTCGAGGGCGACGAGCGCCAACTGCTCGTCGGCCGTGAGCGGGAGGTCCTGGGGGAAGAAGTGGGCGCGGGCGGCGGTGCCGATGGCCCAGACCGCGACGAGCGCACAGGCGATGGGGCGGAACGCCTTGAGCTCGGCGAGGTCCTCGGGGGTGACGTAGCGGCGCACGGTGATCTCCTTCCAGGGTCGGGGCTGAACATACCGACGATTCAGCGGTTCCGTTGGTTCCCTCTGGTAATTGTGCTTTTTCGGGCCTGCTCTGGCTGTGTTTGTGTTGCTTTCTGTTGAAACCGTGCGTACCCTCATCGCCAGGATGGGTCATTTGCGGCTCGGGGGTGGCGCGAGTGACCCTTTCCCATGGATGGGGTTGGCTGCGGTGCGTCCCCTTGGGGCGTGCTCAGGTGTAGAGGCCAACATGGGAGGGGCGGCAATCTCCCGCAATGATCACACGCTCGGGTCACCAGGATGCCGATACAGCCGCCATTCGGGAGAGTCGTCCGGGACGGACGCATCCACCTCCACCCCACGCATCGCCTCAGCGATCGTCTCCTCGTCCGCGCCGCCGGCCGACAGCGCCTCAGCAAGCGCCGCGGCGAACTCTTGGGCGTCGACGCCTGCTCGGCTGAACTTGTCCCGATCCGGCATGACCGCTCCCAGGGTGGGGCCTATCGGCTCGCTCGTACCCTTCCTACCCGCCCGCACGGGCGTCCCCTCAGAGCCCCTCGGAGGTTGCCATGTTCTCTGCCCTGCTCGACCGCCTCTGGGGGCCGAAGGCGACCCATCGGGTGATCGAGGACGGGCCGTGCTTCGGCTGGGTCCACCTCCCCCACGGCATCGCGCAGGTGCAGCTCGCCCTCTACCAGGTGACGACCGCCCGGCCGCGCGGCGGCCGGAAGACGGTCACCTGGGAGGTGGAGTGGGCGACTGACCTGGACAATCCGCAGTGGGCGCCGATCAAGGGCGATCCGGTGCCCGTGCCGAAGGACGCCGTGGAGAACGCGGCGTGGGATGTGCTGGCCTGCGTGCTGATCCGCGATCACGGATGGGGTACGAGGCCGCGTGAGCGGTGCCGGATAACAGGAGCGCGGCGACCACGACGCCGGCCAGCAGGGGGATGACACGCATGATCGGCATCATAAGCCGGGTCAGGCCTGCAGTGACCTCCGCACGGCGATGTCGACCAGCTCGTGGATCTCCTTCTCGGTGAAGATGCCGGGCAGGGTGAGGCGCTCCAGGATGAGCCAGTTGAGCGCGAGATACAGGAGCACCACCGAGGTCGCGTCGCCGGGCAGGCCCGAGGCGGCGTGGTAGCCGATGTTGGCGTCGATGTCCGCGCGGATGCGCTCGGTCAGCACGGCCCGCAGTCCGGGCCGCCGGGCGGACTCCAGCCGCAACTCCAGCAGGGCCAGGTAGCCGGAGTTGAAGGCGGAGACCCGGTCGACCAGCTCGTGCATGAGCTCGGCGTAACGGGCCGTGTCCTGCACGCCCTCCTGGTTGCGGGCGATCGTGGCCTCGTCGGGCAGCAGCCGCTCGTAGACGCGCCCGCCGATCTGGGTGAACAGGTCGTCGCGGTTGGCGAAGTAGTTGGAGGCCGTGCCGGGGGGAACCGCGGCCTCGGCGTCGACCGCCCGGAAGGTCAGGCCGCGCGCGCCTTCCCTGGCGAGCACCTCGATGGCCGCGTCGATGAGGGCCTGCCGCCGCCCGGGATTCTTGCGCACCTTGACACCACTCCGTTTGTAGTACTACGTTCAAACCACTTCAAACATAGTACTAGGAGATGATCGCATGCGAAAGCTCGTCTACTACGTGGGCGTCTCGCTCGACGGCTACATCGCCGGCCCCGGTGCCGAGATCGACTTCTACCCGCTCGCGGACGACATGGCGGCCTGGCTGAACGAGCGCTATCCCGAGACGATCCCCACCCACATCCGGAAGCTCGTCGGCCTCGACGGCACGCCCAACCAGGTCTTCGACACGCTGGTGATGGGCCGCGGCACCTACGAGCCGGCCCTGGAGGTGCCCACCACCAGCCCGTACTCCCACCTGCGCCAGTACGTCGTCTCCAGCACGCTGACGATCGACGACCCCACGGTCCAGGTGGTGCCCGGCGACCCGGTCGAGCTCGTCCGGCGGCTGAAGGCCGAGGACACCGGGATGGACGTCTACCTCTGCGGCGGCGGCAAGCTCGCCGCGTCCCTGCTCCCGGAGATCGACGAGATCATCCTCAAGAGCTACCCCGTGGTGGCCGGCACGGGCATCCCCATGTTCTCCGGCGGCTTCCGTCCCACCCCGTTCACCCCGGCCCGGCGCGAATCGTTCAGCAACGGCGCCCAGGTCACCTGGCTCACCAGGGCTTAGGCCGTCCCTTCTCGCGGGAGAGGTTCGAGGAACTCCAGACGGTTGCCGTGGGGATCCTCGCTGTAGAAGCGGCGCATCCCCGGGAAGTCGTCGTCGAAGAGCACGGGATAACCGGCCTCGCCCAGCCGCCTGGCCCAGTCGTCGAGGTCGCGGACCAGGAGGCCGGGGTGCGCCTTCCGCGCCGGCCGGAAGTCGCTCTCGACGCCGAGGTGCAACTCGATGCCGTGGCCGCGGAACCAGCAGCCGCCGCGGGCGGCGAGCACAGGAGGCTTGGGGATCTCGGCCAGGCCGAGCACGCCCGCGTAGAACGCCCGCAGGGCGGGCTCACTGCCGGGCGGGCAGGCCAGCTGGACGTGGTGCAGCATGACGGCTCCTCACATATATCTTGATGTGAAGATAGTTTTACCACTTACCGTCCAGATCGTGATCGCCCGTCACTGTCGGGGGCGTACCACCGCGACCGGGCACGTCATGTGGTGCAGGACCGCGTGGCTGACCGAGCCGAGCAGCGCGGAGGCGAAACCGCCGAGGCCGCGCGAACCCACCACCACCAGATCCGCCGTCTCGCCCGCCTGGATCAGCGCCTCCGCGGGATGGCCCGATCGCTGGTCGCCGACGATCTCGACGTCGGGGTGCCGCTCACGCCACCGCGCCACCCGGTCGGCCGCCGTGCGGAGCTCGGCCTCGCAGGCGCTCGCGAGACGGACGTTGTACGCGGCGGCGTACGGCGGCACGACCGGCATCTGCCACGAGTAGACGACGTGCAGGGGCACGCCCCAGGCCCGGGCCTGCTCGACGGCGTACGCGACGGCGTCCGAGGACCCGTCGGAGCCGTCGTCGCCCACGACCACCCGGCCGTGCGACGGCCGCGACCCGCCGCGGACGATCACGACGGGACCGCAGGCGTGCCCGGCGACCCCCCTGCCGACCGAGCCGAGCATGAGCCGCGCGAACCCGCCGAGCCCCCGGCTGCCCAGCACCACGCTGTCCGCCGGCCGTGACTCGCCGATGAGGGCGTCGACCACGTTGCCGGACGGCATCCCCGTGGTCACCTCCAGACCCGGCGTCGAGGCCCGGGCCCGCTCGGCGGCCGCGGCCAGCGTCCCCTCGCAGTACTTCGCCTCCTCCTCGCCCAACCGGCCCGGCTCGCAGACATGCACGATCCGCAGGGGCAGCTCCCTGCGCTGGGCGTCGGCGGCGGCCCACGCCAAGGCTTCTGTCGCCGAGGCGGACCCGTCCACCCCGACCACGACACTCCTGGTCATCACGTACCTCCGCGTGCCCGTCAACGACTCTTCGTAACCGTGCCGGCACACCGCGCGGTGCCGGTCCCGGAGTGCGTCAGCTCGCCCGTACCACCGCGACCGTGCAGCGCGCGCGGTGCAGGACGCCCCGGCTGACCGAGCCCAGCAGCGCGGAAGCCGCCGTGCGCCGCCCGTGGGAGCCCACGACCAGCAGGTCCGCCTGCTCCGACGCCGCCGTCAGCGCCTCCACGGCGCCGGCGTACCGGATGTCCTCGGTCACGGTCACGTCCGGGTACCGCCGCGCGAACGGCGCCAGGATCGAGCGGACCATCTCCTCGCGCCCGGCGCGGTCCTGTTCCACCACGGACGGCAGCTCGCTGCCGGCCGCCAGGACCGGCGGCCGCCAGCCGTGCACGACCAGCAGCGCGCTGCCCCGCAGGGCCGCCTGTTCGTAGGCGTAGGCCAGCGCGGGCCGGCACTCGGGCCCGTCGTCCACGCCCACCACGATCCGCCCGCTCGCCGGGTGCCGCCCCGCCTGGACCACGACGACCGGGGCCTCGATGTGACCGGCCACCTGGCCGCTGACCGAGCCGAGGAGCGCTCCGCTGACCGGGCCGAGTCCTCTGCTGCCCACGACCAGCTCGGTGGCGGCCCTGCCCTGCTCGCGCAGGATCCGCGCGGGCGGCCCCTCCTCCAGCAGCGCCACGACCTCCAGGCCGGGGTGGCGTTCGTGGACCAGGGCGACCGCCTCGTCGAGCGCCTTCTCGCCGGCGCGCCGCAGCTGATCGGACGGATCAACGTCCGGAAATTTCGTGATCTGGTACGGCTGCCGGTCCACCGCGTGGACGAGCCGCAGCGGCTGGTGCGTGCGCGAGGCGTGGTCGGCGGCCCAGACCACCGCGGCGCGCGCCGCCAGGGAACCGTCGATCCCGACAACGATCATGGCTCTCTCCTCGGGTCGGCCTTCGCCGTGCAAGGTCCGTCACGGCCTGGGCTTCCAGTGCACACCCGCGCGCCGGGTCACGGCAGAGGCCGAAGTCCCTTTCCGGCGGGTCCATCGGCGCACCGGAGCGCTGAAGGTCGTCCTGTCCCGCGACGCGGACGGGTGACAGGGGCGGGTCAGGCGTGTGCCCGCGGGCCGAAGGAGCGGCGGTAGGCGGCGGGGGTCGTGCACACCAGGGCGTGGAACCGCCTGCGGAGGTTGGCCGCCGACGACAGGCCGACCCTGGCCGCGATCGTCTCGACGGGCAGGTCCGTCTCTTCCAGAAGCGTCCGGGCCGCCGCGACGCGCTGCTGGAGCAGCCATCGGCCGGGGGCGACGCCGAGCTGATCGGCGAACCGGCGGGCGAGCGTCCGGGGTGAGAGCCCGGCCCGGGTGGCGAGGTCGTCGACCCCGAGGGGCTCGTGCAGCCGTTCCAGGGCCCAGTCGAGCACCGGCGCCAGCGACTCCGGCGGCTCTCCGGCAGGGTCCGGGGCGGCGTACTGGAGCTGACCGCCTTCGCGGTGCGGCGGCATGACCATGTGCCGGGCGATCCTGGCGGCGTGCGCGGCCCCGTGGTCGGTGCGGGCCAGGTGGAGGCACAGGTCGACGCCCGCGGCGGTGCCGGCGCTGGTGGCGACGTCGCCCAGGTCGACGTAGAGCGTGTCGGGCTCCACCTGGACGCGCGGGTAGCGGGCGGCCAGGTCGGCGGTCATCCGCCAGTGCGTGGTCGCCCTGCGATCGTCCAGCAGCCCCGTCTCGGCGAGGAGGAACGCGCCGGAGCAGATGGCGACGACGCGGGCGCCGCGCCGGTGCGCCCGCCGGATGGCGTCGATCACCCCGGCCGGGGCCGGCCGTTCCCGGTCCTGCCAGCCCGGGACGACCACCGTGTCCGCGCTCTCCAGGGCGTCCAGCCCGAGGTCCACGACCATGTCGTAGCCCGCCAGGGTCGGGACGGGGCCGGGCCGCTCCCCGCACACCGAGAACGCGTAGCGGGCGGGGAGCCCCGGCCGGCGCACGCCGAAGACCTCGGCGGCGCAGGCCAGCTCGAACGTGGACTGGGGCGCCAGCACCAAGGCGACCACCCGATGGAGACTCATGGCAAGAAAATACCTGAAGGCGTCAATCCAGACACTTATCCCGCTCTGCCCCGGGCCAGGACGATGCATCCATGACAGATGACGTTCAGGTGATCCAGGTGGACGAGGTCGAACCGGTCGAGGTGGTGCCCGGGATCATCCGCCGGCGGCTGCCGGCCACCGAGTGGGCGCGCGGGTGGATGTACGACTTCGCCCCGGGGACCGAGTGGCCCGAGGTGGACGTGCACGAGGGGGAGGAACGCTATTACGTGGTCTCGGGCGAGTTCATCGACCGGGGACAGCGGCTGGGACCGGGCAGCTACGTGGTCTTCGCCCCCGGCAGCACGCACCGTCCCCGTACCGAGACCGGGGCCCGCATGCTCGGCATCAGCATCCCCGTCCGCTGAACCGCTGATACCTTGCCCGGCGGGGCCGGCACGAGCCCCGTGGCGGAAGGACATCATGCGATTCGGGGTGCTGGGCCCGCTGGCCGTGTGGACCGACAACGGCGAGCCGGTCTCGATCCGCGGGCGCATGGTGCGCGCCCTGCTGGCCGACCTGCTGGTGCACGAGGGGCGCCCGGTGTCGGCGGACCGGCTGGTCGAGGACCTGTGGGGCGGCAAGACACCGGCCGACCCCACGGCCGCGCTGCACGTACGGGTCTCGCAGCTGCGCCGCGCGCTGGCGGGGGCCGAGCCGGACGGGCGGGACCTGGTGGTGTCGCAACCTCCCGGCTACGCGCTGCGGGCCGCGTCCGGCGCGGTGGACGCGGCCCGCTTCACGGCGCTGACCGAGCAGGCGCGGGAGGCTCCCGACCCGCGCACCCGGGCGGGCCTGCTGGCCGAGGCGCTGGAGCTGTGGCGGGGCCCGGCCCTGGCGGACTTCGCCGACGAGGAGTTCGCCAGGGTCGCCGTGGCGCGGTGGGAGGAGCAGCGGCTGGCCGCGCTGGAGTCGCGCGCCGAGGCCCGGCTGGAGCTGGGCGAGCATGGTGACCTGGTCGGCGAGCTGGGCGAGCGGGTCGCCGGGCACCCGTACCGTGAGCGGCTGCGTGCGGCGCACATGCGGGCCCTGTACCGGGCCGGCCGCGCGGGCGAGGCCCTCGACAGCTTCCAGGAGCTGCGCCGCGCGCTCGCCGACGAGCTGGGCCTGGAACCGGGGCCGGAGCTGGTGGCGTTGCAGCGGGCCATCCTGGCCGGCGACCCGTCGGAGGACGCGCCCGCGCCGGCGCCGCGGCCGATCAGGCCGACCACCAACCTCCCCGCGCCGGTGACGGAGCTGGTCGGCCGGGAGCTCACCGTACGACGGGTCAGGGAGTCGCTGGCGTCCGGCCGGCTCGTCACGCTCACCGGCCCCGGCGGGGTGGGCAAGACCAGCGTGGCACTCGCGGTCGCGCGCGCACTCGCCGGGACGTACGCGGAAGGCGTGTGGCTGGTCGACCTGACCGCCTGGGACGGGCGGGGCGACCCGGCCGAGCCGGTCCTGTCGGTCCTGTCCATCCCCGACGCGACCGGCGACGCGCCGGCGGGCGAGCGGCTGGCCGCGGCCCTGCGCGACCGGCGCCTCCTGCTGGTCCTCGACAACTGCGAGCACGTCGTCGCCCCCGTGGCCGAGCTGGTCGGAGGCTTGCTGCCGGCGGTGCCGGAGCTGCGGGTGCTGGCCACCAGCCGGGAGCCGCTGCGGCTGCGCGGCGAGACCCGCTGGGACCTGCCGCCGCTGGACGTGCCCGAAACCGACGACCCGGCCCGGCTGGCCGGCTCCCCCGCGGTGCGCCTGTTCCTGGCGCGGGCCGGGCTGGACCCGGAGCCGGGCGTGGTCGCCGAGGTGGCGGAGGTGTGCCGGCGGCTGGACGGGATCCCGCTGGCGCTGGAGCTGGCCGCCACCCGGGTCCCGGCGCTCGGCGTGCCGGAGCTGGCGGCCCGCCTGCGGGTGCCCGGCGACCGGTTCATGCTGCTCGGCTCGGGGCCGCGTGACGCGCCGGCCCGGCAGCGCACGCTGGCGGCGGTGATCGACTGGAGCTGGCGGCTGCTGACCGAGCCCGAGCAGACCGTGCTGCGCCGGCTGGCCGTCCACGCAGGCGGGTGCACGCTGGCCGCGGCCGAGGAGGTGTGCCGCGGCGGCGCGATCGCCGGCGGCGAGGTGCTGGACCTGGTGACCGGGCTGGTGGACCGCTCGCTGGTGACGCGCGGCGAGGGGCCGCGGTTCCGGCTGCTGGAGTCGGTCTCCGCGTACTGCCTGGACGAGCTGGGACGCAGCGGTGAGGAGGCCGCGCTGCGGCGGCGGCACGCCGGCTACTACCTGGGGCTGGCCGAGGAAGCCGCGGCCCGGCTGCGCGGGCCGGGCCAGCGGGAGTGGCTGCGCAGGCTGGACGCCGAGGCCGCGAACATGCGGGCGGCCCTGGAGACGTTCCGGCGCGCGGGCGAGGCCGAGCCGGCGCTCCGGCTCACCTCGGCGCTGGCCTGGTACTGGTATCTGCGCGGCCGGCTCGCCGAGGCGCTGCGGTCGCTGGCGACGGCGCTGGCCGTGCCGGGCGACGCCCCGGCGGGCGTGCGGGCCGGGGCCGAGACCTGGCACACCGGCCTGGCGATCCGCCTGGGCAAGGCCGGGCCGGAGCGGGTGGCGCCGGCGCTGGACGGCTTCCCCGCGGCCGACCGGGCCGGGCGGGCGCACGCCGCGTGGTTCCTGGCCGCGTCCGTCATCGACTTCGGCGACGAGAACCTCACGGCCGAGCTGCTGGAGGAGGCGCTGGACGCGTTCCGGGCCACCGGCGACCGGTGGGGCGAGGCGGCGGTGCTGAGCACCCGCGCGATGCTCCCGCACGTGCGCGGCGACCAGGAGGCGCTGGCGCACGACGCCCGCCGGAGCGCCGCCCTGTTCGGCGAGCTGGGCGACGACTGGGGGATGCTGCAGGCCCGCGACTGGCTGATCGGCCTGGCCGACCTGACCGGTGACCGGGCGGAGGCGGCCCGGATGGCCGAGGACGACCTCCGGACGGCCGAGGACCTGGGCCTGTGGGTGGACGTGGCCGGTCGGCTGGGCTGGCTGGCCTGGGTTCACGTCCAGGACGGCGACCCGGTGCGCGCCCTGCGCCACGCGGAGCAGGGCCGGAGGCTGGCCGCCGAGCTGGGCCAGCGTTCAGGAGAGGTGTTCGTGGCCATCGGCCTGGCGTTCGCCGCGCGCCGGGCGGGCGAGCTCGACCTGGCCGAGGAGAGCCTGCGCGACCTGCTGGCCGAGGCCAGGCGGCAGCAGGAGGCCGGTGACAGTGACCCGCCGTACCTGTCGATGGTGCTGGTCGAACTGGGATTGCTGGCCCGCCAGCGGGGCGACGCGGCCGCGGCGCTCTCCTGGCACCGGCAGGGCTTCGACGCGTACCGCGCCCAGGGCCTGGCGTACGGCATGGGCTGGGCGCTGGCGGGCATGGCCGACGCGGCCGCGGCCGGCGGGCGGGCCGGGGTGGCCGCCCGGCTGCTCGGCGCCGCCACGGCCGCCTGGCGGGAGTCCGGGCAGCGGATGTCCGGCTCCGACCGCGACGAGCTGGCGCGCATCAGGGGCGAGGTCGAGGCCGCCGAGCCGGACTTCGCCGCGCTGTTCGCGGCCGGCGGCGAACTCTCCCCCGACGAGGCGCGTCGTCTGCTGGATCACTTGGGGACGTAGACGTGGACGACGATGCCGGAGCCGAACCGGTTCACGTCCGCCAGCTTGAGGTGGGTGGTGTCGAACCCGGCACCCTCGAACAGGTGCTTGCCGGCTCCGACGATGACCGGGAAGTACCAGAAGTGGAACTCGTCGATCAGGCCGTGCTCCACGAGCGTGCGGTCCAGCTCGCCGGTGCCCCACTTCACGATGTTCTGCCCGGGCTGCTCCTTCAGCTTCGCGACCTCCTCGGCCACGTCGCCCCGGATGAGGGTGGCGTTCCAGGTGGTCTCGGTCAGCGTGCGCGAGGCCACGTACTTCGGCATCTTGTTCATCGCCTCGGCCTGGGGGCCCTCCCGCCCCGACCAGGCCTCGGCGAAACCCTCGTAGGTCACCCGGCCCAGCAGCATCGCGTCCGCCGAGGCAGACAGTTCGGCGGCGTAGCCGTCGTGGTCCTCGTCCCAGTACGGCTGGCCCCAGTGCTGCGGCTCGGCCCGCGACGCGGTGGAGGGGCGGGTGTCGTCGATGATGCCGTCCAGCGACACGAACGTCGACTCGATGAGCTTGCGCATGATCTGCTCCTTGGATCTCCCGGAGCGGCGGGCGCCGCTCCCTCTTGCTGACCTCAAGATTGCCGCCCCGCCCTTACCGTTTCCTTACCGCCCGATCGGGCGCAGGTGCCGGAGCAGCGTCAGGGCGGCCACGGCCAGGCCGAGCACCAGCGCCCCGCTCAGCGCGGCCACCACGAGCAGCGCCTGATGGAAGGCCGCCTGCGCCTCGGCGACCAGGGCCGCGGCCTGCCCCCGCGGCAGGTCGGCCGCGGCGGCGAGCGCCTCGCCGAGTGACCCGCCCGCCATCGGGGAAGTCACCATGCCGCCGTAGACGACGGTGCCGACGCTGCCGAGCAGCGCGATGCCGAGCGCGATGCCGAGCTCGCCGCCGCATTCGGCCATCGCGGACGCGGACCCCGACCGCTCCGGCGGCGCCGACCCGACGATGAGGTCCAGCCCCAGCGCTCCCACGGGGGCCATACCCAGGAACGCGATCGTGACCCCCGCGACGAGCGCGCCGAACCCGTCGCCGGCCACGACGACGGCGAACCCGGCCGCGGACACGGCCAGCCCGGCCGCCACGACGAGGCCAGGCCGCAGCACGCCGGCCACGATCGGGGCGAGCAGCGAGCCGGCGGCCAGGCCCAGCGCGGGGACCGCCATCCACAGGCCGGCGGTCAGCGGCGAGAGGCCCTCGACCAGCTGCAGGTGCTGGCTCACGAACAGGTAGACCCCGCCCTGCACCACCATGGCCACGGCCAGGATCAGCAGCGCGGCGCTGAACGAGCGGTCGCCGAACAGCCGCAGGTCCACCAGGGGCTCCGCCAGCCTGTGCTGCCGCCGCACGAACGCCAGGCCGAACGCCAGGCCGGCGGCGAGCGCCGCGTACGCCGTCACCTGCCCCGGGTCGTCGGCCAGTTCCTTCAGCCCGTACACGACCGACAGGATCGCGGCGAGCGACATCGCCACGCTCAGCGGGTCGAACCGGCCGCCGCCGCGGGTCTCGCTCTCCGGCAGCAGCACCAGGCCGCCCACCAGGACGACGACCATGATGGGCACGCCCATGAGGAACACCGAGCCCCACCAGAAGCGCTCCAGGAGCACCCCGCCGATCACCGGCCCGGCGGCGGCCCCGCCCATGAAGCAGGCGGTGAACACGCCGATGGCCAGGGCGCGCCGCCGGGGGTCGGCGAACAGCCCGGCCGCCAGCGCCAGCGCCGACGGGCCGATCGTGGCGCCCGCGATCCCGAGCAGCACGCGGGCGGCGATGAGCATCGTCGTGGTGGTCGAGTAGGCGGCCACGAGGGAGGCGGCGGCGAACGCGGCCGCCCCGATGAGCAAGAGCCTGCGCCGCCCGATCCGGTCGCCGACCGAGCCCATGGTGATGATGAAACCGGCGATCATGAACCCGTACGAGTCGGTGATCCACAGCAGCTCGGTGGCGCTCGGAGCCAGGTCGGCGGCCAGGTGGGGCAGCGCGAGCATCAGCACGGTGTTGTCCACGGCCAGCAGCAGCGTCGCCAGGGCCAGCACGAACAGCCCCAGCCACGCCCGCGTGGACTCTTTCGTCGTCGTCATGATGATCAGCCTGGAGGGCTGACGTTCGGGTCCTGTTCGGATCTGCTTAGGGTGAGGTCCATGCGCTTCGCCGTACTCGGACCGCTCGAGGTGACCGCTGACGACGGCCGTGCCGTGCGCGTGCCCGAGCTGAAGGTACGGGTCCTGCTGGCCTGCCTGCTCGCCGGCGACGGGCGGGCGGTGCCGGCCGGGCGCCTGATCGAGAACCTGTGGGGGCCGGAGCCGCCGGGCAACCCGCTGGGCGCGCTGCGCGCCAAGGTGTCGCAGCTGCGCCGCGCGCTCGACGACGCCGAGCCGGGGGCACGGGAGCTGGTCGCCACCCGGTCCCCCGGCTACCTGGTCGACGGCGACACCGACGCCCGCCGCTTCCTGGAGGCCGTCGGCCGGGCCCGGTCGGCCGGCGGCCCGCGCGAGAGAGCCGCCTTGCTGAACGAGGCCCTGTCCTGGTGGCGCGGCCCCGCCTTCGCCGACTTCCCCGACGAGCCGCTCGCCCGGTGGGCCGCGGCCCGGCTGGAGGAGCAGCGGCTGGCGGCCCTGGAGGACTACGCCGACGTACGGCTGGATCTCGGGCAGGACGCCTCCCAGGTCGCCGAACTGGCCGAACTCGCCGCGCAGCACCCGATGCGGGAACGCTTCCACGGCCTGCTCATGCGCGCCCTCTACCGATCGGGACGGCAGGCCGAGGCGCTGGAGGTCTACCGGGCGCTGGGCGACCGCATGCGCGACGAACTCGGCCTCGACCCCGGCCCCGAGCTGACCGCGCTGCACCGGGCGATCCTGGAGCAGAGCCCGGGCCTGGGCCGCCCGCCGATCCCGCCGGCGCCCGCGCGGCTCCCCCGGCCGCTCACCGAGCTGGTCGGCAGGGACGACCCTCTGGCGGAGCTGGTCGCCCTGCTCGGCGGGGCCCGGCTCGTGACGCTCACCGGCTCGGCCGGGGTCGGCAAGAGCCGCCTCGCCCTGGCGGCCGCCCACCGCCTAGCCGGCGACTTCTCCGGCGGCGCGTATCTGGTGGAGCTGTCATCCTTGACCACCGGAAGCGGCCCGGACGTGGCCGGGACCGTCGCGACGGCCCTGGGCGTCCCCGGCGACGGCGCGGGGATCGGGTCGGCTCTCGGTCCGCGCCGGACGCTGCTGGTCCTCGACAACTGCGAGCATGTGGTCGAGCCGGTGGCGGAGCTCGTCGAGCGGCTGCTGCACGCAGGGCCCGGGCTGAGCGTGATCGCCACCAGCAGGGAGCCGCTCGGCGTGAGCGGCGAGGTGGTACGGGAGGTGCCGCCGCTGGACGCGGTGGCGGCGATGCGGCTGTTCGCCGCCCGCGCCGCCGACGCGCAGCCGGAGTTCACGCTGACGGCCGCCGACGCCGACGCCGCCGAGGTGATCTGCCGCCGCCTCGACGGCATCCCGCTGGCGCTGGAACTGGCCGCGGCGCGGGCGCGCTCCCTGGGCGTGCGGGCTCTGGCGGCGCGGCTGGACGACCGTTTCCGGCTGCTGTCGGCCGGACGCCGGTCCGGCCCGGCGCACCAGCGGACGCTGCGGGCCGCCCTCGACTGGAGCTGGGATCCGCTCACCGACCCGGAACGCGTCGTGCTGCGCCGCCTGGCCGTGCATGTGGGCGGCTGCACGCTCGAGGCCGCCGAACGGGTCTGCGCCGCGCCCGGCCCCGTCCCAGGAACTCCGTCCAGCGAGTACGAGCCAGCCGCCGGGTCCGACGCCACCGGTGTGGCGGAGCTCGCGTCGGGTGAGGTCGCCGACCTGCTGGCCCGGCTGGTCGACCGGTCGCTGGTGGTGCGGTCCGGCGACAGGTATCGGCTCCTGGAGTCCGTGGCCGCGTACGGGCTGGAGCGGTTGCGCGAGGCCGGCGAGCATGACCGTGTCCTGCGGTGGTACGCCACCTACTACACCCAGCTCGCCGAGTGCGCCGAGTCCTACCGGAGCGGGCCCGCGCGGCACCGCTGGATCCGGCGGCTGGACCCCGAGGTCGCCAATCTGCGCGGCGCGCTGGAGGCCGCCGTCAGTCTGGGCGACACCCCGCTGGCCGCCCGGCTCACCGGCTCTCTCGGCTGGTACTGGACTCAGGCGGGCCGCCCGGCCGAAGCACCCCACCCGACGCCACTCCGTACGGCGTCCGCCGAAGACCCGCGAGCCGCGGACGAGTGCCACCCGGTGACGGCGTTCGGCGGGTGACCGGGCGGCCTGTGGTGGGTGATCGCGGTCCGGGCACGGCCTCTTCATCGCCTGGCCGGGCGGGGTACGGTGATCGGATGGCAGGCGAGAACGGTGAGCCGATCCTCCGCCCGGCCGTCGATTCGGACGCCGGCGCGGTCGCGGAGATCTGGTACGAGGGATGGCGCGACGGGCATCTGGGCCACGTCCCGCAGGAGCTGGCCGAGGTCCGGACGCGGGAGTCGTTCCTGGCCCGCGCGCCGCGGCGGGTCGGCGACACGGTGGTCGCGACGGTCGGCGGCGTGGTGGCCGGGTTCGTGATGGTGGTCGGCGACGAGGTCGAGCAGGTCTACGTGGCCAGGAGCGGTCGCGGCACCGGCGTCGCCACGGCGCTCCTCGCCGAGGCCGAGCGGCTGGTCGCCGCGGGCGGTCACCGGAAGGCGTGGCTGGCCGTGGTCTCGGGGAACGCCAGGGCGCGCAGGTTCTACGAGCGCGGCGGCTGGCTCGACGACGGGCCGTTCGACTACGCGGCGCACGGCCCCGACGGCCCCATCCCGGTTCCGTCCCACCGTTACGTCAAAGAGGTCTGACCCTCCTGGCCGATCAGCGGGCGCCCACCTCGAACAGGCCGTGCGCGCCGCCTTCGGCCTGCCGCATGGTGTGGTCCACCACCGGATAGGTGCCCGGCTCGGGGAAGACCAGCTCGGCGAAGCCGCCCTGGGCGGGGGCCAGGTCCAGCACCTGAGCGCCGCCCGCGTCGGCCGCGCGCAGCCGGTACGCGCCCTCCTTGTAGACCGTGTCGAACGGCGCGCCGACGACGTGCAGGGCGGTGCCCGAGCTCGGCCCGGCCGCGACCGCCCAGATCCGCACCCGCTCCCCCGCCTTGGCGGTGAGCGGCGCGTGGTCGTAGCCGGCGGCGGTGCCGTTGAACATCCAGCCGTCGGGGCGGCCTTCCCGGATCTTGACCACCTGGGCGTCGCTGCCCGGCTCGCCGAGGTGGAGCTCGCCCTGCACCAGGAGGTACTCCCGGTCCACCGCGGGCAGCCCCGGCGGGTCGATGATCACCGCACCGTACATGCCGTTGGCGATGTGCTGCGTCATCGGCATGGTCGAGCAGTGGTAGAGCCAGGCCCCGGCGTGGTCGGCGCGGAAGCGGTAGGTGAGCCGCTCCCCCGGCTGGATGGTGCGCATGACGTCGTCGGGCGCGTTCGCCCCGGCGTGGAAGTCGATGCCGTGGCCGGTGGTGCCGCCGTTGACGAACGTGACCGTGAACGTGTCGCCGACCTTGCCGCGCAGCACCGGCCCGGGGACCGTGCCGTCGAAGGTCCACACGCGCTGCCGCACGCCAGGCGCGACCTCCCGGACGACCTGGTCGTCCACGCGGATCTCGACGTCGTGCGCCGTGCCTCCGGGCGCGGGTTCGAGCGCGGCGTCGTACGGGGTCCAGCCCGGTGACATGGGCGCGGACAGGTCGAGCCGGGCGGGACCGGCCGTCGCGGTCTCTCCGGAGGTGCCGTGGCCGCTGTGCGCGCCGGTCCCGGCGGCTCCCGCCGGGACGATGCGCATGGTCATGCCGGCGGCGCGGTGCCCGGCCACGGTGCACCAGCCGTCGACCGCTTCCGAGAGCGGCGCGAGCGTGAGCGTGGCGCTCTCGCCGCGGGCCAGCAGCGGGGTGCGCTCGCCGGTGGCCAGCCGCAGGTCGTGCCGCTGGGCGTCGGCGTTGGTGACGCGCAGCGTCAGCACGGTGCCGGGGGCGGCGTCGATGCGCGAGGGCCGGACGCTCATCCCGGACAGGGTCACCTCGACCGTCCGCGCCCCGGTGGCGGTGACGGTCGCGGCCTGCTCGCCGCCGGAGCCGGTCACCGACAGCACGACGGCGGCCGCCGTCAGCAGGACGCCGACCACCACGCCGGCCAGCGCGGGCCGACTCCCCTCCGGCCTCCGGCCGCCGGCGGGCCTGACGCGTGCGCCCTCCATAGGCGCGACGCGCGTCGTCCCGGCGGGCCCGCTGTCGCTCGTACCGGCGGGCCCGCTGTCGCTCGTACCGGCGGCGTAACGCGAGCGGGTCAGGGCGAGCACGGCCAGGGCCACGAACGCGGCGGCCGGGGCGAGCACCAGCGCCCAGCCGAGCAGCCGCACCGGAGTGGGCACCGGCAGCGCGAGCAGCGGCACGCCGAGGTTGAACGCCGCGAGCCGCACCGTCCAGCCCCGTTCCAGCAGCGCCGCGTTCTCCTTGAACCGGACCGGGCCGCCGCCCAGCACCGCGGGCAGCAGGTGCAGCAGCGAGCCGAGCAGCACCTGGGCGACGAACCCGGCGAGCACCAGCGGCAGCAGCGGGTCCAGCGCCGCGGTGACCTCGGCGGGCGGGGTGGTGGCGACCACGACCAGGTTCGCCACCAGCGCGACCTCGAACCAGACGACGGCCGCCCCCATCGTCCAGGCGGCTCCGGTGTGCGGGCGGCGCCGGCGCACGGCCTCGGCCAGGGGCGCCAGCGCGGCGGCAGTCCCGGCCGCGTAGGCGGCCAGCCCGGCGAGCGCGGCCCACCGCCAGCCGGCCAGCAGCCCGGTCGTGGCCACCGCCAGGCCGGGGGCGGCCAGCCGGAGCCCGATCCGGGAGGCGCGGCGCGTCCGGTCCGGCATGCGGGTGCGCAGCACGGTCGGCCAGAGGGTGAACAAGGTGCCGAGCACGGTCAGCCCCACCCAGCCGAGCAGGTTCACCTCGGCGTGCGCGGCGTGCATGCGCTCGTGCGCCGCGCCGCCCACGGTGTGCGCGGCCAGCAGGCCGCCGAGCACGCCACCGGCCGCCAGCGCGCCGGCCGCGCTCACGTACCAGCCGATGACGTGCCCGAACCTGCCGGGCAGGGCCCGGCGCAGCAGCGCGACCAGGACGTACGCGTGCCACAGCACCACCGCCACCACCACGCCGGCGCCGGTCGCGGCGAGCTGCCAGGGCCCGGCGGCGACCCCGTACAGGATCGCGAGCGTGGCGGCGTTGAGCAGGGCGAGCCGGGCGAGGCTGCCCGTCCGGGAGGGGTTCCTGGTCCGCAGCAGCGCGACGGCGAAGTGCTCGCTCCAGATGAGGATGGCGGTGGACACGGCGCCGAGCAGGAACACGTGGATCAGCAGCCAGCGCGGCGCCGGCAGCACGTCGCCCAGCGGCGCGACGGCGACGGTCAGGCCCAGCCAGCCGACCACGATCGCGTTCGCCCGCAGGTGCCAGGACGCGCGGGGGCGCGGCGGCGTACTGGACGGGGCTGACTCGATGCGTACCTCGACGGGGTTCACCGCCGGCACCTCCATGTCGTGACCAGCGCGGGAACGCGACGGACGGGACCACCGTACGGCCCGGCGGCGCGGCCGGGCCGGGGCCGAAGGTCATCCGATGTGGGACCAAGGTCCCTTATCGGAAACTGGATCATGGTGGACTTCCGCCCGGTGGAGGTGGCCTTCAGGGAGAAGGACGACAAGATCCTTTCCTCGATCACCCGGACGTGGAGCGGCGTCGTCACCGGCCAGACCGGCAACGGCCAGGCCTGGTGGGCGCTGCAGAACGACGGCTCCGAGAAGACGATGAAGGAGCAGAACCGCCGCTACGCCCTCCAGTCGGAGTGCCTGCAGGCCGTGTCCGTGAAGAGCCTGGGCAAGACCGTCAAGGACTGGCCGGCCTTCCTGGCGTCCAGCCGTCCGAAGGCCTACGCCAGGTTCGACAAGAGTGACGGCAAGACGGCCAGCCGGGTGTACTGGGCCAGGCAGGGCTACAAGACGGGCAAGCCCGGCTCGTGCAACACGTGGAAGGCGCCGTCCGCCAAGGTGGCGTGAGCGCGGGCGACCCCGCGGAGCGGGCCGGCGGCCGATCCCCTATCGTGCGGCGCATGACGGAACGACGTGCCATTCTCAGCGGTTCGACCTTCGAGGAGCAGATCGGTTACGCCCGCGCCGTGGTGGACGGCGACCGGGTGCACGTGTCGGGGACGACCGGCTACGACTACGCCACCATGACGATCTCCGACGACGTGGTGGAGCAGGCCGAACAGTGCCTGGCCAACATCGGCGCGGCGCTGGCCGAGGCGGGGTGCGGGTTCGCGGACGTGGTCAGGGTGCGCTATCTGCTGCCCGACCGGGAGGACTTCGAGCCCTGCTGGCCGGTGCTGCGCAGCCGGTTCGGCGAGGTCCGCCCGGCGGCCACGATGCTGGTGTGCGGGCTCGCCGACCCGCGCATGAAGATCGAGATCGAGGTGGACGCGCGCCTGCCGCGTGGCTGAACGCGCGGCTGCGGGGAACGGTCCCGGCATGGAGGTGCTGAGCAGCCGTGTGCTGGTGCGTCCCGGTGACCTGGAGCGCAGCCGCCGTTTCTACGCCGGGACACTCGGCCTGGCGGTTTACCGGGAGTTCGGGCCGCCGGACCATCCCGGCGTGGTCTTCTTCCTGGGCCAGGGGTTCCTGGAGCTGTCCGGGCGTGCCGACGGCCCGGCCGGGGCGCGGATGGAGCTGTGGTTGCAGGTCCGTGACGTGCGCCGGGAGGAGGAGCGGCTGCGGGAGGCGGGGGTCACCGTGCTGCGCGAGGCCAGGCGGGAGCCGTGGGGGCTGGTCGAGCTCTGGATCGCCGACCCCGACGGCCACCGGATCGTGCTGGTGGAGGTCCCGCCGGAGCATCCGCTGCGGCGGGATCCGCGCTGAGGCCGGTTTCCCCGGGTGAGCGGCGCTCGTAGCCTTGGTACGGTTTGATCGCCGCAGCTCTTCATGACCGAGGAACGATGCCGAGCATCAAAGATGTCGCCCGACTGGCCGGGGTCTCCGTCGGCACCGTGAGCAACGTGCTCAACCGTCCCGAGATGGTCTCCCGCGAGACCCGCCTGCGGGTGGAGGCGGCGGTGGCGCAGCTGGGCTATGTCCGCAACGGCTCGGCCCGGCAGTTGCGTGCGGGGCGCAGCACGACGATCGCGGTGGTCGCGCTCGACCTGACCAACCCGTTCTTCATCGACGTGCTGGGCGGGGTCGAGACCGCCGCGCAGGACGTGGACGTCAACGTGATGGTGGTCAACAGCAGCAAGGACGCCGCCCGGGAGGCGCGGCTGCTGCGGATGTTCGAGGAGGAGCGCCCGCTGGGCGTGCTGATCACCCCGGTCAACGCCTCGGGCCAGCGGGAGCGGCTGGGCGGGCTGATCTCCCGTGGCATCCCGGTGGTGACGTTCGACAACTCCTCCCGGCACTCCTACGGCTGCGCCGTCTCGGTGGACGACGTGCTCGGCGGCCGGCTGGCCGGCCGTCACCTGGTGGAGCGGGGTCACCGGCGGATCGCCTTCGCCGGCGGGCCGTTCGCGGTCCGCCAGGTGCGCGACCGCCACGACGGCCTGGCCGCGGAGCTGGGCCGCGACGCCGCGCTGACCGTGATCCCGCTGCCGGACCTCACCGTCGCCACCGGCCGCGCGGCCGGCCAGGAGCTCGCCGACCTGCCCCGCGAGGAGCGGCCCACCGCCGTGTTCTGCGCCAACGACCTGGTGGCGATGGGCGTGCTGCAGGAGCTGACGCAGCGCGGCCTGCGGGTCCCCGCCGACGTGGCGATCCTCGGGTACGACGACATCGACTTCGCGGCGGCGGCCGCCGTGCCGCTGTCGTCGATCAGGCAGCCGCGCCGGCAGCTCGGCCGCACCGCGGCCCTGATGCTGCTGGAGGAGGCCAACAGCCCTGAGGGCCACGAGCACCGGCACGTGGTCTTTCAGCCCGATCTGGTGGAGCGCGTCTCCACGGCGTCCTGAAGCAGGCCGTCGACCGCCTTGCGCAGCCGGGCCGCCCGCCCGGCCGGGGTCCTGGCCTTCAGCAGCGGCAGGATCACCTGATAGCGGGCGGTCTTGCCGAGCGACTCGAAGCGGGCGGCGGCCTCCGGCTCGGCGGCCAGCGCCTCGGCCAGGTCGTCCGGGACGGTGACCTCGCGCTGCGCGGCGTAGGCGGCGTCCCATCGGCCGTCGGCGCGGGCCGCGGCGACCTCGGCCAGCCCTGGCGGGCGCATCCGGCCGGCGGCGGTCAGCGCTTCCACCCGCTCGACGTTCACCCGCGACCAGGGGCTGCCCTTGCGGCGGCGCGAGTAGCGCTGCAGGAAGCAGTGCTGGTCGTACGACTTGCGGTGGCTGTCGATCCAGCCGTAGCAGAGCGCCACGTCCAGGGCCTCGCCGATGGTCGGCGCCTCGACCCGCGACCCCTTCTTGGCGATCAGCAGCCAGGCCCCGCCCTCGTCCTCGTGGTGTTCGGCCAGCCACGCCTCCCACGCGGCGGCGTCCGCGAAGTGCATCATCCGCCCAGGACCTCCAGGTAGTGGCGGTTGTACATGATGCCGAGGACGTTGCCGAACGGGTCGACCACGGACGCGGTGACGAAGCCGGGCCCCCGCTCGGTGAGCGGCTCGTACGGGGTCGCGCCCATGGCGAGCAGCCGGTCGAGCGCGCCCTCGACGTCGTCGACGTGCCAGTGCAGCAGCGCTCCGCCGGGCTCCTTCGCGGCCTGCGGCGGGGCGTACGCGCGGTCGATCAGGCCGAGTTCGGTCTGGCGGTCGCCGATCCTGAACTCGTAGTAGGCGGCCGGCTGCCCGTTGCCGGGACGCTCGAAGTACGGCTCGACGCCCAGCAGTTCGGCGTACCAGTTCTTCGCCGCCTCCAGGTCGTCGGCCCAGATGTTGATGGTGGCGGGTCCTCGCAGCATGTGCCGCTCCTTTCGTCTGATCACCACCTTAGGACCCGTTGAGGAACATGCGGTTCCTCAACGGATCCGACCGGGGCTCTCGTCAGAAGGCGTACGGCCCGAACCGTCCCCAGGCCACGAAGGCGGCCAGCAGGAGCAGCACCACGTTGACGGCGATCGCCGGATACTCCTTGCGCCGGCCGTGCGTGACCGCGGCGCCGACCATGACGGCGACCAGGCCCGCGGCCGCCAGCGGCGTCAGGACCGGGGCGACGCCGAACGTGGCCGGGAGGATCAGCCCGAGCGCCGCCAGCACCTCCAGGGCGCCGATGCCCTTGACCGCGCCCGCCGGGAAGTCCTCCGTCCAGGCCAGGCCGACGGCCGCGAGCGCCTCCTTGGGCTGGATCAGCTTCATCAGGCCGGCCACGCCGAAGGCGGCGGCCAGCAGGCCCGCGACGATCCACAATGCCAAGTCCATGAGGGGTCCTGTTCCAGCGTGAGACGAAGGTCAGACAGGACTGTAGAGGGTGCCGGGCCTGGCCGGTCCGCCACCCTGTCCGGCTACCGCTGGGCCGCGGTGCTGCCGGCCCAGTCGAGCAGGGCCTCGGCGGTCTGGAAGCGGCGGCTGGAGCTGGTCTCGCCGAGCAGGACGCCGACCAGGCGGCTGCCGCCCCGCTCGGCGGCGAAGGCGAGCGTGTAGCCGGCGGCGCGGGTGAAGCCGGTCTTGACGCCGAGCGCGCCGGGGCTGCCGAGCAGGCGGTTGGTGTTGCTCCAGGAGTACGCGCCGTGCTCGGAGGTGGCCGGGAGGGTGTGGTAGCGGGTCGAGGTGACCTTGGCCAGCGTGGGGTTCTCCAGCAGCGCCTGGGCGAGGCGGGCCTGGTCACGGGCGGTGGAGTGACCGCCGCCGCCGTAGGGCATGCCGTCGGCGTTGACGTACGCCGTGTCGTTCATGCCGAGCCGGCGGGCGGTGGCGTTCATCTCGGTCACGAACGCGTCGACGCCCGGCCCGTACGCGCGGGCGAGCGCGTGCGCGGCGTCGGCGCCGGAGGGCAGCATGAGCCCGTACAGCAGGTCCTCGACGGTGAGCGTGTCGCCGGCGCGCAGGTAGGCGACGGCCGCGCCGCCGCCGGCGGCGTAGCGGACGTCGGCGGCGCTGACCTCCACCTTGTCGGTGGGCGCGGCCCGCTGGAGCACGACGTACGCGGTCATCATCTTGGTGAGGCTGGCCACCGGCCTGCGCTGGTCGGCCTCCTTGCTGAAGCGGACCTCGCCGGTGCCGGCGTCGACGAGGTAGGCGGCCTGGGCCAGGACCGCAGGGGTGTCGGCCGCGCGGGTGCCGACGGCGGCCGCGCTCACGGCCGGGGCGGCCTGGGCGGCGGTGGTGCCTGCGGTGGTGCCGGCGGTGGCGACCCCGGCGGCGACGGCGAGGCCGAGCAGCGGGCCGCTCAGCCGGTGGGTGACGTGCATGAGGGGATTGCTCCTCGCTTCCATGCCGCCTACCGGGTTAGCTGACGGGTTCGGGCGTGGAAGTGCCCTACGGCGCGTGCTGCGCCGATTCACCCCAAGGGATGGGTCCCCGGCTCCGCGAACGGACTCGGCGGCCGTGCGCTCCCCGGGGGAGGGCAACGCACGGTCTGGGCAAATGATGCCTCAAGGTAATGCAATCCGACAAAAGCTACAAATGGGATTTCGAGCCTCAAACCGCCTTGTGCAGGGCGAGCAGCCCGCCGACCACCGGGATGCACGCCAGCATCCGGGCGCCCGGCGCCGCCGCGCAGATGACCAGGACATAGGCCGCGCCGTGCAGCGGACCGACGAGCGAGGTGATCGTCTCGGCGTGCACGGTGACGAGGTTGACGAGCAGGACCGCCAGGGTGAGAGCCTCGGCGACGGCCCCGATCCGCAGGAGGGTCACCGGCGTCACGCTCCCGGCCGGACGACCATCAGGACCACCACGACCGCCCAGACCACGTTGTAGAGCCCGGCCAGCATGGACAGCGCGCGCAGGCGGCTCCCGTCGTCCGGGTCACGCAGCGCGTCACGCTGGCGCGGGTGGATCTGGGTGGCGAGCAGGACGGCCGCGACGCCGGTGAGCACCATCGAGAGCGTGATCCAGAGCTCCCCCATCCGGCCCTGCAGCAGGGCCATGACGATCCCGGCGGCGGGCACCAGCAGCCCGAGAAGGCTGTAGCCGCGGGTGACGCGGTGCAGGGCGGCGGCCACGGCCGGGTTGCGCTCGTCCCCGCCGGACGGTCCGGTCACCGGGGCGTACCGGGGAAACAGGCTCGCCGCCACGGCCGAGCCCCCGACGAACACGATGGCCGCCAGGACGTGCACGGACAGCAGGACGTGATCCCTCACATTCATCCTCCAACCTTCAGGGTGACTGAAGCCTAGCGCAAGCTTCAGATGCCCTGAAGGTCGGGCTCCTTCACAAGTCCTCTTGACGGGTGTTGTGTTGGCGTTAACACTTGGCACACATCCCTCCACAAGGTCACGGAAGGAGCGAAACCGCAGCAAAATGTTAGCGCTAACACTGCATCTCGCATGAGAGGCCCACGCCTTCGATGAACACTCCCCCCTCTCCGCGCCGCCGTCTCCGCAGGGCCGCGGCGCCGGCCGTCGCCGTCCTGCTCGCCCTGGGCTGGCTGGTCGCGATCCCGCCCGCCGCGTCGGCCGCCGCCTACGACGCGTACGTCATGGGCTACTTCACCGAGTCGCCCACCCAGCAGGGCGCCGACTACGGCCTGCACCTGGCGGTCAGCCCTGACGGCCTGAACTGGACCCCGCTCAACCAGAACAACCCCGTGGTCACCCCCACGGCCGGCACCGGCGGCCTGCGCGACCCGTACATCCTGCGCAAGCAGGACGGCACCTTCGTGGTGCTGGCCACCGACCTCAAGGGCACCGACTTCTCCCAGAACAACCAGTACATCCACGTGTGGGACTCGCGTGACCTGACCTCGTTCACCGACTACCGCCGGCTCAGGATGCACACCATGGCCACCCACACCTGGGCGCCGGAGGCGTTCTGGGACCAGGCCCGCGGCCAGTACGGCATCGTCTACTCGGCCCGCGACGGCGGCCGCGACGTGTTCATGGTCAACTACACCGGCGACTTCCGGACCGTCAGCGCGCCCCAGGTGTTCTTCGACCCCGGGCCGAACGTGCTCGACGCCACCGTCCTCGTCGACGGCGGGACCGCGTACCTCTACTACAAGAACATGGACGACGGGAACCTGTACGGGGCACGCTCCGCCACGCTGACCCCGCGCAGCTTCACCACCTACACCGGCCCGCTGCGCCAGGGGGGCGGCATCGAGGCGCCGATCCTGGTCAAGTCCAACACGAGCGGCACCGCCTACCTGTGGGGCGACTCCTACTCCCCGGTCAACGGCGAGTTCTACGCCTGGTCGACGGCGAGTCTCGGGTCGGGATCGTGGAGCGTGCTGAACCAGCGCGCCTACACCCAGCCGCTGAACTCCAAACACGCCACCATCGCGCCCATCACCGCCGCGGAGCAGGCCGCGCTGCTCGGCCGCTGGGGAGCGCCGGCCTGGAACCGGCTCAAGTCGTACAACTTCCCCGACCGGTACGTGCGCCACCAGAACTACGTGGCCCGGATCGACCCGTACCCATTCGACCCGTACCCCGACCAGCAGTGGCGGATCGTCCCCGGGCTGGCCGACGCGGCGGGGGTGTCCTTCCGCTCGGTGAGCGACCCCGGCCGCTACCTGCGCCACAGCGGCTACGCCGTGCGCCTCGACCCGGACGACGGGACGGCGCAGTTCAGGGCCGACGCGACGTTCCACCGGGTGCCGGGACTGGCCGACGGCTCCTGGGCGTCGTTCCGGTCCGCCAACTTCCCCGACCGCTACCTGCGGCACAGCGGCTACCTGCTGCGCATCGACCCGGACGACGGCTCGGCCGGGTTCCGCCAGGACGCCACCTTCCGCGTCGGCTCCTGACTCATCCCCCGAGGAGTGCTCGTGTCAACAGCTTCCCTGCCGCGCGCCGCGCGGCGGATCCTCCTGCTCGCCGTCGCCGTCGCCGTCGTCGTCGCGATCGCCGTGTCGGCCGTCGTCACCACCGGCCCCGCCGCGGCGGCGCCCGGCCCGTCCTTCACCAACCCCGTCGTCCCGGCGCCCAACAGCGCCGACCCGACGCTGGTGCAGTACAACGGGTTCTACTACTACGTCGCCACGACGTGGAACTCCGACGTCGTCATGCGCCGCTCGGCGACCATCGCCGGGCTGCGCAGCGCGCCCGAGCAGGTCGTGGTACGGACCGGCGGCACCACCATGTGGGCGCCGCACCTGGAGATGGTCGGCAACCGGTGGTACCTGTACTACTCCGTGGAGCAGGGCAGCCTGCCCCGCCGCACGCACGTCGCCGAGAGCGCCGGCTCCGACCCGATGGGCCCCTACACGATCCGCGGCGTCGTCAACCTGATGCCGAACAACGGCTGGGCGATCGACGCCAGCCTGCTCAAGCTCAACGGCAACCTGTTCATGACGTTCTCGGCGTTCGCGTCCGACGGCCTGCAGTCGCTGTTCATCGCGCCGATGGCGAACCCCTGGACGGCGAGCGCGTACGGCACCCGGATCTCGGCCCCGACCCTGGACTGGGAGCGTCAGAACGGCGCCGTCAACGAGGGCTCGTTCGCCCTGCAGCGCGGCGGCCGGACCTTCCTGACCTACTCGGCCAGCCACTGCAACGGCCCGAACTACAAGCTCGGCATGCTGGAGTACCGCGGCGGCGACCCGCTGTCGGCCGCCTCCTGGAGCAAGTCCGCCGGTCCGATCTTCCAGCGCAACGACGCGAACGGCGTCTACGGCCCCGGGCACCACTCGTTCTTCACCTCCCCCGACGGAACCGAGACCTGGATCGCCTACCACGCCAACTCCTCGTCGAGCCAGGGCTGCGGCACCACCCGCACCACCCGGGTGCAGAAGATCTCCTGGAACGCCGACGGCACCCCCAACCTGGGTGTCCCGGTCTCGACCTCGACCGTGATCCCCGGTCCTTCGGGTGAGCCGGCCCTCACCACGGTCCGGATCCGCAACCGGCACAGCGGCCTGTGCCTGGACGACTACAACTGGGTCACCACCCCCGGCGCGGAGGTGCGCCAGTGGACCTGCAACGGGCTCGCCGCGCAGGACTGGGTGATCACCCCGGCCGCCGACGGCTGGTCCACCGTCACGAACCGGCACAGCGGCCTGTGCCTCGACGACAAGGACTGGGGCACCGCGGCCGGCGCCCCGGTCCAGCAGTGGACCTGCAACGGCCTGGCCGTCCAGCAGTGGCGGATCACGTCCGCGGGCGGCGGCTACTCCACCCTCACCAACCGGCACAGCGGGCTCTGCCTGGACGACTACGAGTGGGTCACCACCCCCGGCGCCGAGGTGCGCCAGTGGACCTGCAGCGGCAACAACGCCCAGCAGTGGACCGTCTCCTGACGGGCCCGGCCCGGCGCGGGGGCTGCCCTCGCGCCGGGCGGGCGAGGCCGCCGTCCGGTTCCACTAGATTGGGGCCCAGCCCACGGAAGGCGAGGTGGAGAGTGCCGATCGGACGAACGGCCACGGGCGGGCGGCTCTACGGCCGGATGCTGGCGCTCGCGGGCCTGGTCCTCGTCGCGGACCAGCTCACCAAGCTGTGGGCGGTCTCGGTGCTCTCCGACGGCGAGCGCATCACGGTGATCCCCCAGGTGATCCAGTTCCGGCTGCTGTTCAACCCCGGCGCCGCGTTCTCGATCGGGGTGGGCGCGACGTGGGTGTTCACCCTGATCGCGGCCGGGGCCGTGGCCGGCATCCTCTACACCGGGCGGCGGCTGCGCTCGCGGGCGTGGGCCGTCGTGCTGGGCGCGCTGCTCGGCGGCGCCTTCTCCCACCTGCTCGACCGCCTGTTCCGGCCGCCCGGCTTCGCCCGGGGCCACGTCGTCGACTTCATCGACTACGGCGGCCTGTTCGTCGGCAACGTGGCCGACATCGCGCTCACCGTCAGCTGCGTCGTGCTGGTGCTGCTCACCCTGCGCGGCATCCCGCTCGACGGCGCGGGAGCCGCCGAGCGGCCGAGGACGTAGCACGCCGGTATGCTCGGCATCACATCCATGTGAAGGTCGAGTGATCATATGCGGATCGGCGAGCTGTCGGAGCGCACCGGCACACCCCCGCGCCTGTTGCGCTACTACGAGGAGCAGGGCCTGATCGCCCCGTCCCGGGCCGCGAACGGCTACCGCGACTACGACGAGAGCCAGGTCGACCGGGTGATGCAGATCCGCGGCCTGCTGGAGGCGGGCCTGCCGACCCGCATCATCAAGCAGATCCTCCCCTGCCTCGACCACCCCGGGCAGATCCACCTGCCGGACGCCCCGCCGGAGATGATCGCCACGCTGGAGCGCCAGCGCGACCGGATGACCGCCCGCATCGACTGCCTGGCCCGCAACCGCGACGCCATCGCCGCCTACCTGGACGCCGTCCGCCCTCCGGCGGACGGCGGCACAGACGGCGACACGGACGGCGACACGGACGGCGACGCGGAGGGCGGCACGGACGGCGATACGGGGGCCGCCCCGTCGTCCGTGGACAAGGACACATACGTCTGCCCCCCGTGAGCGCTCATCAGGCGTCGCGGGACCGCAGCAGCAACCCCCCGGCCAGCAGGGCGGCCGCCGCCCAGGCGGCGAGGACGCCGAGCCCCGCCCAGGGCTGGATCGGCAGGCCGCTCACGCCGACCGTGGCCTGCACGGCGAGGCCGGCGTTCATCGGCGCCAGGCTCCACAGGAACCGGTGCCAGCCCGGGTCCGACACCATGACCGCCAGCAGCGGCAGCAGGTAGAGCAGCCCGAGCACGACCGCGATCGACGCCGCCGGATCGCGGACCGCCACCGCGACCCCCACGCTGAGCAGCCCGACCAGCACGAGGTAGAGCACCGAACCGGCGGCCGCGCGCAGCGTCGCCCCGTCCTCGGGCGACAGCGCCGGATAGCCGCTCCCCGGCAGGATCAGCCGCGCGGCCAGGGCCGACGCGAGCACCGCGACGGTCGCCGCGGCCGCGGTCAGGACGGTCACGACGACCGCCTTGGCCGCCAGCACCCGCCCCCGACGCGGGACGGCCGCCAGCGTGACGCCGATCATGCCCGTGCTGTACTCGCCCCCGACGGCCAGCACCGCCAGCAGGGCGACGCAGGCCTGGCTCGCCTGGACACCGCTGAAGGCCAGCTTGACGGAGTCCTGCCCGCATCGCCCGTAGGGGCAGGTCAGCGTGGTGGTCAGGATGGCGCCGACGCCGACGGTCACCACGACGGCGAGCAGCAGCAGCCGGCCGGCTCCCGCCACGGTGCGCAGCTTCGTCCACTCGGCGTGCAGGGCCCGGTTCACGAGTCGCTCCGGTTCAGCTTCACCGCGGCCAGGGCGAGCGCGAGCGCGGCGTAGCCGCACAGCACGCCCAGACCGGCCCACGGCGGCAGCGGGTAGTAGCCGGCCTGCGGCACGTAGAGGTCGAGCACCTGCGGATACTCGGGGATGCTCTGCTGCACGGCGAACCCGGCGGCGGGCGTGACCCGCAGCAGCCACCGGGACAGCTCGACCGGCAGCACCGAGGCGGTGGCCAGCACGTGCGGCAGCAGGATCAGCGCCAGCGCGGTGACGACCGCGGCCGCGCTCCGCCTGAAGAGCACCCCGAGCGCGAGCGCCAGCACGGCGGCCACGGCCAGCAGCGCCGCCACGCCCACGATCACGCGCAGTTCGGTGAGCGCGGGCACCGGCAGCATGTAGTTGCCGTTGCCTCGCAGCAGACGCTTGCCGACGGGCAGGGCGACCGCGCAGGCGGCCAGCCCGGTGGCGAACACCGCCGCGCCGATCACCACGGCCTTGGCCGCCAGCACCCGGCCCCGGCGCGGCGAGGCGGCCAGGGTGGTGCGGATCAGCCCGCGCCGGTACTCGACGGTCATGAACAGCACCGCCACGACGATCACCACCACCAGCGCGAACAGCGCCCCGGTCAGCGTCAGCTCCACCGCCATGCCGCCGTCGGCGAGCGGCGCGATGTCCCCGCTGCCCGTCACGGTGAACGTGCCCCCCGCCTCCGCGGCGCTCCCCGGATGGTGGATCCCGGCGTCCAGGTCGGGCGTGGCGCCGAGGTCGGTGTGCCGCCACTCGCCGGACGCCGCGCCCTCGACCTTCACCTGGTCGAACACGGCGGTGGTCTCGGTGAACCGCACCTGCTCGACGAGCCCGCCGAGCCCGCCCTGCTCGACCGAGAGATCGCCAGGCGAGGCGGCGAACATGCCGATCTCCACCCGGGCGGGCAGCCCGGGCAGCCGGGCGGCGGCGATCTCGGTCCACTGCCGCCCGTCGGCGGACTCGTAGCCGGTCAGGGTGTCTCCGGCGCGGGACAGCCGCAGCCAGCGCGGCGCCGGGCCCGCCCGCCCCGCCACGTCCTCGGTGTAGTCGTACTGCATCCGCACGCCGTGCCGGCCGGTGGCCATGACCGCCGCGTACGACGAGCCCTGCTCTGTGCCCTCCTTGACGATCACGCCGGCCTTCGCCCACGGCACCAGGCCGGGCTCGATCCGGTCGTGGTCCGGCGGCGGGTAGGTGATCACGCCGGACATGGACGCCAGCCGGACCGCGATGGAACCGTCGCCGTCCAGCGTCCGGTGCACGAAGAAGAACTTGTCGCGGACCGCCCTGCCGTCCGGGCCGAGCGGCGGCTCGGGGCAGACGATCTCGACCCCGTTCCGGTCGCACGAGGAGTGGCTGCCCGCCGCGGAGACCACCGCCAGCAGCGGCACCGTCAGCGCCGCGACCACGAGGCCAAGCACCCAGCCGCGGACCGTGCGGAACTTCGTCCACTCCGCACGCAGCGTCCGCCCGAACCCGGCGCGCGCCGGACGGGCCTCGGGCCGGCGCGGGGCCGTGACGGTCATCGGACGCTCTCGCTCGCCACGAACTCGACCGCGTCCCTGGTCAGCTCCATGTACGCCTCCTCCAGCGTGGCCCGGTGGGCCGTGACCTCGGAGAACGGCACCCCGCCGCCGGTCAGCAGCTCGACCACCCGTTCGGCGGGCGGCCCCGACACCGTGACGATGTCGCCGCCCGTGGCGGCCACGGTGGCGCCCGCCCCCGCCAGCGTCTCCATGGCCAGGGAGCGGGCCGCGGTGCGGATGGTGACCCGGTCACGGGAGGCGGCCTCGATCAGCTCGGCCACGCCCATGTCGGCCACCACCCGGCCCCGCCCCACCACGACCAGCTGACCGGCGGTGCCCTCCAGCTCGCTCATCAGGTGGCTGGAGACCAGCACCGCCCGGCCCTCGGCGGCCAGCGACCGCAGCAGGCCGCGGATCCACACGATGCCGTCGGGGTCGAGCCCGTTGAACGGCTCGTCCAGCATGAGCACCCGCGGGTCGCCGAGCAGCGCGGCGGCGATCCCGAGCCGCTGGCGCATGCCCAGCGAGTACCCGCCCGCCCGCCGCCGCGCCGCCTCGCCCAGCCCGACCAGGCCGATCACCTCGTCCACCCGCGCCGCCCCGAGTCCCTGGGAGTGGGCCAGCCACAGCAGGTGGTCCCGTCCGGTGCGGCTGGGCTGCAGCGCGCCCGCGTCCAGCAGCGCGCCGACGTGGGTGAGCGGGGCGGTCAGGGTCCGATACGGTCTGCCCCCGATCAGCGCCCGGCCCTCGTCGGGGGCGTCCAGGCCGAGGATCACCCGCATGGTCGTGGACTTGCCCGCGCCGTTGGGCCCCACGAACCCGGTGACGCGCCCCGGCGGCACCGTGAACGTCATCCCGTCCAGCGCCACCGTCCGCCCGAACCGCTTGCGCAGCCCGGACACCTCGATCGTCGCTTCCATGCCGGGCAGCCTAGGCAGTGGCGGCGCCTCCGGTCGTCACGCCGCCGAGCGATCCTCGTCCTCCCCGCCGTCAGCGACCGGGCCTCCCTCGTACGAGGGATGTCATCGTTCCGCTGAGCCGGGAGAATGGCCGTCGTGGGTGAAGGGTGGGTCGTCCGGCGCGCTCCCGCGTGGGCGGGCCCGGCGGTGGCGGCGTCGGCGGCGGCCGTGCTCGCGGTCGGCGAGACGGCCGTGCGTGCGGCGGGGGAAGCGGCGGGAGGAGCGGCGGGGGGAGCGCAGCCGCTCGTGCCGGTGGTGCTCCTGCTGGTGGCGCTGGCCACCACGATGCCGGCGGCGCTGCTGCGCACGCAGCCGGTCGTGGCCGCGGCGGTCGTCACCGTGTCGGTGCTGCTGTCCCTGACGGCGTTCCAGACGCTGACGGTCGCGGGGGCGGCGGCGCAGCTGGCCTGCGGGTACCGGCTCGGGCGGCACGGGTCGTGGCGGCTCGCGCTGCTCCTCGCAGCACCCTTCCCGGTGCTGGCGCTCCTTTCGCTGCAGGTCACGGTCGCGGTGTCCGCGCCGGCCGGCCTTCCCCCCGGCCCGGTGTCCTCGTCAGGGTCCGGGCCGTCGGGCGAGGCGGTCCTGCCGGGGCTGGTGGTGCTGCTGGGGTCGCTCGCACCGGCGGCGGCGCTGGCCGGGACGGCGCGGCGGGCGCACGCGGACGCCGCCGCGGGCACCGCCGAACGTCAGGAGATCGCCGGCACCCTGCTGGAGCACACCGCACGCGGCGAGCGCGCCAGGATCGCCCGCGAGCTGCACGACGTGGTCGCCCACCACATCTCCATGGTGGCCGTGCAGGCCGAGACCGCCCGGCTGGTCGTCCCGGGGATGCCCGCGGCGGGCGCCGAGCGGCTCACCGCCATCGGCGACACGGCCCGCGCCGCGCTGACCGAGATGCGGCGGCTGCTCGGCGTGCTGCGCGAGGACGCCGAGGCGGAGCGCCGCCCCCAGCCCGGCCTGACGCTGGAGGAGCTGATCGAGCTGGTCGACGAGTCGAGGGACGCCTCCGGGGCCGCCACCAGGCTGGTTCTGCGCGGCACGCCCGTCCCGCTGGACCCCGGCGTCGAGCTGGCCGCGTACCGCATCGTCCAGGAGGCGCTCACCAACGCCCGCCGTCACGCTCCCGGCGCCGCGGTCGACGTGGAGCTGCACTACGACGGCGACGGCCTGCGGCTGCTCGTGCGCGACAACGGCGGCACGCCCACCGGCCCGGCCGACGGCTTCGGGCTGGCCGGGATGCGCGAGCGCGCCGCCGCCGCCGGAGGCGAGCTGCGCGCCGGTCCCGTGGCAGGCGGCGGGTTCGCGGTCGAGGCCCGGTTGCCCGCGGAGGCGGAAGCGTGACGGGTGAGTGCGGCAGACTTCGTACGGGAGAGGGGGCGGCGTGAGCGGCGAGCGGGTGCGCATCGTCATCGCCGACGATCATCTGGTGGTGCGGACGGGGTTCGGCGAACTGCTGGACACCCAGCCGGACTTCGAGGTGGCCGGGACCGCCGCCGACGGCGCGGAGGCGGTCCGGGTGTGCGGCGAGGTCGCGCCGGACGTGGTGCTCATGGACGTGCGCATGCCGCGCATGGACGGCATCGAGGCCACCAGGCGGCTGGCCGGTTCGGGTCCGCGGGTGCTCATCCTGACCACGTTCGACCTGGACGAGTACGTCTACGACGCGTTACGGGCCGGGGCCAGCGGGTTCCTGCTCAAGGACGTCACCGCCGAGCGGTTGTTCGACGCGGTGCGGGTGGTCGCCGCCGGGGAGGCGCTGCTGGCCCCGGCGGTCACCAGGCGGCTGATCAGCGAGTTCGCCCGGCTGCGCCCGTCCGGGGCGCCGCCGGTCGGCGCGCCGGTCTCCGCGCTCACCCCGCGCGAGACCCAGGTGTTGCGCCTGATCGCCGAAGGGCTGTCGAACCCGGAGATCGCCGCGCGCCTCACCGTCACCGAGGAGACGGTGAAGACGCATGTCAGCCGCGTGCTGGCCAAGCTCGGGCTGCGCGACCGGACGCAGGCCGTGGTGGCCGCGTACGAGTCGGGTTTGGTGGTGCCGGGGGGCCGCCGGTGATCGCCGTCAGTCCCAGGCGGGGAGCATGGCCTGCGGGTAGCGGGCGCCGTAGCCGCCCGTCGGCAGGATCTCGGCGATCCGCTTGAGGTCGGCCTCGTCGAGGCTGAGCTCGGCGGCCCCGACGTTCTCCGCCAGCCGCTCCGGGCTGCGGGTGCCCGGGATGGGCACGAGGTCGTCGCCCTGCGCCAGGATCCACGCCAGGGCGAGCTGGGCCACGGTCGCGCCCTTGCCCGCCGCGAGTTCGCCGAGCAGGCGGGTGGCCTCCAGGTTCTTCTCGTAGTTGCCCGGCTGGAAGCGGGCGTCCCAGCTGCGCATGTCGCTCTCGTCGTACTCGGCGCCGGGCTTGGCCTGGCCGGTGAGGAAGCCGCGGCCGAGCGGCGAGTAGGCGACGAACCCGATGCCGAGCTCGCGCAGGACCGGGAAGAGCGCCTCCACGTCCCGCTCGAACAGCGAGTACTCCGTCTGCAGGACCGAGACGGGCAGCACGGCGTGCGCCCGGCGGATGGTGTTGGCGCCCGCCTCGCTCAGCCCGAAGTAGCGCACCTTGCCGGCGTCGACGAGCTCCTTGACGGCTCCCGCCACGTCCTCGATCGGCACACTCGGGTCGACGCGGTGCTGGTAGAGCACGTCGATGACGTCGACGCCGAGATAGCGCAGGCTGTTGTCGGCGACCTCGCGGATGTGCTCGGGCCGGCTGTCGACGCCGCCGGGGCGCGTGCCGGTGAAGTCGAAGCCGAACTTGGTGGCGATGACCACCTCGTCGCGCACCGGGGCGAGCGCGGCGCCGACGATCCGCTCGTTCTCGCCCTGTCCGTAGAGCTCGGCGGTGTCGAAGAACGTCACGCCCAGCTCGTGGGCGCGGCGGATGGTGGCCTCGCCCTCCTTCTTGTCGGAGGGGCCGTAGGCGAAGGAGACGCCCATCGCGCCGTATCCGATCGCCGAGACCGTCAGGCCCTGGCTTCCGAGTCTGCGCTGTTCCATGTCGTTACACCCTTTCCTGATGTAAGAGCACTCTAACATTGGATGTGAGAGTACTCTAACATCCCGAAGGGGGGAGCCGTCCACATGAGCAGTCCCACGACGCCACGCCGCCGCTACCACCACGGCGACCTGCGCGCCGGGCTGATCCGCGAAGGCATCGCGCTGCTGGCCGAGACCGGGGTCGCCGGTTTCTCCGTGGCCAAGGTCGCGGCGCGTGCGGGCGTGTCGTCGGCCGCGCCCTACCGCCACTTCCCCGACCGGGAGGCCCTGCTGGCGGCCTGCGCGGCCGCCGTCATCGCCGAGATCACCGACGTGCTCGCCGACGCGGCCGACCGGGCCGGGCCCGACCCGGTCGAACGGCTCGCCGCCACCGCGGGTGCCTATACCCGCTACATGCTGGATCATCGCGCCGGCGTCGACCTCGCTTACACCTACGACCTCCCCGGCGAGCACCGCCACACCGTCCAGGACCAGACCCGGCGGCTCACCGACACGCTGGCCGGCCTGGTCGCGGACGCCCTGCCCGCCGACACGCCGTGGGCCGAGCTGATGGAGGTCGTCTACGTGCACCTGGCCATCGCCCACGGCTACGCGACCTTGCTCACCAAGGGCGGCCCCCCACCCCGCGACCCCGACGCCTACGCCGCCCGAGCCACCACCGCGGCCCACGACCACATCACCGGCTACCTCACCCGCCAGGCTTGACCACCCCGCTCAGGCCTCCGGCCAACGCCCCCGCCCTGGCTTGGCGGCCCCCGGACCGTTCCCGCACCATCACGGGACACCCACCACGGCCCACGCACTGCCACCCTGGCGAGAGGCGCCGGCCCCCTGCCGACGCACCACGCCCCGCCCCTGAAGCAGCGCACCACCCAGGGGCTGACCCACACCCCCCGCCGGCCGTCCGCACGACGGCCGGGTCGTCGAGGAAGGTGGCCACGACGAGCTGCTACGGAGCCTCCGAGCCGAGTCCCCAGCCCAGCGGCGCGAGGGGGAAAGCCGGTTGATCGGCGTGGGGCGGGGTCGTTAGCGTCGGGTGGGTGATCACAGCGCGGAGGGCGACGCCGGCTGACGCCGATGAGCTGGTACGGCTGCGGGCGGTGCTGCTGGCGAGCATGGCCGGCCATGAGCCGCCGGACGACGGCTGGCGTGAGACCGCCGGGAAGCGGCTGCGGGCGCGGCTCGGCGAGCCGGAGCCGCGGCTGCTCGCCTTCGTCGTGGACGCGCCCGGCGGCGGGCTGGCCGCGTGCGCGACCGGCACCGTCGAGGAGCGGCTCGGCGGTCCGGGCAACCCGGAAGGCATGGTCGGCTACGTCTTCAACGTCGCGACCCATCCGGAGCACCGGCGGCGCGGCTACTCCCGGGCCTGCGTGACGGCCCTGGTCGAGTGGTATCGCGAGCACGACGTGCGCACCGTCGACCTGCGCAGCTCCGCCGAGGGCGAGCCGCTCTACGCCTCGCTGGGGTTCGTGCGCACCTCCGACCCGGCGATGCGGCTGCGGTTCGGCTGATCATCCCGAGCGGGGTCCGCGATGGCCCGCCAGCCGTCCGGTTCGAGCGCGTACGCGGACACGCTGCCCGAGGTGAACCACCGCCAGGCGCCGGGCCGCACCAGCGTGGCCCCGGCCGCGGCGGCCACCAGGGCCATGGCGCGCGGGTCGTAGCCCGGTGTGAGCTCCTCCGTACCTCCCTCGTACGAACCACGGCGGAGCACGGCGTCGACCAGCTCGGCCAGCACCGCGCCGCGCCCGCGCGCGGCCGCGCCCAGGAGGGCGAGGAGCACCTGGTGCGTCCGCACGCCCGGCGTCCCGGCGGGCTGCGGCAGGACCGGCCGCCCGAGCGCGAGGTCGAGCAGCGGCGTGACCAGGTCGACCCCTGACAACAGGGCGTTGACCGGCTCCACCAGCCGTGGGTTGACGTCGATGAAGACCGGCCCGTCCGCGCCCAGCACCACGTCCGCGGAGAGCGCGCCGTGCCAGCCGAGTCCCTCGCCCAGCGCCCGTACGTGCTCGCGCACCTCCGGCAGCGCCACCCCCAGTTTGTGCCCGGCGCCGCCCCTGGCGCCCTCCCGCACCCGCAGGCAGGCGTGGAACGCCACCTGCGACCCGCCGTCGAACACCGACTGCACCATGGCCAGCGGCCCTTCGACCTCCCGCTGCACCAGCAGCTCCGGCTCACCGGCCCACGGACCGTCGAGCCGCTCCCCCGGCCCGGCCAGCCGCCGTACGCCGCTGCTCGCGGTGCCGATCGGCCGTTTCACGTACGCGGGATAGCCGTCCCACTCGGCCAGGTCGCGTACGACGGCGGAGTCCGGCTGCGGCACGCCCAGGCGGGCCAGGGTGGCGTGCGCGGACACCTTGTCCTGCACCGCGGCGAGCGCCGCGAACGGCGGCACGACGGTGGCCGTCCCGGCGCCCCGCTCCCGGGCCAGCACGGCGACCTGTTCCTGCGTCGGCAGCAGCACGTCGAACCCGCCCTTCCGGTAGACGCCGGTCGCGGTCTCCAGCCAGCCGTACGGGTCGGCGCCGTAGAAGGGCACCCGGTGGACGCGGCGGACATGGCGGGTGAACGCGCACAGGCAGAGCGGATCGGGCGAGAGGACCTCGACGTGGTGGCCCGCCCTCGACAGCACGGTGGCGCACTGCCGCGAGGTGACGCCCGATCCGTCCGACAGCAGGATCCGCATGACAGCCTCCCATTTGTATATGACATAAGCTTACGTCATATACTTACGAGATGGGCAGACCCGCGCAGATCAGCCGTCCCGCCGTCCTCGCCGCCGCGCTGGCGCTCGCCGACGAGCGCGGCCTCGACGCGGTCACCATGCAGGCCGTCGCCGCCCGGCTCGGCGTCACCGCGATGGCTCTCTACCGGCACGTCCGCGACAAGGACGACCTGCTCGACGGGCTGGTCGAGGCGTTGCTGACCGAGTTCCCGCCGCCGGATCCCGGCCTGCCGTGGCGGGAGCGGCTGACCGTGCTGGCCACCGCGATCAGGGCCTCGGCCGGCCGCCATCCCACGGTGTTCCCGCTGCTGCTGCGCCGACCGGCCGGGACCGAGCAGGCCCGGCGCGTGCGTGACGGCGTGCTCGCCGCGCTGGGCGAGGCGGGGCTGGACGGCGAGCGGGCGGCCCGCGCCGAACGACTGATCAGCACCGCCGTCCTCGGGTACGCCGCGAGCGAGGCCGCCGGCCGCTTCGCCCACCACCCGGCCCAGGTCCGCGACGCCGACTTCGCCACCCTCCTGCGCGTCATCGGCACCTGCGTCGACCCCCGGGGAACGTCATCCACCCCTCCCCTCTGACCCCATCCGCCGGCGAGCGTAGACCGATACGCGTGGGCGGAGCCCGGGGCGGGCTCGACGCGTGCCGGGGACGTCCCGGGTGGGTCACCCCGCCCCACACCGTCAGGTGTGACTCAAGACGAATCGGCGCGCGTGTCGATTCGGGGGTGGGGCGTTCGTGTAGGGGGTGAAGGAGACGTACGGAGGAAGGACACGTACATGAAGGCACCGCGCATCCTGCTGGACGGTCTGGGCATCGGCGAGTCGCCCCGCTGGCACGACGGACGGCTGTGGTTCTGCAACTGGGGGGACGACGAGGTCATCGCCCTGGACGGGGACGGCCGGGCCGAGGTGATGTTCTCGGAGCCGGGGATCGGCGCCCACTCGATCGACTGGCTGCCCGACGGCCGCATGCTGATCGTGCCGAAGCACACCGATCGGGGCCGGCTGCTGCGCCAGGAGGCCGACGGGTCGCTGGTGCCGCACGCCGATCTGAGCGGCCTGCCCTCCGGGTTCAACGAGATCGTGGTCGACGGCCGCGGCAACGTCTACGTCAACGGCGCCGACTTCGACTTCCTCGCCTTCCTGGAGAAGGCCATGGCCGACGGCATGGACACGCCGCTGCACGAGCGGCCGGACTTCGTGCCCGGCTACATCGCGCTGATCACGCCCGACGGGCGGGCGCGGCAGGTGGCCGACGGGATCGCGTTCCCCAACGGCATGCTGGTCTCGCCCGACAACCGCACGCTGATCATCGCCGAGTCGTTCTCCGGGACGCTCACCGCGTTCGACATCGCGCCCGACGGCGACCTGTCGAACCGCCGGGTCTGGGCGGACGGGCTCGGCCCCGACGGGATCTGCATGGACGCCGAGGGCGCGGTGTGGACGTCGGTCGGCGAGCGCGACGTGGCGCGGGTCCGCGAGGGCGGCGAGGTGCTGGAGCGGGTGGAGCTGGACCGGGCCGCGTTCGCGTGCATGCTGGGCGGCCCTGACGGGCGGACCCTGTACGTCGTGGCCGCCGAGTGGAATCCCGTGGATCCGTTCGGCGGCCCGCGCACCGGTCAGGTGCTGGCCATCGACGCCCCGGCCCCGCGCGCCGGCTGGCCGGGACACTGACCTGGGGAGGAGCCGCTACAGCGTGCCGTTGGCCGCGGCGGGCCAGACGAGGTCGGCGACGATCGCCGACTCGACGGCGACGCGGAGCCAGTGGTCGCGGGTCAGCCGGTCGATCCTGCGGGCGCGCTCGCGTCTCGGCAGGCCGCGGAACCAGCGGCGGTGCAGGTCGCAGGCGCGCATGACGGCCAGCAGGCCCACCGTGCCGTCGTCGGCGGGCACGCCGCCGAGCGCGGCGAGCAGCCTGTCCATGATCGCGTATTCGGCGCCGTACTCGGGCGCGCGCAGGCGTGTCACCGTGCGCCCGTGGAACAGGCCGCGGGACGGCTCCTCGCCGACCACGACCCGGCCCTGCTCGCGCAGTGCGGCGATGCGCCGCAGGTGGGGGCGGCCCGCCGCGACGGCGACGATCTGCTGGGCCAGGCCGGGCTGCGGGCCGTGCGCGGCCAGCTCGGCGGCGGCGAGCCCGAGGTCGAGATGCGGCGGCAGCCTGACCCTGCCGTCCTGGCCGATGATCCAGCCGTCGGCGGACGCGCACAGGGCCAGGATCAGCAGCTCGTCCGCCATTTCCAGCCGCGACATGGACGTAGCCTACGCCCGGCGGGGCGGCTGCGGAACGCACCACGTGGACCGTTTGACGGCCTGCGCGAGATGTCGCCGGACGCGGGTCAGCCGGCGAAGCGGACCGTGACCTCCAGGCCGCCGCCCGGGTTCGGCCGGGCCCGGACGGTGGCGCCGTGGGCGCGGCCGATCGCCGCCACGATCGACAGGCCGAGCCCGGCCCCGCCGTCGGAGCGGGTCCTGGCGTGCAGGCGGCGGAACGGCTCGAACAACTCACCCACCCGCTCGGCGGGCACCTCCGGCCCGGTGTTGCGGACCGTCAGCACCCCGCCGGACAGCGTCACCGCCACCGAGCCGCCCGGATGGTTGTGGCGGACGGCGTTGTGCAGCAGGTTGTCGACCAGCCTGGACAACAGCACGGGATCACCGCACACCGTCGCGGGCTCGACGTCCGCGCTCACCTCGATCCCGTCGTGGGCCAGTTCGCGGACGGACCTGGTGACCACCTCGTCCAGCGGGACCGGCTCGCGGTCATCCAGGCCGCGTTCGCTCTGCGCCAGCACGAGCAGCGCGTCGATCAGCCGTTCGCTGCGCTCGTTGACGGCCAGCAGCTCCTGACGGACCTGGGGCAGCCGGTCGGGTGAGGGGTCGGTGAGCCCGATCTCGATCGTGGCCCGCTGGATGGCGAGCGGGGTGCGCAGCTCGTGCGAGGCGTTCGCGACGAACCTGCGCTGGCTGTCGGCCGCCCGTTCCAGTCGTTCGATCATCGCGTCGAACGTGTCGGCCAGCTCCTTCAGCTCGTCCGGCGGTCCTTTCAGCGCGATCCGCTGGTGAAGGCTGGTGAGCGACAGGCGGCGGGCGGTGGCGGTGATGAGGTGGATCGGGTGCAGCACCCGCCCGACCAGCCACCACCCGACGGCCACCGAGATCAGGGTGAGCACCGCGATCACGACCCCGGTGACCAGCCATTGGAACCGCAGCACCTCGTACTGCAGGACGGTCGCGGTACGGATCACGTCCTCGCTGCCGCCGCCCGGGACCGGGGCGGGCGGCGCCTCGGCCACCCGGTCGCCCGGGAGCCCGGGCGGGTCGGGCAGGCCGTTGGCGCTGATGCCCGCCACCTGGACGGTCAGCATGCCGGCCATCAGCAGGTTGACGATGACCAGCAGGACGACGGCGGTGCCCAGGAACAGGCCGGCGTACAGCGCGGCGAGCCGCACCCGCATGGTCCGCGCCCGCTTCCACGGGCCTCCTCCGGTGCCGCGCTCCCGTCTCAACGATCCGCCTTCAGCATCCCGGTCAAAGCCGGTATCCCGCTCCGGGCAGCGTCTCGATCAGGGGCGGGTCGCCGAGCTTGGCCCGCAGCTTGCTGACCGTCACCCGCACCGCCGTCGTGAACGGATCCGCGTGCTCGTCCCACGCCTGTTCGAGCAGCGTCTCCGCGCTGACCACCGCTCCCCTGGCCCGCATCAGGACCTCCAGCACCGCGTACTCCTTGCGGGACAACGACAGGTAGCGGCCGTCGCGGAACGCCTGCCGGCGCGGCGCGTCCAGCGTCACCCCATGCCGCTCCAGCACCGGTGGGAGCGGCGCCTGGCTCCGCCGCCCCAGCGCCTGCACCCGCGCCACCAGCTCGGCGTACGCGAACGGCTTGGGCAGGTAGTCGTCGGCGCCGAGCCCGAGCCCGGCCACCCGGTCGGGCACCGAGGCGGCGGCCGTCAGCATCAGGATCCGGGTGCGCACCCCCGCGCCGGCCAGTTCCTTGCACACCTCGTCGCCGTGCACCTCGGGCAAGTCCCGGTCCAGCACGACCACGTCGTAGTCGTTGACCGCCAGCCGCTCCACCGCGGCCGCACCGTCGTAGACCACGTCCACCGCCATCGAGAAGCGGCGCAGCCCCTCGGCCACCAGGTCGGCCAGCGCCTTCTCATCCTCCGCAACGAGCACCCGCATGCGCCGTTCCTACCGCCTGTGATGTTGCGCCCTCGTTAAGAACGGTCCTTCCCGTCAGCTCCCGTCGAGCGGGGCCTGGAGGTCGGCGGGGGTGCCGTCGGGGTCGACGACGGTGGCGTAGCGGACTCCCCACTCGGAGCTCCAGGGCTCCCGAAGGGACGGGTGACCGGCCGCGACGAGTTCCTCGTACAGGGCGTCGACGGCCTTCGCCGTCGGCAGCCCGAAGCCGAAGGCCACCCGGGGACCGCCGGTCGGCCGGGTCCAGCCGGGGGTGAACCTGGTGACGGCTTCCTCGGTGTCCAGCATGACGAAGGTCCCGTCGGGGAGCTCGCAGGTGGCGTGGCTCGGCTGGCCCGCATCGACCGAGAAGGTCAGCCCCAGCTTCTCGTAGAAGGCGATGGAGGCGTCCAGGTCGGACACCACGATGTTGATCTGGCTCAGGCCGGCTTTCGCGGTCATGGTGAACCTCTCGCCGTGAGATCGAGACACCTGATGATGACACCGCGCCCCGGACCCGCCCAGCCTTTACTGGAAAGCTTCCTGACTGACAAGGCCGTCGTCGATCACGTTTTCTCAGGTGGTCTTCATCTTTCACAGAGATCATCCTCAGCCGTCCGAGCCACCATGGGTTGGGCAGGTCCCGGACGTGGAAGACGGTTTCACAGGGAGAATCTTGAGGATGAACGTGCCACTCATGACTCGCGCGGCAGGTGCGCGCCCCGGCTCGGCGCGGGCGGGTGCGCGGTGAACGCGGCGCTCGTGCAGCGCGCGCTGGTCGCGCTGACCGTCATCGGCATTCTCGGCGCCGGCTTCGAGCTGGCGGTCGAGCGTCACTGGCGTAGCGCCCAGCAGCTGGTGCCGTGGACGGCGCTGGCGCTGCTGGCCGCCGGCGTGCTCCTGGTCCTGCTCAACCGGGTCTTCGGCGTGGTCCGGGCGATCGCCGCCGTGGTGCTGCTCGCCTCGGCGTTCGGGGTGTTCGCGCATGTGTCGGCCAACATGACGGTCGGGTCCTTCTCGGGGAAGCTCGACGGGGTGTCGGCGGCCGGGCAGTGGTGGCAGGCGTTCACCAAGTCGGTCGGCGACGCCCCGCCGCTGGCGCCGGGCATGCTCGCGCAGGCGGCTCTGCTGCTCCTCCTGGCCACGTATGTCACCCGTCGCCCCGCGGGCCGGCACGCCGATACGGCGGCGGGCGTCAGGGAGCCCGCCGAGAGGTGAGCCGCCGTGCCCGGCCCTGGCGGGCGGTGGTGGCGGCGGTGGCGGTGACGGCGAGCAGGAGGAGCCAGGCCGCCAGGATGAGCGTGGCGGGCTTGGCCCCCCAGGCGGCGATCATGGCGCCGCCCGCCATCGTCCCCAGGGACAGGGCGCCCATGGTGAGCGTGTCCAGGGCGGCCGAGGTGCGGCCGCGCAGGTGGTCGGGGGTGACGGCGAGGCGGTGGCTGGTCATGGCCACCGAGTAGACGGGCGGCAGCACCGATTCGGCGAAGGCGACCAGGCCGAGGGTCAACGGGTCGGGCGCGGCCGCGTACAGGGGGAAGACGAGCGCCTCCACCCAGAGCATGGCCACCGCGATGCGGGCGACGGCGAACCTTTCGGCGAGCCGTCCCGCCAGGAGTGAGCCGAGCAGCGCCCCGGCCGCCGCCGCGCTGAAGATCAGCCCGATCTGCTGGGGTGAGGCGCCCACGCCTTGCGCCAGGGTGATGATGACCAGGTAGCCGGCCCCGTACCGGAGCATGTCGCCGGTCTGGAGCAGGGCGAACAGGCGGATCAGCGGCTGCCGCCACAGCCAGCCCAGCCCTTCGCGGATCTCCGCGACGAGCCGGCCGGGCCCCGGCGTCCTGGGCGTCTCCTGGAAGGAGTCGCGGATGAGGCGCAGGCTCGCGGCCGAGACGACGAACGAGAGGGCGTTCACCGCGAACGGCACCGTCCGGCCCAGCCCGTAGACGGCGGCGGCCAGGGTGGCGCCGGTGACCCGCAGCGTGCTGAGCGTTCCCTGGGTGACGCCGAGTGCGCGGGCGAGCCGGCCGGGACCGACGATGGCGGGCAGCACGGCGGTGTTCGCGGACTGGAAGAGCGCGTGCAGCACGCCGCCGAGCGCCGCCACCGCGTACAGGTGGGGCAGGGCGAGCCGGTCCAGCCAGAGCGCCGCGGCGACGCTCGCGGCGAGCGCGGCGCGGCCGAGCTCGCACCAGATCATGGTGCGCCGGCGGTCCCAGCGGTCCACGAGCGCGCCGGCGGCGAGCCCGACGAGCAGGTAGGCGGCGGTGCTGACGCCGAGCACGAGCCCGCTCTGCGCGGCCGACCCGGTCATGGCCAGCACGAGGAGCAGGAAGGCGAAGTCCTGGATGTGGTCGCCGGCGTCGGAGACGATCCGACCGGAAAGGAGCAGGGCGAAGTTCTTGTTCCGCCACAGGGCGGTGTCCATGGGTGACGCTCCGTTAGCGCGTAGGGACGGAAGGCTGCTGAAACCTCGTCCCGGGCGCTATTCGATCGGAGCGGTACGCATGAGGCGGAGACTAGCCGTCACCCATCCAGGGCCGCACCCGGTTTTCCGCCCGCGAGACCGTGCAGGAGCAGGTCGGTGAGCGTGTCGACGACCTCGTCGTCGACAGTGGCCGGGCTGCGCGTAGGAGAGCATCGACAGACCTGGCGGGGGTGTTCCGCGCCGAGCCCGCGGTGCTGGACGTGCTCGGCGGGGTCACCGAGACCGGCACCGGCACGCTGCTGCACGGTTGCGGGACGCGTTCATGCCGCTGTTCTTCCCGCGCTTCTACGAGAGGGCCACAGGCTGGCTGTACGACTACGACGCGGGGCGGGCCGATCTACCTCCCGCTGTCTGATGCGGCGCGATTCTTCACCGTGCGCGCACGGCCACGGGGCGGTCGAGGGGGAAGCTTCACCCTGCGGCGCTCGCCGTCTGAGTGGGAGGAGCCACGGCGCATGACCGTCACCAAGGAACGGGCCCGGCCCGAGCTGACCGACCGGATCAAGAACGTGATCCACGAGGGCAACGTCCGCCGCATCATCGTCAAGGACAAGCGCGGCCACACCGTCATGCAGGTGCCGGTGACGGTCGGCGTGGTGGCGCTGGTCTTCGCCCCCGTCGTCACCGCGCTGAGCGCGATGGGCGCGCTGGCCGCCGACTGGACGATCCAGGTCGAGAAGACGGACGAGAACGCCTGAGGCCGTCAGCGGAGCCAGACCTGCCGCAGCGCGCGGCGGAGCCTGGTCAGCGCGTCCTTCTCCAGCTGGCGCACCCAGTGCGGGGTGAGGCCCATCTTCTCGGCGATCTGGCGTGAGGTGTGCTCCTCGTACCCGTCGAACCCGTACCGCAGCTTGAGGATCAGCGCCTGACGGGGCGCGAGCCGTCCGATCGAGGCGGCGAGCAGGCGCTTGAGCTCCGCGCGCTCGATCTCCTGCTCGGCCCGGGCGCTGTCGGGGTCCTCGATCATGTCGCCGAGCGTCATCGCGTGCTGCCCGTCCTGGACGATCAGATCGAGGCTGACGCAGTCCTGCGGGGTGCGCCTCAGGAGTGCCAGCTTGGCGGTCTCCACGCCGGCCCGCGCGGCCACCTCCGCCTCGGTGGGCGCCCGGCCGAGCAGGTGGGTGGCCTCGATCTCGGCCCGGGTGACGGCGACCAGGCGGTCCTGCAGGCCGATGGGCAGGCGCACCGTGCGGGCGTGCTCGATGCCCTGCTGGATGGCCTTGCGGATCCACCAGGCGGCGAGGGTGGAGAGCCGGTAGCCCTTGGTGTGGTCGAAGCGCTCGATGGCGCGGATCAGGCCCAGGTTGCCGTCCTGGATGACGTCGGCGAACGACATGCCGCGGTGGGCGTGCCGTTTGGCGATGGCGACGACCAGCCGCAGGTTGGCGCGGATCAGGTGGTCCCTGGCGGCCCTGCCGCCGGCGGCCACGGCCACCAGCTCGGGGTCGGGGCCGTACGCGTCGATCAGGCGGGCGGCGCGGTCGCCCGCCCGCATCCGGCCGGCCAGCTCGGCCTCCTCCGCCGCGGTCAGCAGCGGGGTGCCGCCGATCCTGGCCAGGTAGTCGCCGATCTGCTCGTGCTGATGGGCTCTCGCCTGCGCCAACACCGCCGCCACCGTCCTCCGAGTCGTCGCCGTCGGGATCACTCCCACCATGACGCGCGGCGGCCTGCGGCGATGGTGGCCAAGGTCCTCAGGCGCAGGGACCTTAGCCCTCCGTGTGGTGCTCGGCGCGGATCCGGACGACCGCCAGCGGGACCGGGGAGTGCTGGAGCAGCGCCTGGCTGACCGAGCCGAGCACCATCCCGGCGAACGCGCCGTGGCCGCGGGAGCCGATCACGAGCAGGTCGGAGCCGGTGGCGGCCTCCCCGAGGACCTCGACGGGGTGTCCCTGGACGATCTCCTCGAGGACGTGCACGCCGGGGTGTCTCTCGCGGTGGCCGGCGAGCGCCTCGCGCATGATCGTCCGTTCCCTGCCGCCGCCGGTGGTCGGTTCGAGGCCGGGCCAGGACCAGGCGTGCACGACGCGCAGGCTGACGCCGCGCAGCTCCGCCTCGGCGAAGGCGAAGGCGAGCACGCGGGCGGAGGCGGGCGAGCCGTCGACCCCGGCCACGATCTCGCCGCGCGGCCGCGCGGGCAGCTCACGGACGACGACGACGTCGCAGCCGGCGTGACCGGCGACGCCGTGGGCCACCGAGCCGACCAGCAGGCCGCGCAGCTTGCCGAGCCCGTGGTTGCCGATGACGAGCAGGTCGGCGTCGCGGGAGGCGTCGATCAGGGCCTTGCGCGGGTCTCCCCCCAGCAGGACGACGTCCGGCTCGACCTCGGGGCGCTCGTGCTTGGCCCGCTCCTCGGCGGCGGCGAGCACGGACCTGCCGCCCTGCCGCATCCATGCCGCGACCTCGGCGTACCGGCCGCCGTCGGAGGACTCGAGCACCCAGGCGGAGATCGCGTGGCCGATCGTCAGCGGCACCTTGCGCAGCGCCGCCTCCCTGGCGGCCCACGCCGCCGCCTCCAGCCCGGCTCTCGACCCGTCGACGCCCACGATGATCATGACGGCCCCTCCCTCTTCCTCGTCCCGACCTTATCCCCGGGATGATCGCCTGGCGGAGTGGCCCTCGCCTTCCGCAGGCGCCGTTCCACTTGGTCAAAAAGGACCTAAGTCCCTTTCGTCGCAGACCAGGAGTGGCTAACGTCAAGGGCATGATTCGCGTGTTCCTCGTCGATGATCATGAGGTGGTCCGGCGCGGTGTCGCCGCCCTGCTCGATTCTGAGGACGACATCGAGGTCATCGGAGAGGCGGGCACCGCGGAGTCGGCGGTGGCCAGGATTCCGGCGCTCAGGCCGGACGTGGCCGTGCTCGACGTGCGCCTGCCCGACGGCAACGGCGTGGACGTGTGCCGCGAGGTCCGGTCCAAGGTGCCCGGCCTGGCGTGCCTGATGCTGACCTCGTACGCCGACGACGAGGCGCTGTTCAACGCGGTCATGGCGGGCGCCGCCGGTTACGTGCTGAAGCAGATCCACGGCTCCGACCTGGTGGGCGCGGTGCGCACGGTGGCTTCGGGCCAGTCGCTGCTGGACCCGCAGACCACCGCGGCGATGCTGCAGCGGCTGCGCGACCAGGCCGCCAAGCAGGACCCGCTGGCCGCCCTGTCGGAGCAGGAACGGCACATCCTCGACCTGATCGGCGAGGGCCTGACGAACCGGCAGATCGGCGAGCGGTTGTTCCTGGCCGAGAAGACGGTCAAGAACTACGTGTCCAACCTGCTGTCCAAGCTCAACATGCAGCGGCGTACCCAGGCCGCGGCGCTGGCGGCACGGCTGCGTGCCGAAGGCCGCCAATGATGTGACCTTCGTCCCTAATGACAAGCGTTCCTGATGGGGAATGCTGAATTCATGCAACTCGATTCGTCCGGCCTGCAGGTGCTCTCCAGAGAGGAGTGCCTGCGCCTGATGTCGTCCATGCCCATCGGCCGGATCGTCTTCACCGATCGGGCCCTGCCCGCGGTCCAACCCGTGACTTTCCTCCTGGACGGCGAGCGGATCGTCGTCCGCACCGGCATCGGCTCCAAGCTGGCGGCGGCCACCCGGGAGGCCGTGGTGGCGTTCGAGGTCGACGAGTTCGATCCGGACCGGCGCACCGGCTGGTCGGTGACGGCCGTCGGGCACGCCCGCGCCGCGACCGACCCCGCCGAGATGGCCCGCCTGGCGGCGTTGCCGCTCACCCCGTGGGCGCCCGGCAGCAAGGACCACTACATCGTGATCGACGCCGAGCAGATCAGCGGCCGGCGGATCACAGAGGAACTCGCCAGCACAGCGACGTCCCTCCCCCCTCGGGGGAACTGATCTCGAACGTGCCGCCCAGCCGGGCGGCACGCTCCTCGAGGTTGCGCAGGCCGCTGCGCCGGCCCCCCGCGGGGATGCCGACCCCGTTGTCGTGCACGGTCAGCGCCAGCCCCTCGCGCGTCACCTCCACCGCCACGCCCGCCCTGCTGGCCTTGGCGTGCCTGACGACGTTGGACAGCGTCTCGCGCAGCACGGCCAGCAGATGCTCGGCCACCTCGTCGGGCACCTGGTTGTCGATCTGGCCCTCCAGGCGCAGGCCGGGCATGAAGCCGAGATGGCCGCGGGACGACTCCACCAGGTCGACGATCCGGCCGCGCAGGGTGTGACCGGTGGTCTCGGGGGTGGCCTGCAGGGCGAAGATGGTGGAGCGGATCTGGCGGATGGTCTCGTCCAGCTCGTTGACCGCCTGCTGCAGCCGGTTGGACGCCTCGGGCTGGTCGACCAGGCGCACCGTGCTCATCAGCGTCATCGCGATCGCGAACAACCGCTGGATGACCACGTCGTGCAGGTCCTTGGCGATGCGGTCGCGGTCTTCGAGCAGGCCCAGCCGCTCGGCGTGGCGGCGGGTCTCGGCCAGCTCCAGCGCGATGGCCGCCTGCCCGGCGAACGCCTCCAGCATGCGCAGGTCGGCGGCGCTGAACGGCAGCCGGCCGCTCCGCTTGGCCAGCACCAGCACGCCGCGCACCGTCTGCCCTGAGCCGAGCGGGACCAGCAGCTCGGGGCCGTAGCCCAGCTCACGCAGCTCGGAGTCGCCACCGTGCAGGTCGTCGGCGGTCACCGCGTGGCCGGTGCGGAACACCTCGCCCGCCGCGCCCTCCCCCAGCCCGAACGTGACGCTGACGGTCTCCTGGCCGCCGTCGCCCTCGGCGTACTCGACGCGCAGCCGCTCGCCTCCCGGGTCGGGCAGCAGGACCTGGACGAGGTCGGCGTCGGTCATCTGGTGGGCGCGGGCCGCCATCATGCTGAGCACCTCCTGCGGAGCGGCGCCCGACAGCAGGCGGGTGGTGATCTCGGAGGAGGCCTGCAGCCAGGTCTCGCGCCGGCGCGTCTCCTCGTACAGGCGGGCGTTCTCGACGGCGACGCCGGCGGCGGTGGCCAGCGCGATGACGATGGCCTCGTCCTCCTCGTCGAACTCGGCCCCGCCGCGCTTCTCCGTCAGGTAGAGGTTGCCGAACACCTCGTCGCGCACCCGTACCGGCACGCCCAGGAAGGTGCCCATGGGCGGATGGCCGGGCGGGAAGCCGTAGGACTCGGGATGGTCGGAGATGCGGCCCAGGCGCAGCGGCCGGGCGTCCTTGATGAGCAGGCCGAGCAGGCCGAGCCCGTGCGGCCAGTGCTCGATCTTGGCGATCTCCTCCTCGCTCAGCCCGACCGGGATGAACTGGACGAGCGTGCTCTCCTGACCGACCACGCCCAGCGCGCCGTAGGAGGCGTCGACGAGCTTGGTGGCGGTCTCCACGATGCGCCGCAGCACCGTCTCCAGGTCGAGGTCGCTGCCCACCGAGACGACCGCTTCCATCAGCGCGTGCACCCGGTCACGGGTGGACAGCACGGCCTGCAGACGCACCTGCAGCTCGGCCAGCAGGTCGTCGAGGCGCATGCCAGGCAGCAACGGCTTCTGCTCGCTCATGCTCATGAAGTCAGTCTCGCACCAGGACATGGCGGCGCCCACCCCGGTGGGGTGGGCGCGGAGGGGCGGTGGCGATCAGCGCAGGAAGGCGTGCCGCCGGATGATCGGCAGGTTGCCGAGTCCGAGGGTGGTCCCGGCGCCGGCCATCGCCAGCCCGGCCAGGACGATCGTGTAGACGATGTGGTCGTCCATGAACGGGTTGGTGGTCAGCGGCAGCTCGGCCGCCCACATGAGGAGCAGCATCAGGCCTCCGGCGACGGCGGCGGCCCGCAGGCCCACGCCCAGGACGAGCGCGGCGCCGACGCCGAGCAGGCCGGCCATGAACATCCAGTCGACCCAGGCCTGGCCGGCGAGTGCGGTGAAGAGGCCGCCGAGCGCGTTCTCCTCGGTGCCCTTGAGGAAACCGGTGGTGGGGCTGCCGCCTGCCAGCCAGGCCTTCTCGGCCGGGGTGGCGAAGCCGAGTCCGAAGGTCTTGTCGACGAAGGCCCAGAGGAAGGTCCAGCCGAGCGCGATCCGGGCGAGGGCCCACACGTAGTCGACGGGGCGACGGCCGGCCGTGGCCTGAACCGCGTGGGCGGGCTTGGCGGGGGTGATGGCGGCCATGACGGCCCCCTTTCAGACGGGTCCAGGTCTCTCCTGCACACCTCCATCACACCGTCACGGGCGCCGCGCGGGCAGTGCCGTCGGACCCCGCCTCCCCATGACCTTGGTCCCGCCTTCAACCGAGAAGGTCCTGGACCGGACGCCGTACCACGTCCTTGTCGTCGAACGTGATGCCGAGCCGCATGATCATCTGCGGGTACTCGCCGGAGCACAGCTCCTCGCGCAGGAACTCCCGCAGATGGGTCATCTCCAGCACCTGGGTGTGGAAGGCGGCGCTGACCCCGTAGGCGGAGGCGTGCAGGAGCACCCGCTGCAGCGACTGGCCCGCGGCGAGCCAGTCCTCGCGGGTGTCGCCCGGCGTGGTCAGCACGGCCACGACGCCGGTCGCGGTGGCTCCGGGATCGCCGTCGTCGCTGCCCCACCGGTGGCGCCAGGCGTAGTCACGCTGGGCGAAGTGCGGCTCGGTGCGGACCGGGTCGCGGGGGTAGGCGTCGGCGGGCACCCCGTCGGCGCGCCGGCTGCCCGGCGGGCGGGCCCACCGGATCACCTCCAGGCCGAACCGCCGGTCCTGGGCCTGGACACCCTGGGCGGCCTGGGTGAGCGCGGCGAGCACGGTGACGGCGTCGGGCTTCAGGACGGGGGTGAGCCTGGCGCCTTCCGCCTGCGCGCTCCTGACCAGCGCCTCGACCAGCCGGTCGGGCACCGGCAGGCTGGTGAAGCCGGCCCGGTGGGTGCGCCGCCGCTCGATCTCGGCGGCCAGCACCGAGACGCCCTCGTCGGGGTCGGTCTCGGGGCCCACCTTGACGACGGCCAGCAGGGCGGGCCGGTCGGGGTCGGGCATGACGCGCACGACCGGCTCGTACCCCGCCGCGCGCATGGCGGTCCGCATGGTGAACAGGGCCGCGCCGCAGCTGATGAGCATCTCGCGGCCCTGGGCGTCGCTGACCCTGAGCTTGCGCTCGGCGTCGGCGCGCAGGCTGATCTCCTCGCCGGTGACGGCGAAGGTCCACGGCTGGGTGTTGTGCACCGAGGGCGCCCAGCGGGCGGCCTCGACCGCGGCTTCGACGGCCGTCTTGGGCGAACGGCTGGCCGGACGGTTCATGACGCACCTCCAACTGACGATAACCCAGCGCACCACACCCAGCCTCCGCCGGGCAGGGCCTGAGGTCCCGCCGTTACGCCCCGGTCAGCCGGCGGCGGAACACCCAGTACGTCCACCCCTGGTAGATGAGCACGATCGGGGTGAAGATGACCGCCACCCACGTCATCACCGTCAGCGTGTAGGGGCTGGAGGCGGCGTTGGTGATGGTGAGGCTGTTGGCGGGGTCGAGCGCGGGCATGACGTTCGGGAACAGGGCGGTGAACAGGGCCGCCACCAGGCCGACGATGGCGAGCGCGCTGCCGCTGAAGGCCCAGCCGTCGCGGCCACGCAGGGTGGCCAGCAGCGACGCGACCAGCGCCACGGCGGCCACGCCGGCGATCGCCCAGTAGGCCGGCTTCTCGCTGCCGAGCAGCACCAGGAAGGCGGCGGCGACCGCGACGGTCAGCGGGCCGAGCACCCGGGCGATCTTCCTGGCCCGCTCGCGGAGCTCGCCCGTGGTGCGCAGGGCCAGGAAGACGGCGCCGTGCTGGGCGAACAGCAGCAGCGTGGCCACCCCGCCGAGCAGCGCGAACGGGTTGAGCAGCGTGAGCAGGGTGCCGGTGTACTCGTGGTCGGCGTCCAGCGGCACCCCGGCGACGATGTTGGCGAACGCCACGCCCCACAGCACGGCCGGGCCGAGCGAGCCCCAGAAGAAGGCCCGGTCCCAGCCCTTCTGGCTGTCGCTCTTGTTGCGGTACTCCAGGGCGACGCCCCGTACGATCAACGCCAGCAGGATGAGGAAGAGCGGCAGGTAGAAGCCGGAGAACAGGGTGGCGTACCACTCGGGGAAGGCGGCGAAGGTGGCGCCGCCCGCGACGAGCAGCCACACCTCGTTGCCGTCCCAGACGGGCCCGATGGTCTGCACGACGGTGCGCCGCTGGGCCTCGTCCCGCGCCACGAACGGCATCAGGATGCCGACCCCGAAGTCGAAGCCCTCCAGGACGAAGTAGCCGGTCCACAGGACGGCGATGAGCAGGAACCAGATCGTTTCCATGGCGTGATCCTCAGTAGCTCAGGGCGGGGACGGCCTCGGGCTCGGCGTCCGGCTGCTCCTCGGCGCCGAGCTTGATGAACTTCAGCAGCAGCCGGATCTCGATGACGGCGAGGATCGCGTACACCAGGGTGAAGCCGACGAGCGTGATCGCGACGGACGTGACGTCGACGCCGGGTGAGACGGCGGCGGCGGTGCGCATGAGGCCGAACACCGTCCACGGCTGGCGGCCCATCTCGGTGAAGATCCAGCCCATGGTGTTGGCCAGGAACGGCAGCCCGATGCCGAGGATGGCCAGCCGGTGGAACCACGGCCCGTCGGGCAGCCGTCCCTTCCTGGTCAGCCAGAGCCCGAGCAGGGCGAGCCCGCCGGCCAGCATGCCGAACCCGATCATGAATCTGAACGACCAGTACGCGATCCCGACCACGGGCACGTAGTCACCGGGCCCGTACATGGCCTCGTAGCGCTTCTGGATGTCGTTGATGCCCTCGACCTCGCCGTCGAGGGTGTTGGTGGCCAGGAGGCTGAGCCCGAACGGGATCTGGACGTTGACGTGGTTGCGGCCGTTCTCGACGTCGCCGACGGCGAACAGGGAGAAGCCCGCGGACTTCTCGTCCTCCCACAGCGCCTCGGCGGCGGCCATCTTCATCGGCTGCTGCTCGGTCATGAGCTGGGCCTGCCAGTGCCCGGTGAAGGACACGCCGGCGGCCGAGACGAGGGCGACGACCAGCGCCGCGCGGGTGGCCGGGCGGAAGATGGGGACCTGCCTGCCGCGCAGCAGGAACCAGGCGCTGACGCCGAGCACGAACGCGGCGGCGGTGAGGAACGCGCCGAAGATCACGTGCGGGAACGTGACGAGCGTGGTCGGGTTGGTGAGCACGGCCCAGATGTCGGTGAGCTCGGCCCGGCCGTTGTTGATCGTGTAGCCGACCGGGTGCTGCATCCACGAGTTGGCCGCCAGGATGAAGTAGGCGGAGATGTTGGTGCCGATGGCGGCGGTCCAGATGGTGGCCAGGTGGATCTTGGGCGGCAGCTTGTCCCAGCCGAAGATCCACAGCCCGAGGAAGGTGGACTCCAGGAAGAACGCCATGAGGCCTTCCATCGCCAGCGGCGCCCCGAAGACGTCGCCCACGAATCTGGAGTAGTCACTCCAGTTCATGCCGAACTGGAACTCCTGCACAATGCCGGTCACCACGCCCATGGCGAAGTTGATCAGGAAGAGCCGCCCGAAGAACTTGGTCAGGCGCAGGTACTCCGGCTTCTTCGTGCGGTACCACGCGGTCTGCCAGCCGGCCACGAGGATCGACAGGCCGATGGTGAGCGGCACGAAAAGGAAGTGGTAGACGGTCGTGATGCCGAACTGCCACCGGGAAAGATCCAGCACGTCCATGACCATCAGCTTCGTGCCAGGTCAGAGCCGCTTCGTAGGGTCGGCGGACCCTTCCCCGAAGGACCTTCGGCCCGGCCGAACGGCTCCTTTCTCCCCCGGTGGGAAGCGGGGCAGGGACTTTGGACACATCGCTCGCGGGTCCTCCGCCCCTGCCGGTCGGCGCGCGCCCGCGACAGGGTCGGAGGCAGGAGGTGCGTCATGTCCCCAACCCTCGTGAGCACCGGTCTCGGCGTCCGGCGGCTGCTCCTCGCGGCCGGCCAGGCGCCTTCGGTCTGCAACACCCAGCCGTGGCGCTTCCACGTCGTGCCAGGGCGGCACATCGAGCTGCTGGCCGACCCCGCCCGCCGGCTGCGGGTGGCCGACCCGCGCGGCCGCTCCATGACCGTGAGCTGCGGCGCCGCCCTGTTCAACCTGCGGCTCGCGGTGCGCCACGTGGGCCGGCGCCCCATCGTGTGGCCGCTGCCCGACCCGGAGAACCCGCTGCTGATGGCCGCCGTGCGCGTCGCCGAGGGCCGTCCCGCCACCGCGGAGAACCGCGAGCTGTACGAGCTGATCCCGGCCCGCCGCACCAACCGCGAGCCGTACTCCGGCCGGCCGGTGCCGCCGTCGGTGCTGGGCGACCTGCGCATCGCCGCCTCGCGAGAGGGCGCCACCCTGGTGCCGTTGGACGGGGACTGCGCGGCTGAGATGCTGGATCATGTGGCACTGGCGGAGGACGAGCTGTCCCGCGATCGCGCCTACCAGGCCGAGCTGGCGGCCTGGACGATGCCGGGCGCGCGCTTCGACGGCGTGCCCGGTTACGCCCAGGGCCCGCGCCCGACCAGGGACCCGGGGCCGGTGCGCGACTTCGGCAGGCACGAGCGGGACGCGCCGTTCGAGGAGCACCCGCAGCTCGTCGTGCTGACGACGCCCGGCGACCGGCCGATCGACTGGCTGCGGGCCGGGCAGGCGCTGCAGCGCGTGCTGCTGACCGCGACCAAGCACGGGCTGTCCGCCTCGTTCCTGAACCAGCCGCTCGACCTGCGCGACATGCGCGGTCGCCGGGACCCGCACCACCGCCGCGGCCACGCCCAGATGATCATCAGGCTCGGTTACGGACCGCACGTCCCGGGTAGCCCCCGCCGCCCGGCCGGCGAACTGGAGATGACAGATGCTTGACGGATACGACGTCCTGCTCCGCGACGGCGGCATCGCGCGGGTGCGCCCGCTGCACGCCGAGGACCGGCAGGCCCTGCACGAGCTGGTGGACCGCTCGTCCGCCCGCTCGGCCTACCTGCGGTTCTTCACCGGAGGACGGACCACCGCGCACGCCTACATGGACCGCATCACCGGTCCTGACTACCGGGGACACGCGCTGGTGGCCACGGTCCGTGATCAGCTGGTCGCGGTCGCGGAGTACATCCCGTCCGGCGACGGCGCCGCCGAGCTGGCGATCCTGCTGGACGACGCGGTGCACGGCGTCGGGCTGGGCACGCTCCTGCTGGAGCACGTCGCGGTGGACGCGGCCGCGAACGGGGTGCGCACGCTGGTCGCCGACGTGCTGGCCGAGAACAAGACGATGATCAACGTGCTGCGCGACCTGGGGCTCGACAGCACCCAGGAGTACGCCGACGGCAACTGGCGGGTCGTCATCGACGCGCGGGTCACGCCACGGCTGCGGTCCGAGATCGAGGCCCGCGACCACGAGGCGGAGCGCGCCTCGCTGGCCCGGGTGCTGCTGCCGCGCTCGGTCGCGGTGATCGGCGCCGGCCGTGACCCTTCGTCCGTCGGTCACACGGCGCTGCGCAACCTGATCGACGGCGGCTTCACCGGCCCCGTCCACCCGATCAACCCGAGCGCGGACGAGATCGCCGGTCTCACCGCCTACCCCAGCGTGCTGGCGGCGCCCGGCCCGGTGGACCTGGCCATCGTGGCGGTGCCCGCCCAGGCGGTGCTGCGCGTGACCCGCGACTGCGCCGAGGCGGGCGTGGCCGGGCTCGTCGTGCTGACCTCCGGTTTCGCCGAGGCGGGGCAGCCCGGCGCGGAGGTGGAGATCCTGCGCGTGTGCCGCGGCGCAGGCATCCGCCTGATCGGCCCGAACTGCCTGGGCGTGGTCAACAGCCACGCCCGGCTCAACGCCAGCTTCCTGCCCATCACCCCGACCGAGGGCCGGGTGGGGCTGGTGTCGCAGTCGGGCGCGGTGGCCGCCGCGCTGCTGGAACGGCTGGACGTGTCCATGTTCGTCTCGGTCGGCAACAAGGCCGACGTGAGCGGCAACGACCTGCTGGAGTACTGGGAGGACGACGAGAACACCGACGTCATCGCCCTGTATCTGGAGTCGTTCGGCAACCCGCGCAAGTTCGCCCGCATCGCCGGGCGGGTCGGCCGCAAGAAGCCGATCCTGCTGGTCAAGAGCGGCCGCACGGGCGCCGGCGACCGGGCGGTCCGCTCCCACACGGCCGCCGCCGCCACCCCGGACGTGGCCGTGGACGCGCTGGTGCGCGCCTCCGGCGTGATCCGGCTCGACAGCGTGCACGAGCTGATCGACACCGCCCGGCTGCTGTCCACGCAGCCGCTGCCCGCCGGGCGGCGGGTGGCCATCGTCGGCAACTCCGGCGGGCCGGAGGCGATGGCGGCCGACGCCTGCGAGGCGGCCGGGCTGTCCGTGCCCGAGCTGCCGGCCGGGCTGATCAAGGCACGCGGCAACGCCGCCGTCGGCAACCCCGTCGACCTCACCGCCGACGCCGGCGCGGAGGAGCTCGGCGCCGCCATCGCGGCGGTCGCGGGCTCGTCCGAGGTGGACGCGGTCCTCGTGGTCTACACGCCGCCGTTCGGCTCCGGGCTGGAGGCCACCCGCAAGGCCATCGCCTCCGCCGCGTCCGGCTCCGCGAAGCCCGTCCTGGCCTGCGTGGTCGGCCACGACGGCGTGATCGACGGCCACGTGCCCAGCTACGCCTTCCCCGAGCAGGCCATCAAGGCGCTGGCCCAGGCCGTGCGGTACGCCGAGTGGCGGGCCCGCCCACTGCCCGCGCACGAGGAGCCGCCCGCCGCCGACGTGGAGTCCGCCCGGGCGATCGTGCACGAGCGGCTGCGGCAGGACCCCGACGGCGGATGGCTCTCCCCCGAGGAGGCCAACCGGCTGCTCCGCTGCTACGGCGTGGACGTGGCCGAGGCGGTGCCGGTGCACGACGCCGACGCCGCGGCCGAGGCCGCCGCCAGGGTCGGGCTGCCCGCGGTGCTCAAGGTCACCGGGCCGGTGCACAAGAGCGACGTCGGCGGCGTCCGGCTGGGGCTGCGGACGGCCGAGGACGTGCGCGCCGCCTACCAGGACATGTCCGCCAGGATCGGGCCGGAGATGACGGGCGCGATCGTGCAGCGGATGCTCCCCGCCGGGGTCGAGATCATCGTCGGCGGCGTCAACTATCCGGTCTTCGGGCCGCTGGTCATGGTGGGGATGGGCGGCGTGACGGCCGACCTGCTGGCCGACCGCGCCTTCCGGGTGCCGCCGGTGGGCCCGGCCACGGCCAGGGAGCTGATCGACGAGCTGCGGTGCGCGCCGCTGCTGCACGGCTACCGCGGCGCGCCGCCGGCCGACGTGGCGGCGCTGGCCGGGCAGGTGGCCCGGATCAGCCGCCTGCTGGAGGACCTGCCCCAGGTCGCCGAGCTGGACCTGAACCCGGTCATCGTGACGCCGGACGGCGCGGCGACCGTGGACGTGCGGATCCGGGTCGCCCCGGCCCAGGCGCCGCCGTCGCCGCTGCTGCGCCGCCTGCGCTGAGACGCGACGCGAGAAGGGGGGCCGCCCCGCCGGGCGGCCCCCCTTCCGTTTCTTCCGGTCTACATCAGCGGCGGGACGACCACGAGGTCCTCCTTGTCGTGCGCGAGCTCGTCCACGACGTCGACCACGCCCTCGACGGACCGGGCGGCTTCGACGGCCGCGACGGCCTGGGAGGTCCACCGGACCCGGCCGGCCAGGGTGACGACGCCCTGCTCCACCCGGACGGTGAAGCCGCAGCCCTCCGGCATCCTGGCGCGCACGTCGGCCTCGATGTCGGCGGCCGGGCGGGTGAACACCCGCAGCACGTCGCGCTGGTGCAGGGTGCCGGCGATGCGGCCGGTGACCGGATCGATCACCGGCACCTGCTTGATGCGCCGGTCGTGCATCAGCCGGGCGGCGTCCCTGACGGTCATGCCGGGGGTGACGGTGACGGCCGGGGAGGTCATCAGCTGACGGGCCCTGATGCCGGCGGCCTTCTCGTGCTCCCGCCGTTGCCGAGGGCTCTCGAAGATGGACACGCTGTGCCGTACCGGGTCGATCTCCTTGAGCAGCAGGTCATCCTCCGACACCACGCCGACAGGGCGGCGGTCGGCGTCGATCACGGTCACGGCCCCGACGGCGTAGCGCTTCATGGCGCCGATGATCTCGCTGAAGGACGCGTCCTCCAGCACCGCTATGGCGACCCGTCCCATGACGTCCTTGACGTGAATGGTCATGATGCCTCCTTCCAGTTCCACGATCCGTCATGGGGGCGGGCACCGGCAGCGCCGAAGGTCCCGACCGGCGGGGACCTAAGACCGGAGCGGACGCGGGTCCGGAGGTCCCGCGGGACGTGGCCTACGGCCATGGATGGGGCGGTGACTCGCGGGTAGCGTCCTGGACATGGCCGCGATCGACCTCAACACGCTGCGCGCCGTGGTCTTCGACACCGACGGCGTGGTCACCGACACCGCGAGAGTGCACGCCGCCGCCTGGAAGCACGTCTTCGACCGCTTCCTGCGCGGCCGGTCCGCCCCGTTCGACATCCGCGACGACTACCTGCGCTACGTGGACGGGCGGCCCCGCCTGGACGGCGTGCGCACCTTCCTGGCCTCGCGCGACATCACGCTGCCCGAGGGCGGCCCGGAGGACGAGCCGGGCGCGCCGACCGTGCACGGGCTCGGCATGGCCAAGGACGAGTTGTTCGTGCGGCAGATCGCCGAGCACGGCGTGGCCGCGTTCCCGTCCACGGTGGCGCTGCTGCACGAGCTGCGCAACCGGGGCTGCCGCACGGCCGTGGTGTCGGCGAGCAGGCACTGCCGCGCGGTCATCTCGTCCTCTGGCCTGCTGCACCTGTTCGACGTGCTCGTCGACGGCAACGACGCGGCCCGCCTGGGCTTTCCCGGCAAGCCGGACCCGGCGCTGTTCCTGGAGGCCGCGCACCGGCTCGGCCCGCCCGCCGCCGAGGTGGCGGTCGTGGAGGACTCGCTGCCGGGCGTGGAGGCCGGCCGCCGGGGCGGCTTCGGGCTGGTGGTGGCCGTCGACCGGGCCAAGGCGCAGGCCCAGGCGATGCTACGGGCGGGAGCCGACGTGGTCGTGCACGATCTGGCCGAGCTGGCCGTGGCCGGGCGGGTGCCGGTGGGCCGTCGATGACGCCCTGGATCCTCGCGTACGAGGGCTTCGACCCGGATCGCGAGAGGCTGCGGGAGGCGTTGTGCACGCTCGGCAACGGGCGCTTCGCCACCCGCGGCGCCACCCCTGACGGGCTGCGCCGCACCCCCGGCACGTACGCGGCCGGCGTCTACGACCGGCTCACCTCCTCCGTGGCCGGGCACACCGTCACCAACGAGGACCTCGTCAACCTGCCCGACTGGCTGCCGCTGACCTTCGCCACCCCGGGCTGCGACTACTTCCATCCGGAGGGCGCCGACCTGCCGGAGTACCGGCACACCCTCGACCTGCGCGAGGGCGTGCTGACGCGGGAGCTGCGCTGGCGTGACCCGGAGGGCCGGATCACCCGGGTGCGGCAGCGACGCATCGTGTCCATGGCCGACTCCACCCTCGCGGCGCTGGAGACCACGTTCACGGCGGAGAACTGGTCCGGCCCGCTGCGGGTGCGCTCGGCGCTCGACGGCGACGTGCGCAACGACGGCGTGGCCCGCTACCGCGACCTGCGCGGCGATCACCTGACCGACCACGCGACGGGCGCCGAGGACGACTTGACCTGGCTGACCGCCACGACCCGCTCCTCGCGCGTCACGGTCGCGCTCGCCGCCCGGGTGGACGCGCCGGGGAAGCCGGAGGTGACCGCCGGCCGCGCCCAGGTCGCCTCCGTCCGCACGCTCGACCTGGTGGAGGGGGAGACGGCCCGGGTGTCCAAGGTGGTGGCGCTGGTGACCTCGCGCGACCCCGCCGTGCACGACCCCCGCTCGGCGGCCGTCCGGCACGTGCGGCTCGCGCCCCGCTTCGACGAGCTGCTGGCCCGCCACACCACCGCGTGGGACCGGCTGTGGGAGTGCGCCCGCATGGACGTCAGCGAGCCGGAGCTCGCCCAGGCGGTCCACCTGCACGTGTTCCACCTGCTGCAGACGATGTCGCCGCACACCGCCGACCTGGACGCCGGGGTGCCCGCCCGCGGCCTGCACGGCGAGGCCTACCGGGGGCACGTCTTCTGGGACGAGCTGTTCGTCCTGCCGTGGCTGAACCTGCGCTTCCCCGAGGTCTCCCGCGGCGCGCTGCGCTACCGGTGGCGGCGGCTGACCGAGGCGCGCGCCGCCGCCCGCGCCGCAGGGTACGACGGCGCGATGTTCCCCTGGCAGAGCGGCAGCGACGGGCGCGAGGAGACCCAGCGGCTGCACCTCAACCCGGAGTCGGGCCGCTGGCTGCCCGACACCTCCCACCTGCAGCGGCACGTCGGCCTGGCCATCGCCTACAACGTCTGGCAGTACCACCTGGCCACCGGCACCATGCCCGGCTGGTGCGCGGAGCTGCTCGTCGAGATCACCCGGTTCTTCGCCTCGCTGGCCGTGCTCGACCCCGCCTCGGGCCGCTACGAGATCCGCGGCGTGATGGGCCCTGACGAGTATCAGACGGGCTGTCCGGGCGCCGACTCCCCCGGCCTGGACAACAACGCCTACACCAACATCATGACGGTGTGGCTGCTCCAGCGGGCCCTGGAGATCGCCCCCACGGTGCCGGGCGTGGACCACCGGGAGCCGGCCCGCTGGGCGGACATCACCCGCCGCATGCGGGTCGACTTCCACGACGGCGTGATCAGCCAGTTCACCGGCTACGCCGACCTGCTCGAGCTCGACTGGGAACGCTACCGGGGGGTGCGCCGCCTGGACCGGGTGCTGGACGCCGAGGGCGACGACGTCAACCGCTACAAGGCGGCCAAGCAGGCCGACACGCTGATGCTGTGCTACCTGCTGACCGACGACGAGCTGCTGGCCATCCTGGACCGGCTCGGCTACCCGGCGGACCAGGGCCTGATCCGGCGGACGATCGCGTACTACCTGGAACGGACCAGCCACGGCTCCACGCTCAGCGCGGTCGTGCACGCGTGGGTGCTGGCCAGGACCGACCGGGCCGCGTCGTGGGACCTGCTCGTCGAGGCGCTGATGAGCGACATCGCGGACGTTCAGGGCGGCACGACCGAGGAGGGCATCCACCTCGGCGCCATGGCCGGTACGCTCGATCTGTTGCAGCGGTGCTATCTGGGGCTGGAGGTGCGTGACGACGGGCTGCGTCTCGATCCGCTCCTGCCCGACCGGCTCGGCACGCTGTCGCTGCCCGTCCGGGTGCGCGGCGTACGGTTCGAGATCGAGGCCCGCGACGGCACGGTGCGGGTCGACGGGGAGACGCTCGCCCGCGGCACCGGCCGCACCTTCACCTTCAGACCAGCCTTCGACACGGGAGGAACGACCATGGCAGGCACCGGCGACCTCGGACGCCGCATCGCGCATCACCGCGAGCGCCTCGGGCTGACGCGCGAGCAGGTCGCCGAGCGGGCGGCCGTGAGCCCGGGCTACGTGGAGTATTTGGAGGAGAGCCCCGGCAGCCCGACGGCCGAGACGATCGCCCGGCTGGCCGGCGCGCTCGGCGTCACGACGGACGATCTCCTGGGCGGCGGCATGGACCGGCCTCCGGGTCACGGCCCGGCGGCGGCCTCGCCCGTGCTGGAGACGCTGGACCGCGAGGAGTGCCTGCGGCTGATCGCGCCCGGCGGCGTCGGCCGGGTGGCGTTCAACGGCTCGCACGGCCCGACGATCCTGCCCGTCAACTACCGGCTCCACGAAGGCTCGATCATCTTCCGCACCGCCCACGGCGGGGCGATGGACCGCGACCTGCGCACCGGCCTCGAAGGCGTGGAGGTCATGGTCGGGTTCGAGGTCGACCGGATCGACGAGGTGCGCCGCGAAGGCTGGAGCGTGCTCGTCCAGGGGCCCTACCACCACATCTCCGACGAGGAGGCGGCCCAGGTGAGCGACGCCGGCGTGTCGCCGTGGGCGGGCGGCGAGCGCCTGCTGCACATCCGCATCGTCCCGCAGCACGTCACCGGCCGCCGGATCCACAGCCTGTGACGGACAAGGACGTCCTGCGCGACTACCTGCGTGAGGCGCGCGAGGCGCTGGTGTGGAAGCTCGACGGGCTCACGGAGTACGACGCGCGCAGGCCGCTGACGCCGACCGCGACCAACCTGCTGGGGCTGGTCAAGCACGTCGCGGCCACCGAGCTGCTCTACCTGGGGCACGTGTTCGGCCGCCGGCTCCCCGAGCCGCTGCCCTGGCTGGAGGCGGCCCTGGCGGACGACGCCGAGCCCAACTCCGATCTGTGGGCGACGCCCGAGGAGACGCGGGAGGACATCGTCGGCTCCTACCGCCGGGTCTGGGCCAACTCCGACGCCACGATCGAGGCGCTCGACCTCGGCCATCCGTGCGAGATCCCGTGGTGGAGACCGGAGAGCCGCCGGACCACGCTGCACCGCCTCGTGGTCCATATGATCGCCGAGACCCATCGCCACGCGGGCCACGCCGACATCGTCCGCGAGCTGGTCGACGGCTCGGCGGGGCTGCGCGCCGGCAACGCCAACCTGCCGCCGGGCGACGGCGCCTGGTGGGCGGCCCACCACGCGCGGGTGGAGGAGGCGGCCCGCCGGGCGGGTCACCGGTAGACGGCGTCCTCGACGGTGAAGCGGATAAACTCGCCCTCGGCCCACCGTTCGGTGCCCGGCCACCAGCCGCCGCGCAGCGCCACCGGGATGGTGAAGCCGTCGAAGACCGCCTCCCGCCCGCAGACGACGCCGAACGGGTGGCGCCGGTAACCGCCGCCGTCAGGGTTTCCCCAGCGGGAGACGGTGACCTCGGTGAGCCGGCCGTCGTCGGCCACGGCGAGCCGGACGTCGAAGTCCTCGTCGCCGATCGGCAGGCTGGCGATCGACTCGTGCCGGTCGACGTGCTTCCACCGGATGCGCGGGTCCAGGGCGGCAGCCGGGGCCAGCACGAACTCGCAGGCCAGCCGGCCCGCAGCGCTGCGGGTGATGTCGTGGTCCGAGCCGGACATCATGGGCAGGGCGTCCAGCATCCGCCAGCGCATCTCCCCCACGCCGTCGTGGTAGCGGTCGAACCCGTGCACCGGCAGCAGCCCGATCCAGGCGGTGGCGGCCCAGACGAAGCCCTCCATGGGCTCCAGCGCCTGGGTGGCGTGGAAGCGCCGCCAGGTGCCGAGCTTGATCTCGCCGCGCGAGCGCAGCACGACCGAGCGCAGCAGCGGGGTGCCGGGGGCGATGGCGTGCAGCACCCAGCGGCGGGCCGCGCCGGGCAGCGGGTCCGCCTGGCCGGGGTCGAAGCGCGGCGCCCCGCCGGTCGCCGTCTGCAGGCAGTCCCAGTCGCGCCGGGCCTGGCTGGTCAGGTGCGGCGGCGAGACGATGACGGTCATGGCGTCCGCTCCCGGGGCCGTACCACGGCGACCGGGCAGTGGGCGCGGTGCAGCACCCCGTGGCTGACGGAGCCGAGCATGGTGGTGGCGAACCCGCCCAGCCCGCGGGTGCCGACCACGACCAGGTCGGCGGTACGCGAGGCCGCGGCCAGCGCGGGCACCGGGTGCCCGGCCACGACGACCTGCACGGCCTCCACCTCCGGATACTTCTCCAGCCACGGGCGCAACCGCCGCGGGAAGTCGTCCTCGATGCCTTCCGGCGGCAGCGGCCCGAACCCGACGGGGTGCGGGCTGCCCGCCGGGAGCCGCTTGCCGTAGACGACGCGCAGCCGCGCGCCGCGGGCCCTGGCCTGCTCCATCGCGTACTCGACGGCGCAGTCGGCGTCGTCGGAGCCGTCGTAGCCGACCACGACCTCGTCGTGGCCGCCGCGGGCCGGACCTCTGACGATCACGACCGGTCCCGGCCCGTGTCCGGCCAGGCCGAGCCCGGTGGAGCCGAGCACCAGCCCGGCGAACCCGCCCAGGCCGCGGCTGCCGACGACCACGGTGTCGGCGGTCTCGGACTCGGTACGCAGCCGCTCCACGACCGCGCCGGTGACCACGGCGGTGCTGACCTCCAGGCCGGGCGCCTGCTCGCGGGCCCGCCGCGCCGAGCGTTCCAGCAGCAGCCTCGCCTGCTCGGTCAGGGACTCGCCTCCCTGCGACAGGGGGTGCTCGGGGATCCAGGGCTCGCGCACGTACACGACGCGCAGCGCCTTCCCGCGCCGGCCGGCGTCCGCGGCGGCCCAGTCGAGCGCCAGGCCGGCCTGTTCTGATCCGTCCACGCCCGCGACGACGTGTCTGCTCATGTCCAGCCTCCTCGGGTACGGGAGCGCGGGCGAGGGCCCGTGCCGCCTGCCGCCCGCACTCCCGGTCGCGCCGGGGGCTCCCGACGGGGGCCATCGGCCCTCGGCGGATCCATCCTCACCCGATCGGCTGCTACCCGGACAGAGGCATCCGTCACCCCCACCTCAGGACCTTCGGCCCTTAACCGGACAACCGTTTTACCCAAGGGAGGGAACGCAGGAGGTCGACGAGGAACGGCGTGAGCAGCGCGGCGGCGACCGCCATGGCCCAGCCGAGCGGCGGGATCGGCACCAGCGCGAGCAGCGCGCCGGCCTGCGGCACGAGCGTGACCACACACTGCAGGGCGAGCGTGCCGAGCACGGCGACCATGATCGCGCGGCCTCGCCACCAGCCGCTCTCGAACGTCCAGCGGCGGGCCCGCACCACGTAGGCGAGGGTCAGCCGGGCGAACACGAGCGTGAGCACCGCCTGGGTCCTGACCTGTTCCTCGCTCCAGCCGAGCGAGCGGGCCACCTCCACGGCGGCGAACGCGAGCAGGCCGACGATGAGCGCGCGCACCGCGATGCGGGCCAGCACCAGGCCGGTCAGCAGCCCGTGGCGGCCGGGCCGGGTCTCCAGCGGGTCACCGGGCGCGCGGTCGACGCCGAGCGCGATGGCCGGGATGCCGTCGAGCACCAGGTTGATCCAGAGCAGCTGCACCGGCAGCAGCGGGATGACCAGCTCGGGCCAGGCGAACAGGCCGACCAGGACGAGGAAGATCTCCGCCAGGTTGCCCGCCAGCAGGTAGCCGATCATGGAGGAGACGTTGCGGTGCAGCCGTCGGCCCTCGCGCACGCCGGTGACGATGGTGCCGAGCTCGCCGTTGGTGACCACGACCGCGGCGGCCTCCCTGGCCACGTCGGTGCCCTCGTCGCCGGCCATGGCGATGCCGACGTCGGCGTTGCGCAGGGCGGGGGCGTCGTTGACGCCGTCGCCGGTCATCGCCACCACCTGGCCGTCGGCGCGCAGCGCGCGCACCAGGTCGAGCTTGGTCTTCGGGTCGACCCGGGCGAGCACGCCCGCCTCGCGCAGCCGCCGCTCGCGTTCGCCGGGCTGGCCGTCCCCGTCCCCGTCCCCGTCTCCGTCTCCGTCTCCGTCGAGATCGGATCCGGAGACGACCGGGTCGGGGTCGATGCCGACGTCCACGGCGACGGCGCGGGCGGTGTCGGCGTGGTCGCCGGTCACCATCATGACCCGGATGCCGCCGCGCCGGCAGTCGGTGATGGCGTCGCGGGCTGAGGCGCGCACCTCGTCGCTGAGCCCGACCAGGCCGACGGGGCGCAGCCCGGTCGCGTCGAGGTCGTCGGTGTCCTTCTCGGCGAGTGCCAGCACCCGCAGCCCTTCGCGGGCCAGCTCGGTGACCGCCTCCGCCAGCCTCCGGCCGGCCTCGCCCGGCGCGCAGCGGGCCAGCACCACCTCGGGAGCGCCCTTGACGGTCAGCACGGGGCGTCCGGTGCCGGCGTCGCGGGTGACGGCCGCCATCGAGCGGATGTCGGCGTCGAACGGGCGGGTGGCGAGCCTGGGCTCGTCCGCGACGATCCCGCGCCCGGCCGCCGCGGCGAGCAGCGCCACGTCCACCGCGTCGCCGACCCCGTCGTGGGCGTCGTTGGCGCGCACGGCGGCCCGCCACAGGTTCTCCCCGGCCAGCTCGACGTGCTCGGTCACGGTCAGGCGGCCGGTGGTCAGGGTGCCGGTCTTGTCGGAGGCGATCACGGTGGTGGCGCCGAGCGCCTGGATGGCGGAGAGCCTGCGGACGATGACGCCGAGTTTCGCCATCCGCTGGGAGCCCAGCGCGAGCGCGGTGGTGACGGCGGCCGCCATGCTCTCGGGCACCGCGGCGATCGCCAGCGCCACCCCGGCCAGCACCAGGTCGATCCAGGCGATGCCGCCCCTGGCCAGGCCGAGCACGACCATGACGACGCCGGCCGCGACGGCCAGGACGCCGATACGCCTGGACACCTGGGCCAGCTCCACCTCCAGCGGGCCCTTGACCCGGGTGTGCAGGGCGGTGGCGATGCGGCCCATCTCGGTGCCTGAGCCGGTGTGCTCCACCACGGCCAGGCCGGACCCGTGCACCACCAGCGTGCCGGAGAACAGCATCCCGTCGCGGTCGCCGAGCGGACCCTCGGCGGCGCCGCCGGCCCGTTTGTTCGCCGAGCGGGACTCGCCGGTGAGCATGGACTCGTTGACGGCCAGCGACACCGCCTCGACCAGCCGGGCGTCGGCGGGCGCCCGGTCTCCGGCGGCCACCTCCACCACGTCGCCGGGCACCACCCCGGCGGCCTCGATGCGGCGTACGGTGCCGTCGCGGCGCACCTTGGCCATGGGCGCGGTGAGCGTGCCCAGGGACCGTACCGCCTGCTCGGCCTTGACCTCCTGGGTGACGCCGATGACCACGTTCACGATCAGGATGGCGACGATCGCCGCCCCCTCCGGCACCTCGTTGAGCACCAGGAGCGTCACCCCGCCCGCGATCAGCAGCAGGATGGACAGCGGGTCGGCGAGCTGGCGGACCACCCGCGCGGGCAGCGACGGCGGCTTGGCCTCGGGCAGCTTGTTGGGGCCGTGCTCGGCGAGCCTGGAGACGGCCTCGGCCTCGGTCAGGCCCGCGGTGGTGGGTGTGGTCGCGTCCATCAGGTGCGCGCGGGTGATGCGCCGCGCTCCTCCCCCCGTCGTCGTTCCCGACAGCACTTCCACTAGATCAGATGGCGGAGGGTCCGGGAAGTAACCGGGAGCCCCCGTCGCCCCGGGCCGGTGGCGGCCTGGTCCAGGGGTTCAGCAGGCCGCGGCGGCGGCGAGCGGCCGGCGGGTCACCGTCTGGCCGTCGCCGACCACGACGACGGGGCAGGGCGGCCAGCGCAGGCAGGCCAGCAGCACCGCGCCGAGCCTGCCGTCGCCCGCGCGGTGCGCGGCCGAGCCGAGCACCAGCAGCGCGGCTCCGCGCGCCGCGTGCCGCAGCGCCGTCTCCGGCCGGCCCTCGACGGTCCGCCCGGTCACCTCCACGTCGGGGCGCGCGGCCCGGACCCGCAGCAGGGCCCGCTCCAGCACCTGCTCGGCCTGTTCGGCCCGCCTGTCCTTGACGGCCCTCGTCATGGGGCGGGCGTACGGGGCGAAGCCGCCGGGCCCGGCCTCCCAGGCGTGCACGACGACCAGCCGTGCCCGGGCCCGCCCGGCCTCGTCGGCGGCCCACATCAGAGCGGCGTCACCGTCGCCGGTGCCGTCCACGCCCACCACGATGTCCTGATCTGCCATGTCTCCATGATCGGGGAGCCGGTGGCATGTCCGGCAGGGCCGTTCTGCCCTGCTTCATGGGTCTTTCGTCAGTGTGGCCCGCCCCGTCCCGTTACCGGGTCACCAGGTACGGGGAGGCGAAGTCGGTGTTGTCCACGACGACGTCCACGCGCGCCCGCGGGTCCGCCTCCCGCAGGTAGACGCGTTCGGCGACCAGGTAGCGGTCGCGGTGCACGGCCTCGGCGTCGGATCCGGCCCAGTCCTGGTCGCGGGCGGCGCCGCGGGCGACGGACAGCTCCTCGTCCACGTGCAGCCGTATGCGGTAGTCCCAGAAGGCGTCGATCTCCGGCCGGAAGGCGAACACGCCGTCCACGATCAGCACGCTGTCGGGAGTGAGCGGGGTGGTGACGGCCGCATGGTCCACCTGGGTGAGCGGGTCGATCGAGCACAGGGCGCACGCGGTGGCCGCCGGTGACCGGCACGGGCCGAGCAGGAGGCGCTCGGCGGCCTCGTAGTCGTAGGCGTTGCGGTAGTAGCCTTCGCCGGACTCCCTGTCGTACAGGTGACGGTCCTTCCACGGCCGCTTGAAGTCGTCCAGGGTGGCGCGCAGCACCGGGCGGCCGGCGGCGGCGATCGAGGCGGCCAGCTCGTGGCCGAAGCTCGTCTTGCCCGACGCGGTGCGGCCGTCGACGCCGACCAGCAGGCGGCCGTCGCCTCGGCTCAGCACCTGCCGGGCGATCTCGCCGACCAGGGCGGCGCGCTCGGGGGACGCGGGGCCCGGACAAGGCTGCCGCCAGGTGGAGACTGAATGGTGGATCGGGGGCACCGGTCCAACCTAGCGGGAGCCCCGGGAGCCCTCAGGAGGCGGGGACCGGGAAGGACGCCGCGAGCGTCTCGCCCCACCGGCGGGCCCGGTCCAGCTCTCCGGCCAGCAGCGGGCCCTTGGTCCCGGTCACGTAGAAGCTGTGCGCCGGCGCGGCGCTCCTGACGCCGAGGCGGCGCAGCCGGTTGGCGGCGCCGCGGGCGGCCGAGCCCGGGAGGCGGGGCTTGGCGACGCGGGTGTCGAAGGCGGCCGCGGCCAGCCGGGCGGAGCCGGTGCGCAGGCCGGACAGCCATTCGCGGATCCCGATGCCGCGGGACACCAGCCCTTCCGGGGCGTCTTCCGCGGCGGACCTGCGGGTGCCGGCGCGGCTCATGGCGAAGGCGTGCGTGGGGCCGCCGACCACGAGCAGCGCCACGTCCTCGGCGATGACGGCGGGCGCGGCGCCGACCTCCACCACCTCGGCCCGCATCCGCTCGGCCAGCCCCTCGGCGATGGCCTCGGCGATCTGCCGGGTGTTGCCGTACATCGACTCATAGACGACGAGCGCGTACATGGCGCGCCTCCTGATCAGGGAAGGACGGGTTGAAGCTGGAACATGCCGGTGATGAGCTCGCCCGGCTCGTCGGTGTCGTCCGAGGGCTCGACCCGGCCGGCGACGGCGGCCAGCACGTCGCGGGCGGTGATCAGCCCGACGATCCCACCGCGGCCGACCACGGGCACCGCGTCGCACGCGGCGTCGAGCATCACGGCCGCGACCCGCGCCAGCGAGGCGCCGGGGCCGACGCGCGGCCGACGGCGGCCGGACAGCAGCGAGCCGACCTGGCGTCCGGACTGCTCGTGCGGCCCGCCGGACCAGGTCGCGGCCAGGTCCTCGCGGGTCAGGACGCCGAGCACGTGCCGTCCCTCGACGACCGGCAGGTGGTGCACCTCGGCGCGGCGCATCAGCTCCCACGCCATCAGCGGCGACTCGCCGGGGCCGACGGCGACCAGGACGCGGCTCATCACCTGCTTCGCGGTCAGCCCCGCGACCCCTCCGGGCCGCTCACCCGGGGCCGCCCGGCCGGGAGCCGGGGGCGGGTGCGGGTAGGCGGCGGTTCGCGGTTCGGCACGGGTCCCGGTGCGCGCGTCGGCGCCGGCTTCGGTGCGCAGGTCGGTGCGCATGTCGGTGCGTGCGTCGGTGCGCGTGTCGGTGCGCGTGTCGGTACGTACTTCGGCACGGGCTTCGGTACGCGTGTCGGTGCGGGTCATGAGGTCACCTCCGGGCGCGGGCGGACGACGGCGACGGGGCAGGTGACGTGGTGCAGCACGCCGTGGCTGACGGAGCCGAGCACGGCCGAGGCCAGCCCGCCCCGCCCGCGCGATCCGACGACGACCAGGTCGGCCCGCTTCGAGGCCTCGATCAGGGCGGCGACGGGGTGTTCGCAGGCGTGCGCCTCGGTGATCCACACGTCGGGGTGGCGCTCGCGCCAGGGGGTGAGGCGGTCGCGCGCGGCGCGCTCCTCCTCCTGCATGACGCCCTCGATGAGCGAGTCGTACGCGACCGCGTACGGGGAGAACGCCGGCATGGTCCAGCCGTACACGACGTGCAGTGCGGCGTCGCGCCGGCGGGCCTGGTCGATGGCGTACTCCATGGCTGCGTCGGCGTGCGGGGAGCCGTCGTAGCCGACCACGACGCGCTCGTGCGTCTCGGCGGCGGGGCCGCGCACGACCACCACCGGGCCGTCGGCGTGCCCGGCGACGGCCATGCCGACCGAGCCCAGCACCAGGCCCTTGAACCCGCCGAGGCCGCGGCTGCCGATGACGAGGCTGTCGGCCTTGACCGACTCGGCGAGGAGCGTCTCGGCGACCCCGCCGGCGAGCAGCTCGGTCGTCACCTCGATGCCGCCGCCGAGCGCGCGGGCCCGGTCCGCGGCCACCTCCAGGATGTCGGCGCACTGTTCGGCGCCGTGCTGTCCCTGCTCGCAGACGTGGACGATGCGCAGGCCCAGTCCCTTGCGGCGGGCGTCGGCGGTGGCCCATTCCACCGCCGCGGACGCCGGCGCCGATCCGTCCACGGCCACCACGATCTGCCGGGTCATCAGCGTCTCCTTCCCCGGTGCTTCCGCTCTCACCTCCAGTTTCGCCAACCGGGGGTCGCGGTTCCCGGGGAAGAAGGCCCTGATCGGATGGTCTTTGGTCCCGAAGAGTCACCAAAGGCCGGCGCTCACCGCCTGGTGGTGGGCGTCCAGCCGGGGGTGCGGGTGACGGGCTCGCGGCTGCGGTAGACGATGTACGGGCGGGTCAGGTAGCCGATCGGCGCGGTGAGCATGTGCACCAGCCGCGTGAACGGCCAGATGGCGAAGAGCACCAGCGCGCTGAGCGCGTGCAGCTGGAACAGCAGCGGCGCCCCGGCCATCAGCTCCGCCTGCGGCTGGAAGACGAAGACGGACCGGAACCAGGGTGAGACCGTCGTGCGGTAGTCGTAGCCGCCGCCCAGCACGTTCGCGGCCACGGTGGCGGCCAGCCCGAGCACGATCACCACCGCCAGGACCGCGTACATGAGCTTGTCGTTGCGGGTGGTGGCGGTGAAGACCGGGCCGACGGTGCGCCGCCGGTAGATGAGGATGGCCAGGCCCGCGAGCGTGCACACCCCGGCGATGGTGCCGAGCACGACGGCGACCACGTGGTACATCCCCTCGGTGATGCCCACCGCCTCGGTCCACGACTTGGGGATCACCAGCCCGCCCACGTGCCCGAGGATGACGACGAGGATGCCGAAGTGGAACAGCGGGCTGCCGACGCGCAGCAGCCGCGACTCGTACAGCTGCGAGGAGCGGGTGGTCCAGCCGAACTTGTCGTAGCGGTAGCGCCAGACGTGGCCGAGCACGAAGACGGTCAGCGCCACGTACGGGGCCACCACCCACAGCAGCAGGTCGAGCGGGCTCATCGTGGACCTCCATGGGTCGGGAACTGCTGCGGGCCTGATCCGTTCACCGGGTACGGCGCCAGGCCGACCTCCTCGGCCGGCGGCCCCTCGGCGGCGAGCCTGGCGGCGGCGGCGCGCTCGCGGGCGGTGGCGGCCGGCAGCGTGGCCAGCACCGCGGCGACCACGTGCGCGTACGGGGAGCGCTCCGACTCCAGCGCCTTCTGCAGCAGGTCCAGGCCCGCCCGGTGCTCGCGCAGCAGCCGCTCGGCCTGGGCGGTGCCGCCGCGCGCCGACAGTTCGCACACCACGGCCAGGTGGTCGGGCAGCTCGCCCTCGGCGGGCTCGAACCCCGCCTCGCGGAAGGCGTGCTTGAACCGCAGCAGCGCCATCCCGCGCTTCCTGGTGTCGCCGTAGGTGTAGTAGGTCAGGTACAGGCAGCAGCGGCGCTTGAGGTCGAACGTGGCCACGTAGTGCTCGGCCAGGTCCTGCGGCGTGGTCGCGACGGCGTGGTCGAGGAAGGCGCGCAGCCGCCGGGCCGGCTCGCCGCCGGGCAGGGCCTCGACGGTACGGTCCAGCAGCGGCAGCGCCTCGGCCAGCCGATCGTCGGGATAGCTGAGCAGCACCGACGCGGCCAGATGGACGGCACGGTCGATCACGAGTCCTCCTTGCGGCGGGGGAACAGGCCCTCGGGTGTGCCCTTGCCGTCCCAGTTCAACAGGTTGACGCGGCCGCGCAGCTCGTCGGCCCGCTCCAGTTCGTCGCCCTTCTGCCGTTCGCGCAGCGCGTGGAAGTTCTCCACCGCGATCGGCGCGGGCGTGCCGGACGCCTCGCCGAACGGCCCGCCCATGCCGGGGCCGCCGTCGTAGTCGAGGCTGCACCCGGTGGCCAGCTCCTCCAGGTCGGCGGCCTGCTCGGCGTGCGCCTTGGGGATCACGTACCGCTCGCCGTAGGGGGCCAGGGCGAGCAGCCGGTGCATGGACTCGACCTGGCCGCCGGTCATGCCGACCGCCTCGGCGATGCTCTCGTCGGGCTCCTGGCCGAGGTTGAGCCTGCGCATGTAGGAGCGCATCGCGGCCAGGCGGCGCAGCACCTGCTTGACCGGGCCGGGGTCGCCAGCGGTGAACAGCTCGGCCAGGTACTCGACGGGGATGCGCAGCGACTCGATGGCGCCGAACAGGTTGCCCGCCTCCTCGCCGTCGTGCCCGGTCTCGGTCAGCACGTCGACGACGGGCGACAGCGGCGGGATGTACCAGACCATCGGCATCGTGCGGTACTCGGGATGCAGCGGCAGCGCGACCCCGTAGTCGAAGATGAGCCGGTGGATCGGCGAGCGCTGGGCCGCCTCAAGCCAGTCCTCGGGGATGCCGGAGGCGCGGGCGCCGGCGATCACCTCCGGGTCGTTCGGGTCGAGCAGCACGCTCTTCTGCGCCTCGTACAGATCCTTCTCGTCCGGCGTCTGCGCCGCCTCGGCGACCCGGTCGGCGTCGTACAGGATGAGCCCGATGTAGCGCAGCCGCCCGACGCACGTCTCGGAGCAGACGGTCGGGATGCCGACCTCGACGCGGGGGAAGCAGAACGTGCACTTCTCCGCCTTGCCGGTGCGGTGGTTGAAGTACACCTTCTTGTACGGGCAGCCGGTCACGCACATCCGCCAGCCGCGGCAGCGGTCCTGGTCGACCAGGACGATGCCGTCCTCGGAGCGCTTGTACATGGCGCCCGACGGGCACGAGGCCACGCACGAGGGGTTGAGGCAGTGCTCGCAGATGCGCGGCAGGTAGAACATGAACGAGCGCTCGAACTCCAGCTTGACCTGGTCGGAGACCTTCTGCAGCACCGGGTCGGCGCGGGTCAGCTCGGGCGAGCCGGCCAGGTTGTCGTCCCAGTTCGCCGACCAGGTGATCTTGGTGGGTTCGCCGGTGATGAGCGACTTGGGGCGGGCGACCGGGGTGTCCTCGGTCATGGGGGCCGAGAAGAGGCGGTCGTAGTCGTACGTCCAGGGCTCGTAGTAGTCCTGGATGGACGGCATGAGCGGGTTGGCGAAGATGGTCAGCAGCTTGCGGAGCCGGCCGCCGGCCTTCAGCTTGAGCCGGCCGCGCGCGTTCAGCTCCCAACCGCCCTGCCACTTCTTTTGGTCCTGGTAGGTGCGGGGGTAGCCGAGCCCGGGGCGGGTCTCGACGTTGTTGAACCAGACGTACTCGGTGCCGGCCCGGTTGGTCCACGCCTGCTTGCAGGTGACCGAGCAGGTGTGGCAGCCGATGCACTTGTCCAGGTTCATCACCATGGCCAGCTGGCCCATGACTTTCATCAGTAGTCCACCTCCTGGGAGCGCCGCCGGATCACGGTCACCTCGTCGCGCTGGTTGCCGGTGGGCCCGAGGTAGTTGAACGCGAACGACAGCTGGGCGTAGCCGCCGATGAGGTGCGTCGGCTTGACCAGCAGCCGGGTGAGCGAGTTGTGGATGCCGCCGCGCCGGCCGGACGTCTCGCTCTTGGGCACGTCCACCACCCGTTCCTGCGCGTGGTACATGTACACGGTCCCCTCGGGCATCCGATGGGAGACGATGGCGCGGGCCACCACGACGCCGTTGCGGTTGACGGCCTCGATCCAGTCGTTGTCCGCGATGCCGGCCTTGGCGGCGTCCGCGGGGCTCATCCAGATCGTCGGGCCGCCCCGTGAGAGCGTCAGCATGAGCAGGTTGTCCTGATACTCGGAGTGGATGGACCACTTGGAGTGCGGCGTCAGGTAGCGCACGGTGATGCCGTCGGCGGTGCTGTCGCCGACGCCGGGCTCGCCGAACATCGCGGTCATGTTGAGCGGCGGCCGGTAGACGGGCAGCGTCTCCCCCGCCTCCTGCATCCAGTCGTGGTCCAGGTAGAAGTGCTGGCGCCCGGTGAGGGTGTGCCAGGGTTTGCGGTGCTCGACGTTGATGGTGAAGGCCGAGTAGCGGCGGCCGCCGGTCTCGCTGCCCGACCATTCGGGCGAGGTGATGACCGGGACGGGCCGGGCCTGGGTGTCGGCGAAGGTGATGTGGCGGTGCTCGTCGGCCAGCCCGTCGAAGGAGGTGCCGGTGCGGCGCGCCAGCGTGGCGAAGCCCTGCGCGGCCAGCCGCCCGTTGGTGGTGCCCGACAGCGCCAGGATGGCCTCGCACAGGTCGACGTCGCGGGCCAGCGACGGCCGGCCGTTCGCGGTGAGGCCGTTGGTCCGGCCCAGCCGTTCGATCTCGCCGCTCAGGTCGTAGGTGATGCCCTTGGTGGTGGCGCCCAGTCGCTCGGCGAGCGGGCCGAGCGAGGCCATCTTCTCGGCGACCGCGGCGTAGTCGCGCTTCACCTCGACGATCTTCGGGAAGTCCAGGCCGGGCGTCGGCGTCTCGCCGGTCTGCCGCCAGTCGCGGACCCGGCCGTGCGGGGTGGCCAGCTCGTCGGGCGTGTCGTGGATGAGCGGCACCGCCACCAGGTCGGCGCGGGTGCCCAGGTGATCGGCGGCCAGGGTGCTGAAGGCGCGGGCGATCGTGTGGAAGGCGGCGAAGTCGCTGCGGGTCTGCCAGGGCGGGTCGATGGCCGGGTTGAACGAGTGCACGAACGGGTGCATGTCGGTCGACGACAGGTCGTGCTTCTCGTACCAGGTCGCGGCCGGCAGCACGATGTCGGAGAACAGCGTGGTGGAGGTCATCCGGAAGTCGAGCGACAGCAGCAGGTCGAGCTTGCCCCGCGGCGCCTCCTCCCGCCAGGTGACCCCGTCGGGCCGCTGGTCCGGCGCGGCCTCCTCGGCCCGCAGCGAGGCGTCGGTGCCGAGCAGGTGCCGCAGGAAGTACTCGTCGCCCTTGGCCGAGGAGCCGAGCAGGTTGGCCCGCCACACGGTCAGCACGCGCGGCCAGTTCTCCGGCGCGTCCGGGTCCTCGCAGGCGAAGCGGAGCTCGCCGGAGGCGACCTTGGCGGCGAGGTACGGGCCGGGTTCCTGCCCGGCGGCCCGCGCCTCGTCGGCCAGGTCCAGCGGGTTGCGGCCGAACGTCGGATGGGACGGCATCCAGCCCAGCCGGGCCGACTGCGACAGCAGGTCGGCGGTGGTCCGGCCGGCGAACGCGCCGTCGCCCAGCGGCGAGGCGACCACGTCGGCCCGGTAGGTGTCGTAGCGCCACTGGTCGGTGTGCAGGTACCAGTACGCGGTGCCGATCATCTGGCGGGGCGGCCTGGACCAGTCGGCGGCGAAGGCCAGGTGCGACCAGCCGGTGACCGGCCGGCACTTCTCCTGGCCGACGTAGTGCGCCCAGCCGCCGCCGTTGACCCCCTGGCAGCCGGTGAGCGTGACCAGGGCCAGGAAGGCCCGGTAGATCGTGTCGGAGTGGAACCAGTGGTTGGTCCCGGCGCCCATGATGATCATGGAGCGGCCGCGGGAGTCGTCGGCGTTGCGGGCGAACTCCCTGGCGATGCGGGTGGCCTGCGCGGCCGGAACCGACGTGATCGCCTCCTGCCAGGCCGGGGTGTACGGCTCGCTCGCGTCGTCGTAGCCCTGCGGCCAGCGGCCCGGCAGCCCGCCGCGGCGCACCCCGTACTGGGCCAGCAGCAGGTCGAACACGGTCGTCACCAGGTGGTCGCCGACCCGTCGCACCGGCACCCCGCGTTCCAGCACGCCGGCCTCGCTCCCGTCGAAGCGGGGCAGCGCGACCGTGACGGCCTCGCCGGTGTCGAGCATGGTCAGCGCCGGGGACACCTCGCCCAGGTCGAGGTTCCACCGGCCCTCGTCCGCCTCGGCGAAGCGGAACCCGAGCGAGCCGTTCGGCACCGCGACCTCGCCCGCGCCCGCGTCCCACACGGCGGTACGGAACGCCGCCTCCTTCCCTTCCTGGCCGAGATCGGCGGCGGTGAGGAACTTGTCCGGCACGTACCGGCCCGGCTCGCGCTCCCGCATCCGCACCAGGAACGGCAGGTCGGTGTAGCGGCGCACGTAGTCGGCGAAGTACGGGGTGCTGGAGTCGACGAAGAACTCCTTGAGGATCACGTGCCCCATGGCCATCGCCAGCGCCCCGTCCGTGCCCGGGTGCGGGGCCAGCCACTCGTCGGCGAACTTGGCGGCGTCGCTGTAGTCGGGCGACATCACCACGACCTTCTGGCCGCGGTAGCGGGCCTCGGTCATGTAGTGCGCGTCCGGGGTGCGGGTGACGGGCACGTTCGAGCCCCACAGCATCAGGTACGCCGCGTCCCACCAGTCGGCCGACTCCGGCACGTCCGTCTGGTCGCCGAACACCTGCGGGGAGGCCACCGGCAGGTCGGCGTACCAGTCGTAGAACGACAGCATCGCGCCGCCGATCAGCGAGATGAACCGGGCGCCCACGGCGTGCGAGGCCATCGACATGGCCGGGATCGGGGAGAACCCGGCCACCCGGTCCGGCCCGTACGTCTTGATCGTGTGCACGTGCGCGGCGGCGATGATCTCGGCGGCCTCGTCCCAGGTGACGCGCACCAGCCCGCCCTTGCCGCGCGCCGACTGGTAGCGGCGGCGTTTGTCCGGGTCGGTGGTGATCTCCGCCCAGGCCGCGACCGGATCGCCCAGCCTGGCCTTGGCCTCCCGGTACATGGAGACCAGCACGCCGCGGGCGTACGGGAAACGCACCCGGGTCGGCGAGTAGGTGTACCAGGAGAAGGCGGCGCCGCGCGGGCAGCCGCGCGGCTCGTACTCCGGCCGGTCGCCGCCCACGCTGGGGTAGTCCGTCTGCTGCGCCTCCCAGGTGATGACGCCGTCCTTGACGTACACCTTCCAGGAGCAGGATCCGGTGCAGTTCACGCCGTGCGTCGACCGCACGACCTTGTCGTGGCTCCACCGGTCACGGTAGAACGCGTCGGCCTGGCGCCCGCCGATCTGGTGCAGCGTGCGCAGGTCGGGGGACATCGTGCCGGGGTGCAGATAGCGTCCCAGCCGGAGCAAGGCGTCGGTGAGCGGTCCGTCCATGCCGGACATTTGGCTCTCTTTCTATGAGGTCCGCGCGCGGACGCGGAGGATGAACCAGCAGTAGACGAAGGCGCCGAACGCCATGGTCGCCAGCAGCATGAGCCCGATCGAGTACGAGCCGGTCGCCTCGAAGATCAGCCCCATCACGATCGGCGGCAGGAACCCGCCGAGCCCGCCGGCCGCGCCCACCACACCGGTGGCGCTGCCGACCATCGCGACCGGCACGGACCGCCCGAGGATCGCGAACACCGCGCCGTTGCCCAGCCCGAGCGCCGCCGCCATCGCCAGGAACCCGACCGTCGCCAGCGGCATCCCCGGCGCGAACGAGACCACGATCGCGCAGCCGAACACCACCGCCAGCACGTAGGCCAGGACGACCTCGCCGCCGATCCGGTCCGACAGCCAGCCGCCCACCGGGCGGGCCAGCGTGGCCAGCACCACGAACCCGGCCGCGCGGGCCGCCGCGTCGGCCACCGTCAGCTCGTACACGCTCTGCAGGTAGAGCGGCAGGTAGACGCCGAAGGCGACGAACCCGCCGAAGGTGAGCGCGTACATGCCGGCCAGCTCGATGGTCACCCGCATCCGGGCGGCGTCGGTGAACCTCTTCAGGAACGACTCGGTGGCGGGCTTGGCGCCGGGGGCGTTCCGGCCGGCCAGCAGGAAGACCACCCCGGTCACGGCGAGCGCGGCCGCGACCACGAAGAAGGGGGCGCGGCGGCCGAACTCGTCGGCCAGCCAGGGGGTGGCGAAGCCGGAGATGGCGGTGCCGATGTTGCCCATGCCGAACACGCCCAGCGCCAGGCCGCGGCGCTCCGGCGGGAACCACGCGTTGACGAACGGGACGCCGATCGCGAACGTGGCGCCGGTCAGGCCCAGCAGCAGCCCGCCCGCCAGGAGCAGCGAGTAGCTCTCGGCGAAGGCCAGGAAGACCACCGGGATCACGCCGATCAGCGTCGTCACCCCGAACACCAGCCGGCCGCCGAAACGGTCGGTCAGCGCGCCGAGGAAGATCCGCCCCAGCGACCCGACGATCACCGGGACGGCGACCAGCACCGACACCTCGGTGGCGCTCAGTCCCATCGACTGCTGGTAGACGGGCCCGAGAGGGCTGAGCAGCGCCCAGGCCCAGAAGTTCACCGCGAACGCGGCGGTCGCCAGGCACAGCGCGGTGATGCGGCTCGCCGTGGACGTGCCCGTGGCGGCGGGCGGTGCGGCAGGCATGGTGGGTCCACCTCCAGGAGAACGCTAGGACTGCCAAGCCTTCCCGATCTCCCATGCCCGCTAAAGGGCCTTTAGTCCCACGAAGTTGGACCAAACGACGATCATCTTCCGGACTCCATATCCCACCCCGCGCTCGGCACGATCTTCCGCACCTCCGTCACCGGTTCGGCCATCGGAGCGCCGGGCTCACCGGCACGCCGCCGACCAACCGGCATCTCGACCAGCGCAACGGCGCAGGCTCGTCCAGCGACCAGAAAGATCAACACACCGCTCGTTCGACTGTTGCCCGGCGCAGCTTCGCCTATAAACTCCCCCATGACGCTTTTGCCCCTTCAGTCCGTCGATCCTTTACACATTGGGCGTTTCCGTCTCCGGGGGAGGCTCGGGAGCGGCGGTCAAGGAATCGTCTTCCTCGGCGAGGACGATGCCGGGGCCTGCTTCGCGATCAAGGTTCCTCACCCGCACGCTCTGACCGACGCCGAGACCCGCGCCAGGTTCGCCAGGGAGATGGAGATCGCCCGCCGTACGGCCCCAGCCTTCACCGCACGCGTGGTCGAGGCGAAACTCGAAGATGATCTGCCGTACATCGTCAGCGAATATGTCGAGGGCCCCAGCCTGCGCGACCGCGTGGAGCGGAATGGACCGCTGCCGCCCGACGCGGTGCACCGGCTGGCGACCGGGCTGGCCACCGCGCTGTCCGCCATCCACCAGGCCGGGATCGTGCACCGCGACGTCAAACCCGACAACGTGCTGCTGGGCCCGGACGGGCCGCGCCTGATCGACTTCGGCATCGCCCGCCTGCCCGGTGGCTCGCTCACCGCCTCCGGCCAGCTCGTGGGGACGCCGCTGTACATGGCGCCTGAGACCTTCGAGGGTCAGCGCGCCACGGCCGCGACCGACGTGTTCGCCTGGGGCGCCCTGGTGGCCTTCGCCGCTCAGGGGCGCCACGCCTTCGGCGGCGGCGAGATCGCCGCCGTCATGCGCCGCATCCTGTCCGAGGAGCCCGATCTGGCCCAGGTGCCCGAGTCGATCAGGCCGACCGTCGCCGCCGCCCTGGCCAAGAACCCGGCCATGAGGCCCAGCGCCGTCGATCTCGTGATCCGCCTCATCGGCAGTCCAGCCACGCCCGAGTCCGGCACTTGGGTGGGCCGCAAGCGGGGCAAGAAGCCTGCGGTCATCATCTCCGTGATCGCAGCCGTGGCGGCGGTTGGCGTCACCCTCGTCCTGGTCCGGCTGGTGGATCCGGGCCCGGGGCAGACGGTGAACCCGGTCTCCCAGCGGGCGGACACCGAAGTGATCACACAAGCACCGGTGGACACCCCGGCCCCCGAGCCCGTAACGACCTCTCCCGCCACCGAGGCGGTCACGACCCCGTCCGCGCCACTGATCACCACCCAGCCCAGGAACACTCCGGACGTGCCGATCCCGTCCGGCCTCAAGAGTTCCGGCATGGAGGCCTACTACGAGGTCAGCGAGGCCGAACACGCGAAGAAGGTGAAGAGTCTCACCGCCCGCGATTTCCGCCCCGTGTCGTTGTCGATCACGAACCGGGGCTACACAGCACTCTGGCTCAAGCAGAGCGGCCCGGATTTCGTGACGGCTCACGACCTGTCCGCCGAGGAGTACCGCACGTTCTGGCAGAAGTGGAGCGCAAAGGGATACCAGGAGACGGTCGCCACGGCCGGACCGGACGGGCAGGTGTTCGCCAGCGTGATGGAGCGGCGCGACGGAGCCCACATGGCCTACTTCGGGCTGACCGCGGCCGACCTGCGCCGGCGCAACGAGGAGGCCCTTGTCAACGGATTGATCCCGGCCTGGATAACCGCCTATGGAAACCGCTTCAACGTCGCCTGGGTCCCGGGCGACACCGCCGACTGGCAGATGACCATCAACCAGACCCGGGCCCAGTACCAGAAGGAATTCGACAAGCGCATGGATGCCGGCTACATCCCCGAAGTGGCCACGATAGGCACCAACGGGTTGTTCACGGCGATGTGGCGGCCATGGAACAGCGCCTTCTACAGCTATACCGGCCTGTCGGCAGAGGAGCACGTGCGCCGCAGGGAGGCGCTGCTCGCGCAGGGTTTCCGGCTGGCCAGACTGTCAGCCACCCAGGTCGGCGACGTGGTGATGTACTCGTTGCTGGCAACCAAAGAGAGTTAGCGAAGTGTCCCGCTCCCCGTCCCGCTCCCGGAGAAGAAGGGCACGATCGGCGTGAGGCGGCCTTGCGTTTATCCCCGACGCCGCCGTCGACCCGGCCGGATTATCCTGGCACCGCGCCCGGAAATTAATCTCCGGGCGCATCACCGAGATGACGGAATCCATCGCCGGAAACGGCGGCCCAGAACAGCCAGATAAAGCACCCAGCCCGCGCCGACAATCGCCAGAGTGGCCACCGGTTGCCACAAAGACCCGGCCGCCAGTTCCGCCATCGCCCGACGGCACACCACCACCGTGATCGGCACCGTGTAAAAGGCGAAGAAGGCCAGGCCCAAAACCCGCCCCACGACCACGAACCACGCGTACACCCGCACACTCCGCCGCCCCCCGCCGCCCCGCCCGCGCAGATACGCCTGCGCGTCGGCCATCAGATTCTTGTTCCCGCTCGCGTTGGCGAACACGTAGTACACGTCCGTACGCATGAAGAACAGGAACTGCCAGACCACCTGCGCCAGGCAGATCACCATCACCAGCCGCGCGAGCGCCGACTCGGCCACCCACAGCACGCACGCCGACAGGCAGATCAGCACCCAGTCCACCCGCATCCCCGCCAGATAGGCGCGGTAGCGGGCCCGCCGCGGCACCCCCCACACCCCGGTCATCCGGGTCTGCACCACCAGGAACTGCAGCCGGGTGCCCAGCGACAGCTCCGCCCGCACCCCCAGCGACCGCGCCGCGGCGATGTGCCCCAGCTCGTGCAGGAGGACCAGCATCCACGACCCGGCCGCGAACGCCAGCGTGAACGTCAGACTTCCCTGCCACACCAGCGACGACACCCCGGGCCGCGCCCTCGGCTCGGCCACCGCCGCCGCCAGCGCGCACCCGGTGAGCAGCAGCAGCGCGACGTCCGCCGGACGGGAGAAGAACCAGGCCACGTGCCGGGGCCGGATCCGGTCCCACACGTTGGGCCGCCGCCCGGCCCGCCGCAGCAGCCCCGCCCCCTCCAGCCCGCCGACGAAGGCGGCCACGTCCACGTCCACCCCCCGCTCGGCCCGCACCCGCTCACGCGCCTGCGCCACCGTGCGGGTGCCGTCGAGCGCCGCCACCACCGCCGCGGCCACCGCCGGGACGTGCACGAACGTCTCCCCGTTGCCGATCACGTAGTCGTCCGGCCCGTCGGCCACCACCGTCAGGAAGGACAGATCGGTGTTCACCCGCAGACCTCGCACCCGTCGTAGCGCGGGAACTCCCTGATCGAGGTGGTCAACGTCAGCAGGTCGAGCCAGACGCTCCGCCCCTCCACCGCCGGGGCGCCGGCGCCGGCCAGATAGCGGATCACCTCGGAGGCCAGCATCCCCGACACGATCTGGCACAGCGGCCCGAAGGCCGGGATCACCCGTTCCGGGTTGTCGCTGAGAGGCAGCTCGGCGCCGCCGTACCGGGCGGCCAGCGACCGTTCCTGGCACACCAGGCAGCCGGTCTTGCCGGGCACCACGAGCGGCCCGACCAGCCCCACGTGCTGGTTGAACCCGCCCGTCACGAACGGCACCCCGGCCTCGACGCAGGCCCGGTTCACCCAGCGGGCGACGTCAGGCCGCGGCGTGTCGACGGTGCTGACCACGAGGTCGGCCGCCGTCACCACGTCCCCGGGCCCGGCGATACGCCGCTCGACGGCGGTCACCCGCACCCCCGGGCGGTGCGCCCGCAGCCGCCGCGCCGCGGCCGCCGTCTTGGGCTCGCCCACGTCCGCCGCCGTGTACAGGTGCTGGCGGTGCAGGTTGCTCACCTCCACCCGGTCGTGGTCCAGCAGCGTGAGCCGGCCGACGCCGCCGGTGGCGAGCTGGAGCGCGACCGCCCCGCCGATCGCCCCGACGCCCAGCACCGCCACGTGCGTGCGGCGCAGCTCGGCGAGCGCGGCGGTGACCTCGGCCGCGGGCCGGAACATCGACAGGAACAACGCGAAGCGGGAGAGCCCGGCGTCGGCCGCCAGCGCGTCGAGCTCCTCGCCGGTGACCAGGACGCGGGCCTCCAGCAGCCGCGCCACCGCCGCGTCGACCTCCTCCGGCGGCACCTCGCCGATCAGCGCGTACAGGTCGGCCTGCTCGACCGGTTCGCGGGCGCACAGCCAGATGAGGCGGCGCAGCGGCGCGGCGGCCGGATCCAGGATCAGCCCGGTCGGCGGGAAGTCCCCCAGCCGCACCTGCTCATGCGCGTCATCAATGAAAAGCGGAAAAGCCGGATTCACCTGAATCCTGGGCATGAAGACGGCTCCTGTGAGCATGAAGGCGGGGCCCCACGAAGGGGGCCCCGCGACGGTCAGCAACTGTTGCTGTTACCGGTGGTCTCGACTTCTTCGACCTTCCTGATCTCGATCGTCATGCGCGATCCCTTCGTAGATCGTGTTGGCCGATGTGATCGTAAGGAGAATCACCGGGACCAGGGAGGCCCAATGACGTTCTGTGTGGCAATTGATGCCCTAAGTCGCAGGAATTCTCCCATTCTCAATTATTTGCCGAGGAAAACTCACATTGCCGCCCCAGTTCAGGGTGGGCGCCGCGTGACCGCGTTCGGTGGGCGCCGCGTGACCGCCCGACGTGGCACGGGCGGGACAAGCGCGGGATACTGCCGCGATGACTACCGAATACGTCCAGAGCGACCAGTTCCGTGGCGCCCGCATCCACCTGTCCGACCTCGGCGGTCTGGAGATCCGCGATTGCGAGGTCAGCGGCCTGAAGATCGTCGACTGCCACGGGAGCGACGTCTACCTCGGCGGCGCCTTCGAACGGCTCGTCGTCAACGATGTCGACGTGACCGCCTACGTCGAGGCCGAACTCGACCGCCGGCACCCCGCACGGGCGCTGGCGCGTGACGCCGCGTCCCCCGGCGACTACCGGGCCGCCTGGGATGCCGTCGAGACGCTGTGGGCGGCGACGATCGACCGCGCCCGACTGCTGCCCGAGGCCAAGCTGCACGAGCGGGTCGACGGTGAGTGGTCGTTCGTGGAGACCCAACGGCACCTGCTGTTCGCCGGCGACGCCTGGCTGGGCAACGCGGTGGCGGAGGAGGAGGCGCCGTACCACCCGTGGGGCCTCTGTTCCTGGATGCCGCCTGACGCGATAGCGAAGCTCGGCCTCGCCCTCGACGCCGCCCCGACGCTCGACGAGGTGCTCGCGCCGCGGCTCGCCCGCATGGCCACGATGCGCCGCGTCGTCGACGGGCTCACCGAGGCCGAGCTCGATCGGGTATGCGGCCGCAAGCCCGCGGATCCCTTCCCCGACCAGGAGTACGTCGTGCGCCGTTGCCTCAAGGTGGTGCTGAAGGAAGAGACTGAGCATCACCGCTACGCGGTGCGCGACCTCGCCGCGCTCGAGGCCCATGCCTGAACCGGAGGAGTCGACGATGAAGCCCGCGCGATTCGCGGGTTCGCGCTTGGCGGCGTGCCCACCCTGACCGGACCCTGAACCCGAGCGCGTCCGACTATGTGTGCGGGCACCTGCTGTCGACGCTGGTCGGCGTGGATCGAGCACAGGTGGATCTCACCGACCCGGAGTCGCGGCAGGAGCGGTTGGACGCGTTCGTCGCGCTCCTGCACGAGGTCGTGTTCCCGTGGTTCGCCGGCACCCGGGATCCGCGCGACCTGGCGGCCACGCTCGACGAGCGGACGCTGGCCGCCCAGCCGGTGAGCTTGGCCGAGTGGCTGGTCAGCCTGGGTATGCGCGATCAGGCGCGGCTGTTGATCGAGCGGTACTGGTGCTGGAGCCGACCGGTCACGAGAGGGTCCAGGCCGGGGCTGAGGCCGCGCGCGCCGGCGACCGGATCCTTTGGGGTGACGAGTTGGTAGCGGTGGGATGGAGCCGCGTGATGTTGGACCTGACCCGGCCCCTTTACATTGTAGATTATTAGGTTATCAGATATAAGATTACTACGATGGAGGGACACGCCTGGAGCCTGGAGGAGCCCGAGTGAAGTTCACCGTCGAGTACCCGGTCAGCGTGCCCGGCTACGACCCCGCCCTGGTCCGGCCCGACGCGATGCGACAGGTGGTGAGGGCGGCCGAGGAGGCGGGGTTCGCCGCGATCGGGTTCACCGAGCATCCGGCGCCGTCGAAGAAGTGGCTGGACGCCGGCGGGCACGAGACGCTGGACCCGGTCGCCGCGCTGAGCTACTGCGCCGCCGTGTCGGAGCGGATCCGGCTGATGACGTATCTGCTCGTGCTGCCGTACCACAACCCGTTCCTGCTGGCCAAGAGCCTGGCCACGGTCGACCTGCTGTCGGGCGGGCGGCTGACGGTGGTGGCCGGGGCGGGCTACCTGCGCTCGGAGTTCCTGGCGGCGGGCGTCGACTGGGCCGAGCGCAACACCCGCTTCGACGAGTCGATCGAGGTCATGCGGGGCGTGTGGACGACCGTGCCGTTCGACCACGAGGGGCCGATGTTCGAGGCGCACGGCGTGGCCGCCCTGCCCGCTCCGGAGACTCCAGGCGGGCCGCCCATCTGGATCGGCGGCAACAGCACCCTGGCCCGCCGCCGGGCCGCCCGTCATCAGGGATGGAGCCCCTTCATGACGACCGGGGAGCTCGCCCGTACCGTCAGGACCCCGGCGATCACCACGGTCGAGCAGCTCGCCGGGCATGTCGCGGAGGTCCGCGAGCTGGCCGCGGGGCCGATCGACGTGCAGGTGCGCACCCCGGCGCACGCGTTCATGATCGACGGCGGCTCCGTCGAGGAGCACCGCGACCACCTGGGCCGCCTGGCGGAGGCGGGCGTCACCTCGTTCGTCGTCCAGCCGCCCGCCGCGAGCGTGGCGGCCACCGTCGAGGCGCTGCACGGCTACGCCGAGACGTTCATCCGGTGAGGATCGTCCACCCGTGCGCGGGCACGACGCACGGGTCGGCGGCGTCCGGGTGGGAGCGTTCGGCGACCGTGAGGCCCGCGACGTCGACGGGGAACCGGTAGGGCTCCTGGCCGGTGTTCAGCAAGGTCAGCAGCCGGCCGCCGCCCACGCTTTCGAGCGCCATGGCCGTATTGGTCAGATGGGGCACGGCCGTGCGGGCGGCGGTCAGCCACGGGTGGCGCCGCCGCAGCCCGATCAGCCGCCGGTGCAGCCCGTGCACCGGCCGTCCGGCGGGGTCGAGATCGCCGGGGGCGCCGGGGAAGGCCGGCCTGATCGCGTCGTCGCCGCCCGGCCGGTCCTCCTTCAGCCCGCGCAGGCCCTGCTCGTCGCCGTAGTAGACGCTCGGGACGCCGCCCACGGTGAACAGCACGGCCAGCGCGTGGCCCAGATGGCGTTCGTCCGCCAGCCGGGTGGCGATCCTGGTCACGTCGTGGTTGCCGACGAAGGTGAGCGGCACGAAGGACTCCATCAGGGCGTCGTGCCGCTCCAGCGCCCAGGCCAGCTCGTAGAAGTTGCCGTCGTTCAGCGAGCTCCAGACGGCCTTCCACAGTTCGTACTGGGTGACCGAGTCCAGCCCGCTCTCCGCGACGTAGCCGATGTAGTCGCCGTGGATCACCTCGCCGCCGAACCACGCCTCGGGGTGACGCGGGCGCACCTGGGCGAGCGCCTTGTGCCAGAAGGAGGCGGGCATCGCGTACGCGGCGTCCAGCCGCCAGCCGGACGCCCCGCGGGCCAGCCAGTGGTCGAGCACCCGGACCACGTGGTCGAGGACCTCGGGGTGGTCGTGGTTGAGCGCGACGAGGCCGTGGTGGCCCTCGAACGTGGCGTGGCCGCCGTCGACCGGCACGAACCAGTGCGCCCAGGCCGGGTCGCCGAATTTCGGATGGCCCCTGCCCACGTGGTTGAACACCCCGTCCAGGATGATCCGCAGGCCGTGGTCACGGGCGGCGCGCACCAGCCGGTCGAAGTCGTCCTCGTCACCGAGCCTGGGGTCGACGCGGAAATGGTCGACGGTGTCGTAGCCGTGCGTCTCCGACGCGAAGACCGGCCCCAGCTGCAGGCCCGAACAGCCCAGGTCGGCGGCGTAGCCGAGCCACGACTCCAGCCGCCGCAGACGGTGCCGCGCCGGCGTGCCGGGCTGCGGGGCCTCCGGCTCGGCTCCCGTGAAGCCCAGGGGATACACATGCCACCAGACGGCTCCCCGCTTCCACCACGTCACACCGATGAGCCTACGCCGACGGCCGGGACACGCCCCCGCGACCTCCGCTGACCGGCCACGATCCGGCGAACAGTACGATCAACGGGTGACCGAGATTACCGAGACCGCGCCCGGCTGGCTCGCTCCCGAGGAGCTCGAGTCGGTGCGCGGCCGCATGCCGATCCTGTACGTCGACGCGGTTCCGGTGCGGGTGGACGACACGGGCGTCGTGACCCGCGTCGGGCTGCTGCTGCGCATCGCGCCCGACGGGACCGTCAGCAGGGCCCTGGTCTCCGGGCGGGTGCTCTACCACGAGCGGATCCGCGACGCCCTGCTGCGCCACCTGGAGAAGGACCTCGGCACGGTCGCGCTGCCCAGCCTGCCCACGTCGCCGGTGCCGTTCACGGTGGCCGAATACTTCCCGACGCCCGGCGTCACGCCCTACCACGACCCGCGCCAGCACGCGGTGTCGCTCGCCTACATCGTGCCGGTCCGCGGCGACTGCCGGCCCCGGCAGGACGCTCTCGACCTGGTGTGGTTCACGCCGGAGGAGGCGGCCTCCCCCATGGTCCAGCAGGAGATGACCGGCGGCCAGGGGGTGCTGCTCAAGCAGGCGCTGGCGCACGTCGGCCGGCTGACCTGAGGCTCAGTGGTGCAGCCCCCGCTTGCCGGGGGCCCAGAAGGGCTTGACCTTGATCGAGGTCCGCGGCCAGTTGCGTTCGCGGACCAGATAGTTCCTGACGAGCTGACAGGTCCGCGCCTCCCCCGCCACGTAGGCGGCGCCGGTGTTGCCGGGCAGTTCCAGCGCGGCCAGCCCCGCCAGCAGCACCGGCGACGCCACGGCGGAGGCGCCGTGCCTGTGGACCCGCCGCAGGTCGTGCGGGCCGTCGAGGGGCAGTTCTTCGCCGGGCCTGTCGCTCTCCAGCACCCCGTACACCCGGGCCTCCTCCCCCAGCGCGCGGATCATCGGCCCGAACGCGCAGGCGGCCGTCTCCTCTCCCACGAACAGGTGGAAGTCCGCGTCGCGGGTGGCGAAGTCGCCCTGCGGACCCCAGAACGTCACCGGCTCGCCCGGCCGGACCGACTCCACCCAGCGCAGCCCGATCCCGTCTCCCCCGTACAGATGGGCGCGGAGCTCGATGGCGCGCTCGCGCGGCGCGTAGTCCCAGATCGTGTACGTGCGCAGCGTGTCGCCGGGCTGCAGCAGGCCGCGCAGCGAGAGCGGGTCGTTGATCTGGATCCTGACGTGCTGCCCGGGCGTGTACGACGGCGCGAGCGGCTCGTCCGCGACCAGGCGGATGCGCCGGACGGCGGGGGTCACCGGCTCGACGTCGGTCACGGTGGCCCGGGTGAAGTGCTTGGCGAAGATCGTGGTCAGCGGGTTGCGCCGTTCTGTCTTCATCCTTCTCCTTAATGCCTCTAAGTTTGCTTAGAGGCATTAAGGAAGCATAGGGTCTCCTACGTGTCAACCGATCACACGAGGAGGACGATGGCTGGGCAGCTCGCCGGCAGGCGCGAGCGGCAACGGCGTAACACGCTGGCCGAGATCCACGCGGCCGCCCGCCGGCTGCTGGTCACGCAGGGTCCGGCCGCCGTGACCATCAACGCGGTGGCCCGCGAGGTCGGCATGACCGGACCGGCGCTCTACCACTACTACGCGGGCCTGGACGATCTCCACGCCGCGCTGACCGCCGGCTTCTACGAAGAACTGGCCGCCGCCCTGGCCGCCGCCCGCGACGCGCACGCCGGGGCGCCCCCGGGCCGCCGCCTGCTCGTCGCGGCCCGTGCCATGCGGCAGTGGGCGATCACGCACCGGGCCGAGTTCGGCTGGCTGTTCGCCCGGCCCGCGCCCCCGGCCGGCGAGCGGCGGCCCGACTCGGCCGAACACCGGGCGGCGGTCGGCTTCGAGCAGGTCTTCCTGGAGATCTTCACCGAGCTGTGGGAGACCGACGGGTTCCGGGTGCCCGAGCCCGTCGAGCTCGCCCCCGGACTGCGCGACCAGCTCACCGCCTACTCCGCCGGGATCGGCGGCAGGCTGCCGCCGGAGGCCGCCCACGTCTTCCTCACCTCCTGGATCAGGCTGTACGGGCTGCTGTCCATGGAGGTGCTCCACCAGCTCAGCTTCGCCCTGTCCGATCTGGCGCCCGTCTTCGAGGAGTGCCTGCGCGAGCTGACGGACCGGCTCGGCCTGCCGTACGAGCCGCCGGCTTGACCTGGAGCGCGCTCCACTTCGTAGCCTCGGTCCCATGACCACAGCGCAGCAGAAGATCGGATCCGGTTTCGGCGCCCGCACCACGGCGCGTGAGGCGGTGCACGGCGTCGACCTCACCGGGAAGCTGGCGATCGTCACCGGCGGCTACTCGGGGCTCGGCCTGGAGACCACGCGCGCCCTCGCGGAGGCCGGGGCGCGGGTCGTGGTGCCCGCCAGACGGCCCGGCGACGCGCGGGAGGCGGTCGCCGGCATCGACGGGGTGGAGGTGGACGAGCTCGACCTGGCGGACCTCGACAGCGTGCGCGGCTTCGCCGAACGGTTCCTCGGCTCCGGCAGGGACGTGCACATCATGATCAACAGCGCGGCGGTGATGGCCGCGCCTGAGACCCGCGTCGGGCCGGGATGGGAGCTGCAGTTCGCCACCAACCACCTGGGCCACTACGCCCTGGTCAACCGGCTCTGGCCCGCCGTCCGGCGCGGCGGCGGACGGGTGGTGTCGGTGTCGTCGGGCGCCCACCGCATCACCGGCATCCGCTGGGACGACGTGCAGTTCACCTCCGGCTACGACAAGTGGGCGGCCTACGGGCAGGCCAAGACCGCCAACGTGCTGTTCGCCGTCCACCTGGACAAGCTCGCGGCGCCCTTCGGGGTGCGTGCGTTCGCCCTGCACCCCGGCAGCATCCTCACCCCGCTCCAGCGGCACCTGCCCAAGGCGGAGATGGTGGCGGCGGGCTGGATCGACGAGGACGGCAACCAGCTCGTCGACACCTTCAAGACGCCGGAGCAGGGCGCGTCCACCCAGGTGTGGGCGGCGACCTCGGCGCAGCTCGACGGCATGGGCGGGGTCTACCTGGAGGACTGCGACATCGCGGAGCAGGCCGACCCGACGGGCCAGGGCCCGGGCGTGAGCCCGCACGCGACCGACCCCGAGCAGGCGGCCCGCCTGTGGCGGCTCTCGGCGGACCTGACGGGCGTCGACGCCTTCGCCTGACCGGGACGTAGCAATGACCGGGACGTGGCAGTGACCGGGACGTGGCAGTGACCAGGACGTGGCAGTGACCAGGACGTGGCAGTGACCAGGACGTGGCAGTGACCGGGACGTAGCAGCCACCGGGCGCCTTCATCGGCGTCCGGCCACGGGGTGGTGTTACCTGCTTGCGGCCGGAGGTGGCGTCCGGCCTGGCGCGTCTCGGCGGTAGGCGCCCGGGGCCAGGCCGTACTCCCGCTTGAAGGCGTGCGCGAGCGCGTGCTCGGAGCCGTAGCCGACCTGGCCGGCGATGGCCGTGAGCGGCGTGTCGGTGTCGCGGAGCAGGCGGGCCGCGGTGGCGAGGCGCCACCAGGTGAGGTAGGCCAGCGGCGGCCGTCCCACCAGCGCGTTGAACCTCCGGGCGAACGCCGCCCTGGACAGCCCGCCCCGCCGGCCCAGTTCCTCGACGGTCCACGGCCTGGCGGGGTCGGCGTGCACGGCGCGCAGGGCCGCGGCCACGGCGGGGTCGCCCAGGGCCGCCGCCCAGCCGCCGGTCCGCTCCGCCAGCCAGGCGCGCAGGATGTAGAGCAGCAGCAGGTCGAGCAGCGCGGGAAGGGCCGCGTCGCCGCCGGGTCCCGGGGGCCCGTCGAGCTCATGGCCGAGCAGGTCGACGGTGGCGTGCAGCGCCGGGTCGCGGCCCACCTTCGCGGGCAGGTGCATGATCTCGGGCAGCTCGGCGAGCAGCGGGTGCGCCCGCTCGCGGTCCAGCCGGTAGCCGCCGGACAGCAGCACGGTCGTGCCGCCGGGCTGCGCGGCCGGGCCGGCGGTCAGCCGGTGCGCGGCGGCCCTGGGCAGGAACGCCACGTCGCCCACCGCGAGCGCCGCCGGCTCGGCGTCCGGGCCCAGCAGGACGCAGGAGCCCTGCAGCACGAGGTGGAACCCGGCGCCCTCCCCCGCCGGGATGCTGTCGGCGAAGGGCACCTTCCTGATGACGCGGCTGGCGTGCGGGCGACCGGCCCGCGCCGCGGCGACCGCGTCCGACAGCACGTCCATGCCGGGGAGCATAACGGGAGACGCTCCCGCAAACCCGGAGCATCCTGGCGGATCAGGCGTCTTCCGGCAACTGTGACGCCTGTCACGGCAGGACTCCCCTGATACACGTACTTTTCCCTGTTATCGCAGGTCGAGTGGGTAAATCCTGATCCGCGGCTGTTACTGAACGAAAGCGAGATCTCTGTCATGCCCACTGACCTCATCATCGACGCCGAGCGCACCGGCCGCCTGACGGACCGGTTGTTCGAGAGCACGATCGGCGCCCTGGAGCTCTACTCCGTGTATCTGGGCGCCGAACTCGGTCTGTACCAGGTGCTGCACGAGCGGGGCCCGCTCACGCCCGGCGAACTCGCGTCCGCGGCCGGCATCGCGCCGCGGTACGCCCGCGAGTGGCTGGAGCAGCAGGCCGTCGCCGCGTTCCTCGACGTCGAGGAGCAGGCCGCCGGCGAGCGCCGTTTCTCCCTGCCGCCCGAGCACGCCCGGGTGCTGGTGCACGCCGACGACCCGGCGTACGTCGCCCCGTTCGGGCACCTGGTGGCCGGCATCGGCGGCGTGCTCGACCTGGTCGCGCACGCGTACCGGACCGGCGGCGGCGTCCCGTACTCCTCGTACGGGCGCGCGTTCCGGCACGGGCAGGGCCACATCAACCGGCCCGCCTTCACCCACGACCTGACCGGTGAGTGGCTGCGGGCCCTGCCGGACGTGGCCGAGCGGCTGCGCTCCGCGCCCGCCCCGCGGGTGGCCGACGTCGGGTGCGGCCAGGGCTGGTCCACGCTCGCGCTGGCCCGCGCGTTCCCCAACGCCCGGGTGGACGGCCTGGACCTGGACGCGGCCTCCGTCACCGACGCGCGCGCCAACGCCGAGGAGGCCGGGCTCGACGACCGGATCCGGGTGCTGCACGCCGACGTGACCCGGCTGCCGGAGACCGGCCCGTACGACCTGGTGATCATCCTGGAGGCGCTGCACGACCTGGCGCGGCCGGTGGAGGCGCTGCGCGCGATGCGTGCCGCGCTGACCGAAGGCGGGGCGGTCCTGGTCGCCGACGAGCGGGTGGCGGACACGTTCACCGCGCCCGGCGACCCGGTGGAGCGGCTGATGTACGGGTGGAGCGTCACGCACTGCCTGCCCACCCAGCTGGTGGAGCAGCCGACGGCCGCGACCGGCGCGGTGATCCGCGCGGACACGGTACGGGAGCACGCGTCCGCCGCCGGCTTCGCCCGCTGCGAGGTGCTGCCGGTGGAGAACGACTTCTTCCGTTTCTACCGGCTGGACGGCTGACGTCCGGTCAGCGCCCGGTCCAGTGGGCCGGGTGTTCGAGGGCCGGCGGCAGTTTGGTGGCGGCGTCGCCCTGGGCGGCGCCGACCTGGGACCGGGTGAGGAAGAGACTGCCGGTGAGGTCCGCGCCGCTCAGGTCGGCGCCGCGCAGATCGGCCCCGATGAGGTCGGCCTGCCGCAGATCGGCGCCCTTGAGCCGGGCGCCGATCAAGTAGGCGCCACGCAGGTCGGCGCCGCGCAGGTCGGCTCCCTTGAGGTTGGCGCCCATGAGGTCGGCTCCCCTGCGGTTCTTGCCGCGCAGCCCGGCGCGGGCCAGCTCGCTGGCGCGCAGCAGCAGCGGGTTGACCCGTTCGCGGCAGGCGGCCACGTCGACGGCGAGGATCTCCTCGGGGGCGCCGCGGGTGAGCCGCTCGGTCTCCTCCTGGAGCGCCCGCAGGTCGGCGTGCAGGGGCCGGGCGGCGGGCAGCGCGAGCGCCTCGGCGAGGTACCACAGCAGCTCGTGCAGCTGCCGCACCACGGGGAAGACGGCGAACATCTCGCGGGCTGACCCGGGCCGCCGCCGCCAGTCGTGACCCTCGTACACGACCTGGGAGACCTTCTGCCCGGCGCCGAAGCAGTCGTAGGCGACGCATCCAGGGAATCCCTTGCGCCGCAGGTCGCGGTGGATGCCGCAGCGGAAGTCGGCCCCGAGGTTGCGGCACGGCTCGCCGGCCGCCTTGTCGACGGCGAAGTCGGCGGAGCGGGAGAAGGGCAGCGCCACGCAGCACAGTCCAGAGCAGTTCGCGCAGTCGGCTCTGAGATCGTGCACGCGCGTCGTCGCCCCCGGGGTCAGTCGTCCAGATCGGGCGGCACCGGCCGCTCCGGCTTGCCGAAGAAGGCCCTTCCCGACCGGCCTCCATGATACGGGCGAGAAGAGATCGGTTGTCCTGTCAGCAGGAGGAGCCCGGGTGATCAGTAAGTTGGCCCGGTACACCCCTACGACAGGAGTTCAGATGCCCAAGGTCTTCGTCCACGGCTTCCCCGAAACGGCGGCGGTGTGGGGCCCGTTGCTCGCGGAGCTCGAACGCGCCGGCCTCGACCGGGCCGATCTGATCCGCCTGTCCCCGCCCGGTTTCGGCGCGCCCGTCCCGGCCGGGTTCGACTGCACCGTCACCGCCTACCGTGACTGGCTGATCGACGAGCTGGCGGGGTTCACGGAGCCGGTCGACCTGGTCGGTCACGACTGGGGAGGCGTGCACGCGGTGAACGCGGTGATCAGCCGCCCGGGGCTGGTGCGCAGCTGGGTCAGCGATGTGATCGGCCTGTTCGACCCTGAGTACGGCTGGCACGGGATCGCGCGGAAGCTGCAGGCGCCGGACGCCACCGAGGCGGCAGCGCTGGCGCCGTTCGGCCCGACGGACGAGGTACGGGTCGCGACCTTCGTCAAGCTCGGGATGGGCGACCAGGTGGCGAGGCAGGTCGTGGAGGGTCAGGACGAGACGATGGGCCGGGCCTCCCTCGCTCTCTACCGGTCGGCCGCGCAACCGGTGATGGCCGAGCTCGGCCGGCGGCTGGAAGACGCGGCGCGGCGGCCGGGGCTCGCGTTGCTCGCCACCGAGGACGACGTGGTGGGGACGCCCGAACAGCGGCGGCGCTCCGCCGAGCGGGCCGGCGCCCGGGTCGAGACGCTCGAAGGACTCGGCCACTGGTGGCTGACCCAGGACCCGGAGCGGGCCGCCCGCCGTCTCACCGATTTCTGGGCGGACGTTCAGGCCGCGGGTGGTCAGTCGTCCAGATAGCGGAGGATCGCCAGCACCCTCCGGCTGTAGGCGGGGGCGGCCGGCAGCTCCAGCTTGTCGAAGATGGCCTGGATGTGCTTCTCGACCGTGCTCAACGACACGTGGAGAGACGCGGCGATCGCCCCGTTGGCGTAGCCCTGCGCCAGCCGGTGGAGCACCTCGCGCTCGCGGCCGGTGAGCCTGCTCAGCGGGTCGGCCCGGCCGGTGCGGGCCAGCAGCTGGCGGACCACCTCCGGGTCGATCACGGTGCCGCCGGCGTGCACCCGCTCCAGCGAGTCGAGGAACTCGGCCACCTCCGACACCCGGTCCTTGAGGAGGTAGCCCAGCCGGTCACCGGATCCGGCCAGCAGCTGGGCCGCGTAGGTCTTGTCGACGTACTGCGACAGCACCAGCACGCCCACCTCCGGCCAGCTCTCGCGGATGCGCAGCGCGGCGCGCAGCCCGTCGTCGGTGTGGGTCGGCGGCATCCGCACGTCCACCACGGCCACGTCGGGCCGGTGCGCGGCGACGGCCTCGACCAGGGCGGGCGCGTCGCCGACCGCGGCCACGACGTCGTGCCCGGACTCGCGCAGCAGCCCGGCCAGGCCCTCGCGGAGCAGCACGGAGTCCTCGGCCAGGATCAGCCGCACGCCGGCTCCCTGGGCAGCGTGGCGCGCACGCGGGTGCCGCCGCCGGCCGGGCTGTCGACCTCGAACGTGCCGTCGAGGGCGAGCACCCGGCGGGCCAGCCCGGCCAGGCCGCCGCCGGACGGGTCGGCCCCGCCCGCGCCGTCGTCGGAGATGTCCACCCGCACCGCCTTCCCGTCCTCGCCGAGCACGACCAGGATGTCACGGGCGCGGGCGTGCTTGACCGCGTTGGTGATCGCCTCCCTGGCGACGAAGTAGAGCGCGGTCTCCACCTCCGGCGCCGGCCGCCCGTCGAGCCCGTAGTGCAGGGTCACGGGTACGGGCGAGCGCTCGGCCACGCCGGACAGCGCGGCGCGCAGCCCCAGTTCGTCGAGCGCGGTCGGATAGACGCGCCAGGCCACGCTGCGCAGCTCGTCGAGGAGCCGGCGGGACTCGGCGTAGGCCTGGTCGACCAGGGCGGCGGCGTCGTCCGGGCGGTGGCGGGCGCGGCCGAGCAGCATGGCCAGGGCGACGCCGCGCTGCTGGACGCCGTCGTGCAGGTCGCGTTCGATGCGGCGGCGCTCGTCGTCGACCGCGCGGACGATGCCGGAGCGTGACGTGGTCAGCTCGGCGATGCGCCGCCGCATCAGCTCCTGCTCGCCGGGGCCGAGGAAGCGCGCGGCCAGGAGGCGCTCGGCGGCCACCGTGGCCCAGCAGCAGAGCGCCGCCCCGGCGAGCACGACGACGGCGCAGCTCAACCCGATGATCATGCTGTCGGTGGTCAGGTTGATGCCGGGGAAGCGCAGCTCCACCGGGGTGGTCGTGCCGGTCGCCATGGCCCCCACCGCGCCGGTCAGGAACAGCACGCCCACGAAGGAGGTGGACAGGAAGAGATAGCCGCCGGCCAGGCCGACGACCGCGCGCGCGGCGAGGTAGCCGGCGCCCGCCCCGTCCGCCTCGGTGTCGTACCCGAGCAGGGCCCGCAGCCGGGCGCGTTCCAGCGCCAGCAGCCGCGGCGCCCAGCGCGCCCGGGCGGGCCAGGCCGGCAGGAGCAGCAGCGCGGCCACCCCGGTGACCACCCCGGTCAGCACCCCGGCGATCCTGCGCAGGATGACGTCCACGGCTGCGCAGTCTAGGCGTCGCGGCGGCGCAGCACCGCGTAACCTGCGGCGACGGCCAGCGCGGTCCAGGCGGCGAGCCAGGCCAGGCCCTCGCCGGGCGGGTACGGGAGCGCCCCGCCGGTGAGGTTGTCCGTGCTCTCCAGGAACGCCATCCCGGCGAACGTCGGCAGCCGCAGCGACACCTCCACCGCGACGGAGCTGCCGGTCATCACCAGCAGCAGCGGCAGTCCGAGCGTCGCCATGAACAACACCGCGAGCGCCCCGGCGGAGCCGCGCAGCGCCGCGCTCGCCCCCACCGCCAGCACCCCGATCAGCGCGTGGAAGACGCCCAGGCGCAGCAGGTCGGCCGCGGTCTCGGCGGGCTCGAGCACGGGCACGGTGGGGAACACCGGCGCGAGCAGCACCAGGTAGGTGGCCAGGGCGGCGACCGCCCCGGTCAGCACCCCGGCGGCGAACAGCAGCGGCGCCACCACGAGCGACTTGGCCGCCAGCATCCGCCCGCGCACCGGCACCGCCTGCAGGGTCGGCCTGATGGTGCCGGAGGCGTACTCGGTGGTGACGGCCAGCACGGCCAGCGTCAGCGCCGCGTACTGGGAGAACAGCACCACCGACACCACGGGCTCGGTCGCCTGAACCGGCGCCCCCTCCATCGCCGCCGCCCCGCCCAGGGTGACGGCGCCCAGGGCGCTCACCACCACGCCCGCGGCCAGGCAGAACCAGGTGGAGCGGATCGACCTGAGCTTGACCCACTCCGCCGCCATCGCGTTCCTCATCGCGCCACCCCGTACTCCACGCTGCCGACCGTGAGCTCCTGGAACGCCTGCTCCAGCGAGGGCTCGCGGGGGCTCAGCTCGTGCAGCCGCACCCCGGCCTCGAACGCGAGGTCGCCGACCCGGTCCACGCTCGCGCCGGTCACGACCAGCTCGTTCTCGCCGCGCCGGACGGTTTCCAGCCCAGCGGCGGCCAGGGTCGCCGCGAGGTCGCCCGCGTGCGGGGTGCGGACCAGCACCTCGGTGGCCGCCAGCAGCCGCGACAGCGGGGCGTCGGCGAGCAGCCGTCCCTTGCCGATCACCACGAGGTGGTCGGCGGTGAGCTGCATCTCGCTCATGAGGTGGCTGGAGACGAACACGGTGCGGCCCTCGTCGGCCAGCGACCGCATCAGCTCGCGCACCCAGCGCACCCCGTCCGGGTCCAGCCCGTTGACGGGTTCGTCGAACATCAGCACCTGCGGGTCGCCGAGCAGCGCCGCCGCGATGCCCAGGCGCTGGCTCATGCCCAGCGAGTACGTCCCGGCCCGCTTGCCGGCCACCGACTCCAGCCCGACCCGCTCCAGCACCCTGGGGACGCGGGTCGCGGGGATGCCGTTGGCGCGGGCGAGCGCCAGCAGGTGCGCCCTGCCGCTGCGGCCGGGGTGCACGGCGCGGGCGTCGAGCAGCGCGCCGACCGTGCGCAACGGCCTGTCCAGCCGGTGGTACGGGACGCCGCCGACGAGCGCGGTGCCGGAGGTGGGCCGGTCCAGGCCGAGGATCATGCGCATCGTGGTGGACTTGCCCGCGCCGTTCGGGCCGAGGAATCCGGTGACGGCGCCGGGCTTCACCTCCACGGTGAGCCCGTCGACGGCGGTGCGCTCGCCGTACCGTTTGGTGAGCCGGTCAAGGGTGATCATGTGCTCTCACGGTAGGCGGGCACGAAGTCCGCGACCACGGGGCCGCCCGCCGACTCGTATGGCGGATTCCCGTAACGGCCGTTCTAAGATCGTTCGGTGCCCCTCGGTCATATCGGGGTGAACGTCCGGGACCTCGCCCGTGCCCGGGCCTACTACGACGCGTTCATGCCCCTGGTCGGCTTCGAGAGCTTCTTCGCGGCGGACGACGAGTTCTCCTACCGTCCGGCGGGCGGCAAGCCGGGAACATACCTGTTCTTCTATCCGGCGCTGGAGGACGGCGGCTACTCCCGCCACCGTCCCGGTCTTCAGCACCTGGCCTTCATGGTGCGAACCCGCGAGGACGTGGACCGCCTGCACGACTGGGCGGTGCGGCAGGGCGCCAACGTGATCAGCACCCCCCAGGAGTTCCCGCAGTACGGTCCCGCCCACTACGCCTCCTTCTGGGAGGACGCCGACGGCGTGATGCTGGAGGTCGTCTGCCACAAGTGACCGGGTTCCCGTATTGCACAGATCAGTCCAAAACGCTACCGTACGGGACATGGCGCGACCGAGGACGTTCGAGGAGGAGCAGGCCGTAGAGGCGGCGATGCGGGCGTTCTGGGCGGCCGGCTACGAGGCCACCTCGACGCAGGACCTGTGCGCCGCCACCGGGCTGGGGCGCAGCAGCGTCTACAACGCCTTCGAGAGCAAGCGTGAGCTGTTCGCGAAGGCGCTGCGCCGCTACATGGAGCAGATGGACGCCCAGCTGTCGGAGCTGCTGGAGAGCGAGCTCCCGATCAGGGAGAAGGTGCGCTTGCTGCTGTGGGACGCGGTCGACCACCCCGACCCGGCGGGGTGCATGGTCGTCAACACCCTCGTGGAGCTGGGGCCGCGCGATCCGGAGATGGCCGAGCCGGCCAGGCGTCACCAGCAGGAGCGGGTGGCCAGGCTGCGCGACGCGTTCGCGGCCGCGCGGGCCGAGGGCGAGCTGGCCCCCGACCGGGATCCGGCCGCGCTCGCCGCCTTCCTCATGGCGACGATCGGAGGCATGCGGGTGGCCGCGCGCGGCGGCAGTGACCGGGCCAGCCTGGAGGCCATCGCCACGACCGCGCTGCAGGTCTTCTGAGTTTTTCTGCCCTTGTTTTGTACTGATCTATCTAAAATTGGAGGGGATTTCTGTGCCGTTGGCCGTCTACATCCTGGGCGTGGCCATCTTCGCCCAGGGCACCTCGGAGCTGATGCTCGCGGGGCTGCTGCCGGAGATGGCAGCCGACCTGGGCGTGTCCGTGCCTGACGCGGGCCTGTTGATCTCCGGTTTCGCGGTGGGGATGCTGGTGGGCGCCCCGGTGCTGGCCGTGCTGACGCTGCGCTGGCCGCCCCGCACCGCGCTGCTGGCCTTCATGGCGGTGTTCGCCGGCTCGCACGTGGCGGGCGCGCTGACCTCCTCCTACGGGGTGCTGCTGGCGACCCGGGTGGTGGGGGCGTTCGTGTACGCCGGATTCTGGGCGGTGGCGGCCGTGACCGCGATCAGGCTGGTGCCCGACGGCGCCCGGGGCCGGGCGATGAGCGTGGTGGCGGGCGGGCTCACCGTGGCGACCCTGCTCGGCCTGCCCGCGGGCACGCTCGTGGGGCAGAACCTGGGCTGGCGCGCCGCCTTCTGGGCGGTGGCGGCGCTGTCGGCGCTGGCCGCGGCCGGGGTGCTCGCCACCGTCCCGGCCACCCGCCCGCAGTCGGCCTCCGGCCAGGAGCTGTCCCTGCGGGCCCAGGCACGCGCGCTCGCCCGGCCGTCGGTCTGGCTGGCCTGCGCGACCACCGCCGTCTCCACCGCCGCCGTGCTGGTCACCTTCGCCTATCTCGCGGCGCTGCTCGTGGACACCACAGGGCTGGCGCCGGGCTGGGTGGCGGGCGTGCTCGCCCTGTACGGGCTGGGCTCGCTGATCGGGATCACGCTCGGCGGCCGGGTGGCGGACCTGCGGCCGTTCGCCCTGCTGTTCGCCGGGCTGACCGGCGTCACGCTGGTGTCGGCGGGGATCGGGCTGGGCGCGACGGCGGCGTGGGCGGCGGTGCCGCTGGCGTTCCTGCTGGGCGGGTTCGGGTTCGCCGTCAACCCGGCGCTGAACACCCGCGTGTTCGCGCTGGCCGCGGGCGCTCCGGCGCTGGCCGCGTCGGTGAACGTGGCGGCCTTCAACGTCGGCATCACCGTGGGCCCCTGGCTGGGCGGGCTGGCGCTGGACGCGGGGTACGGCTACCCGTCGACCGGCTGGATCGGGGCGGCGCTCGGCCTGCTGGCGCTGGCCACGGTGGCCGTGGCCAGGATGACGCGGGGGCCCGTCGTTCAGCCGGCGCCGGTCGAGCCGGCCGTCCCCGCCTCATAGACGCAGACCGAGAACGGCCGGTGCGCCGCGTTCTCCACCAGCTCGCTCACCTGGGACAGCGGCCCGGCCGACACGAACCGGTGCAGCCGTCGCGCCTCCGGCCACGGGTGCACGAGCACCAGCACCCCGCCGGGGGCGAGCAGGCGGGTCAGTTGCTCGCTGGCCCGCTTCAGCCGGTCGCGGCGGCCCAGGTAGTAGAGCGTCTCGGCGCAGAACACCAGGTCGTAGGGCTGGTCGGAGGCGAAGGTGAGGATGTCGGCGGCCATCAGCCGGGTCCGGCCGTCGTGCCCGGTCACCCGCTCGGCCGCCCTGGCCAGCGCCCGCTCCGAGATGTCGAGCCCGGTGATCTCGGCGTCCGGGAAGGCGTCCAGCAGCAGCCCGGTGAACACGCCCTCGCTGCAGCCGACCTCCAGGATCCGCCGGTAGGGGCGCACGGGGACCTGGGTGAGGGTGGCCGCGTACTTGGCCTGTTCGTACGCGTCCGTCCCCATGCGCCAGGGGTCGGGGTTGCGGTGCCACCAGTCGAAGTAGCGGCGCAGGAGAGCGCCTTGGCCACGGGAGCCCAGCAGCGAGAGCGTGCGGAAGGCGGTCCGGTGCACAAGGTCTCCGACACGTTCGACAGGTCGCACGCGGGCCCTCCCTCGCAGCGGAACTCCGGCCGTTTCTCATCCTGCATGATGTGATCGCCGCGCGAGCGGCAGCGGCGCGAGCCGCTGCCACGGATAGGCGGGCAGCCCGGCCACCCGGCCCGGACGGGGGAACACGGCGTCCCAGTCGGCGTCGGCGCCCGCCTCGATCAGCTCACCGGCCGCCTCGTCGACGCCGTCGCGGCCGGCGGCCAGCACGGTGACGACCACCGGCGGCCGGGGCGCGCTCCTGCGGATCACCGGCCCGAGCCCCGGCCCCACCTCGACGAACAGCTCCACCCCGCCTTCGGTCAGGTCCTCCACCGCCCGGCAGGCCCCGGCGACCGGGCCGAGCGGGGGGTCGTGCGAGGCCGCCGATCCGGCGCAGGGGTGGGCGGCCAGGGCACGGGCGACGTCCTCCAAGGTCATCCGCCCGGCGGCCCAGGCGGCGGCGAGATGTCCTCCGCGACCGGTGGGACCGCCCGGGTCCTGGCCGAAGGCGGCGGCCGGTCGGATGCCGCGGGCGGCCAGCATCTTGGTCACCGCGACGTGCACCGCGAACACCACCGCCGCCCGCCGCGCCGCCACCGGCCCTTCCGCCGCTCCGCACCCGGTCAGGTCCGGGACCGGCGCGCCCTCCCCGATCCCCGGCAGGGCCGCGCGCACGGACCAGCCCAGGGCCGGGGTCAGCGCGGCGTCCACCCGGTCCACCGCCGACCTGAAGACCCGGTCGTCGACCGGCAGCCCGGCCCGCGCGACCGCGAGGAAGTCCCCGGTGTACGCGAAGGCCACCCGCCCGTCCCTGACCGCCTGCCGCACCCCGCCGGCCAGCGCCCGCGCCGCCGCCGACGGGTCGTCCGCCAGCACCACCCGCCGGTACGGGTGCCGCGACCGGCGGGCGCACGAGGTGTAGGCCAGGTCGTAGAACTCGTCAGGGGAGGCCGAGCGCAACCGCTCCGCCGTCCGCCGCACCGCCTCCCCCAGCGCCTGCTGCGACCTGGCGGACACGGTGACCGGCAGCGCTCCCCGCTGCCGTACCACCCGCCCCAGGTCGGCGGGGGCCGGCGCGACGATGACGTGCGCCCCGCCCTCGCCCCCGGAGCCGTGCACCCCCACGAACCCGCTCGCCGCCGGCCCCGCCATCACGGGCGCCAGCCGCGCCTGCACACCATCGAGCGCGGGACCCGGCGTTCCCGCGGCCACGCTCTCCCCGAAGGAGCCGGGCGTGCGGCGGTGCCGGAGCACCAGCATGGCCTTGACCACGGCCAGGATCCCGTTCGCCGGGCCCTCGCCCACCGGCAGCGGGGTCTCGCGTCCCATCGCCAGGGCCCGGCCGAGCGCCGCGTGATGCCCGGCCCCGGCCTCCACGTACACCAGCTCGTCCGGATCGACCCGCGCTCGCTCGTACAGCTCGCGGACGAGCTTCTCCTGCTCCTCGACCGGACCGCTCCCCCAGCCGGCGAGGACGCCGTGGATGCGGTCGCGTCCGGCGAGCGCGTCGCCGAGGCGCTTGAGCACCAGCGCGCCGCCGCTCCACGCCTCGCCGTACGGGCCGATGTCCACTCCGGCGGCGAGCGCGAGCCGTACCTCGCCGTCGTGCACCGCGCGGCAGGCCCGTTCCAGCGCCGCCAGCGAACCCGGGCACGACCGGCCGGGACCGGGGCCGAGATGGCGGCGCACCGCCTCGTGCCCGCCCCCGCCGGTGTACACCCCCGCCCCGGCCCCGTCGAGACCGGCGTCGTCGAGTGCCTCCACCACCAGCTCCAGCAGCACCGGGTCGCCGGGGGCCAGCCGCGCGGCCTCGTGCGCGGTCAGCCCGAAGTAGCCGGCGTCGAACCCCTCGGGCAGCCCCTCCCCGACCGACGAGAGCCCGGTGTCGAGCGCCGCCCACAGCGCGCCGAGATCCGCGATCCCACCCGGCAGGCGGCACGCGGCCCCCACGACCGCCACCGCCTGACCACCGACTCCGCCCACGTACCGCCCCCGCCGCGATGATCAGCGATTACGGGGAATCACTGTGGGGCTCGGCCGGGGCCCAGGTCAAAGCACCATGCCGTGACACGCGGCCAGGGGGACGGTCTGCGCGGATATGGCCTCCGCCAGGACGCTCAGACCGGCCGGTGATCGGTCTCGCGGGCCGGCTCGAACCCCGACAGCATGGCCTCCAGCGCGAAGCCGAACCGTGACCGCGGCTCACGCCCGTCACGCACCGCCCCGGCGAGGAGCGGGAACTCGGCCGGATCGAGCCCGTCCAGCAGCCGCTCCTGGCCGAACTCCCCCGCCGGGCCGCTGGACACCTGGATCGCGGCGTGGCCGACGACGAACCCGATCACCGCGTACAGCATGTCGAGCGCCGTCGCGGGCGGGAACCCCGCCCCGCGCAGAAAGGCCAGCCCGGACTCCATGGCGCGCAGGTTGGCGGGGGTCACGGCGGGCCGGGTGACGACGAGCGGGATCAGGTGGGGGTGCGCGAGCAGCGCGGCGAGCAGGGCGTCGGCGTAGCCGCGCAGCCCGTCCCGCCAGGACCCGGACTCGAACACCGGCGGCGCGACCCGGGTGAGCAACTGCTCGACCAGCCCGTCGAGCAGCGCGTCCTTGCCGGGGACGTGGTGGTAGAGGGTCATCGCCTCCACGCCCAGCTCCGCGCCGAGCCGTCGCATGGACAGGGCCTTGAGCCCCTCGCGGTCGGCCAGGGCGAGGGCGGCTTCCAGGATGGCCGAGCGGGTGAGGCCGGCCCGCTGGCCGCGCGTCCGGTTGCCGGGCATGGGCGGCTCCTCCGCTTGACGAATCTTACGGCGTAAGTCTAGCGTGGAAAGCGAAACTTACACCGTAAGAAGGAGGTTGGTGATGCCGGTGTCCCTCACCGCGACGCCGCCCCGCGCTCTCGGCGCGCTCAAGGCCGGGCTGGGGCTGACCGTGCTGGCCACGGCCGTCCCGCTGATCGACCTGGTCACGCTCGACAGCCTGACCGGCCACGTCCGGGCCGCGTACCCGCAGTGGTCCGCCGACCTGGTGGCCATGGACCGCGACGCCATCGTCATCGCCCTGACCGTCATCGGCGCGCTGGGCGTCGCCGGCTGGCTGGTGGCGATCCGCGCCGTCGCCGCCGGAGCGCGCTGGGCCCGCGTGGTCACCACGGTCCTGTTCGCACTCGGCGCCGTGATCGCGCTGACCACCCTGTCGCTGTCGGGCGGGGCGTACGAGAACGTGGTCCCGTACCTTTACGGGACGCTCGGGGCGCTGCCCGTGGCGGCCGGGGCGGTGGCGGTCGCACGGGTGTGGCGGCCATGACGGTCGTCCGCACCCGCTCGGGCCGCGTGCGCGGTCTGACCCGCGACGGGGTGCACGTCTTCAAGGGCATCCCGTACGCGATGCCGCCGTTCGGACCCCGCCGGTTCCGGCCGCCGCGGCCGGTCGAGCCCTGGGACGGGGTACGCGAGGCGACGGAGTCCGGGCCGACGGCGCCGCAGCCGGAGTTCCCGATGCCGCCGGAGGCCGACGGGTTCTACCCGGTCGTGCGGGGCGAGGACTGCCTCAACCTCAACGTCTGGTCCGCCGGACTCGGCGCGGCCGGGCTGCCGGTGATGGTGTGGCTGCACGGCGGCGGCACCGAGGGCGGCAGCGCCCTCCTCTACGACGGCACCGCCTTCGCCCGCGACGGCGTCGTCCTGGTGACCGTGCACTACCGGCTGGGTGTGGAGGGCCTGCTCCACCTGGGCGACGGACCGGCCAACCTGACGCTGCTCGACCAGGTCGCGGCTCTGGAGTGGGCACGGGACGACATCGCGGCCTTCGGCGGCGACCCGGGCAACGTCACGGTGTTCGGCGAGTCGTCCGGGGCGATGTTCACCGGCGCGCTGCTCGCCATGCCGCGGGCGCGCGGCCTGTTCCGGCGCGCGATCATGCAGAGCGGCGCGGGCAACCTGGCCTGCACGCCCGAGACCGCCCGGCACGTCGGCGGCGTCCTGGCGGAGGTCCTGGGCGTGCCGCCGACGCTGGAGGCGATCGCCGCCGTGCCGGTGGAACGGGCGCTCGAGGCGCACGCCGCGGTCATGGCCATGCTGGCGCGGCATCCCGACCCGCGCCGCTGGAACGGCGAGCCGGGGGCCCGCGTCACCGCCTGGCAACCGGTGGTCGACGGCGACACGCTGCCGGGCCGGCCGCTCGACCTGATCGGTCCCGGGGCCGACGTCATGGTCGGCTCCAACGCGGAGGAGGGCAGGCTGTCGCTGGTGCCCTTCGTCCCGCTGTCCTCCATCAGCGAGGAGGTCCTGGTCACGGCCATGGAGCTGTACGGGTTGCCGGTCGGGGAGGCGCTGGCTCGGCCGGCCGCCGTTCGACCGGCTCACCGGCCCGGAGCCGCCGGAGGAGCTGTCCCGCGCCATGCGCGCCGCCTGGGTGACGTTCGCCGCGCACGGCGACCCGGGCTGGCCCGCCTACGACCTGGACCGGCGGCCGGTGATGCGCTTCGGGGCCGAGTCCGGAGTGGTGCTCGATCCGGAGCCCGCGTTGCGCGAGCTCTGGGATCGTGTCTACTGAGCCCCTGGTCGAGGGGCGGAATTGTCGGTGGCGGTTGGGAAGATGGAGCCATGACCGACACCCCGCCCCACACCGTCATCGCCGACAGCGCGGCCTACGCCGAGGCCGTGCAGCTGGCCGTCGACGCCAACGCCGCCTATTACGGCGCCGGTGAGTCGGCGCTCGACGACGACGCCTACGACCGGCTGTTCCGCGGCATCCAGGCCTACGAGGCCGCGCACCCCGACGAGGTGCTGCCCGACTCCCCGACCGGCAAGGTGGCCGGCGGCGCGGTGGTCGGCGACGTGCCCCACACGGTGCCGATGCTCAGCCTCGACAACGTGTTCTCCGCCGAGCAGCTCGCCAAGTGGGTGGCCGGCCTGGAGCGGCGGCTGGGGCGGCCGGTGGCGGCCTTCAGCGTGGAGCCCAAGCTCGACGGCATGGCGGTGTCGGCCCGCTACCACGCGGGCCGGCTGGTGCAGCTCGTCACCCGCGGCGACGGCACCGCCGGTGAGGACGTCTCCCACGGCATCGGCACCATCACCGGTCTGCCCAGGCGGTTGTCCCGGCCGGTCACCGTGGAGATCCGCGGCGAGGTGCTGATGACGGCCGAGCAGTTCGACGAGGCCTGTGCCAAGCGCCTGGCCCACGACGGCACCACCTTCGCCAACCCGCGCAGCGCCGCCGCCGGCACGCTGCGCGCCAAGGACCGGCCGTATGTCTGCGAGCTGACCTTCTTCGGCTACAGCGCGCTGCCGCTGCCGCCGGACGACGACTCCGAGCTGGCGGCGAGCCTGCGCGAGCTGCCGCACAGCGAGATCATGGAGCTGGTGGCCGGGCTGGGCGTGGCGACGACGGCGGCGACCCCGGTGGCCGGCATCGTGGCCACGACGGTGGAGCGCATCCAGGAGCGCGTCGGCGAGGTGGCGGCGGCGCGGGCGACGCTGCCGTTCGGCATCGACGGCATCGTGATCAAGGCCGACACCGCCGCCGACCAGGCGGAGGCCGGGTTCGGCACGCGCGCGCCGCGCTGGGCGATCGCCTACAAGCTGCCCGCCACCGAGAAGATCACCAAGCTGATCGGGGTCGAGTGGGCCGTCGGCCGCACCGGCATCATCGCCCCCCGGGCCGTGCTGGAGCCGGTCGAGCTCGACGGCAGCACCGTCACCTACGCCACCCTCCACAACCCCGCCGACATCGCCCGGCGCGGCCTGATGCTGGGCGACCACGTGATGGTCCACAAGGCGGGCGACGTGATCCCCCGGGTCGAGGCGCCGGTGGTCCACCTGCGTACGGGCGAGGAGACGGAGATCGCCTTCCCCGAGTCCTGCCCGCACTGCCAGGGCGAGATCGACCGTTCCCAGGAGCGCTGGCGCTGCGTCCAGGGCCGCGCCTGCCGGGCGGTCGCGTCCATCCTCTACGCGGCGGGCCGCGACCAGCTCGACATCGAGACCCTGGCCGAGAACCGCATCGTCCAGCTCCTCGACGCCGGTCTCATCATCGACTTCGCCGACCTGTTCACGCTCACCCGCGACCAGATCCTCGGCCTCGACCGGATGGGCGAGACCAGCACCGACAAGCTCCTGGCCGCCCTCGACCAGGCCCGCGCCAGGCCGCTGAGCCGGGTGTTCTGCGCGCTGGGCGTGCGCGGCACCGGCCGGTCCATGTCGCGCCGCATCGCCCGCCACTTCGGCACGATGGACGCGATCCTGGCCGCCGACGTGGAGGCCGTCCAGCAGGTCGACGGCATGGGCCCGGAGAAGGCCACGCTCCTGGTCGCGGAGCTGGAAGAGCTGCGCCCGCTGATCGCCAAACTGGTCGCCGCCGGGGTCAACATGACCGAGCCGGGCGTCACCGGGGCCGGGTCCTCCTCCGAGGCTCCCGAGCTTCCCCTCACGGGCAAGACCGTGGTGGTCACGGGCGCCATGACGGGCGAGCTGGCGGCCCTGTCGCGCAACCAGATGAACGAGCTGATCGAGCGGGCGGGCGGCAAGTCCTCGTCGAGCGTCTCGGCCAAGACGAGCCTGCTGGTGGCGGGCGAGAAAGCGGGTTCGAAACGCGCCAAGGCCGAGTCCCTGGGCATCACCGTCATCTCCCCCGACGAGTTCGCCACCCTCATAGCAGACCACCTGACCCCAACCACCTGATCCTGCGCCCCGTTTCTCTCGCTACGGCCTCCCGCCGGTCTCATGTGTACGGAGCGTGACGGCGGGTGATCTTTGGGCATGGCCAAAAAGCTTTGACCCGGTAGATGGGATATGTCCGAGGCTGGCGCATTTTGCCCCCCGGCCAGATCGCCACGGCGTCCGCAACAGCACGACATCGCCGATACGTACGGCGATTGCCGAGAATCTAGCGATGGCGTGCTCTGGATCACCGAGCCCGGATCTGCCCGATCCTGAGACGAGTTCAGAAGTCTGGCGTGGCGTTTCCACCCTGGCCGTCTTGGCTACGTATAGTGACGGATCGATGTCACTTCGTGATCAGGGGGAAAGATCATGAAAAGCAAGCTTATCGCCGCTGGCGGCCTGCTCTTCGCTTCGGCCGCCTTCGCCACCGCCATGGCCGTTCCGGCCGCCGCCACCGTGTCGCACCCGCCGTGCGTGTTCGACGCGGAGTACGACGGCGCCTGGCTCAAGACGGACGGCGACGACGTGAAGATCGGCACCCGCGACGTCGAGGTGTGCAAGCGCTTCTGGGGCTTCCACCACGACCACGACGAGTACGACGACGAGGACTGATCGCTCTAAAGGTAATGACCGGCGCCGGCACGGCTCGTCCGTGCCGGCGCCGGCGCTTGTCGCGGCTATCCTCGACGGGTCAGGAGATCGCTGAGGAGCCGCACGTTGGTCGTCTACGCCGGGCAGGGTGATCCACGCCGGTCGATGGCGCTGCTGTGGCGGGCCGGTCCCGCCGCGGAGACCCGTCCCGGACCCAAGCCAGGGCTGAGCGTCGACGAGATCGTCGACGCCGCCATCGCCATCGCCGACGCCGACGGCATGGCAGCGCTGTCCATGCGGCGGGTCGGCGAACGGCTGGGCCGCAGCGGCATGGCTCTCTACACGTACGTGCCGGGCAAGAACGAACTGGTCGACCTCATGTACGACCGCGCGCTGGCCTCACTCCCGGCTTCCTACGATCTCTCGGACGGCTGGCGGGCCGCGGTGTCGGCATGGAGCCGCGAGGTGCGCGCCTTCTACCTGCGCCACCCCTGGGCGCTCCGGCTCTCCCAGGCCCGGCCGGTGCTCGGGCCGAACGAGTTCACTCTGCTGGAGTCCCTGGCCGCGATCCTCTTCGAGACGGGTCTGCCACCCGAGGTGCTGCGTGGCACCGTGTCCCTGCTGACGGACTTCGTCCGCGGTTCGGCCGCCACCGTGGCCGAGACCCGGCAGGCCTCCTCGGAGACGGGAGTGCCCGACGAGGAGTGGTGGCGGGCCAGAGCCGCGATCCTGACGGAGGTCGCCCCGGGCTTCGCCAGTCGCTACCCCATGCTCTCCCGCATCGACTCCGAGCCCCCACGACCGGACGAGAAACCCGTCGCCTACCTGGAGCGCAAGTCCGGCCACGCCTTCGAGGAAGGACTGACCGTCATCCTCGACGGCATCGAAGCCGCCATCTCCCGCCTTCCCTAGCCATCCCACCTTCCCCACACCTCTGCGGTCCAAGAGGCGACCACCCAAAACCCGCACGGCACCCAGACAGACGCGCGAACACGGGGGGCACGTCCGCGGACACGCGGATACGCAGATGCGCGGCGGGTGCGCCCGGTCCGGCGCAGGAACGGAGCGGGCCCCCAGACGAGCGGGCCCCCAGACGAGCGAGTCCCGTGCCAGCGATCCCCCGTACGAGCGGGCGGCGAATGAACGGGCGGGGGGCAGGGGTGTGTTCCCGGGGCGTGATGAGACGGTGGGGGTCAGCCCTGGGCGGAAGGGGTGGTCGGGCGTGGGGTGGGGTGGTGCGCTGGCAGGGTGAAGGCCCTTTATGACGAGATCGCCGACTGGTACGAGAACGAGTTCCTCGGTGCGGGCGACCCGCTCGGCATCGAGGGGGTGCTGCGTGAGCAGCTGGGCGAGGGTGCGGGCCCGTGTCTGGAGATCGGGTGCGGCACCGGCGTGCACGCGCGGGTGGTGCGTGAGCTCGGCTGGGCGCCGTTCGGGGTGGACCTGTCGGAGCGGATGCTCCGGTACGCCCGCGGGCGCATGCCGGTGATGCGGGCGGACGCGGCGCGGCTGCCGTTCGTGGACGGCCGGCTGCCCGCCGCGATCGCGGTGATGGTCCACACCGACATGCCGCGCTATCCGGAGGTGCTGCGGGAGGCGGCCAGGGTGTTGCGGCCCGGCGGGCTGTTCGTGCACGTGGGGGTGCATCCGTGCTTCTGCGGCGGGTTCGCCGACCGCACGGACCCGCAGGCGGTGGTGATCCGGTCCGGCTACCACGACAGCCACTGGACGAAGGCGTCGTGGACCGACCGGGGCGTGCGCGACAAGGTGGGCGCGAGCCACTGGCCGCTGTCCGAGCTGCTCAACGCCTTCCTGGCGGCGGGGCTGACGCCGGAGCGGTTCGCCGAGAGCGGCGGGCCCGTGCCGGTGGTGCTGGCGGTACGGGCCCGCAAGGCTCAGGAGTAGAGCCGTTCCAGCCAGGCCCGCCAGGCCGGCCCCTGCCCTTCGGTGTCGCCGAACACGTGGTGGGAGGCGATCAGCGGCCCGCCGAACCCCTGCATGAACCGGTAGAGGGCGTCCGGTGTGCGGACGCCCAGCGTCTGGTCGCCGCGGTGGTAGACGACGCCCTCGATCGGGGGCAGCCCGTCCACGTCGAGCCGGACCTTCTCGCCCGGCGAGGACGCGCCCAGCTCCGCGTACAGGATCTCCCAGGCGCGCGGCCAGTCGGTCACCGGCGGGCCGAACTCCGTGACCGGCGTCGCGTGGCGGCCGGGGAAGTGCGTCAGATACTCGACCAGCGTGGCGAAGAACAGGGCCAGGCCACCGGTCATGGCCTCGTACTCGTCGGCCCAGTCGTCGCCGGGCAGGAAGCCGCTGGTGACCATGCGGACCAGCGTGCTGCCGTGGTCGCGGCCCTCGATGAGGAACTCGTACGCGACGAACCGCCCGTCCGGGGCGGTGTCGCCGGTGTGGGCGAAGCGGCTCGGCTCCTCGGCCGCGGTGACCGTGGTCGTCCCCATGTCGATGCCGCCGAAGGCGGTGCGGACCGCCCCGCCGGACACGTCGGTGCGTCCCATGAACCACGAGTCGATGCCAGGACCCGTCGTGATGGCCGCCCACACCTCCTCGGGCGTCGCCTCGACTATGGCCTCCTGGGGCAGTTCGAACTCGTGGCCCACCTCATTGCTCCTTTTTCACCGCGGGGTGCACGGCCACGATCAGCCGGTGGTCGCGGCCGCCCGCGGCCTGCTCGTCGTGGTATTTGCTCACCAGCCGGGCCACGGCGTCGGCCAGCTCCTCGGCGAAGGCGGCCCGGTCGGCGGCCGAGGCGAAGCGGACCTCGCCGTCGATCGCGAACGTGGCCACCCGCTTGCCGGCCGTGGTGGCACCGGTGATCAGCGTACCGACGTCTCGCACCAGTTTGGCGGCCACGGCCAGCAGCCAGCGGGCCGACAGCCGGTCGGGGGCGCGTTCGGGGTCGGGCTGCACGGCGGCCAGCGCCACCGGTGAGATCACGAAGGACGCGGCCTTGGCCTGCATCACCCGCTCGGTGACGTTGCCCTTCTTGCGTTCCTCGACCAGCTCGACCAGGCCGTGCTTCTCCAGGGTGCGCAGGTGGTAGTTGACCTTCTGCCTGGCGAGGCCGACCTTGGCCGCGAGCGTGGTCGCCGAGCCCGGCTCGACCAGCTCGGCCAGCAGCCGGGAACGCATGGGATCGAGCGAGGCCTCGGCCGCCGCGGGATCCTCGATCACCGTCACTTCGTACATACGCCTAACATCGCACCGAAAAAAATAATTGTCAAGCGGGCTCACTGCACCGACTTGAGCTCCTCCAGGTACTCGGCGAGCGGTTGCAGCCCGATCTCGGCGCGCCGCGCCTCCACCCCGGCCTCGTCCTCGATGGGGGTGCGCGGCTTCCACTGGCCGTCCTGGGTCATCTCCCACTGGGTGCCGTACCGCTGGGGCTTGCCCTCGGCCACCCGCACCCGGTCCTCCAGGTAGGCGAGGTTGCCCGGCGAGGCGTCGCCCGCGGCGACCGCGTCGCGCAGCAGGGCCAGGGCGCGGCGCTGAAGGTCGAGGTCGCGGTCGGCGTGCTGGACGAGCGCCCAGGCGGCATCCTCGCCGTCCTCGCCGACCAGCTCGTAGCCGGGCCAGCCGTGCTGGTCGATGATCTGGCGCATGCGCTCGGTGTTGGCCTGCTCGACCCGGTTCCAGTCGGCCTCGGCGGCCTCCATGGTCCTGACCTTCTGGTCCTGGCGGAGCATCTCCAGGAGTTCGGCGCGCAGCCGCGGATCGCTGGGGGCGTCGTCTCCGCAGGCCGTGGCCAGCAGCAGGACAGCCAGGAGGCACGTCAGGAACGTCCGCATGCTCGACCGTACCGCGCGCACGATCGACGTCCAATGCGGAACGCCCCTTTCCGCGGTCACTCGTACGGTGGGGGCATGAAGACGATGACGTGGAATCAGGTGAGCGCGCGACGGCTGGCCAGGGCCGGGCTGACCACGCCGGGCGCCACCCCCGCCGGAGTGGTGGCCGGGATGTGCGGGGCGCACGCCCAGGTGATGTCGGCCGCCGAGCTGTCGGTGGCGCTCCGCCTGGAGGGCGCGACCCGGGCGGACGTGCGCGAGGCCCTCTGGGGTGAGCGGACCCTGGTCAAGACGCACGGCCCGCGCGGCACCGTGCACCTGCTGCCCGCGCGGGACCTGCCGATGTGGGTGGGGGCGATGTCGTCGATCCCCGCCGAGGTGGGCCGGTTCCCTGACGGGGTGCGGATGACGGCGGAGGAGACCGACCAGGTGGTGGCCGCCATCCGCGAGGTGGTGACCGGCCGGGCGCTGACGATCGACGAGCTGAGCGAGGCGGTGGTCGAGGCGGCCGGGCCGTGGGCGGGCGACCTGGTGATGCCGGCGTTCCAGACCATGTGGCCGCGCTGGCGCCAGGCGATGGCCGTGGCGGCGCACCGGGGGGCGTTCGTGTTCGGGCCGGTCAGGGGGCGCAAGGTGACCTACACCGCGCCGCCGGCCGGGCCGGAGCCGGTGGACGGGCGGGCCGAGCTGGTCAGGGCCTATCTGACGGCGTACGGGCCGGCCACGCCGGAGCACTTCGCCCAGTGGGCGGGCGCGCCGAAGAAGTGGGCCGCGGCGGCGTTCGAGCTGGTCGAACGGGAAGAGGTGCGCCTGGAAGGCCGGCCGGCGTGGGTCCTCGCGGGCGACACCGAGGTGCCGGACGAGCCGCCGCGCGGGCTGCGCCTGCTGCCGTACTTCGACGCGTACCTGATCGCGGGCCGGCCGCGTGAGCTGCTGTACGCGGGAGAGGCCGCGCGGCGGGCACTGGCGGGCGGGCAGGCGGGCAACTATCCGGTGCTGCTCGTGGACGGGCAGGTGGCCGGGGTGTGGCACCAGCGTCGCTCGGGCAAGCGGATCGAGGTGACGGTGGAACCGCTGGCCGAGCTGACCCCGGCCCTGCTGCGCGAGCTGGGCGAGCAGGTGGCGCGGGTCGGCGACATTCTGGAGGGGACGGCGCGCCTCACTGTCGGCCCCGTCGGCGTGGGACCGCACGCCTAGTGCTCCAGCGAGACTTCGGGATTCTCCTCCTGCGTCCTGTCGGATCCCAGCCTGTGGCCCGAACGTAGCGGCATACATGATGACCTGGTCAGATGATGACGATATCGGGGTACTTCATATGCGGCGCGTCCATTGACGATCGCACCGTCGAATGCGCATTCTCGACACTGCGACCAGGCAACTTCTTCCTCGTGGCGACGCGGTGGTCCCCTCAAGCCAAGCTGGCGTGTGATGCCCGTCATCACTTGAGCTTGCGGTGCCGGAGGCCGGTCGGCCACTGATCGTCGGAGTCACCGACAGCATCCGGATCGGCAAGTTCGGCAGTCGAGGCTTCTCGGTGTTGAGACGATTTCACGCCGTGCCATGCGGCGACGACAGGAGGCGATGATGCCGACCACGTCCTATCCAGGTGTATATCTCCAAGAGACACCCAGCGGGGTCCGGCCTCTCGAGGTCGCCGGCACCTCGACCGCGGCCTTCGTCGGGCTGGCTGAGATGGGCCCTGCCGAGGCCACCCGCGTCACCAGCTGGACGGAGTTCCAGCGCCGCTACGGCACTTTCATCACCGGCGGTTTCCTGGCGCACAGTGTGCTCCAGTATTTCAACAACGGTGGCCGCCAGTGTTACATCGTGCGAGTCGTCCCCAACGACGCCGTCGCGGCCGACATCACCCTGCGCAACAGGGCTGCGCCCGCCTCGCGCTCGAACGTCGCGGCTCAGGACGCGTCCGCCGGCGAGCAGGACGCGTCTCCCGCGCAGAAGGGCACGTCCTCCATCCAGGAGGCCGCCGACACGTCGGGGGTGCGGTTCCAGGCCAAGAGCGAAGGCGTCTGGGGCAACTCGCTACTGCTGCAGATCGAGGACGGCGAGCTGGACCCGGGCAACGAGTTCAAGCTGACCGTCCGCCGCCAGGCCGACCCCACCCTGATGCTCGAGGATGCCGCCGATCGGGCGCCGTTGGAGACGTTCGACAACCTCAGCGTCGACCCCGACGCCCCCAACTACGTGACCACTGTGCTGGACAGGGACTCGGCGCTCATCCGCGCCGAAGTACTGGAGGGCAACACGGACGTGCAACGGGGCATGCACCGAGGCGGCGCCAGGCCGCAGCTCCCGCTGAAGGCGAACCGTGCCTTCGAGATCGACATCGACAACGACGGCTTCCGACTGGTGCAGCTTCCCGACGATGTCGCCGACCTCACGGATGCGGCCAGGGTGGCCGCGAAGCTCCAGGAGGCCGTGAGAAACCTGGGTCGCACGAGACGAAGGAACAGTACGCCGGCCGAGGCCTTCGCCGGTTTCGAGTGCAAGGTCGGTGAGGACGGAGAACTCGTCCTCCTGTCGGGCACCACCTCGGCGACTTCGTCGGTGCGTGTTCAGCCCGCCAAGGAGTCGTCGGCCACCACCGGCCTCAAACTCGGCCCTGGCAACAAGGGCAGGTCCGAGAGCGGCATCGCGGTACGCAGGCCGGTCACCGTGGCGGCGGCACAGGTCGGGGACGCGGCCCAGGACGACAAGGTTCTGGGGGCAACGCCGGGCACTGACGGTACGAAGCCGACCGCGCAGAGTTTCATCACCGCGTTCAGCCGGCTTGACCCCGTCACGGATTTCAGCCTGCTCGCCGTGCCGGGCGAGGGCAGCACCTCGATGGTCAGCGCAGGAATGGGCTACTGCGCCAACCGGCCGTTGCAGGACGTCTTCTTCGTCGGCGAGACCGACCGGGAGACGCTTGACGCGGACGCGGCCGCTGACTTCCGCAACAACCTGACCGTCGCCAATTCCTATGGAGCGCTGTATTTCCCGTGGGTCAAGGCACTGGATCCGACCGGAAAATCACGCGAACCGATCCTGCTGCCGCCCAGCGGTTACATCGCGGGACTCTATGCCCGCGTCGACGCCGCGCGCGGGGTCTGGCGGGCGCCCGCCGGGACCGACGCCGGGCTCAACGGAGTCGTCGGCCTGGGCGTCGAGATCAACGATGTCCAGCACGGCACCCTGAACCCCATCGGGGTGAACGTCATCCGCCGATTCCCGGGCACCGGCGTGGTCGCCTTCGGCGCGCGTACGGTCACCGCGGACTCCTCCTGGCGCTACGTGCCGGTGCGGCGCACCGCGATCATGCTGCGGGTCAGCATCTACAACGGCATCCAATGGGCGGTGTTCGAGCCCAACGACGAGCCGCTGTGGTCGCAACTCCGGCTCAGCATCGGCTCCTTCATGACCACTCTCTTCCGGCAGGGCGCCTTTCAGGGCGCCACTCTCTCCGAGGGCTTCTTCGTCAAGTGCGACGGGGAGACGACCACCCAGGCGGACATCGACGCCGGCGTGGTCAACGTGCTGGTCGGCTTCGCGCCGCTGAAGCCGGCGGAATTCGTCATCGTGAAGATCAGCCAGAAGGCGGGAATGGCGTCGGGATAGGCCCCGGCGCAGGTAGAAGGTGGGCACATGGCTAGGTTTACCGTCAACTCCACGCGGTTCGATCCGTATCTCGGGTACAAATTCAAAATCAAGTGGGACGGCCAGTACGTGGCCGCGCTCAACAAATGCAGCGCGCTGAAACGCACAACAGAGGTCACCACTTGGCACGAGGCGGGCGACGCCAGCGGTCCGAGGCAGATCCCGGGCAAGTCCAAGTACGACGCGATCACGCTGGAGTCCGGGGTCACGCACGACACGACGTTCGAGGAATGGGCGAACAAGGTCAACAATTTCCAGGGGGATCCGGCGATGTCGCTGGCGACCTTCCGCAAGGACATCACCATCGAGATCTACAACCACCAGGGGGCGAAGGTCCTCGCCTACAACGTGTTCCGCTGCTGGGTCTCGGAATATCAGGCGCTGCCGCAACTGGACGCGAGCACCAGCGCCGTGATGATCTCCACCATCAAGCTGGAGAACGAAGGCTGGGTGCGGGACACCGCCGTGGTCGAGCCCAAGGAGACCTGAGGTGGACCTCCTTCCGGGAGGCTACTGGGACGCCGGCGGACGGTTGCACCGGGACTTCGAGTTGACGGCGCTGACCGGGCATGAGGAGGAACTGCTCTCCCGGCCGGGGCAGAGCGCCAGGCTGGTGACCGAGGTGATCAGCCGTTGCGTGCGACGACTGGGCGGCCTCGGCCCGGTGACGCCGGCGATCGCCCGGGACCTGCTGGTGGCCGACCGGCACTACCTGCTGCTCCAGTTGCGCCGGCGAACCTTCGGCGACCTGGTCAGAGCGGACCTCGTCTGCCCGTGGCCGGACTGCGGTCAGCGGGTGTCCCTCACCTTCTCCCTGGACCAGGTGCCGGTGGAGGAGGCTCGGGAGCAGGCGGCGACGTTCACCATGTGGCTCGGCGGGACGGAGGTGACGTTCCGGCTGCCGAACGGCGGGGACCAGGAGGAACTGGCGGAGTTGCTCGCGCACGACGAGGCGGAGGCGACGACCCTGCTCCTCACCCGCTGCCTGCTGGCGTTGGGAACAGACGGCCCTCCCGACCGGGCGCGGGTCTCGGCGCTGCCCGCAGCGGACAGGGCCGCGATCGAGGCACGGATGGCCGAACTGGCGCCCCGGGTCGAGCAGACCATGCAGGCCGAGTGCGCGGAGTGCCGTCGGACGTTCCTCGCGCCGTTCGACGTCCAGCGCTTCTTCCTCGGCGACCTGCGGATCGAGGGCGAGCAGCTCTATCACGAGGTGCACTACCTCGCCTACCACTACCACTGGAGCGAGCGGGAGATCATGGAGATGACGCGGGAGCGGAGGCGCACCTACATCGACGTGCTCTCCGAGACTATCGAGGTGCTGAACGGTGGCACCTGAGGGATATCTCCGGGACACGCTGGCCGCCGGGGCACGCCGTTTCCCGCATCGCGCCACCGTCCGCCTGCTGCTCGGTCAGCCTGAGCACGCCGGGATGCGGGTCACTTTCGCCCCCGCCGCTCCCGGCCTCGTCTTCACCTACCTTCGGCCGCTACCAGGACGCCCTCTGGCCGTGGCTCCTCAAGGCGCTCTTCTCCCCATGTCATCCGCCATCGCGGAACGATCCTCGCCGCCCGGGCGACCGACTCTTCCCTGCCCTGTGCCGATCGAGCCTTGCCCCGCTGAGCTCGCGGCCACCGGCGAGGCTCCGCCGCCCCGACCCACCCACGAGCGTGTCGGCAGCTTTGCGGAGCGTCCCGGGCCGGCGGCCGTCCCGACGATCTCCGACGCACCCCACCCGGCTGTTCCTGCGGAGCGGCCGGTGAATGCTCGGGCGAGTGTTCGGACGCCCGGCCTCACGAACGCCTCGCCTCCCGAGGCCCAGAACGAACCGGTTCCCACCGTCACACCGGCTGCGCCGGTGCGTCATGCCGTACTGGAGGCCTCTGGAACTCGTGCGGGGGCTCCACCGGAGCTGCCTGCGGATGCCGCTGCGGATCGTCCCGGATCGTCTGTTCGCTCGCCGGGGCAGCAGGTGGCCGGGCCGGTTTCCCCCGACGAGCCGGACGGGGCCGCAGGGGATGTCGCGCTGGAGAGTTCCGGAGCTGATGTGGGGGTCGCCGGTGCGGCTTCTGATCCTGCGGGCTCGTCTGTTCGTGCATGGGTTCAGCCCGTGTCGGTTGCCGCTGAAGTGATGCCCGAGGTCATCTCGTCGCGTGTGGTCCTTCCTGGAGGGCCGGCCCCGACACCCACCGGCAGCAGGGACAAGTCGCTCAGGATGCCCTATGCCGCAGACGGACCGGACTCCCCCGGCCGGCCGGCCGCCCCCGCGAGCGATGCCACGCTGGAGAGTTCCGGAGCTGATGTGGGGGTCGCCGGTACGGCTTCCGGCCCTGCGGAACCGTCCGTTCGTGCATCGGTTCAATACGTGCCCGGTGCTGTCGAGGTCGTGCCCCAGATCGTCTCGTCACGTGTGCTCCTTCCTGGAAGGCCGGCCCCGACACCCACGGGGAGCAGGGACGAGTCGGTCACGATGCCCGATGCCGCGGACGCACCGCGCTCCCCCGGCCGGCCAGCCGCCCCCGCGGGCGATGCCGCGCCGAAGCAGTCCAGAGCAGGTGTGGGGAAGCTGTCCGCCGGCGCGGTGCCGAAGGTCGCCTCACCGCATACGACCATCCCCGACCCGGCATCGGCTGAGCCTGTCGCGGTGGGGCGGACCGTCGTGGTGATCCCGGGCCGTCGCCTGCCGGCATGCTCTGACGTGACCACGACCGTCAGCCCGAAGCCGGTATCCAAGGAGGAGACCGCGGTCACCGGCAGGGTCCAGAGGGAAGGCGTCAGGACGCCCGCCACCGCGACTCGGGAGGCGCCGCCCGCTCCGCCGAACAGGTCTGGAGCTGCCGCCGCGTCGGCGGTCTCCCTTGCCGAGCAACCGTCCGTGCCGGCCCATGTCCCACCTCCTATGCCGCAGGAGCACGCGCACGCCAGACCGGTCGCCCCGCCTCGTACGGTCTCTGGCCGGCGAGCCGGGCCCGCGTCCGCAGGGGGCACGATCGCGTTCTGGGAGCGGAGGTACGTGGGCCGGCTTCACGTGGGGATCCTGAGGTGAGCGAGTCCACGGCCATCGGCATGGTCAGTGCCTCTCTCCGCATGCTGCTGCTGGAGGAGTTCCGTCTCTGTCCGGCCCCCAAGGTCACCATCCTCGCCCCCGACGAGCAGGGCCCCGACCGGCGCCTGAACCTGTTCCTGTACAAGGTCGTCGAGAATCCGTTCCTCAAGAACCAGGACTGGACCGCGCACGAAGGCGGGATCGTGCCTCCGCCGCTCTCCCTCACGCTGTTCTACGTGCTGACCGCCTACGCCCCCAATGACGATCAGCTGGGCAACGTCACCGCGCAGCAGTTGCTCGGCGAAGCCATGCGCATCTTCTACGAGCACGCGACGATTCCCGCCCGCTGCCTGGACTCCGGTCTGCACGCCGCGCGGGAGCGCCTGAACATCGTCGGCGACGACAACGGGCTGGAGGAGCTGACCAATCTGTGGAGTGCCCTTTCCCAGCCGTTCCGCCTGTCTGTGCCGTACCGGGTCTCCACCGTCCAGATCGCTCAGTCGCCGGGTGGCCCGCATGCCGCGCCCAAACGGGTCCGCCGGATCGGGATCCCTGAACCCAGGGTCTCGTTCAAGCCGCCTGTGGTCACGGAGATGACCCGGGTCGGCACGGAGTTGGCCTTCACGGGCACGCACCTGAGCGGGTGGCAGGTCAGCCTGTGGTTCGGGGGGATCCCTCTGGCCGCGGGACAGCCGTTGACCGGCGACACCTTCACGGTCCCGCTGCCGCCGGGTCTCGCCCCCGGCCTGTACGAGGTCCGTGTCGAGATCTCCGGCATGTTCCGCCGCACGTTCCTGTACGAGGCGGCACCATGACGCGCCCGTACGCCGACAACTTCGAGCACCTGGCCGACGAGCTCGACCACCTGGACCAGCTCATCCGCGCCCGGCTGGAGGCCGGGCGCCTGGGGCCGGACGACGCGGGCCGGCAAAAGGCCGACGGGCTGCTGGGCCGGCCGAAGGGCGAGGAGACGCGCGGGGATGGGCCGCTGGACAGGCAGATCGTGGCCAGGGTGGAACGCAGCCTTGCCGAGGGAGTGTGGCTGGCACTGCCTGCTCTGAGCAGCCTTTTCGGGCTGTCGGCCGTGGAGACGCGGATCGTGGTGATCTGTCTGGCGCCCGAGCTGCGCCGCAAGTACGACCGCCTGTACGCCTGTCTGCAGGACGACATCACCCGGCGACGACCGAGCGTGGACCTGATCCTGCATCTGCTGTGCCCGTCCGAACACCGCAGATGGGCCGCCCGGAGCTGCTTCTCGGAGAACGCGCCGCTGCTGCGTACCGGCATTCTGCAGCCCGTGGCCGACCCTGCGAGTCCGTCGGGATCCTCGGGGCTGGCCCAGTTCATGAAGGTGGATCCCCGGATCTGCCACTTCCTCATGGGCATGAACGAGCTCGACGCCTCCTTGGTGGGCAAGTTGCGGCAGCACGACGAACAGGACGTCGGCCACGACCTCGCCGACGGCGTCCTGCGCCTGATCAAGCACCACTGGTCGGGCGAGGGCCGCCCCATCGTCTTCCACCTGCATGGACCGGCAGGCTCGGGCAAGCTCGACCTGGCCGCCCAGGTGTGCCGCCGGCTGGAGATCCCGCTGCTCAGTGCGGAAGCCGGTGCGCTGGACACGGGCATGCTTCTACGGACCTGCCTGCGGGAGGGGGTTCTGCATCAGGCGGCGATCCACCTTCCGGCCGCCGGCACGTTCCCGCCCGCCCTCCTGGGCGCGCTCAAGGCGGCCGTGGCCGACTTCGGCCGGCTGACGTTCCTGACCGGCGAGCGTGCGTGGGACGGCGGCGACTTCCCCGGTGCGCTGTTCCACTCGATCGCCATGCCGCCTCCCGACCCGCGACGAGCCGTGGCCGCCTGGCGGGAACACCTGGCCGGGCACACCGAGGAAGCCCAGGAATGGGCGGAGCAACTCGTCTCCAGGTTCCGGCTGTCGCCGCGGCGGATCGGCGCCGCACTCTCCCTGGCCGACAACCAGCGGCTCATGGAGCCGAACGCCCGGCCGCTGGCCCTCGCCGACGTGGCGGCGGCCTGCCGCGGTCATCTGGGAGGCGGGCTCGACGGCCTGGCCGTGCGGATCGACCCTGCGCGCGGCTGGCGGGACCTGGTGCTGCCGGAGGATCGGGCGAACCAGCTGCGCGCCATCGGCGACCAGGTCAGACACCACTTCCGGGTGCATGGCGAGTGGGGATTCCGCCGCGGCGGCGGGCTGACCGTGCTGTTCAGCGGACCACCGGGCACCGGCAAGACGATGGCTGCCGAGGTCCTCGCTCACGACCTCGACCTGGACCTGTACAAGGTGGACCTGTCGGGCGTGGTCAGCAAGTACGTCGGCGAGACCGAGAAGAACCTGGCGCGTGTCTTCCACGAGGCCTCGGCGGCCCACGCGATCCTCTTCTTCGACGAGGCGGACGCGCTGTTCGGCAAGCGCACGCAGGTGTCGGACGCCCATGACAGGTACGCGAACATCGAGACCGGCTACCTGCTGCAGAAACTGGACGACCACGACGGGGTGGTCATCCTGGCCACCAACCTCCGGCAGAATCTCGACGAGGCGTTCACCAGGCGCCTGCGGTTCATCGTGGAGTTCCCCTTCCCCGAGATCGACTCAAGGTCGCGGATCTGGCGAACCTTGTTTCCGCCGCATGCCCCCGTGGCGTCGGACGTCGATTTCGACGCGCTGGCCAGGCAGTTCCCCCTGAGCGGCGGAAACATCACGAACGTGGTGCTCAACGCGGCCTTTCTGGCCGCCGCGGACGGCGGCGACATCGAACGGCGGCACATCCTCCTTGGCGCCCGCCGGGAGTTCGAGAAGATCGGAAAACTCTGGCCGGGGGACGAGCAGTGAGTGACGGGTTTCCTGGCAGGCCGAAGATCCTGCGCGGCGCTCTCGTGGAGTTCGGACTGAGCCTGCCGCCACTGTTCGTGGCGTTCCAGTTCAACCCGGAGCAACTCACTCGCAACAGGTCACTCGGCTACGCCCCTCCGAAGGGGGCGACAGCGGCCACCCAGCGGGAGTTCCATCGGCAGAACTCCGATCTCCTGGCTCTGCAGAAGGAGCAGGTGGTCATGGTGGAGGAGCAGACGATCGGCTTCGACCTGCGGCTGGACGCCACGGACAGGCTCGACGAGCGCGACACCGTCGCCGAGCAGTTCGGTATCGCGCCGCAACTCGCGACGTTGGAGCTGATGGTGCAGCCGAAGGAGGAGAGCCTGCTCGCCGGCGCCGCCGAGTTGCTGCTCGGCAAGGCGGCGCAGGGGTTCAGCTTCACCCGCTCGGCCAATCCGCCGCTGCTGCTCTTCATCTTCGGCCGCAAACGGATCCTTCCGGTGAACATCACCTACATGAACATCACCGAGACCGAGTTCAGCACGGACCTGAACCCGATCAGAGCCACGGTGGCCGTCAGCATGACCGTGATCGAGGGCAAGAACCTGCCTCACACATACACGAAGGCCATGACGGAGGCGATGTCCCTGCTCAATCTGGCCAACATCGCCGACCTCCAGCACATCGTCATCCCGGGGTAAGCCGATGTTCAGCAACATGTCGCGCTATCGTGCCGTCCCCGCCGAGGTGGTGGCGGACGCGCGGGGGGAGACAGCGGTCGCGGCCGGGCTGCGGCCGCTGCCCGAAGCCCCCGCCGTGCTCATGCACGTGATCAGGGCGGGTGATCGGCTCGACCGGCTCGCCTTCACCTACTACGGTCAGTCGCTGTACTACTGGCGCATCTGCGACGCCAATCCCGACTACCTCTCTCCACTGGCCCTGCTGGGCAGAGAACCGCTGGTCACCACCGGTTTCCCGGTCTTCGAGCCGCCTACCGGCCCGCCCTGGGGGCAGGCATTGCGGCTGCTCGCGGACACCGTGGGCGTGGCGGACGTCGTCGTGATCGACGAGCTCGGACCGCCGCGGAGCACGGCCCTGCTCGTCAAGCACAACCGGCTCGACGTCGACGCGGAAGGGATCGCCGAGGTCATCCGTTCGGCCGGATTCACCGTCGGGATCCCCGCCGAACGGAGCAGGATCGGCGAGTCCATCGCCATCCCGGCCGTGACCGGTCCACCAGCAGCGGGCGGTGGCTCATGAGCCTTCACCCCGCATCACCCTGCGGGTGCACATGAAACACGACAGCCTCCGCGTCGAATTCGACGGCGCGGAGATCGAGGCTCTCTATCAGGACCTGATCAGCCTGGAGGTCGAGCTGGACGACCGGCTGGCGGCGATGTTCCGTCTGACGGTGGCGCTGCCGCCGCGCCCTGACGGCACCTGGCCCCACCTGGACGACGACCGGCTCGCGCTGTGGCGCAAGGTCGTCATCACCGCCGGTCTCGAGGACGACACCCGGCGGTTGATCTCCGGCTACGTCACTCACCTCCGTCCCTCCTTCGGGACCGAGGTGAACGACTGTCGCCTGGAGGTGTGGGGGATGGACGCGAGCGTGCTCATGGACCGCGGCGACCGGCTCCGGGCCTGGCCCAACAAACGCGACAGCGACATCGCCACCGAGGTGTTCGGCGATTACGGGCTCACGCCACGGGTCACCCGCACCGCCGTGGTGCACGACGAGGAAGTCTCGACCATCGTCCAGCGGGAGAGCGACATCCGCCTGCTTCGGCGACTGGCGCTGCGCAACGGGTTCGACTGCTACGTGGACGGCGACGTGGGCCACTTCGGCCCGCCGGTGACCGGCGCGCCTCCGCAGCCGGTGCTCGCCGCGCACTTCGGACCGGAGACCAACCTCAGCGCCTTGAGGCTGCAGGCTCAGGCCCTCGCTCCCACCGGGGTGAGCATGAACCAGCTCGACCACTTCAGCGGCGACATCCTCGAGGCCACGGCCCAGCCCGGCCACCTGCCGGCCCTGGGCGCCAGGCGCGTGACCGACCGGCCGGGCGTGCTCCGCGTCGGGCACGTGGTGACCACCGGCTTGCAGGAGATGACGGCACTGTGCCAGAGCCTGCAGGACGAGGCGGAATGGTTCGTCACGGGAGAGGGCGAGGTCATGGCCAACCGCTACGGCACCGTACTCCTGCCGCGGCGGACCGTGACGATCAAGGGCATCGGTGAGGCTCACAGCGGCGTCTACTACGTCACTCACGTCACTCACAGCTTCACGAGCGACGGCTACGTCCAGGCCTTCAAGGTCAGGCGCAACGGCCTGAGACTCACCGGTGAAGAACAGTTCACAACGGGCGACGCCATGGCCGCCTTGATCGGGGGAATCAGATGACGGAAACCGCAATCGAGAACATCGTGGCGGGCCTGGTGGAACAGGTCGAACGTCGCTTCTACGGCAAACACCGGGGCATCGTGATGGACAACGAGGACCCGGCAGGTCTCGGCCGCCTCAAACTGAAGGTGCCCAGCGTGCTCGGCCCGGACGTCGTCACCGGCTGGGCCACACCCTGCCTGCCCTATGGTGGAGCGGCCGCCCAGGGCATGGTGTTCGTACCGGAGCGGGAAGCTCATGTGTGGGTGGAGTTCGAGGAAGGCGACCTCGAGTTCCCCATCTGGGTCGGCGTCTACTGGGCCAAGGGCGACATGCCCGAACCGGCCACGGTGGGCCCTCGCCCGACCAGGAAGATCATCAGCACGGTCAAGGGGCACACTCTCGCGTTCGAGGACGCCGACGGCAAGGAGTCGGTCATCCTGCGGGAGGGCGGCGAGGGCCACACGATCACGATGGACGGCGACGGCCTGAAGATCACTGATGCGATGGGCAACGCCGTCGAACTGACCCGCACAGAGATGAATCTCATCGCGAGGACTCCCCTCACCATCAATGCCGCCGGAATGCCGGTGAAAATCATCTGTTCCGCCCTCGCCCTGGTGCGAGGTTGAGCCGATGAGCAGACTCGTCGTCGTCAAGGGCGATCCGGTGCGCGGCACCGACCAGCACAATGTGCAAGGGCAGGCGACCAATCCTGCCCCGCCGCCACCCACCGTCCCGTATGTCGGTGTCGCCGCCTTCGACTATGTCGGCGCGATCACCGACCAGGTCAGCGACTTCGTCACCGCCGACGACGTCCCCATCGCCCTGGTCACCAGCCGCAGCACGCTGGACCCGGGGCAGACCACTTCAGCGGGCCGGCACGCGGGACCGCAGGGCGCCGCGTTCGTGCCGCCGGCACCGCCGCCCATCCCGGCCTCGCTCACTATCACCGATGCCCCCCTGGGCGTCGGGATGCCCAACGCGGCCGCCGGGAGCGCTCTGCTGACCGTCGACGGTGTCAAGGTCCTGCTCGACGGCGACCTGATCGACACTTGCAGCGGGATAGGGGCGCCGGCGGGGTCGAAGGTGAGCGCCCGCGGCCAGTCCTATCTCACGTGTGCGGACTGACGGCAGGAGGGAGGAACCCGTGAGCCTACCGCTCGGCGGCCTCGCGCCAAGATTCGACGACGATGCCGACCTGCGGACAAAGATCGTACAAGTGCTGTTCACCGCGCCGGGGGAGCGGGTAAACCAGCCGGAGTTCGGCTGTGGTCTGTTCAATCTCGTCTTCGATCACAACAACCCGATCACCGCGGCCGCTGCGGAGTTCACCATCGGTCAAGCACTCACCCGCTGGCTGGGTGACGAACTGGTGGTGTCGGCGGTGGACGTGCAGGGGCAAGAGGAGATGCTGCTGGTGGAAATCGACTACGTTCGCCGCAAAGACATGAGTCGGCGAGCCGTCCAGCTCCACTTCGGCTGATCTGGAGGGACGGGCAGGCGCACATGGCCACCATCAGGCAGGTAGGCGGCAGGCCCGCCGTCGATTATCTGGCACGGGACTACGAGTCCCTGTTGGCGTCCATGCGCGCCCTCGTCCCGGACCGCTTGCAGCAGTGGAAGGACTTCGCCGACGAGGCCGACCTCGGCAACGTGCTCCTGGAGCTGTTCGCCCACATGGGCGACATTCTCAGCTACTACCAGGACCGGGTGGCCAACGAGAGTTTTCTGAGCACCGCGCGTACCCGGCGCAGCGTCATCGACCATCTACGCCTGATCGGCTATGAACTGGGCACCAGCGCTCCCGCGGCGGCCGTGCTCAGCGTCAGTGTGCCGGCGACAGTCGACGACACGGTCACGATCTCCAGAGGCGACGCCTTCGCCACCCGTGGCCACGGCGATCGGCCGAGCCTGCGCTTCGAATACACGCGCCAAGCGCCGCTGGTCATCGACTTCGGAGCCATCCGGCCCGATCGGCGCACCCTGCGCAAGGTGTTCGTCGGCGTCCCGGTCGAAGAGGGCCGGCTCATCTCGGAGGAGCGCCTCGGCACCTCCGACGGCACGGCGAACCAGCACTTTCCCCTGGTCCATCCAAGGCTGATCAGACGCCCGCAGACGGCGGGAGACCTGCTGATCAGGACGAGGCTGGGAGGCAGAACAGAGCAGTGGACCGCGCGTGAGACCCTGGCCTTCAGCCAGGCCGACCAACCCGACTACGTCGTGGAGATCGACGCCGAGGACCGGGCCACCGTGCTGTTCGGTGACGGCCTGCTCGGCAGGGTCCCGCCCGCCGGAGCGGTCGTGCTGGCCACCTATCGCGTCGGGGGCGGCCTCGCGGGCAACGTGACCGCAGGTGAGATCGACACCATCGTCGCGGCGCCACAGCTGGACGGTTTGGGGGCGAAGGTCGCCAATCCGCAACCTGCCGGAGGAGGTGCTGAACGGGAGGACATCGAGCACGCCGTCCGTCACGCGCCCGCCGTCTTCCGTTCGCTGGGGCGCGCGGTGACCGTCGGCGACTATGAGGCGCTCGCGCTGCGATTCAACGGCGTCGCCAAGGTTCGAGCCGTGCCGACCGGCTCGAACCGGGTCACCCTGTGCGTCGCCCCCGAGGGCGGTGGCAAGGTCAGCGACGTGCTGGAAGAAGGGCTGCTCGGTTACCTCGAGGACAAGCGCATGATCAACCAGATCGTCGAGGTGGCCGACGTCGACTACGTCCCCATCTACGTGAGCGCCGAGATCGGCGTCGAGAGCTCGTACGCCGCCGCGGACGTTCTCGACCGGGTACGCCGGGCCGCTGCCGGGCTGCTGGCCTTCGAGCACGTCGGCTTCGCCCAGCCCCTCTACCTCAGCAAGTTCTACGAGGAGATCCAGAACACCGCCGGGGTGCTCTACGTCGAGATCACCGAGTTCTGTCGCGGCGAGTCACGAGCGGGGAGCGGTGCGGCCGCCCACACGATCGAGTCCTTCGGCAAGATCGAACTGGGACCCAACGAGATTCCGGTCATCCCCTCCGATCCGGCCTACGCGACGGGGATCAACGTCGAGGCCGTCGAGCGGGGAGGACCTTGACGATGCGGCTGCTCGACCTCACCGCCACCCCGCACGCCGGCGGCAACCGCATCGATCTGGCCTGGCGCATCCCCGAACCGGATCGCCTGACGGGAGTGCGGGTCGTGCGCCGCCGTGACACCCATCCGACGAGCCCTTCCGACGGGGAACTCGTGGACGAGGGCCTCGGCCTGACGGCCGTCACGGACCGCGGCCTGCACGGGGAGACCGTCTACTACTACACGTTGTTCCCCTTCGACGGTGACTCCGGAGCCTACGAGCTGGACCCGGCCAACCGGATCTCCGCCATGGCCCTGTCCCGCTACGACTTCGGGCAGCAGCTGTACGACCTGCTGCCCGCCCTCTACCACCGCTACGACGCGGAGCACCATTACCTGCGTCGCTTCCTCGACCTGCCGGGCAGCGAGCTGGATCGGCTCTACAGCCTCACCACGTCCATGTTGTCGTCGAAGGATCTGCGAAGGGCGGACGGGGCCCTGCTCCCGCTGCTGGCGCAGTGGATCGGGTGGCCGACGGACCGGAGCGCGCCGGTGGCCACCCAGCGCAACGAGGTCCGCCAGGCCGCCCACCTCTACCGGACGATCGGCACCATCGCGGCACTCGACGCCACGGCGACCCGGGTGAGCGGGTGGACGGGGCGTACCAAGGAGTTCACCCACAACGTGGCGCGCACCAACCAGCCGGAGCGGCTGAACCTGTGGTCGCTGCGCCGCGACGGCGCGGGCCGGTGGCATGAGCCCGCGCTGACGTCGGTCAACTTCGCCTACGACGGCCGCCCGGCGGCAGTGGACGAGCCCGACGGCTCGGTGCTGATCTTCTACCACACGTATCGCCGCCATGGCTGGGATCTGTGGGCCAAACGCCTGCGCGACGGCCAGGGGGAGGCGAGCGCACCGGTCGTGGACCGGCACGGCACGGCTCAGCACCCGACGGCGGCCCGGCAGAGAGCGACGTTGTGGTTGTTCTGGGAGAGCTATGACCCGGTCCACCGCCGCCGGTACCTCTCCTTCAGCACGCGCGCCGGTGACGCGTGGTCGCCGCCTCAAACGTTCCTGGACCAGCGGACGGACCGCCGCCGACCGGCGGCGGTGAGCGACGCGGCCGACGGCGTGTGGCTGTTCTGGCTGGAGCAGGACGCCATCCGGTTCGCCAGGCACGACGGCGCAGACTGGGAACTGACGCAGCCGGGATCCCTGCCTGCCGGGCATGGCCTGGACGATCTCTTCGCGCTCATGACGGACGATCGGCTGTGGTTGTTCTGGACGTTCCCGGACACCGGCACGGACGAGCGGACCTGGTCGAGCGTGGCCTACCGCAGCCTCACCCTGACCACCGGCGACTGGTCGCCGGTCTCCTACCTGCCCAAGAGCGGCCACTACCATGATCGCCAACCGGCTGCGCGGGCGATCGAGGGAGGCATCGAGCTCTTCTGGAGCACCACCCGCTACGGCGGCTGGTCGATCAGCCACAACACCCTGACCACCGACTGGGGCGAGGCCGAGCAGGTCGGGTCGAGCCCGGCGACGCGCCGCGCCCCCCTGCCGGTGGACCTCGGCGCCGACGGCACGCTGCTGCTCTACCGCTCCAACCAGAGCCTGGAACGCTCCAGCGCGGTCTATGCCGCGACCCGCACCCTGGACCACCGTTACGCGGGCACGACCACCGTGGACACCACGGCGAAGGCCAAACTCGCCCTCTACGGCAGCTTCGCCGACTTCCAGACCTACCTGTACGACAACGGGCGAACCACTGCGGACCGGATCGCCGACGACACCATCGGGGTCTACCTGACACCGCCTCCCGACGTCGACCCCGGCCGAGCCGCCGAGACCGTCACCCGGCTGAGCGGAACACTGGCCGACTTCGTGCCCGTGACCACCCGCCCGGTCCTCATCTGGACGGAGTAGCGACATGTTCACCTACGTCACCAGAGCCAGACGCTGTGCCGACAAGCCGGAACCCGCGGAGCAGAGGTGCGGCTGCGAGGGCTTCGACGTACGCAGGTACGCGGATGGCGGGCAGCCTGCCGGACTCGAGACGTGGACTGTCAGCAAGCCGCACGACGCCGACGAGGTGGCGGCCGACCTGGCCGCCGAGCGGGTGATGGCCGGCCCGAGCGGGCAGCGCGCCAACGACCTGGTGGGATTCGGCCGGGCTTTCGGCCACGACTTCACAGGTGTGCGTCTGCACACTGACAGCGCCGCCGCCGGTTTCGCCAGGGCGCTGCGCGCCCAGGCCGTCACGGTCGGACGGCAGATCTTCTTCCGGGAGGGCGCCTACCAGCCGCACACGCCAGGGGGAAGGCTGCTGCTGGCACACGAACTGGCACACGTGGTCCAGCACGACCGTGCTCCGCGCCTCCGGGTGAAACGGCAGGGTCTGTCCTGCACGACGGTGGATTTCCCCGACTTCCACGTCATCCTGGCTGGGACCGTGGTTCATTACCTCATCCAGCAGGATTTCGGAGGCAAGGTGCCAGGCGCCGTATCCATCGGCATTCCGGGCGCCTCGGCCCGCTCCATCCGCACCGAGGGCATCTGCGGCGGTTTCAAGAAGGAGATCCCGCCGGAGGAGTTCGGCTCGTCCAGTCCACGAGCCGGGATGGGCCTGCCCGACCTGGCCAGAATCACTCCGGACAGAAAACTCGAGGTAGCGGAGGTCAAGCCGGCTGCACTGGTCTGCCTGGTCGACGGTGAGATTCAACTCGCCAGATATGTGGGCGAGGGCAACAGCCCTGATGCGGGCCAACAGGCGTGGCGCACAAGCAAGGGCATCCGAGGGGTTGTGCCCATGCCCCCGGAGACCTACACACCGCAAGGCCCCATCGTGGCGGGCCCCTTCATCATCAGGACGCAGTGGTGCGCGCCCGGCCTGCTCGCCTACAGCGTTTTCACCCCGCCTCGGTCCAGGCGGGTCGCCGAGGAGGAACGGCGTCGTGCGCAGGAGAGGATCCAGGCCGAGGCTCGCAGGCGGAGGGCCATAGCCGTGGGGGCCGCCGCAGCGGGTGCCGCGGCAGCACGAGTGATCGCGGGTAAGGCGGCATGGCGGCATTTCTGGACCGTGGTGATCGAGCGCTTCGCGGTGCGCGCGGCCGCGGCGGCGGCGCTCGCGCTGGCCGACGGGCCGCTGCCCTTCGGTGAGCTGCTCGACCTGGGGCTCGCCGCGGTCACCATCGTGCAGATCGGCATCGAGTGGAACGAGCTGTGGCGAAAGGCCGACGAGCTCGCCGCACACGAGGGAGCGTGATCCGGGCGCGGAGCGCGATTTACCAGCTCTTGAGGTGACCTTGCTGAATCAGCAGCGTGTGGTCGCTGTTCCGGGCTGCGCGAGTGGATAGATATGTGACAGGCGGTTCGGCGAGAAGATGGCCTTCACCTCGGGGATCGACCGTTCACGTGACCTAGTGTTCACCGGGGTGAGCGATGGCTGACTTTTCCCGGCCACCGTCCGAGGTTCTGGCGCAGACCCTCGGCAAAGGCTATGTCGGGGCGCACATCGAGCAGGGTGTTCCTGTTCTCGACCGCGATCTGAATCTGCAGCACGACCTCGTGTCCTCCACGGTGCGTTCCATCGTCTCCAGCTTTGTCGGCGACGGCGTCTCGGTCGGGTCCAAGGTTTTCGAGATCCGTCCGATTCCGGTGGACGCGGACCGGCCGGCGTCGGAGTCGAACAACGACTTCTGGATTCTCGCCGGCGCGTCGGTGTCTGACGCGTGCCTCGTGGGCGGCGTCGAGGTGCGGAACTTCGCCAAGCTCAGATACAGCTCCCAGAAGCTTCCCGAGCTGACGACGCCGGACCGCGAGCAGGGCCCGATCCGCGAGGACGTCGTCTACCTGGACGTATCCATGAGCACGGTTGACGGTTCGACGGACAAGGACCTGCTGAACCGCGGCGACATCGGCATGCAGACATCCGTACGGCTCCGCCCCTCCTGGGTGGTGCGGGTCGCCGAGGGGAAGCCGGAGCCCCCCGCACCGGCTCCGCCCGGGCACACGTACCTGCCGTTGGCACGGTTGCGGCGCGAGTCGGACAACCCCGCGATCGCATCCTGGATGATCACGGATCTCCGGCAGGTCATCCTGCCTCTCACCGAGGTCCGACGCCAGCTCGACCTGGTGACACGCCTGCTGCTGAGGCCGTACTTCGACCCCGACCCGCTCAAGCAGTTCGAACCGGTACGCGGCGGCTCCGAGACACCGGTGACCTTGCACGGACGCAACTTCAATGTCTACGCGGATCAGCCGGTCAAGGTGTTCTTCGGCTCGGTTTCCGTGGACGTCATAGCGACCGAGGCGACCAGGATCAGGACCATCCTTCCGAAGAGACTCGAACGAGTATCGAAGGTGACCATCGAGACGGCCGGCGGTTCGGTGATCAGTGACGCCCTCTTCTCCTTCGAAGAAGGTGGCGAGCCCCCGCTCTTCCGGGACGGGCCGGTCGCATTCACCCCGCGATCCGGCGGGAAGGACGTCGACGTCACCCTGTACGGCACGAACTTCGACACCACATCAGCGGTGTGGTTCGGGACGAACGCCATGGCGGAAATCGTCAGAATGACGCCAGAAGGCTTGATCGTGAGGGTTCCCGACGGCCTGCTCGGTCCGGTGCCCATCAGCATCGCAACGGCCGGTGGAGTCACCACTGCGAGGGAGCCTTTCATCGCCGGCTGGGCACCGGAGTTCGCCGCATCGGGTGTCCAGTTCACTCCTGACACCGGCAGGGCGGGCGACCGCGTCCGTCTCTCGGGAAGGCATTTCGACGCCCCACCCGTAGCGGTCTTCTTCGGCACCTTGCCCGCGGAGGTGGTCAGTGTCGACGACGAGCTCATCGTCGTCACGGTTCCGACCCAGGCGGTGGGACCCCAACGGATTCGCGTCACCACCTGCGTCGGCTCCACGGTGAGCGACGACAGTTTCACCGTGGTGTCCCGCTGAGGAGGATGACGTGTTCGAGGTCTACCCGAAGGGCCAGGCGGCACCGGAGCAATTGGAGCCGGGAGCTACGACCTCGCTGCTGGAGTTCACCGAACTGTCCGCGGTCGATGCGGCGACAGGACGCAGGGACATGTGGATCAGGATCGTCAAGCTCGGCGGCGGTTGCGGCCCCCCGGGGCCTCCGCACCCGGCTGTTCGGCTGAAGGCCGACACGGGGGCGGTCGTGGAGGTGCCGATCTCGACCACGCCGGTCGTGATCCTCAACGGTCCGGAGGGTTCGCCTCAGGCGGCGAACGCGAACATGACCGCAGAGGCCGACGACGTCTACCTGGTCCGGGTCACCATTCTGCGAGAGATTCTCCAATGGCGGCTGCAGCTGGTGAACAACGACGGGACCGCACGAGGCTTCGTCTGGGTCGTCGCGGACCGCAACAAAGACAGCCGTCAACCGTGGATCGACCTGCCGACCACGCTCGACTTCGCGGTCGACGTCGGGCAGCACGTCACGCGGAGCATCCAGATCATCAATCGCGGCACAGGGGCGCTCACCATAACCGACAAGGAGGGTTTCCAGCCCGGCCCGGGATTCGTCCTGACCACCGTGCCCAAGAGCCTCAAACCCAACGCGTGCGCCAACTTGGACGTGACCTTCACCGGCGTGCCCGGGCCCACCACCGTTCGCGCCGTCTACGACGTCACCAGCGACGACACGCAGGCGAAGACGACCGCCGGGCACAACCGCCGGGTCACGCTCACGGCCGTCGCCCGGCTGGCTCCCGGCACGATCCTGCTCGCCGACAGGGACGCCGCCGGAGTGGACGGGGACCCTGCCGGCGGTGTCATCAGAGTGGATCCGACAACGGGAAAACAGGTGAGGTTGTTCGCCGGCCGGCACATCGCGGCTCCCTCCGGAGTGGCCATGGAGGCCAAGGGGACGCTTCTGATCGTCCGCGAGAACGAACTCGTCCGGCTCGATCTGATGACGGGGCAACACTCCGTCGTGGCCTCCGGCGACCCGCTGGGGAGGTTCCACGTGGGGCTGGCCATCGAGGACGACGGCCAGATCCTGATCACCCACACCGGACGCGAGGGGCACCGCAAGGGGCAGCTCATCAGAGTGCATCCGGACACCGGCGAGAAGACCGTGCTGACCGAGAGCGACTGTGATTTCGCCGGAGTGGCGCTGGAGGCCGACGGCACGATCCTCGTGGTGGAACAGGGGATGTCACCCGGCAAGCCACGCCGTCTCCTCCGGATCGATCGCCATACCGGAATGCCGACCGTCCTGACCACCATCGATCCGCCCTGCAGGCCGGTCGGACTGGCGGTGGAGCAAGGTGGCCAGATCCTGGTCACCGATGCCGTCTCCGCCGACGGCAGAGGCAGGCTGATCCGGTTCGATCCGACGACGAAGAGCACGACGGTGGTGTCCAGCGGGCAGTTCTTCCGCGCGCCGTGGGGGGTCGCGGTCGAACCGGAGGGTTCGATCCTGGTGTCCGACCACGAGGCCTTCGGCCACCAGGGCGGGGTGCTCCGCGTCCATCCACGGACCGGCGAACAGACGACCGTGAGTGCCGGAGGCCTTCTGACCAGTCCACTCATGATCGCACTCGTGCCGCACGACCGGCGCGAATCCGTACCGCTCCGCTGACATCGATGCGCTCGGTGTCCCGTCCATCTGCACGCCACGGGGGAATCCATGGGCAACACACTGAAGCGGAGCGAGTACTGGGACCACGACCTGTACATCCCGCGCATCGGCGCCACCGGCAGCGCCCAGAGTCACACGGACATGCACCGCTATCTGCTGCCCATGGACCAGGCCCGCAACACTGCCTGCCTCACATGGGGCGTGGCCGCGGGGATGACCGTACGGGCGGCAGCCGGAGGATCGGGCGGAGTGAGAGTCAGCCCGGGTGCGGCGATCGACGTGGAAGGGCGCTTGATCGTCCTGCGGCCGGGTGGCGCGGCCGTCGTCGATCCGGCCGCGGACCCGGATCAGATCGACGACATCATGACCGTGCTCGTCGCGGACGACGGGGTGGCGCTCGGGACGGCCGAGGTGAACGGTGACCGCCTGCTGACGGTCACCTGGCTTGAAGTGCTGCAGCGGGAGGACCCCGACGACCCACCCCAGCTCGTGCACGCCCCTTGGTTCCGCCTGATCCCGGTGGAGGACGACGACGGCCGGCAGGTGGTGCTGGCACAGCTGACGCTGGACGACGGCAGGGTCACGGCCTCTTCCGCCGGCCTACGCCGCCTCGTGGGCGTGCCCACCGGACGCCTGGAACTACGGGCCGCCACCGACTCCGGCGGAGCCGGCCTCAAGGTCGGGCAACGGGTGATGGCCGAGTTCGCGGCTGACTCGAAAGGTGACGTCGCCCTCACCCTGACCTCGACCGACGGTCACCGGCGATCGCTCAGCGTCGACGGCGCGACGGGCGACGTGTCGGTCCATTCGACGCTGCGCGCTCGTGGGGACGCCGACATCGCCGGCAAGCTGACCGCCCGTGCCGCCGTCGAGATCACCGGGAGCATGAACGTTCATGGCGTCCTGAATGTGCTCAACACGTTGAAAGTCCACAACGTCCTGGACGCACTGGGCGCGTTGAACGTCCACGGCGCTCTCACCGCAAAGGGCTCCGTGACCGCCAACGCCGGACTGACGGTGAACGGTGTGCTGGACGCCGGTCGCCGCATGCGGGTACGCCAGGGCGAAGATGTCACCTCCGGCATCTGGTTCCACCAACGCGTGCCCAACGCCGACCGGGCCTTCATCGGCATGGTCGACGACACCACCGTCGGCATCCTGGGCAACACCGGCGCCGGCTGGGCCCTACGCATCAACACCACCACCGGCGAAACAACCTTTCCCGGCAGCAAAGTCGCCATCGCCGGCAAACTCGACGTCACAGGCACCCTCACCACACAAAACACCATCGACGCCCAAGGCGTACTCAACGCCCGCAACGTCCTCAACGCGCTGGGCGCGTTGAACGTCCACGGCGCTCTCACCGCAAAGGGCTCCGTCACCGCCAACGCCGGACTGACGGTGAACGGCGTGCTGGACGCCGGTCGCCGCATGCGCGTACGACAGGGCACCGACGTCACCGCCGGTATCTGGTTCAACGATAACGCGTCCGACCGCGTCTTCATCGGAATGATGAACGACAACCAAGTCGGCGTCTATTGCAGTCCCCTGGTCGACTGGCCGCTGTTCTTCATCATCGACACCGGCGAAGCATGGTTCACGCGTGGCATGCTTGTTCGCGGACCGGAGGCGCAATTCGAGTGCGGCAGGGTCGACATCCACGCCCCGGTCTACATCGGTGGTGACGCCAGCATCCACGGCGATAAGGTCTACGTCCACAACAAGCTACGGGTGGTCGGGCAATCGAGCCTCGAGGGCGGGACCAAAATCTATGGCTCCCTCACCAAGCCTGGCGGCACTTTCCTCATCGACCATCCGCTCGACCCGACCGGTAAATATCTCGCGCATTCCTTCGTCGAATCACCGGAGATGCTGAACGTGTACTCCGGCGTCGCAGTCACCGACGACCGCGGCGAGGTCACCGTCACCCTCCCCGACTTCTTCGAGGCGCTCAACCGCGACCACCGTTTCCAGGTGACGCCGGTCGGCCGGCTCGCTCTGGCCGCTGTGGACGGCGAAGTGCGGAACAACGCTTTCACGATACGCACGGACCAGCCGAACGTCACGGTGTCGTGGCAGGTCACCGGCGTACGTCAGGATCCGTGGGCCCTGGCCCATCCCGTCGAGGTGGAAAGCGACAAGCCGGAGGAAGAGCGTGGGCTGCTCCTCTACCCCGAGGAACACGGATATCCGGCGACCATGAGAATCACGGACCCCCCGGAAGCCGAAAGAGAAAGGAAGCCGACATGACGGAACAATTGCGGGAAAGGCTCGCGGACCTGACCCGGGAATACCAGCTCGGTGAGGCGCAGCTGCGTGACGTCGTCCGGCAGGACGCGCTGCTCCGGGAGACGCTCCTGCGCATCAGCGGAGCCATGCAGGTGCTGGAGGAATTGTGCCAGGCGGAGGAGGCGCGGGAAGTCCCGCAGCCTTGACCCAGGTGCTCGGAAACATATGCACGGAAGGAAGAAAGAATGACAGCACTGCATGGAAGCACCTCAGCCCCCGGCGAAGCCGGAGTTCGCGGCGACAGCGTGCAGTTCCACGGTGTCTTCGGCGTGGCCGGACAATCCGGGGCCTCGGGTGTCGCCGGGATCAACGACAGCGGCGACGGCGTGAACGGTCATGGCCGCAACGGGGTGAAAGGCACCAGCCGGGCCGACGAAGGCGCGGGAGTGCTGGGGCACAGCTCCGGTGTGATGGGTTCGGGAGTGCTCGGTGTCGGTGAAAGCGGACACGGAGTCCTCGGGGTCGGAAAAGGCGGCGCTGCGGGGGTCAAGGGCATCAACAGGAATCCCAGTGCCCTCGGCATGCTCGGCCAAGGACACATCGGCGTCTGGGGGCAGAGCCTCAATGAGCGCGGTTTCGGGGTGTTCGCGATCGGCGGAGAAGCCGGCCTGCTCGCCCTCTCAAAGATCAAGGGCGGGCGCGGCGTCGAGGCGATCAGCGACCACGGTCCTGGCATTTACGCTCAAGGGTCTCCAGCCGCCTTGTTCAGAGGCGATGTCGGAATCGACGGAGCCCTGCGCGTGCAGAACGTCGACGTCCTGGGCCGGATCTCCGCCGTGGAACAGGGGCTCATGAGTTCGGCCCAGGAACAGATGGCTGAGCTGAGGCAACAGCATGCGGCGGACGTCCAGCGCCTGACCGAGGCGATCGCCGCCCTCACCGCACGGGTGGCGGCGCTGGAAAGCTGAGGGGACGGCGCGACTCACTGTCGGCCTCGTCGGCGTGGGACCGCACGCCCAGCCCGAAACTTGGTGAGAATTTGGGCTTGTACCCACTGGGCAGGCGGTAGGCCTGAGAGTAAAGACTCGTGCGAGGAGTACGACCGAATGCATGGCGAGTCCCTGTCTCAGACCCGTTCCGCCGCGCGGCGATGCGCGCGCCGGTCGGCGCCCCCTGTCCGCGGGTGCCACCGGCCGCCTCGTCGTGCCTTAACCTGCCCGCCCTCGTCCCGGACACACGGGAGCGCGAGGCGCGTCGCCTGCGTGGCCGTGCGCCGGTCCGCGCCCAGATGCGTGACGCACCTGTATGGAGCGGTCCACCCGGTCATGACCGCCGTCGGGACCGCGCGCCTGTGGAGCGCGGCACCCGCGTACCAGGGCGATCCCACCCCGGTCGAAGGGCCGGTGCGGCCTTCGGGCCACGAGAGCCTGCGGCAGGGCTGGCAGCATCTCGGCGGGGTGCGCCACCCCCGTGACCGCTTACCAGCCGGTCCCCCGCACTCCCCCGCCGCCGGGGTCCCGGCCGCGCAGATCATGCACCACCGTCCAGCCACGCGTCGATGCCCGCCAGCATCCCGGCCTTCAGCTCCGGGGCGGCGAACGACGCCCGGACGCCCGCCCTGGCCAGCTCGGCCAGTTCGGCGTCCGACCAGCCGAACGTGTCGCGCACGCGGGCGTACTCGTCCGCCAGCGCCGTCTCCCCGTCGGTGTTGAGCGTCACCGCGAGCCCCGCCTCGCGCAGCCGCGGCAGCGGGTGCGCCGCCGTCGACGCCACCACCCCGAGCAGCACGTTGGACGTCGGGCACACCTCCAGCGGGACCCCGCGCTCGCGCACCTCCCGCACCACCGCAGGATCCTCCAGCACGCGGATGCCGTGGCCGAGCCGCTCGGCGTGTCCCAGGGTGAGCGCCTCCCGTACGCTGTCCGGCCCGCCGAACTCGCCCGCGTGGTGGACCAGGCGCAGCCCCGCGTCCCTGGCCGCGTCGCACACCTCGGCGAACGGGGCCAGCGGGTGGCTCTCGTCCCCGGCCAGCCCGATGCCGGCCACGGCCTCGTACCGCCGCGCCAGCTCGTAGGTGCGCCACATGCGCTCCACCGGTCGGCGGCGGGAGTGGTCGAGCAGCACGCGGCACTCGATCCCGTACCGCCGTCCCTCGGCCAGCCCGTCGAGGACCGCTTCCAGCGGCATCTCCGGCGCGCCCACGCGTTCGCCGTGGGAGGCCGCGGTGAAGGTGACCTCGGCGTAGCGGGTGCCCTGGGCGGCCTCGTCAGCGCAGAACTCGAGCGCGATCCGCCGGAAGTCGTCGGCGGTGCGCAGCAGGTCGCGTACCCGGGCCCGCTGGTCGGCGAACTCGCGGAAGGTGCGGAACGGCGTGTCCCCGGGCGGCGTGCCGCCCAGGTCGCGAATGGTCCCGGGCCGTACGGTGCTTTCGAGGTGGACGTGCAGGTGGGCCTTGGGGAGCGCCCGGATGTCTCTCACCCGGGCACTTTAGAAGGCGCGCCTCAACGGACGCATCCGTATATTTCAGGATCGACGGGTGACGCGGATCTTCGACTGCTTGTGCGGCAGCCGCTCCCAGTCGTCCATGAAGACCGCGTCGAGCCCGTGGCGCGCGGCCAGCGCGACGAGGGTCTCGGTGCGGTAGTAGAAGTCCTCCCGCAGCACGTGGTGCTCCTTGCCCTCGGTGCGGTCGAAGGTGAAGTCGAACCAGCCGTGCGGCTTCATGACCCGCCCCACGTGCGCGAAGCACTCGTCGATCACCTCGATGGGCGAGTGCGAGAAGACGCTGTGGGCGTGCACGACGTCGAAGTGCCCGCTCGGCATGAAGGCGAACCGCAGGTCGCGGACCGGGGTCAGGTGCGGCAGTTTGTCGGCCAGGCCATGCTCGGCCAGCGTGTCCTGCGCGGCCATGAGGATGTCGGGCGAGATGTCGATCCCGTAGTAGTTGCCGGTCTCCAGGTAGTCGATGAACAGCCGGCCGGCGCGCAGGTTGCCGCAGCCGATCTCCAGCATCCGGCACTCCGGCTTGAGTCCGTGCTCGACCAGATAGTCGAACTGCATCTGGCCCAGGGCCAGCCACCGCCGGTGCGTGTGGGATCCGACGGCGCCCTCGGGGCTGCGCGCGGTGTCGTCCTTCATGACCGCGCGGTAGTAGGCGACATGGTCGCGGGTGCGCAGGCGCAGCCAGGTGTCGCGGCTCAGTCTCCGCAGGTGCGGAATGATCTTGTGCGGGTTCTTGAGCGCGTAGCCGGCCTGGTGGACGAGGCTCGAACGGGCACGGGTCACAAGAGGCACCACCAATGGATGTGGGATGAGGGCCTGGTGTTCGGAATGTAGGACGACCTCGCGAGTTTGTGATCCGGCGACACGGAAATCTTGATTTCCGCATGGCTTTTCGTGGCCACTACCCGCCGATCCGATGGTCATTCCCGAGGAGTTCGATGCTGCGCGTCAGCTACGCGAGCGCCGCCGCGCCCGATCCGACCGGCCGGGCGAACGAGGACTACGTCCTGGCCGGCCCGTCCTGGGTCGTGGTCCTGGACGGGGCGACGCCGGCGCCGGGGGTGGCGCCCGGGTGCCGGCACGGGGTGCCGTGGCTGGTGCGCACGCTCGCCGGCGCGCTCGCGCCGGGCATGGACGGCGGCGATCCGCTGCCCGAGGTGCTGGCGGCGGCGATCACGGCCACGATGAAGGCCCACGACGGCTCCTGCGACCTGGGCAACCCCCATTCGCCGTCGGCAACGGTGGCGCTCACCCGCCACGACGGCGACCGGCTGGAGTATCTCGTGCTCTGCGACGCGGCGGTGGTGCTGTGGCGGCGTGACGGCTCGGTGACGGTCGTCCGCGACGACCGTCTCGACCATCTGCCGGGCGGGCGGCCGTACTCACTGGAGCTGGTCGCCTCGACGCGCAACCGGCCGGGCGGCTTCTGGGTGGCGAGCACCTGCCCGGAGGCGGCCGACCAGGCGCTCACGGGCGCGGCGCCGGTGCGTGAGCTGCGCGGGGCGGCGCTGTTCACCGACGGCGTGACCCGGCTGGCCGACTGGTACGGGCGAGCCTGGGAGAGCCTGGCGGCCGGTGCCGCCGAGCCGGAGCAGCTGCTGGCCGACGTGCGTGAGCAGGAGCTGGCCAGGGGCGTGCCGCGCGGCAAGCCGCACGACGACGCGACCGCCGTCTGGGTGACCTTCCCGCCCGGGTGACAGCCGTCACAACCATCGCGCGGCGTTGGGTAGCTTGGAGGAGAACCGTCCCTCCTCTCCGAGCCAGGGGGCAGATGCCCGTACGCCGCCGCAGCCGCCCAACCGTTCACCGCCGAGCGAGGAGAGTGTCGTGACCCAGACCGCAGAGGTTATCGAACTGGACGACGGCGCGGCCGATGGCGTGTCGACCGTCGGCGCCGACTCCGTCAAGACCTACTTGAAGGAGATCGGGCGGGTTCCGCTGCTCAACGCGGAGCAGGAGATCGAGCTGGCCAAGCGGATCGAGGCCGGCCTGTTCGCCAGGGAGCGGCTGGAGACCGAGGACGACCTCGACGACGAGCTCCGCGCCGACCTGGAGTGGATCGCCGAGGACGGCGAGCTCGCCAAGCGCCGCATGCTGGAGGCCAACCTGCGGCTGGTGGTGTCGATCGCCAAGCGCTACACCGGGCGCGGCATGCTGTTCCTCGACCTCATCCAGGAGGGCAACCTCGGCCTGATCCGGACGATCGAGAAGTTCGACTACCGGCTGGGCTACAAGTTCTCCACCTACGCCACCTGGTGGATCAAGCAGGCGATCACCCGGGCCATGGCCGACCAGGCGCGTACGATCCGCATCCCGGTCCACATGGTGGAGCTGATCAACAAGGTGGCGCGGGCGCAGCGGCGGCTGCAGAGCGAGCTCGGCCGCGAGCCGACCCCCGAGGAGATCGCCGTCGAGACCGAGCTGGCCCCGGCCCGGGTGGCCGAGGTGCAGAGCTACGGCCGCGAGCCGATCTCCCTCGACACGCCGCTGGGCGACGACGGCGACAGCCAGTTCGGCGACCTGATCGAGGACACCGAGGCGGTCTCCCCCGCCGACGCCGTCTCCTTCACCCTGCTGCAGCACCAGCTGCGCGCGCTGCTCGACGAGCTGTCGGAGCGCGAGGCGGGCGTGATCTCGATGCGTTACGGGCTGATCAGCGGCAACCCGATGACGCTCGACGAGATCGGCCGCGTCTACGGGGTGACGCGCGAGCGCATCCGGCAGATCGAGGCGAAGACCATGTCCAAGCTGCGCCACCCGTCGCGGGCCATGGCCCTGCGCGACTATCTGGGCTGACTCACTCAGCGATCTTGATCGGGCCGCCGGGGAAGCCGGCGAAGGCGAGCAGGCGGGCGCCTTCCTCCTCCAGCTCGGCGACCACGCCGGCGGGCAGCGGCGCGAAGGGCCGCATGACGAGGCCGCCGTCCTGGAGGTCCCACATGCCCGCCACCATGCCGTCGACCAGGAAGGTCGGGTAGACCGTCGCGCCCACGCTGATGACCTTGCGCTGCTCGTCCGTCATTAGCCGGGTGCGGTCGGCGTAGGCGACGCAGAGGTTGTCGAAGTACGGCAGGAACCGTACGGGCGCGGGCTCGTCCCCGTCGGCCAGCGGCGCGTCCGGCAGGTCGTACAGCACCTTGCCCTGTTCGTCGCGATACTCGCGCAGCCCCATGGCCTCGATCACCGGCCGCAGCCGGGTGAGGCCCGACCAGGCTTGCACGTCCATCACCGAGGCGGGCCCGAACCCCGCGAGATAGCGCGTCACCATCCGCTCGACCGGCGGCGCGGTCTGCAGGGGGCGGCCGAGCCACTCCTCGGCCAGGGTGAACGGGGTGCCGCCGCCCTTGTTCCAGATGCCGCTGGGCGGGGTGTGCACGATGGGCAGCAGCGCCTGGGCCGACCAGCCGAGGGCCATCGGCGCCACGTCGGGCCAGCGCACCGCCAGCAGGTCGCGCAGCTTCGAACGGCTCAGGGTGCGGCCCCGCAGGTGGCCGTGGGCGAGCTCGGCCAGCTCGTCGAGGTCCACGTCGCGGGTGTCGCGGCCGAACGCCGCCTGCCGCTGGCGGGAGATCGAGGGCTGCACGAGGGGACGCAGCCACAGGTAGTCGTCGGCCAGGGCGAGGTGCTGGGTGCCGCGCAGCAGCGAGCCGCGCACGACCTGCTTGCCGTGGAGCAGCGTGATCAGGTCGTCCTGGGTGAAGGCGGTCAGGCGGGACCAGAGCCCGAAGTACGGCGGGTTGACGTCCTGGCCCTGGATCGCGACCAGCCGCTCGATCGCCTGGGCGGCCGTCATGCCGGAGCGGCTGAGCAGGAGCTGGCGGTCGAGCGTCGTCCGGTTGAGCACCCGGCGGTTCAGCGTCATGACGTCACGCTATGCGTTAATGCGGAAAGATTGCTTCCGCGTTGAGCAACTCGTCGAGGGCGTCGCGCAGGAACCCGGCCAGCTCCCACGCGTCCGGCACCATCACCCGGTCGGTGACCACGCCGAAGTCGACCGAGCCGTCGTAGGAGAAGGCCGTGATGTTGACCCCGCCGCTCATGTCGGTGATCACCGAGACCGGATAGTGGGTGAGCAGCCGCGTGCCGCACACGTACAGCGGGAACTGCGGGCCCGGGACGTTCGAGACCATGACGTTGATCGGCGGCGCCGTCTGGCCGAGCAGCCCGAACGCCGACCGGGAGGCCAGCCCCATGAGGGCGGCCGGCATGGACTCGCTGAACTCGCGCAGCCAGCGCGCGGGCGCCAGCGCGAACCTGTCCTTGATCCGGCACATCGCGTCACGCACGTCGCGCAGCCGCTCCACCGGGTCGTCCAGGTGCGCGGCCAGCGGCGCGGGCACGATCGTGACCTGGTTGCCGGCCTGCTCGTCGCCGGTGTCGCGGAGCGAGAACGGCACCCCGGCCACCAGCGCCCGGTCGGGCGGCCCGCCGTGCGCGGCCATCCAGCGGCGCAGCGCGCCCGCGCACACGGCCATGACGACGTCGTTGACCGTCACCTCGAACCGCTTGCGCACCGCCTTGATCTCGGCCAGCGGCAGCGACACGAACGCGAAGCGGCGGTGCGGGGAGACCGGGCCGCTGAACGGCGTTCGCGGCGCGGGCGTGGCCGGCAGCTCGGGCGCCTGGCCCGCGCCTGCGGCCCTGCGCGCCAGCCCGGAGAGCGTGTGGCTGCCCGGGAGCGAGGACAGGACCGGGATCTCGTCCAGGTGCGGCACCGCCTGGGCGGCGAACCGGACCGCGTGCGCCGGGTTCAGCGCCATCCTGGCCAGGCCGCGCAGCAGCATCTCCGCGGCCCCGGGCGGCGGCTCGTCGTGCTCGGGCGCGTGCGGGGGCGGCGGGGCGGGCGTGGGGCCCAGGTCGAGCAGCGCGGCCAGCACGTCGGCGCCGCCGATCCCGTCGACGGCCGCGTGGTGGATCTTCGTGTAGAGGCCGGTGCGTCCGTCGGCCAGGCCGTGGATCAGGTAGATCTCCCACAGCGGCCGGGAGCGGTCCAGGCGGCGCGCGTGCAGTCTCGACACCTGCTCGGCGAGCTGCCGGTCGTCACCGCTGGGCGGCAAGCCGATCTCCCGTACGTGGTAGTCGAGGTCGAGGTCGTCCTCCTGCTCCCAGTACGGGTGATCCAGGCCGAGCGGCACCGGGGCCAGCTTGCGCCGCAGCGCGGGCACGTACGGCAGCCGCGCCTGCAGCAGGGCCTGCAGGTCGGCGCGGTGGAGCTCGCCGTCGAGGATGGCGAGTCCGGCGATGTTGGCCACGTTGGTCGCGGTCTCGAAGTGCAGGAACTGCGCGTCCAGGGCGGAAAGCTGCGGCATGGGTTCACCTCATTCTCGACCCAACCATTTTCTGACGTCCCCGGGCAAGCAGCGGCTACGGTGATGACATGCGCGATCTCCGGCTCGCCCGTCTGCTGGGCGCGACCGGCACGACGCTGGCGTTCGTCAGCTGCGCGGTGGCGTTCTGGTACTTCTCCTGGTCCTACGACCCGGATGTGACGACGGCGACCATGCTGAGGCTGCTCGGGCTGCTGATGGCGATCGGCGGGGCCACGGTCGCGGCGCTCGGCGGCTGGCTCGTCGTCGTGGCCCGCGCCGGCCGCCCGGCGCCGCTGCTCGATGTGCTGCGACCGGCGGGCGGGCGGCTCCTGGTGGGGTGGCTGGCGCTGGCGGCGGTCTCCACGCTGCCGCAGCTGCCGCTGCGGGCGCTGGACGTGGACCCGCTGTGGGTCGACGCCGTCGTGGTGGCGCAGGGGGCGGCGGTCGCCGCGCTGACGGCGGTGATCGTGTTCCGGGTGAACCGGGCTCAGCTCGCGGCCTCCAGCGTGTAGGAGGCGGCGTCCGGCTCGGCGAAGGCCAGCAGGGCCAGGCCCTCCTCCTCCAGCGGGTCCAGCGGGTGGCCGGCGAACGGCGTGACGAGCAGTTTCGCCTTCTTGCCCGACCGCTTGACCTGCCATGTGCCCGCCACGAACCCGTCGACCAGGTAGGTGGCGCGGACCCGCAGGTTCTTGGTGACGACGGCGGCGCGGTGCTCCTCGGCCAGGACGCGGGTGCGGTCGGCGTGGCCCAGCATCAGGTTGTCGAAGTCCGGCAGGAACCGGACCGGAGCCGGTGCGTCACCGCCCGGGCGCGGCGCGCCTGGCAGGTCGTACAGCTCCCGGCCCGTCTCGTCGGTGAGCACCTCCAGCCGCTCGCGCATGCCCTTCAGCACCGGCTTGAGGCCGCCCAGCCCCGACCACGCCTGCGCGTCGGCGGCGGTGGCGGGCCCGAACGCGGCCAGATAGCGCTCGACGAGGTGCTCGACCCCCGGTCGCGGGTCCTGCTCGACGCCGGGCAGCGCGAACGCCGGGTCGCGCGGGAAGCTCCACCGGTCCTCGGTCGGCACCATGACCAGCGGCGTCATCATGCGCACCGCGTACCCGAGCGCCCGGTCGTAGGCGCCGGGGAACTCCGCGGCCAGCCGCGGCCGCAGCTCGTTGAACGTGTGCGGACGCTCGGCAAGCATCCGCTCGGCCGCCGCCACCACGGGGGCCGGGTCCAGGTCGGGGAAGCGCCGGGCCGCCGCGTCGAGCACGGGCGCGAGCACCGGACGGAACGCGGCGAAGTCGGCCGCGGTCACCAGGTGGAGCGTCCCCCGGTGCAGGGAAGCCCGCACCAGCGCGCCGGCGTGCAGCGCCTCGTGCAGCTCGGCCCGCTCGAACCCGGCCAGTCTGGTCCAGACACCCAGGTAGGGCGGGCGCGGCTCCTGCGCCTGCAGCCCGGCGAGCCGGTGCACCACGTCGGCCGCGGTGCCGTCATGGCGGCGCAGCAGGTGCTGACGGGCCAGAGTGGCCCGGTTGACGTCCTTGAGCGAGAGCATGATGTCCATCATGACGTTTCCTCTCGCATCAGTACGTTCGGCCTACCCCGCGCTCGCCGACGGGTACGCCTATCTCGACGGCGCGGCGGGCACGCAGGCGCCGCAGTCCGTCATCGACGCGATCGCCGGCGCCTACCGGCAGGGCATCGGCAACGTGGGCGGCGCGTTCCCGGCCAGCCATCGTTCGGAGGCGATCGTGGCGGGCTGCCGGGCGGCGGTGGCCGACCTGGTGGGCGGCCACCCCGACGGGGTCGTCCTGGGGCCGAACATGACCACGCTCACCTACCGGCTGGCCGGGGCGCTGGCCAAGCGGTGGGGGCCGGGCGACGAGGTGGTGCTGTCGCGGCTGGACCACGACGCGAACGTGCGGCCCTGGGTGCACACCGGGGCGACGGTGCGGTGGGCCGAGGTGGACCCGGTGACCGGGGAGCTGCCGGTGGAGCAGTACGCGGACCTGATCGGGCCGCGCACCCGGCTGGTGGCGGTGACGGCGGCGAGCAACGTGCTCGGCACCCGGCCCGACGTGGCCGCGATCTGCGCGCTGGCGCACGAGGCGGGCGCGCTCACGTACGTGGACGGGGTGCACGCGACCGCGCACGGGCCGGTCGACATGAAGGCGCTGGGCGCCGACTTCTACGCCACCAGCGCCTACAAGTGGTCGGGTCCGCACATCGGCGCGGTGATCGCCGACCCGGCGCTGCTGGAGACGGTCCATCCGGACAAGCTGGACTCCGCATCCGACACGGTGCCGGATCGGTTCGAGCGGGGCACGGCCGCCTTCGCCGACCTGGCCGGGGTGACCGCGGCCGTGGACCACCTGGCGGCGATGGTGCCGGGCACCGGCACGCGGCGGGAGCGGCTGCTGGCCTCGATGGCGGCGGCGGAGGAGCACGAGCTGGAGCTGTTCGGCCACCTGCTGGCGGGCCTGGAGTCGATGCCGCGGGTCACGGTGTACGGCAAGCCGGCCAGGCGCACGGCCACCGCCTACTTCACGGTGGCGGGCAAGACCCCGCGCGAGGTGGCCGAGCGGCTGGCGGCGGCCCGGGTGAACGTGTGGAACGGCCACAACTACGCCTGGGAGCTGACGGCCGCGCTCGGCATCCGCGACGCGGGCAGCGCGGTGCGGGCGGGCCTGGTGCACTACAACGACCGTACGGACGTGGACCGCCTGCTCGACGCCCTGCCGTAGCGGCGGACCCCGGTCGCCGCCGGCTCGCGGGCATCGTTCTCCGTGAATCAGTGATAGCAAATATCGGTTAGCGGCGTTACAGTATCAATGGAAACTGTGCGATGCTATCGCTGATACCAATCTGCGGAGGATACGTGGACGCGAAACTCAGGATCCTGGCCCTCGCGGTCGCGATCGGGCTGACCGGGTGCGCCACCGCCCCGGCGCGGTCCCAGCTCCAGGCCCAGCCCCAGCCGACGCTCGCGCGCCCAGGCGAGCGGACCGAGCTCGTCACCGGGCTGAACGCGCCGTGGGGCCTGGCCTTCCTCCCGGACGGATCCGCGCTGGTCTCCGAGCGGCTGACGGGCGAGATCCTGCGCGTCCCCGCCGGAGGCGGCTCCGCCGCGCTGGTCGGCGTGGTGCCCGACGTGGTGACCAGCGCCGAGGGCGGGCTGCTCGGCCTGGCGGTGTCACCCGGCTTCGAGGATGACCGGACGATCTTCGCGTACGTCTCGGGGAGCCCGGTCAACCGCGTCGTCGCCTTCGAGGTGGCCGAGGACTTCGGCGCGCTGCGGCGGGACCGCGTCGTCCTGGACGGCATCGGCACCGCGGACCGGCACCACGGCGGCCGGCTGCGCGTCGGCCCCGACGGCCACCTGTGGATCGGCACCGGGGACGCGTTCGAACCGGAGAACGCCGCCGACGACGCGTCACTCAACGGCAAGATCCTCCGCGTCCGGCTGGACGGGTCGATCCCCGGCGACAACCCGTCCGGCACCGCGATCTACTCCTCCGGGCACCGCAACGTCCAGGGCATCGCCTTCGGCCCCGACCGGACGGCGTACGCCTCCGAGCTGGGCCACCGCACCTGGGACGAGGTCAACGTGCTGCGGCCGGGGCTCGACTACGGATGGCCCGAGACCGAGGGCGTCGAGGGCGACACCGGCGAGCCGCCGATCTTCACCCTCCACCCGGACGAGGCGTCCCCGTCGGGCATCGCCTACGCGCACGGCTCCCTATGGATGGGCGCGCTCGGCGGGCAGCGCCTGTGGCAGCTCCCCGTACGGGGGGATGAGGCCGCCGGCGAACCCGTCGAGCACTACGCGGGCGAGTACGGCCGCATCCGCACCGTCGAGGTCGCCCCCGACGGGGCGCTGTGGCTCGTCACCTCCAACACCGACCGGGCGACCTGGGGCGGCACCGATCCGCGCCCCGGTGACGACCGCATCATCCGGGTCGAGCTCGTCCCCGCCGGCTCCTCACTCGGATAGCCTGCTGACCGCGAACGTCCCTCTCCGACCGTCCCGGACCGGTGCGCAGATGACTCAGAAGGTCTTCGACCGCATGTGCCAGCAGCGTGTGGTCATGGCTTCCGACCTCGCGCTCTACCCGGCCATGATGGACAGCTACCCGCACCGGCACCTGTTCGTCAGCGCGGGGAGCGTCGGCGCCACCACTGCCCTGATCTTCTGGTGCGTGGAGATGCTGGAGGCCAAGGGGTGGACGATCTGCCACTGGCAGGCCGAGGACTGGCACGTGCGGGGCGTCGTCGCCCGCCGCGCATGAAGCTGGACCCCGAGGGCGGTACGGGTATGTGATGGGCTGACCGGCCCGTACACCGAGAGGGGGCGTGATGACCGCCCCGCACGATCCGCGGGACCCGCTCACCGGGGCGCTGTCGGCGGCCGGGATCGCCTGCGCGGCCGTCGCCCTGCTCTATCTGCCGATCGCGTTCGGCGTGGCCGGGATCCTGCTGGGCGTCGCCGGGCACGCCCGCGGGGAGTCCCTGGGCCGCTGGGCGGCGCTCGCCGCGGCCGCCGCCATGGCCGCGGGCACGGCCCTGGGTGCGCTGCTGGCCGCATGAGATCCTGGGCGGATGCTGCCCCCCATCGACGAGCTCCGGGATCTGGTGACCGCCCGCCTGCGCGCCTTCGACCGGCGGGAGGTGCCGCCCGCCACCGGGATCCGTCGGGCCGCCGTGACCGTCTGCGTGCTGGAGGACGAGCGGCGCGACCCGTACACGATCGTGATCAGGCGGGCGCCGCGCGGCCGGAACCCGGGGCAGTGGGCGCTGCCCGGAGGGCGGCTGGACGACGGCGAAGGGCCGGTGGAGGCCGCGCTGCGGGAGCTGGAGGAGGAGACCGCGGTCGGCGGCGTGACGGTGGCGGGGCTGCTCGACGACTTCGTCACCGACTCCGGGTTCGTCATCACGCCGGTGGTGGCCTTCGGCGGCCGGCAGCGGCCGGTGGCCGATCCGCGCGAGGTCGCCTCGGTGCACGAGGTGCCGCTGGAGTGGCTGGTGGCGCCCGGCGTGCCGCGCTGGCGGGGTGAGCTGCTGCAGATGCCGCTGGGGCCCTCCATCGTCATCCACGCGCCGACCGGGGCGATTTTGTGGCAGTTCGCGGAGGTCGCGCTGCGTGGCCGTGAGCTGCGGGTGTTCGACGTGGTGCAGCCACACTGGACCAGAACGTGACCGATTCTTGGGACCGGGTGGAATACCTTCAGCCGGATGTCCGTTAGCATCGAATGGCCGATGTGGTCTGTGTCCCCCGGGCCGCAAATTACCGCCTTCACGGAATACCGTTCGGCTGGAGCCGTGTTGTGCATCTCGCCGAGGAGGCGACCGCCACATCGGCCTCAACACGTCTCGCGCCCCGTCCACGGACGGGGCGCGACCCGTTTAAGGTGAGTGGCGCCGGACCGACACGATCGCCTCCCTGGAGAGCCAACTTGCTGTATCACGTGGTCAAGTTCGCCGCGGTGCCGCTCACCCACGCCATGTGCCGGCCCCACCTGTCCGGGGCGGCCCACGTGCCCCGCACCGGGCCGGCCATCCTGGCGGCCAACCACCTGTCGGTGATCGACTCGTTCCTGCTGCCCGCGCTGCTCCCGCGGCACGTCACGTTCGCCGCGAAGAACGAGTACTTCTCCGGCAACCCCGTCTCCAGCTGGTTCATGCGGCTGGGCGGCAGCCTGCCGACCGACCGCGAGAGCGCCAGGGCCGCGCAGGAGATGCTCGACGCCGCCGCCGGGCTGCTGGAGCGCGGCGAGCTGTTCGGCATCCACCCGGAGGGCACCCGCTCCCCCGACGGCCGCCTCTACCGCGGCAAGGTCGGCGTCGCCTGGCTGGCGCTCAAGACGGGCGCGCCGGTGCTGCCGGTGGCGCTCAGCGGCACTGACAAGGTGATGCCGTTCGGCGCCAAAGTGCCCCGCCCGGCGACCGTCGGCATCCGGATCGGCGAGCCCCTGCGGTTCGACGGCGACCACCGCGACGCGCGCGACCGGCGCCGCGTCACCGACGAGGTCATGGCCGCCATCCAGCGGCTCTCCGGGCAGGAGTACGTCCCGCAGTACGCGTCGGGTCACAAATCGTCCAATGGCACGGCGTGAGCCGACCCCGCTAAGCTCGGTCCCCTGTCGACGGTCAGGGGGCTGACAGTGGCGCGCACGCGCACCATCGTGATCGTGTCAACCGTCTCCGTGCTGGCGGTGGGGGCCGCCGCCGGTGGCGCCTACTACGTGCTGCACACCCGCGGCACGCCCGCCGAGACGGCGCAGCGCTTCACCGCCGCGTGGCAGGCGGGCGACCGGGCGCGGATGAGCGCCGAGCTGGCCGCCCCCGGCCCGCTCGACCTCTACGACAAGCTCCGCCAGTCCCTCGGCGTGGAGTCCACCCGGGTGACGCTCGGGCAGCCGCGCGAGGGCGACGACCGCGCCACCGTCCCCTACACCGTCACTCACCGGCTGAAGAACCTCGGCGAGTGGACGTACGACGGCGAGCTCAAGCTCAAGGTGGCCGACCGCCACTGGAAGGTCGACTGGAGCCCTGCCGCGCTGCACCCGAAAGTCACCCCGGGGGCGGAGTTCTCGCTCAAGGCGAAGTGGCCCGAGCGGGCCCCGATCGTCGACGCCGACGGCAACCGCATCGACACCGGCGAGGTCGGCGGCTCGGTCCAGCAGCTCGTGGGCTACCTCGACAAGGCCACCAAGAAGGACGTCCAGCGGCTCGGCTCCGCCTACCGGACCGGGCAGGCGGTCGGGCGCGGCGGGCTGCAGCAGACGTTCGAGAAGCGGCTCGCCGGCACGCCGACGACCGAGATCCGGGTGGGCGAGACCACCCTGGAGACGATCGAGGGCGAAGACGGCGAGTCGCTGACCACCTCGCTCGACCCGCAGGCGCAGGACGCCGCCGTCACCGCCGTCAAGGACCTCGACAAGCCCGCCTCGCTGGTGGCGATCAAGCCCGGCACCGGGGAGATCCTGGCCGTGGTCAACAACCGGGGCGGGTTCAACCGGGCCGTCGACGGCCGCTACCCGCCGGGTTCGACGTTCAAGGCGGTCACGGCGGTCGGGCTGCTGGCCGACGGGCTGAAGCCGGGCGACTCCGTGACCTGCCCGAAGTACGCGACCGTGGGCGGGCTGCGGATCCGCAACTCCGAGCGGGCCGCCTACGGCCGGGTCTCGTTCCTCGACTCGTTCGCGTACTCGTGCAACACCTCCTTCGCGCCCCTCACCCAGCAGCGGCTGGGCGCGGGCAAACTGCTGGAGACGGCCGAGCTGGTCGGCTTCAACACGCCGCTGGAGATCGGGCTGCCCGCGGCCGAGCCCAGCTTCCCCAAGGCGGAGTCCGACGCCGAGCTGGCGGCCGAGTCGTTCGGCCAGGGGCGCATCACGGCCAGCCCGCTGTCGATGGCGTCCGTGGCCGCCGCGCTCGCCGACGGCACCTGGCGACCGCCGACGCTGGTGCCCGAGAGGGAGCAGAAGGCCAAGCCCCGGCCGCTGCCCGACGGGGTGACGAAGGACATGCACGCGATGATGGCGGCCGTCGTCACCAAGGGCACGGCGAAGGCCGCGGGCCTGCCGCCGGGCACCCGCGGCAAGACGGGCACGGCCGAGTACGGCACGGGGCCCGAGCTCGACTCCCACGCGTGGTTCATCGGGTTCAGGGACGACGTGGCGTTCGCGGTGGTGGTGGAGGGCGGCGGAGGCGGCGGCAAGGTCGCGGCCCCGGTGGCCGCCGACTTCCTGCGCGCCCTGCTTTCCTCCCGCTGACCCGCTTTCTCAGCGGGAGGCCTCTCGCAGGGACTCCACGAACTCGGTGAGGAGGCGGGCGAACTCGGCGCGGTCGGACTCGGGCCAGCCGTCCATGGCCTCGGTGAAGATCTGCCGCCGGAAGGCGTGGATCTCCGCCGACACGCGGCGCCCGGCGGGCGTGCGCACGAGCAGGGCCTTGCGTCCGTCCGCCTGATCGGCCTCGCGCCGCACCAGGCCCGCCGCCACGGCGGCGGCGACCAGCTTGCTGGCGCGTGGCTGGTCGACGTCGAGCGCCGCGGCCACCCCGGTGACGGTCGCCGCGGCGCCGTTCTCCTCGGCCTCCTCGATGACGTCCAGGACTTCGGCGCCCGACGCGGGAACCGCTCCGGTCAGCTCACGGGCCGCGGCCAGCCGGGCCAGCGTGCGGCGGCTCTGGCTGCGGCGGATGGCCATCATCGCGCGTTCGACCGTCTCGACGTGCTCGTCACCGTTGCGCTCCACGATCCACGAGTCTATGCTCACGTACAGATAGTTGTTATTTTACATGTATATATGAGAGGACATGGATATGGAGCGGCCCATCGGCTACTGGCTCAAGCGTGTGGACCGGCTCATCGAGGCGGCGGCCGACCACGTTTTCGCCGACGCGGGGCTCGGCCGCAGACACTGGCAGGTCCTCAACACGCTGTACGAGGCCCCGCGGACCCCTTCCGACCTGGCCGAGGCGCTCCGGCCCTTCTGGGCGGCCGGCGAGATCACCCAGGAAGAGGTGATCGGCGAGCTGGCGCGGCGCGGCTGGGCCGTCCAGGACGGGGCGGGCCGTCACACGCTCACGGCGGACGGCATGGCGGGGCACGCCGCGATCCAGGAGAAGATCAACGGGATCCGCTCGGCCACCGTCGACGGCCTGGCCGACGACGACTATCACCGGACCGTCGCCGTCCTGCGGCGCATGGCGGAAAACCTGGAGGCTGTCATGCGCTGACGCCTCCCGGCGTTCCGCGGGTCACGGCCCGCGGATCTCCGTCGCCCCGGACCACCCTAGGGCCGCAGTAGGTGCCCGCCACTCCCAGGTGTTGCGCCACGACCGGCCACAAACATGGCGGCCGAAGGGGCGCCCTCCGCAGCGATCACCGGACCACCTACCGACGCACGCCCGCCACCCCCGGCAGCGCAGCGGTGGCCACCGCCTCCGGCGTCGCGGCGCGCCGGTCCGTGAGGGCGGGGACGCGACAGGGATGCGCGAGACCGGGAGACCCCATGGACCTCGGATCATGCCGGAGACAGGCTGGGTCGAGGGGTCTGAGACAGGATCAAGGAGCGACCCGGCGCAGCCTTCAAGGCGACGTCCCGACTCCCGGGCCATCCGCCGGTGAGGGCTGGCCCGCGAGCCCAAGGGAGCCTTGAGAGGCCTGAGTGAGTTGCGCGCCCAAGCCGTGGACCAGAGCGCGCAAACAATGGGGCTGGGTGGAATTCAAGGGGTTTGAGGGGGCTGAAAGGGGTCAGGAAGTCGAGGGTCAGGCGGCGGGAAGGGCGAGGGCGGCGGCGGCCCCCTCGCGCAGGACGAGGATCAGGAGCGTGGCGACAAGCGTGGCGATCAGGAACCAGCTGATCGCGATGATGACGGTCGAGCGACGGGGCGTATGCCTGACCGCCCTGCCCGCCGCCCGGTCCTCGCTGCGGCGCGCGCGCTCGTTGAAAGACTCCAGCCGTGCGACGAGTCGCGGATCGTCGTCGACGAGGTGCTGCTCGATCTGGGCCAGCATCCGCTCTTCGTCCTGCGACCAGGCCATAGGTGCACCTCCGGAACGCAAGCTCTGTGCGGGTTTCCTGCCCAACCATGAAGATCATTAGCCGCGGGCCGACCAGGTAATTGCGGCCTCTTTCCGTTTGCGATCACTGTCGAACTTCTGTTCTAATCATGGCATGCGCTGGGACAACTTGCGGCTGACCGAGGCCGGGCCGGACGATTCGGCCATGCCGTTGTTCGCTCGCGGCGCGGTCACCCGCACCTTCGACACGCCCGGATTCCGCGGCATGACCTTCTACGAGATCCAGGCCCGCTCGATCATCAACAGGGTGCCGGCCGCCAGCCGGGTCCCGTTCGACTACACGATCAACCCGTACCGCGGCTGCGGCCACCGATGCGTCTACTGCTTCGCGCGCAAGACGCATGAGTATCTCGACCTCGATTCCGGGGCCGACTTCGACTCGAAGATCGTGGTGAAGGTCAACGCCGCCGAGCTGGCCCGTGCGGAGCTGGCCTCGCCGCGCTGGCGCGGGCAGCCCATCGCGATGGGCACCAACGTCGACTGCTACCAGCGTGCCGAGGGCCGCTACGCGCTGATGCGCGGCATCCTGGAGGCGCTGCGCGACGCCGCCAACCCGTTCTCGATCCTCACCAAGGGCACGCTGATCCTGCGCGACCTCGACCTGCTCACGGAGGCGGCCGACCGCGCCGACGTGAGCGCCGCCGTCTCCGTCGGCTTCCTCGACGCCGACGTGTGGCGCTCGGTCGAGCCCGGCACCCCCGACCCGCGCCGCCGCCTGGAAGCGTGCGCGACGCTCAACGCCGGCGGCATCCCCTGCGGCGTGCTGATGGCCCCGGTGCTGCCCTACCTCACCGACTCCCCCGCCCAGCTGGAGCGCACGGTCAAGGAGATCGCCGCCGCGGGCGCGACCCACGTCTCCCCCATCGTGCTCCATCTGCGTCCCGGCGCCCGCCAGTGGTGGCTGGCCTGGCTGTCCCGCGAGCACCCGCGCCTCGTGCCGCGCTACCTGGAGCTGTACGGGCGCGGCGCCTACGCGCCCAAGGCCTACCAGGAACGCATCACCGCCCAGATCCGGGAGTTCGCCGCCCGCCACGGCGTCGGCCGGGCCACCCCCGCCCGAGCCCGCCGCCTCCCACCTCCGCCCCCACCGTCCCCCCAGCAGCTCACCCTCCTGTGAAGGCACTGCCGGGCAGCCTCACACCCGTGATCGCCCCGGCGGCCAAGTCCTGACCAGGACATCGGGCCTGCGGCGGCACGAGTGCCATGACGCGTGGAGGGGTCGGCGCCCCGCCACGTGGCGCCGGTCCGGGTAGTAGTCGACCGCCTCCCCGCGCCGGTCACCGCGTGCAGCGCCATTTCAGGCGGTAGCCCACCGAAGGACACGGCGCTGGTCACCGTACGAAGAGCCGACTCAGGTGGTAGTCGACCGCCGCCACCACCTCGCCGGTGGTGTAGTGGCCGATCAGGGTGGGGCTGACCATGCCCTGGGCGAAGGCGAACAGGATCGTCGCCTCCCGGTCCGGGTCCGCCGTGGCCGGGATCTGGCCGGTGGTCTGGGCGGCGCGGATCTGGGCGGCGTAGAAGGCGAGGACGTGCGGGAGCCCCTCGCGCAGGAGGGCGGCCAGGGAGGGTGAGACCGCGGCCCGGGCCAGGAACGCGAGGCCGACGCGGGCTTCGAAGCGTCGTTCGTCGTCCAGCGGGAGGAGTTCGAGTGTGCCGACCCGCAGGAGGGCCCGGGGCGTGCTCGGGCCGACGGCGGCTACCCGGCGGGTGATGCGGGTGTTGAGGTGGCGCAGGGCCGTCACCAGCATCTCGTCCTTGGTGGCGAAGTAGTGCTGGACCTGCCCCATCGACACCCGCGCCTCGGCGGCCACCTCTCGGAGACTGACGCGGTCCATGCCCTGGGCGTCGATGACGCGGTGGACGGCCTCGGCGATGTGCTGCCGCCGGGCCTCGTGGTCGACGATCTTCGGCACCGGTTTCTCCATGCGGGTGCATTGCGATGGTTCGCGGGGCTGTTTACGATGCGAGTGCATTGTAAACAGGAGGTTGGCATGAGGGTGCTGATCGTCGGGGTGGGGACCCGCGGGGATGTGGCTCCGTACACCGGGCTGGGCGCGCGATTACGGTCCGCCGGGCACGAGGTGGCGATCGCCGCGCACGAGCCGTACGCGCGGATGGTGCGAGAGGCGGGGCTGGAGTTCCGGCCCATCGCCGGGGATCCGCTGGCCGTGCTGGCGCCGGGGGCCGGAGCGGCCAGGCTCAGGCAGTACGCACGGTACGGCCGGCAGGTCGAGGACGGGATCGTCGGGGCGGCGGCGCAGGGAGCCGACATCCTGCTGCTGAACGTGGCCGCGTCCGCCGGTTGTCACGTCGCGGAGGCGATGGGCGTGCCCAGCTTGGGGGTGCATCTGCAGCCGGTCGAGCCGACGGGCGACTTTCCTCCGGTGCTCGGGACGGTCCGGAGGTCACTGGGGCCGCGGGGCAACCGGGCGGCGGCCCGGCTGGCGTTCGCCGTCCCCTCCCCCGCGCACGCCGGGTCGGCGCGGCGGCTGCGGGCTCGGCTGGGGCTGCCGCCGATGAGCTCGCGGGCGGTGTACCGGAGGCGGGAGGCCGGACGCTGGCCGGTGCTGCATGGCTTCAGTCCCGTCGTGCTGCCCCGGCCGCGCGACTGGCGGGAGGGGCTGGAGGTGGTCGGCTACTGGTGGCCCGCGCGCCCGGCCGACCCGCGGCCCCCTCGGCATCTGCGGGATTTCCTGGAGTCCGGGCCGCCGCCGGTCTTCGTCGGGCTGGGCAGCATGGCCGCCTGGGACACCGGGCGGTTCACCGAACTGGCGGTGCGGGCGCTGCGGCGGGCCCGGGTGCGCGGAGTGCTGCAGACCGGTGTGACCGGGGCGCTGACGGACGACGTGCTCGGCGTGGACGAGGTCTCGCACGAGTGGTTGTTCCCGCGGATGGCGGCCGTGGCGCATCCCGCGGGGTGCGGGACGGTGGCGGCCGGGTTGCGGGCGGGTGTGCCCGCCGTGGCTATGCCCGCGCGGGCCGATCAGTGGCTGTGGGCGGCGCGGCTGGCCGCCCTGGGGGTGGCGCCGGAGCCGGTCCCGTGGCGGCGGGTGTCGGAGAGGGCGCTGGCCGACGGGATCCGGGCGGCGCTGGAGGGTCGGGTACGGGAGAGGGCCGCCGCGCTGGCCCGCCTGGTCACGGCCGAGGACGGCGCGGGGGCCGTGGTGAAAGCGGTGGACGGGATGTTCGGGGCGTGAGTTTTTCGGGTTCTGGACTCGTACCAAAGTCATAGTATGTCGGGTTTTGATGGAGTAGGGGTATTACGGGGTTAGTGCGCTAAATGAGGTGCGCTGTCCGTACAGGGGGGAAACAGCATGTCTGATACGAAGAAGAGGCCGGGCGCCAAGTCCGGCAAGGCGAAGAAGCAGGCACTGAAGGCCAACCGGCAGGACAAGGAAATCAAGAAGGAAGCCGCGAAGCCCGAAGAGGCGTAACGGCTGAGCAGTGACGAGGGCAGCCGGAGCGCGATGTCTCCGGCTGCCTGTTCGGCCTGGTCAAAAGCCATCTAACTCAGACGTGCAACCTTATTCCACCAAAATGCGTCTAAAGATCACAGAAGTGGATAGCGCCACGGGGATGGACGGTGCATGCCACTCGAACTCGGCAGGGTCCGGTGGTGTTGGGGTCGTCTGAAACCCGCCGACCCCGCCTGTCATTGATGTCGTCGGCCGACAGGGGGATGTTGCAGGTGCGGACATTGGCGCGCAAGAGCAGGTCAGCGGCGGTCCGGCTGTACCAGGGCTACAACCGGCGCAAGGCGCGCAAGGCGCCACCGCCGTCGACCCGGGAGATCAAGATCCTCCTGCTGCACGCCAACGGGATGGGCGGCACGATCAGGACCGTGTTCAACCTGGCCGGCCACCTGGCCGAGCGGCACGACGTGGAGATCGTGTCGATCCTGCGGGAGGCCGAGGAGCCGTTCTTCCCGCTCGACCCGAGGGTGCGGGTGCGCTACCTGGACGACCGCCTGGCGCCGGGCGCCGACCCGATGCGGGCGATGCTGTCGAAGATGCCGAGCAGGCTGATCCCGAAGGACGAGACGGCCCACCACCGGTTCACCATGTGGACGGACCTGAAGCTGGCCCGGTTCATCCGCTCGCTCGAGACGGGCGTGCTCATGGCGACCAGGCCGGGACTGAACCTGGTCGCGGCCCAGCTCGCGCTGCCCAGCGTGATCACGATCGGGCAGGAGCACGTGGCGCTCAAGGTCAAGGCGGAGGGCCTCCAGGAGCTGATCAAGTGGCGCTACCGCCGCCTGGACGCGCTGGTCACGCTCACCAAGGCCGACCTGACCGACTACCAGCAGGCGCTGCCCAAGCGGCCGAAGAAGCTGGTGCGCATCCCGAACGCGGTCCCGCCGATGACCGGCGACCTCGCCAAGCTCGACGCCAAGGTGGCTGTCGCGATGGGCCGGATGACCAAGCTCAAGGGGTTCCACCGGCTGATCAAGGCGTGGGAGAAGGTGGCGGCCGCGCACCCCGACTGGACGCTGCGCATCTTCGGCGCGGGCACGCAGGAGGAGAACCTCCGCGCGCAGATCGCCGAGGCGGGATTGGAAGGCAAGGTCGAGCTGCCCGGCAAGACCGCCGACATCGGCGCCGAGTTGGAGAAGGCCTCCATCCACGTGATGAGCTCGCGCCACGAGGGCTTCTCCCTCACCATCCTGGAGGCGATGGCCAAGGGGGTGGCGATCGTGTCGTTCAACAGCCCGCACGGCCCCAAGGAGATGATCACCAACGAGGTGGACGGGCTGCTGGTCAAGCCGCGCACGGAGGACAACCTGGCGGCGGCGATCAACCGGGTGATCGAGGACGAGCCGCTGCGGCGGCGCCTGGCGGCAGGCGGCCTGGAGACGGTCAAGCGGTACGACATCGCCGAGATCGGCGCCCGCTGGGAGGCCCTGCTGGAGGATTTGCTGGCCCGGCGGACCCGTCAGACCTCCGAGCCCGACAGCTCCACCGGTTCGGCGATGACGTCGACCAGCGCGCCGTTGCGGTAGACGGTGATCGGCAGCGGCCGCCCGATCGCGTCGGCGAACATCAGCCGCTGCAGGCTCTGCGCGTCGCCCACCGGGTTGCGTCCGGCGCTGAGCACCAGGTCGCCGGCGCGCAGCCCGGCCCGGTCGGCGGGCGAGCCGGCGACCACCTCCACCACGCGCAGCGCGGCGTCCTGCCCGGTGCGCCGGCGCAGCGGCTCGGGCAGCGGCGCCGGTGAGGTGATCAGCCCGAGGAACGCCCGCCGCACCCGGCCGTCGCGGATGAGCGCGGCGATGATGGCCCGGGTGGTGGCGTTGACCGGCACGGCGAGCCCGACTCCCACCCCGGCCACGGCGGTGCTCACGCCCACCACCCGGGCCTGGGAGTCGGCCAGCGCGCCGCCGGAGTTGCCGGGGTTGAGCGCGGCGTCGGTCTGGATCACGTCCTCGATGAGCCGTACGGCGGAGCCGCTGCGGGCGGGCAGCGACCGGCCCAGTCCCGACACCACGCCGGCCGTCACCGAGCCGGTGAGCCCGAGGGGGTTGCCGACGGCGACGACGAGCTGGCCGACGACGAGTTCGTCGGCCTCGCCGAGTTCGGCGGGCTCGGGCGCCGCCACCTGGGAGCGGATCACGGCCAGGTCGGAGAGCGGGTCGCGGCCGACCACGGTGAACGGGCCGGAGCTGCCGTCGGCGTAGGCGACGGTGCCGGACCTGGCGGAGCCGACCACGTGCGCGTTCGTCAGCAGGAACCCGTCGCGGGTGAACACCACGGCCGAGCCGCTGCCCCGCCCGGCGCGGACGCTGGCGACCTTGGGCAGCAGTTCGGCCGCGACGGAGGAGACGATCTGCGAGTAGGAGTCCACGGGGACCTCCCGACATGACGGGCCGGTGATGTGCTTACATCATTACCCATCAAGTCAAGCAACGCTCAAAGGGCGATCCAGTCCGTCACCACGTTCGCGCCGCTGCTGGGCCGGCACTGCAGCCGGAACGCCTGCGCCGGAGCCGGCCGGAACACGAAACAGCCCGACTCGTCGATCGCCGACTCCACGACCCCGCCGGTGACCAGATGCGTGTACGCGGTGCCCGCCCTGGCCGGCACCAGCTGCCCCATCAGGGCCTCCTGGCCGACCTCCAGCTCGATCGTCACCTCGCCGGTGGCGAAGATGAGCGCACGCAGCGGCACGTGCTCCGGGCCCCTCGTCGCCGACAGCTCCGCGTGCCCCGCAGCCGAATCGTAGGTCAGCGACGCCAGCTCGGCGTCGATGTCGTGCCAGGCGAAGATCGCTTTGCCGGCTGCCACGAACTCGGGCGGCACCTCATGGGCCGCCTCATCGGCCCGTCTGAGCGCGGCGAGCAACCTTTCGTCGTCCTTCCACCACGGCGTGGCCATGCCTCTCGCCCTCTTCCTGCGTCTCCCGTTCGGACCTGATCAGGGCGGCCACCGCCGGAGAGCGGCGCAGCTTGGCCAGGCACCGTGCCCGGGTGGGCCCGATCGCGCCCACCGGCATCGACAGCTTCTCGCTGATCTCCGCGTACGATGCGGGCGGCTGGCGCATCAGCATGCCCAGCAGCTCCTGACAGCGTGTCCCGAGCTTACGGAAACCCGCCATGAGCGCCGCGTTCCGCTCCGCGTCGAGCAGATCCTGATCCAGCGCCGCCGCCCGCTCGTCCACCAGCGCGTCCTGGTCGATCTGCTGACTGAGCCGCTGCTGCCGATCGGTGCTGTGGGCGCACCGCAGGCATTCGCGCCGGGTGGCGGTGGCCAGCCAGCCGGGCAGCGCCGCGGGCTCGCGCAGCCGCGGCAGCTGTTCGACCAGGGACAGCCACACCGTCTGGCCCACGTCGTCGGCGTCGGCCCGGCTCAGCCGGAACGACTTGCAGATCGACCAGACCAGGGGCGCGTAACGTTCGACGATCTCGTCCCACGCGTCCTTCTCACCGGCTCTCGCCCTCATCACCAGGGCGACAACCGATGGATCGTCTCGCATGTCCGTATGCTCCTTTCCCGGCCCGGCCCACCCAGCCAGGGTGAACGCGAATGCGCGGTGCGTCCAGGCGTGACGCTGCATCGGACGGTGCGAGCAGAAAAGGGGCATGGCGTCTCTTCGCTACTCGGTGACGGCGGTCACCTTGACGGAGCGGCCGGACCGCGCTCCTGATACACCGGCCACTCCGGAAAACTCACCCGTATCAAATCGGATCCGTCGTACTCCTACAGGCGTAGGCACCCGCCCGCCAGGCGAGGGGCGGACACCGGGAGCACCGGGGCGGGCACGGGGGCCCCGCGCCCGGTGGTCCGCGGGCGAGCGGCCGATGGCGCGTGCGTCATCGGCCGCACGGTGTCCTCAGGGCTGTCCGCAGGGGAAGAGCACCTTGCCCACCCCCGGCAGGTCCTGCGCCGAGGCGAGCACGGCCGCCCTGGCGTCCTGCGCCGACTCGCCGGTACGCGCCATCCGGTCCGCGATCAGCCCGGCGACCAGCGGCGCCGCGAACGAGGTGCCGTCCCAGCGGGCCATGCCGGCGAAGTTCTGCACCGCGGGTCGCTTGGGCGGCTCCTGGTAGGTGTACTCGCCGGTGGCGTAGGCGTTGACGTGCCCCTCGCCGAGCGCGTACACGTCCACCCAGGGGCCGTAGTTGCTGAACCAGGCCAGGTGGGTCTGGTCGGGGCCGAGCGCGCCGACCGACACGGCCCAGTCGTAGGCCGCCGGGTAGAACGGCCGGTCGGTGCCGTCGTTGCCGGCCGCCGCGACCAGCACGACGTCCGGGTGAGCCTGCTGGAACAGCTCGAACCCGAGCGAGGACCAGTTGTCGCGGGTGTACGTGCCGGCCGACAGGTTGATCACGTCGGGCGCCGGCGACTGGGTGACCAGCTGGTCCAGCTTGGCGATCATCACGTCCTCCAGCTCCGCGCCGGAGGTCGAGAAGTGGTCGACGACGGACACCCGCGCCGTGGGCGCCTGGCACTTGGCCACCCCCGCCACGAACGTGCCGTGCCCGCGGAAGGCGGGGATGCGCGGCAGCCCGCTGATCGGCGAGGGCGGGCCCAGCGGCTCGGGATCGCCGCTGACGTCGCTCAGCCAGGGGTACGCGGCCACGTCGAGCTGCAGCCAGCCGGTGTCGCACACGCCGATGGTCACGTCCCGCACCACCTCCCCCGCCTCGCACGGCGGCGGCCACGGGATGGCCGGGTTGCCCGGCGGCACCTCGGGTTCGGTGCCGGGGCAGAGCCTGGAGATGTGCAGCACGTGCACGGGTGAGGCGATGGGCGCCCGCGGCTCCTCCCCTGCCGCGGGCGGCCTGCCGGGCCGCCGGTCGATCGGGCGCGCGCCGGTGCCGAGCCGGTCCTCGATCCGGGCCAGCGCCTCGGGCACGGTCATCGTGCCGCCCGCGACCGCGTCGAGCGAGAGCACCGCGAGATCACCGGTGCCGCGCCGGTCGAGCCGCTCCAGCCCGGGCGGCAGCGCGGCGGTGATCCGCCGGACGTCGCCGTCCCGCGCGAGCAGGCGGCCGACCTCGTACAGGTAGTCGACCTCGCCGGCCGGGGTGTAGGCCACCGCCACCTCCACCCCCCGGGCGGCGAAGGCGTCCTTGATGATCCGGAATTGAGCGTCGAACACCGCGTCCATGTGTCAAGCCTCTCCCCAGGCGTCGCATCGTGGCTCTGGCGATCCGTTTCTCCCCTCCTATATCGGCGCGGGGTTGCGGGCGCTACAGGAGATCGTCCAAAGTCGAAGGATGCCGGCGGATCCCGAACCCCCCCGACCGGACGTGCCCGGCCTGCTCCCTCTGGCCTTGTCGCGCCCGAACGAGGCCCTCGGCAGGGCCCGTGACCTGCTCGCCACCGAGCCGCCGCCGCTGGAGGCGTCCTTCGCGCGCCAGGCCATCGGGATCGTGCTGCGCGAGATCGGCGACATCGACGCGGCGGTGCGGGAGCTGGAGACGGCCCGCCATCTGGCCCGCCGGTCCGGATCGGCGGAGCGGGAGGCCGACGTGCGGGCGACGCTGGGCGTCGCGCTCGCCTTCGCGGGCCGTACGACGGCGGCGCGCAACACGTTGAACGCGGCCGTCCGGCAGTCCTCCGGCCATCTGCACGGCCGCATCCTGCTGCGCCGGGGCGGCGTGCTGGCCACGCTGGGCCACCACCGCGACGCGCTGGCCGACCTCAACAGCGCCGTCACCGCGCTGCGGGCGGCGGGCGACCGCATCTGGGAGGCGCGGGCCCGCACCGAACGCGCCACCTGCGACCTGGTGCTCGGCGGCGTGACCCGGGCCAGGGCCGACCTGCGCAGGGCCGAGGAGCTGTTCAACGCCACCGGCCAGGAGCTGGAGTCGGCCGACGCGATCGTCCACCGGGGTGTGCTGGCGCTGCGCATCGGTGATCTGCCGGCCGCGCTCAGGTGCTTCGACCAGGCCGCGGAACGCTTCGCCAAGCTGGGCATCCCCGACCCGACGCTGGCCGTCCAGCGCTGCGCCGCCCTGCTGGCCGCGGGCCTGCCGAGGGACGCGCTGGACGAGGCGCACGCCGCGCTGACCCTGCTGGAGCGCAGCCGAGGCCAGGCCACCAAGAAGGCCGAGCTGGAGCTGGCCGCGGCGGGCTGCGCGCTGGCCGCCGGGCAGAGCGAGGCCGCGCTGCGGCACGCCACCCGCGCCGCGGAGCTGTTCGACCGCCAGCGCCGCCGCTGGTGGCGCGCGCACGCCCGGCTGATGAAGGTCCGCGCCCGGCTGGCGGCCGAGCCGGTGGGCGCGGCGCTGCTGCGCGAGGCCGAGTACTGCGCCCGCGAGCTGGCCGCGCTGTCCTCGCCGGACCTGCCGCTGGCTCACCTGATCGCCGGGCGGCTCGCACTCGGGCTCGGCCGCAACGGCACGGCGCGCACCCACTTGGCCGCCGCGGCGCGCGGCCGGCGGCACGGCCCGGCCTTGTCGCGGGCGGTGGCCTGGCTGGCCGAGGCGCTGCGCGCCGACGCCGACGGCGACGCGGCCCGGCTGATGCGGGCCTGCAGACGCGGCCTGGACGTGCTCGACCAGCACCGGGCCACGCTCGGCTCCAGCGAGCTGCGCGCCCAGGCCAGCGCGCACGGCGCCGAGCTGGCCGCGCTCGGGCAGCGGCACGCGCTGCGGCTCGGCCGGCCCCGGCTGCTGCTGGCCTGGAGCGAGCGCTGGCGGGCGACCGCGCTGGCCGTGCCCGCCGTGCGCCCGCCCGACGACGAGCGCCTGCAGGCCGACCTGGCCGCGATCCGCGCCGTCACCGACTCGCTGGCGCACGCCCGCGCGCAGGGCCTGCCCACCGCGCACCTGGCCGCCGAGCAGCTGCGCCTGGAACGGGCCGCCCGCTCCCGCGCCCTGCACGCGCGCGGCCAGGACACGGGCGGCGCGACCGGCTGCGACGTGCCGGAGCTCCTCGCGGAGCTGGGCCCGGCCCGCCTGCTGGAACTGGTCGACGTCGACGGCGAGCTGCACGTGCTGGTCTGCGGCTCCGGCCTGGTGCGCCGCTACCCCGCAGGCCGCGTACGGGACGCCTCGCGCCAGATCGACCTGGCCCGTTTCGCCTTGTCGCGGCTGGCGCACGGCCGCTCCACGCTCAGCCCGGCCGACCTGCTCGCCCAGGTGGAGAACGGCGGGCGGGCGCTGGAGCGGGTGCTGCTCGGCGACGCCGCCCGCCACCTGGGCGACGACGAGGTGGTGATCGTCCCGCCGGGCCGGCTGCACGCGGTGCCGTGGGCGCTGTTGCCGAGCCTGCGCGACCGTACGGTGAGCGTCGCCCCGTCGGCCGGCACCTGGCTGCGCGCCCGCCGGGCCGGGACCCCCGGTGACGGGCGGGTGGTGCTGGTCCGCGGTCCCGGCCTGCGCTCCGAAGGCGCGGAGATCCGCGACATCGCCCCTCAGTACGCGGCCCCCGTCGTGCTGGGCGAGGGGACGGCCACGGTGTCGCGGGTCCTGGACGCGATGGACGGCGCGCGGCTGGCGCACGTGGCCGCGCACGGCACCTTCCGGGCCGACAGCCCGCTCTTCTCCGCGCTGCGGGTGGACGACGGCCCGCTCACCGTCTACGACCTGGAGCGGCTGCGCCGCGCGCCCCGCCAGGTGGTGCTGTCGAGCTGCGACTCCGGGCTGACCGCGCCCACCGGGGCCGACGAGCTGCTCGGGCTGGCCAGCTCGCTCATCCAGCTCGGCACCACCGGCATCGTGGCCAGCGTGGTGCTGGTCAACGACGGGGCCGCGGTGCCGCTCATGGTGGAGCTGCACCGCCGGCTGGCCGGGGGCGCCTGCCTGCCGGCCGCGCTGAGCCAGGCCCGGCGGGCGACCGCCACCGACCCGGTCGCCACCGCGACCGGCCTGTCGTTCGTGGCGCTCGGCTCCTGCTGAGCACTCAGGTCAGCGCGCCGGCGAGCAGCGCGCCGCCGACGGCCGCCGCCAGGCCCAGCGTGACGTTCATCACCACGTTGACCACGGCGTGCCGTCCGGCTCCCTGCTCGGCCAGCCGCACGGTCTCGTAGCCCAGCGTCGAGTACGTGGTCAGCGCGCCGCAGAAGCCGGGGCCGAGCAGCGCCGACCAGCCGGCGGACGCCGGCAGGCCGACCAGGAACCCCAGCAGCGCCGACCCGGCCACGTTGACCAGCAGGGTCCCCCACGGGAACATCGAGTCGTGACCGGCCCGTACCGCCCGATCCGCCACGTAGCGCAGCGGCGCCCCCACGGCGGCCCCCAGCACCACCAGCAACGCCGTCATCGCCGCGCCAGCGCTCTGGTGACCCGCATGCCCGCCCAGGTCGCCGCCACGGCGGCCACCGCCGTCCCGGCCAGGTAGGCCGCCGCCGTCGCCGTCGCGCCGGCGGTCAGCAGGCCGTGCGCCTGGACCGCGTACGTGGAGAACGTGGTGAACCCGCCCAGCACCCCCACCCCGAGGAACGGCCGCGCCAGCCGGTGCGGCCTGACGGCCACCTCGGTGACCACCACCATGAGCACCCCGATCAGCGCGCACCCGGCCACGTTCACCCCGAACGTCGCCCACGGGAAAGCGCCCGGCGACGCGGGCAGCAGGCCGTCGACCGCGAAGCGCGTCAGCGCCCCGGCCGCGCCGCCCGCCGCGATCACCGCCAGCACCCGGAGGTCCACAGGCTCCTTGCCCAACAGCCGCACACTCCTCACCGTGTCGGAAGGCGCCGGGGCGGGAACCTCTGTAGAGAAGTCCGACGCAGCATCACGGAGCCCTGCTTGAGTGTCAAGGACGCCGTCGCCATCCTCGCCGGAGCCGTCATCGTCGTCTCGCTCGCCAGTGGCGTCGAGACCACTCCCCCCGCCACCGCGGCCAGCCCCCTCGGCAACGCCAGCGGAACTCTACCCGGCCTCGCCCCCATCGCCGAAAAGGAAGACAAGGCCCGCGCCCGGGCCATCATCGCCCGGCTGAAGGTCAGGGGCCGCGGTCCCAGCACCGGCTACACCCGGGCCCGCTACGGCGCGAACTGGGCCGACACCGCCACCGGGGTCCCCTACGCGCGCAACGGCTGCCGCACCCGCGACGACCTGCTGGCCCGCGACGGCCGCAACGTCCGCTACCGCGCGGGCTCCACGTGCGAGGTGATCGCCATGGACCTGGACGACCCGTACACCGGCCAGCTCATCGGCTGGTCCAAGCGCGACGCGGGCGAGGTGCAGGTCGACCACGTGGTGCCGCTCGCCTACGCCTGGCGGATGGGCGCCTCGCGCTGGGCCAGGGGCAAGCGCGTCGACTTCGCCAACGACCCGCTCAACCTGCTGCCGGTCAAGGGCGCCGCCAACGAGCAGAAGGACGCCTCGGGCCCGGCGAGCTGGCTGCCGCCGCAGCGCCGGGTGCGCTGCGCGTACGTGACCCGGTTCGCCCAGGTGGCCGTCAAGTACGCGGTGCCCGTCACCCGCGCCGACAAGAGGACGATGCTCGCCCAGTGCCGCTGAACCGTCAGCGGGGGTCGACCCAGGCGAAGCCGTTGCCGAAGGTGAGCCCGGCCAGCACCTGCTGACCGGCGACGTTGGGGTGGAAGTAGTCCCACCGGCTCACCTGCTTGAGCGTGAACCGGTAGCCGAACACCGCGCCGCGGTCGGTGCGGCACCACGGCCGGGCGGCGCACGCCTGGGCCGCCTGCCGGTTGTAGGCCACGACCCGCTCGCGCACCCGCTCCCGGCGCAGCACGTCGGCCTTCTCCTCGGAGGTGGGCCTGGCCAGCATCGACGGGCAGATCTTGCCGACCCGCCACACGCCCCGGGCCACCGCCTGGTCCTTGGCGACCTGCCAGAGCCGGTGGACGTCGGGGATGCTCGCCAGCAGCACCCGCACCCCGGGCACGCCCGCGCGCAGTTCGTTCAGCGCCTGCTCCACCCGTTGCCGGTAGACCGCCACCGGCGTCATCTGCCCCTCGGTGGCGGTGCACGCGTCCTGCGCCCCGATGAGCATCGTCACGTAGTCGGCCCGCGCCGAGACCGCCCTGCGCACCTGGGCGAGCAGGTCGGCGCTGGTCGAGCCGGGCACGGCGTAGTTCTTGGAGGTCAGCTGCGCGCCGAGCGCGGCCAGGCGCGTGTAGTGGCTGGAGATGCCGGAGTGGCGGCCCGACGACCAGGACCGCGACCGGCAGGAGATGAAGAACCCGCAGCTGTTGAAGCCCGAGGAGATCGAGTCGCCGAGCGCCGCCATCACCCGCGGCAGCGGCTCCCCGTACAGCGGCTCCGCCGCCGCCCGGCCGGGAGCCACCACCCCCGAACCCGCGAGCATCCCCACGACCGCCAGCACCGGCGCGACCTTACCGATCATGCACACACCGTAGGCAGCCGCTCACCACGCGGCCATCACCTCAGGGCAACGCCTGCCATCTCAGTACCAAGTCGCTATCGCCGCTTGACGAAGGATCCGTAACCGCCCATTCACGGGGGTCCCAGTCGAACACGTTCAGATCCCGCATAGAGTGTCTCAAGTGAGTGTCGCGCTCGGAACAACCCGCCCGCTACCGGTTCGCACGACCCCTGTACGCGACCCCGGTAACCTGATCTCCAGCCTGCCCCGCACCGCGCCCTACGCGTGGATCAGGCACGGCGAGGGGCTCGTCGGCTGGGGGGAGGCCGCGCGCGCCGACGTCCCGCCCGGCCCGGGCAGGTTCGCCTGGGCGCGCGAGTGGCTGGCGACCGTGTTCGACGGCGCGCGGGTCGACGACGGGGTGCGTTCGCCGGGCAGCGGCCCGGTCGCCTTCGGCACCTTCACCTTCGACGAGAACGCCCGCGGCTCCACCCTGGTGGTCCCGCAGGCCGTGCTGGCCCGCAAGGACGGCCGGGCCTGGCTGACCACGATCGGCGAACCGCCGCTGGAGGCGTTCACCCCGCTCATCGACCCGGGCCGGATCAGCTACGGCGACGGCAGCCTCACCGCCCCGGAGTGGGAGCACGTCGTGGCCCGCGCCGCCCGCCGCATCCGCGAGGGCGAGCTGGAGAAGGTGGTGCTCGCCCGCGACCTGCTCGCCACGGCCGAGCACCCGATCGACATCCGGCTGCTGCTGCTGCGGCTGGCCCGCCGCTATCCCGAGTGCTACGCGTTCTCCGTGGCCGGGCTGGTCGGCGCCACCCCCGAGCTGCTCATCCGGCGCACCGGCCAGGAGATCGAGTCGCTGGTGCTGGCCGGCACCACGCCGCGCGGCACCGGCCCGGCCGACGACCTGGCCCGGGGCGAGGCGCTGCTCGCCTCCGCCAAGGACCGCCACGAGCACGAGTGCGCGATCTCCTCGGTCCGCCAGACCCTGGCCCCGCTCTGCGCCGCGCTGACCACCCCCGACGAGCCGGAGCTGCTCGTGCTGCCCAACGTGCAGCACCTGGCCAGCCACGTGACCGGCCGCTTGGCCGACGGCGCGTCGGTGCTGGACGTGGTGGCCGCCATGCACCCGACGGCGGCCGTCGGCGGCACCCCGACCGCCACGGCCATCGAGCTGATCCGCGAGCTGGAGGGCATGGACCGGGCCGGCTACGCGGGCCCGGTCGGCTGGATCGACGCCCACGGCGACGGCGAGTGGGGCATCGCGCTGCGCTCGGGCATCGTCGAGGGCCGCCGCGCCCGCCTGTTCGCCGGCGGCGGCATCATGGGCGACTCCGACCCGGCCGCCGAGCTGGCCGAGGCCCAGGCGAAGTTCAGGGTCATGCAGTACGCCCTGGAGGGCTGAGGGTCGTCAGCCGGGCAGGTGCACCGGTTCGCCGGAGGTCACCCGTGCCCGGCCCGCCGTCAGCGTGGCCACCCAGTCGGCGAACTCCGCCACCTCGTCCTCGCCCACCGCGACGGCGAACTCCACCGCCTGCCCGTAGGCCACCTCGCGCACCGGGTGGCGTGAGGCGCGCAGGTCGTTCTCCACCCGGCCCGCCTGGTCGTGCGCCACCGACACGAGCATCGTCCTGGCCGGCACCATCCGCACCGGGTCGGCCCGGTCCAGCGTCTCGGTGACCGCCGACCCGTAGGCGCGCACCAGCCCGCCCGCGCCGAGCAGCGTGCCGCCGAAGTAGCGCGTCACCACCGCCACCACCCGGTCGTACCCGCGCCCCACCAGCGCCTGCACCATCGGCGTGCCGGCCGTGCCGCCGGGCTCCCCGTCGTCGTCGCCCTTGCGCTCCTGCCCGACCACGTACGCGGTGCAGTTGTGGGTGGCCGAGGGATGCAGCCGCCGCCGCTCGGCGATGAACGCGGCCGCCCGTTCCGTCGTCCCGGCCGGGGCGATCGCGCAGATGAAGCGCGAGCGCTTGGCCTCGGTCTCGTGCTCGACGGTGCTCTTGAGAGTGAGGTACGAGGACACGCCTCCCAGGCTAGGGCCCGCGCTTGCGTTCCTTGAACCGTATGGTGTACGGTACAGCGTACTCGATTGACTGGAGGCTCACGCTTGACCGACATCCGCCCGTACCGGTTGGAGACCCCGCAGGCCGACCTCGACGACCTGCGCGCCCGCCTCGACCACGTGCGCTGGCCCGACGAGGTCCCCGGGCAGGGCTGGCGCCTCGGCGTCCCGCTCGCCCACCTGAAGGACCTGGTCGACCGCTGGCGCCGGCACGACTGGGCCGCCGCCTGCGCCGAGCTCAACCGGTACGACCAGTTCGTCACCGAGATCGACGGGCAGCGCGTCCACTTCCTGCACGTCCGCTCGGCCGACCCGGACGCGCTCCCGCTGCTCATCACGCACGGCTGGCCCAGCTCACCCGTCGAGTACCTCGACGTCATCGAGCCGCTCAGCCGCGACTTCCACCTGGTCATCCCGTCCCTGCCCGGCTACGGCCTGTCCGGGCCGACCCGCGAGCTGGGCTGGGGCTCGACCCGCATCGCGCACGCCTGGCTGGAGCTCATGACCCGCCTCGGCTACGACCGCTTCGGCGTCCAGGGCGGCGACTGGGGCACGTGGATCTCCCGCGAGGTCGGCGTCCTGGCCCCCGAGCGGGTCGTGGGCATGCACGGCAACGGCATCATCTGCTTCCCCATCGGCGCCCCCGGCGAGATGGACGACCTCACCGAGACCGAGCGGGAGCGGCTCGCCTTCCGCGAGAGCTACCTGACCGAGCAGTACGGCTACAAGCTCATCCAGTCGGCCAGGCCGCAGACCTTCGCCTACGGCATGGCCGACTCCCCCGTGGCCCTGCTGGCCTGGTTCGCCGGCGTCTACCAGGAGTGGAGCGACGGCGGCGTCGACCCCGACCGGCTGCTGACCACCGCAACGCTCTACTGGCTGACCAACACCGCGGGCTCGGCGGCCCGCTCGTTCGTCGAGACCCCCGACACCCAGGAGGACACGTCGGTGGAATGGGAGCTCAAGGCGGCCACCGTGCCGACCTCGATCTCCGTCTTCCCCAAGGACATCCTGCGCCCGATCCGCCGCTTCGCCGAGCGCGACAACAACATCGTCGGCTGGGTCGAGCACGACCGCGGCGGCACCTTCGCCGCGCTCGAACGGCCCGACGCGTTCGTCGCCGACGTCCGCGCGTTCTTCACGACGCTGCGGTGATCCCGGGCGGTGCGGCGCCACCGATCCCGGCATACCGTCGTGCCCATGAGCTATCGCGTCGCCATGGACATCGGCGGCACCTTCACCGACGTCGTCTGCTATGACGAGCAGACCGGCGCCGTAACGGCGGCGAAGGCGCCCACCACCCCGCACGACCTGGCCGAGGGCGTCTTCGCCGCGCTCGGCCAGGTCGTGGACGACCCCGCCCGCATCTCCTTCTTCGTGCACGGCACCACCCAGGGCCTCAACGCGCTGCTGCAGCGCGCCGGCGCCCGGGTGCTGCTGCTCGCCGCGGAGGGGGCCGGGGACGTCTACCAGATCGCCAGGGGCAACCGCGAGCGCATGTTCGACCTGCGTTACCGCAAGCCCGCCCCGCTCGTGCCGCGCCGGGACGTGATGGAGATCGGCGGCCGGCTCGACTGGCGGGGCGAGGAGCTCGTCCCGCTCGACGAGGCGGCCGTGCGACGCGCGGCCCGCCGGGCCCGCGAGGAGGGCTTCGGCGCCGTCGCGGTGTGCCTGCTGTTCTCCTACGCCAACCCGGCCCACGAGCTGCGGGCCGGCGAGATCCTCGCCGAGGAGCTCGGCGAGGAGGTGCTGGTCGTGCTCTCCCACCAGGTGGCGCGCGAGTGGCGCGAGTACGAGCGCACCTCCTCCGCCGTGCTGGAGGCCTACACCGGCCCGGTCGTACGCCGCTACCTGACCCGCGTCGAGCGGCGCTTCACCGAGCGCGGCCTGACCGTTCCCGTGCACGTCATGCAGTCATCCGGCGGCCTGGTCAACGCCGGGCACGCGGCCAGGCGGCCGCTGCAGACCCTGCTGTCGGGGCCGGTCGGCGGCACCATGGGCGGGGTCGCCGCCGCCCGGCTGCTCGACCGTCCGCACGTCATCTGCGTCGACATGGGCGGCACCTCCTTCGACGTGTCGCTGGTCGTCGACGGCCGCCCCGACGTCAGCGCGGAGGCCCGCATCGAGGGCCACCCGGTGCTCATGCCCGTGGTCAACCTGCACACCATCGGCGCCGGCGGCGGCTCCGTCGCCCGCACCGAGGCGGGCGCGCTGCGGGTCGGCCCCGAGTCCGCCGGCGCCGTGCCCGGTCCCGCCTGCTACGGCCGCGGCGGCACCCGCCCGACGGTCACCGACGCCAACCTGGTGCTCGGCCGGATCGACCCGGACCGGTTCGCGGGCGGCCGGCTGACGCTCGACCCCGCCGCCGCCCACGCCGCCGTCCGCGAGCTCGCCGCCGAGCTGGGCCTGGACCCGGTACGGCTGGCCGAGGGCGTCTGCGACGTGGCCAACGCCAAGATGGCGCAGGCCATCCGCACCCTGACCGTCGAGCACGGCATCGAGCCGCGGGCCTTCACCCTGGTCGCCTTCGGCGGCGCGGGTGCCATGCACGCCGCGTTCATCGCCCGCGAGCTGGGCATCTCCGAGGTCGTCATCCCGCCGTTCCCCGGCGCGTTCTCCGCCTGGGGCATGCTGGAGGCCGACGTGCGCCGCGACCTCACCCATCCGTACTTCCGGCCGCAGGACGACCTCGACGGCCATCACATGTCCCAATATTTCGCGAAATTGGAGGCGGAGGCACTCGACGCTCTCGCCGGACAGGGCGTCCCGCCCGACCGGCGCAGCACCCGGCACGCCGTCGACATGCGCTACGAAGGACAGGACTACACCCTGACCATCCCGCTGCGCGACGCCCGCGAACCCGCCGAACCCGGCTTCGTCGAGACCGTCGCCGCCCGCTACGCCGACGCCCACACCAGCAGATACGGCCACGCCACCCCCGAGGCGCCCGTCGAGTTCGTCATGCTCCGCACCACCGGCCTCGGATCCTTCCCCCGCACGACCGCCCCCGCGCCGCCGGTCCGGGAACCCGGGCCCGCCACCGTACGAGAAGTGATCTTCGACGGCGTCGCGCACGCCACCCCCGTGCTGCGCCGCGACGGCCTCGACGGCGCGTTCGCCGGCCCCGCCGTGGTCGTCGAGGACACCGCCACCACCGTCATCCCGCCCGGCTGCCTGGCCACCGCCGACCCGCGCGGCTTCCTCGTCCTGAAGGTGAACCCGTGATCGACCCCGTCACCACCGAGATCATCCGCTGCGCCCTGCTGCAGGCCGCCGAGGACATGAACACCACCCTCATCCGCAGCTCCTACACCCCCGTCATCTACGAGGCCAAGGACTGCGCCGTCGCCCTGCTCGACCGCGACCACCACGTGCTCGGCCAGTCGTCCGGCCTGCCCATCTTCCTCGGCAACCTGGAGGTCTGCACCCGAGAGACCGAACGCCTGCACGGCGCCGGCGTCTGGCGCGACGGCGACGTGTGGGTGCTCAACGACTCCTACATCGGCGGCACCCACCTCAACGACGTCACCGTCTACGCCCCGATCTTCGTGGCCGGCGAGCTCGCCGGGTTCGCCGCCTCCCGCGCGCACTGGCTCGACGTCGGCTCCAAGGACCCCGGCGGCTCCATGGACTCCACCTCCATCTTCCAGGAGGGCCTGCGCCTCGGGCCGGTCAAGATCTACGACGCCGGTGAGCCGTGCCGCGACCCGCACGAGATCATCGCCCGCAACGTCCGCTTCCCGCACGCCACCCTCGGCGACCTGCGCGCCCAGATCAGCTGCGCGCTGACCGGCCGCCGCCGGCTGGAGGAGATCATCACCCGCTGGGGCCGCGACACCGTCACCGCCGCCCGCGACCAGATCTTCACCCAGACCGAGCGCCTCGAACGCGAGGCCATCGCCGCCATCCCCGACGGCGTCTACCGCGCCACCGGGCACCTGGACAACGACGGCATCGACCTCGGCACCCCGCTGCCCGTCACGGTCGCCGTGACCGTCTCCGGCGACACCATGCACGTCGACCTCACCGACTGCGCCGACCAGGCCACCGGCCCGGTCAACTGCGGGGCCGCCCAGGCGGTCGCCGCCGTCCGGGTCGGCTACAAGCTGCTGGTCTCCGCCGACGTGCCGCTCAACGGCGGCTCCTTCCGGCCGCTCACCGTCGAGACCCGCCCCGGCTCGATGCTCGCCGCCGAGTCGCCGGCCGCCTGCCAGTACTACTACTCCCACCTCGGGCTGCTCATCGACCTCGTGGTCAAGGCCCTGGCCCCGGTGCTGCCCGACAAGGCGGCCGCGGCCTCGTACGGCGACTCGATGATCGTCCAGTTCACCGGCACCGACCCGCGCACCGGCAGGCTCTACGTCTGCCAGGAGGCCACCGTCGGCGGCTGGGGCGCCTGGGACGGCGGCGACGGCGAGAGCGCGCTGATCAACAACGTCAACGGCGACCTGCGCGACATGCCGATCGAGGTGCTGGAGACGCTCTTCCCGGTCCGGGTCACCCGCTACGGGATCCTGCCCGGCACCGGCGGCGCCGGGCAGTGGCGGGGCGGCGACGGGGCCGTCCGCGAGTACGAGTTCGCCGCGGACACCTCGCTGTCCCTCTGGTTCGAGCGTTCGGTCACCCCGGCCTGGGGCCTGGCCGGCGGGGAGGCCGGCGCACCTCCCCGCGTCACGCTCAACCCGGGCCGGCCGGACCGGCGGGAGATGCTCAAGGTCAACGCCCTCCCGGTCAAGGCCGGCGACGTGCTGCGCTGCGAGTCGGGCGGGGGCGGCGGCTACGGCTCCGCCGATCGCCGCTCGCCGGAGGCGCTCGACGGGGATCCGCCGGTCGGCCCGCCCGGCTCCTTTACAATGTAGATTTCATTCGCGTTCGAGCTCGTGGGCCAGCGCCTCCAGCTCCGCCTCCCCCGCCATGAGCGAGGTCAGCCGCTCCCTGGTGATGTCGGCCTTGGCGTACTCGCCCAGGCTGGACCCGCGGTTGAGCAGGAGGAACCGGTCGCCCACCGGATAGGCGTGATGCGGGTTGTGGGTGATGAACACCACCCCCAGCCCGCGGTCACGGGCCCTGGCGATGTAGCGCAGCACCACCCCGGCCTGCTTCACGCCGAGCGCGGACGTGGGCTCGTCGAGGATGAGCACCCGGGCCCCGAAGTACACCGCGCGGGCGATCGCCACCGACTGCCGCTCGCCGCCGGACAGCGTGCCGACCGGCTGGTCCACGTCCCGGATGTCGATCCCCATCGCCCGCAGCTCGTCGCGCGCCACCTGCCTGGCCTTGCGCACGTCGAAGCCCAGGCCCTTGCGGGGCTCGGAGCCGAGGAAGAAGTTCCGCCACACCGACATCAGCGGGATCATCGCCAGGTCCTGGTAGACGGTGGCGATGCCGCGGTCGAGCGCGTCGCGGGGGCTGGAGAAGCGGGTCTCGGCCCCATCCACCAGCAGCGACCCGGCGTCGTGCTGGTGGACCCCGGCGAGGATCTTGATGAGCGTGGACTTGCCCGCGCCGTTGTCGCCGAGCACGCAGGTGACCTGGCCGGCCTCCACCGACATCGACACCTCGCGCAGCGCCAGCACCGAGCCGAACGACTTGCCGATGCCCTCCGTCCGGAGAATCAATGCCTCACCTCCTCGGCGTACCGCCGGACCAGGCGGTTGGCCAGCGTGGCCAGCAGCAGCATCGCGCCCAGGAAGAACTTGAACCAGTCGGCGTCCCACCCGAGGAACACGATGCCCTTGTCGGCCATGCCGAAGATGACCGCCCCGATCGCCGCGCCGATCGCGGACCCGTACCCGCCCGTGAGCAGGCAGCCGCCGATGACCGCCGCGATGATGTAGATGAACTCCTGCCCGATGCCGACGTTGGCCTGCACGGACGTGTAGCGCAGCGCCAGGATCGAGCCGACCAGCCAGGCGGCGAACGCCGTCGTCATGAACAGCGCGATCTTCGTGCGGGCGGCGGGCACCCCGACCGCGCGGGCGGCCTGCTCGTTGCCGCCCACCGCGAAGATCCAGTTGCCCTGCCGGGAGCGCATGAGCACCCAGGTGGCCACCGCGGTGACCAGCAGCCACCACAGGATCGCCACCCGGAACGAGCTGCCGCCGAGCTGGATCGTGCCCGCGAAGACCGTGTGCGCGCTGTCGTACCCGGAGGCCGAGCGCAGGCCGCTGACCTGCACCGTACCGGTGAGCAGCTTGGTGACGCCCAGGTTCACCCCCTGCAGCATGAGGAACGTGCCGAGTGTCACGATGAAGCTCGGCAGCCGGGTCCTGGTCACGATCAGCCCGTTGAACAGGCCGACCGCCAGCGCCACGACCAGGCCGACGAGCATGGCCGCCCAGACGTTCATGCCGTAGTCGGTGGCGAGCGTGACCAGGATCAGCCCGGTCGTGCCGGTCATCACGCCCGCCGACAGGTCGAACTCGCCGCCGATCATCAGCAGCGCGACCGCCACCGCCATGATGCCGAGCGTGGCCGCCGGGTCCAGCCAGTTGGCGACCCCGTCCAGGGACCGGAAGACCGCCGACTGGCCGGCGAAGAACGCGAACACCACGATCGCCCCGACGACCGCGCCCAGTTCGGGCCGGATGAGCAGGCGCCGCACCAGCCCGACGTCGGCGACCCGCTCGTCCGCGCGGCTCGTGGCAGCCGTCATCGCGTGCCCGCCTCCGCGAGCTTGGCCACCTGCTCGGCGTTCTCCTTGGTGACGAACCCGGGCCCGGTGTTCACCGGCAGTCCGCCGCCGACGGTGTTGAGGTTGTTCTTGTACAGGTGGAGGAACGTGATCGGCAGGTAGCCCTGCAGGTACTGCTGCTGGTCCACGGCGAACATGATCTCGTCGGCCTGGATCGCGGCGACCACGTCGGCCGACAGGTCGAAGGTGGCGAGCTTGGCCTGCGATCCCGAGTCCTTGATCGCGTCCCGCGCGGCCACCGCGACGGCCGGGTTGAGCGCGAGCACCCCGTTGACCGCCTGGTCCGACTGGAGCTTGGCGGTGACCTTCGAGGTCACGTCGGCCAGGTTGCTGACGTCGACCTGGAGCCGCTCGACCGTGCCGCCCAGGGTCTCCTCGGCGCCCTTGCAGCGCTGGTCGAGCCCGATGTTGCCGGCCTCGTGGATCACGCACAGCAGCTTGGTCACCCCGGCCGCCTTGAGCTGCTCGCCGGCGCCGCGCCCGGCCACGTCCTCCGACTGGCCGACGTGGGTGATCGCGCCGAACTCCTTGGACGAGTCGGCGCCCGAGTTGATCGTCACCACCGGGATCCTGGCGGTGACCGCCTTGCCGATGGCCTCGCGCAGCGCGTCGGGGTTGGCCATGGACACCACGATGCCGTCCACCTTGCCCGACACCGCCTGGTCGATGAGCTGCGACTGCTTGGCGGGGTCGCCGTCACCCTGGTACGTGACGGTCACCCCGTACTCCTGACCGGCGGCCTCGGCGCCGTTCTTGACCACGTCCCAGAAGGAGTCTCCCGGAGCGCCGTGGGTGATCACCGCGTAGTTGCCGCCACCGCCCGCCGGGGACGCCTGGCCGGTCTCGCCTTGGGTATTCTGCTCGGCCGGCGCGGAACAGGCGGCCAGCGCCAGAGCGCTCACCAGGGCCAGCACGATAGGGGTTCGTCTCATGAGGACTCCTCCAGAGCGTTGGGCTCGTCCCCGGTTCTACCCCAATATCAACTCTATGTATAGACATACGGACCAACTGCTAAGGCAGAACGGAACTGTACGTTCCGATATACTGGTCGCATGAGCACCGCACCCATGAGCGGCCGCAAGGCCCAGGCCGCGCGGAACGACGAGCTGATCCTCGCGGCGGCCCGCGCCGTCTTCACCGCCGACCCCAACGCCCCCATCGCCGCCGTGGCCGAGCGCGCCGGCGTCGGCATCAGCGCACTCTACCGGCGTTATCCCAGCAAGGAGGCGCTGCTGCAGAAGCTCTGCGGCGACGGGCTCAAGCTGTACATCGAGGTGGCGCGCAAGGCGGTGGAGGACGACGAGGGCGACCCGTGGGAGGTGTTCGCGGCCTACCTGCGCGGCATCGTGGACGCCGACAGCAGCTCGCTGACGATCAAGCTGGCGGGGACGTTCCAGCCGACGCAGGAGCTCATGCACGACTCGGCGCTGGCCTCCGAGCTGGCGACGGAGGCCCACCGCCGGGCCGTGGAGGCCGGGGTGCTGCGGCCCGACGTGACGCCCTCGGACATCGCGCTCGTCTTCGAGCAGCTCGCCTCGGTCAAACTCGGCGACGAACGGCGCACCTTCGAGCTCCGGCACCGCTACCTGACGCTCGTCATGGACGCCCTGCGCCGCCCCCCGGCCCACCATCCCCTCCCGGGCCCGCCCCCCGGCGACGACGAACTCAAGCACCGCTGGGTGCCCGCCAACGCCTGACATCCCTGGACCCTGCCGGCCGCCGACACCCAGCAGGACCGTCAGCGGTCGGCGAGCAGGGCCCCTGCCGGCCGCCGACACCCGGCCGGACCGTCAGCGGTCGGCGAGCTGGGCCTCGAGGATGAGGGTGCGGCGGGCGCGGGCCAGGACCGGGGCGTCGACGAAGCGGCCGTCCGGCAGGGCGAACGCGGCCGCCCCGGTGGCCTCGGCCGCCCGCACGATCTCCGCGGCCTTCGCCGCCTCCTGCGGCGTCGGCCTAAAGGCGGCCCTGATCACCGGGATCTGCCGCGGGTGGATGGCCGTACGCCCGAACATGCCCAGCGCCCGGCCGTCCGCGCAGGACGCGGCCAGCCCGGCCTCGTCCCGTACGTCGGGATACACCGACATCGGCACCGGCGGCAGCCCCGCCGCGGCGGCGGCCAGCACCGCGCGCAGCCGCAGGTGGTCCAGCGCCGGCCCGCCCGTGATGCCCAGCTCGGCGGCCAGGTCCTGCTCGCCGAGCGCGACGCCGTCGACGCACGGATGCGCGGCGATCGCCCGCGCCTCCAGGATGCCGGCCGCCGACTCCAGCAGCGCGTACGCCCGCGCGCCGAGCCGCTCCACCAGGTCCAGCGAGGTGGCCGACTCCACCTTGGGCACCCGTACCGCGTCCGCCTGACCGGCCAGCTCGGCGAGGTCGTCCAGCCCGCGCTGCGTGGCCGGGTCGTTGACCCGCACGTGCACGGGCGGCCCGCCCGCCGGGCGGGAACGCAGGTAACCCGCGGCGTTCGCGCTGGCCTCGTCCTTGTGGGCGGGCGCGACCGCGTCCTCCAGATCGATGATGACCACGTCGGCGCCGGACGCGGCCGCCTTGGCGAACCGCTCGGGCCGGTCGCCCGGCACGTACAGCCAGGTGACGGGAATCCTCACACGCTCACCCCGCTCGGCGGGCGGGCTCCGTCGGTGACCCGCAGGTCCGCGAGGTTGGTCATGGTTATGCAACTTATAAGAAAAATGTCCTAAGTCGATCCATCTCGCCGCGGTGGCGGATTCGCGTTGCGACCACCGGTGGAAACGCTGACAGGATGGACCCGTGATCAACGGCATCCTGTTCGACCTGGACGGCACCCTCCTCGACCACCGGGCCGCGGCCGACGCGGCGATCGGCGCCTGGGTCGCGGAGCGGGCCCCCGGACACCCCCGGCTCGGCGAGGTGGCCGCGCTCTGGGCGGCCCTGGAGGAGCCGCATCTCGCGGCGTGGCACGCCGGCGAGTGCACGTGGCAGGAGCAGCGGCGCCGCCGGATCCGGGCGCTCTGCGCGGAGCTGGCGATCGAGACGCCCGCCGACCTCGACGCGGCCTTCGCCGGGTTCACCGGCCACTACCGGCGGGGCTGGACGGCCTTCCCTGACGCGGCGGGGGCGCTGGCCGCGCTGGGCGGGTTCCGCCTCGGGGTGCTGACGAACGGCAGCCAGGAGATCCAGGAGGAGAAGGTCCGCGCCATCGGCCTGGACGGGCTGGTCGGCCCGGTGCTGACGGGCGAGGTGCTGGGCGGCTGCTTCAAGCCGGTCGCGGCCTGCTACACGGCGGCCGCGGCCGCGCTCGGGCTGCCGCCCGGGGAGGTGCTGCTGGTCGGCGACGACATCGCCAAGGACGTGACGGGCCCGGCGGCGGCGGGCATGCGCTCGGTCTGGCTGGACCGGCTGGGCGTCTCCCCCGCGCCGGAGGGCTTCCCTCGCATCACGACCCTGGCCGAGCTCCCCGCCCTGGTGGGCACCCGGCGGTGACGCCGGGCTACTGCCTGCGGACGTCCATCCCGGCCAGGGCGGACGAGGCCAGGTCGAAACCGCCCACGTGCGCGAGGTAGTCGCCGGGGGCCAGCGGGTCGCCCAGGTAGACGCCGCCCGCCTGCCGGACCAGGAGGGCGCCCGCCGCCACGTCCCACGGCTGGGAGCGGCGGCCGTAGACGGCGTCCGCCCGGCCCGCCGCGACGTACGCCAGGTTGAGCGCGGTGCTGCCGGGACGGCGCACGGCCGAGAACGCCTCCACCAGCCGCCCGTAGCGGCGCAGCGCCTCCTCGCCGTCCGCCTCCAGGTCGCGCGGGGACGGGTAGCCGCACAGCAGCATCGCCTCCCGGTCGCGCGCCGCGCCCGCGCTGCGGACCGGCTCGCCGTCGCACCGCGCCCCGCCGGGCCCGGCGGTGAACTCCTCCTCGCGTACGGGGTCGTACACGATGCCCGCGACCAGCTCGCCCGCCACCGCGGCGGCGATCGACACGCAGAAGAGCGGCAGCCCCGCCGCGAAGTTGGCGGTGCCGTCGATGGGGTCGACGTACCAGACCAGCTCGCCCGAGCCGGTCTCGCCGCCCTCCTCCCCCACGACCGCGCTGCCGGGGAAGCGGCGCTCCAGCACGGCCCGGATGGTCTCCTCGGCCGCCTTGTCGTGCTCGGTCACCGGGTCGTGGAAGTCGCGCTTGAGCGCCACCGCCGGCCGCGAGCGGAACGCCTCGCGCAGCCGCGGCCCCACCGCCCTGGCGGCCTCGGTGGCGGTGTCGAGCAGTGCGGCCGCGTCCATCGATCCCCCAAGAGAAACGTCCATCGCAGACAACCATGCCAGCACCGGATCACCCGGCGGCGCACCACCCCCACACGCTGGAAGTGATATTTGTCTGGACATTCTTACCTGGGCTAATCTGATCAGCATGACCGCGAATCTGGCGATCGACCTGGACCGATCCAGCCCCGTGCCGCTCTATTTCCAGGTGGCCGAGCAGATCGCCGAGGCCATCAGGCGGGGCGACCTGGCCCCCGGATCCCGGCTCGACAACGAGATCCTGCTGGCCGACAAACTCGGCCTGTCGCGGCCCACGATCCGGCAGGCGATCCAGTATCTCGTGGACAAGGGCCTGCTGGTACGCAAACGCGGCGTCGGCACCCAGGTGGTGCACGGCCAGGTCAAGCGGTCGGTGGAGCTGACCAGCCTCTACGACGACCTGCGCCGCTCCGGCCAGGAGCCGGCCACCCAGGTGCTGCGGCTGGAGCCACGGCCGGTCGACGAGGCGATCGCCGGGATCCTCGGCGTCGAGCCGGGCACCGAGGTGCTCTACCTGGAGCGGGTCAGGTTCGCCGCCGGTGAGCCGCTGGCGCTGCTGCACAACTGGCTCCCGCTGGGATTGGCCCCGCTGACCGCGGCCGGTCTGGAGAGCCGCGGCCTGTACGAGCTGCTGCGCGGGGCGGGCGTGCGGATGCGGGTGGCCAACCAGCGGATCGGCGCGCGGGCGGCCAGCCAGACGGAGGCCAAGCTGCTGGAGGAGCGGCGCGGCGCGCCGCTGCTGACCATGGTCCGCACCACCTACGACGACCAGGGCCGGGCCGTCGAGCACGGCTCCCACGTCTACCGGGCCTCCCATTACTCGCTCGAGGTCACGCTGATCGAGCGCTGATCGAGCGCTGATCGAGCGCTGATCGAGCGCTGACCGGCGCGGAATGGAACCGGGAGCCATGCCGGTTTGCATAGGAATGCAGGTTCATCCGGCAAAATGCGGCATACCGCCGCTACACTCCAGCCTGACAACGCGCGGCGATGCTCATGCGCCGTCCTGCCCCACGGCACACCGGTCCGCACACCGGCTGGCCCGGCGGGCGAGGACGGCTGGACCCCCGGCATCCGCGCGTCCATCGACGACGGATACCGGCGGGGGTCCCATGGATGCGTTCCACCTGACGACGAGCGTGCGCGAGGGCGTCGTGACCGTCGCGGTGGCCGGTGAGCTGGACATCGCCTCCAGAGAGCTGCTGCGTGCTCACCTGTTCCAGCTGATGGACGGGGCCGCCCGTCCCGGGGAGATCGTGCTGGAGCTGGGCGCGCTGACCTTCATCGACGCGGCGGGCCTGGGCGCGCTCGTCGCGGTCCACCAGCGCGCCCGGCAGCGCGAGGCCCGGCTGAAGCTGACCCGGGTGCCGCCCATGACGGCCCGGCTCATGCGCATCACCGGCCTGGACGAGTATCTCCACACCCCGGCCCGCGAGCAGACCTGACCCGCGCCCCTGACCCGCGCCCGCCCGATCAGGCCAGCGCGGCGCGCACGGCCTCCTGCGCGGCGTCCTTCATCCTCCCGTGGACCAGCGCGTTGGCCTCGCGGTCTGTGCGCACCTCCACCACCCGCGGCCCCTCCCCCCGCATCGCCTTCGGCAGGTCGGAGACGTCCTCCACGAGGGTGTACGGGGTGCGGGTCGCGGCCGTGAGGTAGCCGAGGTCCACGCCGTGCGGGGTGCCGAAGACCCGCTCGAACGGGTCACGCACGGCCGCCTGCGGCAACATCGAGAAGATGCCGCCCCCGTCGTTGTTGACCACCACCAGGCACAGGTCGGGGCGCGGCTCCCGGGGGCCGAGCACCAGGCCGTTCTGGTCGTGCAGGAACGACAGGTCGCCGATGAGCGCGTAGGAGGGCCCGTTGTGGCCGAGCGCCGCGCCCATCGCCGTCGACACCAGCCCGTCGATGCCCGACGCGCCGCGGCTGGCCATCAGCCTGATGCCGCGCCGCGGCCGCATCGCCTGGTCGAGGTCGCGGATCGGCATCGAGGAGCCGCAGAACAGCAGCGCTCCGTTCGGCAGCGTCTCGACCAGGTCGCGGGCCAGCCGGGGCTCGCTCAGCCCGGAGGTGTCGAGCACCTCGTCGACCGCCGCCCTGGCCGCCTGGTCGGCCCGCCGCCAGGCGTGCAGCCAGTCGTCGTCGCCGGAGGCCACCGGGATCTCCACCGCCTGGGCCACCTGGGTCGCCGAGCGGGTCGGGTCGGGCCAGCGGTGCAGGTCGGGCGCGACCACGATGTGCTCCTGGGCGCGCCTCAGCCACGACAGCAGCGGCCGCGACAGGCCCGGCCGCCCCAGGGTGACCACCACCTCCGGCGGGTGGGCGTCGGCGAACTCCGGCATGCCGAGCAGGAAGTGGTAGGTGGAGACGGCGTGGTCGCCGTAGCGGCCGCCGCCCTGCGGCTCCGAAAGCACCGGCCAGCCGGCCATGCCCGCCGCGGCCACGTACCGGCGCACGTTGGGCGCGCCGTCGCCGACGACGAGCACCCCGCGCCTGGTCGGCGGGAGGTGCAGGGCGACCGGGGGCGGCGCGACGCGGACCCGCGTCCACGGGCCGTTCACGTCGCCGCCGAGCGGCTCGCACCAGGAGGTGTCGCCGTCGGGCAGCAGCGGCTCGCGGAACGGCAGGTTGAGGTGCACCGGGCCGGGGTCGTCAGGCGAGAGCGCGCGCTGGTAGGCGCGACCGGCCAGCGACCGCCAGTAGGCCACCTGGCCGGGTCGGTCCTCCGGCACGCCCACCTCGGCGAACCAGCGCGTCGCCGTCCCGTACAGCTTGAGCTGGTCGATGGTCTGGTTGGCGCCGGTGCCGCGCAGCTCGGGCGGCCGGTCGGCGGTCAGCACGAGCAGCGGCACGCCGGACTCGCCGGCCTCGATCACCGCGGGGTGGAAGTTGGCCGCGGCCGTGCCGGACGAGCAGATCACGGCCACCGGACGGCCGGTGCGCTTGGCCAGCCCGAGCGCCAGGAACGACGCCGACCGCTCGTCGACGCGGACGTGCAGGCGCAGCCTCGACTCGGCGTGCACGGCCAGCGCCAGCGGCGCCGAACGGGAGCCCGGCGCGATCACGACGTCGGTGAGGCCGCAGCGCACCAGCTCGTCGACCAGGACCGTGGCCAGCGCGGTAGCGGGGTTCACAGTGACGCCTCCTGCATCCGCCGCAGCCACGACGGGGAATCGATCTCGAATGCCGACAGCCGCCCGGGGTCCACGTCCGGACGGCGCACGGCCAGCTCACCGCCCTGGGGGACCAGTGAGTCGGCCACCACGTCGCCGTCCAGCAGGGCCATCGTGCCGAGCCCGCACGCGTACGGCAGTTCGGGCAGGGCGGCGGCCAGCGCCAGGCCGGCGGCCAGCCCCACGGACGTCTCCACCGCGCTGGACACCACAGCCGGCAGCCCGCACGCCTCGACCACGCGCAGCGCGTCGCGCACCCCGCCCAGCGGCTGGACCTTCACCACGGCGATGTCGGCCGCCTCCGCCGCCCTGACCCGCAGCGGGTCCTCGGCGCGGCGGATGGACTCGTCGGCCGCGATCGGCACGTCGCACGCCCGCCGGACGGCGGCGAGCTCGTCGAGGGTGGCGCACGGCTGCTCGGCGTACTCCAGGTCGAACCGGTCGAGCTCCTTGAGCCGGCGCACCGCCTCGGACACCTCCCAGGCGCCGTTGACGTCGACGCGCAGCCTGCCGGACGGGCCGAGCGCGTCGCGCACCGCCTCCACCCTGGCCAGGTCGTCGGCGAAGCTCTGGCCGGGCTCGGCCACCTTGACCTTGGCCGTGCCGCAGCCGGAGCGGCGCACCAGCGCGTGCGCCTGCTCGGGCCCGACGGCGGGCACGGTGGCGTTGACCGGGACCGTGTCGCGCACCGGCTCCGGCCAGCCCTCGAAGGCGGCCTCGCGCGCGCAGGCCAGCCAGCGGGCGCACTCGCGCGGCCCGTACTCGGGGAACGGCGAGAACTCGCCCCATCCGGCGGGCCCTCGCACGAGGACCCCTTCCCTGACGGTCTGTCCGCGGAACTTGGTGCGCATCGGAATCCGGAACACCACGGGGGAACGCGTCACGACCCTCCCTGCCGCCACTGACCGTTCTGACGCCATTAACCTTACGAGCATGTGGAGGAACCCGTCGCATCCGGACCGGCCGCTGCACGCGGTGGTGCGCCCGGCCGGGCCCGAGCTGTTCGCGGCGATCCGGGCCGCGCTGTCGGGCGAGGGCCCCGCGGTGCTGCCGCTCACGCCGGGACAGGACGGCTCCGCCGTCGCCGCGCTGCGGCCCACCCACGTCGACGGGGAGCCGCGCGACGGCGGGCAGGGGGTGCCGCCTGACGTGGCGGTGGTCATCGCGACCAGCGGCAGCACGGGCACGCCCAAGGGCGTGATGCTGTCCGCGACGGCGCTGCGCGCCTCGGCGGCGTCCTCGCTGCGGCGGCTGGGGGCGGTCAAGGGCGAGCGCTGGCTGTGCTGCCTGCCCGTCTCGCACGTGTCGGGGCTGCAGGTCCTGGTACGCGCCATGCTCGCCGAGACCGAGCCGATCCTGCACGAGCGCTTCGACCCGCGGGCCGTGCTCGACTCGGGCGCCGACCACGTGTCGATGGTGCCGACGCAGCTGCACCGGCTGGTCGAGCTGGGCGCCGACCTGTCCGGGTTCCGCACCATCCTGCTCGGCGGCGCGGCGCCCCGTCCCGGCCTGCTCGACGAGGCCCGCGAGCTCGGCGCCTCGGTCGTGACCACGTACGGCATGAGCGAGACGTGCGGCGGGTGCGTGTACGACGGCCGGCCGCTCGACCACGTGGACGTCAAGATCGGCGATGACGGGCTCATCCGGGTGTCGGGGCCGGTGCTGTTCTCCGGCTACCGATCCGGCGGGGCCGCCCCGTTCGACGGCGGCTGGTTCGTGACCTCCGACCTGGGCGAGCTGTCCGGCGGCCAGCTGCGCGTGCTGGGCCGGGCCGACGACGTCATCAACACCGGCGGCGAGAAGGTGGTGGCGGGGGCCGTGGCCGCGGTGCTGAGCCGGCATCCCGCGATCGCCGACGTGGCCGTGGTCGGCCTGCCCGACCCGGAGTGGGGCGAGGCCGTGGTGGCCGCCGTGGTGCCCGCCGACCCTGTGAATCCGCCCACACTCGCGCAGGTGCGCGCCTACTGCGCCGACCGGTTGCCGCCGTACGCCGCGCCGCGCGACCTGCGCCTGCTTTCCCGGCTTCCGCTGCTGCCCAACGGGAAACCCGATCTGGTGCGGCTGAAGTCCGGAACCTGATGGATGCGCGGATACGTCATAGTGGGGAGAAGGAGGGAGCCTTCATGAACCAGTCCCGCAAGACGTGGGCATCCGCGGCCGTGGTCGGCGTCGTCGTCGCCGGTGGCGTCTGGGTCGCGGCGGCCGCCTCGGCGGGCAGGCTCGACCAGGTCAAGCAGTCGACCCGGGCCGTCGTCGAGCAGGTCGGCCCGTCCCCCTCCGTGCGGCCCGACATCGTGGTGTCCACCGACGTCAACCCCGATCCGGAGGACGTGCTCCGCTACTGGAGCGACGAGCGGCTGGAGGACGCCCAGCCCATGCCCATGCCAGAGGTCGGGGAGTTCGAGATCGGCGAGTAGCGCCACCGACCCCCGCAAGGGCGCGCCGCCGGCCGGGCGGCCGCCCTTTTTCGCGCCGAGGGAACAAATCTCGGTGTGAGGCGTTATTGATACTGGTGAGTACAGCGGCCGGAGCCGGGGCCGCGCCACCGCACACCCGCCTACGTCTTCGCTTCCACTCCGTATGGAGGAGGTGTCCTCATGCCCCGAACCGCCGTGGCCCCATCAGCCACCCTCGAGCAACTGATTGACCGAGGGCGAGCCCAGGGCCGCCTCTCCCTCGCGGAGCTGCGCGACGCTTTCGCCCAGGCCGGCATCAACCCGGCCGAGGGCCGTTCGATCCTGCGCGAGCTCACCGAGTCGGGGGTGAACCTGGCCGCCGACAACGAGCCCACCGCCCAGAAGAAGGCTGCCAGGAAGCCCGTGAACAAGCCTGCCACGAAGCGCTCCACCAGGAAGACTTCGCGCTCAAAGACTACCGACTCCAAGGCCCCTGAGGCAAAGGCCGAGATCGACGCGGACCGGGAGGACGTTCCGGACGACGTCGCGCTGCAGCCGGACGACGCCGAGCTGGAGAACGAGACGTTCGACCTGGACGACACCGCGTCCGTCATGGGCGACTCGGTCCACACCTACCTGAAGTCCATCGGCCGCCGCACCCTGCTCACCGCCGCCGAGGAGGTCGAGCTGGCCCGCCGGATCGAGGCCGGTCTGTACGCCGAGTACAAGCTGGAGAGCGAGCCGGAGCTGGACCTGGAGCAGCGCGAGGAGCTGCGCCTGGTGGCCGAGGACGGCAGGGCGGCCAAGGACCACATGCTGGAGGCCAACCTCCGGCTGGTGGTCTCGGTGGCCAAGAAGTACACCGACCGCGGCATGTCGCTGCTGGACGTCGTCCAGGAGGGCAACCTGGGCCTGATCAGGGCCGTGGAGAAGTTCGACTACACCAAGGGCTTCAAGTTCTCCACCTACGCCATGTGGTGGATCCGCCAGGCGATCCAGCGCGGTTTCGCCGACTCGGCCCGCACCATCCGGCTGCCGGTGCACGTGCTGGAGATGCTCTCCAAGCTGTCGCGCGTCGAGCGCGAGATGCACCAGCGGATGGGCCGCGAGCCCACGCCGGAGGAGCTGGCGAAGGAACTCGACAAGACTCCCGACCAGATCGAGGAGCTGATGCGGACGAGCCGCCAGCCGATCTCGCTCAACGCGACGATCGGCGAGGACGGCGAGACCACGATCGGCGACCTGATCGAGGACGTCGACTCTCCGGAGGCGTCGGAGATCGTCGACCGGCAGCTCCTCGGCGACCAGTTGCGCGGCGTGCTGCAGAACCTGTCGCCGCGCGAGGCGAAGATCATGGCGCTGCGGTTCGGCCTGATCGACGGCAAGCCGCACACGCTGGACGAGATCGGCAAGCACCTCGGGCTCACCCGGGAGCGGATCCGCCAGCTGGAGAAGGAGTCGCTGTCCAAGCTGCGCCACCCGAGCAACACCCGCCCCCTGCTCGACTGGGCGAGCTGACCCCGGCCCCCCGGTCGGCCCGGCCGGGCTGAACCCCGCCCGGCCGTGCGGACCGCGCCGACCGGCTGACCCCTCCGGGCCGGCCACCCGGCGAACGCGACGAGCCCCGGCCTGCGCCGGGGCTCGTCTGCGTGGGACGACCACGCGACCCGGAGCCATCACGAGAGCCGACATCATCCCGAGCGGGGTCGCCCGGCGCGCCAGAGTGACGTGAGGCCTCCTCCTGCGGAGGGATTATCTGGCGGAGGGGACGGGACGGGGGACGCGCGGGATGCCCCACATCCGGTTCTCCTCGCGGAGCGTGCGCAGCCGGTCGACCTCGGCCGTCCACATGGCGCCCTTGGGCGTCGCCTTGGCCTTGCGCCGGGCGATGCGGTCGTCGTAGGACTTCACCCCGAACGCCGCCCGCTGCCCCGCCTCGGCCGCCCGCAGCGCGTCGGTCAGCGCCTTGTCGAACGCCCGGCCCGCGGCCAGCAGCTCGATCTCGTCGGCCGCGCCGGCGCGCAGGTCACGCACCACCTGCTCGGCCTCCCTGGCCCGGTCGAGGAGCTGGGGGTAGCTCTTGGAGATCTCCACATCCGCGTGGTAGCGGACCTCGGCCTCGCGGCTCACCCGCGGACGGAAAAACGCCATCGACTCTGCCCTTCACGCTGTCCGTTCTTATCAGCGAACAGGGTACGCGCTCCGCGCCGCCGCCCCGTAACCGGTCCGGCGCGGCGCTCTCGCGCGACCCCCTTTACATAGTAAGATGATCACCATGCCCGCCAAGCGACCGCCCGTCCCCCTCTCCCGCGAGCGGATCATCGAGGCCGCCCTGCACATCGCCGACACCCAAGGGCTGCGCAGGCTCACCATGCGCCGGCTCGGCGACGCGCTGGAGGTCGAGGCCATGGCCATCTACCACCACCTGCCGCGCGGCAAGGAGGCGCTGATGGACGCCCTGGCCGAGCATGTCACCGCCATCCGCGTGGAGCAGGCCGCGACCTGGCAGGACACCGCGCGGGCGTGGTGCAGGGCCGGTCGCGAGCTGCTGCGCGAGCACCCCGGCGTGCTGGCGCTGGCGCTCACCAAGCCGCCCAAGGGCGCCACCGCCCTGGCCATCGGCGAGCAGATCGAGCAACTCGCCGACGGCGGCCTGCCCGACGCGGAGGAGGCGGTCCGCACGCTCCGGGCCTTCGTGTTCGGCAGCGTCGCCGTCGAGGTCCAGCGCTCGGGCTGGGCCGATCCGGAGGTGGACGAGTGGGTGCGGCGCGACCGGCGGGCCGACGCCGACTTCGAACGCGGGCTCGAAGCTTTGCTCCGAGGGCTCGAAACGTAGTGTGCGTGTCGCGCTTGGCCCGGTTATCCTGCATAAGGCACGCTGTGTCGGAGGTCACACGTCCCGGGGGCATCCTCCCCGAACAGTCCGAACGGGCTATGTCGGAACGTGTGACGCACATCGCACACTTGCTGGAAAGAAAACCCGAGCCGCTCCCGACCCCTTGATCGGGAGCCATCCACGAGATATCGGAGGCACGCCGATGTGCCCGCACGAACCGGTCTGTCCGTCTGCGGACGCGCCTGACCGCGAAGCCGCCCGCACCCTGGCCTGCCACCCCGAGCAGGGGTGGAGCCTGCTGTGCAACGGCGTCGTCCTGTTCGAGGACACCGGTGAGCTCTTGCCCGGCGGCACCGCCATCGCCCCGCACCGTCCCGACCCGCTGGTCGGGGCTGCCTGAGCCACCGACAATCGAGCGACCGCCGGCCGGTTACCCGAGATATCGGGTCAGCCAGTCGGCGACCACCTCGCCCACCTTGACGGGCTGCTTCTTCAGATCGTGCCCCTCTCCGGGGAGCACCACCAGCCGCGTCGCGTCCGCCGCGTCGGGAATCCCGAACGGGTCCCTGTCGCCGCTCACCACCAGCACGTCGACTCCGGCGCCGCGCAACTCGTCCGCCCTGGAACGTTCCGGCTTGCCGGGCGGATGCAACGGGAACGCCAGCGCCACCACGGCCGTGGCCCCGGCCGCCCGCGCGGTGCGGCAGGCCACCCGCGCCCCGTTGCTCCGGCCGCCCTGCACCAGCGGCAGGCCGGGCCACCGCGCGCGCAGCTCGCCCAGCACGGTCAGCCACGCCTCGTCCTGCCGCTCGGGCGACCCCGGCGCCCGTGCCCCCGCGACCCGGAACGCCTGCGTCACCCTGGCCACGGCCGCCCCCACGCCGAGAGCCGCCTCGCGCACCGCCAGCAGGTCGGGCGCGTCCACTCCGCCGGCCGACCCGTGTGTCAGCACCAGCAGCAGCCGGGCGTTCTCCCCCTCGTCGACGTCCACCCGCGCCGCACCCCGAGGGGTCATGATCTCCATGGCAGCACCGTACCTGGGGAGGAGTCCAACATGGCTCCCAGGTCTGATGACGGCGCGTCCGGGACAGGGCAGGATGTCCCTTATGCATCAGGAGAGGGATGTCCGCGACGAACTGCGGGCGACCATCGACGCCCGCCGTGATCTCGGCCCCGACTACGAACTCGCCCTGGTCGACTCACTCGCCGACCGGCTCGACGCCACGATCGCGGCCCGCGTCGAGGCGGAGCTCAGGCAGCGCGGCAAGGAATCCAAGCGCAAGAACGAGAACCCGCGCTCCATGGTGCCGATCGCACTGGGCTCCATGGGCATCGGCGTCCCGCTGACGGCCATCGCCAGCCAGGCCGGCGCCCCCGGGCTGATCATCGCCTGGGTGTCCATCGTCCTGATCAACATAGCCGCCGCCGTCACCCTCATGCGCCGCCCCTGACCCCCCGCAGGCCCCGCTTA